>NZ_CP121650.1:7798616-9242232 GCF_029714405.1 Bradyrhizobium sp. CB82 | reverse complement strand
CGTTTGAAAACTTTTCTTTGGAGATAAGGTTGCGTTGCGAGTGCCGTCGCAGGTTTCCTGCCACGGCACGACCTCAAGCGAATCCTTCTTGAAGGCACAGATCAGCCATTCGGCGCGAACGCCGCGAAGCAGACCTATGATGTCAAGAATGGTGGTTTCGCGAGGTCAGCGCGTACTCAGCGCGCAAGGACAAGTCGGAGGCTGGTCGGAGGACGAACTCGAAACGGCATCGTCGGAAGAAGAAGAGTGATTCAATACCGCGTTACGTTCGTTCGACATGGTGCCTCCCCGTCCTGCCGTGATTGCTCACGGCAAGGTCCTGCGTGTCGTCGTCTATGAACTTCGCGCAGGAACTCCACAGTCCTGGCGCGAGGTCCGCCCGTCTTTCCTAACTCGCCCCGGGCGGCGCTGCCTTCGCGCTTGTCGGGTGATCTGTCGCTGTCTCTCGGTTGCGCCTGAACGCGAACGAGACACGAATGCCCCGCTTGGAGACATTTAGACAAAGCACTACCGTTCCCATATCACTATGGGTTTCAAACCGACAATCGCTTGGTAAAGCGTCGCCCACGTGCACACCGCCGCCGATTTGCACGCTCGCCCCGTTTCCAAAACCGCGCTGGTCTCAAGATCGTGGGCGCTGCGGACGGCTTTAAGAAATACACGATGCGCAGAGACTCGCAATGAAATTGATTCACAGTTGAGGAGCTGAAATCCTGATCTGCGTTAACGCGCGCGCAGAGTTGTTCACAGGGTCGAGAACCAAGTTTTTGAATCGCCGTGCAGAATCGAAGGCAATGCGCGGCATGTGACAATTCTCCGACGGCGCGCAAAAAAATTTACAAAAGCGTCACGCGAGTGCCGTGTGAGCCAATTTTCCAAATGCTTCCCGTCACTATGTGGATAAGTGATTATCGAGACATCGTTTTTCGAGTCTCGTTTTGCAGGGTAACCCCTGTCGCTGCACAGCTTTCCGTGGAGACCAGGGTGTGCAGAAGGATGTCGAGGCAGGACTTCATTCCGTCGCGCCACAACGTGTTTTTGCAGCTGGGATGAAAGTTTCCAGTGTGACAGAATCGCCAGCAGGTAAAACTACGGAGGTAAAATCGCACGACGAAAGATTTTTCCAAGAGCTCCCATCGAAGGGCTGCTCTCGTCAACGAGCTCCGATCGCGGAGCTCTGAATCGGAAGCTCCGGTTGAGGCGTTCCGATCTCCGTCGCTCGAAGCAACAAAAGAAAAAGCCCGGCGCATGCCGGGCTTCGTCCGCTTACGCGCCGTTCAGTCAGATCACTTGCCGAGCTTGGCGATCTGATGCGTCAGCCGCGACACTTTGCGGCTCGCGTTGTTCTTGTGAATGATGTTGCGCTGTGCGGCGCGCATCAGGGCGGGCTCAGCGTTCGCGAGCGCCTTCAGCGCGGCGGCGCGATCACCGGACTTGATCGCCTCTTCGACGGTGCGGACTGCGCCGCGCATCTGGGTGCGACGCGACTTGTTGACGGCGGTACGACGGGCAATCTTGCGCGTCGCTTTCTTGGCGGAAGTGGTGTTGGCCATAGTCTCAAAAATCCTCTGCGGTGACCGGTCGCTTTTTGCTCGGATTAGCGCCGGCTGCTTGAACCGCGAAATCGACGCTCGGTTTTAGGGTGTTCGGTTGCTAAGGCAGTTCTTTTGCTAAGACAGTTCTTTAGAGTCCGCGCGCCAGCCTTGCGGCTATTGCCTTCCAAGGCTGCCTCACATGGCTCAAAGAACAGCGGCGGCGGGATTGCCCCCGCCGCCAGTTGGCGTCCTTATAGAGGGGGCCTGCGGCACCGTCAACGGCTTCGGGAGGCCCGGAAAGTCAGCCGGAGCGGCCCAGGAACCGCTGTAACGTACTGACGAGGTTGAATTTCCGCTCTCGCCCCGGTATTGGCTGGCGGCGTTTCGCCTCGTCCCGGCCGGATGGGGCATATTTGGGTGTTGCATGATCCGCGGCTTTTTCCGACTGATCGGCCTGTTGCTGCTGGCTGGTGGCTTCATCTTCATGGTCTACGACGGCGCCCGCTGGGTGGCGGACCAGACCCTGCGGTTCACCCGGTTCGGCCAGTTCTGGAACGATATCCATCAGTCCAGCCAGCAGGCGTTCCGGACCTGGGTCGAGGCCAAGGCTCCATGGCTCTGGACCTCGGTGATCCGCCTGGTGCTGGACCAGCCGGTCTTCGCCGTGCTCGGCATTCTCGGAATCCTCCTGATGATCCTGTTCCGGCCGCGGAAACGCCTGATCGGCTATTCGCGGGATTGACCGCCCCTGGAAAGGAGGCGGCGTAACAGGGCTGCCTCTCCAAGCGTAAATGCCTATATTCAACTGGTATCGCGAGCACGTCGCCTGAGCGCCCTGCTTGGGCGACGGACAGCTCGTTTCGGAGATCCGACCATGCTGTTCATGCGCAAGACCACTGCACTCCCGAGCGCAGCCGAGGCGCTGCCGGGCCGTGCGCAGCCCTTACCGACCGCCACCACCCATTTCGTCAACGGCGCGACGCTCAAGCCGCCTTACCCTGCAGGTCTCGAGCAGGCCGTCTTCGGGCTCGGCTGCTTCTGGGGCGCCGAACGCAAATTCTGGGAGCTCGGCGAGGGCGTCTACGTCACCGCGGTCGGCTATGCCGGCGGCCATACGCCCAATCCCACCTATGAAGAGGTCTGCTCGGGCCGCACCGGCCACACCGAGGTGGTGCTGGTCGTGTACGATCCGAAGAAGATCTCTTACGAGCGGCTGTTGAAGGCGTTCTGGGAGAACCACAATCCGACGCAAGGCATGCGCCAGGGCAATGACGTCGGCACGCAATATCGAAGCGCGATCTACACGTTTGGCGATGCGCAGAAGAAGGCGGCCGACGAGTCCAGGGCGCTCTATCAGAAGGCGCTCGCCGCCAAGGGCCTCGGTGCCATCACCACCGAGATCGCGGCCGCCGGCGAGTTCTATTTCGCCGAGGACTACCACCAGCAATATCTCGCCAAGAATCCGGCCGGCTATTGCGGCCTCGGCGGCACCGGCGTGTCCTGTCCGATCGGCGTGGGTGTGAGCGCGTGATCTAGCCGCGCACTCTCAGCTCCCTCTCCCGCTTGCGGGAGAGCGAGCGCGCCGAGACTTTTGGTTGCATCGTCCGCCGCATCGCCTCGAAACGCTTTGTTAACCATAACGGGTGCAACACTGGAGCTATCTCGGTTCAAGGGATGGCTCCGGTGCGGGTTGCGCGCGCGTTTCGATGGTCGATCTTGGCAGCGTCCGCCGCGCTCGTCCTTGGCGGCTGCATGCAAACCGTCGGTCCCGTTGCGGTCGCACAGCCGCGCAGCGATCTCGATTACATGGCCTATGGCCAGCCCGCCGGGCCGCAGCCGGTCGCCGTCGTCGACAATTCCGGTGGCGGCGCCATCAGCGCGCTCCGCAATTCCTTTGCCGCAGCTCCCGGGCCCGTGGCGGTCGGCTATGCCGCGCCGATGCCTGCGCCCATGGCCGTGCCGGTGCGCTACGATGCGTCCTATCATCTCGATGCCGGCGACAAGCTGCGCGTCGTAGTCTACGGCCAGGAAGGTCTCACCAACACCTACGCGATCGATGCCGGCGGCGCGATCACCATGCCGCTGGTCGGCGCGGTGCCGGCGCGCGGTCGCACCACGGCGGGGCTCGCCTCCGAAATCGCCGCGCGCCTGCGCAACGGCTATATCCGGGAACCGTCGGTGGCGGTCGAGATCGAAGCTTATCGTCCCTTCTTCATTCTGGGCGAAGTCGCCGCGCCCGGCCAATATCCTTACGTGCCGAATATGACCGTCGAGAGCGCGGTCGCGATCGCCGGCGGCTTCTCGCCGCGCGCCAAGCGCGACGTGGTCACGGTGACCCGCAGCGATGCCGGTGGCGCAATGCGTGCCGTGGTGCCGCTCGGCACCCCCGTCGGCCCCGGCGATACGGTCTACGTCGGCGAGCGCTGGTTCTAATCTCATCTCGCCCGACGGGCGGCTCGGACGTGTGCCTCTTCACCAGGGCGGGCCGTCGCAGCACGAGACGCCTGACGCGCCGCCATCCCAAGGCAGTGCATCGTTTGCGGAGGTCGAGCGTGCCACCTATGAGGCGGCACTGGCGCGCGCCGGCGGCAATGTTTCGGCCGCCGCGCGTGCGCTGAAGATCAGCCGGGCCCAGCTCGACCACCGGCTGCGAAGGCTGGGCCTGCGCAGCTAACCAACGACGTCTGCGACGTCACGTCAAATGCGCCGCGAAGAACGCCATGCTGCGCGGCCAGGCGACGTCGGCGCTGGCCTTGTCGTAGCTCGCGCGCTCGTCGCAATGGAAGCCGTGCTGGGCGCCGGGATAGATGAACACCTCGACCTCCGGGCGCTTGCTCTTGATGGTCTCGACGTCGGTTAAGGGAATGCCGGCGTCCTTTTCGCCGAAATGCAGTTGCGTCGGCACCTTCGGCTTCTCATCGGCGAAGCGCACGACGGCGCCGCCATAATAGCCGATCGCGGCCGAGAGACCGGCGAGCCGCGCAGCCGCGACATAGGCGATGCTGCCGCCCAGACAGAAGCCGATGATGCCGACCGGGCCGACGGTCGTCACCGCATCGATCGCGGCCTGCGTATCGCGGAGCATCGCCGCCCAGTCGGGGTTGGCGACGAATTTGCGCGCCTCGGCGATCTCGTCGGGGGAATAGCCCGACTGGAAGTTTGGCGCGGTGCGATCGAAGATCGATGGCGCGAGCGCGACATAGCCTTCCCTGGCGAGCCGGTCGCAGACCGAGCGGATATGATGGTTGACCCCGAAGATCTCCTGGATCACCACCACCGCGCCCTTCGGCGCCCCAGTGGGATCGGCGCGATAGGCGCCGAGCTGGAAATTGTCGGAGGCCGTCAGTTTAATGTCGTGTCCCACGAGGTTGTCCTTCGTTGTTGGTTGTGGACTTGTCGTCTGATTCAAGAATCTCGCTCTCTCCCCTCATCCTGAGGAGCTTGCGAAGCAAGCGTCTCGAAGGATGAAGGCCGAGCTGCGAGAGCCGGGCGCTCATGGTTCGAGACGGCGCTTTCGCGCCTCCTCACCATGAGGATTGAGAGTTGCACCTACTCCCACATCCAGTTCTCGCCGTAGTCCTCTTTCCAGCCTGCGAGGCGACCGTGGCGGAATTGCAGGAACAGGCGGTGGCGGTACGGGATCAGCCGGCTGCCGCCGAGATTGCGCAAGGCGAGGTAGATCTCGTTGCCGGGTCGTCCGCGAACATATTGCAGCGGCTGGCCCAGCGCCTGCGCCGCCTGGGCGGCATCCATCCCGAACGCCAGCGGCGTGGTGTTCGACAAGGTCATGACGAAGGGCAGGCGCGGCGGCGCCCATTGCTCGGCTTGCGCCGCGGCCGTCGTCATGCCCAGCGCTATCGTGACAGTCGCCACCATCGTCGGCTTCATCATTCGGGGCCTTTCGCGGACTCCGCAGTGAATGGCAACTCCATCTCCGTCGATCCGTAGCATCGCGCCCACCCCTGTTCGCGTGAGCTCCATCCTAGCGTGGTGGGTTACTCGGAGGAAGCCAACAAACCATGATGGCATTTCATGATGGGATTCATGCGTCACGTGAACTCTGCCGCTTATTCCGTCAGGTGGTTGCGTCAGCGCCCTGTCGCAAACGCACAACATTCGCGCGAAGATGACGTTGGTTTCCATCAGTTCAGAAGCCGTGAAGGCGAACATGAAAGCGTAAGACCGGCCGCAATTTGCAATCGAGACGATCCGCCGGAGGGCAACCTCCGGCGGATTTTTTTGCTTGCGCGTATAGTTGCGTGAGGCGGTGCACCGCGTTCACATATTCGCTGTCATGCCCCGCGAAGGCGGGGCATCCAGTACGCGGCGGCCTCTCCGTATCTTCGCGCTGCCTCTGGAATACTGGATCACCCGCTTTCCGCGGGTGATGACGGCGGTGAGTTTGGCGGCGTCCCCCCATTTCTCGAAAGCCGCGGCAAAATCCCTCAAATTTGAACAATCCCCGCAGGTTCCCGTTCAGTAAGCGCATTAAGGGCCGGAGAACCTGATTGCAGCTAGGATGGTGCAATCGAGCGCAGCGCTCTTGCCAGTTGCTCTCAGTGCCTCTTGGGGAAGCCATGACCGCCTCAACCAAACCCGCCGCCAAACGCAGGCTCCTGCTGGCCTCCGACCGCAGCGACCAGAGCATCGAGCTTGCCGACATCCTGCAGTCGGTCGGAGAGGTCACGACGGTCTCGACCCAGGAAATCCCCGAGCAGCCGGCGCGCGATGTCTCCGGCATCGTCGTCGATATCAACCTGCGCGCGTCCGAGAGCGTGCAGCGGGTGCGCAACAAGCTGCGGGGTGATGCCTATCGTTCGATGCCGCGGCTGTTCGTGCTGGCGGATGCGCTTCACCACGGCACCATGCAGGCTTGGGCGCTGGGCGCCACCGATACGATCTCGCGGCCGCTGCAGCCCGAGGCCATTTTGCAGCGTATCCGCGCCGCGTTTCCGGACACCACCACCTACGACGCCTCTGATCGCGGCAAGACGTTGAACCGCGGCGTCGAGGCGGCACATGCGGTGCTGGCGAAGATGTTCGAGAAGCTGCCGCTCGGCATGCCCCTGACGCTCGACGACGTGGTCGCGGCCGAGAGCAAGATTCTCAAGGCGATCAAGCATTCCTCGCTGCGCGAGTGGCTCACCACCGTCGGCTGCCACCATGTCGGCAGCTACCGGCATTGTCTGTTCGTCACCGGCTTTGCAGTCGCCTTCGCGCAGCATCTCGGCATGCGCGAGGACGACCAGCGCCGCCTGACCCGCGCCGCTCTGCTGCACGATGTCGGCAAGGCCTTCGTGCCAACACAGCTTCTGGACAAGCCCGGCAAGCTCTCCGACGAGGAGATGGATGAGGTCCGCCAGCATCCGCGCCGCGGCTACGAGGCGCTCGCGGCGCAAGGCGGCTTCCCGCCGGAGATGCTTGACGTGGTGCTGCATCACCACGAATTTCTCGATGGCACCGGCTATCCGAACAAGCTCTCCTCGAACCAGATCAGCGACATCGTCCGCCTGACAACCATCGTCGACATCTATGCCGCGCTGGTCGAGAAGCGTGCCTATCGCATGCCCTTTACCCATTCCCGCGCATTTGCGATGCTCGAGAGCATGAGCGGCAAGCTTGACCAGCAGCTCGTGCAGGCCTTCCGCCCGGTCGCACTCGGATCGTTCTGACGAAACATTCTCCGCTGCCGTAGGGTGGGTTAGCGAAGCGTAACCCACCACTTTTCTCGCCCGTGGCGTGGTGGGTTACGCCTTCCGGTGTCGTGTGTTGAGGCAGCTACAATGTAGTCGGCTAATCTTACTGCGTCATAACCCGACCTACGAATTCTACCGGCCGCCGTCCTCTTCGCTGCCGGCGGTCAAATGGTCCGCGGCGAACCGCTCAACCTTGTCGGCATCGCGTGGCCGGACCTTGATCTTCTGGTTGCCGAACTGAAGCGAGGTCCGCGGCGCTTTGCCGCCGCCCGGGTCGAACACCCTCACTTCCATGCCGAGGATTTTGCGGTACCACTCGGCGGTGCGCGCGAGGTCGGCGACCTTGATGACAAGGGGATCGATGGCCTGGACCTTCACGGACATGCCTAATCCTTTCGTCACGATGCAGGGTGCGCACTTCTCGTCGCCGGGCGGCTTTGTTACAACGCGCCGCATTCAAGAACAACAAACTGGGAGAAGACTTCAGATGATCACACGCCGCACTGCGCTCGGCCTGCTCGCCGCCAGTCCGCTTGCAACCGCGCCGCTGCCTAAGGCCTTTGCGGCGGATTATCCGGCCAGGCCGGTGAAATGGGTCGTCGGCTATCCGCCGGGAGGCGCCACCGACATCCTGGCGCGGCTGATCGGCCAGCGGTTGTCGGAAAAGTTCGGCCAGCAATTCGTGATCGAAAACAAGCCCGGTGCCGGCAACAACATCGGGACCGAATCTGTCGTCAATGCCGAGCCAGACGGCTACACGCTGCTGCTGGTCAACCCGGCCAACTACATCAACGCGTCGCTCTACGCCAATCTCAAGTTCAACTTCGTGCGTGACATCGCGCCGGTTGCCTCGTTCCAGCGCGTGCCGAACGTGATGACCGTCAACAAGGACGTGCCGGCAAAGAACGTCGCCGAGTTCATCGAATACGTGAAGGCCAATCCCGGCAAGGTGAACATGGCCTCCTCGGGCAACGGAACCTCGGTGCATCTGTCCGGCGAGATGTTCATGGCGATGACCGGTTGCAAGATGCAGCACGTGCCTTATCGGGGTGCTGCGCCCGCGATTACGGACATGCTCGGCGGCCAGGTGCAGGTGATCTTCGACAACATGCCATCGATCATCCAGCACATCCGCTCCGGCTCGCTTCGGGCGCTCGGCGTCACCACGGCCGATCGCTCCTCGCAACTGCCCGACGTGCAGGCGATCGCGGAAACCGTTCCGAACTACGAGGCGAGCGCGCTGTTCGGCATGGGCGCGCCGAAGCACACTCCGAAGGAGATCATCGCCAAGCTCAACGGCGAGATCAACGCGATCATGAAGGAGCCCGACATGACCAAGCGCCTGGTCGAGCTCGGCGGCGAGCCGCTCGTACAGACGCCGGATGGGTTCGGCGACATGATCAGGGCCGAAACCGACAAGTGGAAGAAGGTCGTCGAGTTCGCCGGCCTGAAGGTCGAGTAGCGATCTCGGCTGGCGCATCACGGCGCTGACGAAGCCCGCCCCGAGGCGGGCCTTTCTTCGTGAGCGATCCAGAACGGGTTTCCAAGCCAGCGCGCGATCACGCACTCGTGCGGAGGATTATGCGTGCGTTCCCGCTTGACGGCGGGCCGCCTCCGCCTATACTAAACCACATGGTTAAGTATCAGGACAACACGCTGGACCGAACCTTTGCGGCGCTGTCCGATCCGACGCGGCGTGCGCTGCTGGCACGGCTCGGCGAGGAGGACAGCCTGTCGGTGAGCGAGCTGGCTGCGCCGTTTTCGATCTCGCTGCCCGCGATCATGAAGCATCTCGAGGTGTTGTCGGATGCCGGCCTGATCGTGCGGGAGAAGAACGGGCGGACCGTCGCCTGCCGACTCACCGCGCAGCCGATGGAGCAGGCGATGAACTGGCTCAATCGCTACGCGCGCTTCTGGTCCGACAATCTCGATCGCCTTGCAGCTTTTGTGGAGGAAGACCCATGGCCATCAACCAGGCAGCCACCCGCGCCGACGAGCGGCCGAGCCTCACCCTCACGCGCCGGCTCCGCGCGAAGCCGGAAAGGGTCTACGCCGCGTGGACGCAGGCCGAGCAGCTAGCGCAGTGGTTCGGTCCGCCGAACATGAAGCCCGCGACGGTGCAGGCCGAACTCGACGTCCGTAGCGGCGGCCGTTACCGGATCAGCTTCACCCGCGACGACGGCGAGTATTTCGAAGCCGGCGGGATCTACCGCGAAGTCGTGCCGAATGAGCGGCTGGTGTTCTCCTGGGCCTGGCACTCGACGCCGGAACGCGAGTCGCTCGTCACCATCTCGTTCAAGCCCGACAACGGCGGCACGCTGATGATCTTCCATCATGCCCAGTTCTTCGACGAAACCGCACGCGACAACCATCAGCGCGGCTGGAGCTCTTTCTTCGACAAGCTCGAGGCCTTCGTCGCCTGATCAACGGAGTTCATCATGCAGCAACATCAGATCGTTTCCCGCCAAGAGTGGATCGCGGCGCGCAAGGTGCATTTGGCGCACGAGAAGGAATTCAGTCAGGCGCGCGAGCGCCTCGCGCAGGAGCGTCGCCGGCTGCCCTGGGTCAAGCTCGACAAGACCTATGTGTTCGACGGACCGGCCGGGAAGGTTACGTTCGCCGATCTATTCAGGGGACGTCCGCAGCTCGTCGTTCAGCACGTGATGTTCGCGCCCGACTGGGAGGCGGCTTGCAAGAGCTGCTCGTTCTGGGCCGACGGTTTTGAGCGCATGGTGCCGCATCTGGCCGCGCGCGACACCACCATGGTCGCGATCTCGCTCGCACCGGTCGCAAAGCTCGAGGCGTTCAAGAAACGCATGGGCTGGACGTTCGATTGGGTCTCCTCGGGCGGCAATGACTTCAACCGTGACTTTGGCGTGACGTTCACGCGCGAGGAGATCGACAAGGGCGAGCCGAAATACAATTTCGGCACCACGCCGTTCTACGGTCCCGAGCTGCCCGGCATCAGCGTGTTCTTCCGTGACGAGTCGGGGGCCGTCTTCCATACTTACTCGTGCTATGCCCGCGGGCTCGACATGATGAATGCGGCCTACCAGTATCTCGATCTGACCCCGCTCGGCCGTCACGAGGAAGGTCTGCCCTATCCGATGGACTGGGTGCGCCTGCGCGACCAGTACCAGCCCGACGCGACGAAGGCGGGGTGTTGCCATAACTGAGCGATCTGGCCGGTCGCGCCAAAAGGAGCGAAGCGAAATCCGGGGTTCTCTCCCAGTGGCGCCAATCCCGGATTACGCTGCGCTCTATCCGGGCTAGAGCATTGTGCGCCCGCCTTATCGCTTCGCGTCGGCCTCTTCGGTTCCGGTGCACGTGATCAACATGGTGTAGGCGCGGGCGTTGCCGGCGATGTCGGTGGTCTTGAGTTCGCCTTTCGGCTCGGCGGTCTGATAGGGCACCACGGAATTGTCGAGGAAGTCGCGCAGCGCGCCGGTCTTGATCGCGAAGTTGATGTTCTCAGGGATGGTCCCGGTCGCCTTGATCACCGTCCTGGCATCGAGCTTCGCCACGACGACGCCGACCAGCTGACCGGACGTGTCGAACAGCGGGCCGCCGCTGTTGCCCGGCTGGACGGCCGCGCTGATCTGGAGGTGACGGGTGTCGTTGAGAATGCCGCTGAGAGAGCTCACGATCCCCGTCGTGACCGTGAAGTCGGAGGTCAAAAGGCCATGATAGGGAAAGCCGATCGCCACGACGGAATCGCCGGAACGGATTGAACGATCGCGGATTCTCGCAAAATCCTTGAACGTCGCCGTCGCGGGCGCCTGGAGCAGCGCCAAATCGTTGGTCGCATCACGCGACACCACGCGCAGCACCATCTGCGCTTCGCCAGTGAGGTTGCCCTTGATGTCCCCGACGCAACCGTCGATGACATGATGGTTGGTGACGATGTGCCCGCTGCCACTGACCACGAAGCCCGTGCCGCTGTAGGTTCCGGTCTTGCCGGGCTTGCCGCTGGGCGGTGTCGGCTTCTCGCCCGCTGCCGGCTTCGCCGCGACCTTGCTGAAATCGCCGGCCTTGCTGAGCCCGTCGGCCTTGATCTTGGTGACGCAGTTGGCCAGCGCTGCGATCACGGGCCCGCTTGACGTCAACTGGAATTGCAGGACGGTGCGACCTGCCGTTGCGACCATCAGGCTCGCCTTCTGAAACGAACGAACGACATTCGGCGGCATGATCGCGGTGAGCATGTCGGATTGATTGGCCGTGGCAAACACGCGCGCTTGCTCCTGGCCGTCGAAGGTTACGTCGATCGCTGCGTTCTCGCCCTTGTTGAATTTGTAGCCGGGACTGGCGAAGCTCAGCAGCCACGAGCCCGCCGCATTCTGGGCGACGACCAGAATGACGCCGTTGGCATAGGGCGCCGTTGCTGCGCAATGCGAGAACGCGCCGGACTCATCATTGCTGAACGCGCCGCCGATCCAGTTGCCGATCTTGATTGAGCCGAACGGTCCCGCGGCATTGGCAACCCCGACAAGAACAACCTGCAAGACGCACGCAACTGCCCACTTCAACATCGCAAAAGCCCCCGGGACGATTCCAGTGCCCGCATCTTACCCGCCCGGTCCGGCCGAGTGCAACCGGCAGTTGTCCGGCGCAAGCCGTCGCCCAACGGCCGCCCTTGCTTTTACTTTGCGGCGCGGTATACTTTGCATCACAAAGTAAGCGGCGTCGCCCCGAACGGGGGCGACGGTGGAACGAGGTTCGACGTTGCAGATGCGCGATCTCGACAAGGCGCTGGCGGATATTGTTGCGATCCGCAGCCAGATCGCAACCGGTACCGCCTTTCGCGGCTATGGCCCCGCGACGATGGCCGCAACCGGCGCGCTCGCGCTTATCACCGCCTTCCTGCAATATCTTTTCATCGACGACCCGACCACTAATCCGCTCGTATTCTTCCTCGGCTGGGGTCTGGCGGCGGCGCTCGCGGGCTCCATGATCTGGATCGAGATGCGCGCGCGCTCGCGCCGCCATCACTCCGGTCTTGCCGACGCCATGATCCATCAGGCGATCGAGCAGTTCTTGCCGGCCGGCGCCGCCGGTGTGCTGCTCGCGGTGGTGCTGTGGAAGTTTTCTGCCGAGACGCTCTGGTTGTTGCCGGGCCTGTGGCAAGTCCTGGTGTCGCTCGGCATTTTCGCTTCCATCCGTTCGCTGCCACGCAGCGTAGCGCTGGCGGGCGCCTGGTATTTCGTGTCGGGCTTTGCCGTCGCCGTGCTGGCGAGCCAGACTCACACGCTTTCGCCCTGGACCATGGGCCTGCCCTTCGTGATCGGGCAGTCGGTGATGGCTGTCATTCTCTATGTTGCGTCCGGAGACCTTGATGTCGAAGATTGAAAGCGCGCCCTTCTCCTATGAAGGGCTCGATCGCGTCATCCACGAGAAGGCGAGGCTCGGCCTGCTGACCTCGCTGATGGCGCATCCGAAGGGACTTGCCTTCGCCGATCTCAAACAGCTTTGCGGCCTGACCGACGGCAATCTCAGCCGGCATCTCGCCGTGTTGCAGGAGGCCGGCCTCGTCGACGTGACCAAGGGTTACGAAGGCAACCGTCCTCATACCACCTGCCGGCTGACCAAGGCCGGCCGGCGCCGCTTCCTCGATTATCTCACCGTGCTCGAACGTCTGGTGCGCGATGCCGCCAAGGCCGCCGGCCGCGAGGCCCCGCCGCTCGGCCGCCTCGGCATCATCTCGACCTGATCAGCCCTTTTTTGACCGGAGACTTTGCGATGCAAAGTGACGTCACGCTAGCCAACGAAATGCTTCACGTCGGCATCATCATGGACGGCAACGGAAGGTGGGCGACACGGCGCGGCCTGTCGCGCGTCCGCGGCCACGAGGCCGGCGTCGAGACGATCAGGCGCATCGTCGAAGCCGCACCCAAGCAAGGCATCGGCACGCTGACGCTCTATGCGTTCTCGACCGACAATTGGCGCCGGCCCAGGGCCGAGGTTGCAGCCCTGATGACGCTGCTCCGCTTCTATCTCGCCAACGAGGTGCAGAGCCTGGTCAAGAACGGCGTGCGGCTTTCCGTGATCGGTCGCCGCGACCGCCTGCCCGAGGGCATTGCCGCGGCGATTGCCGGCGCTGAGCGCGCGACCGCCCAAGGCAAAGTGCTGCATCTGCGCATTGCCGTCGACTATTCGGCGCGCGACGCCATCCTCAACGCCGCCGCGAAAGCGGCCGCGCTGACGAGCCTCACCCGCGAGGCCTTCTCGCAGCTCGTCACCGGCGAGGTCGGTTTGCGCGACGTCGATCTCATCATCCGCACCTCGGGCGAAAAGCGGCTGTCAGACTTCCTGTTGTGGGAGGGCGCCTATGCCGAGCTGCATTTCACCGAGCGGATGTGGCCCGAGTTTGATAGCTCCGATCTCGCCGAGGCGCTCGCCTCGTTCCACCGCCGCGAGCGCCGTTTCGGCGGCCTGCAGTCCCTGCCGCTGGAGCCCGCGCCGAGCCTGTGATGCACTGCGGTATGGTGCTGATGCCGAAGAGTTGAGCAAGCTCGCCGTTTTTATCCCTTCGACGCCGGCTGCGTCGGTGCCTAGTCTGACGCGGACGAGGATATCAACATGCGCACTGTGCTGGACTATTGCAGTGGTGGAACGCAGCAGCGAGTCGCAGCCGGGACGCTGATCCTCTCCGAGGGCGGCGCCTCGGGGCACCTCTACGTGCTGATGGAGGGCAAGCTCGAGGTGATCAAGGGCGGCACCGTGGTTGCGACCATCACTGAGCCCGGCGCCGTGTTCGGCGAGATGTCTGTACTGCTCCAACAGCCGCATACCGCGACCGTACGTGCCTGCGCCGATTCCGTCATCTACGAGTTCGACGATGCCGCCTCGTTCCTCATTCAGAAGCCCGAGGTCGCGCTGCTGCTCGCGCGCCTACTGGCGCAGCGGCTCAATGTCGCCAACGCCAGTCTCGCCGATCTCAAGCGCCAATATGCCGGGCAAGGCAACCATCTTGCGGCGCGGCACTGACGAGCCAGTCGAGCTGCGGTAGCTGTCCGGTATCGCAGGGCTGGATCTTCCCGGTGAAGTCTGATGACGTAACGCGGCCTCATGGCAGGTGATCGAATGACCTCGTTCAAAACCATTCGCGCCCGCGCCGAGAAGCGCAAGGGCGGGCCCAAGCAGTTGGAGAAGCTGCTGCCGGCGAAGCCTGATGCAAAGGCGCTGGCAAAACTGCCTGATGATCGCATCCTCGCGGAGATGACCAAGCGGGTGTTTTGCGCCGGCTTTGCCTGGAGCGTGATCGATTCGAAATGGGACGGCTTTGAACGGGCTTTTCTGCGCTTCCAGCCGGCCAAGCTGAGCTTTCAGCCCGAGGACTACTGGGAAGGCCTGATGCGCGACCCCAGCATCGTGCGCAACGGCGCAAAGATCCTGTCGGTGCGCGAGAACGCGGCCTTCGTGCAGGATATCTCAAAGGAGCACGGCAGCTTCGGCAAGTTCCTGGCGGAATGGCCATCCTCGGACGAGGTCGGCCTGCTCGATCTCCTCACCAAGCGCGGCAGCAGGCTTGGGGGCAACACTGGCCAGATGCTGCTGCGCTTCGTCGGCTGGGACGGTTTCGTCACCTCCAGGGACGTCGTCGCGTGCCTGCGCGATACCGGCCTCGACATCGCCGAGGAGGTGAAGTCGAAGGCCGATCTCGCCAAGGTGCAGGCGCAGTTCAATGCCTGGGCCACGGAAACGGGCCTGCCCTACGCGCACCTGTCGCGCATCTGCGCGCTGTCGGTCGGGGAAAGTCGCGGCGAGTGACGGCCGCCGCGCGAAAGCCCTAAGCAGCCTGGCCGCCTCGAGAAGAATAGAAAAGAACGTTCCAATATTGGAGCAATGAAGAGAGGGAGGAAGGCCATGGCAGGAGATCTGGAGGGGAAGGTTGCCGTCGTGACGGGGGCTGCGTCGGGCATCGGATTGGCGAGCACCGAGGTAATGCTGGCCGCAGGTGCGCGCGTGGTGATGGTCGATCGCGACGCCGCCGCGCTGAAGGCGATCTGCAACAGGCTCGGCGACGCCGCGACCCCGCTCGTCATCGACCTGCTCGATGCCGCCGACTGCGCCACCCTGCTGCCGCGCGTCCTGGAGAAGACCGGTCAGCTCGACATCCTGCACGCCAATGCCGGCACATATGTTGGCGGCGACCTCGTCGATGCCGACAGCAGGGTGATCGACCGGATGCTGAATCTGAACGTCAACGTCGTGATGAAGAACGTTCACGACGTGCTCCCCCACATGATCGAGCGCCGGACTGGTGACATCATCGTCACGAGCTCGCTGGCGGCTCATTTTCCGACGCCCTGGGAGCCGGTCTATGCGTCGTCCAAATGGGCGATCAACTGCTTCGTGCAGACGGTGCGGCGCCAGGTGTTCAAGCACGGCATCCGCATCGGGTCGATTTCGCCAGGTCCCGTCATCACCGCGCTGCTCACGGACTGGCCGGCCGAGAAGCTGCAGGAGGCGAGGGACTCCGGAAGCCTGCTCGAGGCCAGTGAAGTTGCTGATGTGGTGATGTTCATGCTGACGCGGCCACGTGGCATGACCATCCGCGACGTGGTCATGCTGCCGACCAATTTCGATCTCTGAAGCGAGATGAGATTGGTGTGAATCGTCATCGCGCTTCAGGTTGCTGTTTGAGCATGATCTCCGCGCAAACGCGTTCCGCGTTTGTCGCGAGCGAAAACCGCGGCGCACTTTGCGCTGACGCGGCGCTTGCGGTCCGCATCGTGCTCTAGCGTGTTGTGGCTATCCCGCGGCGGATCGTCCCAATCGTGCACATGGCACGGCAATCTCGTGCCATTAGCGCGACGAAAGCAGCTGCCGACTCCTTGGAACGCATCGTGCAGGAACATTTGCCCGCGCGCTTTGTTCGGGACTCTGAGCCGGGCGGACAGGCCTATGGGCCGAGGCCCGCCATGGACAAGCCGAAAACTGTATCAGCGCGAAATGGAGCGGCTCATGAAGCTGAATGCCATCCAGATCAAGGAGACCATGAAACAGTTGGGCGCCCAGGTGCTTCCAGATGGACACCCGGCCGTGCCTCAACTCAACAGCCTGTTCGGAGACCACACGTTCTTCGTTGACGAGAGCGGACTGAAGGTTTTGGAGCCCGCCGACTCACCCGAAATGGCGAGCCGGACCGGTGAAGTCATAAGTCTCGCCGACTGGAGCGATCCGGAACTGACGAGCCTTCGGGCGCACGAGCCGGAGCCCACCGGCGTGATCGTGGTGCTCGAACCGAGCAAGCACTGAGCGAGGCTTTGGGCGGCTCGATGGTGTTTCGGCCAGCCTGCCGGCGCGCCACTGCCGATGAAGATGGGCACTAATGTTTCGCCGTGGCGCTATGATGCAGGGGCCGCCGACGCGATCCGGATGATCAACGGACTGCGATCTTGCAGCTGCGCCTCATGGGCGAATGCCTGCCCGGTTTCACAGCTGTCCGCTCACCCGTCGATTGTGGCTATTTCGATCAGTCCTGGGAGCTGCGCCGGATCCGGAATGGCAATCGATCCGGCTTGCCGGGAATTGACGCGGCTGATGGCATTGCGGATGTTGCCAGCAGGGCTGCTGCCTGCCCGCGGCAAGGGAAAACTCCCACCTGCTCGATCTGAGTGCGCGTGTTCAACCACCTTCTTTCAGCCTGATTCAGCGGGTCGGGCGCTATGACGCTATGAAAGGAGGTCGCCATGACGACGTCGAAGTCCCTTCCTGCACGTCCCTCACTGGAATCACTGCCCGCCTGGGGCACGGCCTCCTCGCCATCCCGCAATCGCGCCGATCCGGCGCTGCCGCAAGCGCGCTCGCTACAAAAGAACACACGCGCTCGCACGTCCGCTGCCCGAGCCGGGTAACCAGGCGCCATATTCAACAAATAGGGAGAATTTTTCGTCTCTGACAATTACAGGTTGACTCGCGATCCAAACAATCTAGAGTTGATTTGCCAAGCAGATACCTCTCGCGAATAGGCGAAGGTAATGTCGATCCGCAGCCATCTGGAACAGCTTCAGCGTTCGCGCCGCGCACTGGGTGGCACCAGCGATGCCGCGCCCGGCCAGGACAAGCCTTCCATTCGGCCGCTGGGATCTTTCCCGCCGGAGGAAGTCGACTGGCAGTCCGTCCGTGCACATTTCGTCTTACCGCCCGGCATGATCTACATGAATTCGGGATCGGAAGGGTCGATGCCGCGTCCGATACTCGATCGCTATGCGAGCGACAATCTGACTTGGGCTCAGAATCCCAGCTATTGCTTCTTCGACAGCCCCCGGTTCGGGGAAAATCAACAACTCAACCGCGCCGCCATCGCGAAGTTCGTTGGCGCCGCTCCACTTGAAATCGTCCTGACCAACAACACCACAATGGGACTAGCCATGGCGCTGCTCGGGCTGCCATTGGCTGAAGGAGATGAGATCCTGACGACCGACCAGGAGCACTGGTCGCTGCTGGCGCCCCTCACACTCCTGCAGAAGCGCTGGAACGTCATCTTCAGGCAGCTCCCGGTGCCGACACCTTTGAATAACGCCGAGAGCGTCGTTGAGCTCTTCCGTAACGCCGTCACCCCGCGAACCAAGGTCATCGCGCTGTCCCACATCACCTGGACTACGGGCACCCGATTTCCGGTCGAGCAGGTCTGCGCGTTCGCCAGGAGCCGCGGGATCCTGACAGTCATCGACGGCGCGCATGCGCTTGGCACGCTCGCGCTCAACCTTTCGGCGATCGGCTGCGATTTCTACGCCTGCTCGGGGCACAAATGGCTGAACGGTCCTCCCGGCACGGGCGTGCTTTATGTGCGCGATGCCGTCCTGAACCCGACGAAGCTGTGGCCGATCCTGACGGAATACACCCCCGTCCTGGGTCAGTATCCGATCAGCACGGATCTTCAGATCCGCGGCTGCAACAACACCCCGGGGTTTGCTGCCATGGTGGAAGCAGCGAAGTTCGACGCTGATATCGGCCGCGAAGCGATCGAGCAGCACATTCTGGCAATGAATACCTACGCCAAGCGCCGGATCGTGGAGACCTGGGGAGAGACGGCCTTGTTCAGTCCCGCCGCCGAGCACCCTGAGTTGAGCTCGGGAATGGCGAGCTTCGTCCCGTCGGTCAATCCCGCGGCCGGGCTGGATTCGAATTTCATCAACGCCGTGGTCAGCGCCTTGTGGAGCAAGGATCGCATCTACGTGCGCAGCACCCAGTTTCCGGCTCCTCCCGGAATGTCCGGCTCGACGCTGTATGCAATTCGCGCGTCGACCAACATCTTCAACGATATGTCAGAGATCGACACCTTCATCGACGCGACCCGCACCATCGCCGCTTCGCTGGCGCCGGGTTAACCCTCCAAGGGAGGCAGTAGCATGCCATCCAACACCCCAAAAGATGATGCCAAGGCGAGCAGGGAAGCGGCCACAGGCGAAGCTGCGAAGAGCGCAGCCGAGACGCCGCCAGTTCAACCGCGGGATGCACCCGCAAGCAGCCAACCGACGAAGGAAGGGGAAGTGAACATGATGCACTCTGCGTGTGCTATGCCCACCGGTTCGGCCTGCGCAATGCCGATGTCGGCTTGCGCGATGCCCTCGGCCTGCGCACCGCCGATGTCCGCCTGCGCGATGCCCTCGGCCTGCGCACCGCCGATGTCCGCCTGCGCGATGCCTTCGGCCTGCGCACCGCCGATGTCCGCCTGCGCGGTGCCCTCGGCCTGCGCACCGCCGATGTCCGCCTGCGCGATGCCTTCGGCCTGCGCACCGCCGATGTCCGCCTGCGCGATGCCTTCGGCCTGCGCAATGCCGATGTCGGCTTGCGCGATGCCCTCGGCCTGCGCACCGCCGATGTCCGCCTGCGCGATGCCCTCGGCCTGCGCACCGCCGATGTCCGCCTGCGCGATGCCTTCGGCCTGCGCACCGCCGATGTCCGCCTGCGCGATGCCCTCAGCCTGCGCACCGCCTGCGCCGCAGCAGTCGATGTGGACGCGCGCGACCTATTGAACCGACCAAGCCCTGGAGCAAAAGAGATGGTCAGCCTGCGAACAATGTGGCTTGGCGATTCCGAATGCGTTCTGTTCAATTCCAAGCACAAGCGCATCTCCAACAGATGCCCGGCCGTGGTCGGCCGGGTTGCCCAGCGGGTCGAGCGGGGCGCCAATCTGTACGCCGCGATGCGCGAGGAGGCGGTGCCGCTGGCTGACCGGCCGCGCATCTTCGAGATCGTCAGATTTGTGATGGGAGACGTTCAGGACGAGGCGCCGGCGACTTTTCCGGAAGGCAAGTTCCACAATGTGCTGGTGCTGTGCCCGTCCTCACACTGCAACCTCAAATGCGGCTATTGCACCGGCATCACCGCGGAGGGACCAGGAGGGGTCGAGGGATGGATGACCCCGGAAATAGCCGTCGATGCCGTCGATTTCTATTTCGCCAACGCGGCCCCCTACCCGAGCTACACGTTGCAGTTCCATGGCGCGGGCGAGCCGTTGGTCAACTTCAAGGCAGTCAAGACCGCCGTCGAACACGCGCGAGCGGTTGCGAGCAAGCGGGGTGCCCAGCTGTTCTGCCGCGTATCGACGAACGGCGTCTATTCCCGCGAACGTGCCGAATGGGTAGCGGAAAACTTCGACCACATCAGCCTCTCCCTGGACGGGCCGCCTGAGATTCACAATCACCAGCGCCCGCGACAAAACGGCGGCGCGACGTTCGACAACACGATGCGGAGCCTCGAGATTTTCCAGGCGGCCGGGAAGCTCAAGCGGATGAACGTGGTGATCACGCCATTCAGCGTCGATCAGATGCACGAGATCGTGCATTTCCTCGGTGGAATCGGCGGCCTCACCCAGGTGCGCCTCTTGCCCATGGCCTATGTTACGGCCTGCTCGATGAACAACATGGACCCACTCAACCGCGAGCACTATGACCGGCTGTTTTCGGAAGCGGTGCCGATCGCCCAGACCTATGGCATGGAGATGATCGGGGTGACCGATGAGGTCGATTATTTCACCGATCTGTATTGCGGCGCCTGCGGACTCAATATGGTGGTCGGGCCGAACGGAAACGTCAGCACCTGCGTGGAAGTGCTGAACGAGCACAATGGTGTGCCGGAATTGCTGATCGGCAGCTACGACCGCGCGACAAGGAGCTTCAATCTCGACTGGGATCAGGTGGCGCGCCTGCGCACGCGCACACACGAGAATACGAACGAAAGCTGCAAGAGCTGCTCGTTCCGGACCAACTGCTCCAGCAGCTGTCTGGTTCGCGCCGCCCGTCACAACGGCACGGTCTTCTCGAAGGATCCCGAGAGCTGCGCCCAGACCTACCGCGAGCTCACGCACATTCTGTCGACGCTGGCGGACGGGAAGAGTTATGCCAACAAATATGGCGTAACCGATCTGGCTCCGACTGTCGGCGCGGGGGAGCGCGGAAATGAACTTTCGTCCGCACAATCCTGACGGCAATCTCGCGACGGGAACGCGCTTCGCCGACATGGTGGAGCTCACTCGCCAGGTGATTGCTGCGTTCGACCGGGTGCAGCGTCGTCCTTGGTCCGTCGAGGTCGCGGCGCTCGAGTTGAGCAAGCAGGTGGGTGATCTCGCGCGCCGAATTCTGACATTTGAACGCTACTACCTTCCGGACCGCGACCATCATCCGGCCTACGCGACCGACAAGGACGACGTTGCGAACGAACTCGCGGACATCCTGCATTGGCTAATTCGGCTGTCCCTGCACTACGGAATTGACCTTGAGCGTGCACATTACCAAGCGCGTTCCGCAGAGCTGGGCTATGCCGGCCACGCCTTGTCCCAGCTCGGGGCCGTCCACGCCGATCCGGCAACGCCAGGAGTTCTCAACATGGAGCCAGCGCCGACCGCTTTCCCGCCTACCTGCAGCGTCTCGGCACAATCCGTTGTCACCCATTACGACAAGCTGCTGTGCAAGTACTACGACTGGATGCTCGGCGGCTTCGACCAGGCGGCCGATGCATCGGCCAGGCTCTTTACCGAGTTGAAGATCATCGGCGCCGACGGCGCCACCGCGCTCGATCTCGGAGCCGGAACCGGAGTCCAGTCGGTGCCGCTCGCCACGGCCGGATTTTCGGTGACCGCGGTCGATCTAAGCGCATGCCTGCTGGCCGAGTTGGAGAAGCATGCCAAGGACCTGCCGGTGCAACCGGTCCAGGGCGACATGCTCAATCCGGCAACCTACGCCAAGGCCGCGCCGTTCGACATCGTCGTGTGCATGGGCGACACGCTCACGCATCTGGGCAACGAGCAGGAGGTGTACCGGCTGTTTGCCAACGTGATGTCGGTCCTGAAGTCCGGCGGGCCACTTATCCTATCCTGGCGCGACATGAGCGGGCCGGTCAGCCCGACGGGTGCGCCCCAGGCTTATCCCGTTCGGCTCGATCAGGACCGACTGTTCACGACCGTCATTGCCGAGGCGGGCCCGTATTTCGTGTCTTCGACCGACATCATCACGGTGCGCGGCGAGAAGGACTGGGAATTTGGGCAGGACAGCTACTACAAGATCCGCCTCGGCCAAATGCGCTGCGTTCAGATGCTGCTGGCCTGCGGTTTCTGGATCCAGACGGTGTTCAAGAGTGAACCCTTGACCTATGTGGTCGCAAGGCGCGGCTAGAGCGGGATCGGAACGGCGGAAACCGGTGTGGTGGAGACGGCGACATGGCGCGAGAAAACTTGGCAGCCCTGACTCTGACAGCTCCGGAATTCGGCCCGATTGCGTCCGCGGGACTTGCGGCGGACGCAAGCGCGCGGTTCGACGCTCTCCCTCTGGTCCAGGAGGGCGAGTCCAAGATTCTGCGTGAACTCGCGCCGGGCCTTGTCGCTATCAAGTTCAAGCCGACGATCTATTCGATGAGCGCCAATCGGTATGAATCGGTCGAGGGGACCGAGGCGCTGCGACTGTCCGCCAGCGCCATCCTGTGGCAAGTGCTGCGCGATGCGGGTCTCAGCATCGGAGTGCTCGACGTCGCCCATGACTGTTACGTCGCCCCCTATGTCGACGCGCCTCCGGTCGAAACCATCGTCAAGGCAGCCCTTGTCGGCACGCCTGTCCACCTCTACCACGGCATCACCGAGCATCGGACTCGCGACGGCCTGCCACTCCGGATCGGAGCACAACATCCGGCCTATGTGCGTTTCGATTGGCGAAATCCGCTGCCCCACAAGGACGAGTGCATGCCGCTCTGGCTGGCGAACCGGTTCATCGACATCGAGGCCGCCACGGAAACCGCGCTCGCCGCCTTCGGGGCGTTGCGCTCATTCCTCTCCAAGCGCCGGATCGAAATCCTGGATATCTGCTTCTTCATCGACGCCAGCGGACGCACCATTTTCGGAGAAGTCTCTCCCGACTGCATGCGTTGCAAATATTTGGGCAGCGACCTTGACAAGGATCTGTGGCGAAAGGGCCGCTCCCGGGCCGAAGTAAGCGACGGCTGGCGGCAATTTCTGGACCTGATCGCCGCATAGAGCGGCGGTCGGCGTGCCGCATTTTCCGATCATGCCATGCATCCACAGAGCATCATCATCGATGGCCATGCCGGCTCCGGCAAGACGACGCTGGCCCGTTCCATCGCCGCAAGCCTGGGCTTGGCCTATGTGAAGCCGTTTGATGGTGTGACGGGCGAGGTCAATGCGTGGCTTTATCGGAAGGGCCGGACCACCGATTTGCTGGCGTTCCGACGGATCATCAGCGATCACGCCGTTGAACAGAACGCGGAACGCCCGACGGTGTTCGATCGACTGATTCCCTCGACACTGTCCTTGCTCGATGGCAGCAACTGGCCCGATCGCCTACCATTCGCGGAGCGGACGGTGATTTGCTGGTCTCCAGCCGATCTGACGGTCGTGCGCTTAGCGGAGCGCGGCCGCGATATCTGGTCTGCCGAGGACCATGGGCGGTTCTGCAGGATATTTGCCGACATCGCCGCAAGGTACCGGCTGTTCATTGTGGACACCGGCACTCTTGGCCCGGATGCTGCGCTTGAGCGGGTTAGCCGACATTTCTTTTCGGGCAAGTGACAACGCGGCCGCGCAGCTTCTCGGTTCAACGCCGCTCGCAATGATCATGAGAGTTGGGGAAATGGCGCACCCGACACGATTCGAACGTGTGACCTTTGCCTTCGGAGGGCAACGCTCTATCCAGCTGAGCTACGGGTGCAGTGAGGCCTCATTTAGCCGATTGGCGCGGGGTGGGCAACCTCGGCTCGGCGTTCTTGTCTGCCCCGGCCGGACCTGCGCGCCGCCGGGGCCGGAACCCCCCGAATCCCGCGACGAGGCGGGCGAATTCGGCCAGCATGGCTTCGGCGGAGATGACGGGGTTACGGCCGCCCCGAGCTGCTCGGGCAGATCGGGGCGACGAGATCAGCCAGGCAATAGCGCCAGGCAATAGCACTTCATCTCGTGGAAGGCTGCCAGAGCTTGCTTGTCCGGTCATTTCGGAGGCGGCAACGCCGGCCGGGCGCGCCGCTGGTCTCCGCCGAACGCGTCACGCCTTCTTGGTGCCGGCATTGCGCAGACGTCCGACCACGCCGGTCGGAAAGAAGTAGACACTCGCAATGAACAGCAGCCCGAGCCACAGCAGCCAGCGATCCGGGTGCAGCAGACCCGGCAGCAACGGCAGGCCGGCCTCAGCCGCGGCCTTCGAGGCAACGCCCATCAGCGACTGAAGATAGTTTTGCGCGAGGATGAAGATGGTCGCGCCGATGATCGCGCCGTAGATCGTGCCCATCCCGCCGATCACGACCATCAGGAGAATGTCGAGCATGATCGAGAAGCTGAGCGAGGTGTCGGGCCCTGCGTAACGTAGCCAGAGCGCATTCAGGATGCCGGCACTGGCGGCCACCAGCGCCGCGAGGCAATTGGCATAGGTAAGGTGGAAGACGGTGCGGAAGCCGAGCGCCTCGGCGCGAAAGCGGTTCTCGCGGATCGCCTGGAGCACGCGGCCGAACGGCGAGTTCACCACGCGTAAGAGCGCGAGGATCATCAGGGCCGACGCGGCGAAGACGAGGTAGAAGGTCAGGGTCCGGCCGTTGAACTCGAAGCCGGCAAGACTCTTCGGGATCAGCACGGTGCCCGGCCGCAGCAATTCCGGAAGCTGAAAGCTCCGTCCGTCCTCGCCGCCGGTCAGCCAGGAGAGCTGCGAAGCGAGCACCTGGAAGGCGGAGGCGACCGCGAGCGTGATCATGGCAAAGAAGATCGCCGCGACGCGCAGCGAGAACAGCCCGATTGCAAGCGCCAGCAGCGCCGCGAGCGGCAGGCCGATGACGAAGCCGGTTGCAACCGCGCCCCAGTTCGGTCCCATGGAATAGAGCGCGATCGCGATCGCGTAGCTGCCGATGCCGTAGAACATGGTGTGGGCGAACGACACCGTACCGGTGTAGCCGAGCAGCAGGTCGTAGGAGGCAACGAGCGCCGCAAAGATGCAGATCTTGGCCGCGACATTCATCGCTTTCGCGCCAGGAAACAGATAGGGCGTCGCCGCCAGCGCCAGGATGATGACGACGAGAATGAGGGTGAGAACGCGGCTCCGCGGCGGGTCGCCTGACAGGATCATCATCGGCTGGTCACCGCATAGAGGCCGCGCGGCCGCCACATCAGAACGGCGACCATCAGCAGGATGTTGGACACGAGGGCGAGCTTCGGCACCAGGAAGCCGCCGTAATTGGCGACCATGGCGACCAGAAGCGCGCCGATGAAGCAGCCGCCGATCGAGCCTAAGCCGCCGATGATGACGACGATGAAGATCAGCACGGTGAGATCGTCGCTCATGGAGGCGTGGACCTGTTCGCGATAGAGCGCCCACATGATGCCGCCGAGGCCGGCCAGCGCCGATCCCGTCATGAACACGCCGAGGAACAGGCGGCGGATGCGATAGCCGAGCGCCTCCACCATCTCGCGGTTCTCGACGCCGGCGCGGATCAGGAGGCCGAGCTTGCTGCGGTTGAGCACGAGCTGGATCGCGACGAACACGACGAGGCCGACCAGCATCGCGAGCAGGCGGTATTTTGCGATCGCGACGTCGCCGATGATGAACGAGCCGCGCAGCGAGGTCGGCAGCGGCAGCGGGATGATCTGCGGGCCCCACGCGGCATAAAGCGTCTGCTCGGCGACGATCAGGCCGCCGGTCGTCATCAAAATCTGCTTCAGGTGCTGGCC
This sequence comes from Bradyrhizobium sp. CB82, assembly GCF_029714405.1. Classification (NCBI taxonomy): domain Bacteria; kingdom Pseudomonadati; phylum Pseudomonadota; class Alphaproteobacteria; order Hyphomicrobiales; family Nitrobacteraceae; genus Bradyrhizobium; species Bradyrhizobium sp. CB82. The sequence goes on along the minus strand of NZ_CP121650.1, from coordinate 9,216,844 downwards.
GTAGACAGGGAGGATCAAGACGCGCTCGACGACCAGGCCGAGGGCGCCGGACACCGCCATCGAGAGCAGCGCGGCCGGCGTCAGCACCGCAAGGTTCATCAAAAGCGAATCCGCCTGCATCGCGGCCGCGAACGGCAGCAGGATCAGCGTCGCCACATAGGCGCCGACCGCGATGAAGGCGCCGTGGCCGAAATTGAGCACGTCCATCAGGCCGAACACCAGCGTCAGCCCCGAAGCCATGATGAAGATCATCATGCCCATGGCGAGACTCGCGGCGGTCAGCGTCAGCCAGGAGCTGGTCGAGCCGACGAAGGGGATCATGGCGAGCGCGAGGGCAATCGGCAGCAGGATCGGCGCGATGTCGCGCCTGGGCTTCGGCAGCGGATCGGTTGCGGCAAGGTCGGTCATTGATGCGCCTCCAGGCTCAGGCCGAGCAGCCGCTCCTGGAGCGGTACGTCGGCGGCGAGCGCCGCCATCTCGCCGCGATGGACGATGGTGCCGTTGTCCATCACCAGCACTTTGTCGCCGAGCTCGCGGGCGGCAAAGAAATTCTGTTCGACCAGGAGAATCGTCGCGCCCTTGCGCTTGATCTCCTTCAGACACTCGATCAGCGCCACGACGATGGCGGGCGCGAGCCCCTTGGTCGGCTCGTCGATCAGGAGCAGCTTGCGCGGCTCGATGATGGCCCGCGCAATCGACAGCATCTGCTTCTGTCCGCCCGAGAGACTGCCGGCCCGCGACAGCCAGAAGCGGCGCAGCGCGGGGAAGAAGCCAAAAATCCAGTCGAGCTGGGTGTCGTCGAGCGGGCCATCGCGCGCCGCCAGCACCAGGTTCTCCTTCACCGTGAGATCGGAGAACACCGCCATGCTTTCCGGCACGTAGCCGACGCCGAGCCTCGCGATATCGGGCGTGGCGCGACCCTCGATGCGCTCGCCGGCGAGGCTGATCTCGCCGGAAGAGGCCTGCCACAGGCCCATGATGGTGCGCAGCGTCGTGGTCTTGCCGGCACCATTGCGGCCGAGCAGCATGGTGGTCTGCCCCTGCGGGACCTCGAGGTCGATGCCCTGAAGGATGTGATAGCGCCCGATATGGGTGTGCACGCCGGACAGTGTCAGAAGGTCGGTCATACTGCGCTCTCATGTCGCTTTCTTGGGGGCGACGCCGAGATAGGCTTCCTGCACGATCGGCGAGGCGATCACCTCGGCAGGCATGCCGTCGGCGACGAGCTGGCCGTTGTGCAGCACGATGATGCGGTCGGCGAGCGAGCGCACCACGTCCATCTTGTGCTCGACCAGGAGGATGATCCTGCTCCTGTCCTGCTTGAGCTGTGCGATGAGATTGAGCACCACCGGCACCTCGTCGATGCTCATGCCCGCGGTCGGCTCGTCGAACATGAAGACCTTTGGCTCCAGCGCGATCATCAGCGCGACCTCGAGCTTGCGCTGGTCGCCGTGGGACAGCGCGGTCGCGGTGACGCCGCGACGGCTGCCGAGCGCGACCTGGTCGAGGATGCTATCGGCGCGCGCGATCAGGTCGCGCCGCACCATCCAGGGACGCAGCATGTCGTAATGCGTGCCGTTCGCTGCCTGCACCGCGAGGCGGACATTCTCTTCCACCGTCAAGTTCGGAAACAGGTTGGTGAGCTGGAACGCGCGGCCCAGACCCGCGCGGGTGCGCAGCGGCGCCGAATGCTGGGTGATGTCGGTGCCGTCGAACAAGATGCTGCCGCTCGAGGCGCGCAGCTGGCCCGAGATCAGGTTGAAATAGGTGGTCTTGCCGGCGCCGTTCGGGCCGACGATGGCGGTGAGCTCGCCCGGGCGGAAGCTGCAGCTCACATTGTTGACCGCGACATGGCCGCCGAAGCGGATGGTCAGGTCGCGGGTTTCGAGGGTGAGAGACATTGAACGTCTGGAAATGATGAAACTGGATTGATCCGCGGTCGCGGTGCGCCCCCCCGCTTGCGGGGGAGGGCAGGGGAGAGGGTATCTCCGCAGGCGAGAACCCCCAAGAGGTGAGAGGCCTCTCCCGGCCTCTCCCGCAAGCGGGAGAGGTGCCGTAAGACACCTACCGCTTGTTCTTAACCGGAACGTCCATGTCCTCGATCTTGAGCTCGCGCACCGGCTCGAGGATGGCCCAGGCGACGTTCGGATCGACCTTGACCCTGAAGTGATACATGCTCTGGAGCGCCTGATGGTCTTCTTTCCGGAACACCATCTTGCCCTTCGGCGTGTCGAACGCCATGCCTTCCATCGCCGCGATCAGCTTCTCGGTGTCGGTCGACTTCGCCTTGGTGACGGCGGCGACGACGGACATCGCGGCCGCAAAGCCGCCGGCGGTGAAGAAGTCCGGCGGCGCGTTGAAGCGCTTCTGGTGCTCGGCGACCAGCCAGTCGTTCACCGGGTTCTTCGGGATGTCATAGTAGTAATAGGTCGCGCCTTCCATGCCGGGCAGCGCTTTGTAGGCCGCGAGTGCCGGCAGGATATTGCCCCCGGTCGAGAGTTCGATGCCGTATCGCTTCGGATCCATGTCCTGGAGTTTTGCCAGCGGATTGCCGGCGCCGGCCCAGATCACCCAGATCACCTTGCGGCCCGGCTTGTCTTTCAGCGCGTCGAACAGCCGCTGGCCGACCGCGGTGAAGTCGGTGGTCGAGGTCGGGGCATATTCTTCCGCAGCTAATGTCGCGCCGGTCTTGGCCAGCGCCTCTTTGAAGGCGGCGACGCCGTCGCGGCCGAAGGCGTAGTCCTGCGCCAGCGTCGCAACGGTGACGCCAGCCTTGCCGATCGCGACCGCGTTGGAGATTGCGTCCTGCGAGGAGTTGCGCGCGGTGCGGAAGATGTAGCGATTCCACTTCTCGCCGGTAATCTGGTCCGCGACGGCGGGCTCGACGATCAGTATCTTCTTGTTCTCTTCGGCAACGGGCAGGATCGCCAGCGCCGCGGCCGACGACGTCGTGCCAATGGCGATGTCGGCCTTGTCGTCCTGATAGGCTTCGGCGAGCGCTGCTTTCGCGAGGTCCGGCTTGCCCTGGTCGTCCTTGGTGATGATGACGATCTTGCGACCGTCGAGCGTCATGGTGCCCTTGGTGGCATATTCAAAACCCATTTGCAGGCCGGTCTCGGTCTGCTTGGCATAGGCCTCCAGCGGGCCGGTCTTGCCGTAGATCAGCGCGATCTTGAGGTCATCTGCGCGCGCTGTGGTGGCCGCTGCGAGGCCGAGAATGGTTGTTGTTATGATGACTGGTAAACGCAAGATGATCCCTCCTGATTCATTTTGTTGGGCAATAGCGATTTGCACAGCGCGGCGAACATTGCAATTCAACCTTCCGCCTGAGGGCGCGCACGCGAGGTCTGCATCATTCTTGAGCCTGCCGCGCGCCGCGTGGCGCGCCATCGTCCTGTGCGTCAGTCCCTTCGACCTGCCGCCAATCCGACTGCGCCTCGGCGGCGCTCTCGAAGATGTGCGGCGCCACGCCGCGCTTCTCCAGGGCCTCGCCGAGCTTGATGCGCAGGAACCCTGACGTCGTGTAGCGCGACACGCCGGAATAGAAGCGGTCGACAAGGCTGCGGACCATGGCCGAATAATCGTCCATCAGCTCGGGGAGGATGGAGAAATTGTCATAATTGACGATGGCGTAGACGCGGCGGCCGTGCGGGGCGAGCCTGGCCTCGACGATGCGCGCGATGGCGTCGATATCGGCCTTGCTGCGCAGCGGATAGCGTTCCAGATTGACGAAGAACAGGTTCTGCTGCTCGTCCAGCGTGAAGCGCTGGTCGAGCGGGATGGTCAGAAGCCGCTCGCGCAGCTCCATCAGATCGTCGCGGAAGATGCGCGCATCCATCACGGCGGGATCACGCGGGATCAGCGGCTTGAAATCCATCAGGCGCAGGATGTCGCGCTCGATGTCGATGCCTGGCGCGACCTCGACGAGCTCGAGGCCGTCGGGACGCAGCACGAAGACGCAGCGCTCGGTGACATAGAGCACGCGCTGCCCGCGCGCCGCCGAGACGGCGCCGCTGAAGGTGACATGCTCGACATGATCGACGAACTTGCGCGACGTCGCCTCCGCGACGATCGACAGCTTGCCACCCTCGACCGCAATGCTCTGCTTGCCCGCGCCGAAGGTGCCGACGAATACGACCTCCTTGGCGTTCTGGCTGATGTTGATGAAGCCGCCGGCGCCGGCAAGCTTCGGTCCGAACTTGCTGACATTGAGGTTGCCTGAGCGGTCGACCTGGGCGAGGCCGAGGAAGGCGGCATCGAGCCCGCCGCCATCATAGAAATCGAACTGGTAGGGCTGGTCGATCACCGCCTGCGTGTTGATCGCCGCGCCAAAGTCGATGCCGCTGGCGGGAATGCCGCCGATCACGCCGGGCTCGGCCGTCAGCGTGATGAGGTCGATGATGCGCTCCTCGTTGGCGACCGAGGCGATGCCCTCGGGCATGCCGATGCCGAGATTGACGACGCTGTTGGCCTTCAATTCGAAGGCGGCGCGGCGGGCGATGATCTTGCGCTCGCTCATCGGCATTGTGGGCAGCGATGCGGCACGCACCCTGATCTCGCTGGAGAAAGCCGGGTTATATTGCGTGCCAAACGTCTGCCAGTGGTGCTCTGGTCTCGCCACCACGACGCAGTCGACGAGGATGCCGGGGATCTTGACCTGGCGCGGATTGAGGCTGCCGATCTCGGCGACGCGCTCGACCTGGGCGATGACGATGCCGCCGGAATTATGCGCGGCCATGGCGATGGCGAGCGCTTCCAGCGTCAGCGCCTCCTTCTCCATGGTGAGGTTGCCGTCGGGATCGCCGGTGGTGGCGCGGATGATCCCGACATGGATCGGGAACGTCCTGTAGAGCAGGCATTCCTCGCCGCCGATTCTGATCAGCTCCACCATGTCCTCGGTGGTGCGCGCATTCAGCTTGCCGCCGCCATTGCGTGGGTCGACGAAGGTGCCCATGCCGACGCGGGTAACGTGGCCGGGCCGGTGCGCCGCGATGTCGCGGAACAGGTGCGTGATCACGCCCTGCGGCAGGTTGTAGGCCTCGATCTGGCCCGCGATCGCGAGCTGCTGCAATTTGGGTGCAAGCCCCCAATGCCCGCCGATCACGCGCCGGACGAGGCCTTCATGCGCGAAATGGTTGAGGCCGCGATGCTTGCCGTCGCCCTGACCCGCCGCATAGACCAGCGTCAGGTTGTGCGGCTTGCCTTGGGTGTAGGGCGCGTCGCCCTCGTTGGAGAGATAGAGCTCCTCGAGCGCGATCGCGATCTCCTCGGCAAAGCCGATGCCGACGAAGCCGCCGGTGGCGACCGTGTCGCCGTCGCGGATCAGCATGACGGCTTCCGCCGCCGTGACGATCTTGCCCTTTTCGGAATTGCGCAGGTAAGGCAGAGCTGGGTGCTGGCTCACGGCGTTCCTCCCGATCCCTGGACCGCATGCCTGTTGTTCTTTGCGTCGATCTTATCGCGAGGAGCGGCCCTGTAACAGGCCGCTCCTCGCGGCGCGAGACGTGACCCTCGCCAGTCAGGCCTGAACTATCTTGCGTGTTTCGGTCGCGAAGTAGACCGACACGATGGTGATGATCGCGAGCGCGATCATGTACAGCGAGATCGGCCAGGTCGCCGGCGCAAAGGTCGTCATCAGGCCGGTCGCGATCAGCGGCGACAGGGCGCCGGCGAAGATCGAGGCGAGGTTGTAGCCGAGCGAGACGCCGCTGTAGCGCACCTTGGTACCGAACAGCTCGGACAGGAAGCTCGCCTGCGGGCCGTACATCGCGGCGTGACCGATGGCGAGGCCCAGCACGATCGCGATCCAGGCAGCCTGCGGATTCTTGGTCGACAGCAGCATGAACAGCGGGAACGACATCAGCGCGGAAAAGACCGCACCGAAGATGTAGATCGGCCGTCGCCCGACGCGGTCGGAGAGCGCGCCGAAGACGGGAATGGTGAAGGTCTCGATCGCGGCCGCGATCAGGACGCCGTTCAGCATGTCCTGCTTGTTCATGCCGAGCGATTGTGTCGCATAGGCGAGCACGAAGGTGGCATAGATGTAGAAGAAGCCGTTCTCCGCAAAACGCGCGCCCATCGCGAGCAGGATGTTCTTCGGATACATCCGGATCGCGTCGACGATCGGCATCTTCACTTCCTGCTTGGTGTCCTTGACCTTCTGGAACTCCGGCGATTCCGCGATGGTGAAGCGGATCCACAGTCCGACCAACACCAGCGCGATCGAGAACAGGAACGGGATGCGCCAGCCCCAGGCATAGAGCTGCGCGTCGGTCAGCAGCGACGACACCACCGAGAACACCAGCGTGCCGAGCACGAGGCCGAGCGGCGCCCCGAGCTGCGGCCAGCTTCCATAAAAGCCCTTCTTGTCCTCGGGCGCATGCTCGACTGCCATCAGCACCGCGCCGCCCCATTCGCCCCCGAGGCCAAAGCCCTGGATCAGGCGGCAGGTGACGAGCAGGATCGCGGCCCAGATGCCGGCGGTCTCATAGGTCGGAAGGAAGCCGATCGCCGCGGTCGCGGCGCCCATGATCAGCAGCGTGAGGTAAAGCATGGTCTTGCGGCCGATCTTGTCGCCGTAATGGCCGAACACGACGCCGCCGAGCGGGCGCGCGATGAAGCCGAGCGCGTAGGTCGCAAAGGCCAGCAGCGTGCCGACCATGGGGTCGAAGGTCGGAAAGAACAGCTTGTTGAAGATCAGCGCGGCTGCGGTGCCGTAAAGGAAGAAGTCGTACCACTCGATCGCCGTGCCGATCAGGCTCGCGGTGGCGACGGTGACGTGCGACGGTTGTCGTGCTTGAAGCTGATTGACTGCGATCGCTCCACTCATCTGGCGTCCTCCTGGTTTGCGAATGCGCATGTGCAGCATGCGTCATTGTGCAAAGCGAAAAGCAAGCTCCGCGCCAGATGCGGTAGAGATGAGCAAAGTGGCTGAAAACCCGGCAATTCGCGCATTCGCGCCGCGGAGGACGCGGCGCGTATCCTGTCTGGAGTCTGAGATTCCGGACGCTCTCCGTCTCGAAACTCAGACGGAGGCCGGTCCCGAGGCGAGGCCGAACTTGGCGAGCTTCTTGTAGAACGTCGCACGTGAGATCTGGAGCATTTTGGCGGCTTCCGAAATCTGGCCGTTGCTGGCGGCGAGCGCCTGTTCGAGCGTGTGCTTCTCGAATTCGGCCTCCGCTTCGGCATAGGGGATGACAGTGCCGCCAGTCCGGACCTGCGCCACGGGTCTGGTGTCGACCCCGACGGGCAGGATGCGGGCAAAGTCCTCGCCGGTCAGCCGTCCCGAGTCGCTCAGGATCAGCGCGCGCTCCAGGATGTTGCGGAGCTCGCGGACGTTGCCGGGCCAGTCGTAGCGGGCAAGGGCGGCGAGCGCGCTCGGCGTGATCCTGGCGTTGACATAGTCGCCGGTGGCGCTGATGTCCTCGAGCAGCCGCGCGCAGATATCAGGAAGATCGTCGAGGCAGTCGCGCAAGGGGGGCAGGCCGATCGAGAGCACGTTGAGCCGGTAATAGAGATCGGCGCGGAAGGCGCCCTCGCTGACGCGCTTGTGCAAATCGACGTTGGTCGCGGCGACCACGCGCACGTCGATCTTGGTGACCTTGTCGGAGCCGAGCGGCTCGATCTCGCGCTCCTGCAACACGCGGAGCAGCTTGGCCTGGAGCTGGAGCGGCATCTCTCCGATCTCGTCGAGGAACAGCGTGCCACCATCGGCGATGCGGAACTTTCCCTCGCGGCCCTTGCGGTCGGCCCCGGTATAGGCGCCGGGCGCCGTGCCGAAGAATTCCGACTCGATCAGCGTGTCGGGAATGGCGGCGACGTTGACGCTGACGAACGGCTTTTCGGCGCGGGAGGAGGCGTTGTGGATGGCCTGCGCCAGCATCTCCTTGCCCGTTCCGGTCTCGCCGGTGAGCAGCACGGTGACGTTCTGACGCGCGGCGCGCGCGGCCAGCTCCTTGGCCTGCGCGATGCCGGACGTCGTGCCGACGTAGTCGGCAAAAGTGAAGCGCGCAGCGCGGGGGTGAGACAATTGCCGCCGCGCCAGCCGCAGATCGTTCTCGAGCTGGGCGACGCGGGCAAGCAACGGCTTCAGGCCTTCGAGGCGGTCATAGAGCACGAAGCCGATGGCGCCAATGATGTTCCCGCGCTCGTCCTCGATCGGCATACGGGTGACGACGAGCTGCTGGCCGCCGAGCTCCATGATGTCGAGGATGATCGGCTCGCCGGTCTCCACGACCCGCCGCAACAGGCTGTTGGGAATGATCTCCTCGATCGGACGTCCCAGCGCCTCGGATTCATGCGAAAGGCCGATCGCGGTGACGTATTTCTCGTTGACATAGACCACCCGCCCGTTGCGATCGACCGCAATGGCGCCCTCGCACAGATGCTCCAGCCGCTCGAACAGCGTCTCCATGGCGCGGGCGCGAATATAGGCGGGATCGCTGACGACGGAGGAGGGAGCGGACATGGCGTACCTCGGTGGCTGCCAGGCGAGGCAAGCCCGGACGTTCGCCTGCTTCTTAGCAAAAGGCCAGCAATTTCAAAGGGCGAAAACGTGGTTCGGGGGTGGCACGATTGGTCCGCTCCCTCCCCCGCTTGCGGGGGAGGGCTGGGGAAAGGGTGGTTCCGCATCGAGAGCCTTCACGTGGAGAGAGCCCCCACCCGGCGCTTCGCCATAGAGAGAGTACGGCCGCCGAAGGCGGCCTATGCCTCCCCCGCAAGCGGGAGAGGTGCACCGAGTTCGTGGCTCGGTTGGGCTCTATGAAAACTACCGCCGGTATCCGCCCGCGCGTGAATAGCCCTGCCTGTTCTGCTGCGCCGGGCGGCTTGCGATGCTGACCCGTGCTTCGCTGGCCGCGGGCGTCGCGAGCTTCAGCTCCTCCAGGAAGATCGGCCGGGCGAAATAGTAGCCCTGCGCATAGCGGATCTTGGTCGCGGCCTGCAGGTAGGCCAGCTCCTCATAGGATTCGAGACCTTCGGCGATGACCGTCATGCCGAGCGCTTCGCTCAAGGATTCGATCGCCCGCAAAATGCCCTGGCTGCGCGGGCGCTTATGGATGTCGGTGATGAACGAGCGGTCGATCTTGATCTCGTCGGCCGTGACGTCGGCAAGGGCCGAGAGTGAGGAAAAGCCGATGCCGAAATCGTCGATGGAGATGCCGACGCCGAGCTTGCGGAATATCGGCAGGATCTCGGACTGGAAGTGATTGGTGGCGACGAAAGCGTCCTCCGTCACCTCGATCATGAAGCGTTTCGGGAAGCCGGTCTGCTCGAGCGCTTTCGCGAAGGAGCGCATGAATTCGGGATTGCCGGCCTGCTTGGCGGCGACGTTGATGCTAATGCTCGCTTCGGCACCAAAGGTGTCATTGATGAGGTCGATCGACCTCACGATCTCGGTAAGCACGAGATGGGTGAGCTCGTCGATCAGCCCGAGCTCGACCGCGAGGTTGATGAACGAGCCCGGCGCCTGGATCACGCCCTCATCGTCGCGCAGGCGCACCAAGGCCTCGATGCCCTTCACGGCCTGGGTCCTGATGTCGACCTTGGACTGGAAAGCGCAGCAGAAGCGCTTCTCGAGGATGGCGAGCCGCAACGACTGCTCGATCTTCATGCGCGCGAGCGCCTCGCGCTCCATGCCGGAGTCGAAAAACGCGGCGGAGCCCTTGCCGCCGTTCTTGACGCGGTACATCGCGATGTCGGCATTCTGACGCAGCACCTCGAAGCTGCGGCCGTGATCCGGATAGAGGCTGACGCCGACCGAGGCGGAGCCGAAGATCTCGGAGGAGTCGATGAAGAAGGGCGCGGTGAGGCGCTTCAGCGTCGCCTGGATGAATTCGGCGACCTCCTCTTCGCTCTTGATCGGCGAGAGCAGCAGCAGGAATTCGTCGCCCGAGATCCGCGACAGCATGTCGGTCTCGCGCAGGTCGCGGCCGAGCCGCTTCGACAGCTCGACCAGCAGCGCATCGCCGACCGAATGGCCGTAATAGTCGTTGATGTGCTTGAAATTGTCGATGTCGAGAAAGGCGAGTGCAAAACGTTCGTTGCTGCGCTCGTGCGCCAAGATGCCGTTGACGCGATGCTCGATCACGCGCCGGGAGGGCAGGCCGGTGAGCTCGTCGAAATAGGCCGAGCGAAACAGCTGGTCCTCGAAATTCTTCTGCTCGGTGATGTCGGAGGAGGCGGAAAGGAGGAGGTCGCGGCCGGCAAGGCGGATCGGGCGATGGGTGGTGAGCAGAACCTGACGCGCGGTGCCGTCATGGACGGATTCCTCGGCTACCACGGGGTGGCCGGCCTGCATCGCCTGCCGGCAGGCTGCCTGGCGCTGGGTCAGGTCCGGCGTCGGCCGACTGCCAACCATACCGAGATGGCGGGCGGCGGCATCGTTGACCAGAATGAGATTGCCGCGCGCGTCCTGCACGGTCACGCCGGCAGGCAGCATTCTAACGATCTCCTTGAGAAATCCGAGCTCGGCATCAGTCGCGCCGTGATATTTGCTGTCGTTCATAGAAATCATGAATCTTGTTGTTCAGGCGCGGCTTTGTAATGGCGCGATCTTGCAGAAGTGCCTCTTAGTTTTGGTTAAGGGATACGCAGAAATACGGGTTCGGTTCGCAACAACTTGCTGCGCCGGCACGAGCCGTGCCGATCGTCATTAACAGAGCGTCAATGGCACTTGCGAAACTTGCGCGCGTCGCATTCTCGCTTTGTGCGCGACGTGTCAGGCTTTGGGAATGCGGCATTGCATGATGCAATGGACGCCGCTCTTCAGGTAGGAGATTTCAGTCTTGCCGTCGAAGGCGAGAAGCGCCGATTTCAACAGCTTGGTGCCGAAGCCCGGCGCCGAAACCTTGTCGACGCTCGGTCCTTCGGTTTCGTCCCAGGTGATGGTGAGACGGTCGTCAGAGACGGTCCACGACACCTGCAACAGGCCGCGCGGTGCGGAGAAGGCGCCGTATTTGCTCGCATTGGTGGCGAGCTCGTGGAACATCAGCGACAGCGTCACCGCGAGCTTCGCCGGCAGGAACAGCCGCTCGCCGTTCAGCGTGAAGCGGACATGGCCGTAGGGACCGAGCTCGGAGATCAGGAGGTCGCGGATGTCGCAGCCTGAATTGTCGACCCGCGCGATCAGATCGTCGGTTGCCGCAAGCGAGCGCAGCCGCGGATCGACGCGGGCCCAGACCTGCGGCTGGTCATGCAGCACCTGATGCAGGACCGCGTGCACGGTGGACAGCTTGTTCTTGAGCCGGTGTTGCAATTCGTCGACCAGGAGCTTGCGATACTCCTCTTCCTCGATCAGGCGCTTGGAAATCCGCCGCTGCTCGATCAGCAGCGAGCGATAGTGCTCGACGCCCCAAATCGTGAGCGCGCTGACGGCCCAGTATAGCACCAAGAGAACGAAGCGCGCGCGGTCGGCATGCACATCACCGAAATTCAGGCTGACGCCGAGCACGCCGCCGAGCAGCGCCGTGACGACGCCGATGCGCAGGCCGCCGAATGCGGCGGCAAAGAACACGGCCGGAAAATACGGCGTGAAGAAGATGTCCGGCCGCACCTGGGCGAGGCCCCAGCGCACCAGCGTCGCGAGCACGAGACAGATGGTCGCAAAGCCGACGCTGAGCGCCAGCGAAGGCGACGAGATGCCGAGCCAGCCTTTCCGGAATTCCTCGACCAGTTTCACCATCTGCCGTTCAACCGCAAAGCAACTCGAAAGGCCGGCTGCAAATGAAAGCGATGCGCGGGCCGCCTGCGCAAGCATAGCTTGCCTCGGCATTGGCAGGCGGGAATTTTGGCCGTTGGAACGACGGCGCCGCGCGATGCCGGCCGGTTGGCCTTAAATCATTCGAAAACAGGAACATCCCATGGGCAGGCTGGACGGCAAGGTTGCGGTGATCAGAGAGCGGAATCGGTTTGCGGACAGCGGAAGTCTTCGTTGCCGAAGGTGCCAAAATTGTGATCGCGGGGCGGCATATACCGGAAGGCGAGGCGGGTAAGGGGCTTCCGCATTCTCCGTCATTGCGAGGAGCGAAGCGACGAAGCAATCCAGACTGTCTCCGCGGCAAGAGCCTGGATTGCTTCGCTGCGCTCGCAATGACGGGATGTGGCGCTCACACCGCCTTCACCACCACGCGCAGTCCGTCGCGCGGCTTCGGGATCGGCCACATCTGCCAGTCCGGCTTGTAGCCGGGCTCGAGCGACACCTCGAGATTCTGCAAAAAGTGCCGCGCAAAGCATTTCGCCTGCATGTAGGCGAAGTGCAGGCCAAGGCACATATGCGCGCCACCGCCAAAGGGTATCCAGGCGAAGCGGTGGCGGTTGCGCTGCGCCTCTTCGGTGAAGCGCATGGGATCGAAATGATCCGGCTCCGGCCAGATGTCCTTCATGTGATGGGTGTAGAGCGGATTGACGCCGACCGCCGTGCCGGCCGGAATCGTAAACCCCTTGAACGTGAAGTCGCGCATCGCGCGGCGCGGCATGGACGGCACCGGCGGCTTGATCCGCAGCGCCTCCTTGAACGCCATCTCCGATAGCGGCATCTTTTCGAGGGCGTCAAAGCTCGTCGGCGCGTCGGTCGACAGCTTGAGCGCCTCGTCGCGCAGCCTGCTTTGCCAGTCCGGATGGGCCGCGAGCTCGCCGATGAAGGACGTCAGCGACGAGGTCAGCGTGTCATGCGCGGCCATCATCAAAAAGCTCATGTGGTCGATGATGTCCTGCTCGGAGAGCAGCGCGCCGTCCTCATGGGTGGCGTGGCAGAGCTGCGAGAACAGGTCCTCGCCGCCCTGTTTCGCGCGGCGCAGCGGAATCTGCTCCCTGAAATAGGCGACGATGCGCTTGCGCCCATTGACGCCGCGCGCCATCTGCGTGCCCGGCAGGGGACGGCGGATCGGGGTGACGGCGGCGGCCACCATGTCGACGAATGCGCGGTTGATCTCGTCGACCTCCGGCCCGATGTCGGCGCCGAGGAACGACGTCGCAGCGAGATCGAGCGTGAGCTGCTTCATGGCAGGATAAAGCTGCATCACCCCTCGCTTGGCCTTCCACTGCGCGACTCGCGCCGAGATGCCCCGGTCGAGATCGGTGAGATAGGACTTCATCGGCCCGGACTTGAAGGCGACCGACAGCGCCTTGCGGTGCAGCCGGTGCTCGTCGAAATCGAGCAGCATCAGGCCGCGCGGAAACAACAGGCCGAGCACCTTGTTCCAGCCATGGGTCGAGGAGAACAGCTTGTGCTGGTCGAACAGCACGAGCTCGTTCGCCTCCGGCCCGAGCAGCACGATATTGGTCTCGCCAAAAATGTGGGTGCGATAGACGGGACCATATTTCGCCCCGTTTTCTTCGACATGGCCCTTGGGGTCGGCCAGCACCTGGAACGTCTTGCCGATGATCGGCCAGCCCTCGTCACCGGGGATATGCTTGAGCTCGTTGCGCCTGGGCGCGGTCCAGCTGATGGCAGGCGAGGCCACACTCTGCATCGACATGGCGTTGGCTCCGGTTATTGAACGAACGGGGTCACGCGACCACGCGCCCGGCCGATGTCGACAGCATAGCACAGTTGGAGCGGAAATGATGCGACGGCACTCGCAAGCAGATGCCGGACGCAGGCCTCAGGCCTGCCGCTTCGCCGCCTCCTTCTGCAAATCCGGCGCGTTGACGGCGGGTATCGCGACGCGGCCGGGGCCGGTCTGCTTCAGGGCCTCGGCGGCCTTTTCGTTCTCCATGATCTTGGCCATCACCGCCTGTCCCGCGCGCTCGAAGACCGCGCGGTTCTCGATCACGAATTTTTGCGACCTGCGAAGTCCGTCGATATAGCCGTTGATCTCGGGCACAACATAGCGCGCGACCATGTCCCAGCTCCGGCGCGTGGCTTCCGGATTGGCCCAGTCGTGCACGAAGCCGATGATGGCGCCGATGCCGCCGGACACCTCCATCACGTTCTTGATGGATCTGACGAGATCGTCGGGTGTGCCGATGGTCGAGGCCGCGCCGTCGACGAAGGCGGTCTTGTCCACGGCCTCGTCGGGCGAGGCGAACGCGGTCAGGCCCGGCCGCTGCAGCGTGCCGACATTATATTCGTTGTGCCAGCGCATCAGTCCGGCTCCCGCCTCGCGGCGCGCCTGCTCTCGGGTCTCGGCGATGTGCCAGGTCAGCAGCACCCGCCAGTCGGCGCGGCTGACCTTGGTGCCGTGCTTCCTGGCGGCATCCTCGGCGAATTCCCATTGTTGCCGTAGCGACATCAGGCCCTGCGTCGTCATCGAGCCCAGCGAGATGATGCCGATGCCGTATTTGCCGGCGAGCGTCATGCCGGACGGCGAGATCTGCGAGGCCACCACGAACGGCATCTCCTCCTGGAGCGGCAGGAGCTGGAGCGCGGCGTCGTTCATGGTGAACCAGTCGCTTTTGGCGGTGACGCGCTCGCCATTGAAGAGGCGGCGGATGATGGCGATCGCCTCGTCCTGGCGGTCGCGCTGCGTCATCGGATCGATGCCGAGCGTATGCGCGTCCGAGGCGAGCGCGCCGGGGCCGGAGCCGAAGATCGCGCGTCCGCCGGTCATGTGGTCGAGCTGCACCATGCGCTGCGCCACGTTGAAGGGATGGTGATAGGGCAGCGAGACGACGCCGGTGCCGAGCCTGATGCGCTTGGTGCGCTCACCGGCTGCTGCCAGGAACATCTCCGGCGAGGCAATCATCTCCCAGCCGGAGGAATGATGTTCGCCGCACCAGAACTCGTCATAGCCGAGCGCATCGAGCTGCTCGACCAGGTCGAGATCGCGCCGGAACTGGAGCGTCGGATGCTCCCCGATCGGGTGATGCGGGGCAAGGAAGGCCCCGAACTTCAGGCGCGCCATGGCGTTCTCTCCGCTGAATTTTCTGTTCGTTGAGGCAGCGAGGCTAAGTGCTCGCGCTTGCGAAGGCAATCGCGCCGTCTCCCGCGCGGCGGAATGAAGCCATGTGTCTCTCGTCTCCCTCTCCCCGTCCTTACGGGGAGAGGGAGGGGTGAGGGGCTTTCTCCGCCATCACGGTGCTAGACGGACTCGCGGAAACTCCCCCTCACCCGGATCGCATCTTGCGATGCGATCCGGCCTCTCCCCGCAAGCGGGGCGAGGCAATCCTACCTCTGAGGTAATCGCGGCGGCGCATCCGATCTGAAACCATCCAGACCGAGTTCGAAAGAGGTCCGCGCCAAATGCATCAGATCGTCGCAAAACAGCTGGATTCAACCCGCCGCTGGTGGGTGCTGGCGATCGTGGTGGCCGCGCAGTTCATGTTCGGCGTCGATGCCTTCGTGGTCAACGTCGCCATTCCCACCATCGCGGTCGATCTGCATGCGACACCGACGCAGATCGAATCCGTCATTGCGATCTACCTGATCGCCTATGCGACGCTGGTGGTCACGGGCGGCCGGCTCGGCGACATCCATGGCACGAAGAACGTCTTCCTGGCCGGTGTCGCCGGTTTCACGCTGACGTCGCTGTGGTGCGGACTCGCGCAATCAGGCTTCGAGCTGATCACCGCGCGGCTCGCGCAAGGCGCAACCGCGGCGCTGATGGTGCCGCAAGTATTGGCGACGCTGCATCTGCTGTTCACCGACGAGTCGCGCAGCCGCGCCTTCGCCATCTACGGCATCGTGCTGGGACTGGCCGGTGCAGCCGGCTTCCTGCTCGGCGGCCTGCTCGTGACGATCGATCTCGCCCACGCCGGCTGGCGCGCGGTGTTCTTCGTCAACGTGCCGTTCGGCCTCGTCATCGTCGCCGCCGCGATGCGCATCATGCCACGGGTGCCGCGACGCGCCGGTACGCGGCTCGATGTCGCCGGCAGTTTTGTCCTGTTCGCGGGCCTGTTGTGCCTGATCGGGCCGCTGCTGTTCGGCCATGATGCCGGCTGGGCTCCGTGGCTGTGGGGCGTGATGGCCATCGGCGTCGCTGTACTCGCGGCCTTCCTGCGCCTCGAGCACGCGGTGGCGCGGCGCGGCGGCATGCCGCTGATCGATCTTGCGCTGTTGTCGGATGCCGCTTTCCTGCGCGGACTTGGCGCGGCGTTGTTTTTCTTTCTCGCCAATCTGTCCTTCTACCTGATCATGACGCTGTTCATGCAAAAGGGGTTGAAGATCCCGCCGCTCGCGGCCGGCAGCGCCTTCATTCCGCTTGCGCTCGCCTTCGTGGTGGCGTCACGCCACAGCGGCGCGCGGGCGCGGCATCGCGGCACCAAGGTGCTGATCGAGGGCTGCGCGCTTCAGATCGCGGGCCTTGCCGCGCTGGCGCTCCTTGCCTTCTCCGCCGATGCGCCGGCGCCGATTTCGCTCGCGCTCAGCATGATCATCTTCGGCTACGGCCAGGGCCTCGTGATGGCGCCGCTCTCGGGCGCGGTGCTCTCGACGGTGAAGCCTGTCGCAGCTGGCTCCGCATCCGGCATGTACGGCACGACCATACAGATCGGCAATGCAGCCGGTGTCGCCGCCATCGGCGCTCTCTATTTCGCGGTCGAATCCATGCACTCAACACGTGCAGCGTTCTTCGTCGCACTCGCCTCGTTTGCGACGTTAATCATGATCTGCGTCTCATTTCTGACATGGATGCGTCGTGCACATGCTCGAAGTTGAGGCATTTCGGGGAATCCCGGTGGATTCCCGGGTGACCGAACGGCACACACACTTTTTATTTTGCGCCGCAGCAACTATTTGCTTTGGGGTGAAGTTGGAAGTCGCCCCATCAGGAGCTGTCGGTGTCGTTAACCAGGAATGTCGATCTCTTAAGACGTCTGCCAAAGCTGAATGCTCTGCACCTTGCCGAAACGGCACGCGGCGCGGGCGAGCTCAGCCCACTCGCGGAAGTCGCCGGATTCGGCTCCAATCCCGGAAACCTGCGCATGTTCGCGTTCGTGCCGGCGCAATTGCAGCAGCCGCGCGCGCTCGTCGTCGTGCTGCATGGCTGCGGACAGACCGCGGCGGCCTACGATCTCGGTGCCGGATGGTCGACGCTTGCAAAGCACTACGGCTTCGCGCTGTTGATGCCGGAGCAGCAGCGCGCCAACAACGCCAACACCTGCTTCAACTGGTTCAGTCCGGAAGATACTGCACGTGACAGCGGCGAGCCGTGCTCGATCCGCGAGATGATCGCGCACATGGTCACGACGCACGGCATCGATGCGCGCCGCATCTTCATCACCGGTCTCTCCGCCGGGGGCGGCATGACCTCGGTGATGCTCGCGACCTATCCGGAAGTTTTTGCAGCCGGCGCGGTCATCGCGGGACTGCCCTACGGCGTGGCGTCGAATCTGCGCCAGGCGCTCGACGGCATGTTTCATTCGCCCGAGCGTCCCGCGCGCGAGCTCGGCGATCTCGTGCGCAAGGCGTCCGACCATCGCGGTCCCTGGCCGAAGATTTCGGTCTGGCACGGCAGCGCCGATCGCACCGTCAATCCCGGCAATGCCGATGAGATCGTCAAGCAGTGGCTCGACCTGCATGGCCTGCCGCTGACGCCGATGGCGGAGACCGTCGTCGACGGCTATCCGCGCCAGGCCTGGTGGAATGCGGACGGCGAGACCATCGTCGAATCCTTCGCCATCACCGATATGGCGCACGGCACGCCGCTCGGCGTCGCCGACAACGATCACCGCTACGGCATGGAAGGCGCCTTCCTGATCGAGGCCGGCATCTCGTCGTCGTACCACATCGCAAAGTTCTTCGGCCTGACCGACTGGATCCGCAGCCTCGCGCCGGCGAAGCCGGCGCTGTCGCCCGCGCCGCATCTTGCAAGGTCGATCCGTGCCGCCGTCGCCGAGCCGCAACCGAACGCCAAGCTCAAGGCCAAGCCCAACGGCAAGTCCAGCGCCAAGCCCAGCAAGAAGGCCAAGCGTGGCCTCGACATCAGCGCCGTCATCACACGCGCCCTGACGGCGGCGGGGCTGATGAAGTAATCAAGAGCACGACGAGATCGAGTGCAGCCGGCTGCGCGGTTTCACCTCGCCCTATGGGAGAGGTGAAGTAGCGTCGATCAGCTCGATCGGCGTCACCGTGACCTCGCCGCCGGCGACCTTTCGTGTCATCTCGGTAGAGTGCTTGAAGACGTCGCGCGATTGCAGCGTCTTCAAGGGCATGAGCTTCGTGCCCGTGATATCAGCGGTCCATGATTGGAGCGAGAAGCATTTGAGCGATCCGGCGGCGTTGGCGGACGCCGCCGAGTAATGGCGTTACAGCTCGCCGGTGATGAACGGATTGGTCATCCGCTCATGGCCGATGCGCGAGCCCGCGCCATGGCCGCAGATGAAGCCGACGTCGTCGCCGAGCGGCAGGAGCTTCGTCTTGATCGAGGTGATCAGCGTTGCGTGGCTGCCGCCGGGCAGGTCGGTGCGGCCGACCGAACCTGCGAACAGGACGTCGCCGACATGGGCAAAGCGCAGCTCCTTGTTGAAGAACACGACGCTGCCGGGCGAGTGGCCGGGGCAGTGCAGGATGTCGAAGGAGAGATCGCCGATCGAGACGGTGTCACCTTCCTCCAGCCAGCGGTCCGGCGCGAAATTGCGCACGCCGGTCATGCCGAAGCGCGCGCCGCTCTCGACGACATTGTCGAGCAGGAACTTGTCGGCGACGTGCGGCCCTTCGATCGGCACCTTCAGCGCGTCGCGCAGGTCGGCGGCGCCGCCGACGTGGTCGATATGGCCGTGCGTCAGCCAGATCTTCTCCACGGTCACGCCGGTCTGGCCGATCGCGTCCAAAATTTTTGGAACGTCCCCGCCGGGATCGATCACCACCGCCTTCTTGCTGGGCTCGTCCCAGATGATGGTGCAGTTCTGCTCGAACAGCGTCACGGGTACGATGATCGCGCCCGCTTTCGCCGCTTGGGATTGTTCGGTTTGCTCGGTCATGGCCTCACAATGCCGATTTTTGGCGGCCCGCCAAGCAAAAGATTCGTTTCCTTGGGCGCTGGAACAAGCGCTTGCGCGGTCACACGGACGTCTCAAAGGCCTGCTGGTCTGAACCTTAGGCGATGCCGGCGCGTTGCTTGGCGCGAGCAGATTTCAGGGTGGCGATTCCGGCATGGCAGAGAACGACGAGAACTGGTGGCGCGACGGCATCTTCTATCAGATCTACCCGCGCTCGTTTCTGGACACCGACGGCGACGGGGTCGGCGATCTCGCCGGCATCCTCCGGCGCCTCTCTTACGTGAAATCGCTCGGCATCGACGCCATCTGGCTGTCGCCGGTCTTCCGCTCGCCGATGGCCGATTTCGGCTACGACATCTCCGATTACACCGGCATCGATCCCCTGTTCGGCACCATGGAGGATTTCGATGCGCTGTTGCAGGCCACCCATGAGAGCGGGTTGAAGCTGATCCTCGATCTCGTGCCGAACCACACCTCCGACCAGCATCCCTGGTTCATCGCCAGCCGCTCCTCGCGCGACAACCCGAAGCGCGACTGGTACATCTGGCGCCATGGCCGGCCCGACGGCGGCCCGCCGAACAACTGGCTGTCCGAGTTCGGCGGCAGTGCGTGGGCGTATGACGAAGCGACCGGTCAATATTACTACCACGCCTTCCTCGCCCGGCAGCCGGACCTCAACTGGCGCAATCCCGAAGTCCGCGAGGCCATGTACGACGTGATGCGGTTCTGGCTGGCGAAGGGCGTCGACGGCTTCCGCGTCGACGTCATCTGGCACCTGATCAAGGACGCGGAATTTCGCGACAACCCGCCGAACCCGCATTACGTCGAGGGGCGGCCACCGAACGAAAAGATCCTCACGCAATACTCGACCGATCAGCCGGAGGTGCATGACGTCATCGCCGAGATGCGGCGCGTCACCGATGCGTATCGCGCGCGCGTGCTGATCGGCGAGATCTATCTTCCGCTGCATCGCCTGATGGCGTATTACGGCAACGATCTCGCCGGCGCGCAGATGCCATTCAACTTTGCGCTGCTCTCGACCTTCTGGAGCGCGCGCTCGATCGAGAAGATCATCGAGGACTATGAGAAGGCGCTGCCGAAGGGCGCCTGGCCGAACTGGGTGCTCGGCAATCACGATCGGCCGCGGGTCGCGAGCCGCGTCGGGCCGGAGCAGGCGCGGGTGGCCGCCATGCTGCTGCTGACACTGCGCGGCACGCCGACGCTGTATTACGGCGACGAGATCGGGATGCACCAGGTCGCGATCGCGCCCGAGGACGTCCGCGATCCCTTCGAGAAGAACGTGCCCGGAATCGGCGTCGGCCGCGACGGCTGCCGCACCCCAATGCAATGGGATTCTTCGAATTTTGGCGGCTTCTCGGAGGTCACGCCGTGGCTGCCGCTGCCGGATATCCATGTTCATGAGAACGTGGTCAATCTGGAAGCCGACAAATTCTCGATCCTCAATCTCTACAAGCGCCTGATCGCCTTGCGGAAGGCGCATCCGCCGCTGGTCGCAGGCGACTATCATCCGATCGCCGCGCAAGGCGACCTCCTGATCTATCGCCGGCAGGCCGGCGACGACGCGCTGGTTGTGGTGCTCAATCTCGGCCCCGACCCCGTCGCCGTCACCACCAGCGCCATCCGCTTCGGCAGCGCGATCCTGCTCTCGACTTTCCTCGACCGCGAGCGCGAAGAACTCGAAGGCGTTCTGGACCTGCGCGGCAACGAAGGCGTGGTGATCGGACCGGCGCGTTAACTCCGTCGTCCCGGGGGCGCCCCCGGAATGACGGTCACCGTGCACGCGCATTCTTCCGCATCGACTTGGTATCGATATCGCTGCGCTTCAGGAGATAGTCGAGCCCGCCGACGCGGTACCAGCGATAGCCGTAGGGCTCGAGCACGACGCGGTGCCGGCCGCGCTTGTCGGCGCGGCTGTGATCTTCCGCCAAGAGGTTGATCAGGAGCCGTCCGTGTCCTTCCGGCAGCCTCGTCGAGAACGCGATCTCGCGCGGCTTCTCATCGAGATTGTGGATGAACAGCACCGAATTGTTGCGCCAGTCATAGCGGATGATGAAGACTGCCGGATCCTGCACGGCGATGACCTCAAAGTCGCCCCAGCCGACCTCCGGCACCTCCTTGCGCATGCGGATGATGCGCTCGGTCCAGTTCAGCATCGAGTTCGGATCGCGCCGCTGCTTGGCGACGTTGACATGTCCAAAGCCATACGGTCCTTCGTCGATCACCGGCGAGACCGGCTTGTTGCTGTCGGTGAAGCCGCCATGCGGTTCGGTCGACCATTGCATCGGCGTGCGCGCGCAGTCACGCTCGGGCAGCGACAGGTCGTCGCCCATCGCGATCTCGTCGCCATAACGGATCACCGGCGTCCCCGGCAGCGTGCACATCAGGCTATAGGCAAGCTCAAGCCGGCGGCGGTCGCCGCCGAGCATCGGTGCGAGCCGCCGGCGGATGCCGCGGTCGTACAACTGCATGTCCTTGTCCGGCCCGAAGCATCTGAAGACGACGTCGCGCTGGGCCTTCGTCAGGCGTCCGAGATCGAGCTCGTCATGATTGCGCAAGA
Organism: Bradyrhizobium sp. CB82; assembly: GCF_029714405.1. Classification (NCBI taxonomy): domain Bacteria; kingdom Pseudomonadati; phylum Pseudomonadota; class Alphaproteobacteria; order Hyphomicrobiales; family Nitrobacteraceae; genus Bradyrhizobium; species Bradyrhizobium sp. CB82. The sequence goes on along the minus strand of NZ_CP121650.1, from coordinate 9,195,390 downwards.
ACATGCCCCATTGGGCGGACGCCGGCCGCGGCTTGGTCACCTTCAGCGCCTTGGCGAGCGCGCGCGAATCGGCCGAGGCCAGCGCATAGAACATGTGCTGGTTGACCTGGAAATTGAACATCATGTGCATCCGGTCGCCGTCGCGGCCGAAATATTCCATGTCGGTCTTGGGCAGTACATTGGCTTCCGCAAGGATGATCGCGTCGCCCTCGCGCCATTGCAGGAATTCGCGGAACGAGCGCAGCATGTCGTACTGCTCCGTCGGCGTCTTGACCCTTGGCCCCTTGGTGGCGATCACGAACGGCACGGCATCCATTCGAAAGCCGGAGACGCCGAGCTGGATCCAGAAGCCCATGATCTTCAGGAGCTCGGCCTGCACGTGCGGGTTCGAGGTGTTGAGATCGGGCTGGAAATCGTAGAACCGGTGGAAATACCAGGCGCCCGCTTCCTTGTCGCGCGTCCAGGTCGATTTCTGCACGCCCGGAAACACGACGCCCTTGGCTGCGTTCGCAGGCTTCTTGTCGGACCACACATACCAGTCGCGATGGGGCGAGTCCTTCGAGCTGCGCGCGTCCTTGAACCAGGGATGCTGGTCCGAGGTGTGGTTGACGACGAGATCGATGATGACGCGGATGCCGCGCTGCTTGCAGCCGTGGGTGAACTCGACGAAGTCGCCGAGCGTGCCGTAGCGCGGATCGACACCGTAATAGTCCGATATGTCGTAGCCGCCATCGCGGTGAGGCGAGGGCTGAAACGGCATCAGCCAGATCGCGGTGATGCCGAGGCCGTGCAGATAGTCGAGCCGCCGCAACAACCCCTTGAAGTCGCCGACGCCGTCGCCGTTGGCGTCCATGTAGGTGGCAACGGAGAGGCAGTAGATGACGCCGTTCTTGTACCAGAGGTCGTCGATCATCTGGGCACTGCCTCTCTCCCGTCCACCCGTCGGCTGCCAGATAAGTGTTGGGAAGAGGCGAGGTTCCCGACGCAAGGTTTGCTGTCGTCGGGGCGCGCGAAGCGCGAGCCCGGGAATGACGGCTGAGAATAGCGCTGCGGCTCGCCTCCATCGAACGGTGTGCGCACTTCGGGGAATCGGCTAGACTTGCCACATGGACAACGCCGCCCGCCACATCGCGCTCGTGCCGCCGACCGACGGCCGCCAATCTCAGACGGCGCTCGCGGTCGCGCGCGGCACGGCGCGGCTGTTGCGCTCGCTCGGCTTCTCCTGCATCAGCGAATTGCCGCTGCCGTCGGGCCGCCGTGCCGATCTCGTCGCGCTGAACGAGCGCGGCGAGATCTGGATCGTCGAGATCAAATCATCGGTCGAGGATCTGCGCGCGGACCAGAAATGGCACGAATACCGCGCCCATTGCGACCGGCTGTTCTTCGCCTTCACGCAGGACCTGCCTTGCGAGATCTTTCCGGAAGGCACCGGCCTGATCATCGCGGATGCCTATGGCGCGCATCTCCACTGCGAGGCGCCCGAGCACAAGCTGCCGGCCCCGACCCGCAAACAGATGACGGTGCGTTTTGCGATGGCCGCCGCGCTCCGGATCAACCGGCTGGTCGATCCGCAGGGCCATGCAGATTTCTGGGAGTAGCTGGGAAACAGCCAGACCCTCATCCTGACGAGCGCGCTCTTGCGCGCGTCTCGAAGGATGAAGGCCGAGCTGCTATAGCCGGGCCATCATGGTTCGAGACGGCGCTGACGCGCCTCCTCACCATGAGGAGATAGATCGAATCCGCGAAAGAACTACCTTGGCGCGCGCTTGGCCAGAATGCGCTGCAAGGTGCGGCGGTGCATGTTGAGGCGGCGCGCGGTTTCCGAGACGTTGCGGTTGCACATCTCGTAGATGCGCTGGATATGCTCCCAGCGCACGCGGTCGGCCGACATCGGGTTCGCCGGCAGCTCGGACTTTTCAGTGCCGGTCGAAAGCAGGGCAGCGACGACGTCGTCGGCGTCGGCCGGTTTCGAGAGATAGTCGATCGCGCCCATCTTCACCGCGGTCACGGCGGTAGCGATGTTGCCATAGCCGGTGAGCACGATGGCGCGCGCGTCGGGGCGCTTCTTCTTCAGCGCCGAGACCACGTCGAGGCCGTTGCCGTCGCCGAGCCGCAAGTCGACCACCGCGAAAGCGGGCGCGGCCTTGCCGATCTCTGCCAATCCATCCGAGACGGTATCGCAGGAGGTCACCGTGAAGCCGCGCGTCTCCATGGCGCGCGACAGCCGCTCCAGAAACGGCTTGTCGTCCTCGACGATCAAAAGCGAGCGGTCGGCCTGGTCATTCAGTTCGGCGATGGCGTTCAAGGTCCTGTCCTCTCTCCAACGCCGGAACATATGGCGTTGCAATCGGGCGCTGCCAAGGTCGCCGAAAGTCGATCGGCTATGCAGTGCGACGCAACGTCGCGGCCTATCCTATTGTTTCTTCAGCCGTTTCGGCAGCCTCGAAACGCTCGCGCGGCCATGCGATCTGCACCACGGCGCCATGCTCGGGGAACGTCCGATTGGTAAACGAGACCTTCGCACCCGTGCGTTCCAGCAGCGTGCGCGCGATGAATACGCCGAGCCCGAGGCCACGACGCTCACCTCCGCTGTCGTCCTGCGCGCGCCGCCGCGACAGATAGGGTTCACCGATCCGGTTCAACAGATCGGGCGGAATGCCGGGGCCGTCGTCGGAGATCACGATCTCGATGGTATCCTTATTCCACCAGGCGTTCACCTCGACGGTGCTGTGGGCGAAATCGACGGCATTTTCGACGATATTGCCGACACCATACAGGATCGCGGGATTGCGTGAGCCGACCGGTTCCACGGTCGCCGCCACCGCGATCCGCACCTTGATGGCGACACCGAAATCGCGGTGCGGCGCCACCACCTCCTCGATCAGCTCCGACAGCTTCATGCGGTCGAACGGCGCGCCGGTGGAGGAGAGCTGGGTGATCTTGCTCAGGATGTCGCGGCAACGCTGCGTCTGCTCGCGCAGCGTTTTCAGGTCGGCGGCGAAGCTGGCGTCCTTCACCGTCTTCTCCAGTTCGCGCGAGATCAGGAAGATGGTCGCCAGCGGCGTGCCGAGCTCATGCGCGGCCGCGGCCGCCAGGCCATCGAGCTGGGTCAGATGCTGCTCGCGCGCCAGCACCAGCTCGGTCGCGGCGAGCGCGTCGGCGAGCTTGCCCGCCTCTTCCGTCACCTGGAAGGAGTAGAGGCTGGTGACGCCGATCGCGAGCACGATCGAAAGCCAGACGCCGACCAGATAGATCGGCGGCAGCACCAGGGGATCGTCGGTGTCCCAGGGCAGCGGCAGATGAAAGAAGACCAGGATCGAGGCGCAGGCGACCGCCAGCAGGCCGAGGCCGAAAGTGAGCCGGGCCGGCAGCGCGGTCGCGGAGATCAGGACCGGAGCCAGGAACAGGAATGAGAACGGGTTCTGCAATCCGCCGGTGAAGAACAGAAGACCAGCCAGTTCCACGATGTTCAGCGCCAGCAGCGCGGCCGCGTGGATCGGCTCCAGCCGCTGCATCGGGTTGACCGCCGTTTGCAGGGCAAGGTTGAGCGCCGCCGACAGCGCGATGATGCTGATGCAGGGGATGATCGGAACGTTGAATTCCAGTCCCTGCGCGACGATGAAGATGGCGGCGAGCTGGCCGAGCACCGCAAGCCAGCGCAGCCGCAGGATGGTGTCCAGGCGGATATGTCGCCGCGAATGGCGAAACTCGGAAGCGGCAATTTCGGTCATATCGGCCAATTGGGCATTGCCTTCTCAGGTCACAAACACGCTGGCTCACACAATCCGCCTGGTTACAAGTCTTGCGCTTGCCCCCGCAATAGCAGAAGAACGCCCAGCATGACCGAGAATGACAAGGCTTCAAGCCGGCCGACTGTCGCGGACCGCGCCCCGTCCGCGGCGATCGAGGTCGATCATCTCGTCAAGGTCTACAAGCAGACCCGCGCAGTCGATGGCATTTCCTTTTCGATCACGCGCGGCAGCATCACGGGCCTGCTCGGCGGCAACGGTGCCGGCAAGACCACCACGATCGCGATGATCATGGGCCTCGTGCTGCCGACCTCGGGCCGTGCGCGGGTGCTTGGGCACCCGATGCCCGAGGAAAGCGCCGATGTGCTCGGGCGGATGAATTTCGAGAGCCCCTATGTCGACATGCCGATGCGGCTCACGGTGCGGCAGAATCTGACGATTTTCGGCAAACTCTATGCGGTGAAGGATCTCGCCGGTCGCATCGCGCAGCTTGCCGAGGATCTCGATCTCAGCGAATTCCTCGACCGGGCCAACGGCAAGCTCTCGGCCGGGCAGAAGACCCGCGTTGCGCTTGCGAAGGCGCTGATCAACCAGCCCGAGCTGCTGCTGCTGGACGAGCCGACGGCCTCGCTCGACCCTGACACGGCCGACTGGGTGCGGGCGCATCTCGAGGCTTACCGGAAAGCGCACAATGCCACCATCCTGCTCGCCTCGCACAACATGCTCGAGGTCGAGCGGCTCTGCGACCGCGTCATCATCATGAAGCGCGGCCGCATCGAGGACGACGACACGCCCGACGCCATCATGGCCCGCTACAACCGCGCCACGCTGGAAGAGGTCTTCCTGGACGTCGCGCGCGGCCGGGTGAACGGCGTCAGAGAGGAGGCGGCGCGATGAGCGAGCTCGCCCTCCATCGCGGCATCTCGATGCATCGCATCAACGCGATGATCCTGCGCTACTGGTATCTGTTGATGTCGTCCTGGCCGCGACTTCTGGAGCTCTTGTACTGGCCGGCGCTCCAGGTCATCACCTGGGGCTTCATCCAGTATTATGTCGCGCAAAATGCCAGTTTCTTCGCGCGGGCCGGCGGCACGCTGATCGGCGCCGTCATCCTCTGGGACATCCTGTTCCGCGGCCAGCTCGGCTTCTCCATCTCGTTCCTGGAGGAGATGTGGGCGCGCAACATCGGCAACCTCATGATGAGCCCGCTCAAGCCGATCGAGTTCCTGCTCGCGCTCATGATCATGAGCCTCATCCGGCTCGCGATCGGCGTCCTCCCGATGACGCTGCTTGCGCTGTTTCTGTTTCACTTCAACGTCTACAGCCTCGGCCTGCCGCTGATCGCCTTCTTCTGCAATCTGATCTTCACGAGCTGGTCGGTCGGCATCTTCGTCTCGGGCCTTGTGTTGCGGAACGGGCTCGGGGCCGAAAGCATCGTCTGGACCCTGATGTTCGCGATCATGCCGCTCGCCTGCATCTACTATCCCGTGGACGTGTTGCCGGGCTGGCTGCAAGTTGCGGCCTGGACGCTGCCGCCGACCTACGTGTTCGAGGGGATGCGGGCGCTGCTGATCGACCACACCTTCCGGGCCGACCTGATGCTCGATGCGCTCGGCATCAACGCTTGCCTTCTGGTTGCATCTTTCGGGGCATTTCTTGCCTTTTTGCGCAGCGCCAAGAAGAACGGCTCGCTCCTGTCGAGCGGCGAATAGCTTCACTTTCCAGTGGATTTAGGCTCATTTTTGTGTGTGAAGCCCGTACATGTACGGAACTGGTGCATTGACGCAATATTACGCATTCGGCAGTATGCTGCGATGCGAGAGGATGTACGATAATGCCCATTGGTGAGTTTGGCGGCGCACCGCCCCTGGTGGCCGAAGGCAGTCCGGTCTTAACGACGCCGATGTACTGGATGTACGAGATGGCGCACGCCTCTCTCAATCCGGCGCGCGCGGTCACGGACGCCACCAAGATCCTGTTTCAAAATCCCCTGAATCCGTGGTCGCACACCGATATGGGCAAGTCGCTGGCCGCGGCCTGCGAATTGTTCGAGCGCACGACGCGCCGCTACGGCAAGCCGGAATGGGGCCTCGACGATACCGAGGTCAACGGCATCCGCGTCCCCGTCGAGGTCCGCCCGGTCTGGGAAAAGCCGTTTTGCCGGCTGCTCTATTTCGATCGCAAGTTTACCCGTCCGCTGCGCAGCCCGCAGCCGCGCGTGCTGATCGTGGCGCCGATGTCCGGCCACTACGCGACGCTGCTTCGCGGCACGGTCGAGGCCCTGCTGCCCGCGCACGAGGTCTACATCACCGATTGGGCCGATGCTCGCATGGTCCCCTTGAGCGAAGGCCGCTTCGATCTCGACGACTACATCGACTACGTCATCGAGATGCTGCATGTGCTCGGCGGCAACACCCATGTGATGGCGGTGTGCCAGCCTTCCGTGCCCGTCGTCGCGGCCGTCTCGATCATGGAAGCGCGGCGCGACCCGTTCGTGCCGACCTCGATGACGCTGATGGGCGGCCCGATCGACACCCGTCGCAATCCGACCGCGGTGAACAAGGTCGCTGAACAGCGCGGCATCGACTGGTTCCGCAACCACGTCATCACCAAGGTGCCGTTCCCGCATCCCGGCATGATGCGCGACGTCTATCCGGGCTTTTTGCAGCTCAATGGCTTCATCAGCATGAATTTCGACCGGCACATGGATGCGCACAAGCAGCTGTTTGCCAATCTGGTGAAGGGCGACGGCGATCTCGTCGACAAGCACCGTGACTTCTACGACGAATATCTCGCGGTGATGGACCTGACCGCGGAGTATTACCTGCAAACGGTCGACACCGTGTTCGTCAAGCACGCGCTGCCGAAGGGCGAGATGACCCATCGCGGCACATTGGTTGATCCCTCCAAGATCACGCGCGTCGCGCTGATGACAGTGGAAGGCGAGAAAGACGACATCTCGGGTCTCGGTCAGACCGAAGCGACGCATGGTTTGTGCAGTTCGATCCCCGAGCATCGTCGCGTGCATTACGTGCAGAGGGGCGTCGGACATTACGGCGTGTTCAACGGCTCGCGCTTCAAGTCGGAAATCGTTCCGCGCATTCATGATTTCATGATTTCGGCGGCGAATCCGAAGGCTTCACTGGCGCTCGCGGCCGAATAGGCCGCTTTTTCGGGTTTCCCGTGTCCCGCCGCAGCCTCCGGGCGGGCCGGGTTCCCGCCAGATTCGCGGTAATTAGGTAGCTTTCTAGGAGTGAGCGAGGCCTCAGATTTTGGGGCCCCAGCATGCGTCCGGCGGGGGCGAAAAATTGCGGTTCCAACCCCAGTCTGTAGGGGCTCCCGGGCTGCCAACCCCTGTATATTGGGCAAATGATTTGTTTTTGCGCCGAGCGCTTTCCCTGGCGGCGGTTATGGCAGAATCCGGGCGAACTCCTGCTCCCCGGACTGACAGACATGGCCACTCGCGCGCTCCTTTATCGGCGGCCTCACGAACCCAAGACCTTTGTGATCCACCACGGATCACAATTCTTCGCGATCCGGCTGCGCCGGCACCGTCGCGCGCGGCGTTATACGCTGCGAATACATCCGAGCGATCGCGAAGCGATCCTCACCATGCCGCCGCGCGGCACGCTCGCGGAGGCAAAAGACTTCGCGCAGCGTCACGGCGCATGGATTGCCGCACGCCTTGGCCGCTTGCCGAAGGCCGCGCCGTTCCAGGCGGGCACCGTGATACCGCTTCGTGGCGTGCCGCACCGGATCGTGCATCGCGCCGGCGTGCGCGGCACGGTGTGGACCGAGACGCGCGATAGCGGCGAGCGCATCGTCTGCGTTGCCGGCGGCGTCGATCATGTCGATCGCCGTGTCCACGACTTCCTGAAGCGCGAGGCGCGCCACGATTTGCAGCGGTCGGCGGAAGCCTATGCCGCCGAGCTCGGCGTTCGCGTCAGGCGGCTCTCGATCCGCGACCAGTCGAGCCGTTGGGGTTCCTGCACGTCGGCCGGTTCGCTGTCGTTCTCCTGGCGCCTGATCCTCGCGCCGCCCTACGTGCTGGACTATCTCGCGGCTCACGAAGTCGCCCATCTTGTCGAGATGAACCACTCGCCCCGTTTCTGGCGCGTGTGCGCGAAGATCTGCCCCTCCGTCGAGCGTGCCAAGAAGTGGCTCGACACGCACGGCAACGATCTGCATCGGTTTGGGGTCGAGGACTAGTCGCCTCTGCCGATCACACTTGACGCCGTCATCGCCCGCCTTGTGCGCAATTGCGCATCGGAGCGGGCGATCCAGTATTCCAGAGGCCGTTACGTAACACGGAGAAGCCGCGGCGTATTGGATTCCCCGCTTTCGCGGGGAATGGCAGTTGAGAATGAGGTGAGGCCTGCGCGCCTGGCTCGACTTATCCCGCACGCTGCAATGATTGCGCCGTGCCCCCGATTTGCGCCGAGGTATCAATGGTTTCGTACAATCCGCCTCGCATCACGCCGGCGCTCGCCGACTCCTTTGCATGGGGTTGTTTTCGAGATTTGAGTTGGACGGTCGGGGCGAGGCCACTTTAATCGCTACCTGTTCCCGCCGAACAACCGGTCCATCAGCCAGCCGTCGAGCCCCGCGGCCGGCTCTGGTCGGACATTGGCGCGCGTCGGGGGCGGGCGCGTGCCGCCGTTGCTGACGGGAGCGGGCGGCGTCGGTGCGGAGACTTGCGAGGCCGCCTGCGCGAGGTTGGACAGGCCCCAGCCGACTTGCGAATTCGGCAGGCTTGCCACCGGCACGCCTTCGTGCGCGGTGCGCATGAAGCGCGACCAGACTTCCACCGGCAGGCCGCCGCCAGTGGCTTTCTTCGTCGGCGAGTTGTCGTCATTGCCGAGCCAGACGCCGGTGACGAGGTTGGCGGTATAGCCGATGAACCAGGCGTCGCGGTAATCCTGGCTGGTGCCGGTCTTGCCGGCCGCCATCCAGCCGGGGATCTCCGCCTTCTTGGCGGTGCCGGAGATCAGCGTCTCCCGCATCATCGTGTTCATCATCGCGACATAGCGCGGCTCGATCACCTGGTTGCGCTCGTCGGGCTGGCGCATGTAGAGCAGCTTGCCCTCGAGCGTCTTGATCCGCGTCACCACATGCGGCGACATCGCGAAGCCGCCATTGGCGAACGGTGCATAGGCGCCGACCAGCTCGACGACCGAGACTTCGGAGGTGCCGAGCGCGATCGAGGCGTTGGGCTCGAGCTTCGAGGAGATGCCGAGGCGGTGCGCGGTGCGCACCACGTTCTTCGGTCCGACTTCGAGGCCGAGGCGAATTGCGACCGTGTTGAGCGACATCGCGAGCGCCTGCGTCAGCGTCACCGCCCCGAAATACTCATGGGTGTAGTTCTCGGGCTTCCAGCCCTTGACCTCGATCGGCGCGTCCTGGCGGATGGTGTCGGGCGTCAGCCCCTGTTCGAGCGCGGTCAGATAGACGAACGGCTTGAACGAGGAGCCCGGCTGGCGCTTGGCGGTCACCGCGCGGTTGTACTGGCTCTCGGAATAGTTGCGCCCGCCGACCAGGGCCCGCACGGCACCGTCAGGCGTCATGGCGACCAGCGCACCCTGGCTGACGTTGAATTTCACGCTTTTCGCGGCGAGTTCGTCGATGATGGCGGCTTCCGCCACGTTCTGGAGCTTTGGATCGATCGTGGTCTCGACCGTGATGCTCTGGTCGATCTGGCCGACGAGATCGTCCAGGACTTCGCCGATCCAGTCGGCGACGTAGTTCACGGTGCCTGCGCCGGCCGGCTTCACGTTGGTCGCGGGATGGCCGATCGAGGCCTGCGCCTGCGCTTCGGTGATGAATTTGGCGTCCGCCATTGCGGTGAGCACGACCTGCGCGCGCGCTTCCGCGCCTTCGGGATTGCGGTTGGGCGCAAGGCGCGAGGGCGATTTGACGAGGCCCGCGAGCATCGCGGCCTCCGCGATCGTCACGTTCTTCGCCGACTTGCCGAAATATTTCTGGGCCGCGGCCTCGACGCCGTAGGCGCCGGAGCCGAAATAGACGCGGTTGAGGTAGAGCTCCAGAATCTCGTTCTTGGAGTGCTTGCGCTCCAGCCAGATCGCAAGCTCGGCCTCCTGCAGCTTGCGCTGCATGGTGCGCTCCTGCGTCAGGAACAGGTTCTTGGCGAGCTGCTGCGTCAGCGTCGAGCCGCCCTGCGAGACGCCGCGATGCAGAACATTGGTGACGGCGGCGCGCAAGATGCCGACCGGGTCGATGCCGAAATGCGAATAGAAGCGGCGGTCCTCGATGGCGATGAACGCCTTCGGCAAATAGGGCGGCAGATCCTTCAGCGAAACATTGGCGCCGGCCATCTCGCCGCGTTGCGCCAGCACGCTGCCGTCGATGCCGACGATCTGGATCGTCGGCGGGCGCTTGGGAATCTCCAGCGATTGAATGGGGGGCAGATGGGCGCCGACCCAGATCACGACGCCGATCACGGCGATCACGCCCCAGAGGCCGAGCACCGCGCCCCAATAGAACAAGCGGCCGATGCCAAAGCCGATCTTCGACTTCGACCTTCGCTTTGCGCCGCTGCGGCTCACGGGCGCCTTCCTTTCGCGCGGCGGCTCCTCATCGCCATCGTCGCTCTTGCGCTTGGCCTTGGCCTTTTTCGGCTTGTCATCTGCGACATTGGGGATGCGATCTGCAGCCGTCAGGCGCAAATCGGCCAGCGCTGCGGGCAAGCCAAACAGCGGCTCCTTGCGCCCGCCTCTTTTCTTTGCCCACGCCATCTACAAAACGCCCAGTCAGCCCGCCCCGCCGCACGCTAGCTGCGGCTGTTTAAGGCCCGGTTACGCAAAGCTTAACGCGGGATTAGGAGGTGCGGCGGGCGCGTGCCGGTGGTTCCGCGAGCCAAGCGGCAAAGCTAGGATCCAGACATCAACGAAAGGGAATGCCCATGGGCCATATCGATCCGACCAAGGAAGTTTTCGCGCAATTCCGGGAGAACGACCGCCCGGGCCCGATCCACATGCTCAACCTGGTCCGGCTGCGAAAGCAGGCGGCCTATCCGGATGGCCGGAAAGCGACCGGCGCTGAGGCCTATGCTGCTTATGGTCGCGACAGCGGCCCGGTGTTCACGCGCCTCGGCGGCCGCATCGTCTGGCAGGGCAAGTTCGAGATGATGCTGATCGGCCCGCAGGAGGAACGCTGGGACCACTGCTTCATCGCCGAATATCCAAGCGTTGCCGCCTTCGTCGAGATGATCCGCGATCCCGTCTATCGCGAGGCGGTGAAGCACCGCCAGGCGGCCGTCGAAGACTCCCGCCTGATCCGTCACGCGGTGCTGTCGTTGGGAAAGAATTTTGGCGAGATACCGGAATAGGTGAGGGAACCGTTAGCTGATCTGCTCGGCGCAGTCACCGCAACCTCCGCTGCGTTCCCTCCCCGTGCGGGGGAGGGAACAAGAGAGCGAGTGCCTTTGCCTGACGAGACTAACCGGACGGACCCGTGTCTTCCATGATCGGGCCGAACAGCTCCCAGCGTTCGCCGTTGAACTTCATCATCTGCATCTGTTTGTTGACGCGGAAGTCGTTCGGCCCGGTGTTGATCTTGATGCCGGGCAGCGCGAAGCTCGGGGTGAAGTCCTTGATGTTGGCGACCTGCTTCATGACGTTCTCACGCGTCAGGTCGTCGCCGCACTGCTTTAGCACCTGGACCAGGAGCTCGGCCACCGAATAGGCGTAGGTGTTCACCGTGTTGAGCTTGTCGCCATCGGGAAAATACTTGTCCATGAAGGCGAAATAGGCTTTCACGCCCGGATCGTCCTTCCACTGCGGGTCGCCCGGCTCCTTGCCGTATTGGGTCGAGATGATGCCCTTGGAGATGTCGAGACCGGCAGGCTTCAGCGTCGCTGAGATCGGGCTCGCATTGATGTCGACGATGTGGACCGGCGTCCAGCCGAGGTCGGCCAGCTTCTTGATCGCCTGGGCCGCGAACTTCGGCGTCGAGGCGTCAAAGAACACGTCGGCGCCCATCGACTTCAGCTTGACCACCTGCGAGTCGACGGTCGGATCGGTGACCTCGTATGACACCTCGCCGACGATCATGCCGGCGGCCTTGTCGCCGAGGCCACTCTTCAGGCCGGCGAGATAGTCGCGGCCCATGTCGTCATTCTGGTAGAGCACGCCGATCTTGGCGTTGGGGTGATTGTCGAGAATGTATTTTGCGTAGATGCGCCCCTCGGACACGTAGTTGGGGTTATAGGCGATGGTCCAGGGATAGTTCTTCGGATCGTTGAAGCGCGCCGCACCGGTCGAGGCGAGCAGCTGCGGCACCTTCTTGCCGTTGAGATATTTCTGCACGGCGGCATTTGCCGCGGTGCCGATGAGCTGGAACGTGAACAGCACCTCGTCGCCTTCGACGAGTTTGCGCACCTGCTCGACCGTCTTCGGCGGCGAGTAGGCGTCGTCATACTGGATCAGGTTGATCTTGCGGCCGTTGATGCCGCCCTGATCGTTGATCATCTTGAAATAGGCGGCCTGCGTCTTGCCGATATTGGCATAGACGGAATAGGGGCCCGAGAACGGCACAGTCTGGCCGATCTTGATCTCGGTGTCAGTCGCGCCGGTGTCGTACTTCTTCTGGGCGAGCGCGGGGGACGCCGCGAGCGCAAGGGCAAAGGCCGCGGTGGCGGCCAAACGGGCTGGACGATTGTTCATCTCGGAATCTTCCTCCTGACGGAATTATCTGCCGATGGTCTGTTTCCGCCCGTTTTGAGCGGCCGCCATCGCTGTCGGGAATTGTGGAGGAAGCCCAGCCACGACGCAAGGCGCGTCAGCTTTCGGGTGGCGTTTGCGGGCGTCTCGCGACAATGTGCGCTGGTCCTTTCGAGCAGAGTGATCATGCTGAAGTCGCCACAGAACCCGGAAGCATTTGGCCTTGATCATCTGACGACGCCGATCGGGACCGCCTTGCTCGTCATCGATAACGACGGCATCCTGCGCGCGCTCGATTGGGAGGACTACGAACACCGCATGCGTGAGCTGTTGCGACTGCATTATGGCGCGGTGGATTTGCGCGCGCAGCGCGCGCCGGCCGACATGCGATCGGCGCTATCAGGCTATTTCGAGGGCGATCTCGGCAAGCTCAAGACCATCAAGTGGCGTGTCGCGGGCACGCCGTTCCAGCGCAAGGTCTGGACGGCCCTCGCAACGATTCCCTCAGGAACGACGCTGAGCTACGGCGCATTGGCTGCAAAGCTCGACATGCCCAAGGCAGTGCGCGCCGTCGGTCACGCCAACGGCTCCAATCCGATCAGCGTGGTGCTGCCCTGTCACCGCCTGATCGGCGCCGACGGCTCGCTGGTGAAATACGGCGGCGGCCTCGAGCGCAAACGCTGGCTGCTCAGGCATGAGGGGGTGGAAGTTTAGCGAAGGTCGCGCCGACCTCTCCACTGGTCAGTCCGGGCTCGCGCTGCGCGCGCCCCGGACTGACGAGTGGAGGTATTGCGCGACTCGCCGCCTTACGCCGCCGGCTGAACCGTCTTCTCGCCCGTCATCACATGGGTCAGCGCGCTCTTGATCGCGGCTTGGCGCGTCGGTGCGTTGATCTGGGCGCCGAGGAGGTCGGTGACGTAGAACACGTCGCGCGCGCGCTCGCCGAAGGTCGCGACATGCGCGGACGCGATGTTGAGGTTCAGCTTGGAGATCGCGGTGGTCAACTCGTAGAGCAGGCCGGGACGGTCGAGGCCGGAAACCTCGATCACGGTATAGCGGTCGGACCACTGATTGTTGATGATCACCTCCGGCTCGATCACGAAGGGCCGCGCCTTGCTGCGCACGGTGCGCCGCGCCACCACCTCGGGCAGCCGCAGCTTGCCTTCCAGCACGTCCTCGATCATCTCGCCGATGCGGGTCGCGCGGCGGCCCTCGTCCTCGTCGCGATCGTACTCGCGCGAGATCGAGATGGTATCGAGTGCGCGGCCGTCAGTCGTGGTGTAGATCTGGGCGTCGACGATGTTGGCGCCGGCGGACGCGCAGGCGCCGGCAATGATCGACAGCAGCCAGGGATGGTCGGCAGCGAAGATCGTGAGTTCGGTAACGCCGCGCACCTCGTCGAAGCCGACATTGATCGCGAGCTTGTGGCCGGCTTGTTCGCTCGCGCGCACGAAACGGGCGTGGCGCATCTTGCGCGGCAGCTCGACCTTGAGCCAGTAGGCCGGATAGTGCCGGCCGACATAGGCGTCCAACTCCTCCTTCGGCCATTCGGCGAAGGCGATGCGGAATTCGGCCTGCGCGGCGGCAAGGCGCTTTCCCCGATCGACCTCGGAGAAGCCGCCGGTCAGCACCGGCTCGGTCTCATAGTAGAGCGAGCGCAAAAGCTGCGCCTTCCAGCCGTTCCACACGCCGGGGCCGACGCCGCGGATGTCGGCGGTGGTCAGGATCGTGAGCAGCTTCATCTGCTCGACCGACTGCACCACGGCGGCAAAGTTCTCGATCGTTTTGCGGTCGGACAGATCGCGCGACTGCGCGACCGTCGACATGGTGAGATGTTCTTCGATCAGCCAGGCCACGAGCTCGGTATCGGCCGGGCTGAAGCCGAGCCGCGGACAGAGCCGCCGCGCCACCTTGGCGCCAGCGATCGAGTGATCCTCGGGCCTGCCCTTGGCGATGTCGTGCAACAGCGTCGCGATATAGATCACCGGCCGGTGCTCGGGCCTCGTCTTGCGCATCAGGTCGCTCGCGAGCGTGAATTCCTCGATGCCGCCGCGCTCGATGTCCTGGAGGAATCCGATGCAGCGGATCAAATGCTCGTCGACGGTGTAATGATGATACATGTTGAACTGCATCATCGAAACGATCTTGCCGAAGGCACGGATGAATTGACCGAGTACGCCGGTCTCGTTCATCCGCCGCAGTACAGTCTCGGCATCGTTGGAGGTCAGGATCTCCATGAACAGCCGGTTGGCTTCGGGATTCTCCCGGAGCTGCGCGTTGATCAGATTGAGCGAGCGCGTCACGTTACGCATCGCGTCCGGGTGGAAGGCGAGGTTGTTCTTCTGCGCCAGGCGGAAAATGCGGATCAGATTGACGGGATCGTGCTTGAACACGTCGGGCGCAGCCAGGTTGATGCGGTTGTTGTCGACGATGAAATCGTCGCTCTCGGGCACCCGTCGCTTGACGGTGCTCGGCCGCAAGCGCGCCATCATCCGGCTCAGCACCGGCGCGGGCTTGGCCTGCTGGTCTTCCAGCTTGGCGCACAGGATGGCGGTGAGGTTGCCGACTTCCTTGGCGACCAGGAAGTAGTGCTTCATGAAGCGCTCGACGTCCTGCATGCCAGGATGCGAGGTGTAGCCAAGGCGGACCGCGATCTCGCGCTGGAGATCGAAGGAGAGGCGCTCCTCGGCGCGGCCGCAGTAGAAATGCAGATTGCAGCGTACCGACCAGAGGAAGTCGGCGCAGCGGCGGAAGGTACGGTATTCCTGTGCGTCGAACACGCCGCGCTCGACGAGCTCGTCGGTGTCGCGCACGCGGTAGACGTATTTCGCGATCCAGAACAGCGTATGCAGATCGCGCAGGCCGCCCTTGCCGTCCTTGACGTTGGGCTCGACCAGGTAGCGCGACTGTCCGCCGCGGCGATGCCGCTCCTCGCGCTCGGCGAGCTTTGCGGTGACGAAGTCGGATGCCGTGCCCTGCACGACCTCCTTGTCGAACCGCGCGACCAGCTCGTCATAGAGCGGCTGGTCGCCGGTGAGGAAGCGCGTCTCCAGAATCGCGGTGCGAATGGTCATGTCGCCGCGCGCCTGCCGGATCGATTCATCGACCGAGCGCGTGGCGTGACCGACCTTCAAGCCCATGTCCCAGAGACAATAGAGGATGGCTTCGGCGACCTGCTCGCCCCAGGCGGTCTGCTTGTAGGGCAGGATAAACAAGAGATCGATGTCGGATTCCGGTGCCATCAGGCCGCGGCCGTAACCGCCGGTTGCCACGACGGCCATGCGCTCGGCGCCGGTCGGGATCGGCGAGCGGTACAGATGGCGGGTCGCGGCCCAATAGAGGATGCGGATGATCTCGTCCTGCACGTGGCACAGCCGCTCGGCGCAGCGCCGGCCGTGGCGGTCCTTCAGCAGGATCCTCTGCGCTTCCGCGCGCGCTGCGATCAGCTCGGCCTTGAGCAGTTGCGCCATCGCCGTGCGGAACGCGTCCTCGCGCCCCTCATGCTTTGCGGCAAGCGCATCGACCGCGGCGGTAATCCGCGCGCTGTCGAAGCGATCATCCATCTCCTGCTTGTGCTGGGTCGCGACACTGTCCATGACTTAACCCGATATAAGAGGCGATGAGCGCTGTCACGAGACATTAACAGGGAGACAGAGATACGTTCCGGCCGGCCTCCTCGGAAGCGCGGGCTGCCGGCGCGAGGTGTCTGTGTAACATATTGGATGTAATATACTTTTAAGCGGCCATGGTGCCGCCCATGGCAGCCCATATCAATCATGGGCTGACATCAAACCGGTCGCCCTCTATACCGCCTTGCCGACCGAACCTTTTTTGGGGAGAGAAAACAGAATGGACGCCGCACAGCTCCGCCAGATGCAGGCCCCGATCAAGGAACGCTACAAGACCGATCCGAAAGCCGCGCTGATCACGCTGAAGGCCAAGGGCTCGACCGACGGCGACGGCATCGCGTGCAAGGTTGAGACCGGCCGCGCCCTCGCGGTGGCCGGCCTCCATCCGGCGACCGGCGGCTCCGGACTGGAGCTTTGTTCGGGCGACATGCTGCTCGAGGCGCTCGTTGCCTGCGCCGGCGTCACGCTGAAATCGGTCGCGACCGCGATCGATGTGCCCTTGAAGACTGGTAACGTCTATGCCGAGGGCGACCTCGATTTCCGCGGCACGCTCGGCGTCGACAAGGAGACGCCGGTCGGTTTCGCCGAGATCCGCTTGCGCTTCGAGGTCGACACCGACGCCCCGCAGGACAAGCTCGATCTGCTGCTGAAGCTCACTGAACGCTATTGCGTGGTCTACCAGACCATCAAGAGCGGCCCGAAGGTCTCGGTGTCGATGCAGAGGATGTGAGGGAGCGAAGGTCGTAGTCCGAACATCGGTGTCGTTCCCCGCGTAGGCGCGAACCCATAACCCCAGGCCGTTGTGCCTTCGGACGGTCTTCGCGCCATCGTTGTGAACGACTGCCGTCTGTGGTTATGGATTCCGCGCTCGCGCTTCGCGCGCTCCGGAATGACGGTGAAAGTTGCCGGATCCAGCCTGCTTGTCCGGGAACGACGACGAACAAAACAAACAAGAATGCCTCCCGAACTCACCTTCCTCCTCTTTCTCCTCCTGCGCATGGCGATTGCTGCGGCGTTCGTCGTGACGGCGTCGATCATCACCGAGCGCTCGGGTCCCGTGATCGGCGCGCTGGTCGCGACGCTCCCGATTTCCGCGGGGCCCTCCTATGTCTTTCTCGCGCTCGACCACGACGCCGCCTTCATCGCGCAGGGTGCACTGGCGAGCCTTCCCGTCAACGCCGCGACGATCTTCCTCGGGCTCACCTACGTAGTGCTGGCGCAGCGGCGCAACCTCATCGTCAGTTGTGGTGCGGCAATTGCCGTATGGATCGCGCTCGCCTCGATCATCCGCCAGTTCGATTGGTCGCTGACGGCGGGCCTCGCCGCCAACCTGATCGCGTTCGGCATCTGCATTCCGCTGCTCGCGCGCTACCGCCAAGTGAAGATGCCGCTGGTCACGCTCCGCTGGTATGACATTCCCTTCCGCGCCGCGCTGGTCGCAACGCTCGTTGCCATCGTGGTGTCGACATCAGGATGGGTCGGGCCGCGCGTCAGCGGCATCATCGCGCTCTATCCGATCGTCTTCACCAGCATGATGGTGATCCTGCATCCGCGCATCGGCGGCCCGCCGACCGCGGCCGTGATCGCGAACTCCGCGTGGGGCCTGCTGGGATTCGGCATGGCAATCGCAGTGATGCACGTGGCGGTCGTGCAGCTTGGATCGCCGGTTGGTCTCACTCTGGCGCTTGCAACCTGCGTGACGTGGAATCTGACGCTGTGGCGGCGCGGACGCAGGAAAGCTGCACACTGAAGCGTAAGCAACGCGGACGGAAAGTTTGCGGGCTCAGGGCGCGTAGTTTTACGGTGTTTCGCTGCCAGTTCTCGATATCATTATTAATTTAATCTTTGTGTCTTGTCCGTAAATGTACCCGTCGGAGGCGCTCTCGGCGCTTGGTCGGAGATCGGCATCAGGGGATCATGTCCGAGTAAGCGGACATTGCAGAGTTCAGCCAACCAGTATGAGCGATCGGCCGGCCGAAAGCTCAAACTGCTCGTTACCATGGCGCGCCCGCATGCGAGCGCCCAACGCAGACTTATGACTTGATTCCGGAGGAAGCTTTGATTTTTGGTCGCAAGCCTAACCACGACCTACTCGCCTTGCTGGCCGCCAAGGCGATCAGCGCAAACGTCATGATCGCAGACGAGAGCTTCAACATCGTCTACATGAACGAGGCGATGACCGAGTTCTTCAGAGGTGCCGAATCGGACCTCAGGAAGGAGCTGCCGCAATTCAAGATCACCGGATTGATCGGCGCCAATATCGATGTGTTCCACAAGAACCCGAGCCATCAGCGCCGGATGCTCGAGAGCCTCCAGTCGCGGCACCGCGCGACGATCAGGATCGGCCGGTGGACCTTCGATCTGGTAGCAACGCCCTTGAAGCACCCCGACGGACGTCGTGCCGGCGTCGTCGTCGAATGGTCAGATGCCTCGGTGCGTCTCCAGAACGCCAACTACGAGGCCCAGGCTGCGGCGATCAGCCGGGTTCAGGCCGTCATCGAGTTCAATCTCGACGGCTCGGTGCTGACCGCCAACGAAAATTTCCTGAAGGCCATCGGCTATTCGCTGGCGGAAATCCAAGGCAAGCACCACAGCATGTTCGTGCCGCCGGTCGAGCGCGATAGCGCGGCCTATCGTGAATTCTGGGCAGCTCTCAACCGCGGTGAATACCGGGTCGGCGAATACAAGCGCATCGGCAAGGGCGGCAGGGAAGTCTGGATCCTCGCATCCTATAACGCGGTTCTGGATGACAAGGGCAGGCCATTCAAGGTCGTCAAGTTCGCAACGGACATCACCGCGGAGAAGCTGAAGAACGCCGATCTCGCCGGCCAGCTCGCCGCGATCGACAAGGCGCAGGCGGTGATCGAGTTCAACATGGACGGCACGATCATCACGGCCAACCACAACTTCCTCGCCACCCTCGGTTACGGCCTGTCCGAGATCAAGGGCAAGCATCACAGCATGTTCGTCGAGCCGTCGGAGCGCGATAGTGCGGCCTATCGCGATTTCTGGGCTGCGCTCAACCGCGGCCAGTACCAGGCGGCCGAATACAAGCGCATCGGCAAGGGCGGCAGGGAGGTCTACATCCAGGCCTCCTACAACCCGATCCTCGATCTCAACGGCAAGCCGTTCAAGGTCGTGAAATATGCGACCGACACCACGAAGCAGGTCTTGGTCCGCATGGGCAATGAGCGCGTCCGCGGCATGATGGAATCGGTCGCCGCCGGCTCAGAAGAGCTCAACGCCTCGGTGCGGGAGATCTCCGAGGCGATGACCAAATCCCGCGAGACCGCGATGAGCGCGGTGGATCAGGTCGCCTCCGCCGACGCGCAGGCCCAGCGCCTGACCGAAGCCGCGCAGGCAATGAGCGGCATCGTCGAGATGATCAACAGCATCACCGGCCAGATCAACCTGCTCGCACTCAATGCCACCATCGAATCCGCGCGCGCGGGCGAGGCCGGTCGCGGCTTCGCGGTGGTCGCCTCCGAGGTGAAGAGCCTCGCCAACCAGGCCAAGCAGGCCACCGACAAGATTGGCCAGGAGATCGGCAGCCTCAACGGCATCTCCGGCGACGTCGTCAGCGCGCTCAGTTCGATCAAGCAGGCGATCAACAATGTCAGCGAATACGTGACCTCGACCGCGGCCGCCATTGAGGAGCAGAGCACGGTCACCAACGAGATGTCGACCAGCATGCAGCGCGCGGCGGCGGAAGCCGCCGCGATCGCGGCGAGGGCGTAGGCCGGTACCAGCCTGTCGTAGGAGCTTAGCGTGAAGCGCAGTCCGCCGGGCGTTACCCGTCACTTTCGTCGCTGCGAGAGAAGAGGTGGGTTACGCTTCGCTAACCCACCCTACGGTTTCGTCACTGCTTCGGCAGCTTGGCCTTCAGCGCATAGAGCGCGTCCAGCGCCTCGCGCGGCGTCATCTCGTCCGGATGCAGCGCTTTCACGGCTTGCATCAACTGCTCGGCCTCGCTCGGCGGGGCCGCTTCCGCGGCGGCGCGTGAGGGGACCGCGAACAGCGGCAGGTCGTCGACCAGCGCACGCGCGGTCTGGCCGCGGTCTTGTGCTTCCAGTTTCGCCAGCACGGATTTGGCGCGCGTGATCACGGCGGGCGGCAGGCCGGCGAGCTTTGCGACCTGGATGCCGTAGGAGCGGTCGGCCGAGCCCGGCAGCACCTCGTGCATGAACACGACGTTGCCCTGCCATTCCTTCACCCGCACCGTGGCATTGAACATCCGCGGCAGCTTTGCCGAGAGTGCGGTGAGCTCGTGATAGTGCGTGGCAAACAGCGTGCGACAGCGGTTGCTCTCGTGCAGATGCTCGATCGCGGCCCAGGCGATCGAGAGGCCGTCGAAAGTCGCGGTGCCGCGGCCGATCTCGTCGAGGATGACGAGCGAGCGCTCGCCGGCCTGGTTCAGGATCGCGGCCGTCTCGACCATCTCCACCATGAAGGTGGAGCGGCCACGGGCGAGATCGTCGGCGGCGCCGACGCGCGAGAACAACCGGTCGACGATGCCGATGCGCGCGCGCGAGGCCGGCACGAAGCTGCCGGTCTGCGCCATCAAAGCAATCAGTGCGTTCTGACGCAGGAAGGTCGACTTACCGGCCATGTTGGGGCCGGTGAGCAGCCAGAGCTGGCCGGACTTTTGGCCGGGTGATGGCGAGAGATCACAGGCATTGGCGATGAACGGCTCGCCATTGCGCTTCAGGGCCTGCTCGACGACGGGATGGCGGCCGGCCTCGATCGCAAAGCCGAGAGAGCCGTCGACCTCGGGCCGCACGTAATTCTCGTCGAGCGCGAGTTTTGCCAGCGACGTTGCAACATCGAGCAGTGCAAAGCCATGCGCGGCGGCGCGCAAATCCTCACTGATATCAAGCGCCTTGGCGCAGAGCCGCTCGAAGATTTCGAGCTCGAGCCCGAGCGCGCGGTCGCCGGCGTTGGCGATCTTGGCCTCGATCTCCCCTAACTCGGACGTCGTGAAGCGCACTTGGCCCGCCAGCGTCTGGCGGTGGATGAAGGTCGCATTCAGCGGCGGCGACATCAGCTTATCGCCGTGCTGCGCGGTGACCTCGACGAAATAGCCGAGCACGTTGTTGTGCCGGATCTTGAGGCCTTTGATGGAGGTGTCGTCGGCGTAGCGCGCCTGCATCGAGGCGACCACCAGGCGCGAGGCGTCGCGCAGGTTCCGCGCCTCGTCGAGCGCCGGCTCATAGCCCTCGCGAACGAAACCGCCGTCGCGCTTGATCAGCGGCAATTGTTCGGCGAGCGCGGTCGCAAACTCTGCCGCGAGCTCGCGCGACGGCCGCTGCATCGCTGCCATCACCGCGGCGATCTCCTGCGGCGGCTGGTCGATTTCATTGAGCCGCGCCAGCGCCTGGTCAGCCGCCAGGATGCCGTCGCGGATTCCGGCGAGATCGCGTGGCCCACCGCGGCCGACCGAGAGCCGCGCCAGCGCCCGCGACATGTCGGGGGCACCGCGCAGGATGCTGCGGATATCCTCGCGCGCAGCGGAATCCGCGACAAAGGCGCCGACCGCGTCGAGCCGCCGCGCAATTCCTGCCGCGTCCGTCAGCGGCGCGGCGAGGCGTTGTGCGAGCAGGCGCGAACCGGCCGAGGTGACCGTGCAGTCGATGGCGTCGAGCAGCGAGCCGCGCCGTTCGCCGGCGAGCGTCCGCGTCAGCTCGAGATTGGCGCGGGTGGCAGGGTCGATCGCCATGGTCGCGCCCGAGGCCTCGCGCGCGGGCGGCGACAGCGGCGGATGTTTTCCGACCTGGGTGCGGTCGACATAGGTGACAGCTGCGGCCGCGGCAGTGGCTTCGAGGCGCGTGAGCTGCGCAAGCCCGTCCATGGTCGCGACGGCGAAATAGTCGCACAGGCGTTTCCCGGCGGTGGCTCCGTCGAAGACATCGCGGGTCAGCGGCGTCACGGCCGGCAACTCCCGCAAGACCGGCCCGAGTTCGTTGTCGCTATAGAGCGCGTCAGTGACGATCGCCTCGTTCGGGTTGATGCGCGCGAGCGTTGCGGCGAGCTCGCCGCCGGCGCATTCCGTCACCATGAACTCGGCGGTCGAGATGTCGATCCAGGCGAGCCCGAAACGGTCGCCGCCGGAAGAGGAGCGGGCGCGCGCGATCGCGAGCAAATAGTTGTTGGCCCGTGCATCGAGCAGCGTGTCCTCGGTCAGCGTACCCGGCGTGACCAGTCGCACCACGCCGCGGCGCACTACGCTCTTGTTGCCGCGCGCCTTGGCAGCGGCGGGATCCTCGGTCTGCTCGCACACCGCGACGCGGTGACCAGCTGATATCAGGCGGTGCAGATAATCCTCGGAGCGCTCGACCGGCACGCCGCACATCGGGATATCGGTGCCCTGATGCTTGCCGCGCTTGGTCAGCACAATGCCGAGCGTCTTGGAGGCGATCTCGGCGTCCTCGAAGAACAATTCGTAGAAATCGCCCATCCGGTAGAACAGCAAGAGGCCCGGATGCGCCGCCTTGATCTCCAGATACTGTTCCATCATCGGCGTCACGCGCGCGGACACTTCCGCTTGCGGCGCGGGCACGTCGTCGGGGGGAGGCACAGGGATCGGCTGCTGGACGGTCATGAGCGGCGCAACCTACAAAATTTCGTCCCGTGCTCCTATCGCTTTGGCTGGGAAGACCGGGTTTTCCACGCTGTCCGCACGGCGGGATATGGGCGCCACAGCTTCGGTCGTCGTTCCCGGCTCGGGCGCCCCCATTGCGCAATGTGGAATGACAGTTGAGATTTCATGCCAAGCATGCGCCAGGCCATGCAGCCTTGCGCGAAACCGTCAATTGACCTGCCGCGGGTGCCCTCCTAAAACTGCGCCGTCATTGAAGAATTTGGCCGGACCGCGGCACTCAGGGAGAACAACGATGCGTGATGTGTTTATCTGCGATGCCGTCCGGACCCCGATCGGCCGTTTCGGTGGCTCGCTCGCCAAGGTGCGCGCCGACGATCTCGCCGCTGCCCCGATCAAGGCGCTGATGGCCAAGCACCCCAAGCTCGACTGGTCGCAGGTCGACGAAGTGTTCTTCGGCTGCGCCAACCAGGCCGGCGAGGACAACCGCAACGTCGCGCGCATGGCGCTGTTGCTCGCAGGTCTGCCGGATTCGGTTCCAGGCCAGACGCTGAACCGCCTCTGCGCCTCCGGCCTCGATGCCGTCGGCGCGGCCGGCCGCGCGATCCGCTCGGGCGAGATCGAATTCGCGATCGCGGGCGGCGTCGAATCCATGACGCGCGCGCCCTTCGTCATGGGCAAGGCGCAGGAAGCCTTCTCGCGCTCGGCCGAGATCTTTGACACCACCATCGGCTGGCGCTTCATCAACCCGGTGCTGAAGGCGCAGTATGGCGTCGATGCGATGCCGGAGACCGGCGAGAACGTCGCCGAGGAATTCCAGGTCTCGCGCGCCGACCAGGACGCCTTCGCGATCCGCTCGCAGCAGCGCGCGGGCGCGGCGATCGCGGCGGGCTATTTCGCCGAAGAGATCACGCCGATCACCATTCCCGGCGGCAAGGCCGGCCCCATCACGGTCGACAGGGATGAGCATCCGCGTCCGGAGACCACGCTCGAGGGCCTCGCCAAGCTGAAGCCGATCGTGCGCAATCCCGGCACGGTGACGGCCGGCAACGCCTCCGGCGTCAATGACGGCGCTGCCGCGATGATCCTCGCTTCCGAGGCCGCCGTGAAGGAGCACGGCCTGACGCCCCGCGCGCGCATCCTCGGCCTTGCGTCAGCCGGCGTGCCGCCGCGCATCATGGGCATCGGACCCGTGCCGGCGACCCGCAAGCTGATGGAGCGGCTGGGTAAGAAAATCAGCGATTTCGACCTGATCGAGCTGAACGAAGCCTTTGCCTCGCAGGGCATCGCCTGCCTGCGTCAGCTCGGCGTCAAGGACGACGCTGATTTCGTCAATCCGCATGGCGGCGCGATTGCGCTCGGCCATCCCCTCGGCATGAGCGGCGCGCGCCTTGCGCTCACGGCCGTCCACGGCATGGAGAAGCGCGGCGGCAAGCTCGCGCTCGCCACCATGTGTGTCGGCGTCGGCCAGGGTGTTGCCGTTGCGATCGAGAAGCTGAATTGACGGGAGACTAGTGTCCCCTCATCCCGGAGCCACCGCAAGGGTGGAATCCGGGATCTCGAGATTCCGGGGTCTGGTCGTTCAGACCATACCGGTCCGAAGTCTGTCACAGGTACTTCGAAAAAGTCCAGCAGCTTCAGTGCTTAGCGCCATTTTTCTTCGAGTGTCACACGGTCCGATGTGTGACACTTTTCGAGGGCGTTCTGTTCACTATCCTACCCCGCGAATGGCGCAGCGTAGAGACCTCGCGATTGAAATTGAGGTGATCGGGGCAACTTCACCGGCTAGCACCAAGCAGACAATCGACAAAGTCGTTGCCACCTGCCAACGAAGCCAGCCGCATGAATGGCGCGCAGTATTTTTCTCTGTCGAGAACCCAAAGAATAAGATTGTATCAACTGACGGGTATCAGCCGACAGATCACAGATCGATAAAAGCAGTGCCGACTTTGAAATCGTAGTATTCGCCCGACCCTTGATTCAGCGCGTTACGAAAAGCGCCGTAGTATCTCGCGTTTCGAAGGGCCCGTATCGCATCCACTAAATCTGTTGCGTCATGGGAAGTCTGACCGCCTGTGCTATTAGATCGTCCAATTGTTCGCAGTCCTGATTTCTCAACGGAGGACTGCGCGTGAAAATCTGCAAGCTTCGGTTCTGGCCTCGCTTCATGCTTTGGGTGAAGCGGATGGACGCGGCTATCACCACCGCGACGCGACTGATCAACATCGCGGCCGTCTGCATCAAGCTCTGGCAACTCGTTGCGCCGTGGCTGAAAGGCCCGACGCATGAGAGATGGGAGCGGCTCGGGCGGGTCGATGCTGGCGCAGGGGCGAGTGCCGAAAAAATGTGACACTCGCCGGCGGAATCATTCAGCGACACGATTGCCCCGGATGTGACAATGCTAAGTTGCTGAAAGCACTCGATTCCGATAGACCATCCCCGGAATGACAGGGAGAAAACAACAGCATGATCATCGAGCGTGAGCGGGACGTCACGGCTGCGGCACTGGCGGTGATGGAGCGGACATCCGATCCGCGGCTTCGCCAGATCATGGTCTCCCTGGTCAAGCACCTGCATGGCTTCGTCCGCGATGTGCGCCTAACGGAAGCGGAATTCCGCGACGCTACGGCGATCGTGGCCGAGCTCGGCAAGCTGACGACCGACACGCATAATGAAGTCGTGCTGATGGCGGGCTCGCTCGGCGTCTCGCCGCTGGTGTGCCTGCTCAACAATGGCGATCAGGGCAATACAGAAACCGATCAGTCGCTGCTCGGACCGTTCTGGCGCTTGAACTCGCCGCGGGTCGAGAATGGCGGATCGATCGTCCGCTCCGAGACGCCCGGTGCGCCACTGTTCGTGAGCGCCCGCGTCGTGGACAGGGACGGCCGTCCCGTCGCGGGCGCGGAGGTCGATGTCTGGCATGCTTCGCCGGTCGGTCTCTATGAGAACCAGGATCCCGAGCAGGCGGACATGAACCTGCGCGGCAAGTTCACGACCGATCAGGACGGACGCTTCTCGTTCCGCTCGGTGATGATGGTCGGCTATCCCATCCCGACCAACGGCGTGGTCGGCCGCCTCCTCAAGGCGCAGGACCGGCACCCCTATCGTCCCGCGCATCTGCACGCCCTGATCTTCAAGCCCGGATTCAAGGTGCTGATCTCGCAGGTGTACGACCCCGCCGATCCGCACATCGACAGCGACGTGCAGTTCGGCGTGACGCAGGCGTTGATCGGCAAGTTCCTGCGCCATGATTCGCCGCATCCGACCGAGCATGAGGTTGCGACGCCCTGGTATTCGCTCGACCATACCTACCGGCTCGAGGCCGGCGAGGCCGTGCTGCCGCGTCCGCCGATCAAATAAGTCAGCCCACGGGTAGTGCGCAGCAGGATCGCTAAACCCGCTTCCCCCAATTAATTATATACTATAATGATTGGCGGAAGCGTTGACCGGCCGGACCAGAATAGCCGGGGAGGAGTTCGCCAAAAGTCGCCAGGAGTTTGGCCATGACATTCATCTATCCCGCCGACAGCAACAAGGCGCATCCCTTGCCGCTGTCGCCCGACTATAAGAGCTCGATCAAGCGGGCGCCGCACAAGCCCCTGATCCCGATGCGCCACACGCTGTCGGAGCTGACCGGCCCGGTCTACGGCCATGAGACCGTGCGCGAGGGCGACAACGATCTCACCCTTCAACACAAGGGCGAGCCGCTCGGCGAGCGCATCATCGTGCACGGCCACGTGCGCGAC
Source organism: Bradyrhizobium sp. CB82 (assembly GCF_029714405.1). Classification (NCBI taxonomy): domain Bacteria; kingdom Pseudomonadati; phylum Pseudomonadota; class Alphaproteobacteria; order Hyphomicrobiales; family Nitrobacteraceae; genus Bradyrhizobium; species Bradyrhizobium sp. CB82. Next base: position 9,168,993 of record NZ_CP121650.1, on the reverse strand, counting down.
GAGGACGGCCGCGGCGTGCCCAATTCGCTGGTCGAGATCTGGCAGGCCAATGCCTGCGGCCGCTACGTGCATCTGCGCGACCAGCATCCCGCGCCGCTCGACCCGAACTTCACCGGCGCCGGCCGCACCCAGAGCGATGCGTCCGGTTACTACCGCTTCGTCACCATCAAGCCCGGCGCCTACCCCTGGGGCAATCATCACAATGCCTGGCGGCCCGCGCACATCCATCTCTCGGTGTTCGGTCATTCCTTCGTCAGCCGCCTGGTGACGCAGATGTATTTCCCCGGCGATCCCTTGTTCGCGTTCGATCCGATCTTCAACGCGGTGCCGGACGAGAAGGCGCGCGCGCGGATGATCTCGTCCTTCGATCTCGAGAACACGCAGCCCGAATGGGCGCTGTGCTATCGCTTTGACATCGTGCTGCGCGGCAAGAACGCCACGCCAATGGAGAACACTTAAGTGCAGGATTCTGTGAAGCCCAACGGGATCACGCCATCGCAAACCGTCGGTCCGTTCTTCAAATACGGCCTGACGCCGACCGGCGAGTATGAGTGGAACGACGCCTTCACCAACTCGACGCTCACGCCCGACGTCACAGGGGACCGCCTGCGCATCGAGGGCAAGGTATTCGACGGCGACGGCATCGCCGTGCCGGACTGCATGCTGGAGATCTGGCAGGCGGATGCGCAGGGACGCTTTGCCGATCCGCAGGACAAGCGCGCGCTGCCGAACGCCAGCTTCCGCGGCTTTGCCCGCTGCGGCACCGACAAGGACGGCAACTATTCCTTCGACACCATCAAGCCGGGCGTAGTGCCGGATCCCGATGGCAGGCCGCAGGCGCCGCACCTCCTGGTCGCGGTGTTCGCGCGCGGCATGCTCAGGCATCTCTACACCCGCATCTATTTCAGCGATGATGCAGGGCTCGCCTCCGATCCCGTACTGGCTCTGGTGCCCGTCGATCGCCGCGCGACGCTCATCGCCAGGCGCGAGGCCGGCAAGCCAGTCTATCGCCTCGACCTGCGGCTCCAGGGAGACCACGAGACGGTGTTCTTCGACGTGTGACGTCGGGCCGCCGCGTCAGGCGGCCGACGCGGCTGGCGCTTCGCCCAGTGATCATGCAGTATGGCTGCAGCACCGGGGGGCGCTTCATGACATCCTCACAACTGCCGGCGGTTGCTGAGCCCAGTTACCTCACGGCTTCGCTGCGCAAGGCCGGCGCGCTTGACGCGGGCGCCGTGCGCGAGGTGAAGGTGCTTCATCAGCGCGACACCGTCGTGTCGCACATTGCCCGGCTCGGCCTGCGCTATGTCGGGGAGTCTGCTGGTTCCCCGCAGACGCTGATCCTCAAGACGCCTCATGTCGATTTTGCCAAGACGCTCGCGCATGGCGGTCGGCACGAGGTGGCCTTCTATACGAAGCTTTCACCGAAAATGCCGCCGGGGCTGGTGCCGCGCTGCTTCGACGGGCGTTTCGAGGAGGAGAGCTCCAACTGGCATCTCCTGCTCGAAGACCTCACCGACAGCCACGAGATCGCAACCCAATGGCCGTTGCCGCCGTCGCGCGAGCAAACATTCGCGATCGTCGCCACGCTTGCACGTTGGCACGCGGTCTGGTGGGACCATCCCGATCTCGGCGACACCGTCGGTACCTGGGCGAGCACCGAAGACAGCGCGCAGCATATGGAGACCTTTGCCGGCCATTACGACCGTTTCGCCGATCTGCTCGGCGATCGCCTCAGCGAAGAACGGCGCATTCTCTTTCGCCGTCTCATCGACCAGTCCGCTCGGCTATCCGAGCGCTACCATTTACGCCGTCATCTCAGCATCACTCATGGCGATGCCCATACCTGGAATTTCTTCCTGCCGCGCACTGGTGTTGCCGACACCGTGCGCATCTTCGATTTCGACCTGTGGGGCGTCAATGTGCCGACCAACGACCTCGCTTACATGATGGCGATGCATTGGTATCCGGAACGCCGGCAGGCGCTTGAGCGCTCACTGCTCAATCTCTATCACGAGACATTGCTCGCAAACGGCATCACGGGATACACGCGCGGCGCGCTCGATCGCGATTACCGCTGGTCGGTGCTCTGGCATATCACCAAGCCGGTCTGGCAATGGGCCATCAACATCCCGCCGGGGATCTGGTGGCATCATCTAGAGCGAGTGATGATGGCGGTCGAGGATCTGGGGTGTGAGGAGTTGTTGTAGCAGCTCACGCGCCTCGGGGACCTGCTACTCCATCACCGCATGCTCCGGCCCCGCCGCCTGCTTGCGCAGCGCGGCCTTGCTTGACCCGATCATCAGGGCCAGCGGGATGGTGCAGAGGATGAAGATCATTACGAGCTGATAGTCGTGCGCGAACGCGATGATCTGCGCCTGCATGGCGACGATCTTGTCGGCCATGGCGCGGCCGGCGTCGGTGGAGAGGTTGATCATGCCGGCGACGTCCGGCATTTGCAGCGCGTGATTGAACGGGTTGATGTGCTCGGAGAGGATCGCATAGGTCTTGCGCGAGCCCTGGGTCAGCTCGGCGATGACGATGGAGATGCCGACCGAGCTTGCGACGTTGCGGAGCAGCGTCAGCATCGAGGTGCCGTCGGTGCGCAGATCGTTCGGCAGGGTCAGGAACGACACGGTCGAGAGCGGCACGAAGACGAGGCCGAAGCCAAAGCCCTGGAAGATGCTGACGGTGACGATCTCCGGCACCTGGGTCTGGTCGGTCCAACCGGTCATCTGGAACAGCGAGCCGGCTGTCAGCGTCAGCCCCGCAATGATCAGCGTGCGCGCCTCGAAGTAGCGCATCATGCGCCCGACGAGCATCATGGCGAGGAAGGTGCCGAAGCCGCGGGTCGCGAGCAGCTCGCCTGCGGTGATGATGGGATAGCCGACGACGTTTTGTAGGTAAGGCGAGGCCAGCGCCATGGTCGAGTACAGCACGAGCCCCATCACCGTCATGAAGATGCAGCCGGTGAGGAAGTTGCGGTCTTTGAACAGCGCGAAACGGATGAACGGACGCGAGGTCGTGAAGGAGTGGGCGAGGAAATAGTAGAAGGCGATCGCGGAGACCACGAACTCGGTCACGATCTCGGCCGATTCGAACCAGTCGAGCTGCTCGCCGCGGTCGAGCGCGAGCTGCAGCGCGCCGATCGCGATGGCCAGCGCCGTGAAGCCGAACCAGTCGAATTTCAGGCTGAGGTCCTTCTTCGTCTCGTCCATGAAGACCATCAGCCCGAGCACGGTGATCGCGCCGAACGGAAGGTTGACGAAGAACACCCAGTGCCAGGAATAAGTCTCGGTCAGCCAGGCGCCGAGCGAGGGGCCCATGATCGGCCCCATCATGACCCCCATGCCCCAGATCGACATCGCCTTGGCGCGTTCCTGGAGCGTGTAGGAGTCGAGCATCACGGCCTGCGACAGCGGCACCAGCGCAGCGCCGAACACGCCCTGGAGCAGGCGGAATAGCACCATCTGGTTGATGTCCTGCGCGAGCCCGCACAGCACGGAGGCGAAGGTGAAGCCGGTCGAGCAGATGATGAAGATGCGCTTGCGACCGTAGCGGTTGGCGATCCAGCCCACCGGCGCTGTCATGATTGCGGCGGCGACGATGTAGGAGGTCAGGACCCAGTTGATCTGGTCCTGCGAAGCCGACAGCGTGCCCTGCATGTAGGGCAAAGCGACGTTGGCGATCGTCGTGTCCAGCGCCTGCATGATGGTCGCGGTCATGGCGCAGATCGTCACCATGTTCCGGCGCAGGCCGGGGACCATCGCGGTGTTGGCCGGAGACGACATGGACGTCAGTCTTCCTTGTCCTGGTTGGCATTCGCCGACAGGCCGAGCAGGCCGGCGAGCGAGCGCTGATGGCCGGTGTCGATGGTGGCATAGACGCTCATGCCGGCTTTCAGCTTCTTCACGAACTTGTCGCTGTCGTCGAAATAGATCCGCACCGGCACGCGCTGCACGACCTTGACGAAATTACCGGTGGCGTTCTGCGGCGGCAGGATCGCGAACTGCGCGCCGGTGCCCGGCGACAGCGAGCCGATCTTGCCCTTGAACACGTGGTTGGGGAACGCATCGACCTCGAGCGTGACCGCCTGGCCGACCGCGACATAGGTCAGGTCGCTCTCCTTCGGATTGGCGTCGACCCAGGGGTGCGCGATGTCGACGATGGAGAACACCGGCGTGCCGGCGGCGACGAAGCGGCCGAGCTGGATCTGATCGACCTGCGCCGCCACGCCGCTCATCGGGGCGCGCAGCACGGTATGGTCGAGATTGCGCCGAGCGTCATCCAGCTTGGCCTTGGCCTGCACATAGGGCGGGAACTCTTCCAGCGGCAGGTCGGGATTGCCAAGCAGCTGTGTCTTCGCGTTGGAGAGCTGCTGCTTGACGAACTGCGCCTGCGCACCGGCCGTGACCATCGCGTTCGACGCGTTGTCCAGGTCGAGCTGCGAGCCATAATTGTTCTTCACCAGCGCCTGCTTACGCTCGACGTCGCGCTGCTTCAGGTCCATGCCCTGCTGGGCGAGATCCAGCATCTGGCCGTAGATTTTGACGTTGGCGATGAGGTTGTCGTAGGTGATACTGGCCTGCGCGAGCTGCGCCTTGGCCTCCTCCACTGCGAGGCGGAAAGGGACGGGATCGATTTCGAACAGCTCGTCGCCCTGCTTGACGAGCTGGCCCTCTTTCACGACGACCTTGGCGATCTTGCCGGAGATGTCGGGCGTCACCAGCACTTTCTGCGCGCCGACATAGGCATCATCGGTGCCGACATAGCGTCCGCCATGCAGATAAAAGGCGATGCCGCCGATCGCGGCGGCCGCAGGCAGCACCACCATCAGGAGGAAGCGGCGATAGCGGCGCAGGCCCGCCAGCAGGCGCCGGCGCGGCTCCGCCGCGAGTTTCTTGGTGGGCTTGCCGCTCGGGGCACCCTTCTGTTCGGGGGCGAATTTCAGGACTTGATCAGCCATAGCGCTGCTCCTTACGTGCTTGTTCCGCTCCGCTGGTCTGGATGGCGTTGCGCACGTTTTCCTTGATTGTTTCGAGGTGGGTGAGCAGACGATGGGCGTCCGCCGGGTTGATGCCGTCGAGCGCGTTGGCCGTGAGCTCGGACTTCAGGCCGCTCATCTTGCCGAGCAGCGCGCGGCCGGCCTTCTTCAGGTACAGCCGTTTGACGCGGCGGTCGGAGGCGTCGCTGCGGCGCTCGATCCAGTCATTGTCGCAGAGCTTGTCGATCAGCCGCGTCAAGGTGATCGGCTGCATCTCCAGGAGCTCGGCGAGCTCGGACTGCTTCATGCCCTCGCTGCGCTCGACCTTGGCCAGCACCGCCCATTGCGCGCGGGTGATGCCGTAGCGGGATGCCTCCTTGTCGGCATAGACCCGGAGCAGGCGATAGAGTTCGCCGAGCGTGAACAGGAAGTTCTGATCCACCGACGTGCGGCTCATAAGCTTGGCCTCCAATAAGCTTTGCTATAATAAGCAAGCTCATGATTATTTCATGGCCAGTTAGCGCGGCGCTGCTCCGCCGGAAAAGCATGGCTGGCAGCGATCCGAGTCGCGGCCTTTGGGTTCCCGGTCCGGAAATGCTAAAGAGGAGCGCGATGAGCCTTGCAAAACCGGCCTTTCCCGCGCCTGACCACGATCACGGCCGCTGCACCGCGGATGCCTTGACGCATGCGGAGGCCGTCTGTGAGCAGCGCGCCCAGAAATTCACGCCAATCCGCCGCGAGGTGCTCAAGGCGCTGCTCTCGAGCCACCGTCCGCTCGGCGCCTACGAGGTGATCGACGAACTGGCCAAATCGATGCCGCGGCCTGCGCCGATCACGGTCTATCGCGCGCTGGATTTCCTGATGGCCAACGGCCTCGTGCACCGCATCGAGAGCCGCAACGCCTATCTCGCCTGCGCCCACGACCACGACGCGGTCTCGGCGGTGGCGTTCCTGATCTGCGAGCGCTGTGGTCTCGTCGGCGAGATTCCGGCCGCGTCCGTTGCGCAAGGCGTCAACCAGGCTGCGCGCGCATCGGGTTTTGCCCCCAAACTGTCCGTGGTCGAGATCACGGGCACCTGCACCCATTGTCAGAAAGCTTCTTAAGATAACAACGGCGCCAAGCCGTCCCGGGAAGACATGTCGATAGAACCAACGAGCCCGTCCGCCGGCCGCCCCTTGAGCGCCGGGGCCATCGCCCTGATGCTCATGCTGTGCCTGACCTGGGGTTTCAACCAGATCGCGGTGAAGCTGGTCATCCCGGATATCCCGCCGGTGCTGCAGGCGACCATCCGCTCGATGGGCGCGCTGCCGGTGGTGTTCATCATCGGCACCTTGCGCGGCGCAAGATTCTTCGAGCGCGACGGCACGCTTGCCGCGGGTCTCATCGCCGGGCTTATGTTCGGCATCGAGTTCGTGCTGATCTATCAGGGCCTGCGTTTCACGCCGGCCTCGCGCGCCGTGGTCTTCCTCTACACCGCGCCGTTCTTCGTCGCGCTCGGCTCCTACCAGGTGCTGGGCGAGCGGCTCAGCGGCATGCAATGGCTCGGGCTCGCTGTCAGCTTTGCCGGCGTGGCGCTTGCGATCGGCGTGCCGCAGCCGAACGTGGATTCACAGGTCCTGCTCGGCGACCTCCTGATCGTCGGCGGCGCCGCGCTGTGGGCTGCGACCACGCTGGTTGCCAAGTCGACACGTCTGCGCTTCGCCCCACCGGAAAAGGCCATCGGTTACCAGGTCGCGATGTCGATCCCGATTCTGGGCCTGGCCGCGTACCTCTTGGGCGAGACCATTCCCCATACTCCGAGTCCGCTCTCGATCACGCTGATGGCGTTCCAGGCGGTCTGGGTGGTCGGAACCACGTTCACGCTTTGGTTCGCGCTGGTGAAGGCCTATTCGGCCAGCAAATTGTCGGCTTTTACCTTCATCACCCCTTTGTTTGGCGTCGTCGCTAGCTATTTCATCCTGCATGACACCCTCAGCCTCACGTTCGGGGCTGCCGCCATCCTTGTAATTGCTGGGCTTTTTCTGGTTAACCGTCCCAGCCAAGAGACTGCGGCCCCGCGCGATGCATTGCTGAATGTCACCAAAACCTGATATCTGGACCGCATGAACAAGCCCGAAAACACCATCGATTCCGACATCGCGGGGCCTCAGCCGCGCCACAACACCACCCAGGTCAAGGTCGGCGACGTCGCCGTCGGCGGCGGCGCGCCCATTGTGGTGCAGTCGATGACCAACACCGACACGGCCGATATCGAGGGCACCATCGCCCAGGTCGCAGCGCTGTCGCGCGCCGGCTCCGAGATGGTCCGAATCACCGTGGACCGCGAAGAGGCCGCCGCCGCCGTTCCGCACATCCGCGACGGCCTGCGCAAGCGCGGCATCACCACGCCTTTGATCGGCGACTTCCATTATATCGGCCACAAGCTGCTCGCCGACCATCCGGCCTGTGCGGAAGCGCTCGACAAGTACCGCATCAATCCGGGCAATGTCGGCTTCAAGGACAAGCGCGACACCCAGTTCGCCGACATCATCGAGATCGCCAACAAGCACGACAAGCCGGTGCGCATCGGCGCCAATTGGGGCTCGCTCGACCAGGAGTTGTTGTCCAAGCTGATGGACGAGAACGCGGCCTCGGCCAATCCGCGCGATGCCCGCGCCGTGATGCGCGAAGCCATGGTGCAGTCAGCGTTGCTCTCGGCGGCGCGCGCCGAAGAGCTCGGCATGCCCAAGAACCGCATCATCCTGTCGGCCAAGGTGTCGGCGGTGCAGGATCTGATCGCCGTCTATGAGGTCCTGGCGAGCCGTTCCGACTACGCCATCCACCTCGGCCTCACCGAGGCCGGCATGGGCACCAAGGGCATCGTCGCCTCGTCGGCCGCGCTCGGCATCCTGCTGCAGCAGGGCATAGGCGACACCATCCGCATCTCGCTGACGCCGGAGCCGGGCGGCGACCGCACCCGCGAGGTGCAGGTGGCCCAGGAGCTCTTGCAGACCATGGGTTTCCGCACCTTCGTGCCGCTGGTTGCGGCCTGTCCGGGCTGTGGGCGCACCACCTCGACCACGTTCCAGGAGTTGGCCCGCTCGATCCAGGATTTCATCCGCGACGAGATGCCGACCTGGAAGACGAAATATCCCGGAGTCGAAGAGCTCAACGTCGCGGTCATGGGCTGCATCGTCAACGGCCCTGGCGAATCCAAACACGCCAATATCGGCATCTCCTTGCCCGGCACCGGCGAGGCGCCGGCCGCCCCCGTCTTCGTCGACGGCAAGAAGTTCCGCACCCTGCGCGGCCCCGGCATCGCCGCCGACTTCAAGGCACTGGTGATCGACTACATCGACCAGCGCTATGGCCAGGGTGCCAAGGTGCCGGTAACGGCGGCGGAGTAGTTTGCTCCGCTGTTTTCCGCTGTTCGCGGCCCGTTACCCCATCTACCATGTTTCCAATCAACAATGATCGGGAGCAACATCCATGAGCTCGCTCGCCGGCAAGCAGGGTCCGCGCTATCGCCACATGGCGGAGGACGGCGCGCCCTATGAGACCATCGCCGTCGAAAAACTGACGCCCATCATCGGCGCGGAAATATCAGGCGTCGACATCGGCAGGCTCGTATCCGACGATGCGCGCTCCAACCGGCAGGTGGACGAGATCCATCGCGCGCTCGCCGAAAACCTCGTCATCTTCTTCCGCGACCAGCACATCACCCCAAAGCAGCACCTCGCCTTCGGCCGCAAGTTTGGCGAGCTGCATTGTCATCCCGCCGCTCCGCATCAGGACGAAGATCCCGCGCTGATGAAGATCTATGCCGACAAGAACTCGCCGCGAGCCAACGGCGAGGGCTGGCATTCCGATGTGTCGTGCGATCTCGAACCGCCGATGGGCTCGATCCTCTACATCAAGCAATGCCCGCCGCGCGGCGGCGACACGCTGTTCGCCAACATGTATGCGGCCTATGAGGCGCTGTCGGACCGCATGAAAACCTATCTCGACGGCCTCACCGCGCTGCATGACGGCGAGCCGATCTATCGCGGGCTCTACGCCAACCACGGCGTCGCCGACAAGCCGAGCTATCCGCATGCCGAGCACCCGGTGGTGCGCACACATCCGGTTACGGGCAAGAAGGCCCTCTACGTCAACCGCGGCTTCACCCGTTACATCAACGGCATTCCCCGCGACGAAAGCGACGCGATGCTCGCTTATCTCTATCAGCACGCCGAAAACCCGCTGTTCCAGTGCCGCTTCCGCTGGACCGAGAACGCCATCGCCTTCTGGGACAACCGCTGCACCCAACACCGCGCGATGTGGGACTACTGGCCGCACACGCGCTCCGGCACGCGCGTAACGGTGAAGGGCGAGCGGCCGGTGTAGCGCTTGCCGTCCTTGCGGGACATCATTGCGGCGATCGTTGCTTCGCTTCTTCCGTTGTCGCTCGCGCCGATCGACGCGAGTCATGCCGTGCCGGCGTGGAAGATCGTGCGCGCCAAGCCCAAGCCCAATGCCAAGCCCGTGCTCGAACATTGCGCGCCGGCCAAGTTCCGCATCGTCGTGGACGTCGGCCACACCGCCGAAGCCCTCGGCGCCGACAGCGCGCGCAACGATCCGGAGTTCGCGTTCAATCTCCGGCTTGCGAGGCTCATCTCTACGAGGCTGAAGTCGGAGGGTTTTGCCACGACACGTCTCTTGGTGACCGAGGGCAGGGCGAGGCCGAGCCTGTTCAAGCGCGTCAATGTCGCCAACGACTGGCGGGCCGATCTCTTCCTGTCGATTCATCACGACGCCGTGCCGGACAAACTCCTGGAGGAGTGGGAGTTCGAGGGCGCGAAAAGCCATTTCAGCGACCGCTTCTCCGGTTACTCGCTGTTCGTCTCGCGGCAGAATCCGCATTATGCGGCGAGTCTTGCGTTCGCGCGCCTCGTCGGCAGGGAGTTGAAGGCGCAGGACCTGACTTACGCGCACCAGTACACCCTGCCGCTGATGGGCCGTTATCGTCACGAGCTGCTGGACAAGGATTTCGGCGTCTATCGCTACGACCAGCTCATCGTGCTCTCACGCACGAGAAGCGCCGCGGTCCTGCTGGAGGCTGGCTCCATCATCAATCGCGACGAGGAGATGGCGATGAATTCGCCCGAGCGGCAGCAGGTGATTGCAACGGCCGTGGCGGGTGCGATGAAGGAGTTTTGCGAGAAGCGCTAATAGCGTCTTTGCGAGCGCAGCGAAGCAATCCAGAATCCTTCCGCGGAGACGGTCTGGATTGCTTCGCTGCGCTCGCAATGACGAAGCTGAGCCAATTTCGCACACATCTCTCCAATCTCGTCCCGGATCTCCGCTCGCTTGTCCGGGACGGCGAGTTGAGGATGCCGCTACAGCGGCACCCTCTGAAACTCCCTGTTCGCGAGACTGGCTTCCTCCAGATCGAGATCACGCTCGATCCGTCGCCTCGTTTCGTCGGTGATCTTGCCGTCGCGCAACAGCTCGTGGATGAACCTGCGCTCCGCGGTGATCAGCTCGCGCGTCAGCGTGGTGCCGGCGGCGGAGACGTCGTGGCCGCTCGGATCGAGCGAGTCGGGGAGCTGGCTGGCGCGGATTTCGTGCCGGGCGCGCAGCAGGCGCAGCACCTCGTCGGACAGCTTCGTCTCCTCGGCGAGCGTATCGAGCGATCTCAGGGCTGCATCGAGCGCCTGGCGGCGTGCGGCGATCTCGGCCTCGTGCTCGGCAAGGTGCTCGGAGCGGCCGGCGTCTGCCACGCCGAGCCATCGCACCACCTTGGGCAGGCCGAGGCCGACGCCGACCAGCGTGACGAAGATGACGCCGAAGGCGACGAACAGGATCAGGTCGCGATAGGGGAATGCCTCGCCGCCCGGCAGCACGAAGGGCAACGCCAGCGCGGCCGCGAGCGACACCGCACCGCGCACGCCGGTGAAGGCGAGCGTGAACGCCCATTGCCAGGGCGGTGAGGGATCGCGCCGGCGCAGGCTCGGGCTCAAGATCCGCGGCAGGTAGGTCGCGGGATAGAGCCAGGCGAAGCGCGCGATCACCACGATGAGAACGACCACGCCGGTGGCGACCAGGATCTCGTCGAGCGGGAACGCCTTCGACTTCTCGTAAAGCGCGCGCATCTGGAAGCCGGTGAGGAGGAACAGGATGCCCTCGATCAGGTAGATCACGAGGTCCCAGAAGAAGATGCCCTGCAGGCGCGTGGCCGAGGAAATCCACAAGGGCCCGTTCCAGCTCACATAGAGCCCGCAGGCGACGGTGGCGATGACGCCGCTGCCGCCGACATGCTCGGGCAGCCAATAAGCGAGGTAAGGCGTGATCAGCGACAGCGTGATCTCGACCTGCGGATCGCGCGCCCATTTGCGTGCACGCAAGGACAGCCAGCCGACCCCGATGCCGTAGGCGATCTCGCCGGCAACGATGAGGAAGAACTCGCCGGTCGCAAGCGGCAGCGAGAAGCTGCCGGTCGTGATCGCGGCGAGCGCGAAGCGGTAGAGGATCAGCGCGGTGGCATCGTTGGCGAGCCCTTCGCCTTCGAGCACGACCAGGATGCGGCGCGGCATGTGCAGCCTGCGCGCGATCGCCAGCGGCGCCACCACATCCGGCGGCGCGACGATGGCCCCGAGCAGGAAGCCGACCGTCCAGGGCATGCCGATCAGGAAATGCGCAGCGCCTGCCACCATCGCCGCGGTGAAGATCACGGCGCCGACCGCGAGCAGCACGATCGGACGCAGATTGTTCCTGAATTCGCGCCAGCTCATGGCGACGCTGGCCGAATAGATCAGCGGTGGCAGCACCAGGAGCAGCACGAGCTCCGGCGGCAGCTCGACCCGCGGCATGCCCGGCACGAAGGCAAGGCCAACGCCCGCCAGCATCAAGAGGATGGCGGGCGCGATGTTGAAGCGCCGCGCCAGGAGCGCCGTGCCGGCCAGCACGGCGAGCAGGATCAGAAATATCTGAAATCGCGCTTCCACCATCCCTTCACTTGCCCCGGAAGCGCGGCGCGGGTCAATGCGGCGCGATCATCCCAGCTGTTCGGCGACCATCCGCCCTATACTCGCGAATACGGTGTCGATCTGCGCCGCGGTCGGCGTGCCACCCTGGGTGTAGGCCACAATCAGGATCGGCGTTTCGGGCTTCGGCCAGGCCACCACGATGTCGCCGGAGGCGTCCTTGCCGTTATTGCCGGTCTTGTCGCCGATCATCCAGCGTCCCGGCAGGCCGGCGCGCAGCCGTTTTGCGCCGGTCTTGCAGTTCACCATCCAGCCGGTGAGTTGTGCGCGCGAGGCCGCGGACAACGCTTCGCCAAGCACGAGACGGCGGAAATTGCCGGCCATGGCAGCGGGCGTGGTCGTGTCGTGCGGGTCGCCTGGCGGCGAACGGTTGAGCTCCGGCTCGTTGTGATCGAGCCGCGAGGTGGTGTCGCCGAGCGAGCGCCAGAACGCGGTGAGTGCCGCCGGTCCCCCGATTCGCGCCAGCAGGAGATTGGCGCAGGTGTTGTCGCTGAGCTCGACGCTGGCCTTGCACATGTCGGCGACCGACATCGCGCCTTTCGAAAGGTTATCCTTCGCCGCCGGCGCATAGTCGAGCAGGTCGGCCTGGCCATAGCCGATCATCGCCGCAAGCCGGTCCTCGCCGCGATCGACCCGCGCCAGCACGCAGGCCGCAAGCGACGCCTTGAACGTAGAGCACATGACGAAGCGCTCGTCCGCGCGCCAGGCCAGCTTTTTGCCGGAGCGCAGGCTTTCAGCATAGAAGCCGACCCGCCCGCCACTCTCGCGCTCGTAAGTTTCGAGCGCAGGCGGGGCGCCTGCAGCAAATGCGGGACCTGCGGCCAGCGCGCACAGCGAGGCGAGCAGGGAACGACGATCGAGCAACATGGGATTCCTTGACAGCGGGAGCGTGTGGTGGCGAGCGGCGCGCCGTCCGACGCGCACTGCGGTTTCCTCTGCTGCTTCGACAAATTTGTGACGCGAGATGACGGCGCGATCACGGTGTGCTCCCCCCGCAAGGGCTCGCATGCGGGAGAGGGAGCGCGCCGTCCGAAGGGTTAGAGGCCGATCTAGCGCGGCGTATCCGGCGGCGCCGGCGTGCCGTTGCTTGGCTGCAAATGCGGCGACTGGATTTCCGGCGAGGGCGGAGCTTGCGCCGGCTTCGGCGCGGGGTGATCCATCAGCACGGATTCGGCGACGGACTGCGCAGATGGCGCGGGCGCAGGAGGCGCGACCGGCGCGGGCTGCGGCGCAGCCGCCATGCGCGGTTCGACGACAGGCTCGTCCGCCGCCGCCTCGACCTGACGGCGCGCTTTGCGCGGTGCCGGCTCGGTGACATAGGCGCGCCGACGCGTGCGTTGGGCGACGCCGCCGATGAAATCGGCCATCGCGAGCAGCACCAGCAGGAAATAGATGGAATTACCGAATTTGGGCCACATCACGAATTCGGCCACGGCCGCGCCGAACACGATCAGCGACAGCAAATGATCCATCAGGAATTTTGCGCCGGGCCGCGCGCCCTTCACGACCTCGAGCAGCAGCAGCACAATTCCGAGCGCGAGCAGGAGATCGCCCAGCGTGACCGGCCACGGCTCGCCGGTGATCATCGGCACCTTGAACAGCACATCCGTGAAGGACACGGTGGGCATCAGGAAGACGATGATGTTGTAGACCGCGAGCGGAATGAGAAGCAGCGGGAAACCGACCATCGCGTGTGCGCCTTCCTGATCGAGACATCCGGGCAGGACAATGCGGCGGCGAAGCATTTGCTCCGCCGCCGTCACCGTCTTAACTCACTGATTGGCCGAATCCAGGGGGCGAAACGCCCGCCTGTCGATACGCCGGCCTCAGGACTCTTTCTTCTTCAGGACCTGCCGGCCCTTGTACATGCCGGTCTTGAGGTCGAGATGGTGCGGGCGGCGGAGCTCGCCGGAGTCCTTGTCCTCGACATAGGTCGGCTTCTTCAGCGCGTCAGCAGAGCGGCGCATGCCACGGCGCGACGGCGAGGTTTTTCTTCTCGGAACGGCCATTATCGATTCCTCTAGGGATTGGTGTTCGGGGCATCGTCCGGCCTTCCGGACGGCTCAGCACCCGCAATGCGGGGCGAGCTGAATGCCGATCAAGGCCGGGCTTATAGAGGAACGCTGTTCGTAAAGCTAGGGTTTTGGGCCGGAAAAAGTGCCCGAAATGGGCTCAAAATCCGCGATTTTCCCGCCAGCAGGTCTGAACGGCCTGCGCCCGCGCCATATAAGTCACCGCCAGCCGCCGCACCCCAGGTCCCGGGGTGCGGGCGCTGCGTTTGACCGGGTTTGGCAGGATCGAGGCCAAAAGTCCCGCCTCCCGCGGCGAGAGACTGGCAGCAGACCTGCCGAAGGCATAGGCGCTGCCCGCCTCCGCACCGAACTGCCCCTGCGGCCCGAGCTCGGCGATATTGAGGTAAATCTCCAGGATCCGCGGCTTGGGAAGGACGAAGTCGATCCAGAGCGCCAGCGGAAACTCCAGCACTTTCCGGATCGGATCCCGCCCCTGCCAGAGGAACAGGTTTTTGGCCACCTGCTGGGTGATGGTGGAGGCGCCGCGGAACGGCGTGCCGTCCTCCTGCGCGTCGTCGATCGCCTCGCGCAGCGCGCCCCAGTCGATGCCGTGATGCTTGCAGAAATGGGCATCTTCGGCGCCGACCACCGCACGCGGCAAATAAGGCGACATCGCCGCCAGATCGATCCACTGCCGCTGCATCGGCGCGCCGCGCAAGCTGCGCCAGGCCATCAGCGTCGAAACCGGGTGGCCGGTGCTGTAGAACGGCGCGATTGCGTAGGGCAGGAGCGCCGCGACCGTAACCACCAGAGCCAGGGTTTTGACGATGCGAAAAATCGACCTTGTCCTGCGCCAAAATGGAAGTGATGAACCGGCCCGGCGATTAAGCCTGTGATAATTCGGGCCTTTTCCAGCAGTTTTAAGGCGTTCCAAGTGATTGACGGAAGCGCCGGCATAAAGGATTGTCCGGCCGAATTTTAGTTCTGGAGCCCTTCTTGATGACCGGCACGACCCCGTCCGATTTCGCCAAACGCCTGGACAAGACCGCAGACGATACCGAGGCCCTGCTGGCCAGGCTGTTGTCGGATGACATCCTGCCAGACGAGATCGCGCGCCCCAAGCGGCTGATGGACGCGATGCGCTATTCGAGCCTCGGCGGGGGCAAACGCCTGCGGCCGTTCCTGGTGGTCGAGAGCGCCGCGGTGTTCGGTGTGCCGCGCGAGGCCGCCCTGCTCGTCGGTGCGGCGCTCGAATGCATCCACTGCTATTCGCTGATCCATGACGATCTGCCGTCGATGGACAATTCCGACCTTCGCCGCGGACGGCCGACGCTGCACAAGAAGACCGACGACGCCACCGCAATCCTCGCCGGCGACGGGCTTCTGACGCTTGCTTTCGATATCGTCACCCGCGACGAGATCCATCGCGACGCCAATGTCCGGCTCTTGCTGACGCGCGCGTTGGCGCGCTGCGCCGGCATCGGCGGCATGGTCGGCGGGCAGATTCTCGATCTCGCCGGTGAAGGCCGCTTCGGCGATCGCGAGCCGGTCGACGTCGCGCGGCTCCAGCAGATGAAGACCGGCGCGCTGCTGCGCTATGGCTGCATCGCCGGCGCGATCCTGGGCCAAGCCTCGAGCGCGGAATACCAGGCGCTCGACGATTACGGCCGTGCGCTCGGCGAAGCCTTCCAGATCGCCGACGACCTGCTCGACGTCGAGGGCGACGCGGCGGCACTCGGCAAACCATCCGGCCAGGACGCTGCCCTCGGCAAGACCACCTTCGTCACCCAGCTCGGCATCGAGGGCGCCAAGCAGCGCGTTCGCGATCTGCTCGCGCGAGCCGATAGCGCCGTCTCGATCTTCGGCGGCCGCGCCGCCGTGCTGCAAGCTGCCGCGCGGTTCGTGGCGGAGCGGAAGAACTAGTTTTTCAAAGGCGGGTTAACTCGCCACGAACTCACTGCACCTCTCCCGCTTGCGGGGGAGGTCGACGCGCTCGAAGAGCGCGGCGGGTGGGGGCTCTCTCCATTCGGAGAGCGTCCATTTCGGCAACACCCCCACCCCAGCCCTCCCCCGCAAGCGGGAGAGGGAGCGCGCCTTCACCGTGATTGCGATTTTACCGGACGGTAAAGACGATGGACAAAAACGACCCCGTCCTCATCCGCTTCCGCCAGATGTCGCGGCCGGTGCGCGTGGTGTATGCGCGGCCGCGGACGTTCATCGCGCTGGCCACCGGCGTTCTGGTCTGCCTGTTGCTGCCGGGATCATTGCGGCTGGTGACGCGGCTTCTGATCGGCTGGGATGCGCTGATCGCGGTCTATCTCACCCTCGTCTACAGCATGATGCTAAACCAGGATCACAACCACATCCGCCGCGCAGCGGTGATGCAGGATGACGGCCGCTTCGTGATTCTGCTGGTGATAGCGGTAGGCGCATTCGCGAGCATCGCGGCCATCGTCGCCGAGCTCGGTACCCATCGCGGGATCGGCGAGCTCTCGCTCGCGATCACGACCATAGCGCTGTCATGGGCCGCCGTGCACACGACCTTCGCGCTGCACTACGCCCACGACTACTACCGCCACGCCAAGCCGGGCGGCCTGCAATTTCCGAGCGGCGAAAAGGACGACCACGCCGACTACTGGGACTTCGTCTATTTTTCCTTCGTGATCGGCATGACCGCGCAGGTCTCCGACGTCGGCATCACCGACAAGATCATCCGCCGCACCGCGACCGCGCACGGCATCGTTTCGTTCATCTACAACACGGCGCTCTTGGCGCTGACGGTGAACATCGCGGCGAGCGCGATCGCGACGTAAGTCGATCAGGCGCGTCAGCCCGCTCAGCCGCCTCCAATGTGCCCCTGGTGCTGCGGCAGATTGTCCGTGATCTCGTACCAGGGCGCTTTGGAGCCGACGAACATATGCGCTGAGGGGCGGATCGAGGGATCGTCGAGCAGGGTTCCCAGGGGGACGTGGATCCAATGGCCCTCGCGCACCACCGAATAGAGCAGCGAGCCGCAACGGGAGCAGTGCGCGTCATGGGTCGCGGCCTCATCGCCATAGATCAGCCGTGCACCCTCGCCCGCCGTGACGCGGAACTTGTGCCGCTCGATGCCGGCAAACGGCTTGAAGGCGGAGCCAGTGGTGCGGCGGCAGTTCGAGCAATGGCAATTCAGCGCATAGACGAATTCATCCGCGACGTCGTACTGCACGGCGCCGCAGTAACATTGTCCGGCGAGGCGGCGACGGCTTGTCGTGCTTGTCACGATCTTTCTCCAGCGCGAAATGCGGCGTGACAATCTAGCGGGTCGGCCGGCCCTTGCCGATCAGCTTTTCGCGAGCAAAACGCTGGCGGATTCGCAAGTGCCGCCCTACGCTTCTTCGTCGCGCCAACATGCCAGGGAAGGAGAGCAGCATGGGGTATGACCGTTCGAGCGTCGAGGCCGTGGTGCAGGGCTATTTCGATGCGCTCTATGAAGGCGATGCCGACAAGCTCGGCGCGGTGTTCCACCCATCCGCCGATCTGCGCTGGGTGGAAAAGGGCGAGCTCAAAATCCTGACCGTGCCGGACTGGCTCGCCTGGGTACGCAAGCGGCCGTCGGCGAAAGCCGAAGGCAAGCCGCGCGAGGACTTCATCGTCACCATCGACCGCTCGGATGACAAGACCGCCTTCATCAAGGTCAAATGCCAGCTGCCGCCGCGCTACTTCACCGACTATCTCGTGGCGATGAAGCTCGCCGACGGCTGGCAGATCGTGTCGAAATCGTATCGGTATGATCTGAAGGAGTGAAGGGCGCCCCGGGCGATCGTTCGCCAAGCATCGGATGCGTTTCCTCTTCTCTTGCGGTCCCGCAAGCGGGAGAGGTGCAGCGAGCCTGGGGCTCGGATCGCAAACCTAAAGCGCGATGAGATTGGGATGAATCATCATCGCACTTTAGGTTGTTGTTTGACCATGATCTGCGCGCAAACGCGCCGCGTTTGGCGCGAGGGAAAACCGCTTCACACTTTTCCGGATCATGCTCAAGCGAGTGCCTCTACGCCACCTGGCGCGTCCGCGCGCTCACGCTTCCCAGCGGGAGCTTGTGGCCATAGGCCATGTTCGCATCGACGGGGCTCGCCCGGCGCAGCCGGCTCGCCTCCGGCAGGTGCTCGGCATTGGCGAGGAGCTGGGTGACGAAGCTAGGGTCCGGGCGCGGCGGCACCACCACCTTGTGCGCCCATTCGAGCGTCGGGGTCAGCGGGACCAGGGCGGTCCCGCTGCCGCCTTCTGCCTCTCCTGTTCGATCCGTACTCACCATCGCAAACACTGTTCATCCGGCAAAACTGTCGCGTTTCGGGACGCGGGCAGCCGTGCGTGGGAGCTACTCGCAAGGCCTATGCCGGCCGGGTCGATTTGGTTCCGGGTTGCCTTGCAAACGTGGTTTCCAAATTGTTTATGAACTTTGCCTAGGGTCAAAGCCGAATCTCGCTCTATCCTCAGGTCGTGAGACCGTCTCCGCTGTCCCGAAACGAGGCGCCCTTGACCGCTGTTGTGCCGCAAGCCTCCGACATCCTGGCCTCCCTGGGCGAGGCCGTCTTCATCTGGGATATCGCGAGCGATGCGATCGCCTGGAGCGAGCAGGTCGGCTCCGTCTTCCCCGGCATCCCCGCCGGGCGGCTGGCGACCGGCGCCGAATTCGCCCGGCTGATCGAGCCGTCGCAGTCGCTGCGCACGGCCGCCCTGGCCCAGTCGCCGGCCGTGCACGGCGCCGACGGCACGCCCTACCGGACCGAATATGGCGTGCGCGTTGGCGCCTCCGATCCCGTCGTCTGGATCGAGGAGACCGGCCGCTGGTTCGCAGGTCCCGATGGCCGGCCGGTCCGTGCGATCGGCGCCGTCCGCATCAACAATGAGCGCCACGCCCGCGACGAAGAGCTTGCAAAGCTCGCCCGGCTCGATCCCCTGACCGGCGAGTTCAACCGCACCCATCTGATCGCGGCGCTCGCGGAAGCGATCGAAGAGTCGATGCGCTTCCGCTCGGCCTCGGCCTTCATGCTGGTCGGCATCGATCATCTCGCCCGCGTCAACGACGCCTTCGGCTTCGACGTTGCGGACGCCGTGATCCTCGACGTGGCACAACGCATCCGCACGCGCCTTCGCGGCGGCGACGTGCTCGGGCGCTTCTCCGGCAACAAGTTCGGCCTCATCCTGAAGAACTGCACCATCGACGACATGAACATCGCCGCCGAACGCTTCCTCGCCGGCATCCGCGACGAGGTGGTGCCGACCAAGTCGGGCCCGGTTTCGATCACCGCTTCGATCGGCGCGGTCAGCGTGCCGCGCTACGCCCGCAACACCGATGAAGCGATCAACCGCGCGCATGAGACGCTGGACGCCGCAAAGCGCCGCCGCGCCGGCTCGTTCGGCGCCTGGCGGCCGAATGCCGAGCGCGATGCGCAGCGCCGCGTCAACATCCGCGTCACCGACGAGATCGTCACCGCGCTGAACGATCGCCGCATCGTGCTCGCATATGAGCCTGTGGTCTCGGCCGCGTCGCGCGACGGCGCGTTCTACGAATGCCTGGTGCGGATGGAGCAGGGCGACGGGCGGACGCTGCTCGCCCCCGACATCGTGCCGGTCGCCGAGCGGCTCGGCCTGATCCGCCTCGTCGACCATCGCGTGCTCGAACTCGTCGTCGCCGAACTCGCCGCCTCGCCCGAGGTCAGGCTCAGCCTCAACATCTCGCCCGATACAACCATGGATCCCGACTGGTGGGCGTCGATCGAAACGCTGATGCAGACCCATCCGGGCGTTGCCGAGCGGCTGATCGTCGAGATCACCGAGACGGTCGCGATCCAGGACATCGACGACGTCCGCGCCTTTGTCGGCCGGCTCAAGCATTTCGGCAGCCGTATCGCCATCGACGATTTCGGCGCCGGCTACACCTCGTTCCGCAATTTGCGCAAGCTCGGCGTCGACATCGTCAAGATCGACGGCGCCTTCGTGCAGAACATCACCCATTCCGCCGACGACCGCGCCTTCGTGCACACACTGATCGACCTCGCCCGCCGTCTCGACATCAAGACGGTGGCTGAATGGGTTCAGGACGAGGAGGCAGCAAACATGCTGCGCGACTGGGGCTGCGACTACATCCAGGGCCGGCTGATCGGGCTCGCATCGGCCGAACGGCCGTGGGGCGTGGGCGCGGGCAACACGGTGCCCGCGGCGGGGTAGCGATCGCAGGGGGCGTTAGCTAAGCGTGACCCGCCACTTTCGTGCCCGCATATCCGAGAAGAGGTGGGTTGCGTCTTCGGCTCAACCATCCCTACGATCCAGAATCGTACGCGAGCTACGCCACGCAGATAGCCGGCACAGCGACTTTCTGAAACAGATGCGGGCTTGCGACCGCCGAGGCCGGATACGCCGAAATCTTCGCCCGGAATTCCGGGTGCGTGAACGCCGCGCGGAAATGGGCAGTCAATTCCCACACCGCGTGATTCAGGTAGGTCGGACTGTCGCCGATGGCGCGGTGAAGCTGGGTGGAGATGAAGCCGGGCTGCCGCTTCATGAAGGCGGCATCGTCCTGCCATGTCACAAAGCTCTGCTCGTCGGCCTTGTCATGTGCATTCCACACCCTCAATGTCATCGCCCGGCTTGACCGGGCGATCCAGTACTCTGAGACGGCCGTGATTGAATCGATAAGCCGAGACGTACTGGATTCCCCGCTTTCGCGGGTGATGATGGCGAACCAAGCTTGACTCTCTTCCTCCAAATCCCGAAAAAGCGCCCCAATTCATCCTAAAATCCCTGCCCGCCCCTGAGGAAATGCCAATGTCCCTCCAAAACCTCGAATCCACCATCAACAGCGCCTTCGACGCGCGTGACGGCATCTCGACCTCGACCAAGGGCGAGGTGCGCGAGGCCGTTGATCAGGCGCTGGAGATTCTGGACAAGGGCGCGGCGCGCGTCGCCGAGCGCGAGGCCAGCGGCAAGTGGAAGGTCAATCAGTGGCTGAAGAAGGCCGTGCTGCTCTCCTTCCGCCTCAACGAGATGAGCGCCATTCCCGGCGGCCCGGGCAAGGCGACCTGGTGGGACAAGGTGCCCTCGAAGTTCGATGGTTGGGGCGAGAACCGGTTTCGCGATGCCGGCTTCCGCGCCGTCCCCGGCGCGATCGTGCGCCGCTCGGCGTTCATTGCCAAGAACGTCGTGCTGATGCCCTCCTTCGTCAATCTCGGCGCCTTTGTCGATGAGGCGACCATGATCGACACCTGGTCGACCGTCGGCTCCTGCGCGCAGATCGGCAAGCGCGTGCACGTCTCCGGCGGCGTCGGCATCGGCGGCGTGCTCGAACCGCTGCAGGCCGAGCCCGTGATCATCGAGGACGACTGCTTCATCGGTGCGCGGTCGGAGGTCGCCGAGGGCGTGATCGTGCGCAAGGGCGCGGTGCTGTCGATGGGTGTGTTTTTGGGCGCATCGACCAAGATCGTCGATCGCGAGACCGGCGAAATCTTCATCGGCGAGGTGCCGGAATATTCCGTCGTCGTTCCTGGCGCGCTGCCCGGTAAGCCCATGAAGGACGGCCAGCCAGGCCCGAGCACCGCCTGCGCCGTCATCGTCAAGCGCGTCGACGAGCGCACGCGCTCGAAGACCAGCATCAACGAGTTGCTGCGGGACTGATCGAACCAATTTCGGTCGAAAATCGACCAAACTCCGAGCCGCACACGATGTCCGCCGCCCGGAGCTTTTTGTTGTGGATTGGACCTGGTACCTATTCAGCTTCAACGGCCGCATCAACCGGGCCAAATTCTGGCTGGCCTTGCGAGCTGGGCTGGGACCAGCAGCGCGAGCTCGAAATGGTCCCGCACATGGCTGGCCCGCCGCCGCAATGGCGTGTTAAGCCAGGGGTATGACTGACGCTGTTTCCATCACCCGCGACCTCGTCCGCTGCCCCTCCGTCACCCCGGCCGATGCCGGCGCCCTCGGTGTCCTCGAAGACCTCCTGAAGGCCGCCGGATTCACGACACATCGCGTGACCTTCTCCGAGGCAGGCTATCCCGACGTCGACAATCTCTATGCGCGGATCGGCAGCGAGGGTCCGCACATCACCTTTGCCGGCCACACCGACGTGGTGCCGCCCGGCGACGAAAGCGCCTGGAGCGTCGGCGCGTTCTCCGGCGAGGTGAGGGACGGCGTCCTGTACGGCCGCGGCGCGGTCGACATGAAGGGCGGCATCGCCTGCTCCGTCGCCGCCGTGCTGGAGCATCTCGCAGCCAATGACGGCAAGCCGCGCAGCGACGGCAAGGGTTCGATCTCCTTCCTGATCACCGGCGACGAGGAAGACGTCTCGATCAACGGCACCATCAAGCTGCTGCAATGGGCCGCGGCGCGCGGCGAGAAGTTCGACCATTGCGTACTCGGCGAGCCCTCCAACGTCGAGACCCTCGGCGACACCATCAAGGTCGGTCGCCGCGGCTCGCAATCCGGCACGCTCCATGTCGAGGGACTGCAGGGTCACGTCGCCTATCCGCACCGCGCGTCCAATCCGGTGCCCGATATCTCGCGGCTGATCGTGGCGATCTCGGACGAGCCGCTCGATCATGGCAGCGCGCAATTCCAGGCCTCAAACCTGGAATTCACCTCGGTCGACGTCGGCAACACCGCCAACAACGTGATCCCCGGCCAGGCGCGCGCCAGATTCAACATCCGCTACAACGACAATCACACGCAAGCGAGCCTGCGCGAGCTGGTCGAGACTCGGCTGGCCAAAGCCTGCGGCAACCGCATCCGCGCGCATATCGTCTGGGAGCCCTCGAACTCCAACGTGTTCGTCACCAAGCCCGGCCCGTTCACCGATCTCGCCGTCTCGGCGATCGAGGAGGTGACGGGGCGCAAGCCCGAGCTTTCAACGTCAGGCGGCACCTCGGATGCGCGCTTCATTTCGAGCTATTGCCCGGTGATCGAATTCGGCCTGGTCGGCCAGACAATGCACCAGGTCGACGAGCGCGTGCCGGTTGCGGACCTGGAGAAGCTGACGAAGGTCTATCGCGGGATTTTGGCGCGGTATTTTGCTTGAGGCTCGACTCCCACCCAGTCCTCCGCCGTCACCACGCACTCCGCTGTCATCGTCCGCGAAAGCGGACGATCCAGTATTCCAGAGACGGTGACGGATAGGGAGAAGCTGCGGCGTACTGGATGCCCCGCCTTCGCGGGGCATGACACTGGTGAATGTGGTGCGAGCGTCGCGTCTCTCTAATAATCCACCCTCACCAGATACAACCCCTCGGGCGGGGCGACGATACCGCAGGCGGCGCGGTTGCGGGCTTTGAGTGCTGCGGAGAGATCATCGGCGCTCCAGCGGCCTTCGCCGACCCACACCAGCGAGCCGACCATGGAGCGGACCTGGCTATGCAGGAAGGAGCGCGCCGAGGTGAGGATCGTCACTTCGCGCCCGTCGCGCAGCACGTCGAGCTGGTCGAGCGTCTTCTCCGGCGATTTGGCCTGGCACTCCGTATCGCGAAAGGTCGTGAAATCGTGCTTGCCGATCAGCCGTTGCGCGGCCGCATGCATCGCATCGGTATCGAGCCTGCGCGATACGCGCCAGGCATGGCCGACGTCGAGCGCGAGATTGGCGCGGGTGTTGACGATACGATAGCGGTAGTGGCGCTTCACGGCCGAGAAGCGGGCCTCGAATGTTTCCGGCACGATCACTGCTTCGAGCACCGCGATCGGAGCGGGGCGCAGATGCGCATTGAGGCCATCGCGAAGGCGATCCGGCGCAAAGGGCTTTTCGATATCGACATGCGCGACCTGGCCGAGCGCATGCACGCCGGCATCGGTGCGGCCTGCGCCGTGCACGCGCACCTCAGTGCCGCACATCGCCTTCACGGCCGTCTCGAGCGCGCCCTGCACCGAGGGCAGCGTCGCCTGCACCTGCCAGCCGCAGAACGGCGCGCCGTCATATTCGATGGTGAGCTTGTAGCGGGGCATCTCAATCCGGGTGGTGTCATCGCCCGGCTTGACCGGGCGATCCAGTACTCCGCGGCCTATCCGTTCGACCGAAAAGTCTCGGCGTACTGGATACCCCGCCTTCGCGGGGTATGACAGCGTTAGGTGAATTTGGCTCCCGCCTTCAGCGGCACGCCGCGCAAGAAGTCCGCCGCCTGCATCCGCGCCTTGCCTTCGCGCTGCAGCTCGATGATGCGGATCGCGCCGTCGCCGCAGGCAACGGTGAGCTGGTCGTCAAGCACGTCGCCCGGCGCGCCCGAACCCTTTGCGAGCTCACAGCGCAGGATTTTTAGGCGCGCGTTCTCGGTTACCCCGGCGAGTTCGCTCCAGGCGCCGGGAAAGGGCGACAGGCCGTGGATGTGGCGCAGCACCTCGCGCGCAGGCTTGGTCCAGTCGATGCGCGCCTCGGCCTTGTCGATCTTGGCCGCGTAGGTGACGCCGTCCTCGCTCTGCTTCCTGAGTTGCAGCCCACCTCGCGCGAGCGCGGCCACCGCGCGCACCATCAGGTCAGCGCCGAGCCGGGCGAGGCGATCGTGCAGATCGGCGGCGGTCATGCTGTCCGAGATCGCAACATGCTCGGCCATGGCGATGTCGCCGGTGTCGAGGCCCACGTCCATTTTCATCACCATGACGCCGCTCTCGGCATCACCAGCCATGATCGCACGGTTGATGGGCGCGGCGCCGCGCCAGCGCGGCAGCAGCGAGGCATGCAGATTGTAGCAGCCGAGCTTTGGTGCATCGAGGATCGCCTGCGGCAGGATCATGCCGTAGGCGACGACGATGGCGGCGTCGGCATCGAACGCGCGGAATTCGTCGAGCGCGTCCTGCGTCTTCAAGGTTTTCGGCGTCAGAACGGGAATGCCGAGCTTTCGCGCGGCATCTTCAACCGGGGTCGGCTGCAACTGCAGCCCGCGCCGCCCGCCCGGCTTCGGCGCACGGGTGTAGACGGCCACGATCTCATGGCCATGCGCGACGAGCTCGAGCAGCGTCGGCACGGAGAAATCGGGCGTGCCCATGAAGATGAGGCGGAGAGGCATCAACAGAACTCACTGCGTTCCCTCCCCCTTGCTGGGAGGGCTAGGGGAGGGGGGTGCCACATGGCGCGCTCTCTCGATTCACGCGCAGACGATGCGGGCGCCTCGTTGCTGGCGCCCGCAAATGATGAGCACCATTTCCTGAGCTACCCCCTCCCCCCACCCTCCCTCACAAGGGGGGAGCAGCAGCAAAAATCACTCCACCGCGCGCTTTGCGGCTTTCTCGAACTTCTTGAACACGCGGTCGCGCTTGAGTTTCGACAAATAGTCGACGAACAGTACGCCGTTGAGATGGTCGATCTCGTGCTGGATGCAGGTGGCGTAGAGGCCCTCGGCATCCTCCTCATGCAGCTTGCCATCGAGATCGGTGAAGCGCACGCGCACCTTCGCAGGCCGCTCGACCTCCTCGTAATATTCGGGGATCGAGAGACAGCCCTCCTCATAGACCGACATCTGCTCGGACGACGCGACGATTTCGGGATTGATGAAGACGCGAGGCTCTCGCGCAGTCTCGCCGTTTTCATCGCGCTTGGCGAGGTCCATGGTGATCAGACGCAGGGGCTGGGCGACCTGGATCGCCGCGAGCCCGATGCCAGGCGCGTCGTACATGGTCTCGAACATGTCGTCGGCAAGCTTGCGAATCTCCGCCGTGACCTTCTCGATCGGCTTGGAGACCAGACGCAGCTGTTTGTCCGGCAGGATGATAATCTCTCTTAAGGCCATGGCGGCGATTTAAGCCGCGCGCCCGGTGCGGTCAATGCGGTGGGGAACGCCGTTAACGTTTCGCTAACCATAAAAATTAGAGCCTCATTAACCATAAAAAATTCACTGCCGGTTAACCATAAATGTTCCCTCTTCGTTCGCGCCGTGCCGCGAATCGGCTAGAAGGGCTGGCATGAACGAGATCGTTTTTATGCTCGGCGACTGGCCGGTGCGCACCGTCGACGCCCTGATCGGTGTCAGCGGGCTGGTCCTCATCCTGCTCCTGACCATAGCCATCGTCATCGCGCGGTCCTCACGGCGCGGGGCGGAACTCGCCATGGCGCAGACCATCCGGGCCGACGAGCTGGAGGAGCGCCTGAGCCAGATGCTGCGCGCCCAAGCTGAGGCCTCCGGGCGGGTCGACGCCATGGCGCAGGCTCTCGCCGGCCGGCAGGCCGAGATGGCGCGCGCGGTCAACGAGCGGCTGGATTCGGTCACCCATCGCGTCGGCCAGTCCATGGAGCACTCGACGCGCAACACCATGGAGAGCCTGCGCGCGCTGCACGAGCGGCTCGGCATCATCGACAACGCGCACAAGAACCTTACCGACCTGACCACGCAGGTGACCACCTTGCGGGACGTGCTCGCCAACAAGCAGTCGCGCGGCGCGTTCGGCCAGGCGCGGATGGAGGCGATCGTCCAGGACGGGCTGCCGAAAGGCTCCTACGAGTTCCAGTTCACTCTCTCGACCGGCAAACGGCCGGACTGCGTCGTGTTCCTGCCCGACCAGCGGCCGCTCTGCATCGACGCAAAATTTCCGCTGGAGGCGATGACCGCGCTGCACGATGCGCGCACCGACGAGGAGCGGCGCCTCGCCACGCAGCGTCTGCGCGGCGACGTGATGAAGCACGTCAGCGACATCGCCGAAAAATATCTCGTCACCGGCGAGACCCAGGAGATGGCGCTGATGTTCGTTCCCTCGGAATCTGTCTATGCCGAGATCCATGACGGCTTCGACGACGTGATCCAGAAGGCCTACCGCGCCCGTGTCGTGCTGGTGTCGCCGTCGCTGTTGATGCTCGCGATCCAGGTGATGCAGCAGATCATGAAGGACGCGCGCATGCGCGATGCCGCCGACCAGATCCGCACCGAGGTGATCAAGCTCGGCGACGATCTGGGACGCCTGCGCGACCGCGTGCTGAAATTGCAGAAGCATTTTGCCGACGTGAACGAGGACGTGCGCCAGATCCTGATCTCCGCCGACAAGATCGAGAAGCGCGCAGGACGGATCGAGGAGCTCGATTTCAGCAAGACCGACGCGCCCGAAGGCCCGCGCCTGGTCGCAAGCGGCCCAGAGCTATTCCCGCGCAAGCTCCAGGCGGGGGAGTGATTTCCACGGTACGCTGTCATGCCCCGCGAAGGCGGGGCATCCAGTACGCCGCGGCGGTCGCGATTAAATCGAGACGCCGGTGAGTACTGGATCGTCCGCCTTCGCGGACGATGACATCGAAAGGAGTGTCGATAGTTCCTATCCCACGCGCAGGAGCGAAGGCCTTTTCAGCCAGAATCTGCTAACACCCCTCCATGACCGCACCCGACGCGACCTCCGGAACTGCCCCGGCAACCGCCGCCGATGCTTCAGCCGCCGCCTCCTGGCGCGAGAGCCTGGCCGTGTACCTGCAGCCGCGGGTGCTGATTGTGCTGTTCCTCGGCTTCTCCTCCGGCCTGCCGCTGGCGCTGTCGGGCTCGACGCTTTTGGTGTGGATGCGGGAATCCGGCGTCGATCTCGGGACCATCGGTCTCTTCGCGCTGGTCGGCACGCCCTACACGCTGAAGTTCCTCTGGGCCCCCCTGGTGGATGCGCTGCACGTGCCGCTGTTCACACGCGCCTTCGGGCGCCGCCGCGGCTGGCTGCTGTTCTCGCAACTCCTCCTGATCATCTCGATCCTGCTGCTGGCGCTGACCGACCCCGCACGCTCGCCGTTCTTCGTCGCGCTCGGCGCCCTGCTGGTGGCGACGACGTCCTCGACGCAGGACATCGTGGTCGACGCCTTTCGCGTCGAGAGCCTGCCCGAGAGCGAGCAGGCAGCCGGCATGGCCTCCTATGTCGCGGCCTATCGCATTGGCATGCTGGTCTCGACCGCCGGAGCGCTGTTCATCGTGTCCGGCTTCGAAAGCACCGGCATTTCGAAGCCGTCCGCGTGGATGTGGGGCTATATGGTGATGGCGGCGCTGGTGCTGATCGGCACCATCACCGCGCTTCTTGCTACCGAGCCAGCACAATCCGCAAAGGCGGAGGCCGCAACGCAGACCGAGACGGCGTTCGCGCGCGTGCTGCACGCCGCGATCGGCGCATTCTCGGAATTTCTGTCGCGCAAGGATGCGCTCGCCGCGCTCGCTTTCGTGGTGCTGTTTAAGTTCACCGATGCCTTCTCCGGCACCATGACGGCCCCGTTCGTGATCGACCTCGGCTTCTCCCGCAACGACTACGCGGCGATCGTGAAGGGCGTCGGACTGGCAGCGACGCTGATCGGCGGCTTTGCCGGCGGTTTCGTTGCGCGGCGCTATTCGCTGGCGACGAGCCTGTGGATCGGCGGCCTGGTGCAGGCGATCGCGAACCTGTCCTTCTCGTGGCTCGCGCTGGTCGGCACCAATCAATGGGCGCTGGCCTTTGCCATCACAGCCGAGAACTTCACGAGTGCCATCGGCACCGTGATCTTCGTCGCCTATCTCTCCGCGCTGTGCCAAAATCCGCTGCACACGGCGACGCAATATGCGCTGCTCACCGCGCTGGCCGCAGTCGGGCGCACCTATCTCTCGTCGGGCGCCGGCTTCGTGGCGAAGATGACCGGCTGGCCGCTGTTCTTCATGATCTGCGTGGTGGTCGCGGTGCCCAGCCTGATCCTGCTCGCCTATTTGCAGAAGCGCGGACATTTCGAGACGCTGGGGCCGGTGCGGGTTTAGAATTACTGCTGCATCTGTCGCCGGACGTTGCCGTTGAGCTTTTCGAACTCCAACACCAGAGCATCGCAAGCAGGCTTGGACGCCTCGCACAGCACGTTCATCTTGATCACGACGTTGCTTCCCTCCTGCATCACCCGACGCTGAATCGCCGCGGGATAGGCCGGATGCCCGGCGGGCGGAAAAGACCACAGGCTCAACGTGGCCGCATCCTCGATCACGGTCCAACCGGACTGTACGGACGTCTTCACGCCAGACTTGGCGCGCAATGCCGCAAGCGCAGCGGCAGCGGTCGTGTAGGAGGTGTCTTCCGCTGCGGCCAAGGCCATCGAAGGATTGACGCTGGTGCAGGCCAGCAGAAGGACAAAGCACGTTCCGCGCACAGCCATCGACCTCCTGAATAATTCGATTGCTTGCACTATGCTTGACGCACAACCTGAGATCAAGATCAGGGAGCATCCAACAGGACGTGGCGCCGCGCGCAACGTCCGCTACTGCCTCTTCACCAGGCTCCACTTGGTGATCACGGCCTCGCTCACCTGGCCGGGATCGCTGGCGCAGGTGACCTCGTCGACCTTGACGGAGATCTCCTTGCCGACGAATGATTTCAACTGCGCGGCCTGCGCGTCGCTGCTTGTGACGAGCTGGAATGTCTCGGGGCCGGTCTCGAGGTTGCACAGCCCGTTCGGCGGCGGCAAGCGCCGCGGCTCGGACGTGATCTGGTAGGTCGCAACCTTCTTGCCATTCT
The DNA here is from genome assembly GCF_029714405.1 of Bradyrhizobium sp. CB82. Classification (NCBI taxonomy): domain Bacteria; kingdom Pseudomonadati; phylum Pseudomonadota; class Alphaproteobacteria; order Hyphomicrobiales; family Nitrobacteraceae; genus Bradyrhizobium; species Bradyrhizobium sp. CB82. The sequence continues at coordinate 9,139,566 of NZ_CP121650.1, read as the reverse complement.
TGACGTCACGCACGCGCATGGCGTTCAGCTCGCCAGAAAGCACGTCACCGGTGTTGATCGGCTTGCCGGGCTTTGACGGCGGGGGCGCCTCATACCCTTGCTGCGCGGAGACGGCCGGCGTCGCCAGCATCATCATCGTCGCGACCAAAGCCAGCCGTTTGGCGAATCGTTTCGTCATGTCGTCCGTTCCGTCGTCTTCTGGGATTGCTAGAACAGGGTCCGCTGCCGCATTGCCGCCGATAGCGTACCTTCATCGAGATAATCAAGCTCCCCGCCGACCGGCACGCCATGGGCGAGTCGGGTCACCTTGACGTTGGCATCCTGGAGCAGGTCGGTGATGTAATGCGCCGTGGTCTGGCCGTCCACCGTCGCGTTCAGCGCCAAGATGATCTCATGCACCTGCGGATCATGCGCGCGAGCGACCAGCGCATCGATGGTGAGATCCTGAGGTCCGACGCCATCGAGCGGCGACAATGTCGCGCCAAGCACGTGATAGCGCCCTTGCGTCGCATTGGCCCGCTCCAGCGCCCAGAGATCGGCAACGTCGGCGACGACGACGATGATGGCGGGATCTCGCCGTGGGTCGGTGCAGACGGTGCAGGGATTTTGCGTATCGATATTGCCGCAGGTCTTGCACACCTGGACCTTGTCGAGCGCGACCTGCAAGGCGGCGGAGAGCGGCATCATCAGCGCCTCGCGCTTCTTGATCAGGTGCAGCGCGGCGCGCCGTGCCGAGCGCGGTCCCAAACCGGGCAGGCGCGCCAGAAGCTGGATCAGGCGTTCGATCTCGGGACCGGCAACCGCTCCCATGTCACTGGCCGAACAGTCCCGGCGGCAGGCCGAGCCCGCCGGTGAGCGCCTGCATCTTCTCCTGCATGGCGGCTTCCGCCTTGCGGCGCGCATCACTGAGCGCGGTGACGAGCAGGTCCTCCAGCACCTCGCGCTCCTCCGCCTTCATCAGCGAGGGATCGATCTTGATGCTCTTGACGTCCATCTTCGCAGTCATGCGCACCGCAACAAGGCCGCCGCCGGAGATGCCTTCGACCTCGACACTGCCGAGTTCGTCCTGCATCGCCTGCATCTTGGATTGCAGCTGCGCCGCCTGCTTCATCATGCCGAGAAAATCAGCCATGGGGGTTTGTCCTTAAAACTGGCTCAGAGATCGTCGCCGTCGGAACCTTCGAGCGGATCATCACTGCCATAGTCGGCGTTAATATTGGATTCCGGCGTCTCGGGGGCAAGCCTGCGGACCTCGACGACCTTGGTGCCGGGGAAGCGTGACAGCACTTCCTGCACCCGCGGATCGGCCTCGGCGGTGCGCGCGTGCTCCTGCTTGGCGGCCTGGTTGAGCGAGCGCAGCGTCGGCTGGCCCTGCTCATTGGAGACGACCACCGTCCAGCGGCGACCGGTCCAGAACTCGAACTTTCGCGCGAGCTCGGTGATCAAGGTCTTGGCGGCGTTGGGCTCGAGCGCGACCTCGAGCCGGCCATCCTCGAAACGCACGAGGCGCATGTCGCCTTCCAGCGCGGCCTTGGTCATGAGATCGCGCTTCTGGCCGGCGAGTGCGACGAGCTGGGCGAAGCTCGTGATGCGCAACGCCGGTGCCGAGCCTTGAGTCTCCGGCGCCGGTGCCGCCATCTGCGGCCGCGCACCGCCGAAAGAGGAAGGCGGGGACGGGGCGCGCACCGGAGCTGCGGATGCAACCGGCGCGGTCGGCGTGCTGCGCGCAGCGCTTCCGCCGCTCACCACGGGCGAAGCGCCGCCGTTCTGCTCCAGCATTCTGATCGCTTCGTCCGGCGTCGGCAGGTCGGCGACATAGGCGATGCGGACCAGCACCATCTCCGCGGCAGCGGCCGGGCGCGTTGCAGCCTGCACCTCGGTGATGCCCTTGAGCAGCATCTGCCACATCCGTGACAACACGCGCATCGAGATCTTCGACGCAAAGTCACGCGCACGCAGCCGCTCGGTCTCGCCATAGGCGACGTTGTCGGCCGTCGCCGGCACGATCTTCACGCGGGTGACGAAGTTGACGAATTCGGCGAGGTCCGAGAGCACGACGATGGGATCGGCGCCGGTGTCGTACTGGTCGCGGAATTCCTTGAAGGCGGAGGCGATGTCGCCGCGCACTAGCGAATCGAAGAGATCGATGACACGGGTGCGGTCGGCGAGCCCCAGCATCTGCCGTACGGCATCGGCTTTCACTTGGCCCGCCGCATGGGCGATCGCCTGATCGAGCAGCGACAGCGAGTCGCGCACGGAACCTTCCGCTGCGCGCGCGATGATGCCGAGCGCCTCGGGCTCGATCTCGACGCTTTCCTTCGCGGCGATATTGCCAAGGTGCTTCATCAGTACGTCGGCCTCGACCCGGCGCAGGTCGAAGCGCTGGCAGCGCGACAGCACGGTCACCGGAACCTTGCGGATCTCTGTCGTCGCAAACACGAACTTGGCGTGCTCCGGCGGCTCCTCCAGCGTCTTCAGGAAGGCGTTGAATGCCGCCGTCGACAGCATGTGGACTTCATCGATGATGTAGACCTTGTAGCGGGCGCTGGCCGGCGCATAGCGCACGCTGTCGTTGATCTGGCGGACGTCATCAACGCCGGTGTGTGATGCCGCGTCCATCTCCAGCACGTCCATGTGCCGGCTTTCCATGATCGCCTGGCAATGCACGCCCAGCGTCGGCATGTGGATGGTCGGGCCCTTCACAGAGCCGTCCGGCATCTCGTAGTTGAGTGCGCGGGCGAGGATGCGCGCGGTGGTGGTCTTGCCGACGCCGCGGACACCGGTGAGGATCCAGGCCTGCGGAATGCGCCCGGTTTCGAACGCGTTAGAGACGGTGCGGACCACCGCCTCCTGGCCGATCAGATCGTCGAAGTTGGAGGGACGATATTTTCGCGCCAGCACCCGGTACGGCGTCCCCGGCTGGGCGCCGAGCGCAAAGCCAGTCTGGCTGGCGCTGTCAGGGTCGGTGGGGGCGCCAGCGTCGGTCATCGGTCGATCCGCAATGAAATGTCTCTCGGCCGGCTTTTGCGGAAAGGAGCGCGCTGGCGGGGAGCCCGCCGGCGCAATTCGCTCGAAAAAACAGGTAGGAGACTGACGAGCGACCCGATCCGGACCTCGTTAGGGCTGCTTCCTTCCGGACCTGACCCGGTTGGCGAGTGGCTCGTCCACCGCCAATCTCCCGGTCCCTATTTGGGGCCAAAAGGGTCGGAAAGCAAGCGGGTATCACCGGGGGGTTGGGCTCGCTGGGTTGCCCAGCACCCGGGCAATTCCTTGCTCCTGCCGCCAAGAGGCTGTGCTTTCGCTGACCGTGCCGCCTTGGTAAGAACCCCGCCGGAACTTCACCCAACCAGAAAAGCGATACCAAAATGGTTACACGTCGTGATGTTGCATCGATTGTCGGGCTTGGCGTAGTGGGCGCGGCAATGGCGGCAGGCGCGGTCGTTCCACAGGCGGCGGCGCAGTCGGCCCCCGATCCCAACGAATCCACCTTCGTGCGCATCCGCCGCACCAAGAAGATGCGGATCGGCGCGGTCAATGGCGGTGCGCCCTATTACATGAAGGATCTCGCCAGCGGCCAGTGGAAGGGCTTTTACATCGACATCGCCAAGGCGCTCGCCGACGACATGGAGGCCGAGCTCGAGATCACCGAGACAACCTGGGGCAATTCGGTGCTCGATCTCCAGTCCAACAAGATCGACATCTTCTTCGGTCTCAACCCGACCCCGAAGCGCGCGCTGGTCATCGATTTCTCGATGCCCGTCTTCAACAACGCCTTCGGCTTCCTCGCCAAGAAGGATTTCAAGCCGAAGACCTGGGCCGAGCTGAATTCGCCCGACATCAAGATCGCCGTCGACCAGGGCTCCTCGCACGACCAGGTCGTCAGCCGCCTGATCCCGAAGGCGCAGATCTCGCGCCTGAAGACGGCGGATGATGCCACCGCCGCGCTGCAGACCGGCCGCGTCGATGCGCAGTGCCTGATCACCATGCTGTCGCTGACGGTGCTGAAGAAGAATCCATCGCTCGGCCAGTTCGTGCTGCCGACACCGATCTTCGCTACCACCTCCAACGCCGGCTTCCGCCGCGAGACCGACAAGACCTGGCGCGACTACGTCAACACCTGGATCGACTTCAACAAGGGCCTCGGCTTCATCCGCACGGCGATCCTGACCAACATGGAACTCGTGGGCGTGACCGAGGCGGACATACCGCCAGGCGTGACATTGTAAGGCGTGATGAGATTGCGTCGAACCGGCTCCGCAAACTCCGCTCCACGCCCTCTCCCGCTTGCGGGAGAGGGTCGGGGTGAGGGTGTCTCCACAATCGAGAACCCCTGCGAGGGGAGAACCCTCACCCGCATTGCATCATCGATGCAATGCGACCTCTCCCGCAAGCGGGAGAGGTAAAGCAAGAAAGCACGCATGTATCAGTGGGACTTCGGCATCCTGTGGAGCTATCGCTGGCTCTTCCTGAACGGGCTCGGCGTCACCGTCGGCTTTACCGTGGTAATCGTGCTGCTCGGGCTGCTGTTCGGCCTCGTCGCCGCGCTCGCGATGCTGTCGCGCTTCGGCTGGCTGCGCGCCATTGCGCTGACCTTCGTCGAGGCATTCCGCTGCACGCCGATCCTGGTGCAGCTGATCTGGTTCTACTACGCGCTGCCGATCCTGGCCGGCGTCGAGATGACGCCGATCACGGCCTCGGCGCTGGCGCTGTCGCTCTATGGCGGCTCGTTCTATTCGGAGATCATCCGCGGCGGCATCGTCTCGATCGACAGCGGCCAGTCGGAAGCGGGCGCCGCGCTCGGCATGACGCCGCGCCAGAGCATGATGCGCATCGTCTTGCCGCAGGCGATCAAGCGCATGATCCCGGCGCTGATGAACCAGTCGATCATCCAGTTCAAGAACACCTCGCTGGTCTCGGTGCTCGCCGTGCCCGACCTCGTCTATCAGAGTCAGGTCGCGGCGCATGACAGCTACCGGCCGCTCGAGACCTACACCGCAGTGGCGCTCGCTTATGCCGCGATCCTCATTCCACTGACCATCATCGTGCGGCGGGGCGAGAAGCGTTTGGCGGTCAGCGAATGAGCGATATGTCCAAGGAAACTTGCAAGATCGAGATCCGCGGCTTACGCAAGAGCTTCGGCAGCAACGAGGTGCTGAAGAACATCAACCTCGACGTCGCCAAGGGCGGCGTGGTCGCGCTGATCGGGCCGTCGGGCTCCGGCAAATCGACACTGCTCCGCTGCATCAATCTGCTGGTCGTGCCGAACGGCGGCAGCGTCCGCGTCGGCGAGACGCGGTTCGCGTTCGGAGAGGGTGCCAAGCTGCCCGACGTGAAGACGCTGGCAAGATTCCGCGCCTCCACCGGCATGGTGTTCCAGCACTTCAACCTGTTCCCGCACATGACGACGCTGCAAAACGTCATGGAGGGACCGGTTACGGTGCGCCGCATGCCCAAGACCGATGCCGAAAGACTTGCGCGAGCGCAATTGGCAAAAGTCGGGCTGCTGGAAAAGGCCGATCAATATCCGGCAACGCTCTCGGGCGGACAGAAGCAGCGCGTCGCGATCGCGCGGGCCCTCGCCATGGAGCCGGACGTGATGCTGTTCGATGAAGCGACCTCGGCACTCGACCCCGAGCTCGTTGGCGAGGTGCTCAATGTGATGCAGCAACTCGCCTCCGAAGGCATGACCATGGTGATCGTGACACATGAAATCGCCTTCGCCCGCGAGGTCGCAGGCCGCGTCGTTTTCATGCGCGACGGCGTCGTGGTCGAGGACGGCCCGGCGCGGCAGGTGATCGACAGCCCCCGCGAGGCGGCGACGCGCGCCTTCCTCAGCCATTTCCACCGCACCGGCGCATTGCCGCCAGCCACTGCAGCATCGTGATGCCAAATATCGATCGCGCCTATCTCGTCACCGGTGCCGCCAGCGGCATCGGCCGCGCCACCGCAAGGCTGCTGGCAGCTCCCGGCATCGCGCTTGTGCTGCACACGCGCTCGAACGAGGCCGGACTTGATGCGACCGCGACGGAAGCCGAAGCATGCGGTGCCGTCGTTGCAAAATGCCTCGGCGATCTCGCCAGTGAAACAGCCGTGACGCTTGCGTGCGAAGCTGCGCTCTCGTTCGGCAGGCTCGACGGATTGATCCTGGTCGGCGGCCACGCCCGCCGCGGCAGTGTGATCGGCACGCCCGCGGATCAATTCCTGCAGGCGATGGACGAGTCCGCCCTCGCCTTCACGCGCTTCGTCCAAGTTGCGCTTCCGCAGCTGCGTGCGGGGCGAGATGCGCGGATCGTTGCGGTCTCGTCCTTTGTGGCGCACGCGATCCGGCCCGAATTCGCGCCCTTCGCGGCAACGGCCGCGAGCCGCTCCGCGCTGGAAGCCTTGGTGCGGCTGACCGCGGTCGAGCTCGCCGGCGACGGCATCACCGTCAATGCGGTTTCACCTGGCCTCATCGTCAAGGACAAGCCCAGCGAGAGCCGGCTCTCGCCCGAGCAGATCGCCGCCACCGAGGCGCTGATCCCGATGCGCCGCCGCGGGCGGCCGGAGGAAGTGGCCGAAATCATCGCCTTCCTCGCGTCACCGAAGGCGTCCTACGTCACCGGCCAGGTTTGGCACGTCAATGGAGGCCTGACATGACCGAGACGACCGTCGAAAGGATTCGCCTGTTCCTGATCGAAAGCCCGATCAAGATGGCACGGCTTCAGGGCGTCGGCAACGTCAAGGGCACGGTGAAGCGCGTGCTGCTCGAGCTCACCGCGAGCGACGGCGTGGTCGGCTGGGGCGAGGCGGCACCGTGGGAGGTGTTTACGGGCACGCCGGAAGCAGCGTTTTCCGCGCTCGACATCTACTTGCGGCCGATCATCATAGGCAAGCCGGTGCGCCGCATCCGCGCGCTGATGGCGGAGCTCGACCGCGCGCTCGTCGGCCACGCGGAAGCAAAAGTCGCGATCGAGATGGCGCTGCTCGACATCGTCGGCAAGTCGTCAGGGCTTTCGGTCGCCGACCTGCTCGGCGGCCGCGTGCGCGACACGATCCCCCTCTCCTTTTCGATTGCCGACCCGGATTTCGCTGCAGATCTGGAGCGCATGCGAAAGATGGTTCCGGACGGCAACGTGATCTACAAGGTCAAGACCGGTGTGAAGCCGCATCGCGAGGACCTCGATCACCTCTCGACGATCCGCAAGGAATTCGGCGACAAGGTCGACCTTCGCGTCGACTACAACCAGGCGCTGGCGCCGTTCGGCGCCATCAAGATCTTACGCGACGTCGAGCAGTTTTTGCCGACCTTCATCGAGCAGCCGGTGCCGCGCAACTATCTCGACGTCATGGCGCAGCTGACGTCAGCGCTGGAAACGCCCGTTCTCGCCGACGAAAGCTGCTTCGATCGCCGCGACATGATGGAGGTGGTGCGCCGGCAAGCCGCGGACGCCGTGTCCATCAAGCTGATGAAGGCGGGCGGCCTGTTCGAGGCGCAAGCCACCATGGCGATCGCCGACGTCGCCGGCCTGCCCGGCTACGGCGGCACGCTGTGGGAAGGCGGCATCGGGCTCGCTGCCGGCACGCAGCTCATTGCGGCGGCGCCGGGCATCTCGCTTGGCTGTGAATTCTACATGCCGCATCACGTACTGACCGAGGACGTCCTGGAGGAACGCATCCCCAACCGCGCCGGCCATGTCGTCGTGCCCGACGGCCCCGGCCTCGGCATCCGCGTCAGCGAATCCTCGGTCCGCGCCAACGCGCGCGTGCTAGCGGAGGCGTAGGACACCGCGGCCAGCTTGGTGTCGTCCCGGATCTGCGCTCCGCTTCGCTACGCTTGTCCGGGACGACGATCGAGTATGCAAAGCGCGATCCTTCCCCTAACGGAATCGGTATCGTATGGTCGGCGCCAGATAATCAGGGTTCCTGCCCTTGCCGCCCGATCCTGTCGGGCCATCCGGACACACTCCATGCCTGATCCCGCCTGGTCGCTGCACTCCCGCCTGAAAGAGGACACCATCGATATCGGCGACCTGCCGCTGTCGAAAGTGCTGGTCATCAAGGATGCCCATTACCCCTGGCTCTTGCTGGTGCCGCGGCGCGCGGATGCGGTCGAGATCATCGATCTCGACGAGGTGCAGCAGGCGCAATTGATGACCGAGATCACGCGCGTCTCGCGTGCGCTGAAGGAAATCACCAAATGCGACAAGCTCAACGTCGCAGCGCTCGGCAACCTCGTGCCGCAGCTTCACGTCCACATCATTGCGCGCCGCACCAGCGACGCGGCGTGGCCGCGCCCGGTCTGGGGCGTGATGCCGCCCTTGGCGCATGATGCCGAGGAGGTGCAGAATTTCATCAGCGCGCTTCGTCGCAAGATCTGGTTGGGTTGAAAGAACGATTGGGTTGAAAGAACAATAATGTCAGCATTCGACTCGTTCCCACTGGGACAGCCGGCCTTCGTCAGCAACGCCCTCGATCGCGCGGCGCATCTGCGCCTCAATGACGAAAAACTGTTCGCGCTCGAGCAGAATCCGTCTTCGCGCGCTTATGTGATCTACCGCGACTCGCTCCTGGTGAAGCGCGAGGGCGAGCGCGTCCGCGCGCTGCTCTCGATCGACGAAGCCACCAAGTGCGGCGCCAATCCCGGCACGATCTTCTTAGGCTTGCGTGATGGCGCAGCGGTGTTCGGCATGGGCATGCCGCAGGCCGCGGCTGAAAAGCTGATCGGCCGAGAGGACTATGCCGTGACCGAATTGCGCGGCATGGCCATGCAGGGCGCCATCCCTCCGCAGGAGCTGTCCGCGATCGCGATGGCGAAGTCGATGGTCACCTGGCATCAGCGCCACGGCTATTGCGCCAATTGCGGTGCGCGCAGCGCGATGAAGGAAGGCGGCTGGAGGCGCGAGTGTCCTGCTTGCAAGGCCGAGCATTTTCCGCGCACCGATCCGGTCGTGATCATGCTGGTCGCCTCCGGCGACAAGTGCCTGCTCGGCCGCCAGAAGCAGTTTCCGCCGGGCATGTACTCATGCCTCGCCGGTTTCGTCGAGGCGGCCGAGACCATCGAGGATGCTGTGCGACGCGAGATCTTCGAGGAGTCCGGCATCCGCTGTACCGATGTGCAGTACTACATGACACAGCCCTGGCCCTATCCGTCGTCGCTGATGATCGGCTGTAGCGCGCGGGCGCTGACCGATGAGATCACGGTCGACCGCTCCGAGCTGGAGGACGCCCGCTGGTTCAGCCGCGACGAGGCACGGCTGATGCTGACGCGGACGCATCCGGACGGGCTTGCCGGTCCGCACCCCTTCGCCATCGCCCATCATCTGGTCGGCCGCTGGCTGCAGGGCGGGGACAAGAGCGGCGCTTAAGGCGGCTCAGCCCGATGTCTGCCAGAACCGCGCCGCGCATCCTCTGCATCGGCATCCCCGTGCGCGACCTCACCTTCCGCGTGGAGGGCGTGCCGCAGCATGGCGGCAAGGCGAACGCCACGCATCTGGAGGAGATCTGCGGCGGCAACGCGCTCAACGCCGCGATCGCCATCGCGCGGCTCGGCGGCCGCGCTGCGCTGGTCGGGCCGATGGGCGATGTACGGGAGACCTCGAGCGGCTTCATCCTCGAACGGATGGCGCGGGAGGGCATCGATGTGGGGCACGTCGTGCGAATGCCGGGCCTGACGACGCCGGTCTCGGCGATCATGATCGACGCGAGCGGCGAGCGCACCCTCGTCATCTATCGCGATCCCAAACTGTGGACGGTGAAGCTGCCTGATGCCGACGCGCTGCTCAGCGACTGCGACGCCATTTTGGTCGAGAGTCGCTGTGCCGAATTCACCATTCCCCTCTGCGCCGAGGCGCGACGCCGCGGCATTCCCGTGATCGCCGGCGTCGACCGCGCGATGTCGCAAGACGATGGCCTGCTTACGGCAGCCTCGCACGTCGTGTTTGCCAGCGCGCAGTTGCAGGAAACGGCCGGCGTCGCCGACGACGGTGGGGCCCTGAAGACGCTCGCGAGGCTGACGCCGGCATTCCTCGCCACCACCCGCGGCCCGAGTGGCACGATCTGGCTGAACGAGAGGGGCGAACTGGAGGAGATGGCGGCCTTTCCGGTCCATGCCGTGGATACGCTCGGGGCCGGCGACGTCTTCCATGGCGCCTTCACGCTTGGCCTCGCCGAAGGCCGGGACGCACGGGAGGCGCTGCGATTCGCCGCAGCCGCAGCGGCGCTGAAATGCACCCGTTTTGGCGGCGGCCTGGCCGCCCCGCAACGCGTTGAAGTTGAAGAGCTTTTTCGCGGAGGCTGATTGGTGCGGGCACCCTGCCGCGCGGAATATGGACTTGCTCTAGAAGATTTTTCTATATATGAGGGGTTTCGACCCCAAAAATGGAAAAAAGTTCCTCAAATGAGCGACCTTGCCGTCCAACTCCCAGAGACCAACCGCCGCCTCGACGCCATCGACCGCAAGATCCTGATGGTACTCCAGGAAGACGCCTCGCTGTCCGTCGCCGAGATCGGCGACCGGGTCGGTCTGTCCTCAACCCCCTGCTGGAAGCGTATCCAGCGCCTGGAGGGCGATGGGGTGATCCTCAAGCGGGTAGCGTTGGTCGACCAGAACAAGATCGGGCTCGGCATCTCCGTGTTCGTGTCGGTGGAGAGCGCCGACCATTCGGAGGCCTGGCTGAAGAAATTCGCCGAGGCCGTCAGCGCCATGCCCGAGGTGATGGAGTTCTACCGCATGGCCGGCGACGTCGATTACATGCTGCGCGTCGTGGTCGCGGACATGCACGCCTACGACGTCTTCTACAAGAAGCTGATCAGCGCGGTGCCGCTGAAGAACGTCACCTCGCGCTTTGCGATGGAGAAGATCAAGTCGGTCACCGCACTGCCGATCCCGACGGTGGTCGCGGCTTAGGTCTTACTACAGGAGCCGTCATCGCCCGGCTCGACCAGGCGATGCGGTACGCCGCGGCTTTTCAGCACACCGGCCGTCTCTGGAATACTGGATCACCCGCTTTCCGCGGGGAATGACGGCGGAGTGCGTGGTCGAGGCCGATGCGATTCGCGGCGCAGGAGATGCGGCGTGGATGGAGGAAGCCTACTCCTCCTTCTTCGACATCCGCTCGAGGCGCTCCTGCATGTCCTTCATTTGCTGGCGCAGCTCGTCGATGTTGTCGCTCTTTGGCGCCTCGCCATTGCCCTCCGGCTCGGGCTCCGGCGTCGTGGAGCGCTGCGGGGTCGCGAACGGCTTGAACATCGAGAAGGTCTGCTGAAACAGCTCCATGTTGCGTCGAACCTGCTCCTCCAGCGGAGCAAAGGGCGTGCCGGACAGGGTGTTGGCGAGTTGCTTGCGGAATTTCTCCTGCTCCTGGGTCAGCGTCGCGAGCGACTGCTCCAGATATTTCGGCACCACCATCTGCATGCTGTCGCCATAGAAGCGGATCAGCTGGCGCAGGAAGGTGGTGGGCAAGAGGTTCTGGCCGGCCTTGTTCTCCTGCTCGAAGATGATCTGGGCGAGCACCGAGCGGGTAATGTCGTCGCCGGTCTTGGCATCATAAACCAGGAAATCCTCGCCTTCCTTCACCATGGCGGCGAGATCTTCCAGCGTCACATAGGTGCTCGTTCCGGTATTGTAGAGCCGGCGGTTCGCGTATTTTTTGATGGTGGTGGGTTGGTCTGATTTCGCCATGGGCTCTCACTTGCAAACGCTGAGAACGGGAACCCGGCGGGCTATGCCGCAGGGCGGGAAGAGTACGCAACGCAACAAAATAAGCATTTTCAAAGGGCTCACGCTACCGTTTTGTGCGCCACGGTTAATTGCAGAGCAAAAACTTGCTTGCGAAAGCGCCAAGAACGCTGTTTTGAAATGCGCTGCGGCATGAATCTGGCGCCCGGCCGATTGACATGCCGCAACGACGTTAACAGGATGCCAGGCAAGACTGGCGAGCCCATTTCAACGGTTACGCCTGCCCTTCTCACCAAGAACCTCAAGCCCCAGGAGATGCCCATGTCAGACGATGTCGTCATCGTCAGCGCCGCCCGCACCCCGGTCGGAAGCTTCAACGGAGCCTTCGCGACCCTTCCCGCCCACGACCTCGGCGCCATCGCCATCAAGGCCGCGCTGGAGCGCGGTGGCATCGAGCCCGGCCGGGTCTCCGAAGTCATCATGGGCCAAATCCTGACAGCAGGTCAGGGCCAGAATCCGGCTCGCCAGGCTTCGATCATGGCCGGCATCCCCGTGGATAGCCCGGCCTGGGGCGTCAACCAGCTCTGCGGCTCGGGTCTGCGCTCGGTCGCGCTCGGCTATCAGGCGCTGGTCAACGGTGATTCCGACATCGTGGTCGCCGGCGGCCAGGAGTCGATGAGCATGGCCCAGCACGCCCAGCACCTGCGCGGCGGCGTCAAGATGGGTGCCCTCGAATTCGTCGACACCATGATCAAGGACGGCCTGTGGGATGCCTTCAACGGCTACCACATGGGCAACACCGCCGAGAACGTGGCCAAGCAATTTCAGATCACCCGCGCCCAGCAGGACGAGTTCGCGGTCGCTTCGCAGAACAAGGCGGAGGCCGCGCAGAAGGCCGGCAAGTTCAAGGACGAGATCGTTCCGGTCACCATCAAGACACGCAAGGGCGACGTGGTGGTCGACACCGACGAGTATCCGCGCCACGGCGCAACCCTCGATGCGATGGGCAAGCTGCGGCCGGCTTTCGAGAAGGACGGCACGGTGACGGCCGGCAACGCATCCGGCATCAATGACGGCGCGGCTGCCGTCGTGCTGATGACTGCCAAGCAGGCGGCCAAGGAAGGCAAGAAGCCGATCGCCCGAATCGTCTCCTGGGCCCATGCCGGCGTCGATCCGAAGATCATGGGCACCGGCCCGATCCCGGCCTCGCGTTTGGCGCTGAAGAAGGCTGGCTGGAACGTCGGCGATCTCGATCTGATCGAGGCCAACGAAGCCTTCGCGGCGCAGGCCTGCGCCGTCAACAAGGACCTCGGCTGGGATACCTCGAAGGTCAACGTCAACGGCGGTGCGATCGCGATCGGCCATCCGATCGGTGCCTCCGGCGCGCGCGTGCTGGTGACGTTGCTGCACGAGATGCAGAAGCGCGACGCCAAGAAGGGCCTTGCCACGCTGTGCATCGGCGGCGGCATGGGTATCGCCATGTGCGTAGCACGAGACTAAAGAGTGTGTTGCACGCGACTAAAAAGGGCAGCGGTTGCAAATCAAATATTCTTCGCAACCGCGTAAGCCTCGACTAAAGACAAACGCCCGGCTCACCGCCGGGCGTTTTGTTCTTGATGTCCGTCAATCCACCCGCATAATCCGTCAGTAAAAGCGTTCACTGACATCTGTAGAAGCGTCCAAGGAAACGTCGAGGGAAGGAATATAATATGGCACGTGTTGCATTGGTCACGGGTGGTACGCGAGGCATCGGTGCTGCGATCAGCAAGGCGCTGAAGGCGGCCGGCTACAAGGTCGCGGCGAGCTATGCCGGCAATGACGCGGCGGCGGAGAAGTTCAAGGCCGAGACCGGCATCAACGTCTACAAATGGGATGTCAGTTCCTTCGACGGCTGCGCCGAGGGCGTGAAGAAGGTCGAGGCCGAGGTCGGCCCGGTCGACGTGCTCGTCAACAATGCCGGCATCACCAAGGACGGTGCGTTCCACAAGATGAGCCTCGAGCAATGGAACGCCGTGATCGGCACCAACCTGGGCTCGCTGTTCAACATGTCGCGCCAGGTGATCGAGGGCATGCGTGCGCGCAAGTTCGGCCGCATCATCAACATCTCCTCCATCAACGGCCAGAAGGGCCAGTTCGGCCAGGTGAACTATTCCGCCGCAAAGGCCGGCGAGATCGGCTTCACCAAGGCGCTCGCGCTGGAGAACGCCAAGGGCGGCGTCACCGTCAACGCAATCTGCCCGGGCTACATCAACACCGAGATGGTGCAGGCGGTGCCGAAGGACGTGCTGGAGAAGTCGATCCTGCCGCTGATCCCGATCGGCCGTCTCGGCGAGCCCGAGGAGATCGCCCGCGCGGTGGTGTTCCTCGCAGCGGATGAGGCCGGCGCCATCACCGGCTCGACGCTGTCGGTCAACGGCGGCCAGTACATGGTGTGATGCGCAAGCATCACGCCCGATCATATCGATGACATCGTCGTGCCCGGGCGTGTCCCGGGCATCCATGCCTGTCCAGCCAGCCGCGGCAACGCGTGAATGACCGGACATCGGCGAGCGGAAGTGACGCCGTCCTTAGGACGGCTATGTCCGGCCATCCGCGATCGCCGCGATCCTGATCGACGGAGGCGGCCTGATCGCGGCCAAGGACATGGTGTTGCGGAAGCGGTGAGGATGCCTGCGAGCCTTTAGGGCTCCCAGCCCTTCGGCGCGAGCTCGAATTTTACGAATTCGAACGCCGGCGCCACGGTGCAGCCGACCAGCGTCCATTCGCCGGTGGTCTCGGCCATCTGCCAGGCTTGCGCCGGCACGATCGCCTGCGGCCGCTCGCCGTGCACGAGCCCCGTGCCGAGCCGGACCTCGTGCTGTGAGCAGCCATCATGGGCAATGCGCAGCGTCAAGGGACTGCCGGCATAATAGTGCCAGACCTCGACCGCATCGATGCGATGCCAGTGCGAGCGCTCGCCGCGCGCCAGCAGGAAATAGATCGAGGTCGAGCGTGAGCGTCCCTGGGCGTCGGTCGCCTGATCACGAAATGTCTCGCGGTAATGCCCGCCTTCGGGATGCGGTCTCAGCTCCAGGCGCGCGATGATCTCGGCTGCAGTCGGCATCGATCCCCGTCAGGACTTGTTCTTGCGTTCGCGCAATTCACCGAATATGGCGGCGGCGTCGGCGCCCTTCATGTGTAGCCTGGCTGCAACCGAGGGGTCATCGGCGCGCAGGAACACGTTTGCTCGCTTCTCATCACCAAGCAGTGAGGGAATCGTGGGCTTGTTCTCGGCGCGAAGCTTGGTCACCTCCGCCGCGCGGGCCTGAAGCGCCTGATTGTCCGGCTCAATGGTGAGCGCGAACTTGACGTTGGAGGCCGTGTATTCGTGGCCGCAATAGAGCTTGAAGTCATCGGGCAGCGACCGCAGCTTCAGGAGCGAATCCCACATCATCGGGTAGTTGCCTTCGAACACGCGACCGCAGCCGATCGAGAACAGCGTGTCGGCGGCGAACACCGTCTTCTCCGCGTCGAACACGTAGGAGATATGGTCGAGCGTATGACCGGGCGTCTCCAGCACGCGTGCAAGCAGGCTCCCGACCTTGACGACGTCGGCATTGACGACGCGCAGATCGACGTCGGCGATTTTCGTCGTCTTGTCGTGCGGCGCGACGACGCGGCAATTATATTTCTGCTTCAGCTCGGCGACGCCGCCGACGTGATCGCCGTGGTGATGGGTGATCAGGATGTCGGTGAGCGTCCAGCCCTCGCGCTCCAGCGCCTTGAGGATCGGCCCGGCTTCCGGCGCGTCGATCGAGGCGGTTGCCTTGGTTTCCTTATCGTGGATCAGATAACCGAAATTGTCGTTTAAACAGGTGAAAGTACGAATTTCGGCGGCCATGACATCTCCATCGCGCTCAGCCCCGTCAAACAGATATGGCGTTAACGTTGCGCAGGCAATGCAATATTCGGCGCGCGCAGGTTGCCGGGCGCATGTTACATTGCGGTCATGAGCATCGATGTCATTGATCTGCGTGACTTCTACTCGCGTCGCCTCGGGATCGTGGCGCGCCAATTGATCAATCGCGGGATCAAGGAACGCTGGCCGGGTGCCGAGGGGCAGCGGGTGCTCGGCATCGGCTATCCCACCCCCTATCTCGGCCTGTTCCGTGAGGACGCGGAGCGCTGCATTGCCTTCATGCCTGCAGCCCAGGGCGTGCTGAAATGGCCGACGGGCCGGCCCGCGCTGGCCTCGCTGGTCGATGAGCTCTCGCTGCCGTTGCCGGATGCCGCGGTCGACCGCATCCTCTTGGTCCATGCGCTCGAGATCTCTGACGACCCGGCGGCGCTGCTGCGTGAGGTCTGGCGGGTGCTGGCGCCGTCGGGCCGCGTCATTGCGGTGATCCCGAACCGGCGCGGGGTGTGGACCCGCACCGAGAACACGCCGTTCGGCCATGGCCGGCCGTATTCGCGGGCGCAGATCACCGACCTGTTGCGCCAGACCTGGTTCACGCCGACCGCCTGGGGCGAGGCGCTGTTCATGCCGCCCTATGCCGGCGGCTGGCTGTTGAAGTCGGCGCTGATGTGGGAGCGCGCGGGTGCCGCGCTGTCGCTGCCGTTTGCGGGCGTGCACATCGTGGAAGCGACCAAGCAGGTCTACCGCGTGATCCCGGCGAAACGCGAACGCGCGCGGCTGATCCCCTCGCTCAAGCCCGTGCTGGTGCCGTCCTCGACGACGGTGACGCGGAGCTGACGGCAAAACGCCCCGGACGGGCGGGGCGTTTTTCGTGTCGGATAAATCGAAGTGGGGGCCTTAAGGCTTACTCGCCGGGCGCGAGATCATCGCTCGAGGCGGCCGGCGCTGCCTCGCGGTCGGGGCGCGGGCCGTGTGGCCGGCGACGCCGCCGCGGATAGCGCTCACCGCCGCCGCCGCCTTCGAAGCCGCCCTGGCCGCCATTGGCCTGCGGCTGTGCACCGGTGATGAAGGAGGGCAGGCGATCGACGCTGCCGGCGTCCGCAATGACCGGCTGCGGTTGGTTCTGCGGTTGCGGCTGGGGTTGATATTGCGGCTGCGGACGGTGGTCGCGATCGCGATGCTCGCGCGGCTGCTGCTGGTCGCGTTGATAGGGCTGGCCCTCGCCACGGTGATGGTCACGCTGATGGTCGCGGTCGCGCACATACGGCTGCTGCTGGGGCTGCGGGACGAAGCCGGGCTCCTGGCCGAAATTGGAGAAGGTCTCGCCATCGTCATCACTGTCGTCGCTGACGACGACGACTTCTTCACCGCCGCGCGGCTGCTGCTGGTTCTGGCGGAATTGCTCCTGGGCTGCGGCAATCAGGCGGAAATAATGCTCGGCGTGCTGGTAGTAGTTCTCAGCCGCGACGGGGTCGCCGGAGGAGCGCGCGTCACGCGCGAGCTGGAGATATTTCTCGGCGATGTGCGAGGCGGTGCCGCGGATCTTGATGTCGGGTCCGTTGGACTCGTAAACCCGGGTCATCGGATTCTGGCCGCGCCGGTTATTGTTGTTGTTGTTGTTCCGGTTACGCATCCGCTGCTTGTTTTGACCGTTTCTCATGTCCTGCCTTTAATTCCAGCCCCTGAAAGGTTTGTACGCGTTACTGCTGTTGAGAGTGACCTAAATTGCTGCGGCGCAGGGTTGGCACACGCGCCGCGCGCAACTCGAATCCCTGCCCACGTCCCGGGCTCAAGTCCCGACCAAGGTCCCTGCCGATGTCGTTGACCTTCGCGTTCAACAAAGACGCGTTCCCCACCCGCCAGCGACCATCGCCGGCGAACCATTCATTCTGCCTGCCGAAACAAGCCCTGGTTTCTTGCGTAAATTTTCAAGCGCAATATCAGGCTTTCGTTCACTTTGCGGTCGGGAAGCGGCGCAGCTCCACGGACGGGCCATCGCGCTTAACAGGACCTGCGGCTTGGAACCTTCAATCCAGTGCAGCTCTCGCCTTGAGAGCCCGGCTTTCGCCCGTAGGTCTACGGGGCCGGCACCGATGTTTGACCGGAACGTAGTCGTTCCCACGGGATATTCCAAGAGGTTTTTGCAACCCAATCGGGCTTTTATGGGGGCATTTTTCGGGCCGACACGGCCCTCAAGACGCCCGCCAGATCAGCCTTGGGCGGCCTCTCCACCTCTAACGCCGCAGCCGCCATCAAGGTTTCAATGCCGCGTGCCTGACCTTGTCCGGCCTCAACCACCAGGGCGCCACCGGGGGCCAAAAGCTGGGCCGCCTGCGGGATCAGGGCGCGGTAGGCGTCGAAGCCGTCATTGCCGCCGTCGAGCGCAAGGCGCGGATCGTAGTCCCGGACCTCGACGCTCAAATTCGCGATGTCGCCGGAGGGAATGTAGGGCGGGTTCGACACGATCAGGTCGAACGGACCCGCGAGCGCGGCCGCGTAGTAGCAGGCGATGAAGGCGGAACGGTGGGCGAGGCCGAGCGCTGCGGCGTTACTCTTCGCGGTGCCGAGTGCGGTCAGGCTGACATCGGTGCCGACCCCGAACGCATCCGGAATCTCATGCAACAGCGCAAGCAGGATCGCGCCCGAACCCACGCCGATATCCGCGATCCGCGGCGGCCTCCCAGAGGCGGGATCGTCGCGAAAAATCTCCAGCGCCAGCGCGACGACCGTCTCGGTGTCGGGCCGCGGCACCAGCGTTGCGTCCGAGAGCTGAAAGGGGAGGCCCCAAAATTCCTTGGATCCGAGAATGCGCGCGACCGGTTCGCCCACGAGGCGCCGCTGGGCGTATCGTTCGAGCTGCGAGCTTTCCGCCGCGGTGAGGGGCCGGCCCGCCTGCGTGATCAGCCCGGTCAGATCGAGGCCCAGCACGGCTCCGACGAGCAGACGCGCCTCGATTTCGGCTTCGCCGATGGCGGCCGATCTCAGCCGCGCCGCCAAAACACGCCGCGTGCTCTCGATGCTGCTTCCGGGGACGAAATCTGCCACCGCTGGACCATCCTGCCTCGCAACGTGGATAGGACGATGGCCCTGCTTGCGTCAACGGAAGCGGTCGCGTTTGATCGCCGAAAATGCACGGTGACAGCCATGACGACCTATGACGATCAGAATGTCTTCGCAAAGGTTTTGCGCAGCGAAATTCCCTGTCTCAAGGTCTACGAGAACGACCGTGTCGGCGTCACCATGCCCATCAGGCTCTTCAACGTCGTGCTCTTGCCGGCGCTGTTGCGACCGAGCAGCGCGACAACCTCATGCCGCTCACCCGCTCCATCACGACGCCGAGCAGCATCACGAATAGCGATCCCGCGATCACCACAATGATGAACGAGTGAGTGTACTGAAAGGCGACGAAGCCGGCGTAGCCGCCGATCATGAACATCGCCCCATGCGCGAGGTTCAAGACGCCGAGCGTGCCGTAGATGATGGTCAGGCCGGAGCTGATCAGCGCGAGTAGCGCGCCGAGCGCGAGTCCGTTGAAGAGCTGGGAGATGAGATTGGGCCAACTGATCATGAATGCGTTTGCTTCCGAATCTCGGGGAACGATTCGCCGATCCGCAAAAGGCTGACGCCGCAGGCAGTGGCAACTGCCTGCGGCGTCACAGGGGGTCAACTCGGGTTCATGTGTATTCGCCGAGATGGCAGCCGAACGCATCCGGCTTCTGCATCAATTCGTCACTGGGACGATCTCGACGACTTCGCAATAGTCCTCCTTGTTCTTCATGTCCTTTTCCATCTTGCCCTTGACGATGATGACAGGACGGACGCACTGATGATCATCGGCGCGGTAGTGGACATCGCCGACGAAGGAGGGGATGGTCTCGCCCTTCTCATAGGCCTTGATGACGTCAGGCACCGGCGCCTGGTCCGATGAAGACGCTCAGCGCGCGCGCCCAGAACGTGCTCAAGGAGCTCGCGGGCGAGCAGCCGCCGAAGGGAAGCTGGTCGCCGTCACGCGAGCTGCTGCTGGCGCCGAGCGTCTTGCGGCCGCGCGCAATTGCGGACCGCACACGACACGCGAGATCATCGCCTGGGCGCAGGGCTGCGGCGTCACGATCAAGCCGACGATCCGGCCCGGCGGATCACTGTCGGAGATGTGGGCGCGGCTGATCGCCAATGCCTCCTCCGGCGCTCACCAGCGCCGAGATTGCTGGCGCGTTGCAGCGGTCGATCAGGCGGAGAAGCGTGCGCATCCCGATCGCGTTGCAGATCATCCTGGTGAAGATCCTGTCTCTCGAATTTCTCCAACGTCGAATAGGCGCGAATCGGCAGATCGACAGGCCGATAGCTGTGCATCCGCCGCGGCGGCCGCTTGGTTGCGGGCGGCCTTCCTTGCTAGCCTTCGTTTTGCCCGCGTTGCCGGGCGATGGCGAAGCAGCAGGCACGGCATGGGGCAGTCCAAGGGGAAGACAGGGCGTTCTAGGCGGGCCGCGCCCGCGCAGCGTTCGACCGGCCGCGCCATGCGCGATTCCGACTACGCAGCGCTCGCGCAATTCCGCTACCAGATGCGCAGCTTCCTCGCCTTCAGCGAGGCCGCCGCGGAACGCCAGGGATTGACGCCGCAGCAGCATCAGGCG
Source organism: Bradyrhizobium sp. CB82 (assembly GCF_029714405.1). Lineage (NCBI taxonomy): Bacteria > Pseudomonadati > Pseudomonadota > Alphaproteobacteria > Hyphomicrobiales > Nitrobacteraceae > Bradyrhizobium > Bradyrhizobium sp. CB82. Next base: position 9,119,384 of record NZ_CP121650.1, on the reverse strand, counting down.
CTGCTCGGCATCAAGGGCTTTGTCCGTCCGGGGCCCGCAACTGTGGGCGATGTCGCGCGATTTCTCCTGATCCGGCACCACTCCGCGGTCGAGCTGATGAACCGCATGGCGAAGCAAGGGCTGATCAGCCGGGTGGCCGACCCCGAAGATGCCCGGCGCGTCCATCTCAAGCTCACAAAAAAGGGCGAGCGGAAGCTCCAGGCGCTCTCGAGAAAGAATCTCGAAGAGCTTCGCCACGCCGCGAGCCCGGCCTTGAGCCGTCTGTTGAGGTCGTTTCGAAGCGCGCGCGAGTCCTGACCGGCGTCGTCGGTCAGGCCGCAGCACCCTGCGCCGCGAGCTGGGCGGCCTGGTGCTCCGTGGTCAGCGCGTCGATCAGCTCGCCCAGCGCTTCGCCGGCGATCACCTGCGGCAGCTTGTAGAGCGTCAGATTGATGCGGTGGTCGGTGACGCGCCCTTGCGGAAAGTTGTAGGTGCGGATGCGCTCGCTGCGGTCGCCGGAGCCGACCTTCTCCTTGCGGTCGGCCGAGCGCGCCGCTTCGACGCGCTGACGCTCGGCATCATAGATGCGCGAGCGCAGGATGTTCATCGCGGACGCCCGATTCTTGTGCTGCGAGCGGCTGTCCTGCATCATCACGACGATGCCGGTCGGAATGTGGGTGATGCGGATCGCCGATTCCGTCTTGTTGACGTGCTGGCCGCCCGCGCCCTGCGCGCGCATGGTCTCGATGCGCAGATCCTCGTTCTTGATGTCGACGTCGACGTCCTCGACCTCCGGCAGCACGGCGACGGTCGCGGCCGAGGTATGGATGCGCCCCTGGGTTTCGGTGTCGGGCACGCGCTGCACGCGGTGCACGCCGGATTCGAACTTCAACTTGGAGAATGCGCCGCGGCCCCGCACCTCGGCGATGATCTCCTTGTAGCCGCCCACAGTGCCTTCGCTCGCCGAGATCACCTCGACCTTCCAGCCCTGCAGAGCGGCAAAACGCTCGTACATCCGGAACAGGTCGCCGGCGAACAGCGAGGCCTCGTCGCCGCCGGTGCCGGCGCGGATTTCCAGCACCACGTTGCGGTCGTCCATGGCGTCCTTGGGCAGGAGGGCGACGCGGATCTTCTGCAGGAGATCCTCGATTCTGAGCGAAAGCTCATCGCGCTCGGCCTCCGCCATCGCGCGCATCTCGGCATCGGTCGCGGGATCGGCGATCAGCGCCTCGGTGTCGGCGAGCTCCTTCACCGCGGACCGATAGGTCTTCACCGCGTCGATCAGTGGGTTGATCTCGGCGAGCTCACGCGTGACCTGCACATAGCGCTCGGAGGAGAGCTGGCCGAGCGACTCGGCCTCGAGAGAGGCGTGATGTGCAAGAAGGACGTCCAATTTGGCTTCGGGGAGTGACGACATCGATCAGGTCTCAGGTGCAAAAAGGGGCGAGGCGGGGGGCGGCTTTCGGACCAGCCCGCTACAACGACAGCCCTTCGGCCTCGGCAAATTGCGTCAGCTTCTGCCGGATCGAGACGGTGCCGGCCGGCGCGTCCAGCAGCGGATCAATCATCGCGCCGGCCTTCTTGGCATCGAGGTCGAGGACCATCGCCTTCACCGGCCCGAGCGCGCTCGCCGACAGTGACAGCGAGCGGTAGCCCATCGCGATCAGCGCCAGCGCGCCGATCGGCTTGGACGCCATCTCGCCGCACAGCGAGACGGACTTCTGCGCGGCCTTGGATTTGCGCACGATCTCGCGCAGCACGCGCAGGTTCGGTGCCGACATGGTGTCGAAACGCTCCGAGACCTTGGCATTGCCGCGATCGACGGCGAACAGGAACTGGAACAAATCGTTGGAGCCGACCGAGATGAAGTCGACCTTCTTCAGGAGCTCGTCGAGCTGGTAGAGCAGCGCCGGCACCTCGACCATGGTGCCGATGTCGATGCGCTCCGGCAGCGTATGGCCGTGCTGGCGCAAATATGTCAGCTCGCGCTCGACCAGCGCCTTCGCCGAATCGAATTCGGCAACCTCGGATACCATCGGGAACATCACGCGCAGCGCCCGGCCACCGCCGGCGCGCAAGAGCGCGCGGATCTGGCCGCGCAGCAGGCCGGGGCGATCGAGGCCGAGCCGGATCGCGCGCCAGCCGAGCGCCGGATTCTCCTCGATCACCGCCTCCATATAGGGCAGCGCCTTGTCGCCGCCGATGTCGAGGGTGCGGAAGGTGACGGGCTTGGTGCCGGCCGCATCGAGCACGGTGCGGTAGAGCGCGAGCTGGTCGCTGGTGCGCGGCAGGCTCTGGCCGACCATGAATTGCAGCTCGGTGCGGAACAGGCCGATGCCGGCGCTGCCGGTGTCGTCGATATGCGGCAGGTCGATCGCAAGACCCGCGTTGATCATCAGTTCGACCGCCTCGCCGTCCTTGGTGATGCAGGGCCGGTCGCGCAGGGCCAGATACTGCGCCTGGCGGCGGGCGCGGAAACGCACGCGCTCCGCATAGGCCGCCTCGATCTCCTGCGAGGGCCGCACATAGATCGAGCCGGAGGTGCCGTCGACGATGATGGCGTCGCCGGGATCGGCGATACCCGGCGCGTTCGGCACCTCGCCGACCGCGGGGATGCCCAGCGCACGCGCCACGATCGAGACATGCGAGTTGGCGGTGCCTTCCTCCAGCACGATGCCGCGCAGCCGCTTGCGGTCGTAGTCGAGCAGCGCCGCCGGCCCCATCGCGCGCGCGATGACGATGGCATTGTCGGGCAATTGCTCGCGCGAAGGCGCGTGATCCTGGCCGACGAGATGCCGCATCAACCGATAGCCGAGGTCTTCGAGATCGTGCAGCCGGTCGCGCAAATAGGGATCGGTGGAGCGCAGCATGCGCGCGCGGGTGTCGGACTGGACGCGCTCGACGGCGGCCTCCGCGGTGAGGCCCGTCGCCACCGCCTCGTGCAGCTTGTGCGACCAGCCCTGGTCGTTGGCGAACATGCGGTAGGCTTCGAGCACGTCGCGGTGCTCGCCGCCCTCGGCGACATCGCCGCGCTCCAGCATGCGGTCGAGGTCGGAGCGCAGCTTGGCGAGCGCGGTGTCGAGCCGCTTGATCTCCTTCGGCAGATCCTCGGCGATGTAATCCTTGATGACGACGCGCGGCTCGTGCAGCACGACGTGGCCGAGCGCGATGCCTTCGGACAGGATGGCGCCGACCTTCTGCATGGAGTGGCGCGCTGCCGGCTCGAGGCCGGGCTGGGCCAGCGCCGACAGTTCACCGGAGGCGATAAGTTCCGCCAGCACCATGGCGGTGGTCTGCAGCGCCTCCAGTTCCTCCTCGACATAGGTGCGCTTGGCGCGGTTCTGCACCACCAGCACGCCGAGCGTGTTGCCGGCACGCAGGATCGGCACGCCGAGGAAGGAGTGATAAATCTCTTCGCCGGTCTCGGGACGGAACGAGAAGGCGGGGTGGCTCTGGGCGTCGCTGAGGTTGAGCGGGGTGGCCTCGCTGGCGACCAGGCCGACCAGGCCCTCATGGGCGCTCAGCACGGTATGGTGCACCGCCTCGCGGTTGAGGCCTTCGGTGGCGTAGAGCTCGAGAGTGTTGTCGACACGCAGCACATAGACCGAGCAGACCTCGGCCACCATGTTGGCGGCGATCAGCACCACGATCTTGTCCAGCCGCTCCTGGGCCGAGACCTGCTCCGCCATGGTTTCGCGGAGCCGTCTCAACAAGACGCGGGGACCTCCCGACGCGCTCCGCATGTGCCGTCAATCTCCTCCATCTGCCTGGCCCGGCGGGGATAGCCGGCGGCTGGCCCAAAACTCCAGAAAAACAACAAATTTGCTCGTCCGGCGTCGACGCAAGCCCAAATCTTCCTCGACTTGGCGCTTGTGCCGAGTCAGCACCGCCTGGACTGGGGCACAGTCTGCGGCAGCCCACCCTGTTCGCCGTATAGCGAATTGAGGCTTGTTTTGCCAAGCAAAACGCCTGCCAAACGCGAAGGTGTGTACACCTTCGCGTTTGCTGCGGCCGCTAACAGAAAATTCGTCTAAACCTGATCGAGACCGTAGAGCGTGTGCAGGGTCCGCACCGCGAGCTCGGTATAGGCGGTGTCGATCAAAACCGAGAATTTGATCTCGGAGGTTGTGATGGCGCGGATGTTGATATTCCGCGCCGCGAGCGCGGCAAACGCCTGGGCGGCAACGCCCGCATGGCTGCGCATGCCGCTGCCGATCACGGAGATTTTTGCAACGTCGGTGGCGCTGTCGAGTCGCGCATAGCCGATCTTGCCCTTGGCGGCGGTGATCGTCTCCCTGGCGCGGGCGTAGTCGGCCGCGGGCACCGTGAAGGTCAGGTCGGTGGTCTTGCCGTCCTCGGAGACGTTCTGCACGATCATGTCGACGTTGATGTTGGCGTCCGCGAGCGGCCCGAAGATCGAGGCGGCGACACCCGGCTTGTCCTCGATCTGACGCACCGAGATCTGGGCCTCGTCCTTGGAGAAGGCGATGCCGGTGACGACGTGGTTTTCCATGATCTCCTCCTCGCTGCAGATCAGCGTGCCGGGCGGCTGGTTGGCATGCGGGTCGACGTCCTCGGGCTTGTCGAAGCTCGAACGGACGAAGATCGGCATGTTATGGACCATGCCGAGTTCCACCGAGCGGACCTGGAGCACCTTGGCGCCCTGGGACGCCAGTTCCAGCATGTCCTCGAACGCGATCTTGTCGAGCCGGCGCGCCTTCGGCACGATGCGCGGGTCGGTGGTGTAGACGCCATCGACATCCGTGTAGATGTCGCAGCGATCCGCCTTGACGGCGGCGGCGATGGCGACCGCCGACGTGTCGGAGCCGCCGCGGCCGAGCGTGGTGATTCGGCCGGTCTCGGGATTGATGCCCTGGAAGCCGGCGATGACCGCGACCTCTTTCCGCTCCTTGAAGCGGTTGATGATCTCGTTGCCGTCGATGTCCTCGATGCGGGCCGAGGCATGGGCGTCGCTGGTCTTGATCGGGATCTGCCAGCCCTGCCAGGAGCGGGCCTGGATGCCCAAGCTCTGGAGCACGATGGCCAGCAAGCCCGACGTCACCTGCTCGCCGGAGGCGACCACAGCGTCGTATTCGCGCGCATCGTGCATGGGGGAGGCTTCGGTGCACCAGGCGACCAGCTCGTTGGTCTTGCCGGACATCGCCGAGACCACCACGGCAACCTCATGCCCGGCGTCGACCTCGCGCTTCACATGGCGTGCGACGTTGCGGATACGTTCGATATTGGCGACGGACGTGCCGCCGAATTTCATCACGAGGCGGCTCATGACGACGCGTGCATTCCCTCTTGAGGATCAGTATGGTGGCCCGCGCTGGACGGGCGGCCACCGACCCGCGCGTATACAGAGCGGCGAGGCCGGGGGCAAGTCGGTTCCTGACGGACCCGCCGGGGCGGGGAATGGGTTAATCGAGGTTATGGCGCGTTATATCGACGAGATCCTGCAGCCCGGCGAGAAGGTGCTGTATTCGACCAATGCGCACTGGATCTTCTATTTCCCGGCGATTGTGGGCTGGATCGTGGCCTTGGTCCTGCTTCTGATGTCCCGGCAGACGACCAGCGAGGGCCTCGTGTTGCTATGCCTCACGGCTTCCGCCCTGGTGGCGCTGGGTGCCCTCTATTGGACGATCAAGGGCTGGTTCCACCGTTTCACCACCGAGACCGACGTGACCAATTTCAGGGTTGTGCATAAGACCGGGTTCATCACCCGAAAGACCTTTGAAATGAGCCTCGACAAGGTCGAGAGTGTCGATGTCGACCAGAGCATACTGGGCCGCATCTTGAACTACGGCGATGTGACGATCCGCGGCGTGGGCGAGGGGGTCGAGAAGATCGAAACCATCTCGTCTCCACTCGCCTTCCGCAATTCGATCACCGTGCGGTAGGACGGCGCGTTTCCATGAGCATGCAGCAGAATAGTTCCGCCGCCACGATTGTTAGCCAGGCCTCGACCGTCGACGCCGGCGAGGTCGCCAAGTTCTCGAAACTCTCCGCCGAGTGGTGGGACCCCAACGGCAAGATGGCCCCGCTGCACAAGATCAATCCGCTGCGGCTCGGCTATATCCGCGACGCCGCCTGCCGCAAGTTCGAACGCAACGTGCGCAGCCTCAACTGCCTCGGAGGCCTGCGCGTGCTCGACATCGGCTGTGGCGCGGGCCTGCTCTGCGAGCCGCTGTCGCGGCTCGGGGCGCAGGTCATCGGCATCGATCCGTCGGCGAGCAACATCGCGGCCGCAAAGCTGCATGCCGGCCGGGGGCATCTGTCGATCGACTACCGCTGCACCACGGTCGAGGAGGTCGATCCGCGCGAGCGCTTCGACATCGTGCTGGCGATGGAGGTGGTGGAGCACGTCACCGACGTCAGCGTCTTCCTGAGCCGCTGCGCCGCGATGCTGAAGCCGAACGGGCTGATGGTGGTCTCGACGTTGAACCGCAACTGGAAGAGCTTTGCGCTCGCCATCGTCGGCGCTGAATACGTACTGCGCTGGTTGCCGCGCGGCACCCATGAGTGGAACAAGTTCGTCACCCCCGACGAGCTCGCCAAATATCTGCTCGACAACCGCCTCGTCATCACCGAGCAGACCGGCGTCGTCTACTCACCCTTCGCCGACAGATGGAGCCTCTCCTCCGATATGGATGTGAACTACATGGTCGTGGCGGAAGGGATGGTGTGAGGGGGCGCTTCGCTTGTCCAGGATGACGGCGGAGTTTGTGACGCGAGCATCGCTCCCATGACATCCCTGCGGTTGACCGGGCGGGTCGCAGCTTGCAACTTGGCCGCAATCTTCCCCGCATCACCGCTTCCGCCCATGCTCACCGTCACCAGCCTCTGGATTCCCTTCACCGTCATTGCTGCGCTCGGGCAGGTGGCGCGCAATGCGATGCAGCGGTCGCTCACGAAGCCGCTGGGAACCTGGGGCGCGACCAACATCCGCTTCCTGTTCGGTTTCCCGTTCTCGGTGCTGTTCTTAGCCCTTGTGCTGGTCGTTTCCGGCGATCATCTCAGCGTGCCGTCATCCGTGTTCTGGCCGTGGCTGCTGCTCGGCGCGCTCAGCCAGATCGTCGCCACCGGATTGATGCTGCTGGCCATGAACGACCGTTCCTTCGTGGTGACGACGGCTTACCTGAAGACCGAAGCAATCCAGACCGCGATCTTCGGCTTCGTCTTCCTTGGCGATCACCTGACCTTGCTCAAGGTGCTGGCGATCGTGATCGCGACCGTCGGCGTCGTCATCACAGCGCTCAGGCCGGGTGGCGAGAAGAGCTTTGCCGAATTGAAGCCGACCATCATCGGCCTCGTCGCGGCGGCTGCGTTTGCGCTGTCAGCCGTCGGCTTCCGCGGCGCCATCATCACGGTGCCCGGCGTCTCCTTCGTGACGGCGTCCTCGTTCACGCTGGTGCTCGGCCTGTTCGTGCAGACTCTGATCCTGACGGTCTACCTGCTCTGGCGCGCACCAAAGATCTTGCAGGCGATCCTCGGTCTCTGGAAGCCGTCGCTGCTCGCCGGCTTCATGGGCGCCTTCGCCTCGCAGTTCTGGTTCCTGTCGTTCGCGCTGACGGCCGCCGCCAATGTTCGCACGCTCGCGCTGATCGAGGTGCTGTTCGCGCAGGGGGTGGCCTATTACTCGTTCAAGCAGCCGGCCTCGCCGCGGGAGCTCGCAGGAATCGTGCTGATCGTGATCGGCGTCGCGGTGCTGGTGGGCGCCTAAACTAAAGCGCGATGAGGTTAGGACGAAACGTCATCGCGCTTCAGGTTCTTGTTTGCGCATGATCTCCGCGCAAACGCGTTCCGCGTTTGTCGCGAGGGAATACCGCGTCACACTTTTCCGGATCATGCTTTAGTTCCGGTCTTCCGGCAACACCGGCAGCGGCGACACCTCGATGCCTTCGTCGATCAGCGCCTTGGCCTCGTCGGGCGAGGCCTCGCCGTAGATCGGGCGGTGCTCCTTGTCGCCATAATGCATGGCGCGGGCTTCATTCGGGAAGCGCTCGCCGACATTGTCGGCATGCTTCACGATGTGATCGCGGAGTTCCTTCAGCTTGGCGCGCAGCTCGCGCTCCTGCGCCAACATCAGCGACGTCGGTGTCTGCTGCGCGGCCTCTGTCGTGGCCGGTGGCGTGGTTGGCTCGGGCGCGGCGCGCTCGCGCCCCTTCTTGCCGACGACGCGCGGCGCCATGATCGCCTTGTCGACTTTGGCGGAGCCGCAGATCGGGCAGGTCACGAGCTTGCGCTTGACCTGCTGATCGTAAGCCGACGAACTCTGGAACCAGCTTTCGAACGCGTGGTTCTGCTCGCAGCGGAGCGCATAGCGGATCATGCCGATCCCCGTACCAGATGCAGATGATCAGGGCCGGCCTTCGGATCAGCGACGCCGAAGCGGCGGCCGTGTTGCAGCGACGGAATCGCCCGGCGCGCCGTCTCGACCTTGGCCGGATCGATCTTGGCCATGATGATGCCGGGCTCGACATCGCCCTCGGCGAGGATCTCGCCCCAGGGATCGATGATGAGCGAGTGACCAAAAGTCTCGCGCTTGTTCTCGTGCAGGCCGGCCTGCGCCGCGGCAAACACGAAGCAGCCGGTCTCGATCGCGCGCGAGCGCAGCAGCACGTGCCAATGCGCCTCGCCGGTCTTGCGGGTGAAGGCGGAAGGCACGGTGATGAACGACGCGCCGGCTTCGGCGAGCGCGCGATACAGCGCGGGGAAGCGCACGTCGTAGCAGATCGTGAGCCCGACGCGGCCCCAGGGAAGGTCGGAGATCACCGCCGTCTCGCCCGGCTGGTAGTTGGCGGATTCGCGATAGCTCTCGCCGTCCGGCAGCTCGATGTCGAACATGTGGATCTTGTCGTAGCTCGCCAGCAGATTGCCGTCGGGCCCGATCAGGAAGGAGCGGTTGACCGCCTTCTCCGGCGAATAGCGCAGCGCCAGCGAGCCGACATGCAGATGGATCTTCAACTCTGCGGCGAGCGCGCGATAGGCTTTCAGCGATTTGTCGTCCTCTTCGCTGGCGAGGTGCTCGAACAGCGCCTTGCGGTTCAGCTGCATCATGTTGCTGACTTCGGGAGTCTGCACATAGTCCGCGCCGTTTTCCGCCGCCTTTCGAATCAGCTTGCTCGCCTGCTCGAAACTCGGTTCAGGCAGAAGGCCGGTGCGCATCTGCACCATGGCGGCGGTGAAAGTTCGATCTTGAGCTTGATACTGGCTCATGAGACGGCCTTGACGCTTTCGAGCAGTGCATCGAGCTTGCCTTCGCGATCGAGCGAATAGAGCTCGTCGCAGCCGCCGACATGCTTCTCGCCGATCCAGATCTGCGGGAACGTCGAGCCCGAGCCGGCGCGGTCGTACATCTCCTGGCGCCATGACGGGTTCTTGGCGATGTCGAACTCGGTGAAGGCGGCTTTCTTCCGGGTCAACAGCGACCTGGCCGCGGAACAATAGCCGCAGCCCGGCCGGGTGTAGATTTCGACAGCAGCAGTCATGTCGGATGGCGCTCTCGTTTCATGAATTGATTGAATTATATGGGACGTGACCCGGTCTCCACAACCCGGGCAAAGACCAGTGCGTCGACCCGCGCGGCCTTGGCGCGGAGCAAGGCCCGGGCACAGGCATCCAGTGTCGCGCCGGAGGTCAAGACGTCATCAATGAGGACAATGCGTCGGCCCTGCACCTCGGCTTGGTGGTCGGCAGATACCTGGAATGCGCCCTGCACATTGGTGGCGCGCTGGGCGCGCGACAGCCCGATCTGCTGCTCGGTGGCGCGGACCCGGCGCAACACGTCGCCTCTCAGCCTGACTCCAGCCTGCCGCTCGATCACGCGGGCCAGCGCGCCCGACTGGTTGTAGCGGCGGCGCCAGGCCCGCCGCCAATGCAGGGGCACCGGGATCAGCATGTCTGCCTCGCCGAGCAACTCGCGCCCCGCGCGCGCCATCCAGCGGCCCATGGCCGGCGCAAGATCGGTGCGGTCCTGGTACTTCAGCGAATGCACCAGCGTGCTCGCGACGTCGTCGTAGCGTACCGCGGCGCGCGCCCGATGATAGGCGGGCGGGCTCGCGATCGCCTCCATCGACAGCATCTCGGGGCCGGGATCGTAGACGAAGGGGATTCCGAGCCGCGGGCAATAGGGTGGGGCGATGAACGACAGCTTCGCCCAGCAGGCCGCACACACGCCCTCGCCATCGACCGGCTCGCGGCAGGACACACACAAGGTCGGCAGCGCAATGTCGAGCGCGAGCTTCGCCGCGCGCGACAGCATACGCTGGCCAGCCGAGAGCGTCCCACGCCAATGGGTGGAGATGGAACGGGACGGGACGGTTTCGGCTTTCATCTGGCAAGGCTAGCGCTACGCGACAATCCACTCAAGTTGCTCAATCTCGTGCCCCGGACGCAGTGCGGCGCCACAAGCCGCGTGTACGCGCGTCTTCGACGCGCTATGGCGCTGCGGCGCGTCACTTCGTGCCGCACCGCGTCCGCGACACGAGAGAGGAGATTGCCAGAGCCCTCGAGATCGGCGTAACCAGCGGCATGGCGCAAAATCCGCAAATCCCGCCCGCCCTGTTCAATCGCGCGCTGCTGCACATGCGGCAGCGGCGTGCGCGCGTGCAGGGGCCCGTCAGCTTCCTGCTCGACCGCGTCGACGAGGACATGGCCGATCGGCTGGCCGCGGTGATGCGCGAATTTAGCGCCGTGGCGGATCTCTGGACCCCTGGCGAGGGGCTGTCGGCGCTGCGCCCGCGCTTCGGCAACGTGCGACGGATCGAGCTCGATGCGGCGGGCCAGGAGAAGCTGCCGCTGGCGCCGGAAAGCCACGATCTCGTGGTGTCCGCGCTGGCCCTGCAATTTGTCAACGATTTGCCGGGCGTGTTCGCGCAAATCCGTCGTGCGTTGAAGCCGGATGGTCTCCTGCTCGCCGCGATGATCGGCGGCGACAGCCTGACCGAGCTGCGCCAGGCCTTTGCCACGGCCGAGGCCGAATGCGAGGGCGGCGTGTCGCCGCGCGTCGCACCGTTCGCCGATCTGCGCGACATCGGCGCGCTGTTGCAGCGGGCGGGCTTTGCGCTGCCGGTCACCGATGTCGATCGCATCGTGGTGCGCTACGACCACGCCTTTGCCCTGATGCAGGATCTGCGCCGTATGGGCGCAGCCAACGTGCTGATCGAGCGGCGGCGCACGCCGACGCGGCGCGCGACCATGCTGCGGATGGCCGAGATCTATGCGGAGCGCTTTGCCGATCCGGACGGCCGCATCCGTGCGACTTTCGACATCATCTGGCTCTCCGGCTGGGCGCCGCATGCGAGCCAGCAGCAGCCGCTCAAGCCCGGCTCGGCCAAGGTGAGCCTTGCGGAGGCGGTGAAGAAGGCGGGGAAGACGTAAGACCCTCATGGTGAGGAGGCGCGTCAGCGCCGTCTTGAACCATGCAGGCCCCTATGTGGCCCATCCTTCGAGACGACCGCTTCGCGGTCTCATCAGGATGAGGTGTTCTCCTGGGTCACATCAGCAAATCGATCAAATGCGGGATCAGCGGAATGTCCGCCGGCGGCATCGGATAGTCGCGCAGCTTGTTGGCGCGGACCCAGGCGAGGGTCTGGCCTTCGCGTGCCGTCACGGTGCCTTCCCAACGGCGGCAGATGTAGAGCGGCATCAACAGGTGGAACGTCTCGTAGGCGTGGCTCGCGAAGGTCAGTGGTGCCAGGCACGGCTCGCTGACGGTGATGCCGAGCTCCTCGTGCAACTCGCGGATGAGGCTCTGCTCCGGCCGCTCGCCGGGCTCGAGCTTGCCGCCGGGAAACTCCCAGAGGCCGGCGAGCGTTTTGCCCTCGGGGCGCTGCGCGATCAGGACGCGCTTGTCGGCGTCAACGAGAGCGCAGGCCACCACCAATGTCAGTTTGAGTTCGGCCATGCCTGAACTTATGACCGATAGTCGCCGTTGATCGCCACGTATTCCTTGGTGAGGTCGCAGGTCAGCACGCGGTCGCGGCCCTTGCCGAGGCCGAGCGCGACCTTGATAGCGATCTCCGGCGCCTTCATCGCCTCCGACACCTGTGCCTCGTCGTAAGACGGATCGCGCGCGCCGCTTTTCGCAACACGGATTCCGTTGAAGGAGATCGATAGCTTGTCGCGATCGGCGGGCTCGCCGGCCTTGCCCACCGCCATGACCACGCGGCCCCAATTGGCGTCCTCGCCGGCGATCGCAGTCTTCACCAGCGGCGAGTTCGCGATCGACATCGCGATCTTGCGCGCCGAAGCCTTGGTCTTGGCGCCTTCCACGGTGATCTCGACCAGCTTGCGCGCGCCTTCGCCGTCGCGGGCCACCTGCTCGGCGAGGTTGGCGAGCACCTGATGAAAAGCCTTGGTGAAGGCCTTCAGGCGCGGATCGCTGGCGCGGCTGATTTTGGGCGCGCCGTGCTCGGCGGCCGCGCCGGTGGCAAAGGCCAGCAACGTGTCCGAGGTCGAGGTGTCGCCGTCGATCGTCACCGCGTTGAACGTGTCCTCGACGCCGCTCTTGAGCAGCGCTTGCAGCGCGGCGGGCGCAATCGGCGCGTCGGTGAAGATGAAAGACAGCATCGTCGCCATGTCGGGTGCGATCATGCCGGCGCCCTTGGCCATGCCGTTGATCGTGACCTTGGCCTTGCCGAGCTTCACGGTCGCGGTCGCGACCTTCGGGAAGGTGTCGGTGGTCATGATCGCCTTGGCGGCGCCCGGCCAGTCGGCGGGCGCGGCGCTCTCGGCGAGGCGCGCGAGCACGCCGTCGAACTTGGTCGCATCCAGCGGCTCGCCGATCACACCGGTCGAGGCCAGGAAAATCTCGCTTTCGCTGCAGCCGACGGCCTTGGCCGCGATCTTCGCGGTCAGCGCGGTCGACGCCCGTCCGGTCTTGCCGGTAAAGGCGTTGGCGTTGCCGGAGTTGACGACGAGGGCGCGCGCTTTGCCGCCTTTGAGCTTGGCCCGGCACCATTCCACCGGCGCAGACGGGCATTTCGACTTGGTGAAGACGCCGGCGACCGCGGTACCCTTGTCCATGATCGCGAGCAACACGTCGGTGCGGTTCTTGTAGCGGATGCCGGCCTCCGCCGTCGCGAGACGGACGCCCGCGATGGCGGGCATGTCGGGAACGTGTTTCGGGGCGAGCGGGGAGACGGAGGAGGACATCGCGGGGCCTTGATGGATCTGGATAAGCAGATGGCCGGGACGAGCCCGGCCATTGCGACGTTAGATACTATTGGCGTCCGCGAAGTGACAGCGAATTCTTACTTCTTCGCCGGGGGCGCCATCTTGTTGTCGGCCGGCTTGTCGGCGGGCTTGGCCGCATCAGCCGCCGGCTGGTCCAGCCGCTCGACCTTGGCTTCCGCGCGCAGCTTGGCGACGTAGTCGGCCTGGGCCTTGCGGGTGACGTAGTTCTCGATCTGGGCCTTGACCTGGTCGAAATCCGGCGCCTTGCGGCTGCGCTTTTCCTCGACCTTGATGATGTGCCAGCCGAACTGCGACTTCACGGGGTCGGAGATCTTGCCGGGCTCCAGCGCAAAGGCGACGGCCGAGAATTCCGGCACCATCTGCTCCTTGGTGAAGAAGCCGAGATCGCCGCCGTCGGCGGAGCCCGGATCCTTGGACTTCTTCTTGGCGAGCTCGGCGAAATCGGCGCCCTTGTCGAGCTCGGCCTTCACCGCCTTGGCCTCGTCCTCGGTTTCGACCAGGATGTGGCGGGCGCGCACCTCCTGCTCGCCGGTGATCTGCTTGGAGGCCTCCTCATAGACCTTCTTCATGGCGTCGTCGGTGTTCGCAGCCTTGCCTTCCTGGGCGAGCAGGCTGTCCATCAGAAGCCGGTTGCGGGCGAACGCCAGGCGCTTCTTGAACTCGTCGCCGTCGGCGATCTTCTTGTCCTCGGCCGCCTTGGCGACGATCTTCATGTCGATCAGGAAGGCCAGCACGTTCTCGTCCTTGGTCGCCGGGTCCATCTGCGCCAGGCTCGGCCCCAGTTCCTCCTCGGCGAGCGCAACGTCGCTCTTCTTGATCTCCGCGCCGTTCACCTTGGCCAGGACCGGGTCGTCGGCGGCCCGGCCGGGACCTGCGATCAGCGCCAATGCGAGGCAGCCCGCAAGGGCGGTGGCAAGGCCGAAGCGCAGGCCGGTTTTCGTTACCGGAAACGAGGTGGTCATGGAAAATCCTTATTCTGAAGGGGGTATTTGGGCGGGGCGGACACTCGCCCAATCGGGGTGCCTTGGCAACGCGAAAAACCTGTCAAAATGATGAATTGGCGGAAAGCCGGCCGCCGTTGACAAGGCTGAGGGTGGGCCATATCTCTGGCCGGTCGCGTCCATGGCGATAGCGTTTATTTTGCTGCGTTTTTGGCCGTTGAACCCAGATTTGCTCAATTCCCACCCATATGGCGGATGACCCCGGAACGGGGCCTTGGCCGCGAGGCGTCACGGTGAGTTGATAGGCAAGTTGGTGACAACCTCTTGGCTGCAACGCGGTAATCGCGAACACAGGAATTTGGCAAGGAAATCGGTATGATCGGCGCGCTCGCCCGCAAGTTTTTCGGCTCCGCCAACGACCGGCGGATCAAGGGTTACCAGGCCCGCGTCAACGCGATCAACGCACTCGAGCCGGAACTTTCAAAACTCTCCGACGAAGCCCTCAAGGCTCGCACCGCCGAATTCAAGCAGCAGCTCGCAAGCGGCAAGACGCTGGACGACATCCTGGTACCGGCCTTCGCCACGGTGCGCGAGGCGGCCAAGCGCACGCTCGGCCAGCGCCATTTCGACGTCCAGCTCATCGGCGGCATCGTGCTGCACGAGGGCGACATCGCCGAGATGAAGACCGGCGAAGGCAAGACGCTGGTCGCAACGCTCGCTGTCTACCTCAACGCGCTCGCCGGCAAGGGCGTCCACGTCGTTACCGTCAACGACTACCTCGCCCGCCGCGACTCCAGCTGGATGGGCCAGATCTACGGTTTCCTCGGCATGACCACCGGCGTGATCGTGCACGGGCTCGACGATACCGAGCGCAAGGCCGCCTACGCCTGCGACATCACCTACGGCACCAACAACGAATACGGCTTCGACTATCTGCGCGACAACATGAAGTACCGGCTCGAGGACATGGTCCAGCGGCCGCACTACTACGCGATCGTCGACGAGGTCGATTCGATCCTGATCGACGAGGCGCGCACGCCGCTGATCATCTCCGGCCCGCTCGACGACCGGTCGGACTTCTACAACACCATCGACACCTTCATGCCGAAGCTGGAGAAGGTCACCGATTACGAGGTCGATGAGAAGCAGCGTACGGTGACCTTGACCGAAGGCGGCATGGAGAAGCTGGAGACGCTGCTGCGCGACGCCGGCCAGCTCAAGGGCGAGTCGCTCTACGACGTCGAGAACGTCTCCGTCGTGCATCACGTCAACCAGGCGCTGCGCGCCCACACGCTGTTCACCCGCGACAAGGACTACATCGTCCGCGACGGCGAGGTCGTGATCATCGACGAGTTCACCGGACGCATGATGCCGGGCCGGCGCTATTCGGAGGGCCTGCACCAGGCGCTCGAGGCCAAGGAGCACGTCGCGGTTCAGCCCGAGAACCAGACGCTCGCCTCGATCACCTTCCAGAACTACTTCCGCATGTACGAGAAGCTGGCGGGCATGACCGGCACGGCGGCGACCGAAGCCGACGAATTGTTCGACATCTACAAGCTCGAGGTCGTCGAGATTCCGACCAACCTGCCGGTCGCGCGTCTGGACGAAGACGACGAGGTCTACCGTACCCAGAAGGAAAAATACGTCGCCATTCTCGCCGAGATCGAGCGCGCCAATGCGCGCCTCCAGCCGGTGCTGGTCGGCACGGCGTCCATCGAGAAGTCGGAAGTGCTGGCCGAATTCTTGAAGCAGAACGGTTACAAGCAGATCGATTTCGGCAAGGAGAGCGCGCTGGAGAAGCTCTACGCTGCCGCCCGCGCCGGCAAGCCCGCAAAACTGTTCGCGGTCTTGAACGCGCGTTTCCACGAGCAGGAAGCCTATATCGTTGCGGAAGCCGGCGTTCCCGGCGCGATCACGATCGCGACCAACATGGCCGGCCGCGGTACCGACATCAAGCTCGGCGGCTCCCTGGAGATGCGTATCCAGCAGGAGACCGCAGGGATCGAGGACGAGGCCGAGAAGGCCAGGAAGATCGAGCAGATCAAGGCCGACATCGAGCATTTCCGCGACATCGTGCTGAAGGCCGAAGAGACCGTCGAAATCGAGCCGGCGAAGGGTTCGAAGCCTGCCAAGACCGTGAACAAGCCCGGTGGCCTCTACATCATCGGCTCCGAGCGTCACGAGTCCCGCCGCATCGACAACCAGCTTCGAGGCCGCTCCGGCCGCCAGGGCGACCCCGGTCGTTCAAAGTTCTTCCTGTCGCTGGAAGACGATTTGATGCGCATCTTCGGCTCGGATCGTCTCGACAGCATGCTGCAGCGGCTCGGCCTGAAAGAGGGCGAGGCCATCATCCATCCCTGGATCAACAAGGCGCTGGAGAAGGCGCAGCAGAAGGTCGAGGCGCGCAACTTCGACATCCGCAAGAATCTCCTCAAGTTCGACAACGTCCAGAACGACCAGCGCAAGGTGATCTTCGACCAGCGCGTCGACCTGATGAGGGACGAGAACGTCGCCGAGACCATCGCCGACATGCGCCACGCTTTCATCGAGGACCTCGTCGCCAAGCACGTGCCCGAGCATGCCTATGCCGAGCAGTGGGATGTTGCCGGCCTGAAGGAAGAGCTGAAGCGCGTGCTCGATCTCGATTTGCCGGTCGACGATTGGGCCAAGGAAGAGGGCATCGCCGACGAGGAGCTGCTCACCCGCATCGAGACCCGCGCCGACGAGCACATGGCAGCGAAGGTCGCGCAGTGGGGTCCCGACGTGATGCGTTACGTCGAGAAGACCATTCTGCTCCAGACGCTCGATCATCTCTGGCGCGAGCACCTCATCATGCTTGACCATCTGCGCCAGGTGATTGGCCTGCGCGGTTATGGCCAGCGCGATCCGTTGCAGGAGTACAAGACCGAGGCCTTCAACCTCTTCCAGGAGATGAGCGCGCATCTGCGCGAGGCCGTCACCGCGCAGCTCATGCGCGTCGAGATCGTCCCGCCGGAGCAGGAAGCGCCTATGATGCCTGCGATGGAAGCGCACAAGCTCAACCCTGATACCGGCGAGGACGAGATGGCCTTCGCCAACGTGACGCTGGCGCCGCAGGCCAACGCCGCGCAGCGCGATCCGAAGAACCCGGCAAGCTGGGGCAAGGTCGGCCGCAACGAGGATTGCCCCTGTGGCAGCGGCAAGAAGTACAAGCACTGTCACGGCCGATATGCGTGAGGTGCGGTACGTCTGAGACGCGAAGCTCGCGCCTCAGCCTCCGCTGCCGTCGCCCGGCTTGACCGGGCGACCCAGCACGCCGCGGCCTCTCCGGATCTTCGCGCTGTCTCTGGAATACTGGATTCCCCGCTTTCGCGGGGAACGACGGCTGAGTGTGTTGTGGCCGCGACGAAGACGTCGTCTACTTCACCGCCCCGAACCGGCTGTCGAACGAGTTCGACGACATCACCGGCGCTGCGCCTGCGAGCTGCGCGTCCTTGGCTCCCGCAGCGGCTGCGCTATCCGACACTGCCGGCTTCAACGGCGGGCGTGATGCGGCAACGCGCGCGTCGGCCGGCTTTGGCGACTCGGCAGGCTTGGCGGCTGCGGCCGGCTTGGCCGCTTCCTTGACCGCTTCCTTGGGCGCGTCCTTCGCGTCCTTGGCCGTTCCGTGTCCCGGCACGAACCGGGTCACCGCGGCCTTCAGCCGGGATGCCGCGGTGGGCGGGGTTGCCGAAGCGGTAGTGGCCGGCGGCGGCGATGTGGTCGCCGTGGTGTCGGCGCTGCCCATGCCCATCTTGCGGGCGAGGCCGGAGAAGAAGCCGCCACCTTCGGATTTCTCGGCGGGCGCCGCCGAGGCGACGCGGGTGTTCGCGGCGGGCGCGGGGACCGCGACGATCGGCTCGCTCTGCGGGCTTGCTGCGACAGGCTCGAGGTTCGGCTTCGGCGGGTTGACGGTGCCGGGGATCGTGCCGGGCGCCTTCGACATCGCCAGCATCTGGAGCGTGTTGCCTTCGGCGCCCTCGGACAGGCCGGTCGAGCCTTCCGGAATCTTCGCGGCGAACACCTTGTTCATGCCGCCGTCGATGCCGGTGTTCATGCGCGCAACCGGCGTGCCCTTGGCGACGAGTTTGGCGTATTCCGCTTCGTCCTTTTCCTGCTTCTCGCGCACCGCGTTCGCGATGTCCTCCGGGATCACATAAGCCGGGCACTTTGCGGAGGCGTCGAACACCGGATCGCGCTTGGCGTCCGGCGCCTTGGCGGCGTCGAAGACGTACTTCTTCTCGCAGAAGTCGACCTTCGGCTCCTGCCGCGTCACCTCGAAATGATCATTGCCTTCCTTGATCATCTTCCAGAAGGCCATGTTCGGATTGTTGCGGTGCTTGGCCATGTTCACCGGAGTCATCCGGAACGGATAGGCCTGGAACTGGAATGCCTTCTGGCCGCCGAAAAAGGATTCGCGGCCGAGCGAATAGATCTCCGCGATCTGCTCGTCCGTCATCGCGTAGCAGCCGCGCGAGGAACAGTCGCCATGCACCATCAGCTGCGAGCCGGACCGGCCCAGCGCGCGGTCGAAGGCGTTGGGATAGCCGGTGTTGAAGGAGAGGTAGTAGGCCGACTGCGGATTCATCTGGCTGGGGTTGATCGAATAGAACCCCTCAGGCGCCTGGCGGTCGCCTTCGCGCACCTTCGGGCCGAGATCGCCGGACCAGCGGCAGATCGGGTAGGTCTTGAGCAGCGCGAACTGGCCGGAGCGGGTCTGCTTCCAGACCTCGAGCTCGGCTTCCTGCTTGAACAGGCGGATCAGGATCGGCGATTGCAGATCCATGTCCTTCTCGGTCATCGCTGCGAGAAGCTTTGCCGGGACGGGCTGGTTGGCCTTGGCGTTGGTCGCGAGCGAGACCTGGTCGGTATCGCAGCCAGCCAGCAGCACGCTTGTGACAAGCGCAGCCGACGTCAAAAGCGCGCGTAAAAGCGAGCTAGAAATCAAGATGGACCCCACACTCACCGGGCATGTCAGCGAAAACCCCACTTCTGGAGCATGGCCTGACCGGCGATCCGGACCCGCGGCAAGCGGGTTTTTTGCAGACCAAGCCCCAGCGCTTATGCCCTGAAGCCATTGATTAAAATCTTACCCTCTGAGCCAAACCGTCGCAACCCAAGCGCGGATCACGAGGGCGTTGCCTCATAGGGATGGTCAACAAAGACTAAATCAGGGCGTAGCGGCCTAATTACGACCGGGATCGCCGATTCGGGCGAAAAAAGGGTTAACGGGGGTTCACCGGCCGGGACTTCACCTCTCCGCTTGCGGGGAGGTCGACGCGCTACGCGCGGCCGGTGGGGCTGCCTCCACAGCGGGAGTGTCGACTGCGGAAGCACCCACTCCGGCTCTGCCCCGCGGGCGAGCGAGCCTGCCGCCGGCGCGGCGGCCTGGAATCACCCCAGTTTCCGGCCAATTTCGAGGAATTTCTGCCGGCGCTGCTTGCGGATGGCGTCGGAGTCCAGGTTCCGCAGCTCGACGAAGGCCTGCTCGATCGCCTCGCCCGTGGTGGCGATCATCGCGGCGGGGTCGCGGTGGGCGCCGCCGACCGGCTCCTTCAAAATGCTGTCGATCACGCCGAAGCGGAGCATGTCCTGGGCCGTGATCTTCATGCTGTTGGCGGCTTCCTGGGCCTTGGTGCCGTCGCGCCAGAGGATCGAGGAGGCGGCCTCGGGCGAGATCACGCTGTAGATCGCGTGCTCCAGCATCAAGACGCGGTTCGCCGTGGTGAGGGCGATCGCGCCGCCCGACATGCCCTCGCCGGTGATGATCGCAACGTTCGGCACGCCCAGCGACAGGCAGGCATCCGTCGAGCGCGCGATGGCCTCAGCCTGTCCGCGCTCTTCCGCGCCGATGCCGGGATAGGCGCCGGCAGAATCGACGATCGACAGCACCGGCAAGCCAAACCGCTCGGCCATCTCCATCAGCCGCACTGCCTTGCGATAGCCTTCGGGCCGCGCCATGCCAAAATTGTGCTTGATGCGGCTTTCGGTGGAATCGCCTTTTTCCTGGCCCATCACGCAAATGGCTTCGCCGCGGAAGCGGCCGAAGCCTGCCACCAGCGCCTCGTCCTCACCGAACTTGCGGTCGCCGGCGAGCGGCGTGAATTCGGTGACCAGGCCCTTGATGAAGTCGGAGAAGTGCGGCCGCTGCGGATGGCGGGCGACCAGCGTCTTCTGCCATGGCGTCAGGTTCAAATAGAGGTCGGCGAGCGCCTGCGCCGCCTTATCCTCGATCTTGCCGACCTCCTCGGCGATGTCGGTGCCGGAGGCCGAGAGCGCGCGCAATTCGTCGAGCTTGGAATCGAGCTCGGCGACGGGCTTTTCGAAATCGAGATAGCTGCGCATGTGGTCTGGCATCGGTTCAATATAGGGGACGGAGCTTTAGGGCGAAGCGGATTTCGGATCGGGCCGGGAAGTGCAGGTCCTTCAATGAGTTGGCTTGTGCGCACCGATGGAGCGCGCCAAATCGCGGGCAGGAGACGGCTCTTTCTGCGGAGAAACGGCCGAAGTCAAGGCGTGTCCCGGAGCATTGTTGGTTCGATCGGTTTAGCCACGGGCTCGCCGTAACCTCTCCCGCTTGCGGGGGAGATCGCGCCGAAGGCGCGGGTGGGGGCTATCTCCACATTGGGAGCGTTCATTGTGGCGGCACCCCCACCCCAGCCCTCCCCCGCAAGCGGGAGAGGGAGCGCACCTCCTTCGTGGCGCCCGAGACCTACTTCTCCGCCAGCGGGTGCAGGTCGCGGACCAGGCTCTTCAGCCGCTCCTCCACCACATGGGTGTAGATCTGCGTCGTCGAGATGTCGGTGTGGCCGAGCAGGGTCTGCACGATGCGCAAATCAGCGCCGTTGTGCAGGAGGTGGCTGGCGAAGGCGTGGCGCAGCACGTGCGGGGAGACCAGACGGGCCTGAAGACCGGAGGCGACCGCGAGCTCCTTCAGGTCGCGTGCAAAATGCTGCCGCGTCAGGTGGCCGCTGTCGCCGAAGGAGGGGAACAGCCATTTCGAGGCGGCGAGACTGCCTTTCTTGCTCGCCTTCCCGTCACCCTTGGTGTCGCCTTTGGCCGCGTCCGTCGCGGCGAGATAATCCGCCATCGCCTGCCGCGCGGCTTCGTTGAGCGGCACCAGCCGTTCCTTGTTGCCCTTGCCGCGCACCACGATCATGCGCGCGTCGCGCTTTGCGGCCGAGCGTGGCAGCGACACCAGCTCGGAGACGCGCAGGCCCGTGGCGTAGAGCACTTCGAGCAGGCAATAGAGCCGCAAACTGCGCAGCCGCTGCGAGGGTGATGTGTCAGCCCTCTCGCTCAGCTCCTTCGCACGTCTCAGCATGCGATCGACGTCCGCGATCGACAGCACCTTTGGCAGGCCGCGGCCGCGCTTCGGCCCTGACAGGATCGCGGCCGGATCGTCGCTGCGAATCCGCTCGTTGAGCAGGAAGCGAAACAGGTGCCGCATGGCCGACAGGCGGCGCGCGACGCTGGTGGACTTGAAGCCGCGGGTATCGAGATCGGCGAGATAGTCTCGCAAGCCTTGCGTGTCCGCGCCGATGAAGTCCCGGCCCCTGTGGCCGAGGAACTCGGAGAAATCGGTGAGGTCGCGCCGGTAGGCGTCGAGCGTGTTGGGACCGGCGCCCTGTTCCGCCGCGAGCATGTCGAGGAACAGGCCGGTCAGTTGGGTATCGGAGGGTTTTGCAGGCATGCCCCGGAGGCTAGACGCTATTTCTTGAGAAATTTGTCAGACGGGATGGTCACCGTCATTTCCCGCGGCTTTGGATTGACGAAATTCGCCAGCGCGAAGATCACGCCATAGACGATGCCGGCGATCACGGCGACGACCATCAGGAAGCGGAACAGGCTGGGCATCGGGCGAAGTCTCGCAAGGGTCTCGGCAATGTCCCGGGAAGGCGAATTAACCAATGAAATCATCCAACATGTTCGCCGTTTCGTGGCAAGAGTCTCTGGCGAGGGCCCCTTGGGGGTCGTATAGGTGGCTCAACATGCCGCCTTTGGCGGCAGATTGAGCGAGATCCATGTCCGACGCCGCCATGCCAGCCCCAAGCTCGCCCGAGCCCGACATCCTGTCGGCGCTTGCGGGCCGCTCGATCGTGCTGGTCGGCATGATGGGGGTCGGCAAATCCACCATCGGCCGGCGCCTCGCCGCGCGGCTCAAGCTGCCCTTCGTCGATGCCGACACCGAGATTGAGGCGGCTGCCGGCATGACCATACCGGAAATTTTCGAGCGCCACGGCGAACCTTACTTCCGCGACGGCGAGATGCGGGTGATCGCGCGCCTGTTGGACGGCGGGCCGCTGGTGCTCGCCACCGGCGGCGGCGCCTTCATGCGCGAGGAGACGCGGGCGCGCATCGCGGCCAAGGCGATCTCGATCTGGCTCAGGGCCGACCATGACGTCATCATGCGGCGGGTGCGCCGCCGCGCCGATCGCCCGCTGCTGCAGACCGCCGATCCCGAAGGGACGGTGACCCGGCTGCTCAGCGAGCGCGAGCCGATCTACCAGAACGCCGACCTCACGATCTCCTCGCGCGACGTGCCGCACGACCGGATCGTGGAGGAATGCCTCGAGACGCTGCGCCACTATCTTTGCGGCGACCCACCTGACGATGTAGCGAGTGCCGCCAGATGACCGCGCCGTTGAAACATTCGGATCCCGTGATCGTCGATGTCGCACTCGGCGAGCGCGGCTACGACATCGTCATCGGCCGGGACGTGCTGGCCTCGCTCGGCGCGCGAGTTTCGCGCTTACGCCCCGGCGTGCGCACGGCGATCGTGACGGATCGCACCGTTGCAAGACATTGGCTGGAGCCGACCGAAGCCTCGCTCGCGGCCGCCGGCGTCCCGACCTCGCGCATTATCGTCGAGGAAGGCGAGATCTCCAAAACCTATGCCGGGCTCGAAAAGGTCAGCGAGGCGCTGATCGCGGCCAAGATCGAGCGCAACGATCTCGTCATCGCGCTCGGCGGCGGCGTGGTCGGCGATCTCGCCGGCTTTGCGGCGGCGATCCTGCGTCGCGGCGTCGATTTCGTGCAGGTGCCGACCTCGCTGCTGGCGCAGGTCGATTCGTCCGTCGGCGGCAAGACCGGCATCAACTCGCCGCAGGGCAAGAACCTGCTCGGCGCCTTCCACCAGCCGGTGCTGGTGATTGCCGATACCGCCGTGCTCGACACGCTGTCGCCGCGGCAGTTCCGCGCCGGCTATGCCGAGGCCGCCAAGTATGGCGTGCTCGGCGACGAGGCCTTCTTCGCCTGGCTGGAGAAGAACCACGCCGACATCTTCAAGGGCGGCTCGGCACGCGAGCACGCGATCGCGACCTCATGCCGTGCCAAGGCGGGCGTCGTCTCGCGCGATGAGCGCGAGACCGGCGAGCGGGCGCTGCTCAATCTCGGCCACACTTTTGGTCATGCGCTGGAAGCTGCCACCGGCTTCTCCGACCGGCTGTTCCATGGCGAAGGCGTGTCCATCGGCATGGTGCTGGCGGCGGAGTTTTCCGCAAAGCTCGGCATGATCGGTGCGGCGGACGCGGCGCGCGTCGAACGTCACCTTGCGGAAGTGGGGTTGCCGACGCGGCTCCAGGACATCGCAGGCTTCGCGCAGGAAGGGCTTGCCGACGCCGACGCGCTGCTGGCGCTGATGGCGCAGGACAAGAAGGTCAAGCGCGGCAAGCTCACCTTCATCCTGCTCGAAGCTGTCGGGCGCGCTGTGATCGCAAAGGACGTCGAGCCGCCGCTGGTGCGCGACTTCCTGAACGACAAGCTCGCGCGCAAGGCGTGATGAGCGACTGACATCGGCGGTTGGGTCATGGATTGGCTCGGATTCTCTATCGTCGTCTTCTGCCTCCTGGTTTCGGCGTTCTTCGCCGCGAGCGAGACCGCGCTGACCGGCGCCTCGCGCGCCAGCATGCTGCGGCTCTCCAAGCAGGGCAATCGAGAGGCCGTCGTCGTCTCCGGCTTGCTCGACATGCGCGAGCGGCTGATCGGCGCGCTGCTGCTCGGCAACAACATCGCCAATATCGGTGCCTCGGCGATTGCGACCGGGATCTTCACCACCTGGTTCGGCGAGGTCGGCGTGCTCTATGCGACGGGCGTGATGACCGTGCTGGTCGTGATCTTCGCCGAAGTGCTGCCCAAGACCATCGCCATCAACGCGCCCGACCGCATGGCGCTCGCCGTGGCGCGCCCGATGCGGCTGACGATGTATGTGCTGGGACCACTGTTGCATGTGGTGGAAGTCATCGTGCGCCTGTTGATGCGGCTGTTCGGCCTTGCCGGTGAGCACCAGGCGATCCTGTCGCCGACCGAGCGCCTGCGCGGCGCGGTCGATTTGCTGCACCATGAGGGTAAGTTCGAAAAGCAGGACCGCGACATGCTCGGCGGCCTCCTGGACCTGCGTGAGCTTCAGGTCTCGGACGTCATGATCCATCGCACCGAGATGATGATGATCAACGCAGACCTTCCGCCGGAGGATCTGGTGCGCGAGGTGCTGGCGACCGAATACACCCGCATCCCGCTGTGGCGCGACAAGCCCGAAAACATCATCGGCGTGCTCCACGCCAAGGACCTGTTGCGCGCCATTCGCGCCTCCGAAGGCGACACCTCGCGCATCGACGCCTCGACCATCGCGCTGCCGCCCTGGTTCGTGCCGGAGATGCGGCCGGTCTCCGAACAGCTGAAGGCCTTCCGCCGTCGCAAGACCCATTTCGCACTCGTCGTCGACGAGTACGGCGAAGTTGAGGGTCTTGTGACGCTGGAAGACATTTTGGAGGAGATCGTCGGCGATATCTCCGACGAGCATGACGTGGTCGTCGCGGGCGTGCGAGCCCAGCCCGATGGCTCGGTCGTGGTCGACGGCTCGGTGCCGATCCGCGATCTCAACCGCGCCATGGACTGGCGTCTGCCTGATGAAGAGGCAACGACGGTTGCCGGCCTCGTCATCCACGAGGCACGCTCGATCCCGGACCGCGGCCAGAGTTTTACGTTCCACGGCTTCCGTTTCCGCGTGCTGCGCCGCGAGCGCAACCGCATCACCGCACTCCGTATTTCACCGGTGCCGCGCGAGGCGGAGGTGGAGGAGGCCAAGCCGCGGCGGGCCGGGACGGCGTTTTGATTGATTTGAGCTCTCAATCCTCATGGTGAGGAGGCGCGCAAGCGCCGTCTCGAACCATGCAGGCCGGGATGCTGCAGCGGGGCCTTAATCCTTCGAGACTCGCGCAAGGGCGCGCTCCTCAGAGGCTGTGAATCTTTTTGACTGCTCGCAAGCGGTATAGCCGAAAGCTGGTGCTGTGTGATTCTCTTGCGGTGATGGATTCGCAGGAGGGATGATGGCCGCTGATGAATTGTTTGGGGATCTGCCGGAGCAGGCAAAGCCGCAAGCCGGTGCGGCGCCGCTCGCAGCGCCGCGACTTCGTGAGCCCCAACGCGATCAAATCGAGTTGCGAGCAGTGGATATCGAGAGCCTGATCGGGGAAGACCATCCGGTGCGCCTGATCTGGTCCTATGTCGAGGAACTCGACCTGAGTGAGCTGGAGAACCGGATCAAAGCGCGGGGCGATCGGCCTGGTCACCCCGCGACATCGCCGCGGCTTTTGCTGGCGCTGTGGCTCTATGCCACCAGCGAGGGCGTCGGCAGCGCGCGCGCGTTGGAGCGGCTTTGCGAGAGCCATGACGCCTATCGTTGGCTGTGTGGCGGGGTGTCGGTGAACCATCACACGCTGGCGGACTTCCGGGTCGGTTGCGCCGACCTGCTCGACCGGCTGCTTTGCGAGCATTTGGCGGTGCTGGCGAAGGTCGGCCTCGTCAATCTGGAAACGCTGGCGCAGGACGGTGTTCGGGTCCGGGCCAGCGCCGGGGCCGCTTCGTTCCGGCGGGAGGCGACGCTCGATCGGCACCTGGCCTTGGCTGAGGCGGTGGTGGAAGACCTCAAACGCGAGGTTGACGCTCGTTCGGATGCTAGCAATCAGCGCATGAAGGCCGCCAAGGAGCGCGCCGCGCGTGAGCGCAGAGCGCGCGTCAAAGCGGCGCAGACGGCGCTCGCCGAAATCAAGCAGCAGCGCAAGGAGCGCGAAGAAAAGCGCGGCAACGGCAAGAAGCCGAAAGAGCCGCGGGCCTCCACGACGGACGCCGACGCACGGGTCATGAAGATGGCCGACGGCGGCTTCCGCCCCGCCTACAACGTGCAGGTGATGAGTGCCGCCGGCCAGCCGATCGTCGTTGACATCAAGGTCTGCAACACCGGGTCCGACCGCGGCCTGATGCGGCCCATGCTGGAGCGGCAGCGCGCGCGTCCTGGCGGGTTGCCCAAGGACCATCTCGTCGATGGCGGCTTTGGCAGTGCCGAGGACATCGAGTGGGCGCACGCCGAGGGCATCGATATCTTTTGCCCGCCCACTCAATCCAAGCACGGCACCGATCCCCATCTACCGCGACGCGGCGACGGCCCGGGGGTGTTGGCCTGGCGTGCGCGCATGGCGAGCGAAGAGGGCAAGGCCCGATACAAGCCCCGGTCGATTTGCGAGTGCATACATGCCCGCTGGCGCAACTGGGACCTGCGCCAATTGACCGTGCGCGGCTTCGAAAAGGTCCGCGCCGTCGTGCTCTGGTACGCCCTCGCCAACAACATCCTGCAAGGCAACCGCCTCGCTAGCGCATAGAGGAGCGTTCATCGACATCCCCCAACCTCGCCACAGCCGCCCAGCCCACGCGTTGCCACGACGAGGAACTGCCACATGACCACGCAAAACGAGAAAGATTGGCAAGCTCTCAGGATGAGGGGAAGAAAGCCCAGTCAGCGTCTCGACTTCGTTCAGCTCCCGCCTTCCCCCGGTGCCTGCGCGTGGATCGCCAGCGCGTGCACGCCGCCGGAGAGTTCCGCGGCCAGCGTCGAATTAATCATGCGGTGACGCTCGACCCGGCTCTTCCCTTTGAAGGCGTTCGACACGATATAAACCCGGAAGTGCGTCTCGCCGCCCGCCCGGTGGCCGGCGTGGCCTTCATGCAGATGTGATTCATCGATCACCTGCAGGCTGTCCGGCGAGAAAGCTTCGCGCAACTTGTTGCTGATAGTGTCTTGTGTAGCCATGTCGTTGCCTGTCATGTGAGCATCAAGTCGCGCGGTCCCGTTCCGTCAATGCATAGGCCGCTCTTGGCGGCCGTCCTTAGGAACGCCGAAGCGAACCTTCGGCTATGGTTTTACGCCATTTGCAATGTCAAGACTTGAAGGTTTTTGCATTGCGTAGTCAAAGTCAGTCATGCCGATCGATTCATCAAAATTCTTCGACTCCATCCGCGTCAAGCCGAGAGGTGCGAAGCCGGAAGCAAAGCCGCGCGAGACCGTGGTCGGTTGCGAATGGACCGGCTGCCAGAACAAGGGCAGCCATCGTGCGCCGAAGGGCCGCGAAAATTCGCGCGAGTATTGGCACTTCTGCCTGGATCACGTGCGCGAGTACAACCAGAATTACAATTTCTTCTCCGGCATGAATGCCGACGCGGTCGCGCGCTACCAGAAGGATGCGCTCACCGGCCACCGTCCGACCTGGAAGATGGGCGCCAATGGCGGCGTCAAGAAGGGGACCGAAGCCGAGATCGATGGTGCGTTCGATCCATTCAGCATGTTCAGCGAGATCAACGGCCGCGCCAACTGGCGGCGCGGGCCGGAGGCCCAGCCGAAGGCTGAAACGCGCAAGGTGATGAACGCGGAGCGTAAAGCGCTTCAGGTGATGGGACTCGGTCCCAATGCCACGCTCGCCGACGTCAAGGCCAAGTACAAGGCGCTGGTGAAGCAGCACCACCCCGACGCCAATGGCGGCGACCGCTCCACCGAAGACCGCCTGATCGAGATCATCAAGGCGTATAATTACCTGAAGACGGTGGTGAAGGAGGCGTAGGCCTCTCACCGGTCGTGACCCGGATGACGCTTGCGCTCCATCCGGGACAGGCTTTCCTCACTCCTTCGGCATCGCCCCCACATATGACGAGCTCGGCCGGATCAGCCGTCCCGTCCGCCGATGTTCGAGTGCGTGTGCGGTCCACCCGGCAGCGCGCGCCACGGCGAAGATCGGCGTGAAGGCCTGGCGCGGGATCGCGAGCGCATCGAGCAGGATCGCAGTGAAGAACTCGACATTGGTCTCCAGCGGCCGATCCGGGTTCTTCTTGCGCAGCGCAGCGCGGATATAGGCCTCGACCTCACCGGCAAATGGCAGGTCGGCGCCGCCGTCGGCGGAAAGCCGCTCGATCGCGGCCTTCAGCACGTCGGCGCGCGGATCGCGCACGCGATAGACGCGATGGCCAAATCCCATCAGCCGTTCGCCGCGCGCCAGCGCCGCATCGACCCATGGCTGGATCCGTTCGCGCGAGCCGATCGCATCCAGCATTTCCAGCACCGGCTCCGGCGCGCCGCCATGCAGCGGGCCGGTGAGCGCGCAATAGCCTGCGGTGACCGCGGCGAACAGATCGGCCTACGTCGAGGCAACCACGCGCGTGGCGAAGGTCGAGGCGTTCATGCCGTGATCGCAGACGGTGACGAAATAGGCATCGAGCGCCGCGACCTCGCGCGGCTCGGGCGCGGCGCCACGCAGCATTCTGAGTGTGTCGGCGGCATGGCTCGCATTCGCATCCAGCGCGACCGGATCGAGCCCTTTCGCGCGCCGCGCCAGCGCGCCGGCAATCACCGGAAACGCGCCGACGATGGTCGCCTCGTGCTCCAGCCCATTCTCGGCGCGCAAGCCTGCGATACCAGCGCGAAAACCGTCGATGATGCCCATGCCGCGCGTTGCCGGCAAAAGATCCGGCAGTCGTGCAAAGGCGCGTTCGCGTGCAAGCCCGAGGCTCGCCCGCACATTGGCTTCGCTGAGCGTGCCTCCAATGGCGCCGTTCCAGAGCCGGGCGGTGACGCCCTCAAAGCTCGACTGGCGGGCGAGAGTGCCGACGCGCTCGCCGGCGATGATCAGCTCGCCGCGCGCGCCATCGACATGGCTGAGCACGGTCTCGGCGGCGGCAACCCCGTCCAGTCCGATCTGGCTTTTGGTGAGGTGGATGTTCATGGCCTGTCTCCTTTCACATCGAGAAGATCAGGCCTCTCGACAGATTGATCAATCTTGATTACATAAATCAATATGAAAAATTCCGAGGAGCTGTACCTCTCGGCCCGCGAGGCCGCCGCCGAGCTCGCGATTTCGCCGGCAACCCTCTACGCCTATGTCAGCCGCGGCCTGATCCGCTCCGAGCCGACGCCGGATTCGCGCAGCCACCGCTACCGCGCCGAGGACGTTCGTGGCCTCAAGGAACGCCGCGCGCCCTCCCCCGAGCCGCGGGGCCTGCGCAGCTTCGATGCCGACCTGCCGGTCATGGACACGGAAATCGCGACCATCACCGAAGACGGCGCGATCTATCGCGGCGTGAACTGTGTCGACCTCGCCGAGCGGGACACGTTGGAGCATGCCGCGACGCTGCTCTGGGACGTTTCCGGCGTCGATCCCTTTGCGTCAGACAATTGCCCTCATGTCTCCGGCGAGATGCGCGCGATCGCGGAGGCCGCGCGGCGTGCCGCGCCGATCGACCGTGCCATCGCGGTGCTGGCGCTTGCCTCCAGCGCCGATCCCCGCGCCTTCACCCGCGCGCCCGATGGCCGCGCGCTGGTCGGAGCCCGCATCGTCCGGCTGCTGGTTGCGACCATGCTCAATGCCGAGCCGTCGGCAGAGCCTTTGCACCAGCAGATCGCGCTCGCCTGGGCAACCGGCAACAAGCATGCGGCCGATCTCATCCGCCGCGCGCTGGTGCTGCTTGCCGAGCACGAATTGAACGCCTCGACCTTCACTGCGCGCTGCGCGGCATCGACCGGCCTCAATCTCTACGATGCCGTCATCGCCGGCCTCGCGGCGCTCAAGGGACCCAAGCATG
The DNA here is from genome assembly GCF_029714405.1 of Bradyrhizobium sp. CB82. Classification (NCBI taxonomy): domain Bacteria; kingdom Pseudomonadati; phylum Pseudomonadota; class Alphaproteobacteria; order Hyphomicrobiales; family Nitrobacteraceae; genus Bradyrhizobium; species Bradyrhizobium sp. CB82. The sequence continues at coordinate 9,089,343 of NZ_CP121650.1, read as the reverse complement.
GCGGCGCCGGCGTGCTGGCCTCGCAGCTCGTGAAGACGCTGGTGGATCGCGACGTCGAGCCGATGGTGCGCGAACGCGTCGCGCTGGGCGAGCGGTTTGCCGGCTTCGGCCACGGCGTCTACAAGCGCGGCGATCCCCGCGCGCAGTCGCTGCTCAACGCGCTGGCGCGCGCCGGCGCGCCGCGAAAATTCACGAGAGAAGTGCCGGAGCGGATTGCGGAGGCGACCGGCGAGCTCGTCAATATCGACTATGCGCTGGCCGTGCTGGTGCACGCCCTGCGCCTGCCGGCCGGCAGCGAGCTCGCGCTGTTCGCGATGGCGCGCAGCGTCGGTTGGATCGCCCATGCCAGCGAGCAGTTGCAGCACGGCCGCCTGATCCGCCCCCGCGCGCGCTATGTCGGCCCGGCGCCGGGACGGAGAGCGACGACGGCTGTCGAGTCCAGGAGTTAGAGCTGGACAGGCTTCGGTTCGATCGATTGTGGGCCGCGGGCTCGATCAACCTCTCCCGCTTGCGGGGGAGGTCGCGCCGAAGGCGCGGGTGGGGGCTCTCTCCACATCGGAGGTGTCGAATGCGGCGACACCCTCTCCCCAGCCCTCTCCCGCAAGCGGGAGAGGGAGCGCACCTCCTTCGAGGCGGCAATCAAGTCAAATCTCATTACCTTCTAGGCCCCCGGCTTCGCCGGCGCGATACCGCTGCCGTGGCGGCGGCGGATGGTCCAGATCGTAAGGCCGAGAATGATCGCGACGCCGGTGACGGTGAACATCCAGATGTGCTTGCCGACATGCTCATGATGCGGCAGTCCGGCGTATTCGTGCAGCGCGGAGACCGCGAGCACGCCGGGCAGCACATGGGCCGGCGCCCAGACCAGGATCGCGGGGATGTTCACGGCGTAGAACCGTGCCGGCTGCATACCGAGCGCGCCGGCCGTGACCGGCACGAAGGCGCGGATCGGGGGCACGAAGCGGGCGAAGAACACGGCCCAGGTGCCGAAGCGACGGAAGAAGGTCTCGCTCTCCGCGACCACGCGGGGATAGTTGGTCAGCGGCCAGGTGCTGAGGATCTCGCGCTGCTGCTTGTGCCCGATCCAGTAGGCCGAACCGTCACCCAGCACCGCACCACAGGCGGCCGCCAGCAACACCCATTGCAGCCGGAGTTCACCGCCCGGAATCAGGGCGCTCAGCGCCAGGATGATGGTCGAGCCGGGGACCACCGAACCCACCACCGGAACGGCTTCCAGGAGCGCCGCGAGGAACAGGGTCAGATAGGCCAGCCAGGCATGGGCCGAGACAAACGCGATGAAGGGATCAAGAATGGACGTCACGTCCGTCTCTGTGTCGGGCAGGGGCTTCGGTGTTCAGACCTTACATAAGTAGGGCAGGGCGGCCAAAGTGCCAAAGCAGGCCCCAAAGCCATGGAATTTCGGCGCGATTCGCAGGGCAGCCTTCCAAAAAAAGCGTTCCTTGCCTATCTGAATGAAAAGACAACGGAACTTTGATTGGGGCGCGGGCTTCTGCCAGCCTGCGGTCTCTGATAGGTTCGCAACCGCACCCAGCCGCAGCCAAAGTGCAAATAACTGGTCTCGGGACCGCCCGGGGCCTCGGAGGATGAATGACGACCGCCGCCCTGTCCAAGATTGAGGAAGTCAACGGTTTGCCCGACATGAAAGTGTCGGTGCGCCAGGTCTTCGGGATCGACAGCGATCTCGAAGTGCCGGCTTATTCCGAAGTCGATCCTCACGTGCCCGAAGCCGATGCCGATTACCGCTTCGACCGCGCCACCACGCTCGCGATCCTCGCCGGCTTCGCCAAGAACCGGCGCGTCATGGTGACGGGCTATCACGGCACCGGTAAATCCACCCATATCGAGCAGGTCGCCGCGCGGCTCAACTGGCCCTGCGTGCGCGTCAACCTCGACAGCCACATCAGCCGTATCGACCTCGTCGGCAAGGACTCGATCGTGGTCAAGGACGGCAAGCAGGTCACCGAATTCCGCGACGGCATCTTGCCCTGGGCGCTCCAGCACAATGTCGCGCTGGTGTTCGACGAATACGACGCCGGCCGTCCGGACGTGATGTTCGTGATCCAGCGCGTGCTGGAGGTCTCCGGCCGCCTGACGCTCCTGGACCAGAACAAGGTGATCAAGCCGCATCCGGCGTTCCGCCTGTTCTCGACGGCGAACACGGTCGGCCTTGGCGATACCTCGGGCCTCTATCACGGCACGCAGCAGATCAACCAGGGCCAGATGGACCGCTGGTCGATCGTCACCACGCTCAACTATCTCGGCCATGACGAGGAAGTGGAGATCGTGCTGGCGAAGGCCAGGCACTATCGCACCCAGGAAGGCCGCGACATCGTCAACAAGATGGTCCGCCTTGCCGATCTCACCCGCAACGCCTTCGCCAATGGCGATCTGTCGACGGTGATGAGCCCGCGCACGGTGATCACCTGGGCGGAGAATGCCGACATCTTCGGCGATATCGGCTTCGCCTTCCGCGTTACCTTCCTCAACAAGTGCGACGAGCTCGAGCGTCCCCTGGTCGCCGAGTTCTACCAGCGTTGCTTCAATGCGGAGCTGCCGGAATCGGCGGTCAACGTGGCGCTCAGCTGATCCAGATAGCCGAACAATGGCCTCCATCAGCGTCGAGCGCAGCATTGGGGCAACCAAGAAAGCCGTGCTCGGCGGGCTCATCGGTTACAACACCGAAAAGATGGGGAAGCAGAAGTACAAGCGCCTCGCGATTTCCCTGAAGGAGCGCGGCAAGATCGTCGGCGGGATCGTCGGTGAGGTCTGGACCACGGTGCTGTTCATCCAGCTGTTCTGGATCGAGCAGAAATACCGCGGCAAGGATCACGGCACAAAACTGATCGCGGCGATCGAGGACGAGGCGAGACGGTTCGGGGCGACCCGCTGCTATCTCGACACGATGAGTTTCCAGGCGCCGGGCTTCTACCGCTCCTGCGGCTACGAAGAATTCGGCGCCATTGACGGCTATCCGGGCGGCGTGAAGCGCCATTGGTTTACGAAGTCGCTATGAGCAGCACATCCAACTCGAAATTCCGCAACACCAAGGAAGCGCCGACCGAGCCGTTCAAGCGCTCGGTGGCGTCGTGCCTGAAGGCGATCGCCAAGACGCCCGAGCTCGACATCAGCTTTGCCGCCGAGCGCCCCGGCCTTGCGCCGGGCAAGGCGCGGCTGCCCGAACCGGCGCGGAAGATGACCAAGCGGGATGCGGCGATCGTGCGCGGCCATGCCGACTCGATCGCGCTCAAGCTCGCCTGTCACGATCCGAAGCTGCACCGCAAGCTGATGCCGGGCAATCCGCAGGCGCGCGGCGTGTTCGAGGCGGTGGAGCAGGCGCGGGTCGAGGCGATCGGCGCGCGCCGCATGGCGGGCGTGGCAAAAAACCTCACCGCAATGCTCGATGACCATTTCCATCGCGGCAAGTTCGACGAGATCACCGACCGCGCCGATGCGCCGCTGGCGGATGCGCTCGCCATGCTGGTGCGCGAACGCCTGACCGGAATGGCGCCGCCGGCGGCGGCGAAGAAGATGGTCGATCTCTGGCGGCCGACGCTGGAGGACAGGATCGGCGCGCGGCTGGATCGTCTGGATCGGCTGGTCGAGGACCAGACCAGGTTTGGCGATGCCGTGCATGACCTGTTGTCCGCGCTCGACCTCGGTGACGAGCGCAATGCCGATTCCGACGAGGACGACAATCAGGACGACAACCGCGACGGCGACAACGATCAGGCCGGGGCGGAGGGCTCGCCCGATTCCGATGCCGCGCAGGAGATGAGCGCCGACCAGGCACAGGCGACGACGGAAGAACTCTCCGAGAGCGCGATGGAAAGCGCGCAGGCCTCGACATCGGACACGTTCGACGACGGCGAACTCGGCGACGACGAGACGCCGGGGGAAGCGACGAGGCCGAATTCGCGCGGGGCCAACGAGCCGCGCGGGCCGGAATACCACGCCTTCGCGCCGAAGTTCGACGAGGTGATCGCCGCCGAAGACCTCTGCGACCATGACGAATTGGAGCGGCTGCGCTCTTACCTCGACAAGCAGCTCGCGCATCTGCAAGGCATCGTCGCGCGCCTCGCCAACCGCTTGCAGCGCCGCCTGATGGCGCAGCAGAATCGCGCCTGGGAGTTCGACCTCGAAGAGGGCATTCTGGATCCCGCGCGCCTGTCGCGCGTGGTGACCGATCCCTATCACCCGCTGTCCTTCATGCGTGAGAAGGAGGCGACCTTCCGCGACACCGTGGTGACGCTGCTGCTCGACAATTCCGGCTCGATGCGGGGACGCCCGATCACGGTGGCGGCGACCTGCGCCGACATCCTGGCGCGCACGCTGGAGCGTTGCGGCGTCAAGGTCGAGATTCTCGGCTTCACCACCCGCGCCTGGAAGGGCGGGCAGTCGCGCGAAGCGTGGCTTGCCGCCGGCAAGCCGGCCAATCCCGGCCGCCTGAATGATCTCCGCCACATCATCTACAAATCCGCCGATGCGCCGTGGCGTCGTGCGCGAAAAAATCTCGGGCTGATGATGCGCGAGGGGCTGCTCAAGGAGAACATCGACGGCGAGGCGCTCGACTGGGCGCACAAGCGCCTGCTCGGCCGAACCGAGCAGCGCAAGATCCTGATGATGATCTCGGACGGCGCGCCGGTCGACGATTCCACGCTGTCGGTTAATCCCGGCAACTATCTCGAGCGGCACCTGCGGCACATCATCGAGGAGATCGAGACGCGTTCGCCGGTGGAGCTGATCGCGATCGGCATCGGTCATGACGTTACGCGCTACTACCGCCGCGCGGTGACGATCGTGGACGCGGAAGAGCTTGGCGGCGCCATCACCGAAAAGCTCGCCGAGCTGTTCAGCGAGACGCACTCGGCGCCCGCGCAAGCCCCGAGCCGGCCGCGCCGCAAACTGCATTCGTGACCGCGTATTTCTCCCGCCGCAAATTCCTCGGCCATGCGGCGGCGGGAGCCGCGATATCAGCGTTTCCCGCAGCTGCGCGCGCTCAGCCCGCGACCCAGCCGCCGCCGAAATTTGCCGGCCAGGCCGGACACACCGTCACCGAGACTGTCAGCCTCGAGGTCAACGCGCGGCCAATTACCGCGTTCGAGCCGCGCGACCGCGCGCGCACCCGCTTCGGCGCGCTGGAGTATCGCAGCGGCCTGGTGCTGACTTCGCCCTATCGCGGTTTTGGCGGCCTCTCCGGCATCCGCTTCCTCGATACCCAAGGCGAGCGCTTCATCGCGATCTCCGATCAGGGCGCATGGTTCAGCGGGACGATCCGCTATTCCGGGCGCGACATGGTCGGGCTCGATAACGTCGAGGCCGCGCCGATGCTGAATGCAGAGGGGCGGCCGATCACCGAGAAACGCCTCTGGTACGACACCGAATCGATCGCGCTCGACGGCTCCCTCGTTTATGTCGGGCTCGAGCGCGTCAATGCGCTGATGCGTTTCGATTTCGCGAAAGGATTTACGCAGGCGCGCGGCGAGGTGCTGCCGTTGCCGCCGGCGGCGAAGAAGCTGCCGTACAACAAGGGGCTCGAGGGGATGGTGTTCGTGCCCAAGGGGCGGCCTTTGGCCGGCACGCTGATCGCTTTCTCCGAGCGCGGGCTCGACCGCGACGGCAATCTGATCGCGTTCTTGATCGGCGGTCCCTCGCCCGGCCAGTTCAGCGTGCGCCGCACCGAGAATTTCGACATCAGCGATGCGGTGCTGCTGCCGTCCGGCGAGCTTCTGGTTTTGGAACGCAAATTCTCCTGGTTCACCGGCGTCAACATCCGCATCCGCGCGCTCCAGCTGAAGTCGATCGCGCCGGGCGCGCTGGTCGACGGGCCCGAGCTCTTCGCCGCCGATCTCGGCCACGAGATCGACAACATGGAAGGCATCGACGCCCACGTCAGTGCCGATGGCGAGACCGTGCTGACGCTCGTCTCCGACGACAATTTTTCGCTGCTCCAGCGCACGCTGCTGTTGCAGTTCACGCTGGTGGAATAGTGGCGCGGCCTGTGCCAAATCCGCCGGCCGCCCCCCGCCAGCGCAATGCACTATGCCGCTGGCCAGCCATTCCTTCCGCGCGGCTAGCATTCCGGCCCCCGCCCATTACACTTCCCGCTCATCGCCCCTCCATCCCGGAGCTCTTCGCATGAGCGCCCTGTTTTCCCCGATTAAGCTGCGCGGCCTCGCATTGAAGAACCGCGTCATGGTGTCGCCGATGTGCCAGTATTCGGCCGAGGACGGCGTTGCGACCGACTGGCACTTCACCCACATCAATTCGCTGGCGTTGTCGGGCGCGTCCGTGTTCTGCATCGAGGCGACGCATGTCGAGGCGATCGGGCGGATCACGCCGGGCTGCCTCGGGCTCTACAGCGATGCCTGCGAGGCGGCGCTGAAGCAGATCATCAAATCGGTGCGCAAGCATTCCACCGCCGCGGTCGCGATGCAACTCGCGCACGCCGGCCGCAAGGGCTCATCGGCGCGGCCGTGGGAAGGCGGGCAGCTGCTGCGCGAAGATCAGGGTGGCTGGCAGCCGGTCGCGCCAAGCGCGCTGCCGCACAAGGAGGGCGAGGCGGCCCCAACCGCGCTCGACCGCGCCGGCATGGTGCGCATTCGCGACGCCTTCGTCGATTGCACGCGTCGCGCGATGCGGCTCGGCATCGACGCGATCGAGCTGCACGGCGCGCACGGCTATCTCATGCATCAATTCCTCTCGCCGATCTCCAACCGCCGCGCCGACGCGTATGGCGGCTCGCTCGAAAACCGCATGCGCTTTCCGCTCGAGCTGTTCGACGCCGTGCGCGCCGTCTTCCCGCACGACAAGCCGGTCGGCATGCGCGTGTCCTCGACCGACTGGGTCGAGGGCGGCTGGGACCTGCCGCAGACCATCGAGTTCGTGAAACAGCTGAAGAAGCGCGGCATCGACTGGGTCGACGCCTCCTCCGGCGGCGTGTCGCCGCTTCAGAAGATTCCGCTCGGCCCCGGCTACCAGGTGCCGTTCGCGGAGGCCATCAAGCGTGAGACCGGCGTGACGACGGTCGCGGTCGGCCTGATCACGGAGGCAAAGCACGCCGAGGAGATCGTCGCCTCCGGCAAGGCCGACATGGTCGCGCTGGCGCGGGCCATGCTCTACGACCCGCGCTGGGGCTGGCACGCCGCCGCCGAGCTCGGCGGCACCGTCGACGCCCCGCCGCAATACTGGCGCTCGCAGCCCGCGACGCAGAAGGCGCTGTTCGGCAAGACCACGTTCGGGGCGAGGTGAGGGGGCTCCAAATGCGCGCTACGCGTGACGCAACAGCGCCGCCCCGATCGCAACCATCGTCCCGACGGCCGATGAAGGTGTGGCGCCGCCGCTCGCGCTTCTCACCCCTCACACATCACCCCTCCGTGACTCTACTTACCTTCCGCCATCAGCCGAATTAGCCTAACCTCGCTGGCGCAAAACCCCGCGAGGCCTGCCATGCGCTATGGTGTCCGGAAGTCTGCCCACGTGCTGGAGCGTTGCGGGCTGGCACTCGCGGGGGCGGCATGCGGCCTGTTCGTTGGCGCCTATGTGGGATCGACGATCCCAATGCTGACCACGCAGGGTTTTCTGCTGCTGATGATGATCCTCGGCGCCGCCGGCTTCTATCTCGGCATCGACACGCCGCAGATGCCGTTCGACGACGCGCATTCTCGCATCGACGCCGCGGAATTTTTGAGCTCGGCCGGCACCTTCTGCGCCACGCTGACTGCCTTCGTCTCCGTCGGCGTCATCGTGCTGCGCGAGGAGCCGCATATCCTGTGGACCTGGCTCGTCCTCCTCGGCTGGATCGCCGGCGTCGCGATGCAGATCGTCGCGGGCGCGAAGGCGAGGTGGCGGAAGTAGACGCGCGCCACAAATTCCTTCGCCGGGACGACGATGGAGAATCTGGCCCGCTCCGTGCATCGAGCCCCCTAAAACACCACGCCCACCCGCGTCCCGCGCTTCCACGCCACCCGGCAGCGCTTGCGCGTGTTGACGTGCAGCAGCTCGAAGCGGTCGGGGATTTTGACCTGGCCGCCGAGATCGACGCAGGCGCCGCCCGGCGAATAGTCGATCAGCGTGCAGTTGATCACCGGCGCCTTCGGGTCGGTGATGATCTTGGCCTGTCGCGATACCAGCCCGCTCGGCTTGACGCGGGCAAATCGACGCTGATGCTGCATGTCGCTCGTCCTCCTCACGCGAAATGCGTTTCGGGAAAGAATGGAACAGAGTGTCGCACCATCATGCTAAGGCGTGGCGGAGAATTTTAGCGATTCTTCGATGCGATTAAGGAAGCATTAGCCAGGCGCGGCGCTCTGCTCCCTCGCCTTGCTCCGCTCTGCTCCCTCCCCCTTGCGGGGAGGGCGGGGAGGGGGTAGCCCAGCAAAAGGTCTCGGCCGTACGCGAGCGACGGCAACAGCAGCGTCGATCAACGCGGAGAGAGTGTGTCGCGTGGCACCCCTTCCCTAGCCCTCCCCCGCAAGGGGGGAGGGAACGCAGCGTTCGTGTGGCGCGCTCACGCCCCTCACGCCGCCTCAACACTCGTCGGCGCCTGCGGCCCCACCGGCATCGGCACGGTCACGAAATCCTTCGGCAGATTCACCGGCCTGTACTCAGGCACGTCAGCCATCCGCTGCACCACGCTCTCATGCACATGCGCGCCTGCGGGGATGACGCGCGGCTCGCAGTCGGGGATGTAGAAGCCGAAATAGACCTGCCGCTCCGGCCATTCCTTGTAGGTCGCGCTTTTCGGAATGTATTCGAGCAGGCGCCAGGCCGGCGTCATCGAATCGTGCATCTCGCCCTTCACGCTGGGCGCGACATAGCTGAACGGGCTGTTCTTGCGCTGGACGCCCCAGGCGAGCTGGTTGACCGTGCGCGGGTTGAAGTGCAGCCCCGCCTTGATCGCCTCGTCGATCATCCACAGGAGCGGATATTTCGACAGGCCCGATTCGCGCTCGGCATAGCCGCCGCCGACGTCGCAATGGCAGCCCGCGAAGTACACCTGCAGGATGTCCTGCGGCTCCTTCTTCTCATCGGGAACGAAGCGGTTGCTCCAGAACTGCTGCGGCTCGATCCACTCCTTCAGGCGGAACATGCAGCGTCGCTCGTCGATCGCGATCGCCTGGCGAAAGATCTTCACGCTCGGGTTGGCGAGCGTGAACGCCAGCTCCTCCAGGCTCGGCCAATACAGCCGGTCCGGCCGCGGCACGATCACGCTCGCAACCGTGTCCCACACGCCAATGAAGCGGATCGTCGGCCAGCGCGAGGAGGTGATGCGCGCGAACTGCGCGGCGAGATCGAAGCGGTCGGTCGGCAGCGGCCCGTCCTCGTCGCTGCCGGCATCGGCGAGATCGGGCAGGTCATTGCCGCGCCCAGTGCCCGAATATTGCTTGTAGGCGATCAGGCCCGAGCCGGCGAGGTTCGCCTGTTCGGGCGCGATCAGCCCCACCTTGTGGATCAGTCCCGCCAGCGCCCGCACGGTGTAGGCGCCGCGCGAGAAGCCGAACAAATAGATCTGGTCGCCCGGCGCGTAATGCTGAACCAGGAAGCAATAGGCCGCGAGCACGTTGTCATCGAGCCCGTAGCCGGTGGCGAGCCCCAGCACCAGGTTGACGTTGGCCTTCCAGCGGTGCCACGTCGTCGGCTCCGTCACCGTGCCGACGCCGGGATCATAGAACACGAGCTGCCGCGGCCGGGTCCTGTCGGTCTTGCGCAGGCAGCGATAGAGCTTCAGCACATTGGAGATGTTCTCGCTGATCTCGTTGCCCGTGCCGTCGCAGCAGATGACGATGTTTTTTGGCTCTGTCCTGGATTCGTTTCTGGCCTCGTGCTCCATCGAAGCGTCCCCTCCGGTGATGCTACCGGGGCGAGTATAGCCGAAGAGCGCCCCCATTGCCGCATCGGCTGTTGAAATTAACCACTTGTTAACCATCCGGTCGCCTAATGTGGACGATTGGGGGATCACCATGTCGGCCCATGTGACGCGACCGAAGTTGATGCCTGTTTCGGCCGATCCAGCCTTTCATTCGGTTGCGAGGCTGGCGGTTCGCGCTACGGCTGTCCTACGGAGCAAAACAATGTTCGGAAAGGACGACTTAGTGGACAATCTCAGCCGCGATCTGGATCGCGTGCGCGGAAGACGCGATGCCCTTGCATCCGAAGCCACGACCCTGACAGCTCAGATCGCTGAAATTGAAGCCCGCCTTTCGGAGGAGAAGCAAAGGCGGGAGCGTGATCGCGTCTTGAGCGAAATCGAAGCGATCAAAACGCGAATCAAGCACGCCGCCGGCGCGTTTGCACCCGTCGTCGATGGTCTCTCCAAGGCGATCGAGCCGGCCGCGGCCGTCGTGCCCGAGGCCCGCGAGCTCAATAGTTTCCTGTTGTCGGTGGCGACCGAAATCGACAGCGTGCTCGATCCCCTGTTGCGCGAACTGGATCAGCGCGCGGATGCGGTGCGAGCCGGCCAGGCTGCACTGGATCTGCCGAGTTCGGTCCATGATGCGCCCATCGTGCCGCCCGTCGAACCGCCGAAAGAGAGTATAGATCGCCTGCTACGTTTCCCGGCATGGCTGTCTCGCGACAAGGAGGCGGACAAAAAGGAACCAGCGGAGAACCCGCGTAGCACGGCAGCGTGAAGCCGCGCGCTGCGCACACGGACTCTCGGAGCAGAATGGCGCTTGGTTGAATCGATGCGAGCCGCGGGCTCGCTCAACCTCTCCCGCTTGCGGGGAGGTCGCGCCGAAGGCGCGGGTGGGGGCTCTCTGAAGACTCCCGATGCGGAAACAGCCTCTCCCCCACCCTCTCCCGCAAGCGGGAGAGGGAGCGCGCCTGCTTCGTGGCCTGGACTCAGGCCAAAACGTTCTGAAGCCGCGTCGCAGAGGTCCATTTCCGGCATTGGAGAGTTGTTGTTTTGCTCCGTCATTCCGGGGCGCGCCTCTTGGCGCGGGCCCGGAATCCATTGCTCAACAGTCACCGCGGTCCGATGGATCCCGGGCTCGGGACTTCGTCGCGCCCCGGGATGACGATCTGTTGTTGGGCTCGCTGGTCGCCAGGCAAGTGACTCCCCCCTCGCGCCCGCTCAGTTGGCGGTGCGGCGCAGGAAGGCCGGGATGTCGAGAATGCCGTCGTCGGTCGCATTGCGCGCAGAGGAGCGGCCGTAAGGATCGAGCGGCCGATCGGCCGCGGGGCGCGCATGTTCCGGATTCGGCCTTGCCGGTTGGCCTAGGGGGGCGCGGGCCGCGGGGCGGAGCGGCGGGCTCTCGACTTGCGGCAGCGGTGCACTGCGCTCGATGCGATCGGCGATGCGGCGGCTGTCGTTGCGCAGCCTGCCGGCGAGCTGCGTGAGTGGGCTTTCCGCGGCCGGCGTCTCTTGCGCCGGGTCGAGATTGTCGATGCCGGTCGCCACCACCGAGACGCGGACGATGCCTTCAAGGCTTTCATCGAAGGACGCGCCGACGATGATGTTGGCGTCAGGGTCAGCCTCGTCGCGAATGCGGGTCGCGGCTTCGTCGACTTCGTACAGCATGAGATCCTTGCCGCCGGTGATGGAGATGATGAGGCCACTGGCGCGCTTGATCGAGGGGTTCTCGATCAACGGATTGGAGATTGCGGCGACAGCAGCGGCGAGCACGCGCTTCTCGCCGGATGCCTCGCCCCGTCCCATCATGGCCTTGCCCTTCTCCCGCATGACGGAGAGAACATCGGCAAAGTCGAGATTGATGAGGCCTTCCTTGACGATGAGGTCGCTGATGCAGGCCACGCCCGAATAAAGCACCTGATCGGCAAGGGCGAAGGCATCGGCGAAGGTGGTCTTCGCGCTGGCCACCCGGAACAGGTTCTGGTTCGGGATGATCAAGAGGGTGTCGACCGTGTTCAGCAACTCCTCGATGCCGGTTTCGGCGGAGCGCATGCGGCGCTGGCCCTCGAAATAGAATGGCTTTGTGACCACGCCGATGGTGAGAATGCCGAGCTCGCGCGCGGTCCGGGCGATAACGGGCGCAGCCCCGGTGCCGGTGCCGCCGCCCATGCCGGCCGTCACGAACACCATGTGTGCGCCGGTCAGATGTTCGCGGATCGTATCGATGACCTCTTCGGCCGCGGCGCGTCCCAGTTCGGGCTGCGAGCCGGCGCCAAGGCCTTTGGTCACCTGGGTGCCCAGCTGGATGAGGCGCCTGGCCTTCGACATCGCCAGCGCCTGCGCGTCGGTGTTGGCGACGACGAAGTCGACCCCCTCCAGCCCGGCCGTGATCATGTTGTTGACGGCATTGCCGCCGGCGCCGCCGACCCCGAACACGACGATGCGCGCCTTCATCTCTCGAATGTCGGTGATGCCAGTCATTCTATCCTCGCGGTTGCTCCGGCAAGCTGTGAATGGAGAAAAAACCCTGTGCTACCTGCAAGCCGCGCGGTCTGATTGCACGATGGCCGCGGCCAGATGTCCCAATCGAAGCGCGGCTTGTCCGGCGAGCGAGCCGCTAGCCCTGCGACCGGTCCGCAAAGCCGCCACTTCATCTTCCAATCGTGCCGCCCACGCATTGGCTGCCCTCGTCTCGGCGGCGGCCTGCAGCAGCTCGATAGCCAGCCGATCGGCGCGCTCGCGCTCGCGCTCGAAATCCGCCCTGTAGCCGGCCGCCCTTGCCTCTAACCGCGCGATCTCCGCCTTGAACGCCTCGATCTTGAATGCCTCGATCTTTGCCATGGAGGCGGCGATGGGGTCTGCGCGGCGGCCGCGACGCGGGCGGGGCCTATGCTGGAGTTCGGAGAAATCGACGCTCACCAGCGCCTTGCCATCATCCGACCGCGAGCGCGGCAGCCGGCGACGTCTGGCAAGCGAACGAGCCGCCTCGCGCGAGATTCCGAGGCGGGCGCCTAGATCGGCATACGTCAGCAACGCGACAGACATCGGCTGTCCTCCTGGAACGAACCGGGACGGCATTTCGGGCTGATGATGACTGGACGATGACGTGAAGCTAGGCTGCGTTGGTTAATGGACGGTTAACGCGGCGGGCGGGGCGTTAGCGCTTTGGCTCTTTCGCGGCTTTGTCGGCTGCAGCCCGGTAATTCCGATCCACCCTCGACCGCCGACATGCTGGCGAGCGCGATCCGCTCGTCCCTACGCGCGAGAAGCGGCCTTCGCAAAGCGATCCAATATTGGCGCTTCGAACGCCGTCTGAGCCGTCGCGCGAGAGGCCGGGATCATAGAACTCGGCTGTCCCGGCCGCGTCTTGTCGGTCTTGCGAGAGGGGGCGATCGAGCTTCAGCGCATTGGAGAGGTTCTCGCTGATCTGCCCGTGCCGTCGTAGCAGATGATGATGTTCTTGGGGTCGGTATTGGCCTCCTGCTCCATCGAAGCGTCCCCTTCCGGCGATGCTACCGAGGCGAGTATAGCTGAAAGTGGGACGCTGATACGGCTCAGAAGATATTGGCGGCGTCGAGTCAAAGCTCAGATGACTGGTAACCAACTGTTTTGGCCTCGAAAAAAGCGACTCGATCAACAAAGGGCGCGGTCGCTACAATAGGATTGATAAAGAGTCAAGAGTGTTTATATTGATTTTGTAAGAGGAATTGATTCTGCCGGGGTGATGTCGTGGCGGGTAAGTACAAGAAGCTGAGCTTCACGGTATCTGTTGAGAGATCGGCTCAACGGTTTAGGGAGCTTATTGTCTACATTTCTAAGCGGAGCGAAGCTGACCCCCATTTCGGGGCAGTGAAGCTCAACAAGATTTTGTATTATTCGGATTTCCGGGCCTTTGAGCGATTCGGCGTACCTCTGACCGGAATGAGCTATTTCAGGCTTAAGGCTGGCCCTGCCCCGAAGGCTCTAGTTCCCATACGGCGAGAGCTCGAGGCTGAGGGTGCCATTAAGATCGAGCATGTGGATCTGGGCAATGGGTACGAGCAGCATCGCACCGTAGCTCTTCGTGAGCCCGTTCTTGAACACTTTACGGCGGACGAGCTTCAGGTTGTTGATGAGGTCATAAAGGAGCTGTGGAATCAGAACGCCACTGAAGTTAGCGATGCGAGCCACGATGTTCGTTGGCGAGTCCTTTGTAACAAAGATACAATGCCGTATGAATTTGCGTTTCTCTCCAATGAAAGCGTGACTAAGTCAGAGATTGAACGTACCCGTGAACTCGCAGAGCAATTCGGATGGTAGAGGTTGGGTTGTTCTCGAAGAACACAGTTATGAGCTTGCCGTTGCCCAATGCGGTAGCTATCAGTTCTTCGACGAGGCCTTGGCGCCTATAGAGTATGCGCTTCATAGAAATCCCGAGGGATTTGATTTGGTCCCCGGATTTGCGGACGTCTATATCGCTAGGACGAAGCTCCGGTTACTTGGTCCCGAAATCATTCCGTCTTTCCGACTTTGGTTTCGGATCGATGCGGCCAAGAGAGAAGTTCATAAGCTCTGGGTCGAACTCGCGCCGCCCGAGGATATGGGTCTTTGGGATGAGGAAGAGAGCCCATTCTAATCCAAGATTGAGGATAAAATTCTCGGGCGATTGCCTCAAGGAACTTTGCAGTGTTCTCATTTTCGGAGCAGAGCTGCGGCTTTTTTTGTTGCAAGATCGTTGAACAGACTTGGCGCGTCATAACGGCAATGAACAAAAACTTCCTGGGCCTCCGCTCGCCATGCTAGGTCGCAGTCATCTCCAAGCGTCCGTCTCAGTTTTCTTACAACTCCCACGGCTTCCTTAGCCCATGCTCGGAATTCATCCAAAGGCCAGAGTGACACGCTTTGCAGGTGAGGAAACGCTCCGGTCTCAGCCCTCTTTGTGGGACTAACTAACGAGCACCGAGAGAATGTCGGTTTCGGAAGTTACTTTTGTGAGTGCTTGATTGGCGCGCATCCAATTTGGATGACCGGTGGCCTGTCTAGCCTTTTCCGCACCCAACGCGGAGGTAGGCTTCGCGTCGGAATGGTCTTCGAATACGATGCAGTACCCGCCCGACAGCCACCAAGGATCGGGCGAGGCGTCAGACTCGTGCTTTCCAGATTGAAAACCAAGGAGGTTGCCCAACTCACGCTGGGCGGTCTCGAACGAACTGGCATTCGAAGAGGCGAGCCCGTCCAGAATAGCCTTCTCCTTCTTCGCAAACTTAGCGTCGTGAGAAGTGCCAAGCGTCAAGAGATAAGCCTCTAACCGCTCAATTTGGAGCGCAAGCGCTTCGTCCTCTGGCGCCCTTGTGCTCGTATCCGGTCTAAATCTCGCAAGACTAGACAGCCAGCGAATACCAGCAGCTGCATCTCTGGCTGCTGCAAAATGTGAACGCGAACGGGCTGACATTCCCGCGATTCCGGCAGCTTCGCCGTAGTCTGCAGCGGCACCGGCGAGGTAGTGCCAAAGAGCCCTGTACCCCCTCAATGTCTCGTCCGTGAGTCCGGCTAAGACCTTACCCGCAGACTCCAGTGCGCCCTCGTAATGCTGCTGCCACAGGCGCTTTTGATATTCGATTTCGGCGATCGCGACTTGCTGCAGTTGAGGCAGCCCGCTGGGCATCGATTGTGTGGCTATCGATCTCTTCGCTAGAATCTGACGGTTCACAGCTTCCCAAGCTGCGTTATTTCGCAAGAAGATATCGAAGTTCTCGACCAGATCATCAAACGACGTATTCGATGATTGCCTAGCTCCGAAATCAAGCTCAGCTTGCAACTCTGGATGGAGAAATCTGGTGCGGGTTGGACTGTTAAAATAATCGGTTAACTCGGTTCCGGAGATCACTACAGCAGAGAAGTCTTGCAATGAGCGCGTGCATCGCCCAACGGCCTGTACCACGCGTGTTTGTATGCGGCTCTGTAGTAATGCGTAGGCACCCATCCTGGAGACAAAAAATCGTTCCTGGGAGTTCGTTGGCAAACCATCGAGAAATAGAAGGCGGCATTCATCACCTGGGAAATCGATGCCGTCGTATCGGTTCGAAAATACTGCAACGCAACTGGTTGCCTTGGTGAAGATCTCCTTGGATTCTTCAATCTGGCTAGCCTCGAGCGGCTTCAATCCGTTGCCCTGAACGTCGGCAATCGTGTCGCCTTTCGCTCGATCGTTCGGGACGAGAACGACACTTCTCGGCACACGCTGCATTAGTGTCTTGCGCAAGTCCATTGTGTCGTCGGCATCGAGTGACATTTCCGGGAAAATAAAAAAACGCCGCCCGATTCCTTGACGGTCCCATCCTTCCGGTATGGACAGGCGGACGATGTTCTCTCTACCTGTCAGGCGCTCTAGATCTCCGCCTTCTCCGAGCGTGGCAGACATGAAAATTCGCTGACGAGCTCTAGCAAATGGAGCGTGAGTCCAGGTAGGTGGAATCAGGGGACGTACGAGTATCTCTGATGGAGAAAGGTAGAGGTGACAGGCGTGGAGATTGTCGCGCAACAACATCCACGTGAACCGTAGGCTATCAACGGGTCCAGCGTATTGGTCGATAATGTTGACCAACTCGCTGGCAATAGCAGCAAGAGCCGGCGTAGGAAGCTTATCGACCCAAGCCACGTCCGACAGACTCTCATCAATCTCGCCGATGAGTCTTCCAAAGTCTGCCTGATCCAGAAAAGGTCTCAGTAGTTCCGCGACTGCAGAGTGTAGCGGACGGTGCGCTGCTTCGTCTCTTAAGATGCGGAGGCTCCACATCAGATGCGGAGGCTCCACATCGAGGCGATGTAATTCTCAGTCGCGTGGGCATCGTCCGCGATGATGACGTCAGGGCTTTCGAAAAATGGTGAGACGTTGAAGAGGCCGCTGTAGGTTGTTACCGCAATGCGGCGCGCCGAAAGATAGTCGGCTTTTGCAGCAGCATCGAATTCGTACTTTGAACCCGTGAAGCCGTGCACACTGAGGCCGTATTGGTTCTCGGCCTGCGCGACTACTTGGTTCACGAGTTGTCTTGTCGGGCAGAGAAAGACGATCCGCTCATTGTTTTTTCGTCGAAGCCATTCTCCAATGAGCAGTCCTACGAGCGTCTTTCCGCTACCCGTCGGCAATTGCATCGCGACATCGCTCGCAAGCAAGCCGCGAGCGACGTATTGCTGCATCGTCTGTCCTTGATGAAGCAGCACCCCTGGTATCTTTCGACGCGGGAGTTCTAACAGCAGTTTTTCAGGACTGTCTGGTACGGCTTCCGGTGGCGGTGCGCTCTTGAAGGCCAAGCGATTTACTCCCACGTGCAAAAGTTGTTTGTTTGTTAGGTGCACGTCCTCGGATCCGTTAGCGTTCGTTGGCGGAGCGCGCAAGGTCTTGGCTTTGAATTCACAAAACAAAAACGGCCGGATCTTTCGACCCGGCCGTTACTCAAACTCAACTCTCTAAGCTTACACGACCAGACGCTTACTCGCCCTAGCCCCAGCTCGGAAAACTCTCAGCTCGCCTTCTTCTCAGCCTCGGCGCCGCCGACCTTCTTCTCGATCTGGCGCTTCAAGTCCAGCGCACGCGGAGAAAGATCGTCGGCGCGGGCCTTGACGAGATAGGCGTCGAGGCCGCCATTGTGGTCGACGCTCTTGAGCGCGTTGGTGGAGACGCGCAGGCGCACGTTGCGCTCGAGGGCCTCGCTGATGAACGTCACGTTGACGAGGTTCGGCAGGAAGCGGCGCTTGGTCTTGATGTTGGAGTGGCTGACCTTGTGGCCGACGAGGGGGCCCTTGGCCGTCAGTTCGCAGCGGCGAGACATGTTAAAAACCCTTATCCTTTCCCCCAGCGATTTGCGGCGGCCATTCGGGGCGCCACGGGGGTTCAAATTCTCTGTCCTTGCAGGGAGCGGGCGGACGTATAGGGGGAAGGGGCGGGTAGTCAAGGATTTGGCGGGTATTTCAGCCCACCCTCCGGTGTCATCGCCCGGCTCGACCGGGCGATCCAGTATTCCAGAGACGGCTGTATTCAACCGAGGGGCCGCGGCGTGCTGGATGCCCCGGTCAAGCCGGGGCATGACAGCGGAACGAGGGGCGACAGGTCGCCAAGCACCGTCGCCCGTAGCTCACGAAAACGGCAATGATTGAAACGCCTTACCATCACATAAAGGGCGCAATCGGGGGTGACAGAGGAGCGCGGTTCCGCGCCCCGACGGACGCGCGATTGGTCCTTTGGGCACATTGCTTGCCGCAGGTTTTGGCTTAAGTAGCAAAGACTAGCGCTACCACCGGATTGCAACTGAACGTGATCACGCCATTTCCCCATTCGCCCCGGCCGCGCCGTCGCGGTTGGCTGGCCATGGTGGCCCTTTGCGCCACGGGCGTTGCCTGGGGAAGCCTGCCTGCGGCGGCCCAAGGGCGGCTCGAGGCGCAGTATGAGGCGACGCTGTCAGGCATTCCGGTCGGCCGCGGCGCCTGGACCATCGACATCCAGGACGACGTGTTCTCGGCCGCGGCCAGCGGCGGCACCATCGGCATCCTGAAATCCTTCACCGGCGGGTCCGGCACCGGCGCCTCGCAGGGCCGCGTCGTCAACGGCGCGCTGGTTGCGACCGGCTACCAGGCCTCCACCACCACCTCGAAGAAGACCGAGGAGATCCACATCGTCCTCGACAAGGGCAATGTGAAGGAGTTCGGCATCGCGCCGGAGCCGCCGGTCGATCCCGATCGCATCGTCGTCACCGAAGCGCATCGCCGCGGCGTCTGGGACCCGATGACGGCCTCGCTCTTGCGCGTGCCCGGCACCGGCGAACCGGTGTCGCCGGAGGCCTGCCACACCGGCGCCGCCGTGTTCGACGGCCGCATGCGCTACGACCTCAAGCTCGATTTCAAGCGCATGGAGAGCGTCAAGGCGGAGAAGGGCTATCGCGGCCCGGTCGTGGTCTGCGCGCTCTATTTCGTGCCGGTGGCGGGCTACATCCCGGATCGGCCGGTAATTAAATACCTCGCAGCCCAGCGCAACATCGAGATCGCCTTCGCTCCGGTCGCGGGAACCCGGGTCCTGGTGCCGTTCTGGGTGAAGGTCCCGACCCCGCTCGGCCCCGCCATGCTCGAAGCCACCAGCTTCATCACCGCCCCCCAGCCGCCCAAGGTCGCCAAGACGCAGTGATTGCTGCGCGCCCCCCTTGGGGGAGGCTCCGACTCCTTTGCATGGGGTTGTTTTCGAGATTTTGTTTTGGCCGCGTCCGGGCGTGAATCCATTTGACTCCCGCCCGATTCTGATTCGACTCCGGCCCGTCCTCAACATTAAGGAACTCGCCCCGAAAACGCCGCTTGTGCCGATGATCAAAGCTCCATCTAGTGCGCTGAAATCGACCTGGCGCGAGATGTTGCGTGAACGAATCCGGAAGCACAGGGGAGTCAGCGATTCGGCCGCGATTCGTTCCGGAGTCGTTCCAAAGCTTAAGTGCGGCAGAGAAAGCGTTGCAAAATGAGACAGTTGCGGGAGATGCGGGGATGTCGCCTCAGCTTCGGGTGTCATTGCCCGGCTTGGCCGGGCGATCCAGTATGCCGAGGCGCCTGTGATAGAACCGAGCCGGCGCGGCGGACTGGATGCCCCCGGTCAAGCCGGGGCATGACAGCGGAGCAAGCCGGGCGATGACAGTGGTGTGTGCGGAGAGCGCTCCGACCCCAAACGGCACTGACATTCGCCCCAATCACGATTACCTAGTCCCCCAGAATGGCCTTTCCTCCCTCCTCCCTTGCTTCCGAGCGCGCGCCTGGCGCCGGCGTTACTGCGGTGCTCGGGCCGACCAATACCGGCAAGACGCATCTCGCCATCGAGCGGATGCTCGCGCATTCGTCCGGCATGATCGGGCTGCCGCTGCGGCTGCTCGCGCGCGAGGTCTATAACAAGATCGCCGATCGCGCCGGCACGGAGAGCGTCGCGCTTGTCACGGGCGAGGAGAAGATCAAGCCCAAGAACCCGCGCTACTGGGTCTCGACCGTCGAGGCCATGCCCAGGGATCTCGACGTCTCCTTCCTCGCGGTCGACGAAGTGCAGATCGCCGCCGATCTCGAACGCGGCCACGTCTTCACCGACCGCATCCTCAACCGTCGCGGCCGCGACGAGACGCTGCTGCTCGGCGCAGCCACCATGCGCCCGATCATCGAGCGACTGTTGCCCGGCGCCTCCATGATCACGCGGCCGCGGCTGTCGACCCTTGAATTTGCCGGCGACCGCAAGATCACGCGCCAGCCGCGACGCACCGCGATCGTCGCCTTCTCCGCCGATGAAGTCTATGCCATCGCCGAGCTGATCCGCCGCCAGCATGGCGGCGCCGCCGTGGTGCTCGGCTCGCTGTCGCCGCGCACGCGCAACGCGCAAGTGGCGATGTACCAGAACGGCGATGTCGATTATCTCGTCGCCACCGACGCGATCGGCATGGGTCTCAATCTCGACGTCGATCACGTCGCCTTTGCCTCCGACCGCAAATTCGACGGCTATCAGTTCCGCCGTCTGACGCCGGCCGAATTCGCGCAGATCGCAGGCCGCGCCGGCC
Source organism: Bradyrhizobium sp. CB82 (assembly GCF_029714405.1). Lineage (NCBI taxonomy): Bacteria > Pseudomonadati > Pseudomonadota > Alphaproteobacteria > Hyphomicrobiales > Nitrobacteraceae > Bradyrhizobium > Bradyrhizobium sp. CB82. The sequence goes on along the minus strand of NZ_CP121650.1, from coordinate 9,068,925 downwards.
GCGCCACGCGCAACGGCACGTTCGGAACGACGGGCCGCTGCGCGCCGTTCGAGCCCGAGCTCGTCAACGCGCTCCAGAACCACACCTTCGATGCGGTGAAGGTGTTGCAGTGGCGCAATTCAAAGCTCGATTTCTCCTCGCTCGGCGCGCTCCAGGTCTCGCTGAACTTGGCCCCCGGGCATGAGGCGCTGACGCGCGCGCCGATCGCGGAGGACATGCGCGTGCTCGATCACGCCGCCCGCGACGGCGAGGTCCGCGACAAGGCGCACGGCAAGGCGGCGGTGGAACGGCTGTGGGAGGCCTGCCAGGTCCCTGACTACCGAAAACTGTCGCCGGCGGCCCATGCCGAGCTCGTCACCACGCTCTACGGCTTCCTGATGGACAAGGGCTGCATCCCCGATTCCTGGTTCGCCGCCCAGGTCGACCAGTCCGACCGCATCGACGGCGACATCGATACGCTGTCGGGCCGGATCGCGCAGATCCGCACCTGGACCTTCGTCGCCAACCGCCCGGACTGGCTGAAAGACCCCGAACGCTGGCAGGGGATCACGCGGGAGGTCGAAAATAAATTGTCAGATGCGCTCCATGAACGGCTTACAGAGCGTTTCGTTGATCGTCGTACCAGTGTATTGATGCGCCGCCTGCGGGAGAACACGAGCTTGAATACTGAAATCGGCAAGACCGGCGAAGTCATCGTCGAAGGCCACGTCATCGGCCGTCTTGATGGGTTCACCTTTGCACCGGATGCGGCGGAAGCCGGCTCGGATGCGAAAGCCTTGCAGGCTGCGGCGCAGGCGGTGCTCGCCGGCGAGATCAATGCGCGGGCCGAAAAGCTCTCCGCAGCGCCCGACGAGCAGTTCGTGCTGACCTCGGAAGGCATCATCCGCTGGACCGGCGATGCCGTGGCGCGCCTCGTCGCCGCAGAGGAGGCGCTGCATCCGCGCATCCGCATCATCTCCGACGAGCGCCTCACGGGCGGCCCGCGCGAAAAGGTGCAGGCGCGGCTCGAGCTCTGGCTCAAGACTCATATCGAGAAGCTGCTCGGGCCGCTGTTCGAGCTGTCGAAGGCCGAGGACGTCACCGGCATTGCCCGCGGCATCGCCTACCAGCTCGTCGAGGCGCTCGGCGTCCTGGAGCGGCCGAAGATCGCGAGCGAGCTGAAGGATCTCGACCAGCCCTCGCGCGCGACCTTGCGCAAATACGGTGTGCGCTTCGGCGCCTATCACCTCTATTTCCCGCAGCTGCTGAAGCCCGCCGGGCGTGCGCTGGCCGCGCTGCTCTGGGCGCTGAAGCACGACAATGTCGATCTGTCGGCATTGTCGGGTGCGCAGCATCTGGCGAGCTCGGGCCGCACCTCGTTCCCGGCCGACAAGCAGCTTCCGCGCGATGCCTATCGCGTGCTCGGCTACAAGCAATGCGGCGAGCGCGCCGTGCGCGTCGACATCCTGGAGCGTCTTGCCGATCTGATCCGGCCTGCGCTGGCCTGGCGCGAGACCTCGCCCGGCGAGAAGCCGCTCGGGGCGTTCGACGGCCGCGGCTTTGTGGTGACGCAGGCGATGACCTCGCTGACGGGCTCGGCCGGCGAAGATTTCGCCTCGGTGCTGCGCGCGCTCGGCTATCGCATGGAGAAGCGCGCGCCGCTGCCGCCAAAGCCGGTCGTGACAGAGACGGTCGCGACCGAAACGCCGCCTGCTGAAGGCGCGGCGGAGTCCTCAAGCGAGACGGCGGCGGAAGCCGTTGCCGGACTTCCCGCGGACGACGCGGCGCCTGCCACTGAGGCTCCTGTCGAGGCTTCACCCGAGCCGGTTACCGTCGAGGACGCGCCGGGCATGGAGCAGCATGAGGAAGAGCCTCACGCCGAGCCCGCGCTCGAGGCCACGCCCGAGGCCCCGGTGACGCCCGAGGACGCGCCGGCCGACGCTGCCGCCGCCGCGGAAGCTGCCGCATCGGCCGACGCTGCCGCGCCTCCGGAAGCAGTGGCGGAAGCCGCCCCGGCCGAGCCGCAGCTCGTCGAGGTCTGGCGTCCCGGCGGCCGTCACGAGGACCGCAAGCCGCGCCACGAGCGGCATCGCCCCCGCCATCACCACCAGCCGCGTCCGCAGGAAGGCCTGCAGGCAGCTCCCGCCGCGGAGGGCGAGGCCGCAGCCACTGATGCCGCAAAGCCCGGCGAGCGCCACCGTCACGGCGGCGGTCATCGCAAGGATTTCCGCAGAGGCCGCGAAGAGGGCCAAGGCGGCGAGCGCCGCGAGCCGCGTGACGACAAGGGCCGCCGTTTCGAGGGCAAGGACCGCGACAAGGATCGCGATCGCAACAAGGGCAAGTTCGGCGATCGCGATGGCGGCCGTGGCCGCGACCGCGACAAGGGCCGTGATCGCCGTGACCGAGAATCCGGTCCCGCACATCGCCCCTATGCCTCCAGCGCGAACCCTCGCGAGCGCGATCGCCCCATCGATCCGAACTCGCCCTTCGCAAAGCTCGCCGCGCTGAAAGAACAGCTCGCCGGCCGCAAGGAGTAGCAACGTTTCTCTCTTCCCCTCTGCCCGCTTGCGGGAAGAGGGGAAGAAGGCCTCGTTCGCGAAAGGATACGATTGGAGCGCCAGCGGATCGACAAATGGCTGTGGCACGCTCGCGTGGTGAAGGCGCGCACCTCGGCGGCCGATCTGGTCGAGTCCGGCCATGTCCGCGTCAACGGCGTGCGCGAGACTTCACCGGGTCACACCATCAAGATCGGCGACGTCCTGACCATCGCGCTGGATCGGACGGTCCGGGTGATGAAGGTCATCGCGTTTGCCGAGCGGCGGGGCGATGCAAACTCGGCGCGCGTGCTGTATGAGGAGCTGGGCGAGCGCAAAGCGTAATTAATTGCGCGTCGTATTCATTTCTTGGCCGATGAAACGTGAAAACCGGTCATGATCAGCCGTTGCCGATCTTGCGGCGTGGGTGTTTACGCGCTACGCAAGCCGCGAATTTGAGAGAGCTTTTCGGAGCGTTGGATGACTTACGTCGTCACTGAAAACTGCATCAAGTGCAAGTACACCGACTGCGTCGAGGTGTGCCCGGTAGATTGCTTCTACGAGGGCGAGAACATGCTGGTCATCCACCCCGATGAATGCATCGATTGCGGCGTGTGCGAGCCGGAATGCCCGGCGGACGCCATCAAGCCGGACACGGAACCGGGTCTCGAAAAGTGGCTGGAAGTGAACGCCGAGTACGCCAAAAGCTGGCCGAACATCACCCAGAAGAAAGATTCGCCAGAGGACGCGAAGGAATTCGACGGCCAGGAAGGCAAGTTCGAGAAATATTTTTCTAAAAACCCCGGTTCAGGGGACTAACTCGGGTCAAACTTAACCCTAATACCTTAGTCAGCGCCGCAAACAGGCCAAAAAACCCCTAAATCATTGATTTTTGCGGGAAATGTGCTATATTGGGCACATTAAGCCGAACCCCGTCAGCCCCGTTGGCCCCTCTGGGTTCCCGTGAAACCTCATGTCGAACAGGGGCGTGGCCGATTTCCGCGCGCAGGCTGTGTCACAGAAAACGCGTAAAAAGAGTACTTCTGCTAAGGCGTCCCATAAGGATGTCAAAAAAGTCGCCGCGGCCAGCCGTAGCGCATCCAAGGGTCGTGCGGCGACTAAGCACACGGCTGCAAAGTCCTCGAAGAACAAAAGAAGCGCAATGCCTAACAAGACTGCCAAACCGGCCGCGAAAGCGACCGCTGCCAAGCCCGCAGCTCCCAAGGCTGCGCTCAAGCCTGCCGTGAAAGCTCCTGTTGCTGCTGCGCACAAAGCGCCTGTCGCCGCCAAGGCTCCTTCCGTCAAGGCTCCTTCCGTCAAGGCTCCTTCCGTCAAGGCCGCCGTCGGTGCTGCCAAGCCCGCCGCGAAGCCGGCTGCCGCTGCGCCGAAGGTCGAGGAAAAGAAGGTCGTGACCCAGCGCCAGGGCTTCAAGGCAAACGAATTCGTCGTTTATCCCGCTCACGGCGTCGGCCAGATCCTGGCCATCGAGGAGCAGGAGATCGCCGGGGCCAAGCTCGAGCTGTTCGTCATCAACTTCATCAAGGACAAGATGACGCTGCGCGTTCCGACCGCCAAGGTCGCCAATGTCGGCATGCGCAAGCTGTCCGAGCCCGCGCTGGTCAAGAAGGCGTTGGAAACCCTCAAGGGTCGCGCCCGCGTCAAGCGCACCATGTGGTCGCGCCGCGCCCAGGAATACGAAGCGAAGATCAATTCGGGCGACATCGTCGCGATCGCAGAAGTCGTGCGTGACCTCTACCGCTCCGAATCGCAGCCCGAGCAGTCCTACAGCGAACGCCAGCTTTATGAAGCGGCGCTCGATCGCCTCTCCCGCGAGATCGCGGTGGTGCAGCACTCGACCGAGACCGAAGCGGTCAAGGAGATCGAGGCCCAGCTCGCCAAAAGCCCGCGCCGCGCCAACGCCAAGGCGGAGGTCGCCGAAGGCGAGGCCGATGCGGACACCGAGGGCGATATCGACGATACCGACGGCGACGATGCGGCTGTCGCCGACGAGGCCGCGTAAGCTGCTTCGCGTCTCGGCAAGCAAATCCAAAGCCCGGCCGAACGGCCGGGCTTGTTCGTTTTGATGCGAGGGCGATCGCCCTCGAAGGCCTGAGCCAAGCAAAAGGAGCCGGCGGTCTGATCGTCCTGGATGCGTAACGAACACCTAGCGAACAGGTCTGTCAGCCCTTATGCTGTTCAATTCGGTCGTGAACGGCTTTGTCATGACCGCACGGTAGGATGGTCCAGGCCCGTCTGATAGGCGGGCCGTTGGCTTTATGGGAGCCCGGTGATGAGCCGCTCGAACCGTACCGAACATATCCGCCTCACCTCCCATCCGGAGCCAGGCGGAAAGGCGGCCTTCCCGATCCAGTGGGGCGCCGCGGATGCGCGCGCGCGCGGGCCGATCGTCGGCACAGTGTCGCGAGCGCAGGATCGCAATGTCATCGGCAGCCATGGCGGCTCCTACGCCGTCTATCGCGCGCTCGCGGTCTCCGCCGGCGCGCTCGATCCGATCCGGCGTCCCGATCTCACCAACACGTTTCCGGCCGCGACCATCGGGCCGTTCCCGCAATGGAGCGATCCGGAAAAGATCGTCGCGCTCGATCCCTGGGGGCATCTCGTCGCCGAGAACTTCCGCCAGGAGATCGCCGAGGGCGCAGACATCCGGCCGAGCATCGCGGTGACGCGCGCGCGGCTGGATCTGCCGGAAATCCGTGGCGCGCTGGTTGACAAGCGGCTGAAGCCGGACGGCGAGGTCGTGCACGCCAATGGCAGCGTGTCGGTGGTGAAGATCGCCATCGATCCGGTCTGGTACCTGCCCGGCCTTGCAAAGCGCTTCGGCACGACGGAGACCGAGCTGCGGCGGACGTTGTTCGAGCAGACCGCCGGCATGTTCCCCGAGCTCGTGACGCGGTCCGACATGAAGGTGTTCTTGCCGCCGATCGGCGGCACCACCGTCTATCTGTTCGGCGACGTGACCAAGCTTCCCGATCATCGCACCAAGATCACCTGTCGTGTGCACGACGAATGCAACGGCTCGGACGTGTTCGGCTCAGACATCTGCACCTGCCGCCCCTACCTCATTCACGGCATCGAGGAATGCGCGCGCGGCGCGCAGGAGGGCGGGCTCGGACTCGTCGTCTACAACCGCAAGGAAGGTCGGGCGCTTGGCGAGGTCACGAAATTCCTGGTCTACAATGCCCGCAAGCGCCAGGAAGACGGCGACGCAGCCGCCGCCTATTTCGAGCGCACCGAATGCGTTGCCGGTGTTCAGGATGCGCGCTTCCAGCAGCTGATGCCGGACACGATCCACTGGCTCGGGTTGAAGCGCATCGACCGCTTCCTGTCGATGAGCGACATGAAATATGACGCGCTCACGGGGCAAGGCATCGATATCGTCGAGCGCGTGCCGATCCCGCTGGAGCTGATTCCGGCCGATGCGCATGTCGAGATCGCCGCCAAGAAGGCGGCCGGATATTACGCAGAAGAGATTCCGACTGCGAAGGATTTGACCGACACGGTCGGACGCTCGCTGGAGAAATATTGAGCTACGTGATGGCGGCGGCCACAGAACGAGAGGCCCGATCGCTGCTCTCGGCGGAAGCGGTCCGCGCGCGCGCCGCGCAGATGCTCGACATCGGTTTGAACGACGGACTGACGCATTTTACGGTTCATCTGGATCGCATGGACGCTGTCGTGGATGCCGTGCTCGCGGTCACGCGGCGATCATATCCCGATCTGAACATCCCCTTCCACGCACGGTGGCGGCACTTCGTCCTCGGCGGCGTCGACCGTTGGTCGCGCCTCGCGGACACAGCGTCCTGGCCGGATCGCGCCACGCGGGCGCGCGCCGAGTTCGATCTCGCCATTGTCAGCGTGCTGCTGGATGCGGGTGCTGGTGCCGCCTGGCGCTACTGCGATGCCATGACGGGACGGGTAATCGGCCGCTCCGAGGGCCTTGCCCTCGCAAGCCTCGACATGTTCGCAGACGGTGCGTTTTCCGGTGACTCCCGCTCTCACTTCCGCGCCGATGCGGATGTGATCGCCCATCTCCCGCTCGCGCGGCTCGAGTCTGGTTTTCAGGCCACGGACAACAATCCGCTGCTGGGCCTTGAGGGACGCACGGATTTGCTGCGGCGCTTAGGCCAGCTCGTGGCGTCCCGTCCGCAGATCTTCGGCGCACATGATCGGCCGCGGCCGGGCGGATTGTTCGATCATCTCGCTGCACGGGCGGATAGCGGCGTGATCGCCGCACCCGTCATTCTCGCCGAAGTGCTCAGCCAGCTCGGGCCGATCTGGCCGTCGCGACTCGAACTCGCCGGCATTCCCCTCGGTGATTGCTGGCGCCACGGCGCGATCAAGACCGATGACGCGACCACAGGTCTCGTACCCCTGCACAAGCTGTCGCAATGGCTGAGCTATTCGCTGATCGAACCCTTGCAGCGCGCCGGCTTTGACGTGATCGACATCGACGGCCTCACCGGGCTCGCCGAATACCGCAACGGCGGCTTGTTCGTCGATCTCGATGTGCTGCGCCTGCGCGACCTTGCGGATGTCGAGCACTCTCATGCCGTGGACTCCCTCCTCGTCGTGGAATGGCGGGCGCTGACGGTCGCCTTGCTGGACTGCCTCGCCGAGCATGTCCGCGCGCGGCTCGGCCGCGATCGCGCCTCGCTGCCGCTTGCAAGCATTTTGGAAGGCGGCACCTGGGCCGCGGGCCGCGCCGCCGCCTTTGCGCGGAGGGCCGATGGCGCGCCACCGATCAAGGTCATCAGCGATGGTACCGTTTTCTAAGGGCTTGATTGGCAACGCTGCCGGTCACCCGGATATCGGGATCGGCGCGCGCATCATCCCGATATTGCGCTTTTTGACGAATTCAGGAGCTTTAGGTCATGGAAGGCGTCACGATCGTCGATCATCCCCTGGTCCAGCACAAGTTGACGCTGGTGCGGGACAAGTCCATCTCGACAAAATCCTTCCGCGAGCTCGTCAAGGAGATCGGGATGCTCCTGTGCTACGAGGTCACGCGCGATCTTCCGCTCGCCGAGGTCGTCGTCGAGACGCCGCTTGCGCGCATGCAGTCGGCCAAGATCGCCGGCAAGAAGCTGGTGTTCGTTCCGGTCCTGCGCGCCGGCACGACGTTCGTCGACGGCATGATGGATCTGGTCCCAACCGCGCGCGTCGCGCATATCGGGCTCTATCGCGAACCGCACAGCTTCGCGGCCGTCGAATATTTCTTCAAGTCGCCGTCCGACCTCGGTGAACGGCTCGCGATCGTGGTGACGCCGGTGCTTGCAACGGCCAACACGGCGGTGGCGGCTGTCGACCGGTTGAAGGAGCGTGGTGCCAAGGATATTCGGCTTGCCTGCCTGATCGCTGCGCCCGAAGGTCTCGAGCGGATTCGCGGCCTGCATCCGGATGTCCCGATCTGGACGGCGGCCATCGATGAAGGGCTCGACGAGCACGGCTACATCCTGCCCGGCCTCGGCGACGCCGGTGACCGCGCATACGGAACGCGATAGGGAAACGGATCGAGGCCATCGAGGAAATCGACGGACAATTTGATTTGAATTCCGGCCCCGATCCGCCAACTGCTAGATGCTGGCGAGATACCGGACTTCGAAGCCGCCGTCAGTCGCGCAATCGCTTCGCTAATGCGCGATCAGATTTTAGGTTGTTGTTTGCGCATGATCTCCGCGCAAACGCGTTCCGCGTTTGTCGCGAGGGAAAACCGCTTCGCACTTTTCCGGATCATGCTTTAGCGAGGTGATCGAATGAAGCATCCGCAGCTCCTGGCGTGGCGCGCCCTGCCAAAGTTCGGCCGGTTGCGAGATGTGCGTGTGCAGCGCAGCCACTGGGTGAGCCCGCTCCTTGCCCTGGGCGGGATGGCGTGCACGTTGTTTTCGCCCTCCCATGGACAGGAGCTTGCGCGACAAAGTCTGGACACCGCGTCAGGACAACGCCTGTTCAACAATGCATGTCGGACCTGCCACACGACCAAGGACGGCGACAATCGCCTGGGCCCGCATCTGTACAGGATCCTCGGAAGGAAGGCCGGCTCGCTGCCGGATTATAATTACTCCAGCGCGATGAAGGGGGCCGACTTCGTGTGGGACGACGAAAAGCTTGAGCGCTTCATCGCCAATCCCGATGAACTGGTACCGGGCAACAGCATGAAACCATACAGCGGACTGGCATCTGCCGACGACAGAGCAAGAATAGTTTCCTTCCTGCGATCGGACGCGACGAGCCGATAGCTCCTCCTTTCACACCCGTTCCCACCGGCTTGGCGCGGCCATGAGCGTCAATCGCAACTGAGGCCTACCCTCGACCGGAAGATAGCAGTTGCCGACGCTCACCACCGGCTTCGCCTCTCCCATATGTCCTCGCCAATGCCACAGGGTACCCTCGGTTCGGTTTCGGCCGCCGAGACGACCCGGTACGCCGGCGTCAGGCCGGCGACCTCCATTGCAAGCTTGGTTCGGATTGCCTCCTTGAACTTCTCGCGCTCCTTGATTGCCAGCATGAACGAGCCCGGGCCTCCAATCACGCAATCCTCGTAGTATAAATCAAGGTTATCGATGTCCATCATCGAGACGGTTGGTCCTTTCACCATGATCGGCAGGCCGTTGATCGTGATACCCTTCTCCAGCGCCGCATTCCGCGCCTTGGTAACCGGGCTCCCCTCGTTGTTCGCACCATCACCGGAAATATCGATCACACGTCGCAGCCCGTAGTAACGATCCTGGTCGAACAGCGGAATCGCAAAGTGGATCGCGCCGGAAATCGACGTGCGGGAGCCCCGGCGAACCGGCGTTTGCATGATCTCGGCGGCCAGCGCATCTGCTGATTCCGGGCCGTCGACCAGCCTCCAGGGCACGATGATCTTCTGATCATCCGATGCCGACCACTCGAAATAGGTCACGGAGATCCTTTTCTTCGGCCCGGCCTTGACCGCCTGAAGGAACTCCTTGGAGACGACGGCCTGCGCGTAACCCTCGCGCTGGACGCGGAGTTCGTCCTCATCCATCGAATAGGAGACATCAACGGCGATGACGAGTTCGGCATCGACGGAGGGTAAGGTATCCTTGTCGACCAATTGATACCCGATATTGCCGACGGCAGTACTGGCGACGTTGGCTCCAGCGAGAGCGCCTGCGATCAGCGCCCTCAGGAGCCAGACATACTTGCGCATGGCGGGCCTCGTTTCGGGTTGTGCTTACATGCGCGCTCCAGACACCGCGCGCGAGAATCCAGTTGATTGCGCAGACGTAGACAACCATTCACTGTGTGACGAAACGGCGCACCGGGCCCCGTTGCCGCCGCCCCGGACAAACAAAAGTCCAAGGCGACTCCTGAAATCAAGCTTGCGTCAAAATGGTATTCTCAAATCTGATACTGGTAGCGGCATACATCCGCAGGGACAGCTTGACTATCGCGGAGAGAACCCGACTGTAGTCAGTTTCGGAGCCTTCTTCTGCGCGATCATGCTCTGGCGCGGAGTCAGCACGGCGATCTGATGGGGAGAAGCCGGCATACCAGCAGACTCCAGCCTCGGAGCGGGAGACTGCTCTTGAACCCCGGATGCGCCCATCACCGCAACCTGGTGCCACGTGATCGGAAAGCCAGTGAGCTCAAAGCTCGGAAGTTCTGCTGCCCTCGCAGAGAAGCCGACCACCATCGCCGGCCCAATCGCGACCATCAAGAACATCTTCTTCATGGCAATCTCCTTCCGTCGGCTATCGCGAAGAGTGAACCAGCTCACATCCCGCCACGACAAATTGAATTATGCTATTTTTCCTGCGCACCGTAACTCGTCACACTAGCAAACGAACGGCAGATCTTCTTGGTCAATTGCGAACGGCGGAACTGAAACCGGGTGCGCGAATTGTCAACACGCTCGGATTGTCGTTCGGCTGAACAGGTTGCCGGCGCTGGGTTCTGATCGAAGGAGCGCCTCACGTGGCTCTGGGAATCGACTCAATCAGCAAATGCCTCGGCGCTCTCCTGGAGCCGCGTCATACTCGGTGCCTGCAGGGATTTTTCCAGCATCTCTCGCCTCGACTCCGCTCTTGCTTCGCGAGGTGTTGAGGCCCGTTTGAGGTCGAAGCCCATGAGTGAAACAGGAAAGCGCCAGACGTCGGAATGCTTGCCTGAACTCGCAACATTTCGACTTTCGACTGACAAGTTTCCCGAGCAACGGCGCCTGTCCATGTGGCGCGAGGAATTCGGCGAAAAGATCATTCGCGTCGATATCGAGCCGTTGTCGGATGTTCCATTTCACGCCAGATCGACGTTGCGCGTCCTGCCGGGGCTGAATACGTTTTCTGCCACCTCATCGCCGCTTCAGTTTAGCCGCACATGCGATGCGGCCGACGCTGATGGATCCATTGCCATCATCATAAACATGACGAAGGACTGCGTCGTAGCTCAGCGCGGCCGGGAGGTGGCCCTGCGCGCGGGCGACGCCGTCGCGGTGCATCACAGAAGCAAAGGCAGCGTGAGCTTTGCGGAAGGAAGCTACTTCGCTCTGGCAATCCCTCGTGCCGAGCTTGCGTCGCGCCTGAGTGATATCGACGAGCCGACGATGCGGCTCATTCCGCGCGAGCAGACCACCTTGCGTCTCATTAAGAGCTATATGCGTCCGCTATGGGACGAACTTCGTTTGGCCACAGCCGACTTGCGTTGCCTGGTGGCGACGCATGTTCATGATCTTTCGGCAATGATGCTGAGCCGCGATCGCCTGTCGGGCGAGAGCAACGCCAGCGCGGTTGTGGCAACGCGGCTGGCTGCCGTATTGGACTACATCGCTGCCCATTTCGACGATCCGGAACTTAATCTGGAAACAGTTGCGCATAGCCAGGGCGTCTCTCCGCGCTATCTGCAGCGGCTGCTCGAATCCTCGGGATCGTCGTTTACCGCTCAGGTGAATGAGTTGCGCCTGCAACGAGCGTTCGCGCTTCTCACGGATCCGGTTGCGAGCCCGCGATTGATTTCCGACATCGCATTGGAGGCCGGATTTTCCGATATCTCCTATTTCAATCGATCGTTTCACGCGCGTTTTGGCGAGTCGCCGACCGGCATACGGGCCCAGGCCAGAAAATCGGGTTGACGTCGCCGGCGGACTGTAGCGCTGCGGCCGGTACGCTACGCGACGATGTCTGTGCCTGAAGCCACGCGCGCCTGCGTCCAGATTGCGATCGGCTGCTCGAGGCCGCGGACGATCTGCGGGGCCTGGGCTCTCAGCGGACGAAACGCCGCATCCGTCTCGCCGAGCTCGATCCTGGCGCGCCTGACGAGATCGTCGCTCGCCACCAGCGCGCAGCCGAGCGTGCGGGTCAAGGCTTCGAGCCGGCTTGCCGCGTTTACGGTCGAGCCGATCACTGCAAATTCGAGACAGGTCACCCCGATATCGCCGAGCACGACCGGGCCGTAGTGCAGGCCGAAGCTGACGCGGATCGGAGGCTCGCCGGCCGCTCCGCGTTGCTCGTTCCAGCGATCGGCGGCCGCCATCATCGCCTGGGCGCAGCGTAGCGCGTTGATGGCGTCGGCCTTGCCGACGAAGGGCGTGCCGAACGTCGCCATCAGGCCGTCGCCGAGATATTTGTCCAGCGTGCCGCTGTGACCGAATACCTCCTGCTCCATCAGCGCGTGGAATTCGCGCAAGGTGCGCACGACGTCTTCCGGCGTGCGCGCGTCGGCAAAGGCCGTGAAGCCGACGATGTCGACGAACAACACCGCGACGTTCTGCGTGCGCACCTGCTTCAGCGGCTCGTCATGCTTCGACAACTCCTCGACCACGTTCGGCGAAAAATAGCGCGCAAGATTGCCGCGCTCGCGCTCCACCGCGGCATGGCGGATCAGCAGATCATTGCTGCGGCGCACCGCGATCGCGAGCGTCACCGCGACGATCATGAACACGACGATCTCCTGGATACGTCCGCCGAGGCTGATCGAGCTCGGCGAGATCAGCCGAAACAGATTGTGGTCGCTGCCGACCGCGGCGGCGATGCGGGCCGTCAGCTCGGGAGCGCGATCCGGCTGCCACCACACCCAGGCGACGCCGATCATCCAGAGCGCCGCAGTCCACGTTCCCACCGCGATGACCGTGCGCCAGGAATAGGCCAGCGTCGCTCCGGACAGCATCACGAAGAAATAGATGAAGTTGCCGAAATGGAATTGCATCGCCACCGGCCAGTGCGCGGAGCTGAAGGGATTCGGCACGACGAGGATGAACGTCAGCAGCGCGAGGTCGCAGAACAGCAGCGCAAGCTCCGCCCGGGACACGCCGACCCGTCCAATCCTGACCTGGGCCCAGCCGATCAGCGCAAACAGGCCAAGCAGCACCACATAGTAGAATTGCTCCCATGCCGGATTGATGATCAGCAGCAGGCAGGCGATCACCGCGAGCGCGACATAACGCGTCTGCACGGCCAGTCGCAGGCCTTCCTGCTTGGCTGCCGCCAGCGCGGCCTGGGCGAACTCGACGGTTTCGGTATCGCGCCGGCGGCGCGGACGCGGCAATACGGCGGAGAGGTCAAGGCGCTCGACAAGCGTGGTCACGGGGCGGTCTCCTCGCGTGGGCCTTTGCAGCGCAGACGTCGGCAGCCGCAATGAATGATAAGTCTAGTTATACTTCCGTTGGAGGTCATCAGCCGTGTAGGGTAGATTAGCCTTACTGTGTCCCTAACCCTCATGGTGAGGAGCGCGAAGCGCGTCTCGAACCATGAGGCCCCCGCCTGTGGCCCCCATCCTTCGAGACGCTTGCTTCGCAAGCTCCTCAGGATGAGGAGTTAGAGCGTTTATGACGCAGCAAGGTTAGCGAAGCGCAACCCGCCAACTTCGCCCCGCAATCCTGGAAGCAGTGGTGGGTTACGCGTTCGGCTAACCCACCACACAAATCACGGCGATGGAGACGCCCTCACTTCACCGGCCGCTTCTCGAGCTTTCTCGCCAGTGTGCGGCGGTGCATGCCGAGCCGCCGTGCGGCTTCCGAGATGTTGAAATCCGTCTCGATCAGCGTCTGGTGGATACGCTCCCATTCCAGCGTCTTGATCGAGGTGGGGCGCGCGTCCAGGGCGACATCGGCGTTGCCTTCAGCTCTCTGGAACGCGGCTTCGATGTCGTCGGTGTTGGAGGGCTTTGCGAGATAGTGGCAGGCCCCGAGCTTGATCGCCTCCACCGCGGTGGCGATGCTGGCAAAGCCCGTGAGCACCACGATCAGCATGTCGGGATCATGGCTGTGCAGCAGCTCGACGCAGGCAAGTCCCGAGGCCCCCCCGAGCTTGAGATCGACGACGGCGCGGCCGAATGACTTGTCCTCGAGCTCCTTCCGGACCTCTTCGATCGAGGCCGCGACCACGACAGAATAGCCGCGGCGCTCGAATGAGCGCTTCAGCGTACGCGCAAAACCGGAATCGTCCTCGACGATGATCAGGGACTGCTCAGGCGTCAAAACCGCCTCCGATGGCAAGCGTGGAGAGCGGCAGCACGAGCCGCACCGTGGCGCCGCGCTTCCTGTGGTTCTCGGCCGTCACCGTGCCCCCGAGCTTGCGCACGACGTTCACCACCAGGAACAGGCCAAGCCCGCCGCCGGCGCGTCCCTTGCTCGACTGGTAGGGTTTTCCGAGCTGCGCCAGCATTTCGGGCACGAAGCCCGGGCCGCGGTCGCTGATCGACAGCACGAGCTTGTCGTCCTCGCGCTCCGCCAGGAGCTCGACCCACTCGCGCGAGACCTCGTAGGCGTTGTCGAGCACGTTGAAGATCACCTGCTTCAGCGCAATGTCGGAGACGATCGCGATGTCCTCGCCGAAGGTGTTGGTGAAGTAGAGCGTGCGCGCCGAGCGCGCGTTGCGCCATTCCTCCACCAGCGCGGTCAGGAACGCGGCCACCGTCGTCGGCGCCGATCCCTCTCCGCGGGCTTCGCCGGTGGAGACCAGGATCCCGGTCACGATCGACTTGCAGCGCTGCAGCGAGGTCTCCATTTCGGCGAGGTCCTCGGCGAGCTCCTCGCGGCCGGCGAGCTCCGGCATCCGGCGCCAGTCGTTGAGGATGACCGAGAGCGAGGCGAGCGGGGTGCCGAGTTCATGCGCCGCGCCCGAGGCGAGCAGGCCCATGCGGACGATGTGGTCCTGCTCGGCTGCATGCTGGCGCAGCGCCGCCAGATGCGCGTCACGATCGCGAAGGTTCCGGTTGATGCGGGTCACGAACACCACCAGCAGCACGGCGTTGAGCGCAAAGCCAACGAGCATGCCGACGACGGTCAGGCTGTAGGTGTCGCTCAGGGGGTTCTGCGGCAGGTCCAGCGGCCGGTAGGCGAGCGTCAGCCAGACGAAGGCGGCGCAGGTCAGTGCCACCAGCGACCAGGTCGAGCGGGCATCGAGCAGCACCGCGCCCAGCGTCACCTGCAACAGGAACAGCGAGGTGAAGGGATTGGTGGCGCCGCCGCTGAGGTAAAGCTGGGCCGTGAGCGCTGCGACGTCGAGCATCAGCGCGACCAGCAGCTCGTTGTTGGTGATCGCGGCGCGGTGGCGCACCCAGACCAGGCTCGAAATGTTGAGCAGCACCAGCGCCGAGATCACCGCACCCATCCGCGTGAGCGGCAGCTCGATGCCGAGCCCGAAATGCGCTGCGCCGATCGTGACGATCTGGCCGACGACCGCGGTCCAGCGCAGCTGGATCAGCAGCGCCATGTTCTTGCGGTTGGTCTCGTCGTCGGTCGGTGAGGGCAGGGACGTTGCGGTCAGGTCGGTGCGGCCGTCGGCCTGCGCGGGAAGCGCAGCCGCGTCATGTCCGAGAGAGAGCTCTTCCTTCTCAGGTCGGCTCGACGATCGTTCCAGCATCTGATCCCGTCCCGCGGGCGGCGGTCTCGCCGGCCCCTTCGTGGACAAAGCGCCTGCGACGAAACAGCCCGCCGCCGAATGTGACGAAAAGTCTACCAGCCAGCATAAAGGCCAGCGCAAACCATGTCAGCGCGTAAATCAGGTGGTTATTGGGAAAGCGGATCACGGTCAATCCGCCGATCGGATAGACGCTGGCGTTGGGCGCGGCGTCGGCATCGATGAAGAAGGGCGCGACCGCACCAAGGCGGCGCGCCGCGGCAATCGCCGCGACGTCGCGCGAGAACCAGCGGTGATGCACGGGATCGTTGTCGCGCAGGAAGCCGCCCCTCGGCTCCGTCATGCGCAGGAGACCGGTGATTTCGATCGCATGGGGCGCATTGGCTTCCGGCCGCGTCGCGGGATCGCGCTTGTCAGCCGGCACGAAGCCGCGATTGATCAGGACCAGCGCGCCGCTGTCGCGCTGAAGCGGCGTCAGCACCCAGAAGCCGGGGCCTTCCTCGGTCACGGCCTTGACCAGCGTCTCCTGGTCGTTCAGCAGGCGGCCGGTGACGCTGACGTGACGGTATTCGTCGCTCGCGGCCGTGACAGCGGGCCAGACCGTGGGAGAGGGCAGGGAGGTCGGAGCGGCATGGACGCGCTGCTCGACGCGGTCGATCAGCGCCAGCTTCCAGGCGCGCCGCTCGATCTGCCAGACGCCGAGACCGATCAGGATAGCAATGGCGATGAGAGAGAGCGTCGTGAGCCACGGGGACGGGCGCGCTGCCCTGGTGAGCCTGCGCGTATTCCATCCCTCGTGTCTCACGGCCGCACTCACTTCATTCCGCTCATCTGGTGGACCGGCATCATGTTGCCGTTGAGGTGATTCATCACCCACAGCGAGCCGGACAGCGCGATCACGACCATGACGATGGTGAAGATCATCGCCATCATGCTCCAGCCGTCCTCGGCCTTGGTGTTCATGTGCAGGAAGTAGATCATGTGCACGACGATCTGGACCACCGCGAAGGCCATGATCGCGAGCGCGGTGACGTGCTTGTTGGGAAGCGCGCCGCCCATGACCAGCCAGAACGGAATCGCGGTGAGCACGACCGAGAGCACGAAGCCCAGGAGATAGGTCGAGAGCGAGCCGTGTGCATGCGCCTCGTGATGATGATCGGCCGCGTGGGCGGCGTGAGCTTCGGTTTTCATCGCAGCATTCCCATCAGATAGACAAAGGTAAAGACGCCGATCCAAACCACGTCGAGGAAGTGCCAGAACATCGACAGGCACATCAGCCGGCGGCGGTTCGCCTCGATGAGGCCGAAGCGGGCGACCTGCGTCATCAGCGTCATCAGCCAGATCAGACCGCAGCTGACGTGCAGGCCGTGGGTGCCGACCAGCGTGAAGAACGACGACAGGAAAGCGCTGCGCTGTGGGGTAGCGCCCTCATGGATCATGTGGGCGAACTCGGAGAGCTCGATGCCGATGAAGGCGAGGCCGAACAGGCCGGTGATCGCGAGCCAGGCCTGCGTCGCGGCGACCCGGTTCTGCTGCATCGTCAGCATCGCAAAACCGTAGGTGATCGACGACAGCAGCAGCATCGAAGTGTTGACCGCGACCAGCGACAGGTCGAACAGATCTTTCGGCGCGGGACCGGCGGCGTAGTTGCCGCCGAGCACGCCGAAGGTCGCAAACAGGATCGCAAAGATGAGGCAGTCGCTCATCAGATAGATCCAGAAGCCGAGCGGCGTGCTCCAGCCTTCCGGGTGCGGATGTTCGTCGACGAGATAGAAGACCGGCTCGGCGGCCTGGTCGGGTTTGACTGCAATCGTCATGCTTGGGCTCCGGCGAGCAGCTTGGTCCGCGCTTCCTCGGTCCGGACGACGTGGTCGGCCGGGATGTCGTAGTCGCGGTGATAGTTGAAGGTGTGGCCGATCGCGACCGCGAGCAGCGCAACGAAGCTTAGCGCGGCGAGCCACCAGATGTACCAGATCAGGCCGAACGCCATCGCGGTCGAGAGACCGGCGAGGATGATGCCCGTGCCGGTGTTGCTGGGCATGTGGATCGGCTTGAAGCCGGCGAGCGGACGCTTGTAGCCGCGGCGCTTCATGTCCCACCACGCGTC
This sequence comes from Bradyrhizobium sp. CB82, assembly GCF_029714405.1. Lineage (NCBI taxonomy): Bacteria > Pseudomonadati > Pseudomonadota > Alphaproteobacteria > Hyphomicrobiales > Nitrobacteraceae > Bradyrhizobium > Bradyrhizobium sp. CB82. The sequence goes on along the minus strand of NZ_CP121650.1, from coordinate 9,051,466 downwards.
GTTGTCGTGAACGACGGGGGTGAAGGCGAAGTTGTAGTCCGGCGGCGGCGAGGAGGTCGCCCATTCCAGCGTGCGCGCATCCCAGGGATCGCCGGTGACATCCTTGAGCGCTTCGCGCCGGAGGATGCTGACGGCGAACTGCATGAGCATGCAGAGGATGCCGAGGAAGACGAGGCCGGCACCGATCGCGGCGATGACGACCCAGATCTGGAGGGACGGATCGTCGAACACGCGCAGGCGGCGGGTCACGCCCATCAGCCCGAGCACATAGAGCGGCATGAAGGCGAGATAGAAGCCGGTGACCCAGAACCAGAACGACAGCTTGCCCCAGAACGGATCGAGCCTGAAGCCGAACGCCTTCGGGAACCAGTAGCCGATGCCGGCGAACACGCCGAACACCACGCCGCCGATGATGACGTTGTGGAAGTGCGCGATCAGGAACAGGCTGTTGTGCAGCACGAAGTCGGCCGGGGGAACAGCGAGCAGCACGCCTGTCATGCCGCCGATCACGAAGGTCAGCATGAACGCGACCGTCCACATCATCGGCAATTCGAAGCGGATGCGGCCGCGATACATCGTGAACAGCCAGTTGAACATCTTCGCGCCCGTCGGGATCGAGATGATCATCGTGGTGATGCCGAAGAAGGAGTTGACGCTGGCGCCCGATCCCATCGTGAAGAAGTGGTGCAGCCAGACCAGGTACGACAGGATGGTGATGACCACGGTGGCGTAGACCATCGAGGTGTAGCCGAACAGCCGCTTGCCCGAGAAGGTCGAGGTCACCTCGGAGAAGATGCCGAACGCGGGCAGGACCAGGATGTAGACTTCGGGATGGCCCCAGATCCAGATCAGGTTCACATACATCATCGGGCTGCCGCCGAAGTCGCTGGTGAAGAAGTTGGTGCCGATATAGCGGTCGAGCGAGAGCAGCGCGAGCACGACGGTCAGCACCGGGAAGGAGGCGACGATCAGCACGTTGGTGCAGAGCGAGGTCCAGGTGAAGACGGGCATCTTCATCATGCTCATGCCCGGCGCGCGCAGCTTGACGATGGTGCAGATCAGGTTGATGCCGGATAAGGTCGTGCCGACGCCTGCGACTTGCAGTGCCCATATGTAATAGTCGACGCCGACGTCGGGACTGTAGCCGATGTTCGACAGCGGCGGGTAAGCGAGCCAGCCCGTGCGGGCGAATTCGCCGATGAACAGCGACATCATCACCAGCACCGCGCCGCCGACCGTCATCCAGAAGCTGAAATTGTTCAGGAACGGGAACGACACGTCGCGCGCGCCGATCTGGAGCGGCACGACGTAGTTCATCAGGCCTGTGACGAACGGCATCGCCACGAAGAAGATCATGATCACGCCGTGGGCGGTGAAGACCTGGTCGTAGTGATGGGCGTTGAGATAGCCGTCCGAGCCGCCGAAGGCGATCGCCTGCTGGAGGCGCATCATAAGGGCGTCGGCAAAGCCGCGCAGCAGCATGACGATGCCGAGGATCATGTACATGATGCCGATGCGCTTGTGGTCGACGGTGGTGAACCACTCGCGCCACAGATAGCCCCACAGGCGGAAATAGGTCAGGCCGGCGAGCAGCGTGAGGCCGCCGAGCGCAACCACCCCAAAGGTGCCGACGACGATCGGCTCGTGCAGCGGCAGCGATTCGAGACTGAGCCGTCCGAAGACGAGCTTGATGAGATCAGGATTGGTAGACATGCGTGCTCTCTCAGGAGTCTGATTTCGGACGCTGGCCGAGGAAGAAGGACGTCGACTTGAGCGGCGTGAAGGTCGGCCGCTTCAACCCGGCGCCGAGCAGCGGCGAGGTGTCGGTGGGGGCCTTGGTCGCGGCGGTGGTCTGTCCCTGCGGAGCATCCGGCGTGCAGGTGCCGGCCACGAAGATCGGCTCGGGTCCGAGCGCGGTGCCGCGGCGGGCGTATTTGTCATAGGTGAGCGGCAGGGTGTTGTTCAGCCCTTCATGGCCGGCGCCACCCTTGGCGTCGATCGCCATCATCTCGCTCATGCACATCTTGCCGGGCTCGACGCACATGTTGAGGATGAGGCGGTAGAGATCGGCATCGATGCTGGCGAAGCGGCGCACCGGCTCGTTCTGGGTCGGCTTCTCGAGCTGGAGATATTCGCTGCGGCCGAGCGTGCCGCCGGCGGCTTTTGCCTTCGCGATCCACTCGCCAAAGCCCTTGTCGTCGAGGCCGTGGAAGGCAAAGTGCATGCCGGAGAAGCCGGCGCCGGAGTAGTTCGCCGAAAAGCCCTTATAAGTGCCGGCGTGGTTGACCACGGCGTGGAGCTTGGTTTCCATGCCCGGCATCGCATAGATCTGGCCGGCGAGCGCGGGGATGTAGAACGAGTTCATCACCGTCGAGGCGGTGATACGGAAGTCGATCGGGCGATCGACGGGAGCCGCGAGCTCGTTGACGGTGGCGATGCCGTAGTCGCGATAGATGAAGAGCCACTTCCAGTCGAGCGCGACGACATCGACCTCGAGCGGCACGGTCGCCTCATCGACCCGCTGATTGGCGGCGATGCGGTCGAGCGAACGATAGGGGTCGAGCAGATGCGTGCCCATCCAGGTCAGCGCGCCCAGGCAGATGATGATCAGCAGCGGCGCCGACCAGATCACCAGTTCGAGCTTGGTCGAGTGGTCCCATTCGGGCTCGTAGCGCGCGGCTTTGTTGGCCTCGCGGTAGCGCCAGGCGAACAGCACCGTCAGCGCCATCACGGGCACGACGATCAGCAGCATGAGCACGGTGGAGATGATGACGAGGTCGCGCTGTTGCGCTGCGATATCACCGGCCGGCGCAAGCACGATGAAGTCGCAGCCGCCGAGAGCGGCAGCTAAAGGTAGTAGCGCCAGGAGCCGTAAACGGGACACGGGTAGGCCTTTTGGTTGGAAATTTCGTAGTCCAGCCAATGCGTAGCTGCGGCGCACCAATTGGGACATTGGACAATTTGTCCAATGTTGCAGTGCGGAATGGTGGGCCAGAGAGGGCGGAATGCCCGGCGACCGCCGGGTGGTCGGCTTTGGTTTTCAGGACGTTAAGAGCACACGATGGCGATGGCACAGACCCCCGCAATGGCAGGCGCAAATCCGGGCGAGCATGGTCACGACCAGGCCAATCCCGGCGAGATCGCCATCGGCGTCATCATCGGGCGCACGTCGGAGTTCTTCGACTTCTTCGTCTATGCGATCGCCTCGGTGATCGTGTTTCCGCGCCTGGTCTTTCCGTTCGCTACCGAACTGACCGGCACGCTCTATTCCTTCGCCATCTTCGCGCTCGCTTTCATGGCGCGGCCGCTCGGCACCGTCATCTTCATGACGATCGACCGCGAATACGGCAAGACCGCCAAGCTGGTCGCCGCGCTGTTCCTCCTGGGCACCGCGACCGTGGCGATCGCGTTCCTGCCCGGCTACAGCGAGATCGGCGCGGCCGCGATCTGGCTCCTGGCGCTGGCGAGAGCAGCGCAAGGTCTCGCCTGGGGTGGCGCGTGGGACGGGCTTGCCTCGCTACTCGCGCTCAACGCGCCGCAGAACAAGCGCGGCTGGTACGCGATGGTGCCGCAACTCGGCGCTCCGCTCGGGCTGATCGTGGCCAGCGCGCTGTTTGCGTATTTCGCCGGCAATCTCTCGGCCGACGATTTCTTCGATTGGGGCTGGCGCTATCCGTTCTTCGTCGCCTTCGCCATCAACGTCGTGGCGCTGTTCGCCCGCCTGCGCATGGTCGCGACGGAGGAATATGCCTCGCTGTTCGAGACCCGCGACCTGCAGCCCTCGCGTATCTCCGACACCGTCGCGCGCGAAGGCCACAACATCATGCTCGGGGCCTTCGCGCCGCTGGCGAGCTTCGCGCTGTTCCACATGGTCACGGTGTTTCCGCTGTCCTGGGTGTTTTTGTTCACGCGTGAAAGCCCGGTGCGCTTCCTGATGATCGAGATCGTCGGCGCCGCCTTCGGTGTCGCGGCGATCGTGGCCTCCGGCCTCATCGCCGACCGCGTCGGCCGCAAGTCGCTGCTGATGGGCTCGGCGATCGCGATCGCGGTCTATAGCGGCTTTGCCCCGCAGCTGCTCGATGCCGGTGCATTCGGCGAGACCATCTACATGGTGCTCGGCTTCATCCTGCTCGGTCTGTCCTTCGGCCAGTCCTCCGGCGCGATCGCGTCCAACTTCAAGCAGATGTATCGCTACACGGCCTCCGCGCTGACCTCCGACATGGCCTGGCTGTTCGGCGCCGGCTTTGCCCCGCTCGCCGCGCTCCTGCTCGCGACGAATCTGGGCGTCATCGCCTCGGGCGCCTATCTGCTCTCCGGCGCATTGTGGACGCTGATGGCGCTCTGGCTGAGCGGCCAGCGCGAACGCGGCGAGATGGATGCGGGTGGTTAGGGCTCAAGCTTCGTAGGGTAGGCAAAGGCGCATTTGCGCCGTGCCCACCGTCCTTCCACGACTGCGAGAAGAGGTGGGCACGCTTCGCTTCGTCCACCCTTACAAAAACTCAATCCACCACGATCTTCACGCGGTCGCGCACTTTGACCTGCGCATGGGCGTCGAGGCCGTTGAGTACGCGGAAGCGCTCGGTCGGGTGATCGACGCCGGCCATGCGGTGGGCGAGCGATTCCACGGTGTCGCCGGGCTGCACGGTGATCACCTTGATGCGCAAGGGACGTGCGGCCTGGATCTCCTCGAGCGTCAGGCGGCGGAATGAGTTCACCGTCTCGCGGGCGTTGCGCTCGCTCTCGGTGGTCTTCTGCCGGGCCGCGAAGATGAAGCGGTAGACGTCGCTGCCGAAGCGCAGCGCGTAGACCTTGAACTGCCACTGGTCGCCCTTGGCGGTCACGGAGGCCGCCGGGAAGCCGTTGATGGTGATGTCCTCGGTCGAAGTCTTGTCGACGCCTTCCATCCAGCCGGAATTGAGATAGTCGCCGAGCGTCTGCTCGGCCGGCACCCGCACGACGTCGAAGCGCATCGCCTGCGTGCCGCCCTCGCGCACGCCGATCACCGCCTGCGCGGTGTTGTCGAGCGTGAAGTTGTCGGGCGCCTGGAAGGTGAAGCCAAGCTTGGGGTGCAGGAAGCGGCGGCCGCGGACGAAGCCTTCGCTCGGGTCCTCGCCGTAGACGATGTTGTCGATCGCGCCGAGATAGGTCTCGCGGTCGCGCTCGGCGCCCTCAGGCGCTGCATATTGCCGCGCGATCGTCTGCGCGTTCTGCACGCGCTCGGGCGTTGCCGGATGGGAGGATGTGAAATCCTGCGCGCGCGGATCGAGCGCGCTCTTGCCGGCCTTCAGCTCGGCATTGCGCTCCATCGCCGAGAGGAAACGAGCCGCGCCATAGGGATCGAAATGCGCGCGCGCGGAGATGCCGACGCCGATGCCGTCGGCCTCGAACTCCTGGTTGCGCGAAAAGCTCGCCATGGTGAGCTTGGTCTTGGCGAGCGCGAGCGCGGTGAGCTCGGGGTCGTTGCTCATGTCGGTGACGACGCGGGTGACGATCGCGGCCTGGCGCGCCTGGTCCTCGCGCATCGCGGCGTGCTTGGACAACACGTGCGCCATTTCGTGGCTGAGCACGGACGACAATTCGGACGTATCGCTCGCGAGCGCGAGCAGGCCGCGCGTGACATAGAGCTGGCCGTTCGGCAGCGCGAAGGCGTTCACCGCGCCGGAATTCAGGATCGTGACCTTGTAGCCCTGGTCGGGTCGATCGGAGGCCGCGACCAACCGCTCGACTGTCTTGGTGACGAGTTGCTCGAGCCGTGGATCGTCATAGACGCCGCCATAGCTGGCAAGGATGCGCTCGTGCTCCTTCTCCGTGGCCGGCGTCTGCGCGACTGCGGGCTTCGTCGGCTTGGGCAGGGTGACGGCCGGCGCGGTCGCGGTCTGGAACCGGCCCATGTCGCCGCAGCCCGAGAGCAGCGCGCCCAGGCCACAGGATAGGCCGAGCCAAAGCGCGGCCTGCGCAGCCCGAAGGCGGCGGCTCACCTCTGTTCCGCGTCCCAAAACCCCATCCACGTCGCTTAACCCGTGCTGGCCTTTAAGGCCTTACCCCGGCTAGTCCGCGCCCAGCAACTCGACCTGTTCCACCCGGAGCGCGTCAATCCGCGGGCCCACATTCCCCTCGACCCAGCCCCGGACCCGAATCTTCCGATTCTCCAGGGACTTGAGAACGATCCCGGCGCTCTCGAAGGCCGGAACCATGCGCCGTGAAATAGTCACAGCAAAGCCGCGTGTCCAGTTCCGGCCAAAGTTGAGGTAAGTCGTTGCCCCAGCTTGCCGGACGGAGAGGACTTTGCCCTCGACCACAACGAAGCGCCCGATCCCGGCCAAAATATCGTCCGGACTTTCCGCGTTTTTTATGGCCAACGGGTCAGCCCAGCTGCCCTTTTTTCCGCGCCGCGCCTCGGCCTCCGCCGACATCAGGGCGGCCGCGCAGTCCTTGTCCGCGATCTCGGCCGAGACGATTGCATCACCTTGGGACAACAATAGGGCCTGCACGGAGCCATCGCTCTCGCCGACGAAGACCAGCGCGCCCTGGCGACCATAGCGGTCCGGCGTGTCATCGGTACCCCGCAGGCGCACGTCGCGGCCGGCAAGCATCGCGGCCAGCGCCTGCTTCGTCGTCGCAGTCGGCTCGATGCCGGAGAGGCGCACCTCGCGCCCATCGTCGAGGCGCAAGCTGCGCGCATCGACGATGGCGGCGACGTGGCCTTCGCCCTGGGATTCGAATTGGCAGGCGGCCCCAAACGCGGAGGCATATGACGCGACGAGAAGCGCGGCGGCAAGGAAGGTGAGTGGTCGGTTCACATCGTCCGGGGAGGTTGTGGTGCGTTCCATACTTACCTCAAACGTGGCGCGTTACGAAGAGGCCACTGATTGATCAGCGCTGGAACTATGTGTTGGCTCGTCCGTCCCGCATATCCGTCATTGCGAGGAGCGAAGCGACGAAGCAATCCAGAATCCGTCCGCGGAAAGACTCTGGATTGCTTCGCGGAGCCTGTCATCGGGCCGCGCTTCGCGCGGACCCGGTGGCTCGCAATGACGGCGTGGAGGCAGGCGGGGCCCAAGCGCCATTCCGCTTTGCGGAAAACAAGCGCGCGATAATGCACGACAGCCGCGCGCTTGCTGCCCTCTTTCGCATGCGGCATGATCGCGGCAATACCAAACCAAGAGCAATAACCAAGCCGCCACCAGAGTACGGCACGATAAGGGAGGTTCTCGATGAGGAGGATTTTGTCCGGCATTTTTGCCGCGGCGTTGGTCGCGAGCGCAGCGCAGGCCCAGGACAAAGCCCAAGACAAGTCGCCACTCAAGCTCGGCGGCATTCTCGACATGTCGAGCCTCTACGCCGACATCACCGGTCCCGGCAGCGAGATGGCGGCCAAAATGGCGGCGGAGGATTTCGGCGGCGAGGTGCTGGGCCGCAAGATCGAGATCCTCGCAGCCGATCATCTCAACAAGGCGGACCTTGCCGCCAACATCGCACGCGACATGATCGACAATCAGGGCGTCGAGATGATCTACGACGTCGCGGCGTCTGCGACCGCGCTCGCCGCCGGCGAGATCGCGAAGGCGCGCAACAAGATCGTCATCTTCAACGGCCCGGGTTCGATCCGCCTCTCTAACGAGGCCTGCGGCCCTTATACCGTGCACTACGTCTTCGACACCTTTGCGCAGGCCAACACGACCGGACTTGCCGCCGTGAGGTCCGGGCTCGACACCTGGTTCTTCCTGACCGCCGATTACGCCTTCGGTCAGGATCTGGAGAAGGACACCAGCAACGTGGTGGTGAAGACCGGCGGAAAGGTGCTGGGCAACGTCCGCCATCCGCTCAACACCTCGGATTTCTCGTCCTTCCTGCTCCAGGCGCAGGCCTCCAAAGCCAAGGTTATTGGCCTTGCCAACGCCGGCGGCGACACCGTCAACGCCATCAAGCAGTCGGCCGAGTTCGGCATCATGAAGGGCGGCCAGAAGATTTCGCCGCTGCTCGCCTTCGTCACCGACATCGATTCGATCGGGCTCGAGACCGCGCAGGGGTTGCTGCTGGCGGAAGCCTTTTATTGGGACCTGAATGATGAGACGCGCGCCTTCTCAAAACGCTTTCAGGAGCGCGTGAAGCGGCCGCCGACCTCGGCGCAGGCCGGTGTGTATTCCTCGGTCACGCACTACCTGAAAGCCGTGAAGGCGGTCGGCACCACCGATGCCGCCGCGGTCATGAAGGTGATGAAGGAGACGCCGATCAACGACTTCTTTGCCAACGGCGGCAAGATCCGCGACGATGGCCGCATGGTGCACGACATGTATCTGTTCGAGGTCAAGAAGCCGTCGGAGTCCAAGGGCCGCTGGGACGACTACAAGCTGCTCGCCACCGTGCCGGGCAACGAGGCGTTCCAGTCGCTCGAGCAGTCGCGCTGCCCGCTGGTGAAGAAATAGAACTTTACCGCCGTCATTGCGAGGACCGAAGCGACGAAGCAATCCAGGATATTTCCGCGGGTGCATTTCTGGATTGCTTCGCTGCGCTCGCAATGACGGTGTGGTGATGGCCCGGTCAAACAACAACAAGGACAACATCCCATGAGCAACGACATGGTCCTGCAAAAGCTCGAAGGCGGGCTGCTCACCATCACCATGAATCGTCCCGAGCGCAAGAATGCGCTCAACCCCGACATGGTGCGCGGGCTGATCGAGGCGGCGCGGCGCGCGGCCGATGATCCCGAGGTGCGCGCGGTGCTGTTCAAGGGTGCCGGTGGCAGCTTCTGCGTCGGCGGCGACGTCAAGTCGATGGCCGAGGGCCGCGCGCCGCTGCCGTTCGAGATTAAGCTCGCGAACCTGCGCCGCGGCATGGAGGTGTCGCGCATCCTGCACCAGATGCCCAAGCCTGTGGTGGCGCAGCTCGACGGTGCGGCGGCTGGCGCGGGTCTCTCGATGGCGCTGTCCTGCGATCTGCGGATCGCCAGCGAATCCTGCAAGATCACGACGGCGTTTGCCAAGGTCGGCTTCTCCGGCGATTATGGCGGCACCTATTTCCTGACCCAACTGATCGGCTCCGCGCGGGCGCGAGAGCTTTATCTGATGTCGCCGGTACTGAGCGCGAAGGAGGCGCAGGCGATCGGAATGGTGACGAAAGTGGTGCCCGATGCCGAGATCGATGCCGCCGCGCACGAGCTCGCATTGTCGCTGGCGCAGGGCCCGTCGATCGCGCTCGGCTACATCAAACGCAACATCAACAATGCCGAGCACCTGCCGCTCGAGGATTGCTTCGACGGCGAAGCCATTCATCACACCCGCTGCGGTGACACCGAGGACCACAAGGAAGCCGCAAAGGCTTTTGTCGAGAAGCGGAAACCCGCCTTCTAGGGCGCCTGACCATGGCCGGCTATATGCGCTTGCGCCAGATCTGCCTGGTCGCGCCGCAGCTCGAACCCGTGATCTCCGATATCGCAGGGATCATGGGCCTTGCCGTCTGTTATCGCGACGTCAATGTCGCGAAGTATGGCCTTGAGAACGCATTGCTGCCTGTCGACACGATCCTGCTTGAGGTGGTGGCGCCGTCTAGGGACGGCACCGCAGCCGGCCGCTTCATTGCCAAGACCGGCGGCCGCGGCGGCTATATGGCGATCTTCTGCTGCGACGATCCGGACGAGCGCGGCCGCAGTGCGAATGCCATGGGCGTGCGTACCGCGAACGTGATTGATCATCCGCCCTATCACGGCGTGCAGCTCCACCCGCGCGACTGCCGCGCCGCCTTCATCGAGTTCAATCACACCAAAGGCAGCGACGATATTTTGGGCCCCTATCCGCCGGCGGGGCCGGACTGGCAAAAGTTCATCCGCAAGAACGTGACGCAGGCGCTGACGGCGGTCGAGATGCAGAGCCCGGATCCGCAAGGCTTGGCCGGGCATTGGGGCAAGCTGATCGGCGCCGCGCCGGGCAAGGCGGAGAGCGGCGAGACCGAGCTGAGGCTGCCCAATGCCAGCGTCCGCTTCGTGAAGGGCGGAGGTGAGATCATGAGCGCGCTGGAGTTCCGTGTCGCGGATGTGGCCGGTGTTCTTCACGCCGCGCGGGAGAGGGGGCTCGCAGTGGCGGGGAATGAGTTTCTGCTGGGTGGGGTAACTTTCCGCGTGAGTTGATTGCTTGATGGTTGTCCGTCACCGTGAGGAGGCTGCGGCCGCGCGGCCGTCTCGAAGGGCGACGGCCACCAGCCGGGCCGTTCATCCTTCGAGGGCCGCTTCGCGGCCACCTCAGGATGACGGATTGAACAGGACAAGGGACCCGCCCCATGCCGCATCCGCTCGACTCTTTCTTCGCGCCGGCAAGCATCGCGCTGATCGGCGCCTCCCGCGATCATGAGAAGATCCCGGGGCGGCTGCTGTCGATGCTGTGCAGGAACGAGTATCCCGGCAAGATCTATCCGGTGAATCCGAACTACGCGGCGATCGACGGGCGCACTTGCTACAAGTCGATCGCGGACATCGGCGCGCCGATCGATCTTGCCGTCATCATCATCCCGGCGCGCGCGGTGCTGGCGGCGCTCGAAGAATGCGCAGCCGCCGGCGTGAAGAACGCCGTCATCATCTCCTCCGGCTTTGCGGAGGAGGGCGGCGACAGCGCCGCGATGCAGGAGGCAATCGCGGCGCTGGCACGGCGCACGGGCATGCGTATCTCCGGCCCGAACGCCGAAGGTCTTTTCAGCCAGGCGCAGCGCGTGGCGGCGACGTTCAGCCCGGCGGTCGACGTCAAGCCGGGCGTGGCGCCGCTGGTCGCGACCACGCGTCGGATCGGCATCGTCGCCCAGAGCGGCGGCATCGGCTTTGCCTATTACAATCGTGCGAAAGCGCTCGGCGTTGCCGTGAGCTACGTCGTCTCCACCGGCAACGAATCCGATCTCGGCGCCGGCGAGTTCCTGGACTATATGGTGCAGGACGCCTCGACCGACGTGATCCTGCTGTTCATCGAAGGCATTCGCGACGTCAAGAAATTTTTCACGGCCGCGCGGCGTGCCGCCGAGATCAAGAAGCCCGTCATCGTGACCAAGGTCGGCCGCAGCAGTGCGGGCGAGCATGCGGCAGCGTCGCACACCGCGAGCATGGCCGGCTGGTCCGCCGCCTATGACGCGGTGTTCGCCAAATACGGCTTCATCGTCTCTGACGATCTCGACGAGGCGCTGACGATCGCCGCGGTGCTCGCCAGCAATCCGCTGCCGAAGGGCGATCGTGTCGCGGTCGTCACCGTCTCCGGGGGCGCAGGCATCTGGGGCACGGATGCGGTGGCGCTTAGAAGCTTGCAGGTCCCTGAGCTCTCCGAGCCCATCCAGGCGGAGATCGCAAAATTGATGCCCTCCTACGGCACGGCGCGCAACCCGATCGACGTCACCGCCCAGGGCGTGATCTCGGGCGGTCTGCAACGAAGCGTCGATCTGCTCGCCGTCTCCGACGAGGTCGACGCGATCCTGGTCATGCTGTCGCTGTCGAGCGAGGTGCGGATGCCCTTCAAGGAGGCGGAGCTGAAGCCGGTGCTGGCGGCGCAGAGAAAGCCCGTGGTGTTTTATTCCTATACCTTGCCGTCGGACTTCGCGCGGCGGGAGCTGGCAAAATCCGGCGTCGTCGTGCTGTCGGGCCTCACCCATGTCGGCGTCGCGCTCCGCCAGCTCGTGGACTTCGCGACGTTTGACCTGCCCAGGCCGGTGGACGAGATGCGGCTTCCGGCACGCGATCTCTCGGCATGTTTGAAGTCGCCGGTCCTGTCCAAGGCCGACAGCAAGGCCCTGCTTCGTGCGGCCGGCATCGCGCTGCCGGACGAGGTGCTGGTTGCGGAGAAGAGCGGCCTCGACGAGGCGATTGCGCGCGTCGGGTTTCCCCTGGTGATGAAGATCCAGTCGCCCGATATTCCGCACAAGAGCGAGGTCGGCGGCGTGCGGGTGAACATCACGACCAAGGGCGAGGTATTTCTGGCGTTCGAGCAGCTCCTGAACAATGCGCGCAAGCATCGGCCGGATGCGCCGCTTCAGGGCGTGCTGGTTGGGCCGATGGCAAAGAAGGGCATCGAGATCATCGTCGGCACGATGACGGATCAGACGTTCGGCCCGATGGTGATGGTGGGGCTTGGCGGTATTACAACCGAGTTGTTTCGCGACGTGATCTACCGCCCGGCGCCGGTGAGCCCGGACGAGGCCGGCGCGATGCTGGCCGGATTGAAGGCGGCGCCGCTGCTGAATGGGTTTCGCGGGGCGGCCAAGGCGGATGTCGCGGCACTATCGCAGTTGATCGCCGACATCTCCGTACTCGCAGCAAGGCATGCGAAGGAAATTGCGGAGATCGAGCTCAACCCGGTGCTGGTGCATCCGGAGGGGCAGGGCGTCACGATCGTCGACGCGCTGGTGGTGCGGCGGAGGTAAACCCTCTTCCCTTGTGAGAGAGGGTGCTGCGCGAAGCGCAGCGGGGTGAGGGTCTCTCTCCGCGAATGAATCGCTTGCAAAGAGTATGCGGCGAGAACCCCTCATCCGGCGCCATAGCCGAAGCTTTGCTTCGGCGTTCTCTAAGGACGGCCGCCAGAGGCGGCCTATGCCACCTTCTCCCACAAGGGAGGAAGGAACAAAAGCAATCACCGCCCCCTGAAATTCGCCGCGCGCCGCTCTTCCGTGGCTTTCACGCCTTCCTTAAAGTCCTCCGTCGCGCGCAGCCGCGTCTGTTCGGCGAGCTCATGGTTCGTGGCGGCCATGACGCGATCGGCGAGTCCGTTGCGCATCGTCGCGCGCGTGGAGATCAGGCCGAGCGGCGAGCATTCGGCGATTTCGCCGGCGAGCCTCAAAGCGGCTGGCTTCACCTGGTCCTGCGGCACCAGCTCGTTGGCGAGGCCCCATTTGTAGGCCTCTTCGCCGGTGACGCGGCGGCTGGTATAGAACATCAGCTCGGCGTTGTTCTTGCCGATCAACTCGGGCAGCGTCACGGTGAGGCCGAAGCCGGGGTGGAAGCCGAGTTTTGTGAAGTTGGCCGAGAAGCGCGCCTCCGGACAGGTGACGCGGAAGTCGGCGGAGACCGCAAGCCCAAGCCCGCCGCCGATGGCCGCGCCATGCACGGCGGCGACGATCGGCTTCTTGGCGCGAAATATGCGCACGGCCTGGATGTAGAGATGGTTGATCGGCCCAAGGCTGTCGGCGGGATCGCCCTTCGCTGCTGCCTCGGCCGCGCGCGCCTCCTGCTCCTGCCGCGCTGGGTCGTTGAAATTGGCGCCGGCGCAGAACGCCTTGCCCTGCGCCGAGAGCACAGAGGCGCGGATCTCGATGTCGCGATCGAACTCGTCGAGCGCGTCAGCGATCTGGTTGATCAGGGAGATGTCGAAGAAGTTGAGCGGCGGCCTTCGGATCTCGATAGTGCCGACATGCCCGACCTTCTCGACGCCGATATCCTTGTAGCTGCTCATGATGATCCTCGTTAGCGCAAACCAAGTCCGCGGGCGATGATGCCGCGGAGCACTTCGGTGGTGCCGCCCTGGATGGTCAGTTTCGGCGCGGTCTTGATGGCGAAATCGAGCTGCCGCTCCAGTGTCTCGCGATTGCCGGCAGTCTCTTCGACGAACGCGGCGAGATCGCGCACGCGATGCGGAAGCTGCTGCTCCCACACCGTGCCGATGTCCTTGACGATGGAGGCCTCCACCACCGGCTCCTTGCCGGCTTGCAGCATGCCCGCAACCGAGACCGACATGCGCCGCATGGTGTGGAGCTGCGCGACGAGGCGGCCGATGCCTTCGGCGCTGCGGGTATCCGGATCGTTGCCGACTGCGCGCACCAGCTCGGTCAGCACGTAATAAGTTTCGAGGAAACGTTCCGGGCCGCTGCGCTCGTAAGCGAGCTCGGACGTCGCCTGCTTCCAGGCGCCATCGACCTCACCGAGCACGTGATCATCCGGGATGAAATGGTCAGTGAAGACGACCTCGTTGAACTCGTGCTGGCCCGTGATCTGGCCGATCGGGTTCACCTTGATGCCCGGCTGCTTCATCTTGACCAAGAATTGCGTCAGGCCGTGGCGACGGTTTTCCTTGGTCGGCTGCGATGTCCGGAAGATCGCGATCATGTAGTCGGCGATATGCGCCGACGAGGTCCAGATCTTGGTGCCGTTAATGAGATAGCCGCCGTCGGTCTTGGTTGCCCGCGTCTTGGCCGCGAACAGATCGGAGCCGGAGTTCGGCTCGCTCATGCCAATGGCGAAGCACAATTCGCCGCGGCAGATGCGCGGCAGGATGTCCATTTTGATGTGCTCCGGTGCGTATTTGAGCAGGATCGGTCCGCTCTGCCGGTCGGCGACGAAGAAGCGGCGTGTCGGTGCGTTGGCGACGCGCATCTCTTCCGTCACCACATAGCGCTCCAGGAAGGAGCGCTCATGGCCGCCATATTTCTTTGGCCAGGTAATGCCGATCCAGCCACGCTCGCCGACGCGGCGGGAGAATTCCGGCACGTCGGTGTCTTCGCGATTCGGCTTGAACGGGTTGAAGGTGCCGCGGGCCATTTCTTCGGCGAGGAAGGCGCGCACCTCCTTGCGCAGCTCCTCGCATTTGGGCGGCAGGCGGATCGGATCGAAACGGAGGGCAGCGGTCATGTGTCTCGTTCCCTGAACTCAGCGTGAGGCGACCAGCGGCCACAATTCATCGGCGCCGCGATTTGCAACGAGCTTGCCGAGCTCGACGGCCCAATAGCTCTCCGAGCCGAAATCGTCGCGCCAGGCCAGCGCCCGCAGCGAATAGCGATGCAATATGTGCTCGAGGGTGAAGCCGATCGCACCGTGAACCTGATGCGCGATGGCGCCGCCCTTCTCGGCTGCTTCCGCGCAGCGGATTTTTGCGGAGGCAGCCTCGAGATAGACCTCGTCGTTGAAGGCGGTCGCGTTCGCGATGGCATCGGCGGCGGAGGTCGCCGCGGCCAGCGCCGCAGCGGACTCGCCGGCGAGCTTTGCGAGGTTGTGCTGCACCGCCTGGAATTTCGAGATCTTCTTTTCGAATGCAACGCGCTCGTTGGAGTAGCGCACGGAAATGTTGAGCATCGATTCCAGCGCGCCCGCGATCTGCAGACTGCGCGCGACGCCACCGATCAGCATCATCGTGGTCTGGTCAAGGTGCTTTGGCGCGGGCTTGACGGTGATGGGCGCGACCTTGTCGAGCGTCACGACATCGCTGTCGTCGTAGCCGACATTGAGGCCGGCCTCGATCTTCGTCTTGCCGGCATCGACCAGCGCGATGGATACACCGCCCGCGCCGTGCGCCAGCACCGCAAAATGCTTTGCAGCTTTCGCAAAGGGCACGCCGCGAACGCGGCCGGAGAGCGAGCCATCGGGATTGAGGGTGATGCGGTCCTTCGGGTTCGCCGGCAGCACCGTCATCTCGCCCTCGGGGGAGCCGATCTTCGCCTGCGCAAGCAACCAGCCGGCGAGCATGGTTTCTGCCAGGGGAACTGCGATCGCAAAACGTCCCGCCGCGTTGAGCAGGGCAAAGCCGTCGGCGAGGCTCGCGCCGGAGCCGCCAAGATCGTCCGGCACCCACGCCAAGGGCAGTCCGGCCTCGCTCAGCGCCTGCCACAGCGGCACTTTCCACGCCTCCTTCCTGTCGTTGTTGATGGTTTGCGGATCGGCGAGATCGGCGAAGATTTTCTCCGCGGTCTCGACCACGATGTTGTCACTCTCCGCCACAGCGTTCCCCGTGTTTTGCCATTGGCGCATCCGTCTTTTCGAACGGGTGCGCAGGTCTCTTCTTGCGCCCGATGATCGGAAAAAGCCACGGTCCTGACAAGCGTTGATCGCAGGTCCGCCTGCGGCGCGGGCATGCGCAAAAGGGCTAATTCCGCTTAGCGGAGTTTGATCGATTTGCAGCCGTCCGCAAACTCGTTAAACAGAACCGCTGGCATTCAGAACGAGCGAGGATAACGGGATGGCAAGGGACGGCTTGTGCGCAATCGTGACGGGGTCCGCATCAGGTCTCGGCGCGGCGACCGCGCAAATTCTTGCGCGCGGCGGCGCGCGGCTCGTCATCAACTATTCGTCGAGCCGGAAGGAAGCAGAGGTTACGGCGGAGGCTTGCCGCAAGGCCGGCGCGGCCGAGGTCGTGATCGCACAGGGCGATGTCTCGCGCGACGAGGATTGCCGCAGGATCGTCGCGGCGGCGCAGGCCTGGGGCCGGCTCGACGCGCTCATCAACAATGCCGGCACGACCAAGCACGTCGCTCACGCCAATCTCGATGGTCTGTCGGCGGAAGACTTTCAGCGGCTCTACGGCGTCAACACCATCGGCCCGTTTCAGATGGTGCGTGCGGCGCGTCAGCTGCTCGAAGCGGGAGCGAGCGCCTCGGGGCGGGCGTCAGCGGTGGTGAACGTGTCCTCCGTTGCCGGTATCAGCGGCGTCGGCTCCTCGATCGCCTATGCCGCCAGCAAGGGCGCGCTGAACACCATCACGCTGTCGTTGGCGCGCGCGCTAGCGCCGCTCATCCGCGTCAATACGGTTTGCCCCGGCTATATCGACACGCCCTGGTTCACCAAGGGCCGCGGCGAGGAAGGCGCCAAGCAGGTGCGCGACAGCGTGGTCGCGAAAGTGCCGCTTAAGGTCGCCTCAAGCGCCGACGACATCGCGCAACTCGTCTGCTTCCTCGCGACGCCGGCCTCCACCAACATGACAGGCGAGATCGTGCGCATGGACGCAGGGCTGCATTTGGTGACCTAAACTCGTCATTGCTGTCGATGTTCAATAATTGCGAGCGAACCGAAGCAATCCAGAAAGCATCCGCGGCAACAGTCTGGATTGCTTCGTCGCTTCAGCGCAAAATTGCTCCGCAATTTTGTCGCGAGCTCCTCGCAATCACGGCGGAGACGGCTTACGCCGTCAACTCTTTATCACCCCGCTCGCGACCAGCCGGTGCCAGATGAACAGCACTACCACCGCGCCAATGGTGGCGGTGATGAACCCCGCGCCCTGGTCCGCACTGTAGTGGCCGATCGCCTGGCCAATGAAGGTCGCGAGAAATGCGCCGGCAATGCCGAGGATGGTGGTGAGGACGAAGCCGCTCGGGTTGTTCGGCCCCGGCGCAAGCCAGCGCGCGATGAGGCCGGCGACGAAGCCGACGATGATGATCCATAACAGGCCGCCGATGCTCATGTCCGTGCTCCCCTTCTCGACGCGTGAAATCAGATCCTGTCCGAAAGCTCGTTCTCGGTCGGCAGCCGTCCATCCGGCGTCAGGTGATCGACCACCTGCGGCAGGTACTGGCTGAGACCGGACAGGAGCTCGTCGCGCGACAGGCCGCTCTCGGCAGACAGGCTCTGGATCTGATCGGCGCCGAGCGCGTTGGCGAGATCGCCTGGTGCGATCGGCTTGTTCTCACCCTTGCCAACCCAGGAATTCGCGGTCTCGCCATGGCCGCCCTGCTGGAGCTGTTTGAGGAGATCGCCGAGGCCGCCGCTAAGCACGCTGCCGGCAGCACCGCCCGCGATCAGGCCGCCGAGGCCGCCCTTGAGCACGTCGCTGAGCCCCCCGCCGCCGGGTACGCTGCCCGGAAGCGCTCCGCCACCTGCATTGGCCGGCGTGGGCGGCGGCAAGGGTGAGGATTGCGGCGCCGCGCCGGGCTGGCCAGCGGTCAAATGTTTGAACGCTTTCCACGCCAGCAGACCAAGGATCGCCATGGTCATCGGCGACATGCCACCGGAGGATTGTTGTGAACTCGGCGTGCCGGGGCCGCGCGGTCCGTTCTGCATGCCGTTGAGGACGTCGAGTAGACCCATGGTGCTCTCCCGCTGAACATGCCCCGGGGCAAAAACATATGGGGCTCTCATGACGGTTACAAGGCAGTCGCGCCGCAACCGCAGGGTTCGATGGGCAAGCGGCGCGGCCTTTGCTATCGAAGGTTCGGTCAAGCCAGGTCCGGTCAACGTCGCTGTCGAAAAGCGGCAAGATGTTTCGAGGAGCAGAGAAGGTGGTGACGGATCGACCGGTCGCGGTGGCGGGGGCGGGCGCCATCGGCTGCTTCGTCGGCGGCATGCTCGCTGCCGCCGGCCGCCGCGTGGCGCTGCTGGTGCGGCCGCGGGTGAAGACCGAGATCGAACGGTTTGGTTTGCGGTTGACCGATTTCGACGGAGCTGAGCGGCGGCTCTCCGCAGGCCAGCTCGCGCTTTCGGAAGATGCCTCAATTTTTCACGGTGTTGGCGTCGTTCTGGTGACGGTGAAGAGCGCCGACACGGCTGAGATCGCCGAGCTGATCGCCCGGCACGCGCCGGAGGATGCCGTCATCGTCTCCTTGCAGAACGGTGTCGGCAATGTGGGAACGTTGCGCGACAAGCTGCCGGGGCGGCGCGTGCTCGCCGGAATGGTGCCGTTCAACGTGATCGGGATGGGCGAGGGGCGCTTCCACCGGTCGACCTCCGGCGACATTCATGTCGAGAAGGATGAGGCCGATACGGCTGCGACACTGGCCGTGCCGGGCCTTAGCATGCGCGCGAGCCCGGACATCACCGGTGTGCAATGGGGCAAGCTCATCATCAACCTGAACAATGCGCTGAGCGCCCTGTCCGACGTGCCGCTTGCCGCGCAGCTTGCGAGCCGGGACTGGCGAAGATTGTTTGCGGACCAGATGGCCGAGGGGCTCGCGGCAATGACGGCGGCGGGCATCAACCCAGTGTCGGCGACGCCGATTCCGCCGCGCTGGACGCCAACGCTGCTGCGACTGCCCGATACGATCTTCAACATGATCCTGGGGCGGACGATGAAGATCGATCCCGAGGCGCGCTCCTCGATGTGGCAGGATCTGAAGCAGGGACGCAAGACCGAGATCGACTATCTGCAAGGGGCGATCATCGCGCTGGCGGACCAGCATGGGGTGGACGTGCCGCTGTGCCGCCGCATTGCTGCGCTGATCAGGGAGGCTGAAAGCGCGGGCAACGGCCCGCCGCGCCTGACGCCGCCGCAGATCCGCGGTGGTGCGTGAGCACTGGTCCGATCGGAGGAGTGCCGATGAAGTCCGTTCCGATGATGGCAATCGCAGTTGCGATGCTCTGCGGTGCATCCACGCTCGCGCAGGCGCGTCCGCCCACCGTCACACCGTCGCCCGGCTATGACAGGCGGTTGCAAGAAAGCCGCGCGGCGCCGAGCGGCACGACGACGACGGTTGCTCCGGCTGGTCCGCCGGCGACCACGCACAGGCATTCACGGAAGAAGCATGCGAACTGATGCGCATCGACCTGCGCGCATCATCGTAGCGTGAGCAAAGCGATACCGTCGCTCGCAGAGCAAGGGCGGAGCGTGCCCGCCACGTCGGTTGCATCAATTGCGATCGTGGAGAGATGGTGGGCACGGCGCGCGAAGGGCGCGCCTTCGCCCAACCTGTGGCATTCGCGGGAGAGGCTGCCGTCAGCCCTTCTTCGCCTTGCTCGGCGGCGGGCTGAACAGCTTCTTCAATTCGTTCAAGCTCTCCGATAGCCGCGGCCATTCGCAGGAGAACGAGCCCTTGGTGCACCCCTTCGCACGCGCTTTGGCATCGCCAGTCGCGGTCTGCTGCTTCGGCCGCTCGACCGGAACCGGCACGCGCGCGGTCTCGGTGCGCAGTGCGACCTGCTGGACTTGCTCCTGCTGTTGCTGCTGTTTGGCGGCGGCTTCGGCAGCAAGGTTGGCGCGGCGCTGATCGGCAAGATAGGCGGCGTAGGATTGGTCGATTTTCTTCTGTTCCTCCGGCGTCGGATTGGGACCGGCGATGTCGAAGCTTCGATCCTGGAGAATGTCGTAATAGGTGTACCCGCCACCCATCTTGCGACGGCCGGCGAATTTGGCGTTGCACTCGGCGAGCGCGGCCGTCTTCTCCTGCTTGGTTGCGTATTTCTCGGCCCGATCGGCGCATTCCTCGAAATCAGCCGGTGCGCGCTTCCACCATTGCGCATGAGCATGCGCGGGCATCAGCAGGGTGAGCCCTGCAGTCAAGCCAAGCAACAATCTCGCGCTACGCGATGCGATCACGAACGACATTCAACAGATGCAATCTTTGTGGAACTCAGCTGAATCAGCCGAATTTTCGCCTGTTTCCAGCCACTTGTCACCCGTGGAACCTGGCATTTTCATGGCAGGATTGCTGACATTTTTTGCTTGACGTGGCCGGCAGGTCACAGCGGCAGAGCACGCGATGCGCATAGAGTTTGCAAAGTTTTCGCATGAAGAGGATTCTTGGCCATGAGATGGCAGACATATGTCGCAACGATCGCGTTGGCGCTGCTGTCGTGCCACGCGAATGCCGCCGATGAGGACGCACCCAACCGCGCGCCGGTGAAGGCGGTCGCCGATGCCCGCATTGCGGTCGGCGATCAGGGTCTCCTGCCACTTTATCTCTCGAGCGATTGGGCGCTGCCGCTGCCGTCGATCACCCGGGCCGTCATCGTGCTGCACGGGCGCTTGCGCAATGCGGATGTCTACTACAAGTCGGCGCGGACGGCACAGGCGGCAGCCGGCGAAGAGGGCCGGGCCACCATCATGATCGTTCCGCAGTTTCTGGCGCAGATCGACGTCGACGCATACAAGCTGCCCGACGAGACGTTGCGCTGGTCGCTGGAGGGATGGGAGGGCGGCGAGGCCGCGCTCGCGCCGAACCCGGCCTCCTCGTTCGAGGCACTCGATGCGATCCTCGCCAAGCTTGGCGACCGGCGCATCTTTCCGAATCTCAAGCACGTCGTGGTCGCCGGCCATTCCGGCGGCGGCCAGGTCGCGCAGCGTTATGCCATCGCGGGCAGGGGCGAGGCTAGTCTGGCGCGGCAGCACATCGAGGTGCGCTATGTCGTCGCTAACCCGTCATCCTATGCGTATTTCAGCAGCGAGCGGCCCGAGCCGTCGATCGTCGCCTCCTGCCCCGACTACAACAACTGGAAATACGGCATGGAGGGACGCCCGCCTTACCTGGCGGACCCGACGCCCGCAGCACTCGAACAGCGCTATGCCGAGCGCGAGGTGATTTATCTGCTCGGCACGCTCGACACCAATCCCGAGCATCCGGCGCTGGACAAGAGCTGCATGGCGCGCGCGCAAGGACCCTATCGCTACGCCCGCGGCCACGCCTATGCGGACGCGATGGCCAAGCGCGACCACGGCACGCCCAATCACAAGCTCTTCGACGTCGCCGGCGTCGGCCACGACGGCGACAAGATGCTGACCTCGAAATGCGGGCTCGCAGCGCTCTTCGATCTGCCGGGCTGCACCGCGGACCGGTGAGCTGCAGATGCTTTGAAGGCTCGGCTCTGGCTGTTACACGTCGTCCCGTGAGCCCACGATGACGAATTTCTTGAAGGACAGGCTCACCGCTACGAGCATCCCGAGAGCTTTGAGTTCGTCAGCGCGCCGCCGCGCGACGATTCTGGCGAGGTCCGTCGCACCATGTTGCGCGACGAGCGCGCGGCGTGGTGAAGGAGGACCGATCGTTCCAGGTCAGTTGCTGAACGCGCCGGGGCAATTGCCGAGGCCGCGGAAGCACTCGTCGTTGGTTGGGGTGCGGCCGGTGTTCTGCGGCGGTTGCGGGACCGGGGTTTGTGGGAAAGGGACCTGCTGTGGCGCCTGCCCGTTCGGATTGACCGAGAACCCTGATACCTGACCCGCTGGCGTGTTGCAGTAGCAGGGGTAGCCGTTGGGAGCGACATAGGGGGCGATGAAGCCGCACCAGAATTGCGGCGTCTGACACACCATCTGGACCGGCTGGGCTCCGGCCTGCTGCGCGAGCGCGATTGCGATGGCCGCCAGATACAGTCTCTTCATAGCCGCCTCACGTGGTCGGCGCCCTGGCGGATCGCTGTGGGAATATCCGTTGCCGAAGTGCCGGCGTCATATCCGGCCGTCATGGCCTGGACCCGCTGTTGAGGCGTGCCGTGATGCTGGGGATTGTTGAAATTGTAATCTCCCTTCGAGAATAGGCTCTGAGCAAAGGTCTGGACGTGCTCCCGCGAATGCGAATGGTCGCGGCCGAGATAGAAGCCGGCGATATAGTCGGCATGAAGCTCGACGAGCTGCGCGGTCGCTCCCGAAAGCAACTGCGTGTAGCCGTTGAAGAATTGGTAGATGTGGCCGCATTCGTGAGCGCAGATGCCAGCCACCGCGACGCCGCCCCAATCGGAGTTACTGAACTCGCGGTTGATGAGGTTCAATCCGATGTAGACGGTCCCCTGCGTGTCTGGAACGACGCTGTCCGGCACTGCATAGGCGTTCGGGCTCGGATCGTCGATGAACTTGAAGCCAGGGCTGATCGGAAGGACGTTCAGGATCTTCCGGAGCTCGGCAATCATCGCGTGGTCGATCTGCGTATTGCCCGAGGTCGCATGCGTCGTGAAATTCTGCAACGCCGCGGGCGCCAACGAGCAGATCGTCGGTGCGTCCTGGGCATATGATCGTCCGACGACGAATGAAGCTCCAAGCCCGGCGACAAGCGCGCGCCGTGTGCAACTAGTACACATTGCCTTCCCCCTACTAGCTTAGGTTGATCGTCCATAATCTTGGATTTGCAGTCAAGCCCCGCCCGAGGTTGTCCCGTGCGTCGCGGCGATCGCAGAAAAGGGGGCGGTCGCGATCTTCCGGCAGTACATTGTTAGATTGTATCGATTTCGCTTCTGCAATTTTGTTGCTGCGATGGCCCGGATGTGCCTGGGTAAGGGCGCTTCGACACGCTCGCGCCTGCATTCTACCGACATCGAAATGGCATTTGCTCCGCTTCGTCGGTAGTCTCCTCAACACTTCAGCGATATGATTAACGCTGCAACGGCCGCGCAAAGCTGAGTTCGTGGCCGTCGGGGTCGGTGAGATGGAAGTAGCGCTCGCCCCATTCGGCATCGCGTGGCGTGGTCGAGGGCTGCCATCCGGCCGCGAGCGCCCGCTGATGAATGGCATCGACGTCGGCGACGTAGAAGATGACGCGGCCCCACCAGGACCAGTGCTTGTCCGCCGGCTGGGCAATCAGGTTGAGATAGCCGGGACCGGCGCGGAGGCTCGTGAACGTTTCCGCCTCGCCGCCGTGCAGAACCTCAAAACCCAGCGAACGGTAAAACCCGACGGCACGTGCCATGTCGTGGGTGGCGAGTGTGATGGCGCTGATGCTCTCGATCAAGGTGCGCTCCCCCGTGGACTGGACCGAGCGATATTAGAGCGCAGATGAAACGATTGACGATGGCCAATGTTTCTCTGCGTGGAGATGCGGACATCCAACAGGCGGGAGGTCCTGATGCGAATACCTGCAACGCCGGATGGCGCGCTGCCAAAACCCGGAACGACGGAGGCGATCGAGCTCGGCTGCACCTGCGCCGTGATCTCCCATGACTCCAAGACGGACGAGCTGGAGCCATCCGGGATGCTGGTCGCGCCCGACGCGAATTGCCCGGTTCACGGCACGGCGGCCCAGCTCGAGGAGCATGACTGAGACCACCGGATTGCCGCCCTTCCGGCGCATCGCAACGCTGGCGATTTGCGACCCGCTCTGCTATGGAGACCATAGGTGCCTGCACCCCTTGCAGGTTCCGCGGTCCCGTAGCTCAGCCGGATAGAGCGGCGGTTTCCTAAACCGTAGGTCGCATGTTCGAGTCATGCCGGGATCGCCAGTCCTTCCGATGCAAGAAACCCAATAAACACCGGTACTTCCTCGATGTGCGCGCTTCGTTCCGCCATCGATTTCGGCCTCTTGGGGCCGACTCCGTATGCTCCGTACAGTACGTGGAGTTACAAGGGGTTACGCAGGGTCGCATCGGCTCCATGCAACACGGATGCAACACGAAGATCGGTGGTTGTTCAGCCTTCGTACAGGGCTGAATCGTTCAAAAGGGGCCGCTAGGAGTAGCCGAAGCGAGTAGGCGACGTAGGCGCTTGAGGCCGCCATCTTTGGACATAAGATCGACAAAATGCTCGCAAAAGTGGAACGTCCGAATGGCAGCGAAAGCAGCAGCACATCCGACTGTGTGACTAGGGACGATAGGCTACCCTAGCGGAAGCGGACGCCCCGCTGTTCATTTGGAGTACTTATCTATGTTGTATTTATTGCAACGAGTGAAAGTGATGCTCGCTGTCGAGAAGAGTCCGGAACGTTGGAGTTTCTGCTTCCAACTCTCAGTAGGCTAAAGCATTCAACCGGCGCCCCTTGCGGGCGCCGTTGGCTTTTTCGGGCAAGCCAAACCGATAGACAATGCGATCCGCCGTTTTCTCCCCGAAACACTGATGAGGTTTGATTTCGCTCGTGCACAACATGCTCGCATGGAAGGCATTCACGATTTCACGTCTGCCGGTTCGACCGAGCTTCATTTCTATCTCGACGTTCTTCGTCACTCAGCTATCTTGCATTTTTGCCGGTGATTTCTAACAGTGATTGCAGATGCGTTGGAGTTGTCGAGACTGCGACATGTGCGAACGCCTCGTTTTGATATCGTTGTCGATCGCGGTCGGTCTGGCATTGGTGTTGGGCTTTGGAGTAGCTCCCGCGGCAAGCCAGACGCTTCCAGACCCGCTACCGAAGAACGTCCCTTTCTCCGAGCTCACCGGAAATTGGCAATTCATTCCGGTCCCTCTGCCCGATCGCGACGTAAGGCACATCCTGGTGTCCAAGGCCCAGAATCGAATCTGGGTCGGGACGAACGGGGGCGTGGCTTCCTACGACGGGATCGCCGCAAGAACTCCGAAATTCGAGAGAGTCGAAGCGCAGCAGTCCATTCGGGTAAATTCCATGGTCGAGACGCAGGACGGCTCGGTTCTGGTCGGATCGTCCAACGATAGCGTCTGGCTGTGGAAGGACGAAACGATTGCAAACATATTCGGAGCCTGCCCTGGATCGGCCTGTCCAACGGGCGACTGGGCGTTCGCAAGGGGTAACCAAGGTTCGATCTATGTCGCATCCAATAGGTTTGGCCTCCAACAGACGGAAGCGCTCGCCAAACTCAAGCAGGCCATCCCCGACCATCTCGTTGTTGTGCAAACGACCGCCTCTTTTCTGGGCTTTGCGGGAGAGAGACTTATCGCGACGTCAGAATCGGGCTCGATATCGATGATCGATACGCTCTCGGGCAAAGCGACGCCGTTGCCGCCGATCAAGTTGCCATCGGGCAGCAACTTCGTGCGCAATGTTTCGTATTCCGCCGGAGCGATCTTCATCGGGACTGACGCGAATTGCGTCGCGGTGCGGCTCGACGACAGGCCGTCGACGACACCGCTCGCGGACGGCAATTGCAGCGCCACGTACATGCAACGGGACGGCACCGTTTGGCTGTCCACCGACAGCGTGTACCGACATGACCGTAGTGACTGGAAGCGCTGGACACCGGAGCGGAGCGGTCCGCTTACCGCGACTTCCGTCGTCGACGACGATCATTCCAACGTCTGGATCGGCTCCGCTTTGGGACTTTGGCGTTACTTCGACGTTTCGCGCGACCGGGATTTCGGCAGCCAAGTATCGTCGATGCTGCCGGATGCGAACGGCGGACTGATCGTTGGCCTTCAGAACGATGAGGTGTGGCGGCTAAATCGGGCGTTCGGGGCGACAAAGCTCGAGGTCCCTGTCTCAAAGGAAGCGCCCAGTTCGAGCTACTATCATGGAGCGCTCTTGGCGACTTCTCCGGAGGGTAGACTTTGGGTGCTCACCGCCGCTGGCTTGTTCGCCGCCTCTGGAGAGAAATTTGATCGGGTCGCGGACTATCCCGTACCGTTCAAGGGCCAAGTAGTTCCTTCATCTCTGACGATTGCTGCCGGCGGTAAAGCCTGCGTCGGCCTATCTTGGGCGCCGGTCGCGCTCTGTCTGACCGATGGCACTTGGAAGAAATCGGCCGAAGCGATCGAACAGGACGGAGGTGCGGCTATAAGTGCGGTGGCCTTCGACGATGCTGGTTCGTTGTTGGCCGTAGGCATGCAAAGCATCGTCGTCGTAGCTGATGGCCCGAAGGAAATCGGGCCGTTCGATTTCGCCCCATTCGCAAAGAAGCACCTGTTCGGAGCCGTTGCTTTCACCTCCGCAATCAAGGGTGTGGATGCCTTGGCTTCCGGTGGCTGGGGCGGAACCGTGCTTCTGAAGAGAGATGGAAAAGGTTATTCAGTTGTCCGGCGCGGCGCCTCGAATCTGCAAGAAGAGCCGTACATCATCCGTCAGTTTGCCGTTCATCCTACGCTCGGCGTTCTCGCGGCAAGCGATTCTGGGCTCTTTCGTTGGGAGGGCACGTCCACGGAAGGTGGTTGGCGAAACCTCAGGGAGATCGATCCAAGGCTTGCCCTTCCAATCGACGGCATAGTTCCGTCGACTGGCCGGTCCTTCTGGGAGGCGTCGGACTCGCGAGTGTCCTTGATCGATCTGCCCACGGCGTCGCCAACAACTACACTCGATCGAACGCCCGCCGCCACGATTATTAAGACGAACGCAGTGACTTATAGAATTGCGGTCCCAGGACTTGTCGGGAATCCCTCGACCAATACGACGAACCTCGCCTACGATCCGCCGATCGCGAACGCGCCCGACCACCTCCAGGGTCCGGAGAATCGATTGGACTTGTCTAATCTCTTCGACTGGACGCACTATCGCGTCACCACGATCGTCACGGACGGCTTTCTCAATATCGGATCTCCGGCAACGTCCGATTTCGATGTGCGGTTGCCGTTCTTCCGAAACCCAATTGAGCTCGGCGCTACGATACTTCTGGCAATCGGGCTGGCTGGTTTGTTGCTGACGCGGCGAGGTCCGACCGGTTTTGTACTGCGAAGGGTCGGCGGTCTCAAGTGGTCGACGGACAGATCGGATATTCGGTACGCCGTTGAGATTGCTGACATCGGCGATGATCTGGTCCGCTTCGCATTGAAAGCTCCATCTGAAATAACACCTGTCCAATTCAAGGCCGACTTGCCGTCGTCGCAACTCGACGGAACACCGAAAGAGGTGCTTCCGCACTTGGTAAGCATGGCGGAGGGAAAGCTTCGGGCTTCCCGCGAAGAATTCTGCTCAGTCATCGATCGCGTCGCCCCCATTCTAGCATGACAGTTGCATTTTTCGTCTGAGGTGAGCGCGGCGAGCGTCGGCCTGGTGAGCTCGCCGCCAAAGCGACCATGCGAGAACACGGTCGATCGAGATGCGCCGTTGAGCGAGCTTGATAGCGATGCGACGGATTTCCTGGATCGACCAGCGGATCAGGAACGATGTTTGGTGCGCCGGCGTCGTGTTTTTTTGAGTGCTGGCTCAGCGTTGGCCCGATGACGGATGACGGCCATCATGGCAAAGGCAAGCATGACGAGTGAGACATGGCGATGCCAGCCATGCCAGGAGCGAGTTTCGTTGTGATCAAGACCGAACTCGTTCTTGGCAGTTTCGAAGCTGTCCTCGATGGCCCAGCGATGGCCTTCCACCGACACCAGCTTCTGGATGGAGGTGCCCTTGGGGCACCATGTGGAGAAGAAGGCCAAGCTGCCGTCGGCAATGTTGCGGCGGATCAGAAGACCCCGCGTCCATTCCCCGGCAAGGTCGTCGTTGTATTCACTGGCTTCGAGATCGGCCAACTCGAGATAGGCCCAGTCGTGCCAGCGCGGACCTTTGGTCCCTTCGCCGGACGACAGGTGGTGCCAGGCCTTCTTGGGAAGACTCTGCGCGATCGCGGCGGCGGTGCCGGCGACAGGCTGCTGCTTGCCCCAGGAACGGAACACATGATTGGACGCAACACCCAGAACATAGCCTTTGCCCGCCTTGCGCAGCAGGGTTTCGATCTCGCCCGTGCCATACACGCAATCCGCCGCCACGAACGAGAACGGCACCTTTGCGGCGGTCGCGCGAGCGATCATTCGACGCGCGATCTTGGGCTTCGTCGCAAAGCCCACACCGCTCGGGACATGCGCTGCCTTCAGGCGAGCGGGGTCGTCCGTCCATTCCTTTGGCAGGTAGAGCGCCCGGTCGACGAAGGCATGGCCATGCCGCGACACATAGGAGGCGAACACTCCGATCTGGCAATTGGTGATCTTGCCCGCCGAGCCAGTGTACTGGCGCGCGACCCCGCACGAGGCCTTGCCCTGTTTCAAAAAGCCGGTCTCATCGATGACCAGGACCGCGTCCTCATCGCCAAGCGATTCCAGCGCGTACTCGCGCACAATGTCGCGCAGCGCGTCGGCGTCCCAATGCCCTCGGCCCAGAATCGCCTGCTGGCGCCACGGGCCTGGATCGCCAGCCGCCTCCGCCCGCATCCAACCCGTCTTGCGCGGTTCGTTGCCCAACAGTCCGTCGAGAAACTGCCACGCCGAGGCCGCGACCCGCTCCTGCGTAAACAGCGGACGGATGCGTTGCTTGGCATCTCGCACCGAGGAAGCCCATAGCGTCAGCGTATCTTCAACCGACGCACCACCAATCATCAGATCCCGAATCATGGTCACCCATGGATTCAGAACTCACCGAAAATAGCAACTGTAATGCTAGGCGACGAGGCGCTTCCTCAAAATCTCCGCTTCGTCACGAGCCAACCCGGAAACGGAGCGATGAGTGTGGATCTATCGAAAACGTTACTTTGGTTCCCTTTGGAGTTGGCCGACGACGGTGCAGGCAGCCTTATGCAGCTCAAGTACGCGATAGGAAGAACGGTCTCGGCGGACGTTCTTGTTCAGGCAAAGCCACCTCGATCGTCCAGACTTAGAGTCGCAGTTTTCGCACCTCGCCTCCGCGAGATGGTTGGAGAACAGATCGAAACCGATCTCCCGAACGCGTCGGTCGAAGCGAAGGCGGTCGCCGATGCGGCGCGATCTTGGGGGGCGGAGGTCGTGTTAGTTCGTCCGGAGGCGACGAAAGAAGAGGTGCTCGAAGCGATTTGCTGCTCACATTTCTTTCACTATGCGGGGCATGCCGAGTTTCTGCCGGACGCGGCCGAAGCGAGCTACCTGCCCATCCTGGATGACCGGATCACTGCCGAGGAAGTCGCGGCAGCCCTCAAAGCGAAGCCGCACAACCTGGTTCTAGCTTTCATCAACGGGTGCGGCACCTCGCGAGAGGCCACATGGGAGCGCGGCGCGCAGGTCTATGGCTTCGCTTCCGCCTTCGTCACTAACGCGACCTATTTCATTGGAGCGCAGTGGCCGATCGGGGACGACTTCGCTGCCGGCTTCGCATCGGCATTCTATGCGCGCCTTTTTCCTCCTTCCTACGATCTCTGGTGGCGGATCGTGCGCCGAAATCGTCTCGAAGGCGTTCCGTTCGCGGAAGCGCTCCGTTTGGCGAGACTTCACCTGAAGGAAATGGGTCCACGCGCTACGCAAACGTGGTCATCCTACGTGTTCTACGGGGATCCGACCAGGCGCCTCGTCCTAGAATAGAAAATGGCTAGAAAAACCGAAATCATAGGGTTCTGAACATGCTGCGAAGATATGCGATCCTCGAAGCCCCGAAGCGGCTGCGTTCCGGCGGAGCGTCGCCGAGCGCGGGTCCACGAACGGATGGTGCCAGCATCCGGATCTATGAAGCCGATCTTTCCAAGAAGAACGTATCGGACATCGAAAATGACCCGAACGTCGAGGATTGTGGTCTCATCATGCCGACGGCTCTGATAAGCCCGATCGAGAAGCGGCAGTTGAGTGTGAACGACGTTTTGCCGACCGCTTGGGGAATCTCGGCTGTCCGCGCCGACCGCTCGAAGCTCGACGGGGCCGGTGTCACCGTCGCGATCCTCGACACCGGAATCGATAGGAATCATCCTTCGTTCTTTGGCGTGGATATCGAAGAGGAGGATTTCGGCGGATCCGGGAACGGCGACGATGATGGACATGGGACGCATTGTGCGGGCACCATATTCGGCAAAGACTCCGGAGGTACTCGCATCGGGATTGCTCGAAACATCAGCAAGGCTTTCATAGCGAAAGTCTTCAAGAACGACGGGAGCGGCGACTCCCTATCTATCTTTAGGGCGCTCAACTGGGCGGCGGACAAAGGCGTCAACATTGTCTCGATGTCACTCGGTTTCGATTTTCCCGGCATGGTGGACCGCCTCGAACAACAAGGCTACCCGAAGGAACTTGCCGTCTCGATCGGGCTCGAGCACTTCAAAGATAACCTAAGGATGTTCGACTCCATGATGGGGATGATTGACGCGGGGAAATCATTCGGGCGGGGTCCTATGGTGATCGCTGCGGCTGGCAACGAAAGTCAAAGGCAGAAGGACCCTCGGTTTCGAATATCGGCGTCACTGCCTTCGGCAGCGTCGAGAGTTATCTCGGTCGCTGCCGTACGTGACGCTGGAGGCAAATTCGAGATCGCTGACTTCTCCAATGGCCGCGCTAAGATCTGCGCACCTGGCCAGGATGTTCTGTCGGCAGGAAAGAAAAATGGATTCGCGGTCATGAGCGGAACGAGCATGGCGTGCCCCCATGTCGCCGGTCTGGCCGCGCTCTGGTGGCAGAAGATCGCTTTGTCAAAAGTCCGACCAAATGCCGAATCTGTCGGAGAAAAGCTTCTGACGTCCGCCGATCCCACTTCCGTGGCGGACTTCGATCCCGACGACTCCGAGAGAGGCTTCGCGTTGGCTCCGGAATGAGGCCGCTTCGAGGATGATTGAATCCGAGAAGAGCTATTATCGTGGCCGTTGAAATTGATCTTCGGCCCCTCCGATTACCGACGCGAGCTGCCATCGTTCGGATCGCTCGTTCGGCGCGCACGGTCTCCAGGCGTCCGACGCTCGATGACCTCATTCATCGATCGAGCTTTTATTGGACGCCGGACGAGACGAGGACGTTGCTCGAGCGCGTCAAGGCGGAAGTAGATGCGGGAACGGCGGAGCTCGCGCTCGCGACGGCGACGTCGACTGAACTTCATAATCTCGAGGCCCATGTCGCCGCGATGATCGTGGCAGCACACTACAAGATGGAGGCAGAGGGCGCGGCGGCCTTCAAGCGCGCGGCTGCATCCGTCGATGCATTGAACACCGGCAGCAAGGAATGCATCGAACGTAACAGGCCGAATGTCGCCATTCCTCTGCTTCTGCGGGTGGCGACGTCGCTGCCGTTCGTCGTGCGACCCAATTCGATCGCCCCCGGCTCCACCCTTTGTGCGCTGGCGACCGCGTTTCAGGATCTTCACCAGTTCGATCTGGCAGCCCGAATCTATCGCGAGGCAGAAATGGCCTGTCCGCGATCTGATCCAAAGCACTGGTTTCAACTCAGTATGATTTTCTCGGACTTCGGCGTAATGCGACTGTCCGAGGGGCGTTTCGAAGAAGCGTCTAGGCTGCTGTTCGATGCGATCGAATTCACGCGAAAGAGCGACGAGGCGCCGCCTTCCGACTTGATTACCGTACTGATAAACGCCGCTCATAGCGAGCGTACGCGAGGAAATCCCGCTTCGTCCCAGGCTCTTCTTAACGAGGCGATCACGTTCGGCCGAAAAGCCCGAGTAATGGAGAGCGCCATCTACGTGCGGGCGCTCATCCATCTCGCCGACCAAAGCAGCGATGCCGGACGCATAGCGCGGGCGCTACGTAATTGCCGACGCGCGCAAAAGATTGCCGCGAAATTCTCGGCGCGGTTGGAGGCTGAGGCTCATTCGATGGAGGGCGAATGTCAGCGCAGGGCCGGTAAATTGAGAGCTGCACGCAAGAGCTTGCGCTGTGCTTACGATCTTCTCGAAACGAGAAAGGATGACGATGCAGACGAGCGGATCGAAGTCCGGCTGCTGTTGTCCGATGTCGAGAGGCAATTCAGCAATTTCGCGGTGGCCGAGCAGTTGCTTGATGAAGCTCAGATTATCGCCGAGCGCTACGGGGAAGGCTGGTTCGGCAATGTAGACACGCTCAAGGTGCGCGGCCGGATAGCATGGGACTTGGGAGAAATGCCGCGATGCTTGGCGATTCGGCAGGAAGCCATACGGCTGATGGGCGATCAGGTGCCGCGCGACCATCCCAAGAGACTGTTGTTGGAAGGTGAGTTAGCCGAAGCTCTAGCACAGTGCGGCGATCGCTCTCGGGCTCTGAAGGTCCTTGAATCCTGCATTCGGAAAGAGGCAGCGCTGATCGCGCGGCTGGTCGACCGACGAAATGGCCTACTCGAACTCGGGCAAATCAGAACGACGCGCCATCACATCGAACTGTACATCATACTCGTTCTTCAGAGCGGTCGTAGATCCGCAAAAGCGCTTGATCGGCTATTGGATACTATCCTCGCATTCCGTGGACTGGCCACGGCGATCTGGAAGTCCATTCGATCTGGCGCAAGTTCGCGGAGCAAACCCGAGAGCAATCAAGGGCCGGTTTCCGACTCTGTTTCATTGGCGCTGACAGAGACTTACGAATTCGCAGGACGCCGTCTTAGACTCTTCTTCGTTCGATTTCGCCAACGGACGATATTGATCGAGTTGGGAGATTCGACCTGTCTCGAACAGTCGTTCTCCAGCTGGGCGGTTGACGATAAGACCAAAACGGGCGTTTCGAACGAACTCGGCCAATTCGCTCGAAACCTGACTCGGCATTCCGAGGGCGCTGCGTCGCTAATCTGGCTACCGGATCATGGCTTGTCCAGATATCCGATCGGCGCTCTACCTCTCGGGGATGACCGAATGCTCACAGATGCATTCTGCATCGCGCAACCGCGCGACGCGTATGCTCTCAACCGCGAACCAAAGGAGGTGGTGGCATCGAGTTCGCCCCTGCTCATCGGAGTCACAAGGTTTGGACCGGAACGAGATCTTGAGCCGCTGCCTTGGGTCGGAGAGGAAATATCGGTCGTCGAGAGATTGATGGGGCGACGGTCTCCCGTCGTGCTCATGGAAGAGAAGGCGGAGTACGCCGCCGTTCTGCGGCAGCTCGCGCGGCGTCCGCGCATCGTTCATATCGCAACCCACGGAATGGTTGCGGGACCGGGCAGCCCACATGGTGGGACGCGCGGAAGGGCTGTTCGAGCCGCCGATAGCGATCCTTTGGCCGGCACGTCACTTGTTCTTGGAGAAGGAGCTATCGGCGCGCCTCCGTCATTGCTCTCGGCGCGTGATATCGCGCGCCTCGATCTTACCGGTGTGAAGCTCGTGGTCATATCGGCGTGCGATTCCGGGGTGGCCTCGGCCGACGCGAGCGAAGGCGTGTTGGGTCTTCAAGCAGCCTTTCACGCGGCGGGGGCAGAGGCCGTCGTCACGACGCTGTGGAAGCTGCCGGACAAGGCGACGGCCTACCTCGTTGGGCAGATGTACGCGGCTATTGAGGCTGGTGAAACAGTGGTCGAGGCGCTTAGACAGGCGCAAGTCCGCACGCGCCGCAAATGGCCTGACAAATCAAACTGGGGCGGGTGGGTATTTTCCGGCCCAGTTTGATGAGACGACAGCGTGGGTCTTGACCGCCCCGTCGTCCGATATGAGTGCGGGAGAGCTCGATGTGTGACCAGGCCGACTGCTCATGTCCAGGCATAATGAGATCGTCGCGTAGGCGCTGGCACATTTAGCCTCATTTTGCCACGAACTGGAGAGTCCGGCGGGCGAAGCGGCTTCCCATCAATAGAAAATCGATGGTCACGGGAAGTGCTCCGGCTTCGGTCGGAATGACGACGAAAGAAGCTGCCGCCTGATCTTTTCCTGCCGCAAACTCGACTACGTTTTCCGTAGGCGGCTCGATGCGGGCTCGTGGAGCCCCGACACGTATCGAAAACTTGAGAGCGGCTGGCCAAGGATTCAACGTGTCGAGCACCGTCGGCCTCTCGAGCTTTAAGTCGATCACTCGTATGGTCCGGCTCAGAGCGGCGACGATCCTCAAAGGTTTGCGCTGCCCGATCGTCGATAATTCAGGATGATCTGTCACGATCTCCGTCACGCACGGGACGCGTTCGCTTTGCAGAAATCCGGCGATGGTCTGTGTCGGCGCGAACTCCTTCAGCGCGACCGACAACAACGTGAACGATGCCCGTCGTTCCTGTTCCGGACCGGCGATCAGCACCGGGACGGCTGCCCTAGCGGCGGCCAATGCAAATCTGTTCGAGTTGCCATCTTTCGTCGGTCGAGAGGCGTGATCGGCAAGGCGTGCCAGTTCCATGCGTGTCCGGTCGTAATCGGGGCGCGATTGTAGACAGGCCTGCAGGCCTCGAATTGCCTCGAGGACCGACATCTTCCTTTTCTGGGGCGGTTCAATAGACACGCGCGAAACCTCCCTCGGGCGCCTCTTTGCGACGACCGGCTCGGATTCTCGTACGACAACGGTCAACTGCGAGAATGGCTTATCCACGCGGCCGGAGCGGCCTCTGCCGTGCACCGCGGAACGCTTCATCTTGAGGCCCTGGCCGACGTGAGCCTCGCTGACCACCAAGCGGTCTACATCAAGATCGTGATTGTTCTCGGCGTTCGCTATGGCCGATTGAAGACATTTTTTGACGTCTACTGCGACACGTTTACGCGCAAACTGCAGGTCCGACAGCGCGCTCACCGCGGACTTGCCGCGGATCAAAGCCGCAACTAGATTTAGCTTCTGAGGCGACACGCGGAGCATCCTAGCCGTCGCCCTGGCTTCGACCGTAGCGACCGACTTGCGTTTCTCTTTCGCGATTTTGCGACGAACGTGATGCGATTCCGCTGCTTGAAAAGCGTGCTTGTGCCGATGGCGTTCTTCGACTCGTGCGTCCATCAGGCCGCCATGTCCATGATGTGGTCGCCGAACGTGAAGCGGTAGCACAGCGCCCGCACCGTTTCTTCGTCGGAGACGCTGACGGCCTGTTTGGCCTTGCCATAGGCCTTGATCGGATCTTCGCCCGTCAAATAGGCCGCGTAGAACGCGCTTGCGAATTTCTCCGCCAAATCGCTGTGCAGTAACATATCCACGAAGATGCTGCATCCGACGCGCACGGCGAAGGCCGCGGCCACGCCAGCATGCAAGAGCATCGTACCTTTACCTAACGAGCACAGATTGAAGAAGCCAAGCTCCATCGCCGCTCGGCTCGACTGAACGTTCGCTAGAACGTCGCCCACCTCCAGTTTCTCGGAGCAGACGTCGTTTGCCACTTGGATCGCCGCGCTCCAATCTGGCCCCGGTCGACCGTGGACGGATAGCGGCGGAATTAGATGGCTCGCCACGTGTATGACGCTCGGATCCATCGTCATCCATAATGCGTCGAACTCGGTCGGGCAGTGCGCGATGACCGTGTTCATATCTTTTGGAAATCGCTGCAGAGCGACTGCGTTGCCGCTTGCGCGGCTTTCGATGCCATCCATTTCGGCAATCATAGGCTTGTCGTTACCGTGAATGGCGAACATTCTGCGGACCGGCCACACTGGTGGAAGTCCACCGCTCAAATTGACGCGTTGAAGAACAAGTTGTCGGGCTCCAAGGAAATCGGAGACGTTGGCGGAAGCCCCGGGTTTGATGAGGTGCAGGAAATTCCACGGGGCATGAAGGTATTCGGAGTCGATTACGACCATTCCGCCCTTGGCGGAAAGCCATGCGAGCGCTTCGGCTTTGAACGCCGGATCTGGCTGTCCGCCGGCCGCGTCCCATACCTTTCCCAGCAGGGAGTCAAGGAAGAGCCAGCCCAAATTGGCCGCCCCCCTTAGCTCGTCGTTCTGGTTGCCGATCCGTGCCATGTATCTTTCGACCTTGAGTCGGATGGCATCCGCATACGAGTGGAGAGTAGTGATGACGTCACGGCTCTCGAACGTGAGCGTACGCTTGGTGTCCTCGTGCGTGACCCTTCCAGTGATGTGTCCGATGGCGGGGTGTTGCAGAGAAATCGTGACGAGCGGGAGAGGCATGAAAACGCGTCTGCTGGCAAAAAGCGAAGGTACAATCTTCGGTAAGCATTACCTAAACGTCGTTTCATATCAACCGCTATTCCTGACGAACGCGCTGCCGACGCTGCTGGCGCACGTTTGCCAGCGGTCGCCGCAACCGCGCCGACGTCGGTTAGCCAAGACGGGCCGGCCTGCGGAAAAAGCGAGGACGGCGTGGCGATAGAATGGTCGGGGATGGCGCGGCCGCAGGCACCCAGTCTTGAGTTGTCCACCGGAACCGCAGTTGCGCTTGACTCCAAAAGAGTCTACACTGTGTGCGATCGGCTGGGCGGGGCACCCCATATGACGTTGCGCGATCCGGGATATGCCGAAGATATATCCATACCTGGACGTGATCGACGCCGACCGTTTCAAGAAATATGCTGTGAAATGCGGGCTTTCGGCCTCGAGTTTGACGAGGATTCTGCTCGTTCGCCGGTTGGCCAGGCCCTCGCAAGGTCCTCTGATTCTTCCGAAATCGCCCCCGAACAGGGGCAAGATCGTAGTCAGCCTGCCGGTGCCGTTATTAACCGCCGTGGAGGTCTACGCCGCCGGCTACGGCGGGACTGCACCGCATATCGCGGCTCTCGAGATTTTGGCGGAAATCGAGCAGCGCACGTTGGAACACTTCTTGCTGAAGGGGTAACCCTAAGCTTCAGGTTATTCCCCATCCGCCCGCGAAAAATGCCAGTATTGGAGCTTTCCGCCGTAAGAACCGTCTCGGCTCAGCCTAGTTGTTTTTGTGCATCATTTTTCGGGTTTCGTGCGGCATGAGTTTTGGACCAACGAGATCTGGTCGGATCGGTTCGCGGCAGCCTCGGCAGCACGACGGTCGGCATATCTGGATTTTGGCGGGTGTCGGCGACGCGCCTGAACAGGCTTCGCTTCAATTCTCTCCGAGCACGATTTTCCTACGTGCCTTCGACGGGCTGGAAGTCGCGCTGGCCGGCGAAGTGCTATTGACCGGTCCTCGCCGATCCATTTCCCCGAAGTCCGGCCGTGGAGCTCCTTTCGAAGGTGGACATGCTTTGACCGGGCCAAGAGCTGGTTGGCGGCCCGCGGGCGGCGCGACGGCCGAATCTCCTGATGGAAGGTATGTCGCCGAGTTGATGGAGTTGCTCGCTATCGATCGTAAAAGTGCGCCGGCTTGGCTTATGAGTGCGATCGGACAAGCGCTCGTTTCTCTACGCGAGAACAAATTGCTAAGAACCTTCTACGCCGCACTTCTGGCGCAGGGTGTCGCGACTTCGGTATCCGTGGGGCAATGGGGGACATGCGACTTCGACGAGTGGCGATTCCGTGGTCACGCGCGTCCGATTGATCGCTACGTGAGGAAGTTATTTGCGATCAAATGCACGACGCGGGCGGCGGCGCCTAATGCGGAATTGGCGGCGCCATCCAACCTTTCGGACATGTGTCACACGGTGATACCGAGTGCGTATTTCGTCTGCGTTCGGAACAGCAGTGTTCAGAAGCGCGGCGATGGCTTGGACGTCGATGTCGAGGTTGAGGCTGGTCACGTTCCGCCGGCCGATTGGATTCCGAAGGAAAGGCGCAGTACCGCTAGGTTCGAGATCGAACCACCCGGCGCATCGAGCCGATCGACGCTCGTCGTTCCCTCGGGGCAACGTAGCAGCACGCAAAGGCTGCACTTCAATACTCACATCAAAAAAGGGCAGGCGCACATAACCGTGCTGGACGAGCACAAGCGCCGTTATGATCTGCCGATTGATCTTGCCTGACACGCTCGGTAAGACCGGACAAGCAGGGGCGTGGAACGGGACGATTGCGCCGTTCGCATGCGATCAAAGTTCACTCATCATCGAGAGCGCTCGGCATCCCCGTTGACCGCCGCCAAAGGTGAACGTGACCTGATCAGTAGGCCGACGGCACCGGCTCCTCCACGACAAGTCGGCCTAATCGGGATACGTTCGCCTTCTACCAAGCGTGAATCAGATATCGACCCAGCTCGGTATTCTCAGGGACTTCCGCCTTAGCAGTGAACTTTTGACGGGACGCTGCGCGATCGGCGTCCGGCGTTTGCCGCCGGAAGCCACACTACCTGGGCGGCGCCGTATCTTGAGGAAGGGAAGGTGGTACGCCGTTCGCTGTCCCGGGGTCAGGCTGCAGCCTGTGCCCACTGACGAGTCGCATGTTGCGAATAGAGATCAGGAGCGCGACGCAACTGGCGAGGGCGAAACCGTACAGTAGTTGGGTATAATCTTCGGCCGAAAGGATGCCTGCATATTGCAAGGCCAACAGGCTTCCAACGGCCGCGATCGAGGCGACGTTGCCTACGATCGCCCAAGGAAAGGCCTTGAGCGCATAACTTCGTAGATTCGCGTATGGAGCTTTGTCGCTATCCAGCAGTGCCAGAAGTGTGGATGCGGTGAGCGCCATCCCGAGCGCGAAGAGAAAGTCGATTCCAGGAATGTAGGAAGAGACGACGTAGGTATGGATACGTTGCCGATACTTCTCTCCCGTCGAATGGTACCGTGTGTCTATACTTGCCAACAGCTTCGAGATCTCTTCTAGGCGCGAGGCGTCCTCGCGCATTCGTGCCTCGAGCTGGGGCCGGGACTCGCGATAGCGGGTCAAGATATGCCCCTCCACGGCCGACCGCGCGTCCGCATACCCGAGCTCCGTTGATCGCGCTTTGGTAATCAGCGCATCCAGCGACACTCCCGTTCGCCTCGGGAATTCTTGCCGGATAGCGAGACAAAGCGTGCGGGCGTACTTGGGCAGGCTGGTGCAGGCACTGGCCTTAGCGAGGAGGCCGTGAAGGCGCCACGTCTTTTCCAGCAATGCCGCGTTGGCCGAAGCGGAGGCCGCGATGGCCGCGAGCGTGCTTTTGGCATCTTCAGCGGCCGAGGACGTCGCGGCGAATGTCGATGCTTCCCCATCGAGCTCGGCGTGCACTTGCGAAAGGTTAAGCTTCGCCGAAGCCTGCATGTCGGCCAAGTCTTGACGGAGCTGCTCCAACTCCTGAGGCTTTTCGATTTCTCCCAGCGACGGTAGCGGAGGAGAGCCTTGATTCAGCAGGCTGGCTGTGCGGCTAAGACCCATTTCGAGTTGCGCCGTCTGCAAGCTGCCGAGACGCTCGAGAAGTGCCTTGGCTTCTTCTTCGTTTTTCTCCAACTCGATTTTGACCAGCGTCCCGCTGCCGACACATGGGCGAACGATTTCAGCGATGCTCCGTCGCATCGCATCGCCGGCGGCGTCCGCGGCTCCGCCAAATCTGCGACCAGCTTCGGTGGCGGCCGCGGGTTGGACGAAGATTTTTACCAAAGCCTCGAGGACGCAACCATTGGCCAAGAAGACCGCGAACCCCTTGAGCGGATCGCCCTCGTCGAAGGCACGCAAACCGGAATTGGCGAGACTGTCGAGCAGGAGGAGTATGTCGGCGTCCCGTGCTCTTTCGATGTCCTCTGAAAACGGCAGCAAGCCCGCGTTTGTCTGCGCCTCCCGTGAGCCAATTGCGGCCTCGACCTGTCTCAATTCTCCCAAGGCGGCGTCGCAATCCTGCCGAAGTTTCGGCAACGTTCCTTGACTGGTTTCGTAGCTCGAGAGGTCCTTTCGATACTGGCTCACTTGCTCCGAATAGCGATCTGACCGGTACCTTCTCTGATCGTCCGAAATATCAGTGAGTTGGGACGGAGGAGACGGTTCGTACGGGCGCGTCATGCGCTCGATCGCCGACACCTGGCTCTGCAAAGCATTCAGTCGGTTCGCGACCTCGCCCCGGCGCTGCTTCAGCGGAGCCAAAGCGCGGGCGCACTCCGACAGGAATTGATCGCGTCGAGCCACGGCGGGACCCATGTTCGTTCGGGAAAGCAGCGGATCGACCATAGACCGCGAAGGTGCGGCACCGGAAAGCGCGATATTCCAGATTATCGGGGGGATTGCGTCGCCGAAATCAAGCGTTGCAGAGAGCTTGTTCGCTTCGAGGTCTCCCGGACGGATCAGGATGTTTGCCAACGAGGGGAGATCGAGCGCCTCCAACGGCCCTTTGGAGGCTTCGTCCGCGAAACGATTGAAAATCGGCAGTATGTCTGGTCGCTCGGACGCAATACGATCCCTCAATCCTTCGAGTCGGTTCTGATCGAGAGCCGACTTCAGGATATTCGACCATGCGGATATTGCGGGACCTTGCAACACAATGCTGCCCGTCGACATGCCCGCTTGCGTCGGAACGCGCAGCCAATCGTCGTCTTTCGGAAACGCGTCGGCGAGGCGATCCGTCAGTTCGAAATAAGCCGTCATCGGCATTCCTCGGATTCACCGTCGTTAGGGCGATCCTGAAAGTCCATCGAGGATGCGGTCGATCGAAATGCCCTCGTTGCGGTAGTAGGTGGACTTTGAGGCGCTATTTGGCTCGGTGAGCCAGCCGCCGCTGTGATGGAGCGCCACAACGTCCCACGCCGAGTCGAAGACGGGCGATCCCGATGAGCCGGGCAGGGTGTCGGTCAGATACTGCACGCGACCGTTGCCCGCAAAGACGACTACATTGGAGAATAGCGAGATTTGCTTCGGCCCGCCGCCGGGATGTTGAACGATGTTGACGTGATCGCCAACGGCGAGTGCTTTTCTTTTCAAGGCCAGCGCGCCCCATCTGGATACGGGATCGCCTTCAAGCGTCACGGCTGTCCAATCGTCGGCCACTGAGGTGCGTAGCGTCTCGGGTAGCAGACCCACTTCCTCGATCTTTGCATCGAGCCCGTCCACCGTCTGCTGATAATTGAACTGAACGACTGCTCCACGAGCCGAATCCTTCGTGGGTAGCACGTGGTTGTTGGTGATGAGGACGTTTGCTTCCGTAATGAATCCCGATCCGGAACTGCCATCCTCCCGCTTTACCCGAACGACCGACTTTGATCGCGTAAGACCGATCTGGAGGTAGTTGATAGGCACGAGCGTACTCTTCTGGCCGATTATCTTCTCCAGGCCCGATGCCTGTGGGCCATTCCAGTTTGTCGCCTCCGGTCCTTTGATGGTGGGCGGCGGGCGCCCTTCCTTTGCGCGCTTGAGCGATTCGTCTCCCGGAAACTCTTCGAGCGCCGCATCGACGATGGCATCCGTTTTGTCTTGCGGTTTGGCGTACTGAAGGATGTTGAACCACGTGCTGATCGCTTTGCTTTCAAAGGTGATGAACGCGGTCCGTAGGCCAACCTTCGTAGCTATCCTGCGAGCATCGCTGTCCAATGGATAGAGGTTCGCGAGAATCTCATTGAGTTGGGCGAGCGCCTGATAATCCCACTTACTCAAAGGCCGTCCTCATACTGAAGCGAGTACAACAACGCTTGTTGCTTCCCGGAGGAGATTGCATATTCGACCAGACGTGTGGCCTCATCTCCGATCGCTCCTCCCTGAGACCATCGTCGCCATTCGATTCCTGCATTTGCGGAAATCCGTTTTAGGTCCGTCAAGCCCGCGGCTTGCGAAAGACGCTTGACGAGGACCTCCGTGAAGTCGATGCCGCGGATAGTATCTTCGACCCGACGCTCGATCAGGCGGAGCTGGGCGCGCTGATCTCGTCGCAGGGACTCCGGACTGGTGAATTCGGCGTCCCACATAGGCTCGGCGATGTCGGCTGCGGTGAGATAATTTCCCTCACGATCGTTGGCCAGACGATAGGCCTCGAAAAAGCGGGAAAGGTCGGCTCTAAACCCTTCGTCTCTCGTATCGGCGGTGGCGTAGACGAAGTCGAACAGCCGGACGGGGCCGTCCCAGTATTCCATGATCGAAAACGGATGGGCTTGGATCGGCGCCCCATCCTCGACGTCCAGCACGTTCTCCACGTTATCTAGGACGAGGCAGCCACGCGGCAATTGCTGCATGATCGGAAACTGCGCCGCCCATTGCAGCGGCATCGCCCTCCAGCGCGTCGCGCCACAAACGATGACGCTGCCTTCCCGCAGTCGATGGTGGTCCCAGACATCGGGAGAGATGAGTGCGGGAACCCCGGTCGAAGCGTTACAGGAGGCGGTCAAGGTCGCCAGCCGGTAACCGCTTTCCGAAGGTGACAGCTTCAACGTACCGACGCCACCTGAAACGGTTTGCGATTTTCCTCTTGGAGTGTAGGTCAGCCAGCCGTCGCTCTTCGATTCGATCTGAGAGGGGTGCACGGTCCGCATGCGCTGCGAGCCCGGTAGCCAGTAGAGACCGGGAACGCGAGCGACCCACTCGCTCACCGCGACCTTATAAAGAGTGCTTACGGTGTCCCATCTGTTCGGATCGGGTGAACTTGTCCGCCGCCCGGGCCGCCCTTCGTCCAACCTCGTGTGCGAGTGAAGTCTTAGAAGATCGCGCCAGATCTCCTGATCATCGTAGAAGCCAGACCCGTACGCAGGCGCGCGGGCCTCTTCTTCGCCGATCTGCCCTTCGGCCAAGGGGGTGTCGGCGAGAGAGTAATTGGCCAGAGCCTCTCCGACTTTGGCCGACTGCACGCCGATCTGAAGTCCATTCGACATTCGACCTCCCTGGCGCCTCGAATATCTCGAGGCGGCCGGTCGCCAAGCCGTACTGGCAGTAGAATAGCCACCGTTGCACATCTGTCGAGTGTGTTGTCGGCGCGGGCGGGGTTGGGCGAGGATTTCGGCCTGGTGAGCCTCAATTACCGGGATCTATCACAGAGCCGCGTGGGCGCGCGTTTTCTCCGACGAGGGGCCCTCGATAGATGCGCCTGCCTTCGGGGTGACGCAGCTGAGTGGTTTAGCGCGGACGCGAGCCGGGCTGGAGGGGCGGCGTCCCCTTAGGAGGGTCTACCGCGCCTCGCAGCGGGGCAGCGATACTACCGCCTACGACATTATCCCGAAAAACATCCTGGGAAACTGTTTGCGTCCGAGCGCAGCGTGCTCGCGAACGGCCTAGCCTGGCCGACCCCCTTCTTCCTCGCCCCTTCCCCTGTCCCTTCCGGTCGCCTCCCATCCGAATGCATCCGAATGGTCGACGTCGTCGCCCCTCAGGCCGTATCGCGTGATCAGAAAAGTTTCGAGCGACTTCTCATCCACCCTTGAGAAGTGGACATCGAGATCCCACCACCTCAGATATGCGATCTGGAATGCACGACGGTGTCCGCGCAGCATCTCGTCTGTGATGAGATCGGGATCGATCGCGGAGTCCGGCCGTTCGACGAACTCCAAGGCCGGACGGAGCCTTTCCATGGCATCCGTCTCGGACGCGATATCGTCGGTCAGAGGGTGTCGAAGGTTGATGGCGGCATTCGCGATGATCGACAGGATCTCCCAATCCTTCAGGCCTTCGGTGCGCCATTCGGTCAGGAGCTTACGCCGTTCGGGATGAGCCATGAGACGCCGGGCCGTGAACCCGATACAGGTGACGCATTTTTCGTACCTGATCTCGATCCGTTTCAACGCTTCCTCTTGCGAGTAGCCGGGTCCAGGCCCCCCTTTGGGATCGAGCTGCGGATGGCTGCGGCACTCGAACTTGCGGTCCGCCAGCAGAGGCTGCGCTGCCTGTCGTCCATCCCGGTCGAAGTTCGCGTCGTCCACCCATTCTCGATGAAGTTCGCGATAGGGAAGCGCGACGTGGATCTTGCCGGCAGCGTCGAGGAAGGCTTCCTTAATGACGGTCTCCAGGCGATCGGTCGGGAGGACCGAGAGTAGATTGAGCACTCCGGCGATCGGCGCGAGGGTTTCGGATGACCAGCGGCGCAGGTCCTTTCCGGACAGCTCTCTGCGGATTCCAAGATCCACAGTTACCGTGCCGTTGCCGGTGTTGCTCTCGTCGATCTTGATGTGAGGCCGCTTCTCGGAGAGCGAGATGTTAAGATGTACGCGCGCCGACAACAGACAGAGGTCGCGGCCGGCTAATGAGACCAGCGCTATCTGCAGGCTCGCGACGAACTCTTCGGCTACAGCGATGGTCTCAATATCGTTGATGAAGCCAGCGGTCCAACGGATTCCGAGAGCGGACCAACTGATGGTGCGCGAAGCGCCTAGATCACCGAATGGCCGATCTAGGAAACTTTGCTCCATCGTACTCCAGACTTCGTCCCATGTACCTTTGGTCCAAAATCCTTCGGTATCGAGCGACGCCCGAACGACCGACTCTCGAAACGGGGCGGGCCAGATAGACAGCGCGCGATCGACCGCCGCGAGTTGGGATGGTCCCGACCGGGCGGCGAAGCCGCGGAGTGCCGCTGCCTGGCCAAGTTGCTTTTCGATATCCGAGTGCTTCTGCTGTTCGAGTGGATCGGGATCCTGCTCGAAGTGAGCGAGCATCGCGAACAGGAGAAGATGCAGATACGACACGGAATTCCCAGCTCCGTCCTCGGCGTCCGCCGCGCAAAAAAGCAACTTCGGGGCCGTGGACGCGACCTTGAGGTCGTCGGACGAGCGGGCGAGGTAGGCAGCCGCGAGAGCCACATACTTTGCCGCGTAAGCCGCGCCGAGTTCGAGGTACGACGTCGCGAGCATGAAGCTCGCCTGCTGAAAGCGTACCATCGAGTCCCCGGTGAACCACCGGACTTGGATACGATGCAGATCGCGCACGGCGCGCAGTAGGTCGTCGGCCTCGTAGAACGCCAGAGCGCGCTCGAACGTGCTTTCGGTCGCGAGCACTAGTCCTTGTCGCTTGGCGAGCAGTTCGTCGACGCGTTCGGCGAACTTCTCGAATCGGGGGTGGTGTCCCAGTGTACCGGTCATCTTAGCGAGATGACTTGCGAACTCGGCGATCGGAAACAGCGGCGTCTCTTCAGCTTCCTCCAGCATCCGCTCCCAATCGTCGAACGTCTGATCGACGGAAGGTTCCGCCCCGGGGCCGTCCGGAAGCAGCTTCAGATAGCCGCGAATGTCGAGCAGACCGCTCCGTCGTCCTGGCCCCGGCGCAGTCGCGATCTCCCGATCGAGAAGGGAAAGCAAGTTTGTCCGCCAGGCGAAAAGATCGGCCGGCTCCATGTCGAGCTGTCTCAAAAGCAATCCACCGAATGCATAGGTCTGAAGGACGGCCGCGTCCTTTAGAT
This sequence comes from Bradyrhizobium sp. CB82, assembly GCF_029714405.1. Taxonomy (NCBI): domain Bacteria; kingdom Pseudomonadati; phylum Pseudomonadota; class Alphaproteobacteria; order Hyphomicrobiales; family Nitrobacteraceae; genus Bradyrhizobium; species Bradyrhizobium sp. CB82. The sequence goes on along the minus strand of NZ_CP121650.1, from coordinate 9,006,798 downwards.
CCGCGACGGCGAGCCAATCCCCCAGATCGGTGAAATAATTCCTCAACCTGTCTGCCTGGCTCGTCATTTCGCCTTTTCCGCGTAAGTGGGCGACGGCGATTTCGTAGATGGCGGAGCGCTGCAGGTGCCTGGGAGCGGGTGGCTCGAGGAACCTCTCCATCAATCCGATCCAGAGCAGGAGATTCGGTCGCGCCTCCTCGTGGAACGTGGCGCGACGTAGACCGAACTTGATCTCCGAGAAGTCCGCGGCACTGAGCGGCAGTGGCGTGCGGGAGATCCAACGTCGCAGCAGTGTCCCGTACCAACCGTCTTCGTCAGCCACCGCGGGGAGGATCTCGGCAGGAATGTGCAGGAATTCCTGTGCGATCCAGAAGACGTCGCGGTCCGCCAGCAGCTCGGCGATTGCCGTCCCGTCGAATATCTCCAGGGCCACGCCGTAGTTCTCGGTGGCCCATTTCTGCAGCGCATGACGCTTGGCGATCGGTAGGTTTTGTCCGAAGAAGCAGAATATTTCTTCGACCTTGCCTCCTTTCGTCGCAGTAGCGACGTCGGTCCTCACCTTCTTTTCTATCCGCTTCTCCAATGAACAGCAGAATACGGCCTTGCCGTCCGACACGTTGCGGTCGAAGAGACCGATCTTGGCCCCGGTGCTGTACGTCTCGAAATCGCGTCCTTGGTCGCCGCCGGCGCCGACCGGGCCTGTCGCGGGTATTATGTTTCGATAGATCCGCGCCCGCGCCAGATGCCGGCAGAGGCTTTCGAATTCGTGATGGCCGTTGCGGGCAGAAAGTTCACCGAGATGAAAACGGATAACGTTGGCGAGCTTGACGGGCGTCAGCCGGCTTGGTGGCGCAGGGACCGGATTCATTTGCTTTCGTTCGCATCCTTTGTCGTTGATGCCGATGTGTCCTCGTCAGCCGGTCTCCGGCTAGATCATTCCTGGTCCAGGAATCTCTGGGTTGCTCTGAGCGTCGGAATGAGCTCGTTGTCGGCATAGATGCACCCGGTCGAGTCGATTGGGCGCTGACGTTCTTTGCCGCTTTCGGACGGGGAGTGCCCTTCGCCCCTGGCAAGCCGCTCGACCATCGGACCATATCCGGGGCGCCATGCTTCGGCGCCAGGAAAGGTGGACCGGAGCGCGGAAAGTATGGCCATGCCCGAGTAGTCGAGGTCCCCCCAGAAGAACGTAGTGACATCGGGCATCGAGAACAGTGCGATTTCGAAATCCGTCATGGCGCCGGGTGAACTATCGCGCGAATAATAGATGCTGACGCCCTGTTCCTTGCGAAGTCGCTGCGCCGCTCCGCGGAAGCCGCTGGAATAAATGAGTGCGGTATCCACCAAATCCGTACGTCGCCGCAGGCGTTCGAAGCTCACATGGTTCTCGACAAACAGGAACGATGATGGGGTACGCCGCAAGTGAACGTTCAGGATGATGGGCTGCTCCGGGAACGGACATTCGTCAAGTTCCAAAAGGGCGGCAACGACGTCGCCGCGGCCATCAAGGATCTTCGATAACCCCCAAAAGACTCGAGATGACACCTCACGCAAGAGCAGCGGTTCTCCGACCATATCGCGGATCGAAAGGAACCTGGCGAACACCTCGTCGATAGGCCGTCGGCCCAGTTCGATCGGAGAGGCCGACAATTTCGCGACTGTCGCTGGCGGTAGCGGTGGATCATGTAGCTCCAGCAGGGAGCGCCAACGGGCGGAGTACGAAGGTGCTTTTCGGGGTCGTGCCAGCGCCGCGCGGACGGCATCCTCCGTCGAATCGCTCCAGTCGATGTCGATGTATGGGCGCCGCTCTTCACGCGAACCATGTCTGCGGTGAAGCCGATAGCCGATCCTGAGTATTCCCGATGTGGCGAGGCCGTCGATGCGGGCCCAAGCCACTTCCCGCGTATTTAGGCTGTCGGCATCATAGATCTCGGGAGCCAGTTCGGCGTCGATATTCAAGCGCACCGCATGCGTACGTTCGGCGGCGGGCCGACTGTCGAGGCGGTCGAGCGCACGGCCGAGTATCCGGTGAACGAAGGGATCGCGAAGTATACGAGTGGTGTCGTCCGAGGCAACGGAAGCGCATTTCATGAACCGCCGCCCGACTGCGCGATACGGCTTCTGTCGTCCTTAACGACAGAAAGCTCTGGGGGATCGGTGCTCTCGAAGGACGCCCTGACTTTGTCGGTGGTCGCTTTTCGATGCGTGTTGTAGAGCGCCTCCACTCGGGCGCGATCGAGATTGATGACGTTCACATCCGATCGCTCACCCGCTTGTGTCGTGTACTTGGAGAAATTGATCCGCACGTCGAATTCATCGAGCACCGCTGCCGTGGACCGCGTCGGCGCCGCGCAGACGATCTGCAATCCGAGCTCCTTTAGGAAACGCAGCACTCGGCGTGTGCGCGTCTCGTCCATTTGTGCGAAAACCTCGTCCAGAAAGATCGAACGGAAGTGCGCCTTTTTCTGCTGTGAGAACAGCTTAAATGCGGACGCCATCACAGCCGCTCTTATGACATAGATCGGGGTCTCCGACTCGCCTCCGGAACCGGAGCCCCATTTCGAAAGAAGGACGGCTGCATCGCCGCGCGCACGTTGGAAATCGTAGGTGCGGTAGTTCCGATAGTCCGCGATGCGACGCAATTCCGTCAACGCTCGCTCACCATCCTGCTCATCGAGGAGCAGATCGCGAATTCGGATCAGCGTATCGCGTTCCGCGGGTTCGAGTTCCGGCGCGGTAAAGAGATCAAGGTTGACCTTCCTGGTCTCGCTCAGGCCTCGGATTTTCTGGAACAGGCGGATATAGTCCTCGAATTCGGACCTAAGGGAGTGAACGAGCTCGAAGGTGTCGCCGCCGAAATTTATATGCTCGAGATTTGAGTTCAGAACGTTGATGGTATCGGGGCGACCTTCGACGTTGCTCAGGACCGTCGAACAGAAATCGGTCGTAAAGGAAGAGCTGAAGCTGCGTTCGGCCATGTCGCATTGCGCCCGCCGTTCCGGCAGCCCGGTTTCCTTTTGGCTTCGGATCTGATCGCGGAGCTGTCGCCAGATGTCATGCATCCATGTCGTAACAATTTCGGCAGAGTGGCGTGGCATGTAGCTGAAGACGGGCACGTCGATCTTCTGAAAATCCAGCGCGTCTCGATTGTAGGCGTCGAGTTTGTTGTTGACGTTGTTTACCGCATTCGTGACGGCGTTCGCGCGCTCGCTGCTCCGCCGTTCGTGGGAGGTTACGGGTCGCTTCGCTGTTATCTCTCCTTCGAAACGCTTTGGCCATTCGTCCGGCAAGAGGAATGCTGTCCTCATCAATTCTTGATGCCCGTCACGCGCCCGTTCGGCGGCCGGCTGCAGGGCTTCGAGTGTCTGGGTGTCCTTTTCGATCTGGCCGTCGAGGGAATTGATCGTGATTTCCAGGCCGCCTTTCTTCTCCCGTAGTTTGCCGACCGCACGGGCGAGCTCGGTGATTTCGGCGTCGAGGCTTTTCGACTGCGCCTCAAGTTGGTCGAAACCGGAGAGGTCGAGCTTTGAAAGGTCGTCGCGCCCCATTTGCCTCAAGCCCGCGGCATCGTAGAAGTCGGAAGGATCCTTGGTACCGAGTGCTAGTGAGGCGGGGCTCGCAATCGCAAGTGCATCTACCAGCTTCTTCTGTTGCGCAGCGAGCCGATTCTTTTGGATCTCGAGTTCTCTTCCGCGACGAAGGAGGATCTCCCGCTGTTTGCGGCGGATCTCTGCGCCGAAAACCATTTCTTCGTCGGGGCACCTGCGCTGTTGGTAGCGATAGCCTTGCGTCGACCAACCGTCCTGCATGACGCCGCTTCGTGTGCCCTTGAGCGTATCGGTGTCATGAACCCTGATGGTGCGGCCATAGCGGGCCTTGAGATAGCCGGCACCTTCGACGTCCTTGTCGATCCTTAGCAAATGAATGATTGAGTCCGTCTCAACCCTTGGATTGTCGCTGATCGCAAGGGAAAGTTGGGGTACCGAAATGTCGCCACGACGCCCCGAATTCTCGCGGCGGAAGGCTTTCGCGTGCTTCACGACGTCGGCTTCGAAATTTCTGTCGTAGAGCACCGTAAAGCGATCGTAGCCGATATAGCCCTCGAGAGCGGCCTGCCATTCGGGCTTGGCGACGTCGACTACGTCGCAAAGAACGCGGGGGTTCGCCTCAGGTAGCTGTGTCCTCAATCGCGTGAGAAACAGATCGACCGCTGGCGGATATTCGACTTCACCGACCTTGAGCCGCTCGGCACGTCGCAGGATGTCGCGGGCTTCGGTGGTTAAGTCGTTGAGCTGTTGGTCGACGTTTCGGTAGGCCTGGTTGAGGGCTGACCTCAGTCCAGTTTCGGCGTTGATGGTTTCGTGCCAGGCCGTCGTGAGGCAAGTTATTAGCGCGGTCGTGATCCGCGTTACTTCAGGAAGGGCGCTCTCGGCCAGATCGAGATCTATTGCCTTCAAGGCTGCCTCGAGGGCGGGTAGGGATATCTCGTTGAATTTCGTGCGTAGGGCGGAGACGGCTTCCTTTTGCTGCGCCAGTTCGGGGATGGCGTCGACGGCGTTCTCTATGATGGAGATGTCCTTCGACGATTTGCTGAAATCCCGGACGGCTTCCGCGAATCGTGTCGTGACGGCGTCCATCAAGCGTTGTTGCTCGTTGATCAGGTTTTCGAGCTCGATCTTCTTCGCATAATTGGTGTGATCGTGCATTCGCACGATTACTTCACGAAGTTGTTCGCGCTTAAGGACCTCAAGTGCGTCGCCCTTGCCTATTTCGTCGTTGACGGAGGCCAAGGCCGTGGCCTCGATTTTGCGTTCCTCCAGTTTTTGCCCGCGCGCCTCCTGGACATCCAGCGCTTTGCGGATGTCGACCAGGGCCTTGAACATCCGCTCGTCCATGAACGCTTCGAAGGCGTCATGCAGTTCCTTATCGGCCTCTTCGAGCCGAAGAATGTTTCGCTCCATCCGAGCCGCTTCGATCTTCAGCTTGGTCACTTCTCGGATGGTTTCGATGAGCCGCTGAATAAGGCCCTCGTTGTTGACATTTTCGAGAATCTCTTCCCGAATGAGACCGTCGATGTCGTTTGGTTGGCGGTACGCGATCGCGCTCACAAAGGCCTTTACGGCGGCATCAGCTTCTTCACGGGAAACCGGCGTCGTATCGCCCTTTAAGTGGGCATAAAGCATCGACAGGTATTCGCCGTTTGTCTTGAAATCTCGTACGCTCGGGCCGTATTTGAGCCGAAGCGACACAAGGAGCTCAGAGGGTCTCAACACCATGCCGGGGCCGGATGTGAGATCCTCCAGGCCGGCGACATGGCCCCGAATGAGAACGCGTGTGACGTCGTTCACTGGAGCCGCGTCACGATCGACGGCCGCCTCTACACCTACGATTGCCGTGAATGGTTCTCCGTAGGAGCCGTCGTTTGCATCGCGGTTCCAGGAAACGCAAACATACCCGTGCGCACCCGCCGGTCGGAGAAAGCGACCCATGCCGTCGCTTCCGACGACGTAGGATGCAAGAGTCCGCTGCGTCTTTTTCGACGATTGGCCCGCTTGGGCTTGAGCGGTGTTGAATTTGGATTTCAGGCTGCCGCCGCCACCCATAACGGCCACGACGGCGTCGATGAGATGCGTTTTCCCCGAGCCGCTTTCGCCGGCCAGAAGCGTATACGTTCCGAGCGGGTAGTCCCGATCGGGAAGACCACCCCAATTAAGCGTTGTGACCTGAGCGATATGCATTAAGGATCCCAGAAACTCTAAATTGAGGAACGCGATAGTTGTGACGACTAAGATCTTTCGAGAGGAATAATCGTAGCGGACGCGATCGGTTGCGGCTCGACATGTCCTGCTGGCTTGCGGGACTGCTCGAACGTCGCTTGGGCGTTGCGGATGTTCTGGTCGAGGACCAGAGTGAGGATTTCGGGCCTGATGACGATGACTGCGTCCTCATCACCGAGCTCGTCGATGCGGATGTCGATCGCGCCGTGCTTCTTGAGCTTCATGAAGAGTGCGCGCCGGTCCGTTGTCGTGGCGGGAAGACCGAAACCGAATGTCGTGTTCAGGAACAGTACGAAATCGGTGAGCTTGACAGTAATCCTGCCCGCTGAATCGACGCGCTTTTCGAGAAGTTGGTCGTCGTAGAGCATGCGAAGTCCGAGGAGAGCCACCGCCAGCGCTTGGAATACGGCAGGTCTGATTTCACGACGCGCCTCGAGATCGTCTTCCGGATCGGGTAGCCCCACGGTTCCGTGGCGTGAAGGCACTAGGCGAAAATGCGGAGGCCGCGTCGCGTTCGTCAGCACCACGGGGAAGGCGTAGGAAAGATATTCGGATATCTCTGCCTCGCATCTCGCCGCGACATCGTACAGTCGAAGTGCGTCGCCGCCATCGGCGCGCGTAAGCAGCCCTCTGGAGAGAAGAATGGCGCAGATCGCGCGAAAGTCTTCCTGCCGAATGCCCTTCGCTCGTAACCGGACGTCGATATCCTGCATCTCAGGTTCTCCGTACGAACCGGAAGTTGTCGGCTTCGAACACGCCGTTCCCCCGGCGCTCGGTGCGCGCTAGGACATCGAGTTTCCGGTTATTTGCCATCCCGCGTACGGATTCGACCGCAGACAGGGCCAACAGGAGCGCTCGAGCGTCATTCACCGGCAGGTCGAGAAGATCGACGGCTCCCTGATCGGCAACGAGTCTTTCGATGGTGTCCACGACCTCGGTCGATGAAATCGCGAAGGCTTCCTCGAGTGCGCTCCGGATGGCAGCTTTCAACTGTTCTTCCGCGCTCGGTGGCTCAGTGTAGAGCTCGACGGGCGTTTCGCGGCGGGGGGCACGCGCCGCCAGGGCGATGCCTGCCGGGTCGATGAGATCCGTACGAAGCGGAAAAACTGCGCGAAGTACCTCCCGCAGGAGCTCCCGGCGTTGGCCTTCGTCGGTATCGCGCACGAGCGTGGCGATGTCGAGCAATGCGCTGTTGCCCGAAGACTGCAGACGTATTATCCGCATGATCAGGTTCGTGAATCGGCTCGAGAACTGACCTACGGCTTGAGCGAGCTCTTCATGCTTGGTCCTTCGTGTCGAACCGACGATGTCGCGGATGCGTTCGGTGATAAACGCATGAAGCGGTGCGCCTTCCGCGTCCTCGTCGAGGCCTGGATTGTCGAGCGCGATCTGCTGATTGACGAGGACAAGCGTATCCGGATGAAGGGCATCGATGCGTAGCGTCAGGTCGATGATCTCGCTCGCATGGTTGTGAATATTGTCGCTCGTGAGGTATCGCTCGCCGCGCCGTTGGAATTCGCCGACGCCGAGAAAATAGTCGTCGATCGCTTCCTTCGCTGCACCATAGTTGCGCGTCAGGAGCTGTCTCTGGTGTTCGTTAAAGATGTCGGCAACCTGGCAAACATCCTCGAAGATCGAAGTCGAATATTCGTATGCGTCGACGAGATACTCATGATTGTTGTCACGCAGAAAGGATTCGAGGGCCGTTCGGCAGGCACGGATACTTCGTTGACGGCCGTTCGCACTGCGGCGCCTCGTCTCGGAAAACATTTTCGCGATGCGCTTGCCTTCCAACGTGAACCGCCAGAGAACGGTCAAGTGCGTCGCGTCGGTATACGACTCGATGATGCCGAATTTGGTGAGGCGAGCGACGAGTCTCCGGGCGTATTCACCGTCGTCGTATGATTGATCGAATTCCGCATCCTCGCCGTTCTCGGCGTCGGATCCGTCATTGGCGCGAACGATCAGGTCGCGGTTCTGCGTGATGGTCGTGCTGACGATGTCGACCAGGCGATGTCGATTGAGGACAAGATCGTAGTCCGCGGCGGAGCCAAGCAGGCGATCGTAGAGATCGACGGTCACCTCGAAGGCGATGCCGCGATGCCGGCCGGTGAAAGGTCTGAAGATGTCTTGCTTTACGCGTGAAAAGTAGCGTTCCTGCACCATTGGATTCTGCCCCCGAGGGCAATATCGAACCCGTCCGGATCGAACATTTCAAGAACAATTTCGTCTAATGAGAGAAAGAGGGAGCCGGCGCAATCTTGAGGGGCGCGATCTTCGCCGAAAAATCTGCTAGTAGTTTGATATTGTTAATGTTTAGGCCTTTTTTGCCGCCGGCAGCCTTCTGACGCGAGCCTCACCGCTGCCATATCGGGTCGCCGGGTCCCCGCAGGGCGGGAACGGGAGACCGGCGCCGGTGCCTCGGCCCTCCCCGCCTCGGATACGTCGCACTCGTGCATCATCGTGAGAATGCGGTCGGTGACCCGCTCGATCGAGGCCTCCTTGATCTGGCGGCTGGCGATGGCCGCGAGGACCGCGCCGCCTCGCTTCCTACAGTTGTCGCCGGCGAGGCGTCCGGGGTGGTCGACCGCGATGCGACCCACCTTCATTATGGTGGAGGCGTAGGGGTGGATGTCGCGGCGGTCGTGCCGCAGGATCTTTCCGACCTCCCGCTGAACTCGTCAGAGCAACACACTCGCGCGCGACGTTGCCGCCCAAAATACGATCATGGCCGCGCTCCCGTGCTCGCGGGCTGCCATTCTTCGATCCACATTTGGATCAATTTCCATAGAGCGATCTCGCCGGAGAAGCCCGCTATCGTTCCGAGAATGCGAAGGTCGAAGCACGCGAGCTCCATGGGACCGCCGACGGCGGCGGCCTCGGTCGCGAGATCGAGCCTGGTGCACTTCTGGGTGTACGCGGCAAAATCATCTTGTCCGATAGAGCCAAACCGACGCTCTTCGAAGAAATTCCTAAGCCGGGACGCCGCTCGTCGAACGTGTTCCGGAAAGACCGTCGTCTCCACGATCACCAGGTCGCAGGCCTTGTTCACGCGTTCGCCCATCTGATTCTCCATTTCGGTTGTCGAGTTCGCCCCCCGGGCGCGGCTCTCGCTTCCGGCGTCTAGGGTTACTTCGCGACGACAAGCTCATGAAAGTCGAACGTGCTGCCGTTGTGGTTCCAGAGTTCCGGAGGAGTCCGGCGCAAGAACCTGGATATGATTTCGCGACCGATATGCTCGGCAAGCCTGCCCGCATCACGGTGTTGGAACGGATCCGCCGGATTAGCCTGAGCGACATGCCAAAGGCTCGCCAGGTAGGTGTCGGTGACCGAACGCAAATCGTCCGTGTCGATCTTGATCGTGACGCTGGTCTTCATCGAAGTGCCTCTCGTTTAGGGAATCGGATTTCCTCTACTGTACGAAACGTCCATTGCCCGAAGTGGGTTACCGGTCGAGACGAGCAGCGGTGCTCGATACGGCCGAGTCCAGGAGCGCTCCGAAGCGAAGGATCGAGCGCGGCGCGTACTTGATGCCGCCGGTCGTCGGTAGTTGCACGAAATCCCATTCGTTCTTGACGGCGCTCGGGATGCGGAAGGCTTCGGTGGCGTACACCCTCTTACGCCGCCCCACCGGCTCTTCGATGACGCCGAACAGAACGCTGCCCTGCACGTCGTTCCACAGCATGCTGACGCCGACTCCGGTGAAGCCGGATGTCGAAGATTGATGCGCGGCCTTCCAAAGATTGAGGAGCAGTTCGGCCAAATCGGTCCCGAAGGAGATCGACTTCGTGCTAGGGAAGATGTCGGCGACGCCGCGCGAAGGCTCTTGTCCGCCTGTTTCGGCCTGCAAGTCCATGCAACCGAATCTCGTCGTGACTCTTGCTATCGCGGTGGTGTTGGGCTGTTGGCTGCCGATGGCCATCAAGATGGTCGCGCCGTCGGCGGCGAGAGATTTCGCGTTAGTGGACAACGCGCAGGGGATCAGCTCGGCCTCTAGCAGCGCGTCGATCGACTTGGCGACCAAAAGACGATCGAGACAGAGCCGCTCCGCGATCTCCTCGCGAAACCACTTCGATTCGAATAGACGGTGCCTTGCGTCGAACGCCTTCTTCGGCAATTTGGCTCTAGTGCTGGATGTCATATTTGTTCCGATCTTCAGCCGGCCATCACGATCGCTTCCGCGCGATCTCTGGCTTTCTCGACGTTCATCCGGGCTTCGAAGAGGTAGCCGTAGATGTCGAAGGTCTGGATGATGCTGGCGTGACCCATCATCGTTTGAATCCGCTTGGGCGAAAAATCGGCCTCGATCCACAGCGCGGCGCAGAAATGCCTCAAGGCGTGCATGCCGAATTTGGCGACCGCCCTGCTGCTCTGCTTTCCCTTGTTGGTGACGAGCTTCTGCCTCGTGACCCCGGCCTCGATCTGCGCCAGCCTTAGGAATCGATTCATCAGGTTTGCGTGGTTCTGTACGGTGCCTCGGGAAGTCGGAAACACGAGGCCCAGATCGCTTTTGGGGCACCGGAGCTTCCATTCCTTCAAGGCTTTCGCGGTGGTGTCGTTCATCACGATGTCGCGCGTTCCGGCGTCAGACTTCGGCTGGGCGACGATTCCCCAACGGTCCGCCCGCTTCGTGATCGAGATCATCCCCTTCTTGAAGTCGACGTCGGTCCAGCACAAGGCACGAAGCTCGGATCCCCGCAGACCGCAGAATACGAGCACGTACAGCATCGCCAGATAGTCGGCCCACTCTGCTGCCGTCTTTTCGATTATCGCCTTCACCTCCTCCACGGAGGGCATGGGAGGTCGCTTCTTCTTCTTTTTGTGTTTGTAGGGCGTCAGTGAGATGACGTTCTTGACGAGCCACCCCTTGGTCTGGGCGTAGCGAAGCACGGCACCCACTTCGATGCGGACGCGGCGAACGATTTCGTGTGACCGCGACTTATCGAGGACATCTTCGTAGAGCTGTGTGGCGTCTGCGGTGCTGAGTTGACCGATCTTCCGGTCCCCCCAGAGCGGCTCACTGAAATCCCTGAAACGCTGTTCGTAGACGGCGGTGGTGGAGCGCTCGAGACCCGCCGCCTTGCAGTCCTGGATCCAGGCTTTCGCGACTTCCCGGAAGGTCTTGGATTGGCTGGCTGGTACGTGCGTGCCTGCGGCGACTTCCGCCCGTGCTTCCACGAGCCAGTCGTCCGCCTCCTTCCTGGTTCGAAACTGCTTGTGCCTGCGCTTGCGGGAGCTATCGCGGTAGTCGACCTGCCAAACGGTTCGCTTTTGACCCGTCTTCGTCGCCTTCAGCGTACGCTTTCTGATACTCGCCATCGTTACTCGGCTCAGGCCGCCCAAGGCGGACATTTGACACAACTAACTGACAGCGCTAGAAAATCTCTTAGGTGTGAAAATAGCGCTTGCCAGATGTAGAAAACACATTTAGGGTAGCTTGTCAAATCTCGAGCAGATCGCTGGGCAAGGCGGGTCGAATGTGCCGACGGTCTATTCGGTCACCAGGAATTGCGATGCGCATCGAATTCGTTGAGGTCAGCCTTCGGGGAAGGCACACGGTGCCGTTCCGCTTCTTGGCGGTGACGCGCCATGGCTAATTCTCGCCAACTCGTAGAGTGCTTGGCGCAGCTGACCGGCGATCCCTTGTCGCGCGTGGTCGGACACATGAGGAGCCTCCGGGAGGCCGAACTCGTCATTCCCAACAAGGGACGCGGGATCACCGCGCCACGGATGACGCCGCACGACGCCGCGGCTCTCTACTGCGTGATCTATGCCTCGCCGACGATTCAAGAGAGCGCGCCGACGTTGATCGAACTGAAAAAGCTCGAGTCGCAGGGGCGTGTGCGGTTCCCGCCGAGCGATCGCCCTAATCGGCTGCGTCACCTGCCGCCGTTGACTCTAGGTTTGGATCGCAGCCACTCGGTCGTCGATGGTTTGGCGGCGGCCATAGCGTTCTTCATGAGCGAGGACAAGCTGAGCGGTCAATACGACGAGTGGCGCGGCCGGGGGAAGAAGTTCGGCATCTACTCCAACTTCGAGATCCGTGCTCCGCAGTTTTCCGCCTCCCTGACGTTGGGTGTTCATGGAGATCGCTCGGAAGAGTGGATTTATGGGCGGCAAGGCGAACTCGACTCCATTCGCACGGGGCAGTGCAGCGAGATCACGCTGCGCAAGCTCGCGGCCTGCCTCAACTCCTAGAGCCTGACGCCATGACCACGGAGAAGGACATCCCCAAAGACGCCGACCTGATCGGCGGCGGCGACCGGATCGCTCAATTCCTCTTCGGGCAAGCGGACGAGCAACTGCGCCGGGAGGTTTATCACCTGGCCGAGCATCACGATCTGCCGGTGTTCAAGGTCGGCAACAAGATCTACGCGAGGAAGACGAGGCTGACGGAGTGGATCAAGTCTCGGGAGGCGGGCGTCGAGCCCCCTCGCAGGTAACCGGCCGCAACAAACCGCAGGTGAATAGATGTCCGAAAATGCGCAGCAGGCAAGAAGGGATGCGTTTGGAACCGATGCGTTCTCAAAGGGGGCAGCTAGGAATCTCGAACTAGGCGACGAATTGATCGTAAACGCCGTCGACGCTTTGGTCGATGCGAACGTGATGCCCTGCGATCTGGCGGATAACTCGGACGCCCTTGCCGTCGACGGGGCCGCGATATTGATGGCGATCGGGTCGCGCCAGACCGAAGCCGCCTCCATTCTGCGGGTAACGAGACGTCTGTCTACGATGCCCTTCGAGTTCGAGATCGGAGACCCGGCGGAGCCGGTAGCGGACAGGTTCAATCTCTTCCCCGAGGAAGCGGCGTATTCCTTTGGCAGCGATCTCGCGGCCGTTTTGAAGAATATGTGGCAAGCGGCACGCGGAACGACCAAAAAGCTCAAGGGCGTGTCGATTACCATGGCGTGGAGCGACGAGCGAGCCAGCCACCTCTTTGGTGCTATCGAACAGGGCAAGGGTGGACGCCAACGCATCTACTCTTCCGAACCCTCGCAATGGCCGACCAAGAGCGACACTCCGTTTGGCGGCATTATCTACTCGCCCAAGGCGCTGCTTCGCTTCGCCGCCCATCTGGATGCCACGATGGCGGGTACAGCTGCGAGCCTGGACGAAGTCGTGGCGCTACATGGCCGACGACCGTAACACCTGTTGCGTAGGTGGCCTGTGCCACTTCTTGGCCAGGAAACACGATCTTCTATCGTTCAAGGTCGGGATCGATGTCTACCCGCTATCGATCGCATCATCGCGTGTGCGCCGCAGGGCTGCTCGACGTCGAAGGGAAAAAAGATGACTGAAGTTACCGTGAAGCTGGAGCCGGATACGCTGAGGCTGTTCTTGTACATAGCCGGCGAAGCGCGGCATTGGGACGGGATGCCGCCGATCGAAGGTCTGATGCCGTTCTCGCCCGAAGACAAAGGCCGACTGACGCAATTGAAAAGGCAAGTCCTGCTCTATGTCGAAGAGGTCGATCCGCACAACCATCAGATCCACTTCACGCGCATTGGCGCTGCCCTTGCCGCGCAACATGGCGTCATGATCCGCTGATTGCGGTGATCGACCAGACGATCGTCGACTTAATCAACTCTATGGGGGACAGCATGTTGGATCAGGCTCGCGCGGATCGCGTCCGCTGGATAGGACTGGATACGAAAACGTGGCCCAATCCGCATCGACTGGAGATGAAGCGGGTAGGAACGTCAGAGTGGGCCTTCGGCGTTATCGCTTCTGACGAAGTTTCGCCCGGCGGCATCAAAGGTCCGCAGCAATCTGGGCGAAGAAATCGGTGCTTATGAAACTATCGAGGATCTGATTGCGGCCGGCTGGGCCGTGGACTAATGGCCCGCCTGCTGCAGCGAAGAAAGTCTTCTCATGTCTGAAATCAGTCAAATGTTGGAAGCCGTCCGTAGAACGGTTGAATCCTCGCAGGCGTACGAATCGTACGCCGAACGACACAACATCCGTTCTGCCGCCAATCTTACCGTGACTGACGCCGAGATCGCCGCTTCGATCGCCGCCCGCATCGAAGATCGGATCCGAGACAAAGTGGTTGTCGAGATCGGCGGCGGAATCGGCTTGCTATCGCTCTACATGGCCGCCATCGCACGCAGGGTGTATTGCATCGAAGCTAATCCGATGTGGGCGGCGAGCTTCACGCATCTCTTGATCGAGATGAAGCCGAAGAACCTGAGCTACATATTCGGGGCAGCCGACGAGTTCGTCGGCGTCATCGCGGCAGATGTCGCTGTGATCTGCACTCACAGCGACGTTGCGGGGATGGTCGCCATGGGCACGCAGTTGGCAAACGAAGCGATCGACGTCTACGGCGAAATGATCGAAGCCAAACCGAGCGCTTTCGACCCGTTGGCTCGTGAATTGCGGGCTTTGCCTGATCGGCGCCTGAGGTGATTTGGAGGCGAAGTCGAGCGGGTGAACGTGAATGATGCGGCCTCCCGCTCGCGGCGGCTCCATTCCATCTCATGATTGAAGGTGAAGATGATGCCCTTGAAGGCCATAACATCTTGCACCGCGACCAGAGAAGTTGCTTCGGCGGACAAGCGCGGAATCATAACTTCGATGAAGCTTGCACCGGCTTGACGGGCAGCCTTTTATTGGTTACAAAAAGACACCGATGTGATTGGGGCGGTGTCTTATTAGCATTGCGAACTACGACCAGGGCAGTCTCTTCTCCGACGACAAATTGGAGCAGGCAGCGCGAGAACTTGAAGCGTCTGGGCGTTATCGCGTCCTAAGGCGCATCGAGCAACGCGCAAGCCTCCCGTCATCGCCTGGCTGTTCCACGAGAAGAGCCGTCTTTCTGGACGTCGAAACGACGGGATTGGACGTGGTCAACGACGAGATCATCGAGCTTGCGATGGTCGGCTTCGACTACGACATGTCCGGAAATGTCCTGTCGGTTCTTCCGCCTTTCTCTGCACTTCGCGATCCTGGTCGTGCGATTCCGCCGACGGTGACGGCATTGACCGGCTTGACCGACGAGATGGTCGCCGGACACGTCATCGACGTGAAGAAGGTCCACGAATACCTGGACCAAGCTGCCGTCGTCATCGCGCACAATGCCGGTTTCGACCGTCAGTTCTCTGAACGGTTCTGCGAAGGCTTCGCGGCGCTCCCTTGGGCTTGCTCGCTCAACGAGGTGCCTTGGCGGGATGAAGGATTCGAGGGATCGAGGCTAACGCACCTCGCGACCGGATATGGACTTTTCTTCGAAGGTCACCGCGCGGTCCATGATTGTTTCGCTGGCATCGAGATCCTCTCGCGACCTCTGCCGCGCAGCGGGCGTACCGGCCTGGATGTGCTGCTGGAATCGGCGCGCGCCGCCCGTTTCCGCATCTGGGCGACCAATTCGCCGTACGAGCTCCGCGAAATCCTGAAGGCGCGTGGTTATCGTTGGAGCGACGGCAGCGATGGGCGGCCGAAAGCCTGGTACGTCGATGTCGCCGAGGATCGCCTAGACGACGAATCGGACTTTCTGCGCCGGGAAATCTATCGTCGGACGGACATGGAAATCTTGTCACGTCGCATCACCGCCTACGACCGCTATTCCGCGCGGGTGTAGGCCGGCTCGGGTTGAGCCAACGTCCTTCCGATCGCGAGATCGGCTGCAACCGGATCCGCCCGCGCGCGGGCCCGTTCTCAAACCGCCTCGATGAGGACGAAGGCTGCCGCAAGCCCGTCGCGGCAGACGATGCTCAAATGAGTTTTCGGAACGCTGCCGCCCGTCAATCTGCGAGCCCGCTTGAGCGCTCCTCCGGACAAGTGAAGGTAGGGGCGCCCAGCCGCAACCAGGACCTCGATGTCGGTCCATCTAACGCGCTCGGTGATCCCGGTTCCCAACGCCTTGCTGCAAGCCTCCTTTGCGGCGAAGCAGGTCGCGTAGGTCGCGGCCGGTTCCGATGCGGCCGAGGCGCGGGCCTGTTCCGCCGACGTAAAAAGACGATTTATCAAGGTCTTGCCACGATCTGCGACCGTGTCGGCAACCCGCTCGAGCTCGCAAAGGTCACTTCCGATGCCGACTATCAGCGCCCACCTCCAAAAAAATCAGACAGAATATGTTTGATTTTCGGACATTCATTGTTATCATCTACCGGCAAGGAGGCCAACATGGCAACGATCACGGCTCCCGCAGTCACCAAGGTTCCGGTTTACCCCGCCACCGAACTTGCGGCAGTCCTGCAAGAGGAACTGGTCCGGGCGGTCCGGCGCAGGTATCGGCGAAAGGGGTTGCCGCTGCCAAAGGACGACGAGGCCGTCGTCATCATGTCGATCGAACTGGACTCGCTGACCGTGGTCGAACTGATTGCGGTGCTCGACGATCTTCTGCCGTTCAAGGTCACCGAGTCGGTGGTCAAGGCCGGAGGATACGGCTCCATCGCGGCCGCCGTGAAGCACGTGGTCGGCAGGGTGGAGAAGAAATGGGGTAAACACTACGCCGGAGTGAAGGCATGAGCTCGGAGCCGCGCGATAGCGAAGCCCAGCGGCGGCGTCTCGGCGAAAAGCTGCGTACGGCCCGCGAGTACGTCGGCTTTTCTCAGGACGAGGTCGCGAGCTTCCTCGACGTGCCGCGCACGGCGGTCACCAACATCGAAAGCGGTCAGCGCAAGGTCGATGTGCTTGAACTGAAACGTCTCGCTGATCTGTACAGGCAGCCTATCGCGCACTTTACGGGCGGCGAGGAAGACGCGGGCGCCGCATTTTCGCCCGACGTGACGCACTTGGCGCGTCAGGCCGCGAAGCTCTCCCCGAAGGATCGCGAGGAGCTCGGCCGGTTCGCCGATTTCCTGAAGATGCGATCGGGAAAGAGCGAATAGATGGCCGATTACGCCTCGTCGATCCGCAAGGCCACGCTGGAGGCGGGACGACTGCACCGCGACCTAGCCGTGCAGGCGAGCGTCATACGAGGTGCCGGTCGCGTCGACGTATTCGGTTCGATCGCGAAACTGGACGTGCCGTTGTTGTTCACAAAGCTCGACGGTTTGCTCGGGGTCTATCTCCGCGAACCTTCGCCGGGCATCCTGATAACGACGCAGCGCCCGAGGAACCAGCAGAGGTTCACTGCCGCTCACGAACTCGGTCATCACTATCTTGGCCACCAGCCGAGCCTCGACGACGAGGACATGCTGAGGCGCGCGCCCTTTCAGGCGCGAAAGGGTGACAACCCGCAGGAAGTGGAGGCCGAGGCCTTCGCCGCCGCTTATCTACTGCCTCGCTGGCTCGTGGACTATCATTGCGAACGGCAGGACTGGACCGACGAGGACCTGACGGATCCGGTCAATATCTATCAATTGGCGCTGCGCGTCGGAACGAGCTACGAGGCGACGGTGTGGACGCTTCACCGTTACGACGTGTTCGATCGCAAGGCGGCCTCGGCCTTGGCCGGCGTGCAGGTCAAGAAGATCAAGCAGAAGATCCTTCGGGGTTACGAGCCCGAAAGCTATCGCGGCGACGTGTGGCTGCTCACCGATCGGGACGCCGACATGAGGATCGAGGGCGGTCCGCAGGATCTGCTCGTCGTCAGGCTGCCCGAGCACAGTGGGTCGGGCTATCTGTGGCGCGTCCAGACGATCGACGGCGAGGCGTTGGCGGTGGTCGCCGATGGCCGTGAACCGCTGGATGCCGACGGTGTCGGCGGGCCCACGTTGCGGCAGATAACAGCCGCGGCACGAGACCGGAAATCGGGCGAGCTTCGGCTTGCCGAAATGCGGCCGTGGCAGCCGACGAAGCCGTTGAACGTATTCAAGGTTAGTTACAGCCTGGAAGGTGCAGAAGCCCAAGGCTGGTTCAAGGATCAGCGCCAACAGCACCGGCAAAGGCTCGAGGCTGCCTGATGGCGAAGATCGACGTTCTGAAGGATCTGAGGTCAAGCTTCGGGCCAATTCGCGATCAAGGGCCGCGCCCGACTTGCCTCGCGTTCGCCGTGAGCGACGCCCATGCCGCACTTCGACAACCGTGGAAGCCGCTGTCCTGCGAATTCGTCTTCTATCACGCTCAGCGCCGAGCGGGACGAGCCCCGACGAAACCGGCTCTGCTGAGTTCGGTGCTGACCACGTTGCGGGTCGACGGGCAGCCGATCGAAACCGATTGGCCGTATCTCGACGACCTGCCCGCCGATCTCGACGCCTACGGCCCGCCGTCCGGGCTGTCGGTGTTCAGGCGCAACGGCGAAGCGAAGTCGGACAAGTTGGCCGGGATCGTCGCCCAACTCGATGCCGGCTTGCCGGCCGTCGTGTTGCTGTTTCTTTCCGACGCGTTCTATGAGCCGGACCGGAATGGAATCGTCGAAGAGCGGCCTGGCGAAACGCCGGATCCGGCGCGGGCCCATGCCGTGGTCGCAGTTGGCCACGCGCGCATCGGCGGCAAGCGCGCGATTCTCGTCAGGAATAGTTGGGGCGACGAGTGGGGCATGGACGGCTACGGCTGGCTGTCCGAGGATTTTCTGGCGCCGAGACTGAGGCGCACGGTGGTTTTGGAGGAGGAAGTGCATGTTCCTGGAAAGAATCTCGCGGCCTAGGTGCGTCGAAGCGTGGTTGGCGGCATCGCAGGCCGTTGAGGCAGCGCCGGGACACGAGGCACACAATGTCTTGATCGACATCGAAGACCCGTTGGCAGAGACCGATGCCGATCGGGAGGCCATCGAGTTGGTCGATGAATTCCTGACCGAGAACACCGAGACGGGATTTCCGGTGCGCACGGTCGCCAACACCATCTTTCCGCAGTCGCTCTACGAGGACCATGGCGCGCCGGCGTTCTACGATATCTATATGAAGAAGGTGTTCCCGCGGCTGAAGCGGTCGCCGCAGGATTGGGGACGATACTTCGAGCGCATGATCGCGTACCCCATCGTCGACGACGTGGATAATCTCCTTGAGCGGCTGATTTTGAAGATGAAGCGCAACGTTGACGGCGGCCGGCCGTTTCGCAACATCTACGAGCTGCCGATCTACAATCCCGTCAAGGACGCCGAAGGCCGGCCGCGGGGAGGGCAATGTCTCAGCTACATGAGCTTTAAGCTCGACGGCGAGCAGCGCCTGCTGCTTTCCGCCGTATACCGCAATCACTTCTACACCGAGAAGCTGCTCGGCAATCTCATCGGGCTCGGCCGGCTCATGCAGTACGTCGCCGAACGCGCAGGCGTTACCGTCGGCTCGCTTTCGATTCTGTCGACGCATGCGCTGGTGGACACGGGGACTACGACGCGCGGTGAAGTGAATCGGCTCCATTCGGAATGCGCGGCGCTGCTTTCCGACGAGATGGAGGACGCTTGAGGTTAGAACAACTGACCGGTGCGCTCCTCGTCCGGCGGGACCACGCCGTAGTGCGCGAAGACTCCTTCCAGAAATTCCGACTGCCCGCCGTAGCTCGGATGCCGGACCTGTAGCGCCTGGATGTCGAGATCGGCCAGCGCGAGCTGGGCGTCCCGGCCGATGGCCAGCACCGACCGCGGACGCAGGTTCTCCAGCAGCCATACGAGCAACGGTCTACAGGCCTGCCGTTCCGCTCGGCTATGACAACGGTTCGTCATCGGGTCTCCCGCCGCGTGCGGATGAAGCGGAAAGACGTTCCACAGGAACACCGGCTTGCCGATCGTATCGAGCGCGTGCCAGATCACTCTCGCCGTGCGCTCGGCCATCGCGGGCCCTTTGGTCGAGCGTCTGAGTCTGCTGCTGCCGAGGAGTTTCGCGTGCGCCGCCAGGTGCATCTCGTCGGTGAGCGCGAGCCCTGTCCGTCGGCCGCCGCGATAACCGAGATCCCTCGCGATCCAGAGCGAGTCCACGCCGTGTTTGAGCGCCGCATCGAGCACGATCGCGAGGTTGCGGCGCCTGATCGCCGGCGCGTTGGTCTCGTCGAAATCGAGACAGGCGTCGGCGTAGGGATTGAAGACCGAATCGAAACGCAGTCCGGCCAGCGTTTCGACGAATGACTCTTTGGTGGTGGGGGATATCGCCGTCATTTCAGGGGCTCGAAGGTGATGGTGCGTTCGTTCAGATCGATCGTCACCGCGCCGCCGCGGTGTTGCCGTAGCTCCCTGAATATCCTGAACCCCTCCAGGATTGCACGTTCCCATTGCCAAAGTGGCCGATTTTCCACCTCGTATCCACGGACGAGTTCGTGCACCGCCTTCAAAAGCCCGTAGTCGAGGCTGTCGACGTTCCGAAAATCCTTGTTGCGTACGCCGTGGTTGAAGATCCAGGTCGAGATGCCTTCCTCGATGATGCCGGCGCGGGCTCCATCCTCGTTCTCGTCGACCTCGGGTTTGCTCTTGCGCTTGAGCTTCAACAAGCTTCGCAGCGTCGGCGACCAGCCGAGAACGGCGGCGAAGGCGAGATGGAACACGTCGTGGAAACGGTAGTCGTCCGGCTCGAGGCGATTGTCGGTGAGGCGGCTGCCGATGTTCACGCCGTTGAGCTGCTGCACCACGTAGTCGCGGCCGTCGACCTGCCGCTCGGTGAACACGAACTTCGCGTGTCTGGGAAGCTGTTCCTCTGCGGGGTAGTCGGCGTCGAACAGATCGCCCCAGTCGGGTCGATCGGGCCAGCGCCCCAAGGCCTTCTCGACGTTGCGGCGAGCGGCCTCTTCCAGGCTGACCTCCGCGCCATCGGCCGCGACGAGCAACGCCCGGAAGATCTCGACCAGATCGGCCGAAAGCACGTCTCGAT
The DNA here is from genome assembly GCF_029714405.1 of Bradyrhizobium sp. CB82. NCBI lineage: Bacteria > Pseudomonadati > Pseudomonadota > Alphaproteobacteria > Hyphomicrobiales > Nitrobacteraceae > Bradyrhizobium > Bradyrhizobium sp. CB82. The sequence continues at coordinate 8,986,346 of NZ_CP121650.1, read as the reverse complement.
TGTTTCCGATGCGGTCGCTGCTCCAATCCTCGAGCAGACGTCCGACGCGACCGGCGAGCGAAAGCAGGCGCCGTTCGACGGAATCGGTTGCGGTCGGCCCCTGAAAACTTCGTCCCGCCTGCTGTAGATCGGCGAAGGTCGTAGCGCCTGACCTGCCGGCATAGTCCCAGTTGTCCAGCGACGCCGGCAGACGTTGGGCGATGGCGGAAAGGGGTATTTCGGCGCGCAATGCCGTATTGGCGAAGTACCAGAGCGTGTCGCCGAGCTCCTCGAGTACCTCGTCGTGATAGGCGACAAACGCGTCTTTGTCCCGCTGCTTCTTCTTCAGGGCGCTGAGGAGCCCTCCGACCTCGCCGAACAGGCCGAGCAGCACGAATCCGATGCCTTCCGTTCCGGCCCTCGCGTTCCGGTCGGTCCGGGTGGTGAATTGCTGATATTCGTCGAGGCCGATCGGTTCGGCGTCGAACAGCGAGTGCTGCGAGCGAAGCAGCGTCGTTCCATCGATCATCCCGGGTATCCTGTCATGCTCCGATGGGCTCCTGTGACCGACCGGAGAATCCCGAATTTCGTGGTCGCCGTCCGGTTGTACTGGTCGGGACATGAGTTATAGATGAGTCCATGCCCGATCGCGCCATATTCCTTCACCTAACCGACGCCCACGTCTCTGCCAACGGCGTGCCGCACGCGCGCGACGATATAAAGGTCGAGGTCCCGGGCCTGCTCGGCGGCACGCGTGAAGCGGCACTTGTCCACCTGTTTTCCCGCTTCGCCGAGCGGCTCGAAAAGGAAAAACTTTCGCTCGACGGCGTCATATTCTCCGGCGACGCCCAGGAGAAGGGCGGCCCTGGCGGTCACGAGTTGGTGCTCAAGCTGATCCTGGACAAGCTCGGTCCCTTCGGGATCGTTCCGGGCAAGATCGTTGCTACGCCGGGCAATCATGACGTACCTCAGGGTTCCCTGCCGAGCGATCCCGCCCGGTACGCCGCATTCAACAAGGTATGGCGGGATGCCGGCTGCATCGTCCCATGGCTTGACGGCATAGATACTATTCCGCAGATCGCGCACCCGGATCGCCACCGGCTCGTCGCAGCGGATCTGAGCTGGGCGGTCTTTCCGATCAACACCAGCAATTGGTCGCATGTCGCAGCCGAACTGCCGGAGCCGCTGAAGAACGTCTGGAGCCGCATTCCCGAAACGATGGCGCCGGATGATCCCGACGAGGCCGCCAAGATCGCCCGCCAACTCGCGAGCCTGGTGCGGTTCGACATGGCGCGAGTGTCCGACGAACAATTGGATGTGCTGCGTCGGCTAATGGCCGACACGGCCAAGCCGCCAGGCGGCCGGCAATTGCGCGTCGCCGTGATGCACCATCATCTGCGGTCTCCGTCGCTTCGCGAAGAGCTGAAGGCGTTCGCCGACATCTCCAATCTCGAGCACGTGCGTGCGATGCTGCGTGCCGGCGGCATCGACGCGGTCATCCACGGTCACAAGCACGAGCACGCGGTCTACTACGATCATGTCTACGCGGCCGACGGCGAAGAGGCGCAACGGATCCTCGTGATTTCGGGAGCGACGTTCGCGCAGGGCAACGAGCAGAACGCGATGCGTCTCGTCGACGTCGGCGGTCTTCCGCACGTTCCCGAGATTTCGGTGCAGCCGCTACCGTTGCCGCGTTCCGGGTCCGACTGGCGTCCGGGACCTGCCGTCCGCCGTCGTCTCTGGATCCAGCGCGAGCGCTCGGGGGCTCCGGTCCAGATCGTTCCGCATGCGCCCATCGTGATCGAAGGGACCGATCTCGACGAAGTCTATGCGCGCGCCTGCGCCGCCGCCTCGGACGATGCGAAGCGCGCGACGCTCATCGTCCATCTCGACACGCCCTGGACGCGGAACGACGCGCTGCCGCTGCCGACCCAGTATCCGCTGCCGACCGGGCACGACGACCCGCGCGAAGTCTGGCTGCGCGATCTCGTGGGTTGGTGGCAGCGCGATCGCTCCCAATTGGAGCACCGCATTCCATACGTTCACGGCGCCCGGTTGCGCCGGTACGGAGGAAAGATCGACCAGATCAGGCGGATCATCGATCTCCTCAAGATGAAGGAGAGCACGCGCGCGCTTGCGATTCTGGTCGACCCCTTCCGCGATTTCAATCAGGATCTGACGCGCGAGGAATTCGCCTCGTTCTGTCTGGTCGAATTCCGCCGCCGCAACGAGGGTACGCGGACCGTCGTCGATGCGATCGCCTTCTACAGGGCGCAGGAATTCGCGAGATGGTGGCCGATCAACATCGCCGAGCTTCGGCTGCTTCAGAACGAGATCTGCGAGGAGACCCGCTTCGAGCCCGGACGGATAACGACGGTCGCAGCCGACGCGCGCACGATAGCGAGATCCCCGACGCAGGTGGCGATGCCGATCGTGGACCGGTGGCTCGACCAGATTCCCGAGCGACTGCATCTGCTGGCCGATGCGCTCGTGCATCGCCAGGTCAGGGGACGGGCGCAGGAGAAGGCGGTCGCCGGTTGGCGATCGGCTTTGGCGGAGCTCCGAGCCGCTACCGATGCGTTCAATCCGGACGGCGTGCCGCTGGCTATCGAGGGCCTGGCCACGCTGGCCGCTTATATCCAGGCGAGCGCGGCCCCCGAGGATGACGAGGTGCTTGCGATGGCGGGCCGCCTTCGCGAGCTCGCTGATCACAATCAGCAGTACGAGCGCACCAAGCGCGAAGCGTCGGATCACGCGCGTTGGTCGCAGACCGCCAAGCGCTATCTCGACGAGCTGGAGCAAATGACGACCGCGCGGACATCGGTGCAGGACGGATCGGCCTAGCGCGCGGCGCGGCCGCGTGACATCGGCGATCCGGTATCGTACGATGACGCACGGGTTCCGCGTCAGATTCTCCGGAGCCCGCACCCGACACGAACTCACATACGCCAACCGATCCGAGGAACGCCCTTGTCAGCCGTTTTCCCTGATCTCGTCATCGTCATCCCCGGCCTCATCGGCTCCGTTCTCGAGAAGGACGGCAAGGCGATCTGGGGCTACACGCTCGGTGCGGCGTGGCGTGTCGTCGCGGGTGGTGCGCTGGATCTGCTCCAACTCAAGGGAGCCGACGACGAACGGGATGATCTCGGAGACGGGATCAAGGCGACCGGGCTGATTTCCGACGTGCAGTTGATCCCCGGTCTCTGGAAGCTCGAAGGCTATTCGATTCTCGCCGAGAAACTCGTCGGCGACATGAAACTGATCCGGAACCAGAACTATCGCGAATTCCCTTACGACTGGCGCCGAAACAACCGCGTGTCCGCGAAGAAGCTTGCGGCCCTCGTCCCGGGCTGGCTGCAGGAATGGAGGGACAAGAGCGGAAATGCGCAGGCCAAGGTGATTTTCGTCGTGCATTCGATGGGCGGGCTCGTCGCGCGCTACTACGTCGAATGCCTCGGCGGCTGGAAGACGACCAGGACGCTGCTCAGCTTCGGCACGCCCTATCGCGGTTCGGGAAATGCCCTGGGGTACATCTGCAACGGCTTCTCCTGGGACGTCGGGCCCCTGAAGGCTTTCGACGGGACCAAGGCGATCCGCTCCTTCGATTCGATCTATCAACTGCTCCCGACCTATCCTTTCGTCGACGTCGGCGCGACGGATCTTGCGCGAGTCGGCGATCTCGAGTTGCCGAATCTGGATCGCGGGCGCGCGTCTGCTGCCGCGGCCTTCCATCACGAGATCGAGACGGCTCAGGCCGCCAATGCCAAGGACGAAGCGTACGCCGTGTCAGGACCCAAAGTACGGCCTGTCGTCGGCATCGAACAGCCGACCTTGCAGTCCGCCAAGCTCGACGGCACGACGTTGACGATGCTGCGGTCGCTAGGCGGGCGCGATCTGAAGGGAGACGGCACCGTTCCGCGGCCTTCGGCGATACCGCTCGAGCTGACGCAGCAAAGCGCTTCGTATGTGGCGACGACGCATTCCGCCTTGCAGAGCGACGATGGCGCGCTGGGCCACGTGCGCGGCGTGCTCACGGAGGCCGACATCGACCTTTCGAAGTTCCGCGAGGTCGGAGTGGGTACCCTGGGTCTCGACCTGCAGCATGCGTATGCCGCGGACCGGGCCGTCGAGATATCCGCGGTCGCGTCCGATTACGTGCAGTCGATTCCCGGCCGGATCACGCGTCTCGACGCCGCGCAGCAGGAGACGGCGATCACGCTGCGACCGGCCAGCGGCGACAAATATGTCGGTTCGGTCAAGCTTCCGGCCGGGCTCTATCGCGTCAACCTCGCCGAGCAGGGCTTTCATCCGGTCAGCGACGTCTTCCTGGTCCTCGAGGAATGAGGGCGGAGACGGCGGATGCCTGAAACGATCTACTGGACCTGGTCGCTCGAACGCGGCGGAGAACCCGCGCTGACGAAAGAGCCGGACCTGGCGCAGGACCTGCAGCGGGAGACCGACGAGCTGCATTCGGGGCTGGTCTCGTTTCTCGATGCCTTTTCTGGATCGATCTTCTATTTGAAGCTCACGCGCTTCGAGGACCGGCTGCTTCGAGCCGAGGGCTCGATAGCGGCCGAACAGCGCTTGCGCGACCTCGAGAAGCTGTTGCTCGATTTTTCGTCGCGTCACGGGCTTCGTTTCGAAAACCGCATGATCGTGACGGCCCCGTTCCGCTCCGCGGAGCCGCTCGATGAAGCCTACGAATACGGCCACGCACGCCCGAAGCCGAAGCTGCAGACGGAGACGATGGAGGCTGTGATCGCTCCATCGCCCGTGTCGGTCAATCGCTTTCCCGCGATACGGACCGACGACGTGCCGGAACGATCGAAGTCGTTCACCTTCGAGGTCGATCTGTCGACGCAACGCGACGCGGGCACGACGGGAGGCGAGGTGACGTTCGCCGACATTCCGGCAGACTGGTCGTCGCTGGACGTCGACGTGGAAGTGTTTTCGGCGGGCCTGTCGTTCGGTACCGGCGAGGAGCGCAAGCAGATCCGGATCATGCGCGCCGGCGACTCCGTGTCGGCGAAGTTCGAAGCGACCGTCAGAGCGGACCTGTCGCCCGAGGTGACGACCATCGAGATCGTCGCCATGTTCTCGCATGGCGGGCGCTTCAGCGGTGTCGCGCGCAAGACGTTGGCGCTCGCGGCTCCGGCGAAGCCCGAACCCAGGGCACCCGCGACGAGCGATGCAGCATTGAGTTCGGGCGCCGTTGCCATCGTCCCCGGCGCGTCCGCACCCGAACTCACGATCAAGATCCTCGCCGTCGGCGGTGAAGGCAAGTATCTGTGGAGCCTGGAAGCTCCGAAAGTCAGGGGTGTTGGGCCCGCATCGTGGTCGGGTGTCTCCGATATCGGAGGATCGACGGCCGATTTCGCGCTTACTTTGCTCAAGGAGTGTCCCCGCCTGAAGCCGGGGCAGCACGCGAGCGTCCTTCAAGGCATCGGCGAAGGCATCTGGGGCGCGACGCCGAAGGCCTTCCGCGAGTTATATCTTCAGCTCCGCAAGAAACTCGGCGCTGGCTTTCCGATTCAACTCGTGACCGACGAGCCGCACGTACCTTGGGAGATGATGCATCCCGACCGGGACGCGGGCATCGACGACGCCGATCATCTCTTCATGGCTCACCCGATCAGCAGGTGGTTCATCAGTTCGGAAGGCCGGATGCCGCCCTCCTTCAAGTCCGGATCGATCGCGAGCTTCGTGCCGGATTACACCGACGGCTCCGGACTGCCCGCTGCGGTCGACGAAGGAAGCTGGCTCGTCTCGAATCTTTCCGCCGTCGCGATGGAGGCCACCTACGGCGCGTTCACCAGGTTCTGGGGAGCCGGGGCGCCGAGCGAGCCGGTCGCAGTGCTTCACTTCGCCGGTCACGGTCAGGCGGAAGATGCGGCCAATGCGAAGCTGAAGCTGCTGGACGGATGGGTCTACAGCAACGAGGTCAACAGCAAGGTCAAGTTGGGCGAGAGGTTCGGGACCTTCATGGTCATCAATGCCTGCGAGGTCGGCGCGTCCGACTATCGGCTCGGATTGATCTCGGGGTGGGCCGCGCGTCTCGCCGATCAGGGCTTCGGCGGAGTTCTCGCGCCGTTGTGGGCCGTGCAGGACGAGCACGCCTCGTCGGTCGTCAGGGACTATCTTCGGGATTTCGTCGGGGGATATCCGATCGGCCAGGCCATGCTCAAGGCCAGGGTCGCCTATCGCGACAAGTCCTCGACGCCGTACGCCTACGTCTGCCACGGAGACGTCATGGCGGCCATGGTGAAGCCCGCGACGTCCTGATCAGGTGGAGACCGGCACGAGAGCGCCATCGACCAGCACGCCCGCCGGGATCCGGTTGCTGACGTCGACCATGAGGTCGCCGCTCGTCTCGGGCGTCCGGATCGATACGATCAGCGAAAAGCGCACCGGCCGTTCGTAGTTGTCGAACTCGGTCATGTCTCCCCACCATCCCCTGATCGGAGCGATCGATATGCCGTCTCGCTCGGCCAACCGATACGCGGGACCGCGCCAGATATCCTGCACGAGCGTGCCCCTCTGGATGAATCCGGACAGCAGCCACCCGTCGTCCTGTGCCGGCACCGGGCTCGCGGCAGGGCCGTCGTTGGGTGCGAAGAGGTTAAAGCGCGATTGCGCTCGCCCGTGACCTTCGCCGAATCTCTTGACGTCCATCTTCAGCCGGTGCGAGGCGTATCGTTCGTTCGCGCGATCTCTGGACGCGGCGTGGGGATCCGGCTCGACGAAGTAGGACAGCGTGCATCGAAGCTCCGTCGGCGTGCTGCCGAGCGCTCTCAGCACGTCGGTGGGCCATGGAAGCCTGAAGTATTTCATCTGCCTCAGCCGGACCGGCTGCAGGACCCCGCCCTTCGTTGGCCTTTCGTAAGGATGAAGTTCGTCTTCTGCGATGAGCGTCAGCGCGTTCGATGCGCTCGAGAACAGCCTCTGTTCGTTCGGGACGCCCCATCCGAACCGGTCGAGGATGGCGCGCCATGCGTCGAGCTCGCTGAGGCCGGATCTGACGAGAGATTTCTGATGCTCGATCATGATCGGCGTCCACTCGGCCGAGTGGACGATCAGGCCGCGAACGGTCTCCATCCTGTAGCTTGGATAGCGGTTCATCAGTCTGGCACCCAAGCCCGACGCCAACGCGGTCGCGGCACTGGTCTCGCAACACATGGCCAGGGGATTTGCGGGCGCATCGCGTGAAGTCGTCATCACGAGGTGGTCGGACGACGGCTGGGCGTAAAGGCCGGGATCCTCGACGTAGAAGTTGCCGCCTTCCATCACGATGTCGGGCTTCGAGGCGTGCGACCCCGGCCAGCTCGCCGCCGTCCTCGACGTCGGCATTAGGTCGCCCGTCGGCGCCAGAAGCGTGTTGCCGTGCTCCTTCAGGCTCACCGCGCCGACGGACAGCGCGTTCAAGGCCTGCGCCGGCGATTCGATGCCGTAGGCGGCGTTGCGATCGGCGTAGTCCGCGACGAGATAGGGTTGGGTCGCGGTCCTGCGAACGTTTCCGACCGCTGCGCAGAACAACCGTGTCGAGACGCCGTCGCCGTAAGCGAGCTTGTCGAGCACGGCCGAGGTGCTTGTCGGTCGTCCGTCGTCGGCTTCGCCTTGCGCCGTCTGCGCCAGGCAGAAGATCCTCGAGTGCGGTTCCTTCTCGACGATCTCGACGGCCCGTTGCATCGCGTCGCGTGCCGGGATGTCGCCGGGTGCCTGCGGCGCGGTCACCACGACGGATTCGAGGCTGGCCTGCAGCACGATCGGCGTTGTGGATTGCGCGATGTCGGAGAGATCTCCGTAAAGCGCGAGTCCCGCCATCTTCGTGCCGTGCCCCTGCCTGTCGGTCGTTCCCCACGTGGGTTCGACGGCGTAGCACTTGTCTGCGGGCAGCGACCGTTCCAACAAGGTGTGGGCTCGATTGACGCCGGTGTCCAACATCGTGACGCGGGGGGCGCCCGGCCAGGCCGGAAGGACGCGGCTCGCGATTTCTTCGACGGTCTTGGCCTTCTGCTCCGGCACGAGGTCGAAGAAGTCGGCGACGAAGGACGATGCGCTGCGCAATTCGACGATCGCGGCGCTGCTCTGTACGACGCGCTGCAATTCTTCCGGCGACGCAAGGATGTTCCGGATCACGACTTCCACGAAATCGGTGGGGCGACCGATCTGCTCCAGACCAAGTCGCCCGATCGCGTTGGTGAACGAATCCTGGAAGCCCTTCCGGGTCCAGACCTCCCATTTGGTCCTCCCGATGGACCTCGGGTAGCGTTCCAACGCATCGGTCCAAAGGTCGCGAAGCGTCGTCGTCCTGATCGAGGAGCCGCTCTCGAACAGCCTGAAATTCCTCGGCCGTCTTTCGGTCTCCCACTCCTCGTGGTCGTCGCCTTCCGCGCGGTCGTCCTCGTCGTCCGTCCATTCGGCGTAACGGTCGAGGTTGTCGCGTAGCGATTTCAAGGCGGACTTGGTGACGAAGAAGGTGGCTTGATCCACGTTTTCGCCGAAGCTCCGGACGTCCTCCGGGACACGTCGCACGTTGAAGAGCTTCAGGCCGCGGGTCATCGACCGCGCCGTTCCGACGTCCAGCGCGATCTTCGGGCGAGCCGTCACGGTGACGGGAATGCCGCGTTCCGACGACTTGACGCCTTCCTCGCCCTGAGCGGCCAGATAGGCATCCATATCGGCCACGGCGGAATCGAGGCTGGAACGGAGGACGGCCGCATGACCTGGTCTGTCCTCTACGGCAGGGATGGCTTTGGTGCTTCCGCCGCCGGGCGTCCTGAAACGTCCCGAGGCTTGTCCTAGCCCCCGAAGGAGAAGGTGTCTGTAGAGCTGAACTTCGGCCATCGATCCGTCCCGAACGGACCGACTCGATTCGGCCCTCCTATTCCTTGTGGATCATACCCCGGTCCCGCAGGGCCTGAAACAGGACTTCGGAGGTGAGCCGGCCGGCGTGGTCGAGGACGGCGTCCCGGGCGGCGTCTTCGGAAGCGGCGACCAGATCCGCCTGGCTCAAACCCTGCACGGCGTCGTCGATCGAAGACCAGTCCAGGGCGTCGATGTCGAACTGCAGCAGGTTGTTGCGGAGCACCTGGCGGGCCTCCTCGCGGGTCGGTTTGGCATATCCCAATACTGAATCGAACCGCCTGAAGATTGCGGGATCGAGCAGCGAGCGATGGTTGGTGGCGGCGATGATCACGCTGCCGGACTGATCGTCTTCGAGGAACTGCAGGAAGGAATTGAGCATGCGGCGGGCTTCGCCGATGTCGTTGTCGGCGCCGCGTCGCGATGCGAGCGCGTCGACCTCGTCGAACAAGTAGACGCCGCGGATGGTGTGCATGGCGTCGAAGATCAGGCGCAGCTTCGCCGCGGTCTCGCCCATGAACTTGGTGATAACGCCGTCGAGCAGGATCGTAAATAGCGGAAGCCTCAGCTCTCCCGCGATCGCCGCGGCGGTCATCGACTTGCCGGTGCCGGGCGGTCCCGAAAACAGAAACTTTCTTCTCGGCCCGAGTCCCCGCTCCTCGAGGGCGCTACTTTCCCTATGCTCGCGAACGAGGCGCCGGATCTGCCGGCGCAAGTCGTCGCCGAGCACGACGTCGGCCAGATGGATCTCGGGGTATGTGGCCCGCACGAGGCCGGCCAGTTCGCCGCGCGGCGCACCGATCGGTATCGGCCGGTTCGGGCGGGCCGCGATGGACTTTCGCGCGTTCTCGACGATGAGCTTGATCTCGTCGGCGACCTTTGTCTTGCCGGAGCGGTTCGCGTCGTCGGCGATGTGCTCGGCGATGGAGAGAAACTGTTCGCTGTCGCCCGCGGCGTGACTGCGGATCATCGCGATAACTTGTTTCGAACTGGTCATGCATCCCTCCGTGCGCCTGTGGTGCGTGCTGCTAGTACGGTCCTGAGCGCGCCCGCGACCTCGGGCATCATATCGGCAAATTTATGCAATATAAGCATCGGGTCTTCTGATGAGACCGGCGAACGCGCTTCGTCCGCAAGGGCGCCTGATGGAATGCCGGCCTTCAGCAATGCGTGCGCCTTTTCGGCCATATCCGGCGAAAAAGCCTGCTGACTTATCGAGCGGCTCAGAGTGGAGGGATCGACATCCATCAGCTTCGCGACCTTTCGCAGGCTCGCGCCGGCGCGCCTGCGCTCTTCTTGGAGCAGGTGGATTAAATCATCGTGTGCGCGTCGCTTCGGTCGGCCTCGCATGATGCTTATATTGCGTATATTGCGTTCGCCCGCAAGTCATTTCTTCGCGATCAAAATGGCGGGCGCAGTCGACCTCTTCAGTCTGGCTTCGCGCGGTCGACCGCCGCCGACGACAGGTCCAGCCTGGTCCACATCACGACGCCTTTGGCAGCTGGGACCGGGTCGCTCTCCACGCCGACCACCATGGCGGCGCCGAGCTGACGCAGGAGTGCGAACAGACGCCAGAGGTCGGCCTCGTCGCCTCCGCGCAGGAGCCTGCGGAGTTCCCCTTCGGTGAGGCCGTTGTCCTCCGCGACCTGAGCGACCGCCAATCCCCTCTGCGCCGCGATGCGCACGACTTCCTCCGCCAGAAACAGTCGCAGCGTTTCGCCGTCGCCTTCCGCGGTCCCGCAGATCGGCGGCTTCGTTTCCGTCTCGGTCTCTCTGGTCGACTGCATCGCTTTGGTCTCCGTTGGTGTCTGCTGCATCGGGACGCTCCCCGACAGTTTCATCCGGCGTTAGCTGAGCCCGGCATGGGCTATTGCGGACCGCTCGCCATCGACGCGAGGCGGATTCGCCACGGCGTACCTCTTGATCAGCACCATCGTGTCTCGCCCGAACTGGAACCCGTACCGGTCCTTCAGTCGCTGGTGCCGATCGTCGTTGGTCTCGTCGGCGTCGCCGCTGTCCCATTCGCGCAGTACGACTTCGCAAGCGTCGACGTGGCGGCGGTGCCGTTCGCGCTGCTTGGCGGTCTTCAGCCCGATGTCGGTCGGAAACGCCAATTTGAGCCCGCTGATCTGCGTCGTGTGCAGCCCGAAGAGATCGGCGGCCTCTTCGGTGGTGAGGATGCGGCGGTTCAGAAGCTCGGCGGCCTTCGGAAAAAACTTCCGGATCGCGCGGTCGACGTCCGGCAGTCGTTCTTTTCCAGCTTTCGCGAGTCGAAGTGCCCGCAATTCGCCGATGAAGGCGCGGTCCTGCTCCGTCGACCGGGGCCGGCGCCGCTGCGGCCTGCGTCGCCGCGCCGCTTCATTTGCCTTGTGCGCTTCCTTCTCCTCCGCCGTCATGTTCAGCCTTGCGAGAAGCGTCGCAAGACCGCTCCGTGAAAGACCCAGCAACTCGCACGCCTGGACTCTGGGCAGATCGCCGCTCTCGATCAGCGACACCAACTCCTCCTTCCTTGGCTCGACCAGGGTCTCGATGGCGGCGACCTGAATGCGCGAGACGGGGAGCTTCTGCGCCAGCAGCCACGCCACGAACGGATGATCCGGGCCCAGTCGCGGATCTCTTGGCTTGCCCTCGCGCGAGGCCTGGGTCTGAAGCTTGTCCGGCAGGTCCGTGCCTAGTCGGCGGGCCAGCTCGAGCGCGAAGCGGTCGTTGCCGAGAGCGCGCGGCAGCGCGCCGCCGAAGGGATCGCGCTTCTCGAACAGCGCCAAGATGTCGCGGAGCGGCGCCTTGGCGGGCGGCTTTGCGGGGTCGCCGCTCTCGAAATAGCGGAGTGCGGCCTCCTCGGCCGGTTCGAGAACGTCGCCGTCGCCCAGCATCTCGCTGCAGAACCGGCGCAGCATGGTCTTGCTGGAGCGCGCGAACCCGAGGTGTCTGTCGATCTGGAAGAAGGTCCGGCCGAAGAAGCCGTTGGACTGCGCGTTGCCGGAGGTCGTCTGCAGCAACGGCGCGTTGGGGCGCTTGTCGGGCGCGGCATCGAGGTAGGGTTCGACCGCGATGCGCAGCGCGGGGACGACCGGCACCATTCGCTTGACGCCGCGGGAGGTCACCACCAACACGTCCCTGCCGCCCGGGCGCCAGTGCTTGCGTTTCATGCGGACGAGGGGCTTGGTGCCGGTACGGCCGAGAACGAGCAGCGCGACGACGGCGACGATCCGGACGGCATCGGCCAGGCGCCAGCCGGTGCCGGAGTAGAAGGCGACGCGGAGCAGCATGACGACGTCGCCCGGGGAGAGACGGGTCGGGCCGGCACCGGCGCAACGTGACAGTCGAGGGTGTGCCGCTCAACCATCTGGTCGGCAACCGCTTCTGGCTCGGCGAGGCACTGCTGGAAGGGACCGGGCTTGTGGAGCCGTGCCGCCACATCGAGAAGATCACCGGCAAGGCGGTCGCCAAACACCTGATCAATCGCTCCGGCCTCTACTGCAAGATTCTGCAAGGCGGCATCGTCAGGGTTGGCGATGCCGCGCGAAGTGCAATCGTCGTGCTTGCCTTGCTGGCGAGTTAGGTCGTTGCTGCACGTCGGGCACAAACTGGTGCGCTCAGCTCTTTTCGAAGAATGCAACGCCGATCCTTCAGCAACCATATGACACGAGGCGCTGTTGAAGTCTGTCACTTCCTTGGCAGGCGATGGGTACTTGCAACGCCTGCTTCCCGACGGGCCGCCGTCCGGCTTCGATGGCCGGGAACGGACCCAACGGTTGGACCGTGCCGCTTGCAACCCTTCGCGTTACGGATCACGGGGGCCGCACAGTCACGGAAGACACGCATCGGGTGCAACTTGCCGGCGTTGCGATTGACTACGCCGAAGAGCGGAGGATGGCGGGAAGGACATCGCCAAGGAATTGGTGAAGGAACTTGACGCACTTTGGTGCCAGGACCGACTGATTGCGATATTCCGGCTTGGTCAGACTCCTCCATCAGAGCAACTTTGAAAGGGTTAGACATCAAGCGTGAACTCCCGAGCCCAATTTTCCGTGGTTTCCCTTTGCATCAATGGAGTACTGTTTTTCTCGGCCTGGGGGCGTGGGGATGGCGCACTACCGAGCTTACCTTTTGGATCACGACCGCCACGTTATAAGCGTGGCCCATTTGCAGTGTGCCGACGAGCAGGAAGCACGGGAACGTGCTGAACAGCTAGTCGATGCCAATGACATCGAGCTATGGCAACTCGATCGGCGTATTGCAGTGTTTAAAGCCGTTACTAGCCGACCTTCGAAGGCGGCAAGCCAAACGAAGCAGCGAGCGCAGCGTCCTACCGACAAATGAGCGCAAGTCATCCATTCAAGCTGGACAGCTTGCTGCTGCAGATCATCGCAAATTGCGAGAGGGATCTCAGCCGGTCGCGGCGTCTATGACCCAGGTGACGGTCCTTTCCAGGGTCTCAAAGCCAGAGGCAATCGCTCGCGACTATGTAACCGTTGCCGCGGCCCGCCGAGCTCGCGAGGCCACTGCGCGAGGCGCGCGAACGCTTTTTAGTCTGCGCAGCAGCGCCCGCTTAAAGAAGGCAGCCGGATCTAGGCCGTAGCTCAGCGCTGCGACGAAGAGCAGACTGCATCCCACGCCAGTAGCCTTGTCAGTCTATTACTCCAATCCGGTGTCGCCTTAGCGAGCGAAGGGCATCAGCCAGTCTCGCCGAAGCACGAGGCCCGCCGGTTCACATGGCGGGTTTGTGCTCAATCTGATCGTGTTGAAATTGTTCTACTCTCGTTTAGCGTTGGGCGCGTTCCTCGAAGTCCGGAAAATTACCGTCTGGAGCACTGTCCGGAATTTTTCACCGCAAATGTAGCCTATCGGACAGACCGCATCAGCGAGTGGCAGTAAGCTTTGTCGACAAGCTTACGGGTTGCCCCTTTTGCCTGTTTAGACCCCGCCCTTCAATTTAGTACTTCCGTTCTTCCCAAGAGAGTTGGAACGGGGCCTTCCATGGGGACACACAGTCCTGCAACATAGCAATGAATGCGCGAACAGAATTGAACGCCGTTAGTGAACAAGTTCACAGATCATGCGCTGACTTGAAACTAAGGTGACTACGGAATTCGTGGTGGAAATATCTCTGTCGAGTGGGGTATCATCATGAAAAATCTGTTCTTGATCGCAACCGCCATTGCTACCCTAGCAGGTGCAACGACCCATCAAGCTGGCGCATGCGCGCTAGGCCTTCCCAGTTTTGAAGTGACAGGCTTTCCGATCTCGCGGCACCAAGTGGCAGTGCTGGGAGCGGAGCAAGTTGAGGAAAGTTCGGTCACCCCAAAGCTAATGTTGGCTGGGATGCCGGCTTCTCCCCATCAGATTGCCGTTCTGACACCGCGTCCAAAGCCTCGGATAGTTGAGGCCTCTGCTGACCCTAGTCAGCTCACCGTAGGCCGATCGCAGCCTGGCTCGCGGAAAAGCATCGCCGAGATATGTGTCTCTGACTGATATTGTGGGACCTTGCGCCACCCGCCTTCGGGCGGGTTTCTTTTGTCGTGAAGAGGACGAAAGCACCCGCCGGCTGAGCAGTTTCAGACTGACGGGCGTCGTTCGCGCAGCGCGTTCGAAAACACATTTTCATGTGACTATGCGAGCAAAACCAAACGCCCGCGGGAAAGTTGCTGAGGCAGGCCCTATATGGGCAACCACCGGAGTTCGCGTCGGATGGCTGCGGTTCGTCAACTCGATCCAGTGCCTCGGTGCTCAGTCGTCTGGCGCCTGGCGCCCCTGGGCGGTCAGCTCGTATCGATCGCTGTTCTTTATCGGCCAGCCGCCTTCGACCATACGAAGCGCGAAAGTCTTGGTGTAAACCGGATGTCTGCCTCTGTTGAAACCCGGCGCTGCGCAGTCACCTGGGTGGCCGTAGCCCGGGCGAGTTAAGCCAATCCTGAATATGCGCGGCCGTTTCGGCTTGCCGGACCTTTCGCCGCAGCCGCGCGCGCTCGATACCTGACTTGGCACCTCGCACCTTTGCAAGCAGCCGCTTGGTCTCCTCAGCGGCGAGCCGCTCTTCAAGTGCCAGGGATTGAGGGATAGGGCGACGCTTTTCCATAGTGCTACTCCCTGTTTTGGGGTGGGAGCGCAACCGGCGTTCTCATCACCGATAAATGCCACGGGCCGGACGGTGATGATGGAACTCTATACCCAAAACGGTCGGTCGATAAGTGCAGTTGTGGACACTCGGTAGCCGGCTTGGGTCAAGTCGCGTTGCTGCCCCGCAGCGGCAACGCCAGTTGCACTGCAACGGGGCGGGTCGCGTTGCTCTCAACAAAGGCTTGCAGCGCCGGCGAGGAGGCGATCGCGGCGTCCGCCGCCCGCTGGGCGAGTTCGTCGGCGATGTCGGCGGTGGCATCGCGCGACCAGCCTTCGATGGCATTGAAGACGACTATCCGCAGAGGGTAGGCGTATTGTCCCGAAAGGATGTCGCGAAGCACCGTCTCGCGGTCCGTGTCAGCCTCGTCGGTCTCCCGCCAGGCGCAGCCGGCCCGGGCGCCGAAATCCTCGAGCACGAGGTAGATGTCGCGATCGAGGCGATCGGACGGCACGATCGACGGCGCGTAACGCATGACGGAACTCCATTGCTGACTAAAGCCAAACCACGTTGCCAGAGGTGACGTTCCCACCGCTCGCCGCGATCGGAATGTACAGGGAACGCGCGCCCGTTCTCGCAAGTTTGGTGGGGCTACCAACCAAAAGTGTCATCAAGACTCACTGGCCCGTCTTTATTTGCTCAGTGTACAATCGCAAATTTGTCGCCACTTCGTACCCAGTTCTCCCAGTTTCCTTGCTGCAATAGCTGGTAGTTTCCAACTTCGGTCACCTCGGACAGGGGGACGGGCTCATGGAAATATTTCGCGCCGAGAAGATTTGCGTTGTCGAGGACAACTCAAGCAGAACCTGCCGCATCTGTGGCAAGAAAATGAAGCTTGTACGAACAGTGGTGGACTCTGAGACTGGAAGTATCACTCACATGTTCGAATGCGGGTGCGGAAAGCGCTTCTGGGACGACTAAGGCACACCTCTGCAACGGAACGAAGGCGATCGACGAGGCCCTGCCGCTGTTCTACAAGGTGGTCCAGCTCGATCCGGACTTTGCCTCCGCCCATGCGATGGCAGCCTGGTGTCATTTCTGGCGGAAGATAAATGGGTGGATGACCAATCGGCCGCAGGAAGTCGCGGAAGGCATTCGATTGGCGCGCCTCGGGGTGGAATTGGGCAAAGACGACGCCGTCGCGCAGTCCCCTTACTCGCTGGAATGAAAAAGAATTGGAGGTTCAGTTTGGCGCGCATAGCGCGCTGTAAAATACCAACTGGCGCGCTCCACACGATTCGGACGTGTGACTCTTCGCCTTCGGAATGGCTTTCGCCGCCACCTTCCACAAGGCTTTCACCCTCTCGCGCCGAGCACCGCTCGCGCGGCCGCGACATATTCCCGCCAGTGCGTTTCCGCGTAGCGCTCGGCCTGTCTTGCACAAGTGATGTCGGGCGCGTGCGCGGCTGCGATCAGCCTGGCAAAGCGCTCTTCGGCGACCGTCATGTCTGCGGCGTCGGCGGTCGAAGGATAAGCGCTAGCCGGCCCCTGCGGTGCTGCGACGAGTCCCGCCATTCCGGCTAGCAACACGCGGCGTGATGTCTTCATTGGTTCATCCTCTCTGGTCCTGGTCGCTCGAGCCTGACGGGCGAGTGTGTCGTGGCGATCGCGGCAGGGTAACGGCGCCCGCCCGGACAGTCCACAGATTGCCGATATGATTTGACACCGCGAGTGATCGCGACGCCATTTGGATGGACGCCGCGAGCGCCGTCTTATGCCATACGCGACTGATTTCCGGGCGCGGTGGATTTTCGGTAGAATGGACGCCCCCGCGAGAACGGTCGCCGAGCGCATCCGCAAGCGCGTCATGAGCTTGCATATCGCCGCCCACAAGTTCCAGTTCGGCGTCACCGTGAGCATCGGCATCGCCGAGGCCGGCGACAGCACGTCCGGTATCGACGCATTGATGGGCGCAGCCGATCACGCGCTCTATCAGGCCAACGCCGAAGGCCGCAATCGCTGCACCGCCTGATCGCCCCCGTCGCCTGCAAGCAAGGCGGCGGAGTGATCGGGCAAGCGTTGCCGGCGTCTATTCCGGCACCGGCACGTCGAACGTATTCAGCGTGACCGAGACCATGCAATAGACGCCGACGAGATAGGACAATTCCGCCGCGCCGTGCTCGCCGAACTCCTTCACCGCAGCGCGCCAGGTCAGCTCGGGCAGCACGCCGCCGCTGACCAGCGCGGACGCCATGTCGTAGGCGACGGCCTCCTGCTTGGTCAGGTCGACCGGCCGCTGGCCGGCGACGATGGTCGCGAGCTTCTCGTCCGACAGGCCGCGCTGCTCGGCCACCAGCACATGGGCATAGAGCTCGTAGCCGGAGCGGAAATGCGAACCGGTGACGAGGATGGCGACCTCGCGTACCGGTGCAGGCAGCAACGGATTCGATGCGATCGCCTTGACCAGGTCCCATACCGGCCCGCCGAAGCGTGGCTCGCGAAGCCACGGATTCCAGGGGCCGAGCAGCGCGCCGTCCTCGCGCATGTTTACAAAACCCTTGAAATGGTCCGTGATGCCCGCTCGCATGTCGGCATAGAGCGGCTTCTGCTCGTCGGTCAGCTCTTTCGGATCGAGAATGGGAAGGCGCACGGCAGGTCTCCTCGTTCAGGAAGCGGCGAGCCTCGCCCGGGCAACGGCGCATGGCAAGTGAAGTTGCCGTGACATCCATGCGACGGGGTAGTCGCGCCTTCACAACTTCAGCGTTAGACTGCCTAAACGTCCAAGAGCCGCGCAGCCGGCCGCCTGAAGCATTGCAACAGGGAGAGCGTCATGTCCGATCCGCAGCGACGGGAGTTTCTGGCTGCCGCAGCAGGCGTAGCCTCGCTGGCAGCCTTGAGTGGCCTGCAGCCGGCGGTTGCCGGCGATCCCAGCTTCATGAACAACGTCCCGGATCCGGACGTGTCGGGCAAGGAGCTGCCGACCTTCAAGTTTGCGCTGGAGAGGTCGCAGGGCAAGGTGATCGGCGACAGTTTTGGCAAGGAAGCCACCGTGATCCAGCTTCCGATCTCCAAGGGCATTGCCGGCGTCTCGATGCGGCTCGAGCCCGGCGCGATGCGCGAATTGCACTGGCACGCCACCGCGGCCGAGTGGGCCTTCATCATGGAGGGCCGCGTCCGCACCACGGTGATCGACCCTCAAGGTTTTGCCGAGACCAATGATTTCGATCCCGGTGACGTCTGGTACTTTCCGCGCGGCCACGGGCACATGCTGCAATGCCTCGGCGACGAGCCCTGCCACTTCATCCTGATCTTCGACAATGGCTACTTCTCCGAGTTTGGCACGTTCTCGATCACCGACTGGCTCGGACATGCGCCAAGATCGCTGCTCGCGAAAAACTTCGGCCTGCCGGAGACGGCGTTCGCGAGCTTTCCGAAGGACGAGGTATATTTTGCTCGCGGCAAGCTGCCTCCGGCTGAGCCGTCAGTGCCGTTGCAGGGCTGGAAGCTGCCGCCGGAGACGCACAAATATCGCCTGCTGGCGCAACCGCCGCATGCGGCGTTTCCGGGTGGCCGCGAATGGCGGGTGGATTCCAGCCGCTTTCCGATCGCCAAGACGATCACCGGTGTGATCCTCGATCTCGACGTGAGCGCGCTGCGCACGCTCCATTGGCATCCGAATGCCGACGAATGGCAATATGTCATCGACGGCACGGTGAGCGTAACGCTATTCGGCTCCCACGGCCGCTTCCGAACCGAGCAGCTGGAGCGCGGCGACGTCGGCTACATCCCGCAGGGTTATGGCCACTCGATCGAGAATATCGGCGATCGGCCGGCGCGGATGCTGATCGGCTTCAATGCCGGCGTCTACGAGACCATCGACCTCGCGCAATGGATCGCCGGCAACCCGGTCGACGTGCTCGCCACGAACTTTGGCCAGCCCGCCGAGCTGTTCGAAAAATTTCCACACCAGGACGTGTTCATCGCCGACAAGAGCGGGCGTGGATAAATTCACGCAACCGGCTCGCCCAGCGTGTGCATCAGCCGGTTGGCCCAGCCGAAGATCGCGGCCGACAGCACGAGGTCGAGCTGCTCGAGCTCGCTCATTCCAGCATCAGCCAACTTGCGTGCGTCATCCGCCGTGGCCTCGATCGGCGTCGTCGAGAGTTTTGTGGCGAAATCGAACAAGGCCTGCTGACGCGTCTCCAGGCTGGCGTTGCGCTCGTCGGCAAAGATCTCCTCCACGACATCGTTTCGTCCCGTGAGGCCGATGAAGCGCGAGGCGTGCACGGCTGCGCAATAGATGCAGCGGTTGACGATGGAGGCAGAGAGCGCACCGAGCTCGCGCTCGGCAGACGACAGACCGTCCTTGCCGTACATGATCATGTTGAACAGCGGCGAGCGGACCTCGAGCGATTCCGGATCGTGGGCCAGCGTCAGCACGTAAGGCGACACACCCTTGTTCGACGGCGTCACCTTCATCGCCGCGAGCTGTTCCGGCGTCGCGGAGGCGAGCTCGACCGGGGTGACGTAAGGTGACCAGGTCGGGATCGTGGCGGTGAAGTTGTGAACGACGTCGCTCATCGGGCCTCGATTGCCTTGAGAAGCTTCAGGCCCGCAACGACCCGCAACTGATAGTTCACGAAGGCGGCAAGCTCCGACAGCCGCACGATGTCGGCCTCGCTGACCCCGGCGCCCTTCAGCGTCTCGACGTCCTGTCGCGTTGCCTCGCGCGGGGAGAGCGTCAAAAGGTCTGCGTGGCGCGCCAGAGCGTCGTTCAACGCATTGCCGCAAGTGCCGCCGGGCTCGGCGAGGGCGGTGAGATCCAGATCATGCGAATGCGCGAGATAGGATTCGTAGTGTGCGGTCAGCGCGGCATCGCCGACATGCCGGCACATCCGCGCCGCGAGCGCCGCGCGCAGGCCGTGGCTCAGGCCGCCGGGCTCGCGCGGCACCAGCACCGCGTCATGGGCGGCTTCGCTCAGGCGCAGGATCTCAGCGCGCACTTTCAGCGCCTGACCAAGCTGCGATCCCTCGGGCACGCCGGCCATCGTTTCGATCAGCGTCACGCGGCACCTCGCGAAATCTGTGGGTTTGCGGCATCGGCGACCGCAAAGCCGAGCGGCTTGCCTGTTTCCAGGAAGGCCGACAGCTCGGTTTCATAAGGCGCGGGATCGAGGCCGCGCGCGGCGAGCCATTGCGGTTCATAATAGGTCTGGCGGTAGCGCTCGCCGGAATCGCAGATCAACGTGACCAGCGATCCCGTCTCGCCCGCGTTACGCATTTCGTTGGCGAGCCGGCATAGCGCCAGGAAATTGGTGCCGGTGGAGCCGCCGACCGCCCGGCGCAGCCGGCGTGTCAGCAGATTCATCGCCGCGATCGTCGCCGCGTCCGGAATCTTCATCATGCGGTCGACCACGCCGGGCACGAAGGAGGGCTCGCAACGCGGACGGCCGACACCTTCGATCAGCGAGGGCCGCTCGCAGGTCTGTGTGCGGTCTTGCCGGCGGAAGCAGTCGAAGAAGGCGGAATGCTCGACGTCGGCGACGCAGAGGCGGGTCGGGTATTGCCGATAGCGCAGGTAGCGCCCGATGGTGGCCGAGGTGCCGCCGGTGCCGGCGCCCATCACGATCCAATCCGGCACCGGGCGCGGCTCGCCCTTGAGCTGGGTGAAGATCGACTCGGCGATGTTGTTGTTGCCGCGCCAGTCGGTGGCGCGCTCGGCAAAGGTGAACTGGTCCATGTAGTGGCCGTTCAGCCGCGCGGCGAGCGCGGCGGCCTCCGCATAGAGCGCGCGGCTATCGTCGATCAGATGGCAATTGCCGCCATAATGCTCGATCGCGGCAATCTTCTCCGCCGAGGTCGTGCGCGGCATCACCGCGTAGAAGGGCACGCCGATCATCTGCGCGAAATAGGCTTCCGACACCGCCGTCGATCCCGACGAGGCCTCGATCACCGGTGTGCCTTCGAGGATGTGACCGTTGCAAAGCGCGTAGAGGAACAGCGATCGGGCGAGGCGATGTTTCAGGCTGCCGGTCGGATGGGTCGATTCATCCTTCAGATAGATGTCGATGCCGACGAGAGCCGGCACGATCAGCCGGATCAGGTGCGTATCCGCCGTGCGGCACTGGTCGGCCTCGATCGCCGCTACAGCCTCGTCGACCCAGCCGCGCCTGTAGGCCGGTCCGGCCGGGTTTTGATGGCGGAAAGGGGCTGGCTCCTTTGGCATCACAAAAATCTCTCATAATTCTCCTTGCGCATCAAGAAATATTGTTCATGCTATATTCGAATAATGCAAGCAGCCTGCGCATGAACAATGACGTTATCGACATCCGGCTCTTGGAGGCCTTCGCGGCGGTGATGGCGGCCGGCAGCATTACCGGCGCGGCGCGGCTGCTCGGCCGCTCGCAGCCGGTCGTGACGCGGCAGATCCAGGATCTCGAGGCCGATGTCGGCTATCTCCTGTTCTCCCGCAACGGTCCGCGCATCAGCCCGACGCCGAAGGGCGTGCTGTTTCATGCCGAGGTCGAGCGGCTGTTGATGGGCTTGAAGCACATCCGCCAGCGCGCCAATGCGATCGGTGCCGGCGCGTTGCCGGTGCTAAGCCTCGCGGCCATCCCTGCGCTCGCGGCGGGCTTCATTCCCGCCGCGCTTGCTGCGCTGGAGCGCGGGCTGTTGCCGGGCCAGGTGCATGTGCAGGCGCTCTCGGCCGAGAATGTCGTGCAGTCAGTGCTGTCGCAATCGGTGGATTTCGGGCTCGCCAGCCTGCCGGTCCAGCATCCCGGTCTCGACGTGCAATGGGTCTGCGAGGTGCCCTGCGTCGCCTGCCTCGCGATGGATCACCCGCTCGCAAAGAAGAAGGTGATCCGGCTGAAGGATCTCAGCGGCGGCCGCCTGCTCACGATGGCCAATCCCTATCGGTTGCGCCGCCGGGTGGACGAGGCGCTGGAGCGCGAGGACGTCGTGCCCGCCGAGGTCATCGACACCAATTCCTCGATGACCGCGATTGCGATGGCCAAGCAGTCGCTTGGCATCGCCATCGTCGAGCCGGTGCTGACCTCGAGCCTTCCGGTGGAAGGCGTCGTCACCCGGCGTTTGGATGTCTCTATTCCTTTCCTGTTTGCCGCGCTCTCCCCGACGGGACGCGAGCTGACGCCGACGGTCGTCTCCCTCAACGACGCGCTGCGCGCGGCGGTGACGCTCATGCCCGGTGCAAAGCTGCATAGCGGCGCGGCTGCGAGCCTCGAGCCGGACGAGGCGGCCGACGAATTCGAGAAAGCTACTTCATGACGACGATGACGCCCAACGCAGCCGGCCTCGCGGCGCTCGAAGAGCGACTCAAGCAGGACCTGTCCTGGCTGGAATTGCCCGCCAAATCCTGGGTGCCGCGTCGCGTCGTGGATGGCGAGGCCATCATTGACGTCGTGATCGTCGGCGCCGGCATGGCGGGCCTCGTCGCATCGGCCATGTTGAAGCGGCTCGGCGTCGACAATCACCTCGTGCTCGACCGTGCGCGCGCCGGCGAGGAGGGGCCTTGGGTCACCTTCGCGCGGATGCGCACGCTGCGTTCGCCGAAGGAATTGACCGGCCCGGCGATGGGCATGCCGGCGCTGACCTTCCGCGCGTTCTTCGAAGCGCAATACGGCCGGGAGGCCTGGAAAACGCTCGACCGCGCGCCGCGCACGATGTGGATGGACTATCTCGTCTGGTACCGCACGGTGCTCAGTCTGCCGGTTCGCAACGAGGTGACGGTCGAGCACATTCACGCGCGAGCCGACGAGCTGTTCGAACTCGGTATCAGCGAGTGCGGGGCCTTGCGAAAAATCCTGGCGCGCCACGTCGTGCTGGCGACCGGGCGCGACGGCCTCGGCGGAGCCTACGTGCCGCCGCTGGCGAACCGCATCGACCGGCGCTTCTGGGCACATTCCTCTGAAACGATCGACTTCGAAAAACTGCGCGGCAAGCGTGTCGCCGTGGTCGGTGCTGGCGCGTCGGCAATGGACAATGCGGCGGTCGCGCTGGAGAACGGCGCCGCGCGGCTCGATCTCTTCATCCGGCGCGCCGACATTCCACGCATCAACAAGTTCACCGGCATAGGCAGCCAGGGCGTCGTGCACGGATTTGCCGGCCTCCCCGACGCGTGGAAATGGCGCTTCCTCGATCACACGCTGAAGGCGCAGACGCCGCCGCCTCGCCAAAGTGTGTTGCGCGTCGCGGCTTATCCGCATGCGCATTTTCATCTCGCAAGCCCGATCGACGATCTCGTCGTTGAAGGCGACCATCTGGTCGTGACCACGCCCAAGGGACGTTACGCAACCGACTTCGTCATCTTCGGCACCGGCTTCAAGGTCGATCTCGCGCTGCGGCCCGAGCTCAAGGAGTTCGCGTCGCATATCCGCTTCTGGCGCGATCGCGTCCCGACGCCGGAGGGCATGGAAAATGCCGAGCTCGCCGGCTCGCCCGACCTCGGCGACATCTTCCAGTTCCAGGAGAAGGTGCCGGGCGCCTGCCCGATGCTGTCGCGGCTCTACGGCTTCAACTATCCGGCGACGCTGAGCCATGGAAAGCTCTCCGGTGACATCCCCGCGATCAGCGAAGGCGCGGACCGGCTCGCGCGCGGCATCGTCCGCCGGCTGTTCGTGGAGGATCGCGCTGTCCACTTCGCCAGTCTCAAGGCGTTCGCCACGGCCGAGATCCTCGGCGACGAATGGGTCGACGCCGACGCCACTCATCAACCCGCCGAATAATCCAGCAACCGGACAGGCAAGCACGAGATGCAGACGAGCAGAAAGGCCATCGTGGCGGCGGTCGCCGGCAATGCGATGGAATGGTACGACTTCACGGTGTTCGCGCTGATGACGCCGGTCATCAAGAACTTGTTCTTCCCGGTCGATCCGAAAGTCCCAGGCAGCGAGATCAACGCGCTGCTGCTGACCACCGCGCTGTTCGGCACCGGCTTCTTCATGCGGCCGGTCGGCGGCCTCGTGCTCGGCTATTTCGGCGACCGCAAGGGGCGGAAGGCGGCGATGACGCTCGGCATGGGCATCATGGCGCTCTCGGTTGCGCTGCTTGCGCTGACGCCGACCTATGCGACGGCCGGTATCGCCGCGCCGCTGATCGTGCTGCTGGCGCGGCTGCTCCAGGGCTTTTCGGTCGGCGGCGAGTTCGGCACCTCGACGGCCTATCTGATTGAAGCCGCGCCCCCTGGCCGCACCGGCTTCTACGGCTCCTGGCAGATCGCAGGCCAGCTCATGGCGAATGTCCTCGGCGCGGTGCTCGGCGCC
This sequence comes from Bradyrhizobium sp. CB82, assembly GCF_029714405.1. NCBI lineage: Bacteria > Pseudomonadati > Pseudomonadota > Alphaproteobacteria > Hyphomicrobiales > Nitrobacteraceae > Bradyrhizobium > Bradyrhizobium sp. CB82. The sequence continues at coordinate 8,962,166 of NZ_CP121650.1, read as the reverse complement.
GCCCTGACGTTGACTTTCACGCAGGAGCAGCTCGCGGCTGGTGCCTGGCGCATCCCGTTCTTCGTCGGCCTCGTGATCGTTCCGATCCTGCTCTACATGCGCGCCAAAGTCGTCGAGCCCGAAGCCTCCCAGCGCAACATGGCGACCGTGCACAAGGAGCGCTTCGTCGCCGCGCTGAAACATCCCGGCCGCAACTTCCTGATCGGCATGGGCATGGTGGTCGCGAGCGCGGTCTCGTTCTACGTCACCTTCGGCTACACCGTGACCTATGCCAAGGAGGTGCTGAAGCTGCCGCTGATGCAGAGCTTCCTGGTGCAGATGATCGCGGCGATCGTCATGGTCGTCGTCGTCCCTATCGCCGGCGCGGTCTCCGACCGCTATCCGCGCAAGCTACTGCTGCTCGCCTCCCTCACCGGTTATTTCGTCTCGCTCTATCCGCTCTATGCCTGGGTGATCTCCGAGCCGTCAATCGCAAAGCTCCTGGTTGCCCAGGTCGTGATCGGCTTCTTCAGCGCGTTCTTCCTCGGCGTCTACTGCACCACGCTGGTCGAGCTGTTCCCGGTCCGCGTCCGCTCGACCGCGCTTGCGATCGTCAACAATGTCGCCGTGCTGATCTTCGGCGGTTTTGCGCAGTTCTTCGTGACCTGGCTGATCGCGCTCACCGGCTCCCCACTCGCGCCTATCTTCTACGTCATGATCGGCGTCGGCCTCGGCCTGATCTCGGTGATAGCGATGCGGCCCGAGGACGGCGAGCGCGGCGTGGCCGCGGCGGAGCAGGTTGCCGAACAGGTCTCGTGACGGCGCGCTTGCTCAAAACTCCAGCGGCGCGTTGTCGACGACCTCCTTCATGACGAAGAAGGTCCTGGTCTGGCGTACGCCGGGCAGCGCGATGAGCTGTTCGCCGTGGATGCGGTTGAAATCCTCCATGTCGCCGACGCGGATCTTGAGGAAATAATCGAAGTCGCCGGCCACGAGATGGCAGTCGAGCACGAATTTCAGCTTTGCCACCGCCTGCTCGAAGATCGCGAAGCTCTCCGGCGTCGAGCGGTCGAGCACGACGCCGACCATAACCAGCGTGCCCTTGGCCACCTTCTTAGGTGCGACCATGGCGCGCACCGAGGCGATAAAACCATCCTCGAACAGGCGCTGGGTGCGGCGATGGCAGGTAGCGGGGCTGATGGCGACTGTTTCGGCCAGCTCGGCATTACTGAGCCGGCCATTATTCTGTAGCAATCGCAATATCTTAAGATCGACGCGGTCGAGTCGGATGGCCATGGAAAAAGCTTCCGTGGATTGCGGCTTTTGTGAAAGAAAATAGCTTCATTAGCTGCCTATGTGCAAGGATAGGCCGGAAATGAATGCCGCTTTGAGAGCACATTTCCCGCGGCTAATGCTAGTCGCTCCCTCCAGCTCAACCGCCAATCGGGATGACCTTACGATGCTGGAAAAATTCGCGCGCTATCCGCTGACCTTCGGGCCGACGCCAATCGAGAAGCTGGAGCGGCTGTCGAAACATCTCGGCGGCAATGTCGAGATCTATGCCAAGCGCGAGGACTGCAATTCCGGCCTCGCCTATGGCGGCAACAAGCTGCGCAAGCTCGAATACATCATCCCCGATGCGATCGCCTCGAACGCCGACACGCTGGTCTCGATCGGCGGCGTGCAGTCCAACCACACCCGCATGGTCGCCGCTGTCGCGGCCAAGATCGGCATGAAGTGCCGCCTGGTGCAGGAGGCCTGGGTACCGCACGAGGATGCCGTTTACGACCGCGTCGGCAACATCCTGCTGTCGCGCGTGATGGGCGCCGACGTGCGCCTCGTCGAGGACGGCTTTGACATCGGCATCCGCAAGAGCTGGGAGCAGGCGATCGAGGAAGTGAAGGCCGCGGGCGGCAAGCCTTACGCAATTCCGGCCGGCGCCTCCGTGCACAAATATGGCGGCCTCGGCTATGTCGGCTTCGCCGAGGAGGTTCGCCGCCAAGAGAAGGAACTCGGCTTCAAGTTCGACTACATCGTCGTCTGCACCGTCACCGGCTCGACGCATGCCGGCATGCTGGTTGGCTTCGCCGCGGATGGCCGTGCGCGAAAGGTGATCGGCATCGACGCCTCCTTCACGCCGGCGCAGACCAAGGCGCAGGTGCTGTCGATCGCGCAGAACACGGCAAAGCTCGTCGAGCTCGGCAAGGAGCTCGTCGAAGACGACGTCGTGCTGATCGAGGATTACGCCTATCCCGCCTACGGCGTGCCGTCGGAGGAGACCAAGGCAGCCATCCGCCTCACCGCGCGTCTCGAAGGCATGATCACCGACCCCGTCTACGAGGGCAAGTCGATGCAGGGCCTGATCGACCTCGCAAAGAAGGGCCATTTCGAGAAGGGCGCCAAGATCCTCTACGCCCATCTCGGCGGCGCACCGGCGCTCAACGGCTACGGCTACGCTTTCCGGAATGGGTGACGGAACGCGAGCGGCGTACCCCACCAAGACGGTCGTCCCGGGGCGCGGCGAAGCCGCGAGCTCGGGAGGCCCATAACCACGGGGGTTGCGGCGCGAAGCTGGTAACCACGAGCCGTCGTCAAACAACTTCCTGTGGTAATCGCGACGAGCGCAAGCGCTCGCGCGGGGATCCCGGATCGCGCTCCGCTTCGCCGCGCTTGTCCGGGACGACGTGTGGAGGGATTGAGCGCGCCAACGACCGCTGCGCCGCGCCCTACCGTGTCCTGATCAGCCGCAGCAGCTCCTCGCCGTAGTGCTCGAGCTTCTTGTCGCCGATCCCCGGCACGTTGCGCAACTCATCCAGCGTGGTCGGCCAGGCGCGGACGATGCCGTCGATCGTTGCATCGTGCAGCACGACATAGGCGGGCACGCCGCGCTCGCGGGCGACCTCGGAGCGCCAGGCGCGCAGGCGTGCGCGCAATTCGGGATCGACGTCGCCCTGTGGCGCGCTCGACGCCGGCGCAAGATCGCCGCGGCGGGATTTCGCGCGGCTGGCGCGAAGGCGCGTCCCCGGGGCTTCCTCGCGCAGCCAGACCTCCGTCTCGCCGCGCAAGACGCCGCGCGAAGACTCCGTCAGCTTCAGCGCGCCAAAAGCCTCGCTGTCGCTCTGCAAATGCCCCATCGCCACCAATTGCCTGAGCACCGTACGCCACTGCTTCTCGTTGAGCTCACGGCCGACGCCGAACACGGTCAGCTTGTCGTGGCCGAACTGCGTCACTTTCTCGGTCAGGCGTCCCACCAGAACGTCGATCAGGTGCATGGCGCCGAAGCGCTGTCCGGTGCGGTAGACGCAGGACAAGAGCTTCTGCGCCAACACCTTGCCGTCGCGCATCTGCGGCGGCGTCAGGCAGTTGTCGCAATTGCCGCAATTGTCGGCCATGACCGTCTCGCCGAAATAGGCGAGCAGCCGCCGGCGCCGGCAATGCGCGGTCTCGGCAAGTCCGACCAGCGCGTCGAGCTTGCCGATCGAGGCCCGCTTGAACGCGTCGGAGGCGCCTGACTCGTCGATCATGCGGCGTTGCTGCACGATGTCGGAAAGGCCGTAGGCCATCCAGGCAGCGGACGGATTTCCGTCGCGGCCGGCCCGCCCGGTCTCCTGATAATAGGCCTCGATACTCTTGGGCAGGTCGAGATGCGCGACGAAGCGCACGTCCGGTTTGTCGATGCCCATGCCGAAGGCGATGGTCGCGACGATGACGATGCCGTCCTCATTCAGGAAGCGATCCTGGTTGCGCGAGCGCACACCGCCATCGAGCCCGGCATGATAGGGGAGCGCCGGAATGCCGGCATCGCTCAAGGCGGCAGCGACCTCCTCGACCCGGTTGCGTGACAGGCAATAGACGATGCCGGCCTCGCCGCCATGGCGCTCGCGGATGAACTCCTTCAGTTGCGCCACCGAGTTGCGCTTGTCGACGATCTCGTAGCGGATGTTCGGCCTGTCGAAGCTGGAGACGAATTGCGGCGCATCCGCGAGTTGCAGCCGCTCGACGATCTCCTTGCGCGTCAGTTCGTCGGCGGTGGCGGTGAGCGCGATCCGCGGCACGTCGGGAAAGCGCTCGGCGATGACCGAGAGCGCGACATATTCAGGACGAAAATCGTGCCCCCATTGCGAGACGCAGTGTGCCTCGTCGATCGCAAACAGCGCGACCCTGGCCTGCGCCAGCATTGACAGGCAGCGCGGCGTGACCAGCCGCTCGGGCGCGATATAGAGCAGGTCGAGATCACCAGCGATCAGGCGGCGCTCGACCTCGGAGGCTTCTTGCGGTGTCAGCGAGGAGTTCAGCGCGGCAGCGTTGACGCCGGATTCGATCAGGCCCGCGACCTGATCGCGCATCAGAGCGATCAGAGGCGACACCACGACGCCGCAGCCTTCGCGCAAGAGGGATGGCAACTGGTAACAGAGCGACTTGCCGCCGCCGGTCGGCATCAGCACCAGGCAATTACCGCCCGCCGTCACATGCCGGACGATTTCGCCTTGCGCGCCACGGAAGCCGGAGAGCCCGAACACCGAATGCAGCACCGACAACGCGTCGCGGCCATCGGCCGGCGCGGGTTGGGAAGCGGTGGAGGGGGCGGACATGGGCGGCTAGTCTGATAGTGCCGTGAGATTTGGTCCACGGCAGTCGCATGGCGGGGCGGCTGTGGCAAGTGTGTTTGCGCAACACGGGGAATGCCGATCAGCGAGAAGGGGAGAAGAGAGCTACGCCCCGATTCGCCGTAGGCCTTCGGCGACCGTCACGATCGGAACGTCGTGCTTCCGCGCCGCCTTCAATGCGTGGTGCAATAGGGACGGCGAGCAGCCATAGGGGCTCGGCCGGGTGACGACGTCGTGGCCGTAGAAGATCAGCCAGCCGCCGCTCGCAGTGGTCTCGTCGAAATAGCGGTCGATGCCGCCGGCATCGATGTCCTTGTCGATCAAAGGCGTGGAACGCAGCAGATGCAGGTCGATGACGTCGCGATTGACGCCGGGAAGGATGCCGCGTGCCGAGCGGAAGCTCTTGGTGAGCTGCGGCTTGCGCCAGATCGAGGCGAGACCGTAAGGGTACGCGAAATTCTCGAGCCTGATCGTCGGGTCGAGCGCGCGAAAATAGGTGCGGTTCTGCTCGATCTCGCGCGCCAGCGCGGTTTGATCGAGATCGGCTGCACGGCGGTGCGAGAACGTGTGGCAGGCGATCTCGTGGCCGCGATGATGGAGTTGCAGAATCGCGTCATTGGATAATCCGAGCCAGTGTCCGGACCACTGCCCGATCTGGCTGCCGGCCAGATAGAACGTGCCGCGTCCGCCATATTCTTCCAGCATGGAGGCGCCACGGCTCGCGGCGCTGTCGGGAGCGTCATCGAAGGTGAAGCTGACCATCGGCGCACGTGCCGACAGCCGGTGCGCCGAGACCGCAAAATGCCGGGCCAGCCGATTGCTCACGCGTCCGTTGATTGCCGACCACACCGGGGTTGCTTCCCTGTATTTCCAAGCGGGGCGGTAGCAATGAACCATCCGCCCTCGGCCTGACGCAAGCCTTACGATTCGTTATGCCTAACGGACGGTCCACCCGCCTCTTTAGCGCAGAGATAGCGGCATCGCCGCATCTTCGGCGAGAAAATCGAGCCAGTTCCTGAAAAGCACAGCCGCGGCGCTTCCTGCGGCGATATCACCGCGCAAATTCAGCCCGGGCAGTTCGCTCGCCATCGCCGGATGACGCTGATGCTTGGCGCGCTTTTCGAAGCGGATGAGCTTCTCCTCGGTCGCTGCGTCAAAATAGCTCACGGGCAGTGCTGGATAGGTCTCGCGTTCGCGCGCCAGGAAGCGGCCGATATCGCGCAGATATTCACGCTGCAGCGACAGCGCGTCATACTCTGGATGGCCCTGGAAGAATACGAAACGGCTGGCATATTGCCGGGTGAAGACGTCGACGCCGGCCTTGGTCGACCGTGTCAGCACCTGGTAGTCATGCTTGGTGAGGTCGGCTTCTGCGACCTCGTTCAGCCTTGAGTGTGAGACTTTCAACTGCGCCGGCGCGGCGCGCGTCAGCCGATCGCTGCCGATCGTCTCGCAGTCGAAAATGCCGTGGCATTTGGCGGCAAGCGGCCGCCGCGCGATCCGGTCGAGATGCAGCACCGCTGCATGCGCGGCAAGGCACGACCAGATCGTCGAGCGCGTGTTGGTCCTCGCCCAGTCGATGATGTCAGTGAGATCGCGCCAGTAGGGCTCCTGATCGAGGTCGGGCGCGACCGGCTCGGCGCCGGTCACGATCAATCCGTCGTATCTTTGCCGCTTCAGATCGGAGAGGTCGGAATATTCGCTCTCGACATGCCAGCGCGCTTCCGACGAGCGCTTGACCGAGGGCAGCGAAAAACGCTGGAAGCGGATGCGGCGCGCGCCGGCGGCGGCTTGCAACAGCTTCATGAACTGTCGCTCGGTCGCCTTCAGTGCCGGATCAGGCATGTTGTTGATCAGACCGATGGTGATCTCGCGACCATCGTCGCGCGCGTCACCCTGCGCCGGCACCAGGGCCGGGCTCAAAATACCTTGATCCTTGTCGATCAAGACGGTCATCGGCGCGGCCGCCTACTCCGCAGCCTGAAGCCGTTCAGACGGGCAGGCCTTGGCCAGCGCCTGGTCGATATCTTCGATGATATCGGCGATATGCTCGATGCCGATCGAGAGGCGGATCGTCTCCGGCAGCACGCCGGCCGCGCGCTGCTGCTCGGCCGACATCTGCCGATGCGTGGTCGAGGCCGGATGGCAAGCGAGCGATTTTGCATCGCCGATGTTGACAAGCCGCGTGATCAGCTTCAGCGCGTCATAAAACGCCTTGCCGGCCTCCATGCCGCCCTTGATGCCGAAGGTGAACAGGGACGAGCCATGGCCCGCGAGATATTTCTGCACCAGCGAATAATATGGGCTGTTCGGGAAGCCGGCATAGTTGACCCAGGCCACGCGCGGGTCAGAGCGCAGGAATTCCGCGACCTTGCGTGCGTTCTCGACGTGGCGCTCCATGCGTAGCGCCACGGTCTCGATACCCTGGAGCAGCAGGAAGGCGTTGAAGGGCGACAGCACCGAGCCCATGGTGCGCTGATAGATGCTGCGCGCACGCTCAATGAAGGCGGTCTTGCCGAAGCGCTCGGCATAGACGAGGCCGTGATAGGACGCGTCCGGCGTGTTGAAGGCTGGGAAGCGTGCGGCGTGCTGCGCCCACGGGAACCGTCCGGAATCGACGATCGCGCCACCGAGCGTGGTACCGTGGCCGCCCAGAAATTTCGTCAGCGAGTGTGCAGCGACGTCGGCGCCGTAATCGAACGGCTTGAGCAGGATCGGCGTCGCCACCGTGTTGTCGACGATCAGCGGCACGCCATGGGCATGCGCGGTCTTCGCCAGCGCCTCGATGTCGCAGACATTGCCGGCGGGGTTGCCGATGGACTCGGCGAACACCGCGCGCGTGTCCTCGTCGATCAGCCTTGCGATCGCATCTGGCTTGTCGCTCTCGGCAAAGCGGCCCGTGATACCCTGGCGCGGCAGGATGTGGGAGAGCAGGGTGTGCGTGGTGCCGTAGAGCTGCGGCACGGAAACGATGTTGCCGCCGTGATCGGCAACGTTGACGAAGGCGAAATGCAGCGCCGCCTGTCCGGTTGCGACCGCCAACGCGCCGACGCCACCTTCGAGCTCGCTGATGCGCTTCTCCAGCACGGCCGTGGTCGGATTGGCGATGCGGCTGTAGCGATAGCCTTCCGCTTCGAGATTGAAGAGAGCTGCACCGTGATCGGCGCTGTCGAATGCATAGGCCGCGGTCTGGTAGATCGGTACGGCGACCGCATGTGTGGTCGCTTCTGGTTCGTAGCCGGCGTGAATAGCGATCGTTTCGTTGCGCATCGTCCACCTCCGCGTCCAGCGGGTCGCACTTATTGGCACGTCAATGGATGTGCGTTATCCGCCGTCCTCGTGTTAGAGGCGGGTGGTAAAGCGAGCAATAATTCGTCTAGAGATCGACGAAGTAACCCTAACGACGACTGCCGAATTAGCTAAAAGTTGAATCAATCTGTGCACGCTGCCTTCCTTCTCCCCTTGTGGGAGAAGGTGGCGCGAAGCGCCGGATGAGGGGTTGTCTCAGCGCGCGCAGACCGCGAGAGGTTTACTCGCGGAGACAACCCTCACCCGGCTTCGCTACGCGAAGCAACTCACAAGGGGAGAGGGCGCAGTGAGTGTGCCTCACTCTCCGACCGCGCGCCGCACCTGTTCGCCGATCTGCGACAGCACGAGCTGCGCCTGCGGCAGGATCGCACCCATGGCGTGGAAATTGTGGACCATGCCGTCGTGGCAGACATGCTCGACGACGACGCCGGCCGCCAGCAGCTTGCGCGCGTAGGCGTTGCCCTCGTCGCGCATCGGGTCGAACTCGGCGGTGTGGATGATCGCCGGTGGCAAGCCCGTCAGCCGCGCTGCGCGAAGCGGCGAGATGCGGGGATCGGCGGCATCGATGCCGTCAGGTAGATAATCGGCGAGATCGGCGTTGATCGTGATGCGATCGATCAGGTGATTTTCGGCAAAGGCCTCGCGCGACGGCGAGGTCTCCTCGAAATCCAGCACCGGGCAGATCAGGCATTGCGCGACGATAGAGAGCCCGGCGTTCTGTGTCGCTTCCTGGCATACGACGGCCGCCAGCGTCGCGCCGGCGGAATCACCGCCGATCACCAGGCGCTCTGCGTCGATGCCGAGGAGACCAGCGTTCCGCGCCACCCATTCGGTTGCGGCGATCGCGTCGTCGATCGCGGCGGGGAATTTGTGCTCGGGCGCGAGCCGGTAATCGACCGATATCAGGCGGCAACCGGTCACGTGCGCGATGCCCGCGGCGATGCGGTCATGGGTCTGGATGCTGCCGGCCACGAGCCCGCCGCCGTGGAAGAACACGAAGCCCGGCGCTCGCGGTGCGGCGTTTTCCGGCGCATAGAGGCGGTAGGCCAGCTCGCCGCCAGGGCCGGGCAGCGTGCCGTCAGTCGTCGCAACGCCCGGAGCCTCCGCGCGCGCAAACTGCATCAGCTTCGCCAGCGACTGCCGCCGCGCTTCGACGCTCGGGCGGGTGCGCGCCGCCGGCCCGGCCGCGGCCATCATGGTCAACAAGCGCTTTGCAAGCGGATCGAGCGGCATTGGGCGTTCTCTCGGGATCGCTGCCTTGAATCTGTGGCTCAGCAATCCAGAATCGAGCCCCATCGGTCAAGTTCCATGCAGGAAATCCTTTAGGAATTCGGCTAATAGTGCCGCATATTGCGGCATCACGATAAGGGGAGGTCGGTCCATGGCCGAGAGCATAAAACCCATCGAATACTCGCCGAGCTGGACCTTCTTCGAAGGCAAGTGGCACGAGGGCAACGTGCCGATCATGGGGCCGCGCACGCATGGCGCCTGGCTCGGCTCCGTGGTGTTCGACGGCGCTCGCGCGTTCGAAGGCGTCGCGCCCGATCTCGACCGCCACGTCGCCCGCGCGAACCAGTCCGCGATCAACTTTGGCCTCAAGCCGGTGGTCGACACCGACACCTGGATGACGCTCGCGCGCGACGGCATTGCGCGCTTTGCACCGAAGGCCGAGCTCTACATTCGTCCGATGTACTGGGCGCAGAACGGCGCCGGTGGCGGCGTGCTGTTCGACCCTGAGACCACCACATGGTGCCTGTGCATCTACGAAGCGCCGATGCCAAAGCCGGTCGGCAACGCGATCACGCTGTCGCCGTTCCGCAGGCCGACGGCGGAATGCGCGCCGGTCGAGGCAAAGGCAGCCTGCCTCTATCCGAACAATTCGCGCGCGCTCGCCGAAGCCGCCTCCCGCGGCTTCCAGAACGCCCTGATGCTCGATATGCTCGGCAATGTCGCGGAGTTCGGCAATTCCAACGTATTCATGGCGAAAGACGGCGTGGTCTACACGCCGGCGCCGAACGGCACCTTCTTGAACGGCATCACGCGCCAACGCGTGATCGGGCTGCTGCGTGCCGACGGTGTCACAGTGGTCGAGAAGACCTTGCGCTATGCCGATTTTCTCGCTGCCGACGAGATTTTCTCGAGCGGCAATTTCGCCAAAGTCACCCCCGTCATTCGCATCGACGATCGAGAGCTGAAGCTGGGCCCGTTCTACACCAAAGCGCGCAAGCTCTATTGGGACTTTGCCCACGCCGTGAAGCTCGCGGCGTAGGGCTGCTCACTCGCGCCTGCGAAAACGGCTGAACTGAAACGCCTGCGTCGAATCCCAGGGCGTGCGGTGAACGTCGCGACGCGTCTCCAGCAGCTCGAAATCTGGGCCAAGCTCTGCGGCGAGACTGTTGCCGTCATAGCGCTGCACCGGCAGCCCGCTGCATTTCTCCGGACCGTCGAGCGCGAAAGTGCCGATGATGACGTGACCGCCTCCGCACACCGCCGATCGCAGGCGATCGACATACGCAACCCGATCGGAGCGCTCGGTCAGGAAATGAAATGCGGCGCGGTCGTGCCAGACATCGTATGAGCGTGCGGGCCGCCATGTCGTGACGTCGGCAACGATCCAGTCGACGTCGGCGGCGGCAGGGCCGATCCGTGTCTTCGCAGCGTCCAGCGCATGGGCGGAGAGATCGAGTACCGCAATGGAGCGGTAGCCTTGCTGCAGCAGCACATCGACCAGGCGCGACGCTCCGCCGCCGACATCGATGATGGCGGCGTCACGGCCTGGATTCGCTGCGCTGATCATCTGAAGCGAGATGGCCGGGCTCTCCTGGAACCAGCTCACCTCGGTCTCGCCCTTGGTCGTGTAGACGCGTTCCCAATGTGTGCTGCGCTCGGACATCACGGTCGCTCCGTTTGGAGCCGAACCTTATCACGTTCTCGTCACGGCCCGTACAGCACGAGCTCCGTATCGGTAAGGTCGGCCAGTTGCGGCCGGTGCGGGCCCTTGAAATATTTCCGGCCGCGCCGTTCGGTGTAGACGCCGGTGAGGCCGGGGATGGGGCCATTGGAATCGACGATGACCGAGATCTTGCCGAGCCGTAGCAGCAGGCGGCCGATGCGGCCGGCGCAGGCGACGAATTCGGCGACGCTGCGGCAATAGATCAGTTGCATCGCAGGCGGCGCGATCCAGCCGCGGCGGATGCGCACCGGTTGCAGGATGAAGGGGAACACGCCCTTCGGCGTACGGACGACGAGGCTCAGGCAGTTGTAGCGCGCATGCCGCGTCAAAAGCTCGGTCTCGGCCTCGCAGAGGCCCTGGACCTGCTTGGCGTGCGGCGCGATCACCTCGATTTTGGTCCAGCGCGGCGCGCGCGACAGCGCTGGCACCGAGAAGAACAGGCCGGCGCAATAGGCCTTGAATCCCTGCGTCTCGATGGTCGGCCAGGTCCACACCGCCGGGCTGATGTTGAGATAGGTCACGTCCTTGTGCCGCTGCGCGATCTTGGTGAGGAACGGCGCGTAGTTGCGGAACGCCGGCTCGACGTACCAGCTCGATAGGTTGCAATGGATGGCGACGTTTTCGCCGTCCTTGCGCGCCGTGTAGATCAAAAGCAGCACGCCGACCGGCATGCCCTCATTGTCGAGCATGTAGCCGAAGCGCGGATAGCCCTCGGGCACAGGGCGAAACGCTTGCCGGCGCAGGCCTTGGATCCAGTAGTCGCGCGAGCGGCCGACGAAGCCGCGCGTCAGCAGGTCCGCGATGGCATCGACATCGGACTCAGTGATCTCGCGGCATCGGATCTTGGTGTGGATCACGCTCGTCTTACCCGTGGAAATGATCGGCCTGTTGCTTAGCGCCAGCCTTCGACATGAGCATCCGCCGCGACATGCGGCGACAGGCCCAGGATGTCCCGCACCTTGGCGGGCCAGGCGGAGAGGTCGACGCCGTGGGTGTGGAACATCGCGACGGCGAGGCGGTCCATGCCGAAGGCGACGCAGCCGGTGTGGGCGGGTTCGCCATTGGCGTCCTGAATGCCCCAGGTCATGCCGAAATGCTCACGGTGATAGTTGAAGCTCATACAGGCCGTCGGCTGTTCCTCCGAGCGCAGCGGAATGAGCAGCTCGAACTTGAGCTGCTGCTGCTTCTGGCTCACCGCCTTGATCTGGCCGATGCGGCCGAAGAAGGGATCGCTGGCATAGTCGACACGGAAGGTCAGGCCGAGGTCGCGGGCGATTGCCTGCGCGCGCATCATCCAGCGCTCGCGAAAATCGGCGACGTCATCGGGGCTGCCGATGCAGACATATTCGCGCATCCGGAACGATTGCAGCCGGTCGAGATGACGCGACGGCTCGCGGCGGAAGCAGTCGGCGGCGACGTCAAAGCGCAGGCCACCTTTCGGCAGTTGCCCGCGGCTCGCCGCGATCGGATAGACGGGATAGCAGGCCGCAGGCGATAGCACGAGATCAGCAGGCGAGAGCGATGTGGTCCAGTCGCCGCCGGCGTCGAAGCGGCTCACCGCGGCGTTGATCTCGCGTTCGGTACCATGCAGGCCACAGACGCAGCCGAGCAGGTTCGGGAAGCTCTTGAGGTAGCCGGATTTCTCCAGCTGCGCTCGGCTCATCACGGGCGGAAAGCGCATCGCCTCGGTGCCGGCCTCACGGTGCCGCGTGATCAACGCGGCGAGCCGCTCCACGACATCCTCATAGAGCGCGGTGCGGGCGTAGACGCCGTCCGAACCCATGCGGTGAAACAGCACGTCGGTGAGATGGTCGAGCGGATCAACCGCTTGCGGTGCGGTGTCGGGCGAGGTCGGGAGGACGGCAACGTTCATGGTCAAAACTTCCTGTTATCTGCAATTCTTCTTGTTGGTCGCGTAGGCTCGTCAGTCTCGAAGGCTTGTCAGTCGCGAAGGCTTGCCGGCATGCCGCTCATCAGGGTCGACGTCGCGGCGTTGGCGAGGATGCGGTCATTGTTGATCATGATCGGCGCGGAGAGCACGTCGCGCAGATGGCGGCCCATGGTGAAATCGCCGTCATTGCGATAGCCGGCGAGGCCGGTCGTGCGCATCGCGTGCATTACCGTCTCGACCGCAAGCTCGGAGGCCTGCACCTTGAGAAGCGTGATCGAGGATTGGAAATCGAGCGAGCCGAGCGCGCGCTCGTCATGCTCATGATGGGCGAAGGCATCGATATTGGAGGCAATCAGCGCGCGCAGTTTTGCCAGCGACATCTTCGCGGCGGTGAAATGGGCGGCCGCCGGTGGCATCTGGCCGCCGGAGGCGCGGGCCGCCTTGCGGATGAACGCCTGCGCGCGCGTCACGGCGGCAGCCGCAACGCCGGCCCAGGCCGACGACCAGCACAGATGCGCAAACGGCGTCATCGTCTGTGCGTGGATCCTGTCATAGGATTCCGGGAAGACACGGTCGGCGGGGCAGTCGACCCTCAGCTCGAAGCCGGTCGAGCAGGTGCCGCGCATCCCGAGCGTTTCCCAGCCCAGCGTCCGCTTCAGCGAATAGTCGTCCCTGGCGAGCGCCAGCAGCACCTGGTCGGAGGCGACTGCGTCGCCCGCGCGGCGCGCGATCGTGACGAGGCCGTCGGCTTCGGCGCCGTAGGAGATCACGGTGGCGTCGCGCGTCAGCGCGATCATGTCGCCTTCATGATCGACCGCAGCCGCGCTCGCGCGGATATTGCCGCCGTTCTGGCCTTCGGTGGTGGAGGAGGCGAGCAGCCACTGGTCGCGGCCAACCCGGCGCATCATGGTCTCCATCCAGGGAATGCCGTGGCCGTGCCTGATAACGCACGCGACCTTGGTTGTGTGCATCGCGTAGATCATTGCGGTCGAGGCGCAGGCGCGCCCGAGCGTGTAGCAGATGTCGGTGACGTCGTAGATCGAGGCGCCGAAGCCACCGAATTCGACCGGGATCATCACGCCGAGCAGCTTTTGCTCGCGTGCGGCATCGAATGCCTTGTGAGGAAAGCGGCCGTCGCGATCGACGCCATCGGCTTCGGCGGCTGCCACCGTCGCCATGCGCACGGCGCGTTCCACCAGAGAAGGGCTGTGCTCGAGAAAGCCTGCCTGAGCGTCGTCGACAGATTGAAGAGCCGCTTCACGCACGTTCATGATGGTCCGCCTCCGGTTCGTCGTTCGAGATCGGCAGGGCTCACGCCATGACAATCTTCCGACCATGTTTGCTTGACCGGGAGGCTACGGATTTAATTCAAATTCGTCGACGAAATTGAAGGTAAACAAGGCTTAATTCGGAACGAGCAGTTAAGACCCGGTTTTTTGCGCCACCCGAGTTTCCGAGGTCGCGTTAATGATGGAAGAAGCCACGAGTTTTAGTCAATCTGAGTCATCGTTTACTAAGAAGCGCGAGTTAAGGGTTTCGCCCATTGCGGGATCGGCCCGTCATGCCCATCGTAGACGCGGTCCGGATCCTATCAGAGTATGGGATAATTCAGATGCAGGCGTTCGATACCGATGTGCGGGATCGCATCATCAAGCTGGTGAAGGGCATCCTCGAGCAGAATTCGCTCGCCGTGGACATCGCGCCGGGTGCGCGCCTCGTCGACATCGGCCTGACCTCGATGGACATGGTCAACCTGATGCTCGGCGTGGAGGCCGAGTTCGACTTCACCATCCCGCAATCCGAAATCACGCCGGACAATTTCCAGTCGGTCGATACGCTCGTGCGAATGGTGGCGAGCCAGTTGCAGCCGGTGAAGGCGGCGTAGTTCGGCCCTCTCCTCCGTCATTGCGAGCGAAGCGAAGCAATCCAGACTGCCCCCGGGGGCAGTCTGGATTGCTACGTCGCTTCGCTCCTCGCAATGACGCTAATCGCTCACTATCCCCGTTCCAAATCCGCCTCAAAACTGGCATAGCTTAACCACGTTGCACATCGCGGACGGGGTGAAGCAGGCATGACGCAGGCGGTATTGGGCATCATCGGCGGCTCCGGCATCTACGACCTGCCGGGCCTCGAGGGCGCGCACGAAGAGGTGATCGGGAGCCCCTGGGGCGAGCCGTCGGCGCCGGTCAGGCGCGGCACCATCGCCGGTCTGCCGATCGTGTTCCTGCCGCGGCATGACAAGGGCCACCGCCTGTCGCCCTCCGACATCAACTATCGCGCCAATATCGACGTCCTGAAGCGCGCCGGCGTCACCGATCTGGTGTCGCTCTCGGCCTGCGGTTCCTTCAAGGAGGAACTGCCGCCGGGCACCTTCGTGCTCGTCGATCAGTTCGTCGACCGCACCCACAAACGCGAGAGCTCGTTCTTCGGCAGGGGCTGCGTCGCGCATGTCTCGATGGCGCATCCGGTCTCGCCGCGGCTGCGTATCCACCTCGCCGCCGCGGCCGAAGCCGAAGGCATCGCAATCGCGCGCGGCGGCACCTATGTCTGCATGGAGGGACCGCAATTCTCGACGCTTGCGGAAAGCATGAGTTACAAGACGCTGGGTTATTCCGTGATCGGCATGACCAACATGCCCGAGGCCAAGCTCGCCCGCGAGGCAGAAATCTGCTATGCCACCGTCGCCATGGTGACGGATTTCGATTGCTGGCATCCGGATCACGACGCCGTCACCGTGCAGGACATCATCCGTGTGCTGACCTCGAATGCGGACAAGGCCAAGGCGCTGGTCGCGCGACTAGCAAAGGATTTTCCGCGCGAACATGAGCCGTGCCCGATCGGCTCGGACCGCGCGCTCGACACCGCGCTCATCACCGCACCGGAGGCGCGTGATCCGGAGCTTCTGAGGAAGCTCGATGCCGTCGCGGGGCGCTTGCTCCGCGCATAGGACGAAAGGCAGAACGCCATGAAGGTCGACGGCAAGCATTATCGCAGCATCTGGCGCGAGCGCGACGGCTGGTCGGTCGGAGCCATCGACCAGCGCCGGCTGCCGTACGAATTCGTGATCGCGCGTCTCACCACGAGCGAGGAGGCGGCTGACGCCATCCGCACCATGCTGGTGCGCGGTGCGCCGCTGATCGGCGCCACGGCCGCGTTCGGCATGGCGCTCGCCATGCGCGAGGACAGTTCCGACGCCGGACTGAAGCGAGCCTACGAGACGCTGGTGGTGGCGCGCCCCACCGCCATCAATCTCAAATGGGCACTCGACGAGATGCGAGCGACGCTGGCGCCGATCGATCCCCTGGAGCGCGCCGAAGCGGCTTACGCGCGCGCCGACGAAATTCTGGAGCAGGATGTCGAGATCAACCGCGGCATCGCCCGCAATGGTCTGGAGCTGATCGAGGCGATCGCCGCGAGAAAGAAACCCGGCGAAACCGTCAACGTGCTGACCCATTGCAATGCTGGCTGGCTTGCCACTGTCGACTGGGGCACCGCGACGGCGCCGATCTATCTGGCGCATGATCGCGACATCAGGATCCATGTCTGGGTCGACGAGACACGGCCGCGCAACCAGGGCGCCTCGCTCACCGCCTGGGAGCTCGGGCATCACGGCGTGCCGCATACGGTGATCCCGGACAACACCGGCGGTCACTTGATGCAGCACGGCATGGTGGATCTCGCGATCGTCGGCACCGATCGCGTCGCGGCCAACGGCGACGTCTGCAACAAGATCGGCACCTATCTGAAGGCGCTCGCCGCACGCGACAACAACGTGCCGTTCTACGTCGCGCTGCCCTCGCCAACGATCGATTTCGCGGTCAATGACGGCATCCGTGACATCCCGATCGAGCAGCGCAGCGGTGTCGAGGTTACCGACATGACCGGCCGAACCGCCGATGGACGGCTGGAGACAGTGCGGATCGTGCCCGAGGGCTCGCCTGTCGCGAACTATGCTTTCGACGTGACGCCGGCGCGTCTCGTCACCGGCCTCATCACTGAGCGCGGCGTGCTGAAGCCGGATCGTGCCTCGCTCGCCGCCGCCTTTCCGGAGCGGATCGCGACCGCAGTGGAGTAATCCGGTTCGTCAAGCGATATCGCGCCACATGTGTCATTGCGAGGAGCGCAGCGACGAAGCAATCCAGAGTCCCTCCGCGGAAACACTCTGGATTGCTTGGCTCGCAATGACGAGCTGTAGAAGCCGCGCGTGACCCTCTCTCACCCTCACACTGAGGAGCCGCGAAGCGGCGTCTCGAAGGGCGAGGGCTGGGGCCTTCATCATTCGAGACGCGCGCAAGAGCGCGCTCCTCCGGATGAGGAACTGGCGAAGTCGCTGCTGCTTTGCGGACTACCCCAGCTTCAGCCCCGTCGCCGCCTCGAGTTCCGCGATCGCCTGCGCGCCGCTCGCGACCTTGATCGTCGTCATCCCCATCTCGCGCGCGGGCTTCAGGTTGACGCCGAGATCGTCGAGATAGACGCAACTGTCCGGATCAACCTTCAGCGCCTCGACCATCATCCGGTAGATCCGCGGATCGGGCTTGCGAAGGCCGATCTTGGCGGACTCGATGACGTGATCGAACAGCGCCATCACCTCCGCGACGTAGAGCGTGCGTCCAGACATGCTGCCGATGGCATTGGCGGGAAGATTGTTGGTGATGCAGCCGGTCTTGAAGTGCACCTTGAGCCGCTTCAACGCCTCCACCATCTCAGGACGCAGATTGCCTTGCAACAGCGGCAGCACGTCGCGGCCGCGCACCTCCGCGCCCAGCGCAAGTGATTCCGCGGCGAACAGCCGGTCAAATGTTTCGATGTCGACCTCGGCGCGCTCGAACTTCGCCCAGGCGTTTTCCAGATGATTGGCGGCATTGGTGCGGCGGATGATGTCGGCGGGCAGGCCGCGCTCCTGTTCGAAGCGCGTGAAGGCCTCGAAGGGCGAGTTCGTCAACACGCCGCCAAAGTCAAAGATTACAGCTCCGATTCCCACGGTCCTGCCCTCGTCGATATCAGGTGAAAACCGCTAGCATGCTGTCGGCACGACGGCCAGCACGAACGGGCTCTTCCAAGTATCTCTTGGCTAACGGCGCTCTGGCGGCTACCACATTCGCCCATGAACAAGACGTCCATCCTGCTCGCAGCAGTGGCGCTGCTCTTCACCTCCCCCACCCGGGCCATCGTCGGCGGGGGCACGCCGCAATCCGAAGGCGTCGCGCGCTCCATCGTCACGATCGTCGGATCGCGCGGCAATTTCTGCACCGGCAGCCTGATCGCAACTAGGCTGGTGCTCACCGCCGCGCATTGCGTGCAGCCGGGCGCGGAATACAAGATCCTCGACTATGGCGCCGATGGCAAACCGCAATTGCAGAACGTGCGTACGGTTGCGATCCATCCGAGCTTCAACATGCAGGCCATGCAGTCGCATCGCGCGACCGCCGATGTGGCCTTGCTGCAACTCGAAATTCCACTCAAAGGAAAATCAACATCGCAGATCGGCGCGCCGCAAATTCCGATCGCGGTTGGTGGCCGCTTTGCCATCGCAGGGGTTGGCGTCACGGTGCCTGGCGACGGCAAGAGCGGCGGCATGACGCGCGTTGCGGGCCTCGTCGTGACCGGACAGCCCGGTACGCTGCAAATGAGGCTCGTGGACCCCGTAACCAACGGCGTTCGAGCCGGAATCGGCGCCTGCACCGGCGATTCCGGTGGCCCCGTGTTCGAGGACAAACCGAGCGGTGCCGTCATCATCGGCGTCATCAGCTGGTCGACGGGGCCGAATGGCGACGCAGGGTGCGGCGGCTTGACCGGTGTCACGCCGCTCACGCTCTACCGCGACTGGATTGTGCAGACAGCGCGGAGCTGGGGTGCGGCGCTGTGATTTGATTGCGCTTTGATCTATGTCATTTTGAAGCGGAAGCGCGGCGGGCGACATGAACCCGTCGCGGAGGAAACGCGTCGCCTGGTCAAGGGCGGCCTCAGAAGGCAAAGAACCAACAAT
Source organism: Bradyrhizobium sp. CB82 (assembly GCF_029714405.1). Classification (NCBI taxonomy): domain Bacteria; kingdom Pseudomonadati; phylum Pseudomonadota; class Alphaproteobacteria; order Hyphomicrobiales; family Nitrobacteraceae; genus Bradyrhizobium; species Bradyrhizobium sp. CB82. Next base: position 8,943,441 of record NZ_CP121650.1, on the reverse strand, counting down.
GAATGTCGCCGTCCGTACTCAGCCCCCTGCACAGCAAGCCACTGAACATTTCGACGTCCTGATCGTCGGCGCCGGCATCTCCGGTATCGGTAGCGCCTATCATCTCACCAAGCAACTGCCAGGCACGAGCTTCGTCATTCTGGAAACCAAGGACAGCTTCGGCGGCACCTGGATCACGCATCGCTATCCCGGCATCCGGTCCGACAGCGACCTCCACACCTTCGGCTATCGCTTCAAGCCTTGGGTCGGCCCGCCCATCGCGACTGCCGAGGAGATCCTGGCCTACATGAACGACGTGATCGAGGAGAACGATCTCGGCAAGCACATCCGCTACAGGCACAAGATCAATTCGGCGCGCTGGTCGAGCGAGACCAATCTCTGGACCATCGAAGCGGTAACGACCGATACTGGCGTGGCCAAGACCTTCACCGCGAACTTCCTTTGGATGTGCCAGGGCTATTATCGCCATTCCGAAGGCTACACGCCCGGATGGAAGGGCATGGACAAGTTCAAGGGCCGCATCGTCCATCCGCAGACCTGGCCTGACGATATCGATCTCACCGACAAGAAGGTCGTGGTGATCGGCTCGGGTGCGACGGCTGCGACGCTATTGCCGAACATCGCCGACAAATGCGCGCACGCCACCATGCTCCAGCGCTCGCCGACCTATTTCCGCATCGGCCGCAACGCCATCGAAATCGCCGAGGAGCTGCGCAGGCTCCAGGTCGATGAAGCCTGGATCCACGAGATCGTGCGGCGAAAGATCCTGTTCGAGCAGGATGCGTTCACAAAACTCTGCGTTGCGAAGCCGGAGGAAGTGAAGAAGGAGCTGATCGGGCAGATCTCCGCGATCCTCGGTCCGGATTACGACGTCGGGACGCATTTTACCCCGACATATCGGCCGTGGCGGCAGCGCATCGCCTTCGTGCCCGATGCCGATCTGTTCAAGGGCATCGCCGGCGGCAAGGCCTCGGTCGTCACCGACGAGATCGAATGCTTCGTCGAGAACGGCATCCAGCTCAAGTCCGGCAAGCTGCTCGAGGCCGACATCGTCGTGACGGCGACCGGCTTCAATCTGGCGGCGCTCGGCGACATTGCATTTGAGATCGACGGCAGACCGCTCGCCTTCGGCGACACGGTCACCTATCGCGGCATGATGTTCACGGGCGTGCCGAACATGGTGTGGGTGTTCGGGTATTTCCGCGCGAGCTGGACGCTGCGCGTCGATCTCGTCGCCGATTTCGTTTGCCGGCTTCTCGGCCATATGAAGGCGAAGCGCGCCAAGAAGGTCGAGGTCAAGCTCAGGCCCGAAGACCACAACATGCCGATCCTGCCCTGGATCGATCCGGAAAACTTCAACCCCGGCTACATGATGCGCAACATGGACCTGTTGCCGAAGCGCGGCGACAAGCCGGAATGGCAGCACAGCCAGGATTACTGGACCGAGAAGGACGAGATCCCGGAGACGGATCTCGATGACAAGGCGTTCGTCTACGGGTGAGGTGCGATAAGCACCGACCGGCACTCCACCGTGGTCCCGGCCTTCGTCGGGACGGGGCTTGTTGTTGGCCTGGCAACGTCACTGCTTCGGCTGCGCCTGCCTGCGCGGCGGGCGGGCGGCTACCGGTGTGCCGCTCATCTTGTTGGCGGCCTCGCTGATGTCGAGGAGGGTGCGGCGCCCGTCCTCGATGAAGCTCGCCGACTTCTTCTTCATGGTATCGGCGAGTTCGCGGAGCCCCTTCACCTTCTCGAACAGTTCGTCGGCCTTGCCGTCGGCGAAGCCCGGCACGACGTTTTCGATCTTGGTCACCGCATTGTCGAAGCTCGCGAAGCCCTTGTCGACCTTGACCATCACGGCATCGATCTCTTCGCCCTTGCCCTTGAGGTCGGCGGTATAGTCTTCGAACGTGCGCAGGGTGCCCTTGATTGCGGCCGAGTTGCTCACGATCATGCGGTCGACATTGTGCAGGGTCTCGACGATCGACGCGGCGTCGCTGAGATCGGCAGTCAGCACGGGAATGCCGTCGTCATCCAGCGGCGCGGGCGGTGCCGAGGGCGCGCCGCCGATCAGCGAGATCGCGGCAATGCCGGTCAGCCCCTGGAACTCGATGCCGGCCACGGTGTCCTTGCGGATCGGCGCTGTGTTGTCGAGCATGACGAGCGCGACGATCTTGCGGGGATTGTCGAGCTTGATCGACACGATGTGGCCGGCCGGCACGCCGTCGAAATTGACCGGCCCGCCCCGCCGCAGACCGCTGGCCGAGCCGCCCTCGAACACCACACGCAGCTGACTGCGGCTCTGGGCTGCGTGGTACTTCTGCACGCCAAGCAGGCTGCCGAATGCCGCGGCGATCGCCAGCAGCATCACGGATCCGATCATCAAATTTCTTCTGCGCACCATTGTCCGTTCCGGCTCGCGCTCCGCCGCCCGGACAAGCGGAGTCGCGAGCCGATTTTATTGGCAAAGTGCGCCCGGTGGAAGCCGATCAATGCCCAGTCGCGCGCCGGGCCGCGCCGTTGTTCAAGACGATCAACGCGTCCACGGCGACACCGGTCTTGGTGTTGATCAGGAACGGGTTGACGTCGATCGAGGCGATCCGGTCGCCGGCGTCCGCTATCAGGTTGGAAAGGCCGACCAGGGCCTTCACGGCGGAGTCCTCATCCAGCTTCGGCTTGCCGCGATAGCCGCGCATCTTGACCCCGGCCTTGGTGCGGCCGATCAAGTGCCGTGCCTCGGCGGTATTGAGCGGCGCACCGGCCAAAGCGACGTCCTTGATCAGCTCGATATCGACGCCGCCGGTGCCGAACAGCACCACCGGTCCCATCTCCGCGTCGAGCGAGGCGCCGATCACGAGCTCGAGATCGGCCTTGACCTGCTGTGCGATCAGGATGCCGTCGAGCCTGGGCTTGCCCTTCAACTTCTTGACCCGCGCAGTGATGTCGTTGAACGCCTGCTTCACCTCGGTCGCGCTGCCGAGGTTGAGAACCACGCCGCCGATGTCGGACTTGTGCAGGATCTCGGCGCTGACGACCTTGGCGACCACGGGGAAACCGATCTGCTTGGCGATCTTCGCAGCCTCGGCCGGCGTCTGTGCGATTCCTTCCTTGGAGATCGGGATGCCGTAGGCCTTCAACAGCTTCTTCGAGGCGACTTCGTCGAGCGCGGCGCCGTTCGCCGCCTTCAGCGTCTTCTCCAGCACGCTGCGCGCCGCGGGCTTCGAGCTTGCGACGACATCGGGCACTTCCTTGGCGAGCTTTGCGTAGTCAAGCAGCGACTTGATCGCGGTCACCGCACGGTCGAGGCCCTGCATCACCGCGATATGCGGCAGCGATTTGCGCAAGGTTTTCGTGAACTCGGTGAAGCCGATCGACATCGCGCTGATGTAGATCACCGGCTTCGCACCCCGGCTCGCCATCTCGTTGACGATGCGCAAGTTGCGTTCGCGCAGCTCGTGCGGCGCCTTCGGCAGCTCGGCGTCGATGATGACGATGTCGATGTCGGGATCGTCGATCATCAGCTTGATCGATCTCATGTAGACGGAGGGATCGACCACCGCGGCAAAGCCGGCGTCGAGCGGATTGCCGACGATCGAGCCGGGACCCAGCATCTTTGCGAGCTCGCCGCTGACATGCGGGCTCAGCGGCGCAAAGTCGAGCCCGGCCGCATGGAAGGCATCGATCAGGAGTCCGCGCTTGCCGCCCGAGAGCGTCACGGCCGCAAGGCGATTACCTTTCGGCACGGTGCTGTGAACGAAACATTCGGTGGTCTCGATCAGCTCGTCGAGACCGCTCACGCGGATCACGCCCTCCCGCGTTGCGATCGCGTCGAAGGTCTCGATGGAGCCAGCAAGCGCGCCGGTATGCGCCATCGCCGCCGCCCGGCCGCCCTCGGAGGCGCCGAGCTTGAGCGCGATGACCGGCTTGCTGGCGGCACGCGCGGCCTTGCAGGCGTCGCGAAATGCCTTGGTGCTGCGCACGCCCTCGAGATAGACGACGATCACGCGGATGCTCGGATCCTCGGCGAAATAGCGCATCAGGTCCGGCGTTTCGAGCCCGGCCTCGTTGCCGGTCGTCACCATGTAGCCGACACCGACGCCGCGATCCTCCAGCGCCTGGCGGATCGCCATCACGATGGCCCCGGATTGTCCGGCGATCGCCACTGCGCCCTGGTCCATCGTGACGACGCGGTCGTCGATATTGGTGAAGAGCCTGTCGCCGGCGCTCAAATTGCCGAGGCAATTCGGCCCGGTGACGGCGAGGCCAGTCTCGCGTATCGCCTGCTGCAACTCGCTTGCGAGTTTCTGGCTCTCCTCATCCTGCAATTCGCTGAAGCCCGAGGTGACGATGGTGGCCGACCGTGCGCCGGCTGCGGCCGCATCGCGGATCACCTGCACGGCGAAGCGCGCCGGCACCAGCACAAGCACGTGATCCGGCGTTTCAGGAAGGCTTGAAAAATTCTTGTAGCAGGTCACGCCCCAGATCGTTTCGCGCTTCGCGTTGACCGGAAACAGCGAGCCTGCGAATCTGTACTTGACCAGGTTGTTCCAGATGCGCTCGGCATAGTTGCCGGGCTTGTCGGTCGCGCCAACCAGCACGATGTTGCGCGGATGCAGCATGGCGTGGATGCCCTTCACGACGTCGCTGGCGTCGGGAGCTGGAGCCCATGGTAGCGGGGCTGCAGCGGTCACCTGTGCTTCCATGGTTCCTCACCTTGTTCTTCTTGGCGTGCGTTCTTGTCGGCGCGTCCGCTCTTGTAGGGTGAGTTCGAACGAGTGGCAACCGCGAGGCCCGCATGCCGCCGCGCGGAATAGGGCATGCTGCCATCAGTATTTCAGGAGGCCGATCTTGTAGCCATACTGATAGGCGATCTGGAGGGCGAGCTAGGGCACGATGGCACGGCGGATCTCGGCCTGCGTGGGATCGAAACCCAGCGCGCGCCGCCGCAGAATCCATCTCCTTCACGTCCACTGCATAGGTGGCGGTGGTCTTCTGCGCGTCGTGGATGCGGAAGCACGACAAAACGCGAGGCAGGCGGACGAATTTGAATCCCGCCGCCTGGAAGCTCTCACCAGACCTCCCTGGGCCTCGAAGGCGAGGCGATGCCGGCCAGCAGCACGGCCAGGATGCCCGTCAGGAAGATGCCGTCGAACGTTCCGGCACCGCCGATCGAGGCGACTGGGGCGCCGAGGCGCCCGATCTTGTCGAGGTTGAGCAAATCGGCACCGATCAGAGTGCCCATCGAGCCGCCGATATAGGCGAGCGGTGCGGAATATTCGCGCGACAGCAGGAAGGCCAGGATCGCCGTGGCCACCACCGGCGCGAAGACCGGAACCGCGATGCCGACTCCCTGCACCGGTGTCGCCATCATGTGGATGACGAAGGCGATCGCGATCACCGCGATCGCGGCTTTCAGCCAGAGCTGGTAGCGCAGCACGAGATAGCTCGACATCAAGGTCGGGATCACGGCACCGCCGACATTCACCGCAAGCACCGTTCCCGGCCATTGCGTCACCAATGGCACCACGTAGCGCATGCCGAAGAAATCGACGATCTCGCCCGAGCGCACCGCCCTGCCGGGCAGCACCGTGACCGGGATGTTGAAATAGCTCCCGACCAGCGAGCCGAACAGCAGCAGCAGCGCAACGCCCGGGCCGACGCCGAGCCGCATATAGGCATAGCGCAGGATGCGGAGCTGGATCAGGATGATCAGCCCGGCGAACAGCAGCACCAGGACGGAAAACAGGCCCGGCGTGATCGGCAGGTACTGAACTTGTGAATGCATGGTCACACGGCTGGATCTGGCGCAGGTAACGGCCCTGCCAGCATCCCACGGGACGGCCGCGATGACAAACCTAGCTGCCGGTTCCAATCAGCGTCGCGTGCAGGATGTAGCGGTCCGGGCCCGACGTGAGCGCCTCGAACGGCCAGCAGGTCGACAGCACGAGCTCGTAGCCTTGTGCATGGGGATCGATGCCCGAGGCGTCGAAACGCACGACGGCCGAGGCGTCGGCCCGGTAATGGAAGCGCCTGCCGTCGCTGCGCGTGACCTCGATCTCGTCACCGATGGCAACATCCCGCAAGAAACGGAAATGCGTGTCGCGATGTGCCGCGTAGACGGCGACGCCGCGTTCGCCGGCGTCCGCGGTCTCTTCGACATGTCCGGGACCGAAGGCGAGCGCCTGGCCGCTGCTGCCCGCAAGCACGATGGCGCTGGCGCCGATCCGCTTCACCTCGATCCGTGCAACCGGCCACGTGTCCGCCCAAGACCACGGCTTCGTCGGCTGACCGCTCGCGATGCTCTTGGTAAAGGCGCGCTCCAGCAGCAACTGCGCCAGCCATGCCTTGGCGTGGATGGTGGCGCCGTCGCCGGACAGGGTGAGACCGATGAGCGCCAGAACGAGGGGAGAGATCAGGCGAGGCATTTTGCTCTCTTCTCGTCATTGCGAGGAGCGGAGCGACGAAGCAATCCAGAGTGTATCCGCGGGAACAGGCTGGATTGCTACGCTGCGCTCGCAATGACGAATCTTGTTGGACCAGTGTTGAAAAAAAGCGCGCGCGGCTGTTTGGGGCGGGGACGGGCAGCCGCGCGCGCTGAAGGGGAGGAGGTGGCTGAGGCCTCCCCTTTCATCCGGCGTCGGTGAGCAAGAGCTGACGCCGGTTGAACACGAGCAGGACCAGGCTGAGCAGAAGCAGGACCAGACCTGCGATCATCTTCAGCTCCGCGGAGGTTGCCGTCTTCGGCAGGCGGATCGTATCGGCCGCGGCCGGCGTCGGGCGTCTCGCCGCGGGCTGGCCGCTTGCATCCGCGTGGCGCTCTCTGAGCTGCGTCGCCTGCGGCCGATCGCCGAACACCTTCTCAAAATCCCAACCGGCCGGCAGGTCGATCGGCAGTTCGCTGAGCTTGAGTGCCTCGCCGCCGGGACGGCTCGGCGTCTTGTCGACGGCCACAAGGCTCGTCAACCGGGTGACGATCTGATGCTCCAGCGCGAGTGCCAGAATGGTCTTGTCGGCGTCATCCGGGCTCATCTCGTGCATCGCGCGCGCCACCTCGGCGTCGCCGATCTTGCGATTGGCCCAGAGTTTCGAGAGACCTTTGCCATCGGCTGCATTTTGCAGCGGCAGCGTCACCGACCACGGCCGGTCGCCGACACGTCCCTTGATCTCGAGCGAGCCTGACAACTTGTCGAGCTTCGCGGCGAGCACCAGCGGCTCGTCACGATAGACATCGGGAATGATCGTCGGCGTGACGTCGGCGGAGGCCTCCGAGAACTTGGCGCTAAGACCGGTCACGGCCGGATTTTCCAGCTTGGCGAACAGGCCGCGCATGCGCTCCTCGACTTGCTCGACCGAGCCGATGTGGGTGAACGCGCCGCGTCCAAGCTCGGAGGCGCGGGTCATCAGATAGGTGTTGGGCGCAGAGCCGATGCCGACCATGAAGATGCGCGAACGCCCGCGCATCGCCGTGATCGTTTCGAACAATTGCTGCTCGTTGCCGATCGCACCGTCGGTCAGGAACACGACCTGGCGGACCATGCTGGTGTCGCCGAGACGATCGGTGAGAGCGGCACGCATCGCCGGCACCATCTCGGTGCCGCCGCGCGCCTGAAGCGCGTCCACGAAAGCGGTTGCCTGCCGGACATGCTCGGTGTCGGCCGGCACGGATGTCGTAAACAGGACGTCCATGGTGTCGTCGAAGCGGATCACATTGAAGCGATCGTTCGGTTGGAGACGAGCGAGGGCGTAGTTCAGGCTGGCCTTGGCCTGGATGATCGACGTGCCGCCCATCGAGCCGGAATTATCGATCACGAACACAACTTCGCGCGGCAAGGGCTTTTGCGTCGGTTGCTCGATCGACGGCGGGGTCACGAAGGCGAGCAGGTAATCGGCGCCGCCGACATGCTCGCGGAACAGGCCGACCGACGGCGCTTTCTCGGCCGCGGGCTTCCAGGTCAACTCGAAATCGCGGTCCGCAGGCACGGCGTCATCGGCAAGACGAACGATCCGCGTTGCACTGTCGGGGCTCTCGATCTTGACGCCATGGTAATGGCTCTTGACTTCGCCGAGTGCAAAGCCGCCCTGGAGGCGAACCGTGATGCTGGTCGGATTGACCGGCGGATTCTTGGCGGGATCCAGCACGGGCGGCGAGATACGGTCACGATCCGGCACCGGGTCGGTCTTGCTCGCACCCCAGCCGGAGCCGTCGGGGCGGAAGTCGACGCTCTGCACGATCGGCGCCGGATTGTAGCGCGGCCCGACCACGAGCGGCACGCGCAGCGAATATTCGTTGCCGGACTGGTGCACCGGCTCCTGATATTCGATCTGCACCAGCACGGTTTCACCCGGGCCGATATTGGCGACCGAGTTGGTGAAGATGTTCGGCCGCTCCTGTTCGGAGAGTGCGGCCTTCTGGCCGTCGCGGCGCGCCTGCTCGTAGATCATGCGCGCCTGCTGCCGCTCCTTGATGTCGCCGACGATGACGCGGTCGCCGACCACCATCTTCAGCGTGTCGACCGCGCCGTTGCTGGCCATCGGATAGACATAGGTCGCTTCGACCCAGTCCTTGGTGGGATTCCTGAACACCTGCGTGACTCGGGCGCGCAGCGTCGGGCCGGAGACGGTGACGTCGACGTCGATGCCGAGACGGAGGGCTTCCGTGGTGGCGCCGTCGTCCTTCAGAAGCAGCGTCCCGGAACGGGCCTCGCCTGGTTGCAGCAGGCTTGCCTGCTCTGACGTGACCGACCAGCTCGGCACGAAGCTCACGAGCAGGGCTACGAAGGCGATCAGGATCACGGCAATCCCCTGCGCCAGCAGGAATAGCCCCAGATTGATCAACCTTCGCAGCATGGGGTGTTCGTTACCGTCGCTCTCGTCATAAATGCTCATCTCACCTGCTCCCGAAGCACGTTTGGTTGCCCTCTATTTCGGCCGCGGAGCCCTGATTTCGCGAGCAGAATGATCGGCAATGTTCGGCCGCCGGCCACCCGGTCGACCGCCGCGGCGACGGTCCCGTGCGGTTTTGTGCTGATTTGTCCGGCCTGCTAGAATGCCCGCCTGGAGCAGGGAATAACGATGCAGACGCCGGACAAGCCGCTTACCGACGAGCAAAGCCACGAGGTCGCGGAGAAAATCCGGGAGGAGCTCGCCAAACGCCGTATCTCCCGTCAGGCGCTGGCCGAGCAGGCCAAGCTCAGCCTGTCGACGCTGGAGAAGGTGCTGGGCGGCCGGCGTCCGTTCACGCTGGCGACCACGGTGCGGCTGGAGCAGGCGCTGGGGGTCTCCCTGCGGAAAAATTCGGCAGCGCCACCGGCGCCTGCCGCAGGCAACGATGTCGCGCCCGACAGTCTCGGCTCCTATTCGCACCGTGCGGTGACCTGGCTCGAGGACGTCTACATCACGTTGCGGCCGTCATTCGGCGACAAGGACGCGCTGTTTGCCTACCGCACCGAGATCGCTTGGGAGCCGAAAGTATCGTCGCTGGTCTTCCGCGAGGGCGAGCGCACGGACGCCGCCTATGAGCATACCGGTGAGGTCGCCGTCCCCCATCAGTCCGGCTTCATCTATCTCGTCATCAACCGGCACGGGCAGCATCGGGTGATCACGGTGTCGCGGCCTACGGTGGCCGGCGAGATGTACGGCATCATCTCGACGTTGCGCGCTGGCCCCGGCTCGCAACTGACGCCGATCGCGGCGCCGATCGCTTTCGTGCCGGCGCGAAACGTCAAGACGCCGACCTTGGGACGGATTTCTCCCGACAACGTGAATTATGCGCTGTATCGTGACCATCTGCGCCGTACGGTGGACGAGCCGTTCGCGCTGTTCCTTCCCGTCTAGCGGCCCTTTCATCCCGGGGGGTCGTCTTTACCTCGACGGCGCGCGCATCGCGTTCGATCGCGATCCGTGACGGCCGCTTCGACATCGGGCTCGAACTGCCATCGTAGGGCAAGGCAACGCTGGCATGGACCTGTCCGCGCTTTGCGGACGCGGGCGATCCGCGCCGCCTCGGCCTGCCGGTGGTCGCGATCAAGTGGCGAGCGCACGCGACGCTTGACGCTCAGGCGGTCGCGGACTTGGCCTTGTCGACTTCCGAAGGCGCGGAAAATTTCTTGCGCAGCGTCGGCTTGTGGATCTTGCCGGTGGCGTTGCGCGGCAGCGCGTCGACGAAGCGGACCTGGCGCGGGCATTTGAAGCGCGCGAGATTGGCGCTGCAGTAGGCGAGGATGTCCGCTTCGCTCAGGCGTTGTCCCGGCCTGACCGCGACGATGGCAAGGCCCACCTCGCCCCACTGAGCATCGGGAATGCCGATCACGGCGGCTTCCGCGATTGCCGCGATCTGATGCAGGACGTTCTCGACCTCGGCCGGATAGACGTTCTCGCCGCCGGAAATGTACATGTCCTTCCAGCGATCGACGATATAGTAGAAGCCTTCCTCGTCGACGCGCGTCGCGTCGCCCGTGTGCAGCCAGCCGTCGGTGAAGGACGATATGTTGGCCTCCGGCCGGTTCCAGTAGCCGGGTGTGATGTTCGGTCCCTTCACCCAGAGTTCGCCAAGCTCGCCGACATCGGCATCGCGTCCGTCCGGCCGCACGATCCGCACCTCCGTATGCAGCACCGGCTTGCCGGCGGAGCCGGCCTTGCGCGCCGCATCCTCACGGTCGAGCACCAGCACGGCCGGCGAGGTCTCGGTCATGCCATAGCCCTGCTGCAGCGCGACACCGCGCGTCTCCCAGACCTTCAGCAGCGGCACCGGCATCGGAGCGCCGCCGACGCCGCAGGTCGCGAGCCGGCTCAGATCGGTGGCTGCGAAGGCCGGATGCTGCGCCATGAACTGGTAGATCGCAGGCACGCCGAAGAAGACATTGATGCCTTGCGCGGGATCGCCGATCAGTTGCAGCGCAAGGGCCGGATCGAAGGCGCGCATGATCAGCACGGTACCGCCGGCATGCAGCGCCGGGTTGGTGTAGCAATTGAGACCGCCGGTGTGGAACAGCGGCAGCACGGTGAGCAGCACCGTTGACGGTCCGATGCCGGCGGGACCGCCGAGATTGACGCAATTCCAGAACGTCATGCCATGGGTGATGATCGCGCCCTTGGGATGGCCCGTGGTGCCCGAGGTGTACATGATGGTTGAGGTATCATCGAGCGTGACTTGCTCGATCCGGTCGAGCGACTTTGCCGCGGCGATGCCGGCTTCGTATGAGCCGCCAGGACCGAGCAGCAGGGTCGTGCGGACGCCGCAGAGCTTTGCCACTGCAAGCGCTGTCTCGGCAAGATCGCCGTCATGGACCATCACCTTCGGTGCGCAATCGCCGACGATGAACTGCAATTCCGGAACGGTGAGGCGGGTGTTCAGCGGTACGAAGACGGCGCCGAGGCGGAAGCAGGCGAACTGTATCTCCAGCGTGTCGGTCGTATTCTGCGCCAGCACCGTGACGCGATCGCCGCGCGAGACCTTAAGGCTGTCGCGAAGGGAGGTGGCGAGGCGCGAGATCCGCGCGTCGAATTGTGCGTAGCTGAAGCGGCGCCCGCTGGCGAGGTCGACGACCGCGATCTTGTCTGGCGCGCGGCGGCTGTGATGGGCGATCCAGTCGTAGTGGCGAACAGCCAAGTGTCTCTCCACCAAGTGTGTCTCCACCAAGTGTGTCTCCACCAAGTGTGTCTCCACCAAGTGTCCCTCCACCAAGTGTCCCTCCACCAAGCGTCCCTCCATTTGCGGTCTTGCGCCGCCGCCTGTCATTGCCGTGCAACATGCCCAGGCCGGCCCCGAACGGCCGGCCGGAGTTTTTGTACAAGGTTCTTTTTTGCTTCGGAGTTGGTCCGCGCGGGGCCTAAATTGTCTTGCGTTGAGTTGCTGGAACGCGGATCGACCGAAGTCGGGTGCCCGAGGCCAGCCACTCGACGCAAGTGAGCGAGATGGTGTTCCGGCCATGGTGGCACCAGGAATCGCCGCCAGCGAAAGCGACCACGCGATGAAGAGTCCGTTCTATACCGCCGATCACGATGCCTTCCGCGCCGTGATGCGCCGCTTCGTCGAGAAGGAGATCGAGCCCCACGCCCATGAATGGGATGAGGCCGGCGAATTCCCGCGTACGCTGTATCGCAAGGCCGCGGAGATCGGCCTTTTGGGGCTTGGATTCCCTGAGGAATATGGCGGCGTCGCCGCCGACCAATTCATGAGGATCGTGGCGAGCCAGGAGCTGGCGCGCGCCGGTGCCGGCGGCATCAGCGCATCGCTGATGAGCCACACCATCGGCTCGCCGCCGATCGCGCGCGCGGCGCGGCCTGAGATCAAGGCCAGGGTGCTGCCCCAAATCCTCGCTGGTGAAAAGATCTCCGCGCTCGCGATCACCGAGCCGAGCGGCGGCTCTGATGTTGCGAACCTCCGCACCAAGGCGCGGCGCCACGGCGATCACTACGTCGTGAGCGGCGAGAAGACCTTCATCACCTCGGGCATGCGTGCCGACTATCTGACCGTTGCCGTGCGCACAGGCGGCGAGGGCGCCGGCGGCGTCAGCCTGCTCCTGATCGAGGGCGATACGCCCGGCCTATCGCGGACCAAGCTGAACAAGATGGGCTGGTGGGCATCCGACACGGCGACGCTGCATTTCGACGAATGCCGCGTGCCGGCCGAGAACCTGATCGGCGAAGAAGGGCAGGGCTTCAAGATCATCATGCAAAACTTCAACAGCGAGCGCATAGGTATGGCGGCCAGCTGCACGGCCTTTGCCCGTGTCTGTCTCGACGAGGCGATCGCCTATGCCAGGGAACGCAAGACGTTCGGCAAGCCGCTCGCCCAGCACCAGGTGATCCGCCACAAGATCGTCGACATGGCGCAGAAGGTCGCAGCAAGCCAGGCGATGCTGGAGATGCTGGCCTGGCGGCTGGAGCATGGCGAGAGCCCGGTCGCCGAAATCTGCATGATGAAGAACCAGGCGACGCAGACGATGGCGTTCTGCGCCTCGGAGGCCGTGCAGATCTTCGGCGGCGCCGGCTTCATGCGTGGCATCAAGGCCGAGCGCATCTACCGCGAGGTCAAGGTCAATGCCATCGGCGGCGGCACCGAGGAGATCATGAAGGATCTGGCCAGCCGGCAGATGGGGTTGTGATACGCGTCATTCCGGGGCGCGCGTAGCGCGAGCTATGATGCGCAATTGCGCATCTGAGAATCCATCGGGCCGCAAATACCCGTGGAGAAATGGATCTCATCGCTTCGCGATGCCCCGGAATGACGAGGGAGAGAAATGCTGTTCACCGCCGACCACGACGACATCCGCCGTAGCCTGCAAAAATTCATCGCCAACGAGATCAACCCTCATGTCGATGAATGGGAGAAGGCCGACATCTTCCCGGCACATGAGCTGTTCAAGAAGATGGGCAGTCTCGGTTTCCTCGGCCTGAACAAGCCGGTCGAGTTCGGCGGCTCCGGGCTCGACTACTCCTACGCGCTGATGATGGCGGAGGAGTTAGGGGCGATCACCTGCGGCGGCGTGCCGATGGCGATCGGGGTGCAGACCGATATGGCGACGCCGGCGCTCGCCCGCTTCGGTTCGGACGAGGTGCGGCGCGAGTTCCTGGCGCCCTCGATCGCCGGCGACTATGTCGCCTGCATCGGCGTCTCCGAGCCGGGCGCGGGCTCGGACGTCGCCTCCATCAAGACGAGTGCGCGCTCCGACGGCGACGACTACGTCATCAACGGCGGCAAGATGTGGATCACCAACGGCACCCAGGCCGACTGGATCTGCCTGCTCGTCAACACCAGCGACGGGCCCGTTCACCGCAACAAGTCGCTGATCTGCGTGCCCATGAAGAGCAAGGGCGTCGCGGTGGCCCGCAAGCTCGACAAGATGGGCATGCGCTCCTCCGACACCGCGCAGATCTTCTTCGACAATGTCCGCGTGCCCAGGCGCAACCGGATCGGCGAGGAGGGCAAGGGTTTTACCTACCAGATGATCCAATTCCAGGAGGAGCGGCTGTGGGGCGCGGCGGCCTGCTTGAAGGCGCACGAATACATCATCGATCAAACGATCGAATACACCCGCACCCGCAAGGCCTTCGGCCAGAGCATCCTTGACAACCAGGTCGTGCACTTCAAGCTTGCGGAGATGCAGACCGAGGTCGAGCTGTTGCGCGCGCTGGTCTATCGTGCCGCCGAGGCGCTGGTGGCGGGAGAGGATGTAACGAAGTTCGCGACCATGGCCAAGCTGAAGGCCGGCCGCTTGGGACGTGAGCTTACCGACGCCTGCCTGCAATATTGGGGCGGCATGGGCTTTACCAACGAGACGCCGGTCAGCCGCGCCTATCGTGACAGCCGCCTGACCTCGATCGGCGGCGGCGCCGATGAGGTCATGCTGATGGTCTTGTGCAAGATGATGGGAACGCTGCCCGGCAGCACGAAAGTTTGAGCATGATCTTTTCGGAAAACCGCTGCACACTTTTCTGGGTCATGCTCTAGGGGAAACGCCTGATGATCACGCTCTATCACTGCGACGCCGCGCGCTCCTTCCGCCCGCTCTGGATGCTGGAGGAGATGGGCCTGCCCTACGAGTTGAAGATGCTGCCGTTCCCGCCGCGCGTCTTCGCCAAGGAGTACCTCGCGATCAATCCGCTAGGCACGATCCCGTTCATGATCGACGGCGAGACCAAGATGACGGAATCGTCCGGCATCTGCCACTACCTAGGCACCAGATACGGCCCGACACCGCTGATGGTCGATGCCAATGATCCCGATTTCGGCGCCTTCTTGAACTGGATGTATTTCAGCGATGCGACGTTAACATTCCCGCAGACGCTGGTGCTCCGTTACGCCCAGCTCGAGCCGGAAGAGCGGCGCAATCCGCAGGTCGCCGGCGACTATGCAAAATGGTTCCTCGGTCGCTTGCGCGCGGTCGAGGCAGCAACCGCAAATGCCGAGACCTTGTGCGCCGGCCGCTTCACCGCCGCCGACATCGTGATCGGGTATGCCCTGCGGCTTGCAGAAAGCATCGGGCTTTCGCGTGACTTCGGGCCAAATGTCGCAGGCTATTGGGCGCGGCTGCAACAGCGCGAGGGTTTCAAACGGGCGGTGGTGGCGGAACAGAAGGCTGGTATCGCGCAGAACATCGCGCCAAGGCTGAGGGCCTAAGCACTTCGGCGTCCTGCGCGGACGACGGCACGGTTTCAGGTTCCGGGGCGATCCTTCGGGATGCCCCGGATTTGCACCTTTGTGACAGCGCTATCGCGCAGTGACTCCGCCCAAAATTCCGCTAAGGTGGCCTCCGTCCGCAGCGGCCCGAAGAGCCGCTGCGAGGAGGACCGCCGATGGAAGGCCCAAAAATTAAGGATAGCGGTCGCGAATCAGACCATTTGATGCTGATCACGCCGGAACGCGTGTTCTATGCGGGGCTGCTCGGCCGGCCACGCCGGCGGACCGCTGGTTGCTGCCACGTCTATGTCGCGATCAAGGGCAGCCTGCATCTGACCATCGACGACACCCATACCACCGATGTCCTTGTCGTGACCCTGCCGAACCAGCGGCACACCATCGCGAGCGATTACCGCACCGTCATCAGTGTGACGCTCGAGCCCGAGAGCATGCCGGACGGCGTGATCGAAGCGCTGCGGCAACGCCTGACTGGGCCGGACAAGGCAGCCTACGCGCGAAAGATCCTCGCCGCCTACGCATTCCTGCGCCAGCGCCGCTATGGCGACGTTGCCACCGCCGAATTCGACGAGATGTGTTTTGGCGAGGCGCTGCCTCGCCGCATGCTCGACCCGCGCGTGATGCGGGCGATCGCGCGCATCGAGCGCTTCTCCGGCGAACCGGCGACGGCCGATACCTGCGCTGCTGAAGCGGGCCTCTCGGCTTCGCGCTTCCTGCATCTGTTCAAGGAAGAGACCGGCATTTCGTTCCGCTCCTTCCGTGCCTGGAAGCGCGCGCGGTACCTCCTTCATTTCGCCAACCAGGATCTCAACCTCGCCCATCTCGCGCAGGACATCGGCTATCCCGACAGCACCCATTTCAGCCATTCGATCCGCCGCTTCTACGGCCTCAAGCCGCGCGCCATCTTCGTCGGCTCGCGCGATCTTGCAATCTATCGCAGCGGTGAGACCGTGAAGCTTGCGGAAGCAAGCTAGCTGACGGATTTTGTAGGGTGGGTTAGCGTAGCGTAACCCACCATTTCAGCTACCGCGGGATGGGCTTTGGTGGGTTACGTCCTCGGCTAACGAACCCACCCTACGGCAGTGTGCCAAATCTCTAGCTTCTCTGCGCAAGAAGCCGCGACCTCCCGCGTCACATGATCGCAGCGCTGCATTCTCAACCTGCGAGAGCCCTAAGGCATGAGCGACAAGGCCGTCATCACCTGCGCGCTGAACGGCGTGCTCACCGATCCCCGGCAGCACAATGTGCCGGTGACGCCCGAAGAGATGGCGCGGGAGGCCAGGGCTGCGTTCGACGCTGGCGCCAGCATCATGCACATCCATCTGCGCCAGCAGGCGCCGAACAAGGGGCACCTGCCGTCCTGGGAGGTCAGCGTCTCGCGCGAGATCCAGCAGGCGATTCGCGAGGCCTGCCCCGGCGTGATCATCAATCACACCTCGGGCGTGTCGGGGCCGAACTACGGCGGTGCGCTCGATTGCATTCGTGAAACCAAGCCTGAGATCGCCGCCTGCAACGCCGGCTCGCTGAACTATCTGAAGGTCAAGGCCGACAACAGCTGGGCCTGGCCGCCGATGATGTTCGACAATGCTGTCGAGAAAGTGAAGGACTATCTCGACGTCATGAACGCGGTCGGCACCATCCCCGAGTTCGAATGCTTTGACGTCGGCATCGTCCGTTGCGTCGGCATGTACACGCAGGTCGGCATGTACAAGGGACCGCTCGAATACAACTTCGTCATGGGCGTTGCCTCCGGCATGCCCGCCGATCCCGAGTTGCTGCCGATCCTGCTCAAGCTGAAGCGCCCCGAAGCGCATTGGCAGGTTACGGCGATAGGCCGCGAAGACATCTGGCCGCTGCACCAGCGCTGCGCCGATCTCGGCGGGCATCTGCGAACTGGCTTGGAGGATACCTTCTATCTCGCCGACGGCAACAAGGTGACGTCGAACGGGCAATTGATCGAAGCGGTGGTCGCCTGCGCGCGTCGCGCTGGCCGCGAGATCGCGAGCCCGGCCGAGGCGCGGAAGATTTTTGGGACGAATCGTTAGGTATTGCCCCAGACGTCATTGCGAGCGAAGCGAAGCAATCCAGAATCTTTCCGCGATGGCAGTCTGGATTGCTTCGTCGCTTCGCTCCTCGCAATGACGAGTAGGATAGGTTTCATGTCCATCATCGAAAACACCATCTCCCCCGGCGGCGCCGCCTATCACGTCAATCGCGATGGAATGTTCGCGCTGATCGACCGCATGCGTGCGCTGGAAGAGCGGACGCGCGCGGCCTCAGCCGCCGCGAAGGATCGCTTCCACAAGCGCGGGCAGCTGCTGCCGCGCGAGCGCGTCGCGCTGGTGCTCGATCCCGGCGCGCCGTTCATCGAGCTCTCCACGCTGGCGGGTTACATGTTTGATGTGCCCGATCCCGACAAGAGCGTGCCCGGTGGCGGTGTCATCGCCGGCATCGGCTTCGTCTCGGGCGTCCGTTGCATGGTCAGCGCCAGCGACGCCGGCATCGATGCCGGCGCGCTGCAACCTTATGGCCTCGACAAGACGTTGCGCGTGCAGGAGGTCGCGCTGGAGAACAAGCTGCCTTACGTGCAGCTCGTCGAAAGTGCCGGCGCCAATCTCTTGCGTTACCGCGTCGAGGATTTTGTCCGGGGTGGCAACATCTTTCGCAACCTCGCGCGGCTCTCGGCCGCGGGCCTGCCGGTCGTCACCGTGACGCATGGCTCGTCGACCGCCGGTGGCGCTTACCAGACGGGTCTGTCGGATTACATCGTCATGGTGCGCGGCCGCACCCGCGCGTTCCTTGCAGGTCCGCCGTTGCTTAAGGCCGCAACCGGCGAGATCGCGACCGAGGAAGAGCTCGGCGGCGCCGAGATGCACACGCGGATCTCCGGCCTCGGCGACTACCTCGCCGAGGACGATCGCGACGCCTTGCGCATCGCGCGCGAGATCATGGCGGCCTTGGAATGGGAGCGGCCGGGCCGCGCTGTCGCGCAGTACAAGCCGCCGCGCTACGACCAGAACGAGCTGCTCGGCATCATGCCGATGGACCACAAGCGCCCCGTCGACATGAAGCAGGTGATCGCCCGCATCGTCGACGATTCCGATTTCACCGAGATGGCGCCCAATTACGGTCCCGCAACGGTCTGCGGTCATGCCCGCATCGAGGGCCAGGCGATCGGCATCATCACCAATAACGGCCCGCTCGATCCGGCCGGTGCCAACAAGGCGACGCACTTCATCCAGATCTGCTGCCAGACCCGCACGCCGCTGCTGTATCTGAACAATACTACCGGCTACATGGTGGGCAAATCTTACGAAGAAGCCGGCATGATCAAGCACGGCTCGAAGATGATCCAGGCGGTGACGTCGGCGACCGTGCCGCAGATCACGGTCTATTGCGGCGCGTCCTTCGGCGCCGGAAATTACGGCATGTGCGGCCGTGGCTTCCATCCGCGCTTCTGCTTCTCCTGGCCCAATGCCAAGACCGCTGTGATGGGCGGCGAGCAGGCGGCCGAGACCATGGCCATCGTAACCGAAGCTGCCGCGGCGCGGCGGGGCAAGCCGATCGAGAAAGACAAGTTAGAGGCCATGAAGACGCAGATCATCGGCGTGTTCGACGGTCAGATGGACGTGTTCTCGACCAGCGCCCGCGTGCTCGACGACGGCGTGATCGATCCGCGCGATACCCGCGCGGTCCTGTCCGAGGCGCTCGCGATCTGCCGCGAGGGCGATGCGCGCTCGCCTCAGCGCATGCAGTTTTCGGTGGCCCGCCCATGAGGAACGGATCAGTGCAGCACCGGCCGTTCTTCAAGGTCCTGGTCGCCAATCGCGGCGAGATCGCATTGCGCGTGATGCGCAGCGCGCGGCAGCTAGGCCTTGGTGTCGTCGCGGTCTATTCGGACGCCGATCGCGATGCGCTTCACGTCAAGCACGCCGATCAGGCCGTGCGCATCGGCGCAGCGTTGCCGGCCCAATCCTATCTCAACATGCCCGCGATCATTGCCGCGGCCAAGGCGAGCGGCGCGGACGCCGTTCACCCCGGCTATGGCTTCCTCGCCGAGAACGAGGCGTTTGCGAGTGCCTGCAAGGATGCCGGCCTCGTCTTCATCGGCCCGTCGCCGCAGGCGATCGAGGCGATGGGCAACAAGGCCGGCGCCAAGGAGATCATGAAGAAGGCCGGCGTGCCCATCGTGCCCGGCTATCAGGGCGCAGACCAGAGTGACGATCGGATGCTGGCGGAAGCCGGGAAGATTGGCTTCCCCGTGATGATCAAGGCGGTGGCCGGTGGCGGCGGCCGTGGCATGCGGCTCGTCAGCGATGCGGCGTCTTTGCCCGATGCGTTGCGCAGCGCGCGGTCGGAAGCGAAGGCCGCCTTCGGCGATCCCACTGTCATCCTCGAACGCGCGATCCAGAATCCGCGGCACATCGAGATTCAGGTGTTCGGCGACTCCCAAGGCAACGCCGTCCATCTCGGCGAGCGCGATTGCTCCGTGCAGCGGCGTCACCAGAAGCTGATCGAGGAGGCGCCGTCGCCGGCGGTAACATCAGAGCTGCGCGCGAAGATGGGCGAAGTCGCCGTCGCCGCCGTGAAGGCGCTGCGCTATGAAGGCGCCGGCACGCTGGAATTCCTTCTCGACGCAAGCGGCGCGTTCTACTTCATGGAGATGAACACGCGCCTCCAGGTCGAGCATCCCGTGACCGAGGCGATTACCGGGCTCGATCTCGTCGAACTGCAACTGCGCATCGCCCGCGGCGAGCCGCTGCCGGTGAGGCAGCAGGATATCAAATTTACCGGGCATGCCATCGAGGTGCGGCTGTGCTCGGAGGATGCCGCGCACGATTTCATGCCGCAGTCCGGCCGCATGGAGCGCTGGCAGGTGCCGGACGGCGTGCGTGTCGATCACGCACTGCAATCGGGGGCGGAGATCCCGCCCTTCTACGATTCCATGATCGCCAAGGTCATCAGCCATGGCGCGACGCGCGAGGAGGCGAGGGGGCGGCTGATCTGTGGTCTGGAGCAGCTTACCGCCTTCGGCGTCACCACCAACCAGGCGTTCCTGATGTCGTGCCTGCGTCATCCCGGCTTTGCCAGGGGCGAGGCGACCACGGCCTTCATCGGCGCGCATCGCGACGAGCTTCTTGCGCCGCGCAGGGACGCGTTCGACGCGGCGCTGGCGGGCTTGCTGCTCTACGTCACCAACCCGCACGCCCCGTCATGGCGGGCCGGGCGGAGTCTGGCGGCAACGTTTCCGCTCCCGGCGAGGATCGAGATGGACAGTCACGCGCATGAGCTCGAAGTCACGCGCGGGCGGGATGGCAGCTACACCGTCGCCACCGAAGGCCGACAGGACAGGTTCGAGATTGACCAGCTCGATCCCGACGCCATCCGCTTCCGCCACGACGGCGTGATGGACAGCGCAAAATTCCTGCGCGACGGCGACCGGCTCTACCTCCAGCACCGCGGCATCCCGCTTGCGGTCACCGATCTCACCCTCGCTGCGCCGAAGGCCGCGGCAACCAACGGCGGCGACGGCAAGGTCCGCGCCGCCATGAACGGCCGCGTCGTCTCGGTGCTGGTCGAGCCGGGCGACCTCGTCACTGCCGGCCAGCCGGTGATGACGCTGGAGGCGATGAAGATGGAGCACGTCCACAAGGCCGGTATCGACGGCGTGGTCGCGGCGATCGATGTCACCGAGGGCGAGCAAGTGGTGACGGGGAAGGTCGTTGTGGAGATCGAGTCAGGTTAGTTTGTTGTCGTCCTGGTTTTCGCCAGGACGACGTTAGAGGGCGCGCCCCGTCCCGTCGTTGAGCAAACACGCCACGTGATGCCCCTCGCCGGCCGCTACCAGCGCCGGCCGCTCCATCTTGCACCGCTCCATCGCAAAGCGGCAGCGCGTGTGGAAAGCGCATCCCGACGGCGGATTGACCGGGCTTGGCACGTCGCCATCGACCAGAGGTGCGAGCCGCTTCGCATGTGGGTCGGCGATCGGCACCGACGCGAGCAGGGCTTGCGTGTAGGGATGGCGCGGATTCCTGAACAGATCGTTCCTGTCCGCGATCTCCACGATGCGGCCGAGATACATCACCGCGACGCGGTGGCTGATATGGGCGACCACGGCCAGATCATGCGCGATGAAGAGATAGGAGAAGCCGTGCTGCCGCTGCAGGTCGATCAGGAGGTTGATCACCTGCGCCTGGATCGAGACGTCGAGCGCAGAAACCGGCTCGTCGCAGACGATCAGCCGCGGCTGAAGCGCCAGCGCCCGCGCGATACAGATACGCTGGCGCTGGCCGCCGGAGAACTGGTGCGGGAAGTTGCGCATCTGGTCGGGCCGCAAGCCCACCTGCTCGAATAGTTTTGCGACGCGCGTCTCCAGCGCCTTGCCGCTCGCAAGCCCATGCACGGCGAGCGGCTCGCCGACGATGCCGCCTGCGGTCATGCGCGGATTGAGCGAGGCAAACGGATCCTGGAACACGATCTGCATCGCACGACGATGTGGCCGCAACTCGCTCTTGGAGAGATGCGTTATGTCCTCTCCCTCGAGGCGAATTTGGCCCGAGGTCGGCTCGACCAGTCGCAACACGCTGCGCGCCACCGTCGACTTGCCGCAGCCGGATTCGCCGACGAGGCCCAGCGTCTCGCCAGTACCAAGCGAAAAGCTGACGCCATCCACCGCATGCACGGTGCCGACCTGCCGCCGCAGCATGCCGGCGCGCACTGGATAGTGTTTCATGAGATCGCTGACCTCGAGCAGCACCTCGCTCATGCCACCTCCTCCGAGACTTCCGCCGCACGCCAGCAGGCCGCGAGATGTCCGCCGCCCCAATCCATGAGCGGCGGATATTCCTCGCAGCGCTTCACCGCGAGCTTGCAGCGCGGCGCGAAGGCACAGCCTTTGGGCAGGCGAACCAGTGACGGCACTGTGCCGGGAATTTCGTTCAGCCGCGCCTGCACTGCTGCGCCGGACGCCGGCACCGCCGGGATCGACGCCATCAGTCCGCGCGTATAGGGATGCTTTGGTGCGGCGAACAGTGCCTCGACGCTTGCCTCCTCGACTTTCTTCCCCGCATACATCACGATCACCCGCTGCGCGGTTTGCGCAACGACGCCGAGATCATGGGTGATCAGCACGAGGCCGGTGCCGAGCTCCTTCTGGAGGTCGAGGATCAGCGCCAGGATCTGCGCCTGGATGGTGACGTCGAGCGCGGTGGTCGGCTCGTCCGCGATCAGGAGGGCAGGCCGGCAGACCAGCGCCATCGCAATCATCACGCGCTGGCGCATGCCGCCGGAGAGCTGATGCGGATATTCCCTGGCCCGTCGCGCCGGTTCGGGAATGCGCACCAGCCGCAACATCTCGACCGCGATGTCGTTGGCTTCCTTCGCCGACAGGTTCCGATGCAGGCGCACGGCCTCGACGATCTGGTCGCCGATCCGCATGACCGGATTGAGCGAGGTCATCGGCTCCTGGAAGATCATGGAGATGCGATTGCCCCGGATCGCGCGCATCTTCGCATCGTCCAGCGCCAAGAGATCGGTGCCCTCGAGCGTCACGGAGCCGCCGACGATGCGGCCGGGCGGATCGGGGACGAGCCGCATCAAGGACAGCGCGGTCACGCTCTTGCCGCAGCCGGATTCGCCGACGATCGCCAGCGTCTCGCCGCGCCGCACGTGGAAGGAGACGTCGTCGACCGCCTTGAAGAGCCCGGAATTGGTGAAGAATACCGTTTTCAGGTTCTTCACATCGAGGACGATATCGCCTGCGCCCGTCATCAGCCGCGCTGCCTCGGATCGAGGATGTCGCGAAGCGCGTCGCCGAACAGATTGGTGCCGAACACGGCGAGGCTGATGGCTACGCCCGGGAAGATCACCAGCCACGGCGCGGTGCGGACATATTCGGCCGCGGATTCCGACAGCATGCGGCCCCAGGACGGGTAGGGCTCGGGAATGCCGAGGCCGAGGAAGGAGAGCGAGGCTTCGGTCAAAATGGTCGAGCCGAGCTGGGCGGTAGCGAGCACGATCAGCGGCGCGAGCGTATTCGGCAGCACGTGGCGGAGCGCGATGCGCACCTCGCTCATGCCGATCGATTTGGCGGCTTCGACGAACGGCTGTTCGCGCAGCGCCAACGTGTTGGCGCGAATCACGCGCGCCACCGTCGGGATCAGCGGAATGGCGATCGCGATGATCACGTTCGGCAGTGATGGCCCGAGCGCGGCCGTCATCACCAGCGCCAGCACCAGAAGCGGCAGCGCCTGGAGGATGTCGGAGACACGCTGGAATACGAGATCGACCCAACCGGAGAGATAGCCCGATGTCAGGCCGACGATCACGCCAATGGAGGCGCCGAGCGTGGTCGAGCCGAGCCCGACCGCGAGCGAAATCCGTGCGCCGTGGATGATGCGGCTGAAGACGTCGCGGCCGAAGGAATCCGTTCCCATCCAATGCAGTGCGCTCGGGCGTGCCAGCGCATGCGCGGCATCGACGCTGAGGGGATCGAAGCGGGCGAGGACGTTGGCAAAGATCGCGGTGAACACGAACAGCGTCATGATGATCAGCCCGGACGCGCCCAGGACATGTCGCTGCGCCAGGAACAGCACGCGCCGCCGGCCACCGGTCGCGCCGGCGCCGGCGCGCTTCAGTTCGAGATCATAGTCGATCGTGGCCAAGCAGGTCTCCTAATCCGTAAACCGGATGCGTGGGTCGAACACCGCGTAGAGCATGTCGACGGTGAAGTTCGCGAACACGACGACGACAGCGATCAACATCACGAGGTTCTGCACGATCGGATAATCCCGCCAGCGGATCGCTTCGACCAGGAAGCGCGCGACGCCGGGGATGTTGAACACGGTCTCGGTGACGATGAGGCCGCCGATCAGGAATGCCGCCTCGATGCCGATCACGGTGATGACGGGAAGAATCGCGTTCTTCAGCGCGTGATGATAGTTCACCGCGGCGTCGGAGGCGCCCTTGGCGCGTGCGGTGCGGATATAGTCCTGCCGCAGAACCTCCAGCATCGAGGAACGCGTGATGCGCATGGTGAGCGCGGCGCTGCGGAAGCCGACCGCGGCGGCCGGTACGGCATAGGTCGCAAACGCTTCGAGCCAGGTCTGCGGATTGGGATTGAAGATCGGCATCTGGCCGAACATCGCGACCGACGCAGTGAGGATCAACAGCCCGAGCCAGAACGAGGGCAGCGACAGGCCGCTGAGGCTGATGACGCGCAACGCATAGTCGAGCTTTGTCCCCTGCTTCACCGCGCTGATCACGCCCAAGGGAATGCCGATCGAGGCAGAGAACAGCAGCGCGAGGCCCGCGAGCCGCGCCGTGATCGGAATGCGCGGCAAGATCTCCTGGAGCGCCGGCTTCTCCGAGACATAGGAGTAGCCAAAATCGCCACGCAGAAAACCGCCGATCCAGTGCAGATATTGCACCACCAGCGGCTGGTCGATGCCGAGCTCCTTTTCCAGATTGGCCTTGTCGGCGGGATCGACGTAACCGGCCGCGGCGAACAGGATGTCGACGATGTTGCCGGGCACGATGCGCAGCAGCAAGAAGATGACGATCGAGATCCCGAACAGGGTCAGGAGCATCAGGAACAGGCGGCGAACCAGATAGGCAAACATCTTTCGCCCTCCCCTCGAGCCTCT
Source organism: Bradyrhizobium sp. CB82 (assembly GCF_029714405.1). NCBI lineage: Bacteria > Pseudomonadati > Pseudomonadota > Alphaproteobacteria > Hyphomicrobiales > Nitrobacteraceae > Bradyrhizobium > Bradyrhizobium sp. CB82. The sequence goes on along the minus strand of NZ_CP121650.1, from coordinate 8,918,661 downwards.
AACAGCCCGTCCGCTGCGCTACTTGTCCAGCCACACATCCTCGTAGCGATAGCCATTATAGGAGCTGTTCGACATGACCGTCACGCCCTTGACATAGGGCTGCCAGCACGTGCCGGCACGCGCATGGAAGATGATGGGACGGGCGACATCCTCCTGCAGCTTCTTGTCGATCTCCCACACCAGCTTCTTGCGCTTGGCGAGGTCGGTCTCCTGGGACTGCACGTCGAACAGCTTCTCGATCTCCTTGTTGCAGTAGTTGGTGTAGTTGCGCTCCGAGCCGCAGGAATAGTTCTCGTAGAAGGACTGGTCGGGATCATCGACGGCATTGCCGGTCAGGTTGAGGCCCAGCATGTAGTCCTTGCGTGCGACCTTCGGGAACCAGTTGGCGGTTTCGACGACATCGAGCTCGCCATCGATGTAAATGCTCTTGAGCTGGTCGATCAGGATCACCGCGGGATCGCGATATTCCGCGAGATTGCGGGTGGAGATCTTGACCGCAAGGTGCTTGTCCGGGCCGTAGCCCGCCTTCTGCATCAGCTTGCGGGCCTCTTCGCGGTTGGCGTTCACATCCGGTCCGTAACCCGGAATGCTCTCCAGCATGTCCCTCGGCATGCCCCAGAGACCCTGCGGCGTCGGCAGCATGGTGCCGCCGATATCTGCCTGCCCTTCGAACAAGATGGAAACGAAGGCCTTGCGGTCGAGCGCCATCGCCATGGCGCGGCGGATGTCAATGTTGTCGAAAGGAGGCGATGTCGAATTGACGATGATGTTGGTCGAAACGTTGGTGGGCTCGACTGTACAGACCGCGTTCGGTGCCTGGGATTTCACGTCCTTCAGCAGCGGGATGGTGATGTGCGTCGGGAACGTCATGTCGAACTTGCCTGCGACGAAGGCGAGGATCGCGGTCGAGCGGTTCGGGATGATGGTGAACTCGATGCCGTCGAGATAGGGCCGGCCCTCCTTCCAGTAGTCGGGATTGCGGGTCAGCTTGATCGATTCATTGGCCTTGAACTCGACGAACTTGAAGGGCCCGGTGCCGATCGGATGCGTGCGCATGTCGCCGGGCGAGACGTGGCAGGGATAGACCGGCGTATAGCCGGAGGCGAGCAGCGCCAGCAGCGAGGGCTGCGGCCGCTTCAGGTTGAACGAGACCTCGAGATCGCCGTTGGTCGAGACATCATTGACCTCGTTGTACCAGGCCTTGCGCGGGTTCTGCCGGAACTTCTGCTGCGACTTGCCCATCAGTATGTCGAAGGTGCATTTGACGTCGGCCGAGGTGAACGGCTTGCCGTCGTGCCATTTCACGCCCTGGCGCAGCCTGAAGGTCAGCGTCTTGTTGTCGTTGCCCCAGGCCCAGCTCTCGGCGAGATCGGGGACAATGGTGTCCATGCTGTTCTGCGCCACGTCCTGCTTGTAGATGACGAGGTTGTTGAAGACAGGCATGAAGGGAACATTGATCGAATAGGTCGCGCCTTCATGGATTGAGGCGTTGGCGGGGCTGTCGCGGTGATACATCCGCAAGATGCCGCCCTGCTTGGGCTCGTTTTTGGGCTCGCCGGCGAGCGCGGTGGTTGAGATCGTCAGCACCGATAGCGCCACTATCGCGGCGAGCGCAATCACGCTCCGCATGCGTCTCTCCCTCGAGCCTCAAGGCCTTGTTGCAGGCCTTGTTGCGGCCTGTTTGACGGCGACGATAGCCATGCGCGCGAGGGCAGGCAACGGCCAACGCCCGTTGCCGTCTTGGCAATTCGGATGACGTAAAGCCGCACGTCTCACAATGTGAGAGAGGCGGATGTCATTGCGCTGGTGACCGGAACCGGTTCGGCGTTACGGCTGCGCTTGCGTGCGGGACGGCAGCAGCGCCAGGGCGATCGAGGGCAGCGGGAAGAACAGGGCGCCCAGGACGAACCAGACGCCCCGCGAACGTCCCTTCTCCGCCGCGTATTTCGCAGTGCAGCGTCCGCACAGGATCAGGATGGCAAGAAGGCCGACGACGAAGAGAAGCGCGGCAAGCATGGGGGCTCCTGTCAATGCCTTGCGCCGAATTTAGGGGATCGCGGTCGTGGCGGCGACGAGACCGGCACCCCCGGACATCAAAACTCGGAGAGCGGCGGGCTACACCTGCAGCGTGTCGCCGCCCTTGAGGTGCAGCATCTTCCGTGCCTCGTCGGAGCTAGCGACCTCCAGACCAAGGCCCTCGATGATCTTGCGAGCGAGACGTACCTGCTCGGCATTCGACGAGGCCATGCGGCCCGGCGCGGCCCACAGCGAGTCCTCGAGGCCGACGCGGATATTGCCGCCCATGGCGGCGGCCATCGCCGCGATCGGAAGCTGATGCCGTCCGGCGCCCAGTACCGACCAGATGAACTTGTCGCCGAACAGCCGCTCCGCGGTGCGCTTCATGTGCAGCACGTCCTCGGGGTGCGGGCCGATGCCGCCTTGCAGGCCGAACACGGTCTGCACGAAGAGCGGCGGCTTCACCAGGCCCTGATCGAGGAAGTATTGGAGATTGTAGAGATGCGCTGTGTCGTAGCACTCGAATTCGAAGCGGGTTCCGGTTTCCGACAGCGTCTTCAGCACGAACTCGATGTCCTGGAACGTGTTACGGAACACGATGTCCTTGTTCTCGACATGCTTGCGCTCCCATTCGTGCTTGAAGGTCTTGAAGCGTTTGAGCATGCCGAAGAAGCCGAAATTCATCGAGCCCATGTTCAGCGAGGCCACTTCCGGCTTGTACACCGCGGCGGGCCGCACGCGCTCGTCCACCGTCATGGTCGGCGAGCCGCCGGTGGTGAGGTTGATCACGGCGTTGGAACGTTGCTTGATGATCTTGAGGAACGGCGCAAAGGCTTCCGGAGACTGATCGGGCTGGCCAGTCTCGGGGTTGCGCGCGTGCAGATGAACGATCGCCGCCCCCGCCTCGGCGGCTTCCACCGCTGCGTCCGCGATCTCCTGCGGCGTCACCGGCAGGGCAGGGGACATCGACGGCGTGTGGATCGCGCCGGTGACGGCGCAGGTGATGATGACTTTGCGGGCCGTTACTTTGCTAACCATGGGTTTGCAACTCCGAGGCGGCTGTGATCTACCGTCACGCTTAGCATCAAGACACGATCGGAGCCATCATGGATCTCGACATCAAGGGGTTGCGCGTATTGGTGACCGCGGGGGCGGGCGGCATAGGGCTTGCAATCGCCCGTCGCTTCCTTGCCGAGGGCGCAAAGGTGCATGTCTGCGATGTCGACGAGATGGCGCTTGCCGCGCTTGCGAACAGCGATCCCGCCATCACACGCTCGCAATGCGATGTCTCTGATCGCGCAGCGGTGAAGGCGATGTTCGACGAGGCGGTTCGCATGCTCGGCGGGCTGGACGTGCTCGTCAACAATGCCGGCATCGCCGGCCCGACCGCGAAGGTCGAGGAGATGAATCCGGAGGACTGGGACCGCTGCGTCGAGGTCTGCCTCACCGGCCAGTTCAATTGCACGCGGCTCGCAGTGCCGCTGCTGCGCGAGAGCAAGAACGCCTCGATCGTCAACATCTCGTCCGCGGCCGGAAAGGTCGGCTTCGCCATGCGTACGCCTTATGCTGCGGCGAAGTGGGGCGTCATCGGCTTGACCAAATCGCTCGCGATCGAGCTCGGCCCGGACAAGATCCGCGTCAACGCCATCTTGCCCGGTCTCGTCGCCGGCGACCGCCAGCGCCGCGTGCTGGAAGCGAAAGCACAACAGCGCGGCGTGTCCTATGCCGAGATGGAGCGCATCGCGTTCTCCTATACCTCGATCAAGGACTACGTGACGCCCGAGCAGATCGCCGATCAGATCCTGTTCATGGCAAGCCCCCGCGGCCGCACCATCTCCGGCCAGGCGATTTCGATCTGCGGCGATACGCAGATGTTGGGGTGAAGCTGTCGCCAGCGTCGGCGCCGCGCTCCCTCGCCCCGCAAACGGGGAGAGGCTAAGAGTCACACAATCCGCGATGTCTTGTTTCCCCAATAGCGATCCCGCAGCAGGCGCTTGTAGAGTTTTCCGGTCGGCAGGCGCGGCAATTCCTTTTCGAAGTCGACCGAGCGCGGCACCTTTTGCCGCGACAGGGATTTTGCGCAGAACGCGATCAGCTCCTCGGCGAGCGCCGGTTCCGGCACCACGCCCGGCATCGGCTGCACCACTGCTTTTACCTCTTCGCCGAGATCGGCATTGGGCACGCCGAACACCGCGGCGTCCGCGACCTGCGGGTGGGTGATCAGCAGATTCTCGCATTCCTGCGGATAGATGTTCACCCCGCCCGAGATGATCATGAAGGTGGCGCGATCGGTGAGGTAGAGGAAACGGTCCTCGTCGACATAGCCGACGTCGCCGACCGTGCTCATGCTGCCGTCAGCCGAGCGCGCTTCCTTTGTCTTCTCGGGATCGTTGAAATACTCGAACGTCGAGGCCGTCTTGAACCACACCGTGCCGGCGGTGCCGGTCGGGCACTCCTTCATGTTCTCGTCGAGAATATGCAGGTCGCCGAGCATGATCTTGCCGACGGTGCCGCGATGGGCGAGCCATTCCTCGGTGTTGCAGGCGGTGAAGCCGAGACCTTCGGTCGCGCCGTAATATTCGTGGATGATTGGCCCCCACCATTTGATCATGTCGTCCTTCACCAGCGCCGGGCAGGGCGCAGCGGCATGCACCGCGATCTCGAGCGAGGACAGGTCGTGGCGCCTGCGCACCTCCTCCGGCAGCTTCAGCATGCGCGAGAACATCGTCGGCACGATCTGGGTGTGGGTGATGCCCCATTGCTCCACGAGCTCGAGGTAACGCTCCGGATCAAAGCTCTCCATGATGATCACGGTGCCGCCCATGCGGATCGTGAGATTGACCGCGGCCTGCGGCGCAGAGTGATAGAGCGGCGCCGGCGACAGATAGACCATGCCCTCGCGGTAATGCCAAAGCTTGGTGAGGAAATCGAACAGCGGCATATTGTGCCGGGGCGACTCCTCCGGCAGCGGCCGCAGGATACCCTTCGGCCGTCCCGTCGTGCCCGACGAATAGAGCATCGCCGTGCCCAGCCATTCGTCGGCGATCGGCGTCTTCGGCAGGTCTGCCGTCGCCTGCTCCAGCCCAACGATACGATCGCTCTCGGAAGGACCATCGGCGACGACGCAGAGCTCGACCTTCGGACATTCCTTCAGCGCTTCGCGCGCGATGTCGAGCTTGGCCACCGAAGTGATCAGGATACGCGACTGGCTGTTGGTCAGGATGTAGGCGAGCTCGCCCGCGGTGAGGAACGAGTTGACGCAGGTAAAATAGAGCCCGGACCGCTCGCCCGCGCCGCAGGCTTCGAGATAGCGCGAATTGTTCTCCATGAAGATCGAGTAGTGATCGAGCCGCTTCAGTCCGCGCTTGCGAAACAGATGGGCCAGCCGGTTGCTGCGCGCATCGAGCTCGCGATAGGTGACGGTCTCGCCCGTGCCGGCCATGATGAAGGCAGGTTGCAGCGGGCGTAGATGGGCATGCGTACCTGTGTACATCGATCCTCCGGCTAGAGCTATGCGGCGAGAAGCAGGATTTCGCGGATCTGCGCAGGACCATCGATCCTGCGCGGGTTGCGCGGTACCCAGGGCGTGCGCATCGCCTGCTCGGCGATGGAATCGAAATGATCCGGTGAGACGCGCATCTCGGAAAGGCTGCGCGGCATGCCCAGCGAGCGGATGAAGGCGTCCAGCACGTCGGCGGCATCTTTGCCGGGAAAGCCCATCGCGGCCGCGACGATCATCTGGCGCTCGGCATTGTCGGACGCGTTCCAGCGCATCACCGCCGGCAGCATGATGCAGGAGGTGTAGCCATGCGGCACGTCGAAGGCCGCGCCCAGTACGTAGCCGATGCCATGGCTTGCGCCCATGGGAACGCCGGCGGCGAGCGCGCCCATCGACAGCCAGGTACCGATCTGCGCGTCCATCCGCGCGTCGAGATCTCCCGGGTTGGCCTTCACCCGCGGCAGCGCATCTGCGAGCATCGCGAGCCCCTTCACCGCTTGCGCGTCGGCATAGGGATGTGTCTCACGCGAGCAGATCGCCTCGACGCAATGATCGACGGCGCGGATGCCGGTCGAGAGGAACAGCCATTCCGGCGTGTGCACGGTGATGGCGGGATCGAGGATCGTCGCGCGCGGCACCACCAGCGGATGGCGCAGCATCTGCTTCACATGGGTGTTGCGGTCGGTGACCCCCGCGATGGCGCTGAACTCGCCGCCGGCAATCGTGGTGGGTACGCTGATCTGCCGCACGGTAGGCACATTCATCTCGGGGTCTACACCCCGGTGGACGCGGATGCGCTCGATGCCATCGGTGCTGTCGATGCTGTTGGCGAGGCAAAGTTGCACCGCCTTGGCGCCGTCGGTGATCGAGCCGCCGCCGACGGTGACGATCAGGTCCGCCTTCACCGCGCGTGCCGCATTGGCGGCCGCAATCACTGCTTCGCGCGGCGTATGCGCCGGCATGGCGTCGAACAGGCCCGCACAGCGCGTGCCCAACGTCTGTCGGATCCTTGCGATTTCGTCGGTCTGCCGGTTGAGCGTGCCCGAGACCATCAGGAAGGCGCGGTTCGACCCCAAGCGATCCATCTGCGCCAGAATGGCGCCCGCGGCCGGATGGCCGAACACGACCTCCTCGATCGCGCCGAAAACGACACGCCCTTGATGCACGCCTGTCCTCCCGGCAATTCGTCTTGTTCTTGTTCGAACAATCTAGCCGAGCCGCGGGCGCCCGTCATGCGCGAAGACGCTGGCTGTGTTCCCCCTCTCCCCGACTGAGCTGGGAGGGTTGGGGTGAGGGAGGCTCTCCGCGAGGACGGTGAGAGTTGAATTCGTGGAGGCCCCCCTAACCCCCGCGCAAGCGGGGAGAGGCGAAGCCCGCCTCCTCATTCATGAGCCCGGCGAATAGGCCCAATCGCTTTCCGTGGACTCATCGGCGCCAGTGCGGCCCACTATCTCTCCGCAACCCGGCCACCCGGCTAGGGCGTCCCGCCAAAGATGCGCCGTCCTTCGTCTTGAAGAGTTCATCATTGAAACCCATCTTGTGCCGCCTGCGGGTAAGCAGCTACCCTGCTTACTGCCGCAGCACCAAGGAAGGGGCAAGACATGAGCGAGCCGAACCCGAGGCCAGTCCGACGGCATTCCCTGCCTGGTCCTTTCCTTGCGGTTTTGGCGCTGACAGCTGCCGGCCTCCTCGCAGGCTGTGACAAGCCGGCCTCGCAGGCGGCAGCTCCCCCGGCGCCCCCTGTCACGGTCGCCCAGCCGGTCAAGCGCACCGTCACCGATTGGGAAGAGTTCACCGGCCGCTTCGAGGCGGTGGAAGAGGTGCAGGTGCGCCCGCGGGTCGGCGGCTTCGTCAACTCGGTCGAATTCCAGGACGGCGCGATCGTCCACGCCGGCGATCTCCTCTATGTGATTGACTCCCGTCCGTTCGAGGCGGTCGCCGAGCAGGCTGACGGTCAGCTTTCGGACGCGCGCGCCAAGGTGGAGCTTGCCAAGCGCGAGCTCGATCGCGGCCTCAACCTGGTCCAGACCAGCGCCGTCTCCGAGCAGGTCGTCGACCAGCGCCGCCAGGCCTTGCAGGCCGCGCACGCCGCCGAGATGCAGGCCGAAGGCGCGCTGAAGGCCGCCAAGCTCAATATCGAGTTCACACATGTGGCGGCACCGCTCACCGGCCGCGTCAGCCGCCACCTCGTCAGCCCCGGCAACCTCGTCCAGGGCAGCGACACCGGCACCTCGACACTGCTGACCTCGATCGTGTCGCTCGATCCAATCTACATCTATTTCGACCTGGACGAGGCGACCTATATCAAGAACAGCAAGCTCTGGTTCGAAGGCAAGCGCCCGAGCTCGCGCGATACGCCGAACCCGGTGCAGGTGACGTTGGCCGGCGAGACCAAGCCGTCGCATGACGGCACCATCAACTTCCTCGACAATCGCCTGGACGTCTCTACCGGCACGCTGCGCAGCCGCGCTGTCATCAAGAACACCGATCTCTCGATCCTGCCTGGGCAGTTCGGCCGCGTGCGCCTGATCGGCAGCGCGCCCTACGAGGCGTTGCTGATTCCCGACGTCGCGGTCGCGACCGACCAGTCCCGCAAGATCGTCTTCGTGGTCAAGCCGGATGATACCGTCGAGGCGCGGCCCGTGACGCTCGGTCCGCTCGATGAGGGGCTGCGCGTGATTCGCGAAGGGTTGAAGGCCGACGACCGTGTCATCGTCGACGGCATCCAGCGCGCCCGCGTCGGCGCCAAGGTCAGCCCGCATCAAGCCCAAGCGCCGGCGGGTGGCAAGTCATGAACCTCGGCCGCCTCTCCATCAACCAGCCCATCCTGGCGATGGTGCTGTCGATCGTGCTGCTGATCGTCGGCGCGCTCGCCTATACCACGCTGCCGGTCTCCGAATATCCGCAGGTGGTGCCGCCGACCGTGGTGGTGACCACGCAATATCCCGGCGCTTCCGCGCAGACCGTGTCCGACACGGTGGCTGCTCCCATCGAGCAGGAGATCAACGGCGTCGAGGACATGCTGTATCTCTACAGCCAGGCGACGTCGAACGGCCAGCTCACCATCACCGTCACCTTCAAGCTGGGCACCGATCTCGACAAGGCCCAGGTGCTGGTCCAGAACCGGGTCGCGATCGCGCAGCCGCGTTTGCCTGAGGAAGTCCAGCGCAACGGCGTCACCACGCGCAAGAATTCGCCCGACATCCTGATGGTCGTGTTCATGCTGTCGCCCGACGACACGTTCGACCAGCTCTACATCTCCAACTACGCGCTGCTCCAGGTCCGCGACCAGCTGCTGCGGCTCGACGGCGTCGGCGACATCCAGATCTTTGGCGCGCGCGACTATTCGATGCGGCTGTGGCTCGATCCCGACCGCATCGCCAATCTCGGCATGACCTCGGACGAGGTGCTCGCCGCGATCCGGTCGCAGAACGTGCAGATTGCCGGCGGCCAGATCGCCGAGCCGCCGATCGCGGACCGCGCCTTCCAGCCAAACCTGACCTTCACGGGGCGCCTGAAGGACCAGAGGCAGTTCGAGGACATCCTGATCAAGGCCGGCTCCGACGGCCGCACGGTGCGCCTGCGCGACGTCGCCCGCATCGAGCTGGGCGCGCTGTCCTACACCACCAACAGCTTCCTGTTGCGCAAATCGGCGGTCGCGATGCTGGTTACCCAGCGACCCGGATCGAACGCGCTTGCGACGGCGAAGAACATTTCCGACACGATGGTCAAGCTCAAGGCGAGCTTCCCGAAGGGCCTCGACTACAACATCGGCTACAACCCGACCGAGTTCATCGCGCAATCCGTCCACGAGCTGATCAAGACCATCTACGAGGCCATGCTGCTCGTGGTCATCGTGGTGCTGGTCTTCCTGCAGGGCTGGCGGCCCGCGATCATTCCGATCGTCGCGATACCGGTCTCGCTGGTCGGCACCTTTGCGGTGATGGCGGCGCTCGGATTTTCCATCAACAATCTCACTTTGTTCGGCCTCGTGCTCGCCGTCGGCATCGTGGTCGACGACGCCATCGTCGTGGTCGAGAACGTCGAGCGGCATCTCGAGCACGGCATGAGCCGGCGCGACGCAGCGCTCAAGACCATGGAGGAGGTCGGCGGCGCGCTGGTCTCGATCGCGCTGGTGCTGTGTGCGGTGTTCGTGCCGACGGCGTTCCTGGGCGGCATCTCGGGACAGTTCTTCCAGCAATTTGCCGTCACCATCGCGGTTGCGACCGCGATCTCCTGCTTCTGCTCGCTGACGCTGTCGCCGGCGCTGGCCTCGCAGATCCTCACACCGCATGACGAGAAACGACCACCGGCGCGGTGGAATTTCATCGCGCGCGGCTGGGACGCGTTCACCGGCGTCTTCAACCGCGTGTTCGACCGCCTGTCGCACGGCTATGCCGCTGTTGCCAATTTCGTGATCCGGCATTCGGTGGTGATGCTGCTGATCTATGTCGCGCTGATCGGCAGCGCCGGCTGGCTGATCGCGACGACGCCGCAGGGCTTCATCCCCGCGCAGGATCGCGGCTACGTCATCGTCTCCGTGCAGTTGCCGGGCGCAGCGTCGCTCGCGCGCACCACCGAGATCGTGCGTGAGATCGAGCGCATCGCGCTCGATACGCCGGGCATCGTCCGCGTCGCCGCCTTTGCCGGCTTCTCCGGCGCGACGCGCACGCAGGCCGGCAATGCGGCGGCGCTGTTTCCGGTATTCGAAGAGCCGGAGGTGCGTCTGAAGAAGGGGCTTTCCGCGGGCGCGATCACCGGTGAGCTGCGCAAGCGCCTTTCCGCGATCCAGGGTGCCTTCATCATCGTCATTCCTCCCCCGGCGGTGCCCGGCATCGGCACCGGCGGCGGCTTCACCATCCGCGTACAGGACCGCCAGGGCCGCGGGCCGGGAATGCTCGCGGCTGCAACTGACGAGCTCGTGGCCGCAGCGCGCAAGGCGCCCGAGCTGACCTCGGTGTTCTCGCCGTTCACCGCGAATACGCCGCAGCTCTTCGTCGACATCGACCGCACCAAGGCCCAGAAGCTCGGCGTTCCCATCGCCAACATCAACGCTACGATCCAGACCTATTTCGGATCGACCTATGTCAACGACTTCAACCTGTTCGGCCGCACCTATCACGTCACCGCGCAGGCCGACCTGCCGTTCCGGAAAGAGTCCAGCGACCTTTCGCGGCTGCGTACGCGCAATGCCGCCGGCGACATGGTGATGCTGGGCAGCGTGGTCGATTTCCGCGACGTCTCGGGCCCGGACCGCGTCGCGCGCTACAATCTTTATGCGGCGTCCGAATTGCAGGGCGAGCCGGCGCCGGGCACGAGCTCGACCACCGCGCTCAACACGATCAAGAAACTCGCGGATGACACCTTGCCGAGCGGCTTCACCTTCGAATGGACGGACCTGTCCTACCAGCAGGTCACCGGCGGCAATGCCGGCCTCTACGTGTTCCCGATCTGCGTGCTGTTCGTCTATCTCGTGCTGGCCGCGCAGTACGGCAGCTGGTCGCTACCGTTCGCGGTGATTCTGATCGTGCCGATGTGCCTGTTAGCTGCCACCATCGGCGTCCGCATCATGGGGCAAGACGTCAACATCCTCACGCAAATCGGCTTCGTCGTGTTGGTGGGACTAGCCGCGAAAAACGCCATCCTGATCGTGGAGTTCGCCCGCGACATCGAGCTCGAAGGCAAGCCGCGGCTGCAGGCCGTGATCGAGGCCTGCCGTCTGCGCCTGCGGCCGATCCTGATGACGTCCTTTGCCTTCATCCTCGGCGTGCTGCCGCTGGTGGTCTCGACCGGCTCGGGCTCGGAGATGCGCCAGGCCGTCGGCGTCGCCGTATTCTTCGGCATGCTCGGCGTCACGCTGTTCGGCCTGGTGTTCACCCCGATCTTCTACATGATCGTGCGTAACCTCGCCGATGGGCGCGGAAAGAAGGCGGAAGTTGCGACGTAACGTAACGTCGGTCGTTGCGGCCACACCCACATCAAGCAATCACGGTGTCGATCTGCGCTCCGCTTCGCTGCGCTTGTCCGGGACGACGAGTCGAGCTCTGGGAAGCGCCGCGCCCATACTAACGGCTGAGGCCGAAATGGATGGGCAGGGACGGGGTTCTTCACTAGTATCCGCGCGATTTCAAAATAGAAAACTGCTGGGAGTTAAACTATGAAATCAGCACTTTTGGCTGCCGCCGCTTTGTCCGTGCTGCTGGCGGCGCCGGCCTCCGCGCAAAACGCCAATCAAGGCGTCAAGATCGGCATCCTCAACGACCAGTCCGGCGTCTACGCCGATTACGGCGGCAAATGGTCGGTCGAAGCCGCAAGAATGGCGATCGAGGATTTTGGCGGCGAGGTGCTGGGCCAGAAGATCGAGCTCGTCACCGCCGATCACCAGAACAAGCCGGATCTCGCCACCTCCATCGCGCGGCGCTGGTACGACGTCGAGAACGTCGACATGATCACGGAGCTGACGACCTCGTCGGTCGCGCTCGCGATCCATGAGCTTTCCAGGGAAAAGAAGAAGATCGACATCGTCGTGGGTGCGGCGACCTCGCGCCTGACCGGCGATCTCTGCCAGCCCTATGGCTTCCACTGGGCCTATGACACCCGTGCGCTCGGTGTCGGCACGGGCGGCGCGCTGGTGAAAGCCGGCGGCGACACCTGGTTCTTCCTGACTGTCGACTACGCGTTCGGCTACGCGCTGGAAAAGGATACGACCGAAATTGTGACCGCCAACGGCGGCAAGGTGTTGGGGTCTGTCCGCACCCCCCTGAACTCATCGGATTTCTCGTCGTTCTTGCTGCAGGCGCAAAGCTCAAGAGCGAAAATCATCGGGCTTGCCAATGCCGGTCTCGATACCAACAACTCGATCAAACAGGCAGCCGAGTTCGGCATCGTCCGCGGCGGCCAGAAGCTCGCCGCGCTGTTGATGACGCTGGCTGACGTTCACGGTCTCGGACTCGAAGCTGCCCAGGGCCTCGTACTCACCGAAGGCTATTACTGGGATCTCAACGACCGCACGCGCAATCTGGGTGAACGCTTCTTCAGGCGCACCGGGCGGATGCCGAGCATGATCCATGCCGGCACCTATTCGGCGACGCTGAGCTATCTGAAGGCCGTGAAGGCAGCGGGCACGAAAGATCCTGACGCCGTCGCCAAGAAGCTCAAGGAGCTGCCGGTCGACGACGATTTCGCGCAGGGCAAAGTGCTGGAGAACGGCCGCATGGTCCACGACATGTATCTGTTCGAGGTCAAGAAGCCGTCGGAATCGAAGCGGCCCTTCGACTACTACAAGCTGCTCGCCACCGTCCCAGGCGACAAGGCATTCTTCACCGCCAAGGAAAGCGGCTGCCCGGCGACGAAGTAAGGCTCTCGTGTCCCCGGTGCAGCGCCTCTTTGGCGGTGCACCGCAGAGCCGGGACCCACGCCACCTCAAGTCTTGAAACAAGTTTGGATCTCCGTTCAGCGACGCAGCGTTACACGCTGCGCCGCGCCCGCGTGCGAGCGCCGCCGCCTCAATGTACCAGCCGCGACAGCACCGCGACCAGCGCGCCGACCCACAGCGCGATGCTGGCGAAGGCCTGGATGGCGAAGCCGGGGCTGCGCTTGGCGGCTTCCTTGGAATAGCCGAGGAAATAGATGATGCGGCCGATGACCCAGACCGCGCCGATTACGGCCGCGATGGCGTCACTGACATAGATCGCGAACAGCCAGAGCGACGGCAGCAAGATCGGCATCCATTCCAGCGTATTCATCTGGATGCGGAAGGCGCGCTCGAAGTCGGGATGGCCCGACATCGCCGGCGCCTTGACGCCGGTCCTTGCGCGCGACCGCGCGACGTTGACGCCGGTGAAGAAGCAGAACGCCACGGCCAGCAGCGTGACGAGCGCGGTGAGATGATACATTGCAAGGCCCCCTTGAAGTCGCCGGACGCTCAATAACCCGTCAGCTCGAGATAGCCAACGCCGTCATGGCTGCCGGAGAAGCTGATCGGGCCTTCCCAATAGGAAAATCCGGTGCCCATCCAGGCCGCAGGGTTGAGCGGCTTGCAGGCGATCGTGAACGACCGCGAAGGGATTGCGATCTGCCATTCCACCGGCAGCTTGCGTCCCGCGACCGCGGCCCATCCTTTCGGCGTCATCTGGATGTCGGCGGCAAAGATCTGCTGCGTGCGGCCGTCGGGCGAGATCCAGTTGCCGAACGGATCGTCCTTGCCGTCCTTCTGCCGCAGCCGGTACAGCATCAGCTTGTCGCCCGATGAAAGGTGCAGCGACAGCCAGTCCCAGCCGGTCTGGTCGGCGGCGAGCGGCTGGCTGCTCCATTCACGGTCCATCCAGGCCTGGCCTGACACATCGATCGTCTTGTCGTCGATGACGAGGTTGCCACGCGCGCGAAAAAACGGCTGGCTGTAGTAATACGACGCCTGGCCGCGCTCGGATTTGCGGCTGAAGCCGCCGTCGCCTTGCAGCATCACCGGACGATCGGCCTGAAGCGTCAGCGCATAGCTGAAATCGGTGCTTGACGCCTTCAGCGTCAGCGGCGCCAGCGTGTGATCATCGGTGCGATCAGCGCCCTTCATCTCCCAGTCGTCGATCCAGGCCGTGAACGGCTTTGCGTCCACACCCGCCTGCCCGACGCCGCCGCGCGCGAACAGCTCGTTGAAGCGGTGGGTGTCGGCGCGGGTCACCGCGGCATGGCCCATCCAGAGCTGCTGATTGGCCCAACCCTCGCGTTGCGGGCCCGCCTCGGTGGCCTGGCGAAACAGCGTCCATTGCAGGCCGCAAGCCGCGCCGCTGGCGTCGATCAGATTCGCCGTGAGGTACCACCACTCGATGCGGAAGTCCGGATGCGGTCCGTGGTCGGCGGGGAAAGAAAACACCTTTCCAGGCGTGACCGGCGCAAAGCCATCCGCGGTCTCACCGAGACCGGCGTAGCCCTGCGCGAGCGTACGGCGCGACAGCGCCAATGCGGCGAGGCCGCCGGCGAATGCGCGTCGCGAGATTCTGTCAGCGTTCATTGGCGAACACTTTCACCAAATTCGCCGCCTGCATCCGTGCGAGCCGCGCCACCGGCAGCAATGCGGCGAGCAGCGAGGCGAGCAGCGCGACCGCAACCAGCTCCACCAGTTGCAGCGGAAACACGTGGAACGGCAGGCGCCAGCCGAACGCTTTTACGTTGACGATCGCGATCAGGCACCAGGCCACCACGAGTCCCAGCGGCAACGCCAGCAGCGCCGTGAACAGCGCGACCGCCAGCGTCTTGGTCAGCTCGATCGCGGCAAGGCGTGACCGCGTGAGGCCGATCGCCCAGAGCGGCGCAAGCTGCGGAAGGCGCGAATTGGCAAGCGTCAACAGGCTGGTCAGAAGCGCGATGCCGGCGACGCCGAGGGTGAAGGCGTTCAGCGCTCCCGTGACCGCAAAGGTGCGGTTGAAGATGCGGATCGACTCCGCCTTCACCGTCGCCTGGTCGGCGACGCTGCGGCCGTCGAGGGCAAACTGCTTCTGCAATGCCGTGATCAGGCCGGGAATCTTCTCTGGCGAAACAATGAGTCCGATCCGCGTCTGCGGCGTCTGCGGAAAGCGACGGATCAGCGCCGCAACGTTCACTGCGAGCTGTCCCTTGGGGTTGCCGTAATCGGCATAGATGCCGGCGATGTCGAGCGCCCAGCTGCCGCCCGGCGTGGGGATCTCGATGACGTCGCCGACGCGCAAGCCCAGCCGCCGGCCCAATTGTTCGCTGACGAAGGCGGCATCGCCCGGCACGAGCTGCGCCCAGGCGCGCGGCGCGGCTTCGAGCAGCGGCCATCGCTCGCGATAGAGCGCGTGGTCGGGCAGGCCGAGCAGCTCCACCGGCTGTCCCTCGATCTGCGCCTCCGCCCGTCCGCCGCTCAGGATCGCCTGCACCTCGCCGCGCTCGCGCAGCCACGTGCGGATCGCAACCGCCTTCGCATTGTCGGGCGCGCTGATATAGACGTCGGCGGCGAGGCGCCCATTCAGCCAGGTGATGAAGGTGCGGCTAAACGTTTCCACCATGGTGGAGACGCCGACATTGACGGCGAGTGCAAGCAGCAGCGCCATCAGCGCCAGCGAGAGTCCGGAGAGCTGCTGCCGGCTGTCGGCCCAGAACCACAGCGCAAGCGGGCGGCGCGCGCTGCGCTGGCCGATCAAGAGGATGATTTCGAGCAGCGCGGGGAGGATCAGCGCCGCGCCCAGCATCAGCGCGGCGAGCACGCCAAAGCCTGCGATCAGCGAATCCCCATAGAGCGATAGCAGCAGCGCCACCGCGAACACGCCGAGGGCCGCCGCGCTCTGCAGGATCAGCCAGCGGCGTTGCGCCTGCCGCCAGGCCTGCGGCTGCGCGGTCGCAAGCAAGGGTAGCCGCATTGCCTTGAGCAGGCTGGTCACGGCCGCGATCAGCGCGCCGATGATGCTGATGCCGATCCCGGCGAGCCACCATTCGCCGCGCAGCGAAAGTTGCCCCGGGATCTGCGCGCCATAGAGCCCGCGCAGCGAGGCCGCGACATCCGGCAGCAGCGCCGCCGCGATGACATAGCCGCAGACGAGCCCGACGAGCCCCGCGGCGAACGCCAGCACCACCAGCTCGATCACCAGCACGCTGTTGAGCATCCGCGCTGAGGCGCCGCAGGCACGAAGCGTGCGCAGCATCGGCAGCCGCTGCTCGAAGGCAAGGCCGACGGCCGAATTGACGATGAAGAGCCCGACGAAAAACGACAGCAAGCCAAAGGCGGTGAGGTTGAGATGGAAGCTGTCGGTGAGGCGTTCGAGCTCGGTCTGCGCGCTCGGCTCGACCCGCTGCAAGCGGTCGCCGACGACGCTCGCGAGCGGTGCAGGCTTGCCCTTGGCCTTGCGGATCAGGAGCCGCGAGAGCTGGCCTTGCTTGCCAAGCAGCCGCTGCGCGACGCCGATATCGACCACCAGCACGTCGGGCACGAGCTGCGGCTGCGCGTGCAGCGGCGGCAGTTTTGCGCCGCTGCTGATCAGCGGCGCCGCGCCCTCGGTCGCGTCGAGATCGGCGAGCGTCTCCGGCGCCACCAGTGTCTGGCCCGGCGGCGCGACGAAGGCGCGCAAATCGGACGCGCCGAGCCGCGGCGCGTTGCCGACCTCGGCCGGCAACGTCACCGGCTCGATGCCGAGCAGGCGCAACGAGCGTCCGTTGATCTGGACGCGGCCCTCCACGACCGGCGAAACCGGCCAGCCGGCGCGGCTGAGCGCAACGAACATGCCTTCCGAGAACGTTGCGGCATCGGGTGCGACCAGCATCGGCGTGCGCACGCCGCCGAACGTTGCGGCTGCGCGATCATAGGCGTTGCGCGCCTGCTGGTTGATCGCCTGCACGCCGCTCCACAGCGCGGTTGCCGCGATCAGGCCGATCAGCAGCGTCGCGAGCTGCATCGGATGACGCCGCCAGTGGCTGAGCAGCACGGCGAGGATCCAGAGCGCGCGTCTCATGTGATCCGTCCAGCATGCAGCGTGACGTGGCGGTCGAGCGTGCCGGCGAGATGCAGGCTGTGCGTCACCATCAGAAAACCGCAGCCGGTTCGTGCCACGAGATCGCGCGTCAGGGCCAACACGTCGTCGGCGGTCGCCTCGTCGAGATTGCCGGTCGGCTCGTCCGCGAGGAGAAGTGACGGCTTGATCGCGAGCGCGCGCCCGATCGCGACCCGCTGCTGCTGGCCGCCGGAGAGCTGCTCGGGATAGCGCCGCAACAGCTTGCCGAGGCCGAGCCGCTCGATCAGCTCGCCATGCCAGCCGGCATCATGACGGCCGGCAATCCGAGCCTGAAACGAAAGGTTGTCCTGGACCGACAGGCTCGGGATCAGGTTGAACTGCTGGAAGACCAGCCCCAGCCGATCGCGCCGCAACGCCGCGCGCCCTGCATCCGGCAGCGCGGTGACCTCAAGGCTTTCCAGCATGATCGTGCCGCCGTCGGCGCCATCCAGCCCTGCGATCAGGTGCAACAGCGTGCTCTTGCCGCTGCCGGATTCGCCGGTCAGCGCGACGCGCTCGCCGGGGCGCACGTCGAGATCGACGCCGCGCAGCACATGGACCGGCTCGCCGGCCGAGGAGAAGCTCTTGGAGAGGTTTTTGATCTTCAGCACAGACCTGCCACTTTTCTCCCTCCTCTCCCATAGGGAGAGGTAGGAAAGCTGCGTAGCACAGTTGATGCGGAAATGCCGGGGTTGCGTTGCCGTTCAAGCCGTTGTTAGCTCCCAAAACGGCCAAATCAAAAGTGCCGAGAAGACGGGGACAGAGATGAGCGCTCAGGGAACGCCCAAAGCAGCGGGCGGCACGACAGTTAAGACAGCGTCCAAGGAAACACCAAAGGGCGCCTGGACCGTCACCTTTCTCCTGTTTCTCTTCATGGTGGTGAATTTCGCCGACAAGATCGTCGTGGGTCTCGCCGGCGTTCCGATCATGACCGATTTGAAGCTCGAGCCGGAGCAGTTCGGCCTGCTCGGGTCATCCTTCTTCCTCCTGTTCTCGATCGCCGCCGTTGTCGTTGGCTTCATCGTCAATAGGGTGTCCACGCGCTGGGTGCTGCTGACGCTCGCCGTGATCTGGGCCCTGGCGCAGTTTCCGATGGTCGGCACCGTCAGCTTCACCACGCTCCTGATCTGTCGCATCGTGCTCGGTGCCGGCGAGGGGCCGGCGGCGTCGGTCGCCACGCATGCCATCTACAAATGGTTCCCGGACGAGAAGCGCGCGCTGCCGACCGCGTTCCTGTTGCAGGGCTCGGCCTTCGGCGTCATCCTGGCGGTGCCGGCGCTCAACTGGGTCATCGTCAATCATTCCTGGCACTATGCCTTCGGCGCGCTCGGCGTCGTCGGCCTGATCTGGGTCGCGGCGTGGCTCGCGCTCGGCAGGGAAGGGCCGCTGGAGGACACGCAAGCGCTGGCGGCCACAGAGCCAAAGATTCCCTATCTCCAGCTTCTCACCTCGTGCACCTTCATCGGCTGCGCGGCGGCGACTTTCGGCGCCTATTGGGCGCTGTCGCTTGGGCTCACCTGGTTCACGCCGTTCATCGTCAAGGGGCTCGGCTTCTCGCAGAATGATGCGGGCTTCATCTCGATCCTGCCCTGGGTGTTCGGCGCCACTATCGTCATCCTCACCGGGTGGATCTCGCAGGTGATGATGGCGCGGGGCTCGACCACTCGTGTCGCCCGCGGCGTACTCGGCTCGGTGCCGCTGGTCATCGGCGGTCTCGTCCTTGCATTGATGCCGTACGTCCCGGGCGGGGCCCTGAAGATCGCGATGCTTGTGATTGGCCCGGGCCTGTGCAGCGCGATCTATGTGGTGTGCCCGCCGATGCTCGGCGAGTTCACGCCGGCCTCGCAGCGCGGCGCCATCCTGGCGATCTACGGCGCGCTCTACACGCTCGCCGGCATCATTGCGCCGAACGTGATGGGCACCGTGATCCAGCGCGCCGGCAACATGCTCGACGGCTACATGACCGGCTTCACCATCAACGCGGTGGTCATGATCGGCTCCGGCGTGCTCGGGCTGCTGCTGCTCTGGCCGAACACGGAAAAGGCAAGGCTGACTCGCGGCGCCGCTCAGCAGGCCGGCGCACTGAAGGGCGCGGTTTCGCCAACGTAAGCCCAATGCAACCTGTCGTCCCGGACTCGCGCGGAGCCTGTCATCGGGCCGCGCTACGCGGACCCGTTGGCGCGCCCCGGACGACACCGAGTGAGTTGAGCTGCTGGTAGCCCAATCTGCAGCGAACTATCGGCCCGCCTGCTCGCGCCGCTCCGTCAGCAGCGACAGGACCACCGTGGCCGCCATGAACACCACCGACGCGCCGAACACCCAGTGCGGCGCGTTCTGGTCCATGATCCAGCCGAACAGCAGCGGGCTGATGATGCCACCGATATTGAAGCCGGTGGAGACGATGCCGAAGGCACGCCCCGCAGCACCAGCAGGCGCCGCATTGCGCACCAGCATGTCGCGCGAGGGTGCGATCACGCCGGAGAGGAAGCCCGCAACGGTCATCGCAACCGTCAGCAGCAAGCCGGGCAGTGCGACGAGCGTAATCAGAAGCACGATCGCGGCGTTTGCGGCGAAGCACGCGGCGGCGAACTGGCCATGGCGCTCGGTGCGATCGGCGAGGAAGCCGCCCGCGAGCACGCCGACGGCGCTTGCCCCCAAAAATGCCGTCAGCGCGACATTGGCGGCCGAGTAGGACGCGGCATAGCCGCTCATCAGCGCCACCACACCGAAATTGCTGATGCCGGCAATCGACAGGCTGAGCAGCATGAACAGCGCGGTCAGCATGATCAGCGCCGGCGTGATGACCGCCTGTGTTGGCGCAGCTTTGTTTCCGGGCTTCTTCCTGTGCGCGCCGGCGTCGGGAATGCTCATCACGACGAGCAGCAGCGCGCAGAGTACGCCGATCACGCCCGATGCGATCAGCGCGCCGGCGCCACCCGAGACCGTGACCAGTGCAGCGACGATCGCGGGCGTCACCGCGCCGCCGAGATAGCCGGCGAAGGTGTGAACCGAGAAGGCGCGGCCCATCCGCGCCTCGTCCATGTGCTCGGCGAGGATCGCGTAATCGGCGGGATGATAGACGCTGTTGGCGAGCCCGAGCAGCACCGCGCAGATGATCAGCGAGGCGTAGCTCAGATGCAGGCCGAGCAGCACCAGCGACAGCCCGCCGATCAAGAGTCCGATCAGCAGAATCCTTCGCGCACCAAAATGGTCGACGAAGATAGCCGGTCGGCGCCTGTGTCAGGCCGGACACAACTGCAAACACGGTGAGTGCGAAGCCGAGCTCGATATAGCCGACGCCGAGCTGGCTCTTGAGGAACGGAAACAGCATCGGCAGCACCAGCAGATGGAAATGACTGACCCAATGCGCGATCGAGATCCCCGTCAGCGTGCGCAGCGCGCTGTCGCTCTTCCCCTGTTGCGCTGCGGCGAGAACGTCGGCCATCGCAGTTCCGTTTCACTCCCTCCTGTGGGTAACGGAAACTATCGGCGCGAGCGGTTATTTGTCCATGAATGCCGGCGCATGGCAGGTAACGCGGTGGGAGCAGTGAGGGGCCGTCCTGCGACGCGTGCGAGGCGTTTTCTCCGCTGTCATCGCCCGTGAAGGCGGACGATCCAGTATTCTAGAGGAGGCGAAGGGATACGGAGAGGCCGCGGCGTACTTGATGCCCCCGTCAAGCTGGGGCATGACAGCAGTGTGAGTTGCTCGACCCTCGCGTCGATCCGGGTAGTCCGCCGCCACCCTCACAGCGGCTCGTCGTCCGGGCCGTAGCGGTCACGTTTGGGGGTAGCGATGTCGCCGTCTTCGTAGTCGTCGTCGGTGTCGCGCGGCGGCTGCGGTTTTTTCGCGGTGTCATCCGCCTTCTTCGGCGGCGGGGTCTTGTTGCCGGCCTTGGCCATGACCTTCTCCGGATGATGAAGCTATCCGCGCATGCTAGCCGGACCCGCCCCGTTCCGCTTGACCTTTCTCAACCGGCACTGGGGGCACCAGCCGCCCTCACGCTCGCACCACGGGCCCGCCAGCCTTCTTCCAGGCGTCGATGCCGCCGGCGATGTGCGCGGTGTTGGCAAGCCCGGCCTGTTTTGCGGCGGCAACCGCCATTGCCGAGCGCTCACCGAAGGCGCAGAAGAACAGGACGCGGCGGCCGGTGGCGGCCGCCACCTCGCGCAGCATGCCGCCAGGCTTCAGGCTCTCCTCGATCGACGGATAGGGCGCATGCAGCGCGCCCTCGAGCATGCCGTGCTTGGCGCGCTCATTGGTCTCACGCAGATCGACCAGCAGGATGTCGGGCCGGCCGAGCGCGCGGATGGCGTCGACGGCGCTCAGCACGCGGCCCTCCTTCTCCAATTCCTCCTGATGCAGGCCGACATGCATGTTGGCTGGTACCGCCACATCCATCATCTTCGGATTGGGCAGCTTCAGGTTGGCCATCAACTCGATATATTCGTCGATCGAGCGCACCTGGAGACGGGGATTGTAACGCTTCTCCTCGCCGATGGTGGAGACGGTGTCGCCCTTGTAGTCATGCGCGGGGAAGACCAGCGTCTCGTCCGGCAGCTTGAGCAGGCGATTGAAGATCGAGTCGTATTGTGCGCG
This sequence comes from Bradyrhizobium sp. CB82, assembly GCF_029714405.1. Lineage (NCBI taxonomy): Bacteria > Pseudomonadati > Pseudomonadota > Alphaproteobacteria > Hyphomicrobiales > Nitrobacteraceae > Bradyrhizobium > Bradyrhizobium sp. CB82. Next base: position 8,897,051 of record NZ_CP121650.1, on the reverse strand, counting down.
CGAAGAGCCGTTCTGGAAGTCGGTGCGGCCGGTGCCGCGGATCAGCAGCGTGTCGCCGGTGAAGACGCGGTCGCCCATGAGATAAGAGTAGGAGTCATCGGTGTGGCCGGGCGTGTACATCACGTCGAGCGACATGCCCTCGATCGTCACCTTGTCGCCGTCGGAGACCCGCATCGCCACCACGTCGGCCTTGCTCTGGTCGCCCATGATGGTCATGCAGTGGGTGCGGTCGCGCAGCTCGCCGAGCCCTGTGACGTGGTCGGCATGCAGGTGGGTGTCGACGGCCTTGACCAGCTTGAGATCGAGCTCGCGCAGCAATTGGCAATAGCGGTCGACCTTCTCCAGCACGGGATCGAGGATCAGCGCTTCGCCGCCCGCGCGGCTGGCCAGCAAATAGCTGTAGGTCCCCGAAACGCTGTCGAACAGTTGGCGAAAGATCATGGCAGACCCCCGGCGAAGGCTGATTCCAAATTCTATTACGTCAGCAACAATAAAGAGAAGCAATTCACTGTTTCTAGAGATAAATATGAAATATTTTGCTGCACCGCTTCCAGCGTCGCTCCGGGGCGGTCCGCAGGACCGAACCCGGAATCCTTTTGGCCGCAGGGCGTGAGAGATGGATTCCGGGCTCGGCGCTACGCGCCGCCCCGGAATGACGGAGCGGGCATCACGGCCGCACCAGCGTGTATCCATTCTCGGTCAGAAACAGGATCTGGCCGACCCCGACCTGCACCGGCGTCGCGGACGGAATGAAATCCGGCCGCCGGCCGGTCTCCCGCTCGATCGTGTCGACGGTGTTGAGGCAGATGTCGAAGCGGACACCCTGCGCGATGAGGCTCTCGACCTGCTTGCGGTGCTCGTTGGTGCCGAGCAGGAGGTCGATGCCGGGACCGAACGCCACCACCTCGATGGCGACCTTGTCGGGATCATAGGCCTTCAGGAGATTGTTGGCGACGCTGAGCACCAGCGCCTGCTTCTTGGCATCACCGTCGGAGAGCTGGAGCACGACCTTGTGCTCGGCGAATGGCTTGTCCTGCAACGGCACCTGCTGGGCGAAGGCGGGCAGCACCAAAGCCCAGGCGACCAGCGCCGACAGCATCGCGCGAAGGATTGGTGAACGCGTCATCCCTGTCCCGCAATTCCCGGATTGTCCTCGACGCCCCTGAGCGTGACGCCGGAGCCTTTGTTCTCCGGCATCCGGCCCGAGCGCAGATATTTTGCGACCACGTCCCAGACGGGCGCGCCTTGCTGGGCGTTGACCGACGCCCAGCCCGCGACCTTGTAGCTTCGGTGCGCTTCGAGCGGCGTGCCACCGTCGAGCGCCAGCGCGGAGATGCGGCTGCCGATCGCCGCCGTCGGCGTGCAGGTGTAGCTGAGGCCGCCGGCACGCACCATATCGCCACCCTGCTGGTGGTAGGGATCGGGGTTGAAGAGGTTGTCGCAGATGTCCTCCAGCACATCCTTGATCTGGTCGCCGGTCATCTCCTGCACGTAGGTCTCGGGATAGGAGATCGCGGTCTCCGCCAGCACATCCTCGAGTGTGAGCGGCTGGCCGGCGAGCGCGGTGATACCCCAGCGGAATCCGGGCGACAGCGCGAGCTCGGCATCGAGCTCGTGGCGCAGCGCCGAGCAGATGAGCTCATCCATGGGGCCGGAAAAATTACCGCGGCGATAGAGCAGCCGGTCGGGCGTTGCGATCTTCTCCGACCAGTCGGTGACGTGCGGCTCGCGCACCTTGCCGATCAGCTCGGCCATCGCGGGGTCCGGCTTCAACAATTCGGAATAGACGGGCAGCAGGTGATAGCGAACATCGCTGACCTTGCCCTTGGCGAGCTGGAGATCGAGCACGGCGAGAAATTTGCCATTCGAACCGGCATTGCTGACGAGTGTCGTGCCGCCCGCATTCGTCACGGCAACCGGTTGCGGGACGGCGTCATGGGTGTGGCCGCCGAGGATGACATCGATGCCGGTAACGCGGCTCGCAAGCTTCAGATCGACGTCCATGCCGTTGTGCGACAGCAGGATGACGGCATCGACCTTGTCATTGCCGCGCAAGCCATCGACGAGTTTCTGGAGCTCCTCCTCGCGGATGCCAAAGGTCCAGTCCGGCGTGAAGCGCTTGGGATGCGCGATCGGCACGTACGGAAAGGCCTGGCCGATGATGGCGACGCGATGGCCGCCGAGCTCCTTGATGGTCGACGGCTTGAACACGCGACCTGTCGCCTTGTCGAAAGCCAGCGCATCGTTGAAGGCGGCTTCCTCGGTCAGGAAGACGTTCTGCGCCAGAAATTCGCCCTTGAAGCGTTCGAGATTGTCGCGCAGCACCTGCTCGCCATAGGTGAATTCCCAATGGCCTGTCATCGCCTCGATGCCGAGCAGGTTGGCGATCTCGACCATGCCACGGCCCTGCACGACGTTCGCAAGCCCCGTGCCCTGCCAGAGGTCGCCGCCGTCGAGAAGCAGCGAACGCTGCTCGCCGACGTCGTTGCGCATCCGGTCGATCAGCGTCTTCAGATGCGCAAAGCCGCCGAGCCTGCCGAAGCGGGCCGCGGACTTGTCGAACTCGAAACAGGTGAAGGCATAGGCGTCCGCGCTGTCGGGCCGGATGCCGAAACGTTCGAGGAAGGCGCGGCCGACCAGATGCGGCGGCCGTCCCGTCATCTCGCCGATGCCGATATTGACGCTGGGCTCGCGGAAATAGACCGGGTTGAGCTGCGCATGCGTATCGGTGATGTGCAGGATGCGCGCATTGCCGAAGCGTTCGAGGTCGTAGATGCTGGTGGTGTCGGCGCCGCGCGCAAGCCCCGGCAGCCCTGCCGTGACGGCGGCAGCGCCTGCGGCTCTTAGGAAATCACGGCGGCGGATAGCCATCTCAAATTCTCCGCGCCCCGAGAGAAGACGACGATCGTCGGAAGGTTCCACGAGAGCCAGTCTAGCGGATTTCCATCGCCTTCCAGGCTTCTTTTTCCGACGTCGCCTGGAAGATCGAGGCCTTCGCCAGCGCTTCGGCCTCCTTGGCGGCGGCAACCGCGCGGTCGAAATCGCCGCCGTCGCCGGCTTTCTTCGCGGCGGCGAGAGTCGAAATGGTCGGCGTCCACTGATTGCGCAAGCCGGCCGCCTCCTTGGCGGTGGCTTCCGCCGCGGCATAGGCCGCCTTGTAGTCGGCTTCGCTGGCCGCGCGCGCCGGCGCTGCGGCAATCGTCAGCAGCAAGGCGAGCCCGAGTGATCGTCCGGTCATGGTCCTGCTCATGGCCGCGCCCCAGGGCCGGAAATCGGCAGGCCATTGGCGACGTAGGACAGGAAATATTCGACGTCGCGGTACTCGTCCGACTGCGGTTCCAATGGAACCGCGCGGGTCTGGCTGTTGCAGGTGACGAAGCGGCGGCTGGTCGTGCCCATGCCGCTCCATTCGGAGCGGTAGATCGGCATCGCGTTCAAAATGCCGAGCGCCGGCGCCAGGATCTCGGCGCGGATGCGCTCGCCCGGGCTCTGGACATGGCAGCTCGCGCAGGAGAAGTTCATCTGCCCGCGCCGCGTATAGAAATAGCGTTTGCCGTTCTCGTAAGCCTCGCGCGCGCGCGGATCGTCGGGGATCTTGATGTCCATCAGCTTGCCGCGCGAGGTGAAAGCCATGTAGGCGGTCAGCGAGGCCATCTCATCCTTGACGTAGGAGTAGGGCGCCTCGCCATTGGCCTCGCGGCAGCGGTTGAGCGCGAGCTCGAGCGTGACGACCTTGCCCTCCTTCTCGTCGAAGTAGGGATAGTTCTGGCGGATGCCGATGCCGCCGTTCGGAAAGCAGTCTGCGTAGGTCTTGCCGTTCTTGAACGGGGTCGCAAACATCTCCTTGCCGGCGTCGAGCGCGAACTCGTAAGGCGGGAATTCCTCCTTCTCCTGCCACTGCCGCTTCATGTCCTCGTTCATGGAATAAGGACCGTTGACGAAATCCTCGTGCTTCACGTTCGGGAATTTCTGGAAGAAGAAGTTCTGGAACGCCTTGGCCTCAGTGGCGGGATCGATCTTGTCGGCAGCGATCACGCGCGGCGCGGTGAAGCAGAGCGCCGTGAGCGCGACGAGCGCGGAGCCGAGCCAGATTGCGGAGCGCGCCTTCATCACGAGATCTTCGCGGTGGTCGTATCCGACGCACCCTTGTTGTCGACCCAGCTTATCTTGAGGTCGTCGCCCTTCTTGGCCCCCTTGAAGCTGAACTTGACGTAGGGGTCCTTGGAGACCGCAGGACCCCAATCGGCGACGAACACCTCCCTGCCGTCGTGCTCGAATTTCAGTTCCTGGATGAAATGCGCCGGTATCAATTCGCCCTTGGCGTCCTTGACGAAGCCGGAATCCATCGGGTGCTGGATCAGCGCCTGCACCTCGGTGATGTCGCCGTTAGATGTTGCGCGCACGCGTATGCTTGATGCCATCGGAATTCTCCTAGCCGCCGCAGCCGCCGACGGTGACCTTGACCTCTTTGGTCGCGCTGAAGAGCTTGCCGTCGGCCTCCACGATCGCGACCACGTTGGTGGTCTTCGCCATCTTCAGCCGGTTGGCGACGCTGGGGATGGTGCCGTCCGGGATCTTGTAGCTTGCCGCCAGCGCGTTCGGATTCTCGGCGACGAAGAACGAGATCGAGGTTACCTTGTCGAGCGTCGTCGTCACGGAGATCGGGACCACACCGCCGTTCTCGGCGATCTCGGGCGCGTCGAGCTTGATCTTGTCGGACGGTTCGGCGGTCTTGCCGTAGAGCGCCTTGATCGCGTCGGTCTCGCTCTTCTGCTTGAAGGCCTCTTCAGGATATTTGTCGTTGACAGCGGCGCGCGCAGGCGTGGTTCCGAACGGCAGATTGCCGAGGCCGATCAGCGCAACGGAGGCCGCGCCTTGCAGGATCAGGCGCCGCGTCGCGAGAAGGCCGGTCATTGCACTCATCTCAGTCTCCTGGTTGATCGCTTCAGCGATCGCTTAGGTCGGCGCGGTTACAGGGTCTGGAGGAAATCAACGATCGCGTTGATCTCCTGTTCTGTCAGAATCCGGTTCCGCCCGAACGGCGGCATCATGGTCTGCGGATTGCGCTTGGTCTCGTCGAACAGGATCGCGACCAGTTCGTTGCGGTCGGGATATTTTGCCTTGATGTCCTTCAGCTCGGGCCCGATCGTGCCGGGCAGGTCACCGCCCTTGATCATGTGGCAGGTCAGGCAATTGCCCTTGCCGCGATCGAAGGCGAGCTTCTCTCCCTCGGCGGCAGCGGATTGGGCGCGCGCCGGCCCGGCGGCCATCGCGGCGAAGGTGGCCAGGATCAAGACCAGAGCGGGCTTCCGGGGAAAGGCGGTCAAGGCGTCGATCCGAGGCGTTATGTCGATGATTGCGTTTGCGAAATATAGTGCTCAAAGCACAAAGGGCACCGTCTGACAATCACGACTATGCAGGTCGCAAATCGGAGTTAATATCTTCTGCGCTGCAACCAAAGAGACCATTTGTTCGGCAGATTCGGCCCTGTCGGACCAGGGCGTTTTCAGCGTCCAGTGGCGTTTTTATCGCGTTCTCGTTTTTTCGGGGGCCTCATTTGGCTGAATATGTCGTCGAATTTGGCAAGGACGGCGGGCGCGTCGAGCCCGATGGGCGGCTCGATGCGCCCGCGTTCCATCGCAATCACGAGCCGATCTGGGCGGCGCTGGAGAAGCACCTGGCTGGCCGCCTCGGCGACGTGGTCGAGGTCGGCAGCGGAACCGGCCAGCATGTGGTCCATTTCGCCCGCCATACGCCCGATCTCGTCTGGTGGCCGAGCGACCTCAATCCGCGGCATCTGAAGAGCATCGAGGCCTGGCGCCTCCATTCCGGCCTGCAAAACATCCGATCGCCGTTGCGGGTCGATCTGTCCGACCCCGACTGGTGTCCGGAGATGAAGAGCGGCGAGGGGCCGAAGGATCTCGCGGCGGTGTTCTGCGCCAACGTCATCCACATCGCGCCGTGGAACGTGGCCGAGGGCCTGTTCGCCGGCGCGGGCCGTTATTTGCGGCCCGGCGGCACGCTGTTCCTCTACGGTCCCTTCAAGCGCGACGGCAAGCACACCGCGCTCAGCAACGCCGTGTTCGACACTTCCTTGCGCGAAGGCAATGCGGAATGGGGCGTGCGCGATCTCGCCGACGTCGAGAAGCTCGCACAACATGCAGGCCTGCGCCTGATCGATCTCATCGACATGCCCGCCAACAATCTCACACTGGTGTTCGCGCGAGGTTGAGTGGGCGCGCTCCTCTCGCTCCGAAGAAAGGGAAGCCGTCGCCCCTTGCTCCGCTGCGCTCCCTCCCCCCTTGCGGGGGAGGGTTGGGGAGGGGTAGCCCGGGTGAGGTCGGAGTTCGTGGCTACCCCCCTCCCTGCCCCTGCCCCGCAAGGGGGGAGGGAATGACGGAATGGTGCCCGCCTCACACAGTGATGCACCACCGAAGCTTAGAGGGCGACGTCCTCACGTCTCGCCGTCGTGCCAGCCGATCCTGCTTTTCAAAAATTCAAAGCCGAGCACCTGGAAGCCGGCGCGCTCCTTGTTGTCCTTGCCATAGCCATGACCGCCCGCGGCCGGCTCGTAGAACCAGGCCTCGTAGCCCATCGCCTGGAGTTTCGCCGCCATCTTGCGCGCGTGTCCCGGATGGACGCGATCGTCGCGCCGCGTGGTGGCGATCAGGATCGGCGGATAGGGTTGGCCGGGCTTTGCGGCATGATAGGCCGAATAGGTCTTCAGCCACTCCCAGTCCTCGGGTTTGTCAGGGTCGCCATATTCCGCGATCCAGCTCGCGCCCGCGAGCAGCTTTGTGTAGCGGCGCATGTCGATCAGCGGGATTGTGCAGAACAGCGCGCCGAAACGCTCGGGGTACCGCGTCAGCATGTTGGTGATGAGGATACCGCCGTTCGATCCTCCCTGCGCCGCGATGCGCTTGGCCTGCGTGACGCCGCGGCGCACGAGATCGGCGGCGACCGCCGCGAAATCATCATGCGACAGCCGCTTGCCGGCAAACCGCCCGCCATCATGCCAGCGCGTCCCGAACTCGCCGCCGCCGCGCAAATTCGCCTGCACCATGGTGCCGCCGCGCTCCAGCCACAGCCTGCCGAGCGCCGGATTGTAGTACGGCTTCACCGAGAGAGCGAAGCCGCCATAGGCGGTCATATAGACCGGCGCTTCGCCGGTCTCACCAGCGGGCCCGGTCTGCACATAGGGGATGCGCTCGCCGCCAACGGAGATGGCCTCGTGCTGGGTGACCAAGAGCCCATCGGCGGTGAACGTCTTCGGCGCCTGCTTGAGCACGGTCGGGCTGGCGACGCCCCGCTCGAGCAGCATCAGCGACGACGGTGTAAGCGGATCCTGGACGTTGGCAAGCAGATCGCCATTGCTTTCGGATTCATGATGATCGAAGCGCCAGACCTCGACGACGCCGATATCGGGAAGTCCGCGCAGCGCCTCGCGGCTCCAGCCGCTTGCCGACGGCGTGCAGACTTCGAACCCCGGCCGCAACTCGTCGAGAATCGACAGCACGAGTTTGCCTCCGGCCCAGAAGAAGCCCTGCAATGCGCGCCGGGGACCGGGCTCGAACAGAACCGCGAAATCGCGGCTGCCCGCCAGGAAAGCCGACAGCCGGATGCCGAGCACGACGTCTGCCGCATAGGTTCGTCCGGCAATGGACCAAGGCTGGCGCAGCTTCATGGCGAACCAGTCGCCGTGCGCCTGCATCCAGACGTCTGTGGGCAGATCGAGCTTCGTCATCGCGCCGGCCTCGTCCCGCAGCCAGATCACGAAATTGAAGAAGTCGATTTGATCGACGATCCAGGCCCGCGGCGCCGCAGCCGTGTCGTCGACGCTGCCGTAGACCCGCATATGGTCAGCGGTGGTTTCAAAAATTACAGGCGCTTGATCGACGGCTTGACCGCGCCGCCATGATCGAATTGTCCTGGCATAGCCGGAGGTCGTGGCCATCCCTTCGCCGTGGGCACTGGTGAGCAACAGCGTATCCGGATCGAACCAATCCACGCTGCTTTTCGCCTCCGGCAGGACAAAGCCATTCGTCACGAAGCTTTTCGTCTCGCCGTCGAATTCGCGCAAGGTGACGGCGTCGCTGCCGCCGCGCGACAGGCTAAGGATGAAGCGCGAATAATTCGGCCGCGAGGCTGTCCAGCTCAGCAGCCAATCTTCACCTTCGCTGGCCGCAAGCTGGTCGATATCGAGCAGCACCTCCCAGCCTGGATCGGATTTTCGAAACTCCTCCGGCGTGGTTCGCCGCCACAGGCCGCGCGGGTGGTTCGCATCCTTCCAGAGATTGTAGAGCAGGCCGCCGCTGCGCCCGACATAGGGAATGTTGTCCGGCCGGTCGTAGATTCCTGCCAGTATATCGCGGTCGCGCTCGAACGCCGGGCCGCCGAACTTGTCCAGCGTCAGGCGATTCTGCCGCTCGACGAAGTCGAGCGCCCGCTCGCCTTCGACCTCTTCGAGCCAGAGATAGGGATCGTCGTCGGGAGCCGCGAGCGTAGGCCTGTCGTCAACGGGCATGGTCCGAACTCCGGAGCGAACTTGCAAGGCGAGGTTGATCGAGCGCAAACCTTTGATACCGTGGCCTGCTAGATGCTGTCCAATTGCGCCCTCGGCATGGCCTGCGCTCGTTTGCGCCGGTTGTCTGCGCCGCTGCGTCCCTCCATAGTGCCGGCAAATCAACGAGCGCCGCCGGGCGGAAATGCCGATGTTAGACGTGACTTCAGCCGACGAGATTGCCGACGACACTCGGGTGCGCGCCAATGTGGTGCGTCTTGCGGCGGCGCAGGCGCTGACCGGCGCCAACTCGGCCGTGATCTTCGCCACCGGCTCGATCGTCGGCGCGACGCTCGCGCCCGACATATCGCTCGCGACCGTGCCGCTGTCGATGTATGTGCTGGGCCTTGCCGCAGGGACCTTGCCGACTGGAGCGATCTCGCGCCGCTTCGGCCGCCGCATGGCCTTCACCATCGGCACCGCCTGCGGCACGCTCACCGGTCTCGTCGGCTCGTTCGCGATCCTCAACGGCTCGTTCGCGCTGTTTTGCATCGCGACCTTCCTCGGCGGTCTCTATGGCTCGGTGGCGCAATCGTATCGCTTCGCCGCTGCCGACGGCGCCAGCGCGGCCTACCGGCCGAAGGCGGTGTCCTGGGTGATGGCGGGCGGCGTGTTCGCCGGCGTGCTCGGTCCGCAGCTCGTGCAGTGGACCATGGACGTCTGGCTGCCCTACCTGTTCGCCTTCAGCTTCGTGGTGCAGGCGGCGGTCGCCCTGATCGCGATGGGCATCGTCGCCGGCGTCGATATGCCAAAGCCTGCGCCCGCTGATCTCCATGGCGGACGGCCGTTATGGCGCATCGTACGGCAGCCCCGCTTTATCGCCGCCGCGCTGTGCGGGGTCATCGCCTATCCCATGATGAACCTGGTGATGACCTCGGCGCCGCTTGCCATGAAGCTCTGTGGCCTCAGCGTCAGCGATTCCAATTTCGGCATCCAGTGGCACATCGTCGCCATGTATGGCCCGAGCTTTTTCACGGGAGCGCTGATCGCGCGCTTCGGGGCCCCGAAGATCGTCGCGACCGGCCTCTTGCTGGAGGCGGGCGCCGCGGCGATCGGCCTTTCCGGCATCACCGCGATGCATTTCTGGGCGACGCTGATCGTGCTCGGCGTGGGCTGGAATTTCTCCTTCATCGGCGCCTCCGCGCTGGTGCTGGAGACGCACCGCCCCAGCGAACGCAACAAGGTGCAGGCCTTCAACGATTTCCTCGTCTTCGGCATGATGGCGATCGGCTCGTTCTCCTCGGGGCAGTTGCTCGCCAATTATGGCTGGTCGGCGGTCAACATGGTCGTATTCCCGCCGGTGGTGCTGGGCCTTGCCGTCCTCTCGTTCGCCTCCTATGCGCGCCGCCGCAAGGCGCGGCTCGAAGCCGCGATGGGCGAATTTCCCGACGCGATCTGAAGCGATGAGTCGCAGGGTGGGCAGAGGCGCGTAGCGCCGTGCCCACCATTTATTCTCCATTGCCTCACAAGAATTAGTGGGCACGCTTCCGCCTTCGCTCTTCGAGCTACGACGGACAAGCCGCTTTGCCCCACCCTGCGGAGTTATCCTTCCCGCTGCTTCAGCAAATCCTCCAGGTCCAGCCGCTTGGTGAACATCGCAAGCTTGCCGTCCGGCGTGCGCGGCCATTGCTCTTTCGGCCGATCCCAATAGAGCTCGACGCCGTTCTCGTCGGGATCGCGCAAGTAAAGCGCCTCGGACACGCCATGGTCGCTCGCGCCATCCAGCGCGATGCCGGCCGTGAGCACGCGATGCAGCGCATCGGCCAGCGCCGGCCGCGTCGGGTAGAGGATCGCGGTGTGATAGAGCCCGGTCGTGCCCGGCGGCGGCGGTGAGCCGCCCTTGCTCTCCCAGGTGTTGAGCCCGATGTGGTGATGATAGCCGCCGGCCGAGATGAAGGCGGCGCCCGAGCCCATGCGCTGCATCAGCTCGAAGCCGAGCACACCGCAATAGAAACCGAGCGCGCGATCGAGATCGGCGACTTTCAGGTGAACATGGCCGATGCGAGTGCCGGCATTGACGGCGGGATTGGGTGACATGTGGTTGCTCCGTGTGTCCGCTCGACATAGTGGCTGTTCCAAGACAGCGGTACTGGCCTATCCCGAAACCCAGCGTTTCCGGATCGGCAATTAGTTAGAGCGCGATAGCCTTAGGTTGACTCGATTGAGCCGCGGGCTCGGTCAACCTCTCCCGCTTGCGGGGGAGGTCGGCGCGAAGCGCCGGGTGGGGCTCTCTCTCCGCACGGGGAGTGTCCCATTGCGGAAGCACCCTCACCCCAACCCTCTCCCGCAAGCGGGAGAGGGAGCGCACCACCTTCGCGGTATCAATCGAACCAATCTCATCGCGCTTTTAGCTCAACTCCGAGACCTCACCCTCCGGCAGATCGAATTCGAACGTGTTCAGTGTCATCGATACCAGCGTGTAGTAGCCGCACAGGCCGATCACCTCGACGAGCCCGCGCTCGCCGAGCAGCTTGACCGCCTCGTCGTAGAGGCCCTTGGCGAGCCCATACGCCTCGTGCAGCGACTTCGCTACATCATAGATCATCTTGCCCTTGGGATCGTCGAACTCTGGCGTACGGCGGTCGCGGATCGCATCGATGATCTCTGGCTTCATGCCGCCTAGCAACGCCAGGCGCTTATGCGCGTACCATTCGTAATGCGCAGTCCAGTGCCGCGCCGTGACCAGGATTGCGATCTCCGAAAGTTTTGCGGGAAATACGGTGTTGAAGCGCATGACCTCGCCGAGCCGCGTCGCGTGGCGCGCCATCTCCGGGCTGTTGAGCCAGGCCATCATCGGCGCCGGTGGCTTGCCGCGTTTTCCGGCGATCGACTCGTCGTAGGTCTGCCGCTGGTCGTCGCTCATTTCGCCAGGCGAAAGTAACTTCAGGCGCATCGTCGTTTCCTCTGTGTTTTCAAGCCTCGCCTTTCGGCGACTATAGCCGAGTGCCGTCCGCCGTGAGTAGCCGGCTGCAACGGAATAGGTTGAATTCCGCGATGCGATGGCCCAGAGTCGCGCGCAACCAGTCGAATTTGAATGATGGAAACGACCCATGACTGATTCCACGACGCCTGATGCTGAGACGGCGGAGCTCGAAACATTCCGCAACGAGACGCGCGCCTGGCTGGAGGCCAACTGCCCGCCCGAGATGCGCAAGCCCGCAGCCTCCGACGCCGACGTGTTCTGGGGCGGGCGTAACGCGAAATTTTCGTCCGAGCCGCAGCGCGTCTGGTTCGAACGCATGCGCGACAAGGGCTGGACCGTGCCGGACTGGCCGAAGGAATATGGCGGCCGGGCCTTAAGCGCTGCCGAGCACAAGGTGCTGCGCGCGGAAATGGCAAAAATCGGCGCGCGGCCGCCGCTGTCGAGTTTCGGCATCTGGATGCTCGGGCCGGCGCTACTGAAATACGGCACCGAGGCGCAGAAGAAGGAGCATCTGCCAAAGATCGCGGCCGGCCTGATCCGCTGGTGCCAGGGCTATTCCGAGCCGAACGCCGGCTCGGATCTCGCTTCGCTCCAGACCCGCGCGGAGAGCGACGGCGACGACTTCGTCATCACCGGCCAGAAGATCTGGACGTCCTACGCCAACTATGCCGACTGGATCTTCTGCCTGGTGCGTACCGATCCCGCCGCGAAGAAGCATGACGGCATCAGCTTCATCCTGTTCGACATGACCTCGAAGGGCGTCTCGACCAAGCCGATCCTGCTGATCTCCGGCTACTCGCCGTTCTGCGAGACTTTCTTCGACAATGTCCGCGTGCCGAAATCGCATGTCGTCGGCGCCGTCAACCGCGGCTGGGACGTCGCGAAATATCTGTTGCAGCACGAGCGCGCGATGATCTCGGGCATGGGCGAGCGAGGCGTCGGCCGACCGCTCGGCCAGATCGCCGCTGATACGATCGGAACCGATGCGCAAGGCAAGCTCGACGATGCCATGCTGCGCGGCCGGATCGCGAGTTTCGATGTTGACGAAGCGGCGCTTGCAGCCTGCGCCGAGCGCGCGGTCGATCTCGCCAAGGCGGGGCAGGCGCACCCCGCGTTCTCCTCCGCGATGAAATATTACGGCACCGAGCTCAACAAGCGCCGCTACGAGATCCTGATGTCGGCGGGCGGCGTCGACGCGCTGGAATGGGAAAGCGAGCGTTCCAGGCAAGGCGCCCGCCCGCGCGCCTGGCTGCGCACCAAGGCCAACTCGATCGAGGGCGGCACCAGCGAGGTGATGCTCGGGATCGTCGCCAAGCGCATCCTCGATCTGCCGGGGGCTTAAGAGAAGTCCTCGTCCTGAGGAGCGGCCATTAGGCCGCATCTCGAAGGACGGCCTCATGATTCGAGACGGCGCTTTGCGCCTCCTCACCATGAGGATCAACACCGAAACCAGTCCGAACAGAACTTTGTTGGAATCCACCATGGCCCTCGTCCTCACCGAAGAACAATCGATGCTCCGCGACTCTGCGCGCGGGCTGATCAGCGACAAGGCACCGGTGTCGCATCTGCGGCACTTGCGCGACTCCAAGGACCCGACCGGCTTCTCCAAGGAGCTCTGGCAATCCTTCGCCGAGATGGGCTTTGCCGGCCTGCTCGTGCCGGAAGAATTCGGCGGCAGCGGTCTCGGCTGCGTCGAAGCCGGAATCGTCATGGAGGAGATCGGCCGCACGCTGATGCCGTCGCCATTCCTGGCGACCAGCGTGGTCGCGGCTTCCGCGCTCATGCGGGGCGGCAATGCCGCGCAGAAGTCGGACTATTTGCCGAAGATCTCGAACGGCTCGCTGCTCGCGAGCCTCGCGGTCGACGAGGGCGCCAAGCACCGGCCGCTCCAGACCAGCTTGCAAGCCGTGCGCGCTGGCAACGGCTTCAGGCTCTCCGGCGCCAAGGCGCTGGTCGTCGACGGCCATGTCGCCGACTTGTTGATCGTCGCGGCGCGCACGGCGGGGGCTGCCGGCGAGCGCGAGGGACTGACGTTGTTCCTGGTCAACCCTGCGGCCAAGGGCGTTGCCGTCGAGCGCACCATCATGGTCGATGCGCATAATGCGGCGCGCATCGAGTTCAACAATGTCGAGGTCAATGCCGATAGCGTGATTGGCGAGGTCGATCAGGGTGCAGGCCTGCTCGACGGCGTGCTCGATATCGGCCGCGGGGCGGTCGCCTCCGAAATGGTGGGTCTCAGTGAAGAGGTATTCGGCCGCACCGTCGAGTACCTGAAGCAGCGCAAGCAGTTCGGCAAGCTGATCGGCGAATTCCAGGCGCTTCAGCACCGCGCCGCGGAGCTCTATGTCGACATCGAGATCACCCGCGCTGCGGTGATGAAGGCGATGCAGGCGCTCGATGCCGACGTCGCCAAGGCCGCCTCAGCCGTCGCGGTCGCCAAGGCGCGCGCCGGCACCACCGCCACCCGCGCGGTGCAGGAAGGCGTGCAGATGCATGGCGGCATGGGCATGACCGACCAGTTCGACATCGGCTTCTTCATGAAGCGCGCCCGGGTCTGTGAGGAGTTGTTTGGTGATGCGAATTACCATGCCGAGCAGCTGGCGCGGGCGCGGGGGTATTGAGGCGCGGCGGGAGAGCGCCTCACAATCGGTGTCGTCGCCCGGCTTGACCGGGCGACCCGGTATTCCAGAGGCAGCAGTGATCTACGAAGAGGCCGCGGCGTACTGGATCGCCCGGTCAAGCCGGGCGATGACAGTTGAGAGTGTGGAAGGCGTTGCCCCAATCTCGTCATTGCGAGCGCAGCGAAGCAATCCAGAATCTTTCCGCGGAGGCAGTCTGGATTGCTTCGTCGCTTTGCTCCTCGCAATGACGAAGGAGGATGTCGTTACCGCATCGGCGGCGCGTACTGCACGCCACCCGCGTTCCAGAGCTGGTTCATGCCGCGCGGGATCTTCAGCCTGGATTTCTCGCCGATATTGCGCTCATACATCTCGCCGTAATTGCCGACGTGGCGGATGATGCGCACGGCCCAATCCTTGGTGAGGCCGAGCTGCTCGCCGTAATTGCCTTCGGTGCCGACCAGGCGCATCACTTCGGGCTTCTTCGACTTCAGGGCTTCGTCGATGTTCTCCGAGGTGATGCCGAGCTCCTCGGCGTTGATCATGGCGTAGAGCGTCCACTTCACGATCATCATCCAGTCGTCGTCGCGCTGGCGCACCACGGGCGCGAGCGGCTCCTTGGAGATCATGTCCGGCAGGATCATGTGGTCGCCGGGCTTGGAAAGGTTGAGACGGAGCGCGTAGAGCTGGGAGACGTCGGCGGTCAGCGTATCGCACTTGCCGCTGTCGTACGCCTTCACCACGTCCTCGAGCTTGTCGAACTTCACCTCTTCATACTTCATGTTGTTGGCACGGAAGTAGTCGGCGAGGTTGAGGGCCGTCGTCGTGCCCGACTGTACGCAGACCTTGCTGCCGGTCAGGTCCAGCGCGGTCTCCTTGTTGCGGGAGCGGGGCAGCATGAAACCTTCGCCGTCGTAATAGGCGACGGCCGGGAAATAGAGGTCGTAGTCGAGCTCGCGCGCCATGCTCCAGGTCGAGTTGCGCGAGAGAATGTCGACTTTCCGGCTCTGCAATTCCTTGAAACGCTCATTGGCATCGAGCGGAATGAACTTGGCCTTGCTCGGATCGTTGAAGATGGCGGCTGCCACCGCGCGACAGAAATCGACGTCAAAACCGGTCCAGTTACCCTTGTCGTCGGGGATGGAGAAGCCCGGCAGGCCCTTATTGACGCCGCAGAAGACCTCGCCGCGCCGGACCGTGCGCTTCAGCGTGCGGGTGTCGTACATTTCGTAGACAACGGCCAAAGCGCCGACCAGGACGGCGACAGCGAGCCCGATCAGCAGGCCGCCTCGAAAAGTGCGCATGATTTGTCTCTCTCGAAATAATCGGGAAGAAAAGAAAGTGTTGCGAAGGCGGGAAGCATGATCAGGATCCGGAGGGCCGCGCTAGCGCAAAGTGCGAAGGGCTTTCCGGAAAGATCATGCTGAAACGATAACCTTAGAGTTCGGGCTTCTGCCGCACGACCACCTTGGTCCCGACCGGGACGCGGTCATAAAGGTCAGCGACGTCATTATTGACGAGACGGAAGCAGCCCGACGACACCTTGGTGCCGATCGTGTCAGGCCGGTTGGTGCCGTGGATGCGGTAGACCGTGGTGCCGAGATACATGGCGCGTGCGCCGAGCGGGTTGCCGGGGCCGCCGGCCATGAAACGCGGCAGATATGGTTGGCGCTGGATCATCTCCGGCGGCGGCGTCCAGTCCGGCCATTCCTTCTTGTTGGTGATGTTCAGCAGCCCCTGCCACTGGAAACCGTCGCGGCCGACGCCGATGCCGTAGCGGATCGCGCGCCCGCCGGGCTGGACCAGATAGAGGTGACGCTCCGAGGTCGAGATGATGATGGTGCCCGGCGCCTCGGTCGTGCGGTAGTACACGACCTGCTTCTGCCATTCCGGATCGAGTTCGTAGCTGTCATCCGCGATCAGGCCCGGCTCGTCGCCGCGATCGGGCTGCTGCGCGGAGGCGTATGAGGTGGAGAGGATCAGGCCGAGTGTGGTGATCAATATCCCAGTCAGGCGACGAAAATCCGTCATTTCAAGCTCTCCCGCTGCCACAGCGCAAATCATTCGGTCGCATCAAATCTCAGGGGCAAGTTCATGGCAAGTTTTGGGCGAGCCCGGCCGGTATGTCATGAGAATGCTTTGGTTTTTTGACGAGGATCAATGCCACGAACAGGGGGATGGCGCGAAAAGCCCAGAATGGTACCGCGGTGGTGGTGCGCTCCCTCTCCCGCTTGCGGGAGAGGGTTGGGGAGAGGGTGTTTCCGCAATGGGACACTCCCCAAGAGGAAAGAACCCTCACCCGGCGCGCGGGACGATGCTTCGCATCGCCCGGTCGCGCCGACCTCTCCCGCAAGCGCGAGAGGCTCAGATCGAACTCGGGATGACATCAACTTCGGCAATTGGCACTGGACGCCAGCTAGATCTTGTTGTTCTCAGGCTTGATCCCGAGCCGCCGGACGATTTCGACGCCTACCGCGCGGGCCTCTTGCCGCGAGCCGATGCGGGGGCTGCGAAACTTTTGTCCTGATAGCAGTCTGATCGCGACGATACAGTGCTCGTCCTCCGACCTGCCGCGGCGCTCGACCGCGATCGTCTCGACGTCGCGCCCCTCGATATGGTCCGCGCGCAGCTGGCCGTCGCCCGACAAGCGTTCAACGCGAATATCGCCTTGCCGGATGACCCAGAAGGCGCCGGTGACGAGATTGGCATATCTGTAGACGGCGAACGCGGCGATCGCGCCTATCGGCAGCAGCATGATGTCGATCGGGCCTGGCGACAGGCCACGCCAGAGTTTGTAGGCGTAGGGCACGGCGGATAATCCGACGACGATCAAGGCAACGATCCTGATGTCCCTGCTGGAGAACGGCTCGACGGGCTCGCCGAGATGCATCTCGGGATTGGCGGCATCGAGCGGATTGATCGGCGCCTCGACATTGGGAACGCCGAACTGCGCGGCGACCCGTGCAACCGTGTCGTGGACATGCGTGACGTCGGAGATCGGCGGAGAGGTCAGGCGCTCCCCCGAAGCCAGCGTGAAGGCCAGGTGGAAGCGCGTCGTGGAAGCCTTGCGTCCCTGGACCTGTCCTTGGACCTGCAGTTGCGCGATGTCATCTTTCGCGACGATCCTGGTGCGGAGCCGTCCGAACGGACGCTGGCGCCCGATCAGGATTTCATTCGGCGTGATGATCCAAACCACCGCAGGTGCGAGCATGACGCCGCCGATGAACGCCGCTCCGAGCAGCAGCGCGACCACGGAGATGATCAGTTCCAGGACATCGTGCGCGAACAGGCCTGGCGTGAAGCACAGGGAAACGATTGCCGCGAAGCCGGCGATCACCAGCCGCTGCGCAATTGAGGAACCTTCACGAAGGCGGATGTCGTTGCTGGTGGTCGCGTCGTCCATGTCGGGCGGCCGATTCCGTCGGCAAGAAACTCCACGGACGCATCCGTGGAGTCAAGCAACAACGGCGGCAGGCTGGAACCGGCCAAGACATCAGCCACGTGACGTCGCTGCGGCGTCAGCTATCGGCGTTCAGCAGGCGCGCGACCGTGCGGTCGATCTCGTCATAGCGGCCCTCGCCGGCGTGCTCGAACACGATGCGGCCGGACTGGTCGATGATGTATTGCGCCGGCCAATACTGATTGTGATAGGCATTCCAGGTCCGGGAGTCGTTGTCCTGCGCCACCGGATAGCTAATGCCATGACGCTTGAGCGCGGCCTGCACGTTGGAAGCTGAGCGCTCGAACGGAAATTCCGGCGTGTGCACGCCGACCACGACAAGGCCCTTGTCCCTGTATTTGGCGTAGAGCTCGGTGACATGCGGCAGCGTGTTGACGCAGTTGACGCAGCCATAGGTCCAGAAATCCACCAGCACCAGCTTGCCGCGGAGATCGGCGAGGCTCAGCGGCTTTGAGTTGAACCAGTTGCTGATGCCAGTGAAGTCCGGCGCGATCTGCTGGCTTGCGGCGGCGGTGACAACGGGCACGACGCGCGCGGTCTCGTCGCAGATGCCGGGAATGACGGCGCCGGTGAGGGCCATGCCGGTTAGGGCGGCGGAGACAGCGAGCAACTTGAAAGTCATGGAAGTGTCCTCTGTTGAGATGTGAGCGATCACAGGCCGATCTGGCCGGTGGGATAGAAGCCGGTGAGCCACGCCACGATCAGCGTGTCGTATTGGAAGTAGGCGGCGAGGGCGAAGGCGATCACGATGACACCAAACACCTGCTGCAAACGGGGAGAGACGCGCGCGATGGCGCGCACGCGCGTGGTCACGACCTGTCCGCCATAGGCGATGGCGAGCATCGGCAGCGCCGCGCCGATCGCGTAGCCGATCAGCAGCGTGCCGGCCCAGGCGAGGTTCTTCGAGGTCGCAACGAGGGTGAGGATCGAGCCGAGCACGGGCCCTGCGCAGGGCGTCCAGACCAGGCCAAGCGTGGTGCCGAGCACCAGCCCGCCGAGCGCGCCGCCGCGCGCCGCCGTTTTCGATGCGCCGAGATCAAGCCAGCCATGAAACCGGATCGCAAGCCACTCGAACGGCGCCGGCCACAGCATCAGCAGGCCGAAGCCGAGCAGGAGAACAGCGGCGGCCTCGCGCAGCACGTTCGGATCGAAATCGAACAGGTGCGTGATCGCGCCGAGCAGCAGCGCGGTCGCGGAAAACGAGACGACGAAACCCAGCGCGATCATCCCGGGCCGCAAGTACCCGGCGCGGCCGATCGATGCGCCAAGCAGGATCGGCAGCACCGGCAGCGTGCACGGCGCGGCGATGGTGAGGACGCCGGCAAGGACAGCAAAGATCAGGTCGAGCATCGGGCCCTCATGGATGGGTTCACGAGGTTGTTTCGGGCCGGATGCTGCAGTCGTTACGTGGCGTCACGCCTTCGTGACGGGAATTGCGGCTGCATCGATGGTGCGCTCCCTCTCCCGCTTGCGGGGGAGGGCTGGGGTGGGGTGGGGGTGTCTCCACAATGGACACTCCCAATGTGGAGAGAGCCCCCACCCGGCGCTTCGCGCCGACCTCCCCCGCAAGCGGGAGAGGTGCATCGACCCTGTGGCTTGCGGTCCCGCCACCCCCAAATAGAAAACGACCCGGTGGGGGGCATCCCGTCCGGGTCGTTGGAGGTCCCTGGGAGGTTTAAGCAAACCGTAGGAGAGGTTTATAGCAAGGAAGTTCTTCCGCCTGATGTTGTGGTTTGTTTCAATTGTTTCGTCTGCGGTAACGCTTTCGTGCCCCGAGACAGGACCGATGGACAGGTCCTATCACTTTGAAATCACAAATCTTTAGGCGGCAAAGCGGTCGATGCCGGCACCCTTAAGCAAATCGGCGAGTTGCTTGCGGGCGTAGAACATCCGGGTCTTCACCGTGCTCTGGGGAATGCCGATGATCTGGCCGACCTCCTCCACCGATTTCTCGTGATAGTAGACGAGGTTGATGATCTCGCGGTGCGCCGGCGACAGCTTCGCCACGCAGGCGCGCAGGATCGCGCTGGTGTCGTTGCGGTCGAGAGCGGTTTCCGGCGTGTCGTGCTCGTCCGGAATCTGGCGCACGTCTTCCTGATCGATGTCCTCGAAGCGGCGCTGGCGCATCGCGGTCAGCGCCTTGAAGCGGGCGATCGAGAGCAGCCAGGTCGAAACCTGCGAGCGGCCCTGGAATTGGCTGGCGGTCCGCCACACGTCCAGGAAGACCTGGCTCACGAGGTCTTCGGCCGTGGTGGCGTCGCGCACGATGCGCAGGATGAAGCGGTACACCCGCACATTGTGACGGCAGTACAGCATGTGCATGGCGGTCCGGTTGCCGTCGGCAATGCTCTCCAGAAGCATTTCGTCCGAGGTCGCCTGAGCGGCAATGATGCCCTGGGATGCCTGGGCGTTGATGGCGACGACGTTCTGCATGACTGGCTCCCCGTAGCGCCGCAACCGGGCGGCGTTTCCTAGGATCAAAGTGTTAAAGAGCCAGCGTTTCGGGACGTCTGCGCGACAAGCGGAAAATGGTTTCGTGCGCCGCCAAATTGTTTCGTCGCGAAGACTGCGACGAAACATTCGGGGCAAAAAAGCCAATCATTTCAATATACGGTATTTACGGGGGTGCGGATTTTGCGGGCGGGAACGAATCTTTGGCTTCCGCGTTCTCCGCCGCTCCTTTTTGGCTGGGCGCGTCATGAGCGCATCCGAAGAGCAATGGCCGCGAAGTCCTGCGTCTACGGCCTCGTCTATTTCGATTGACGCTACGCCTTCTCGCCGCCGGGCGAGAACAGATAGCCGCCGCCCCTGATCGTGCGGATCACGGCGGGCTTGGTCGGGTCGGGCTCGATCTTGCGGCGGATGCGCATGATGCGCAGATCGACCGCACGGTCGAAGGCCTCGGCGTCGCGCGCATTGGCGAGCTCCAGGAGACGCTCGCGCGACAGCACGCGCTTCGGATTGGCCGCAAACACCTTGAGCAGTCCGAATTCCGATGCGGTCAGCGGGTGCTCGTTGCCTTCGTCGTCGCGCAGCGCCTGCGCTTCGAGATCCAGCCATTTGGTGCCGAAGCGCACCAGCTGATCCTTGTCCGACTTCGCCGTGGTGGTTTCCGCCGCCACGGCTTTCACCGGCGCGCTCCGTCGCAGCACCGAGCGGATGCGTGCCATCAATTCGCGCAGCTCGCACGGCTTCGCCACATAATCGTCGGCGCCGAGCTCGAGGCCGACGACGCGGTCGATCGGACTCGCGGTCGCCGTCAGCATGATCACCGGCACGTTGATGCGACTCTTGAGGTCGCGGATGATCGACAGGCCGTCTTCCTCGGGCATGTTGAGATCGAGCACGACGAGATCGGGCATGCTGCCCTGGATCGCGGTGCGCAAGGACTTGCCGCCGTCGCACAGCGTCACGGTGAAGCCGTGCATCTTGAGGTAATCGCCGACCATTTCGCGGGCCGGGGCCTCGTCGTCGACGATCATGATGTGCTGGCTTTGGGTCATGGCATCCAGATCTTGGCGTTCAGGCTATGGCATTTCGGTCGCGGGCAGCGTGATGGTGAAAGTCGAGCCCTTGCCGGGGCCGTCGCTCTCGGCGGTCACCTCGCCGCCATGCATGTCGATAATACGCTTGACGATGGAAAGCCCAAGGCCCGTCGAGCTCTCGCCGGCGGTCGGCTTGGCGGAAAGCCGCTGGAACCGGCCGAACAGGCGGCCGAGATCCTCCGGCGACAGGCCCGCGCCATCGTCGTTGACGCGAATGACGGTGTCGTTGCCCTCATGCGTGACGGTCACGCTGATCTTGCCGCCGATCGGACTGTACTTGATTGCGTTGCTGATCAGATTGTCGATCGCCTCGCGGATGCGGTCGGTGTCGCACATCGTGACGATGTTGGCCGGCGCGGTGACGCCGATGGTCTGCTGCTTGTTGACGGCGAGCGGCTGGTTGGCCTCGGCGACCTCCTGCACCAGGGAGGCGACGTCAACCGGCTCGCGGCGGATCGTGATATCGAAAGCATCTGCCATCGCGTCCGAGATCAGGTGATCGACCATCGTGGTCAGGCGCTTGGTGGCGTCGCGGATGTGATCGACCTGGCCGGTGACGCTGCCGCTCGAGGCGCCCGTGGTGATCAGCTCCTTCAGCATCTCGGTGCGGCCGAGGATGACGCCGAGCGGATTCTTCAGGTCGTGCGCAACGGTGCCCAGAATCTCGTTCTTGAAGCCGTTGGCGCGCTGCAGCCGCAGCCACTGCGCCGAAAGCCTTCGGTTCGCCTGCATCAGCGCGCGGGTGCGCTGGGCGACGCGGTCCTCGAGCTGAGTATTGGCGTCCTGGAGTTGCTGATAGAGGATGACGTTGTCGAAGGCGATCGAGAGCCGGCTGGAGAAGATCTCGACCAGCGAGCGGTCGGTCTCCGACAGGTCGCGCTCGGCCTGCAGGAGCACGACGACCTCGCGGCCGCTGCCGGTGCGCAGATAGATCACGCTGTGGTGGTCGGCGAATTCGTTCTTGCGGCGCTGGAAGGCGGCTTCCACGAGCGCGCGCAGATCGGGGTCGAGCGCTTTCGAGGTGGTGGTGCCGATGAAGCGGCTGTAGCAGCCGGAGCCCGCCAGCACCGACAGCTCCGCGCCCGCCGTTCCGCCATTGTCGCGCAGGACCAATATACCGGCACAGTCGACGTTGAGCAGGGAGGCGAGCTGGGTCAGCACGCCCTCGGCGAGCCGCTGCATCGACTTGAAGTCGTAGAGGGTGGAGGCGGCGTCGATGATGATCTCGAGGCCGCGCCGGGTCTGCATCATGCGCTCGAGCTGCTGATAGGAGCGCAGCGCCGCGGTCAGCGAGGTGAAGAGCTTGTCGGCGGTGAGCTCGGTCTTCGCCTTGTAGTCGTTGATGTCGTACTGAACGATGACGCGCCGCTCCGGCGCCTGGCCCGGCTGTCCCGTGCGCAGGATGATACGGACGGTCTCGTTCCGGACCTCGTTGCGGATGAATTCGACGAGCTCGAGCCCCGCGACATCCGTCTCCATGATGACGTCGAGCAGCACGGCGGCGATGTCGTGGTGCTCGCGCATCAGTTTGCGGCCCTCGGCGGCCGAATAGGCGGAGAGGATTTCGAGACCCTGGCCGTTCAGGCTGTAGTCCGACAGCGCGAAGCGGGTGCCGTCATGCACGGCGGGATCGTCGTCGATGACGGCGATCTTCCATTTCCGCGCAGTCGTATCCTCCGCCGCGGTGGCGGTGTCGTCAATCAGGTGGAGGACATCGTCCTGTTCGGCCATTGAGAAGTCCCGTCAATCTCTGTGCTTTGCGCGCCGCCCTTGGCGACCCGAGGCATGATAATGCGAAAAGTGGTGCCTTGTCCCAGCTTGGATTCCAGCATCATCCGCCCGCCGAGCTGCTGGGTGACCAGGTTATAGACGATATGGAGGCCGAGACCCGTGCCGCCTTCATTGCGCCGGGTGGTAAAGAAAGGGTCAAAGGCCTGCCGCTGCACGTCCGGCGTCATGCCGGCGCCGTCGTCGGCAAAGCTGATCTCGATGTCATCAGACCCGCGCGGCCGTGCCGAGATCGAGATGGTGCCGGCGCGGCCGCCGGCGAAGGCGTGGTTGGCGGCGTTGAGGAACAGGTTGGTCAGGATCTGGCCATAGGAGCCGGGATAGCCGTCGAGCAGCAGGCCCTCGGGCACGTCGACGTTGAGCGTGATCGGCGAGCGCTTCAGCACCGGGCGCAGGCTCGCGATGATCTGGTCGGTGGCCTCGCTGAGCGAGAACTGCCGCCGCTCGGCATGGGAGCGGTCGACCGCGACCTGCTTGAACGACTGGATCAGTTCGCCGGCGCGCTGGAGGTTGGCGACGAGCTGCTGCGAGGCGTCGCGTGAGGACTGCACGAACTCCTCGAGCTGCGAGCGGCGCAAGGCGCCGTCGCCTTTGAGCTGCGCCTCGAAAATCTCGCTGCGCCGGGCGAAACTGGAGGCAACCGTGAGGCTGATGCCGATCGGGTTGTTGACCTCGTGGGCGACGCCGGCAACGAGGCCGCCGAGCGCGGCGAGGCGCTCGGCGTCGATCAGGTTCTGCTGCGCGGTGTTGAGCTCCAGGAGCGCGCTCTCGGCCTTCTCCTTCGAGGCGCGCAACTCGTCCTCGGTCTGGCGCTTGGCGATCGCATTCTCGCGGAACACCTCCACGGCGCGCGCCATCGCGCCGACCTCGTCGCGCGCCGTGATGCCCTGCACCTCGCGGTCGAGATCGCCGATCGTGATCGCGCGCATCGCCGTCATGATCTGCTGCAATGGCAGCCGGATCGACAGCGCGATCAGCACGCCGACGGTGAGGATGATGCCGAGGAAGATCACCGCAATTGAGAGGACTCGGCGAGAAATGTCCGACAGCGTGCGGTCGAACGTCTCCTGCGCGCGCTGCTCGCGCTGGCGCATCTTGGTCGAGAGGTCGTCGATGGCGCCGATCGCCTCGGCCTGGCTCGCGTCGATGGTGTTGCGCAGGAGCTCGGTGCGGCTGGTGAGCTGCTCGGAGAGGTTTGCAAAGCCCTCGCGCAGCGCGGCGGTGCGAGTGGCGAGCTTTTCCAGCGCCATGCGCTGAAGATCGTTGTCGGCGAGATCCCGCATCACCGGGATCGTCTTCTCGATCGTCTCGGTGTTGCGGCGGGCGTCCTCGGCCGCGGCCGGCGAGAGCGAGAGATAATAGGAGTTGGCCGCGACCAGCATGGCGGTGAAGGCTTCGCGGGACTTGCCGAGCGAGGGCCAGATCAGCGCATCGCGATGGCCTGTGGCGCCTTCGATAATGGAATAAAGACCCGCCATGTCCTTGGCGGGGCCCTGCACCTGCTCCTCATAGGTCTTGGCGATGGTCGCCTGCACGCTGCGCAATTCGCCAAAACCGTTGAGGAAGCGTTCGGTGGTGCGCTCGAGCTCCTCGACCGAGCCCGACAGCATCGGGTCCTTGGCGGCGCGGTTGGTCAGCGTACCCAGCACGGCCTCGCGGAGCAGCAGGATCTCGGCGAACAGGTCCGGGCTCGGCTGGTTGATGTAGCGATGGATAAGGTTTTGCAGGCGCCCGGTCTCGCTTTCGAGCAGCGCCAGGATCTTGTCGGACTCGCGCACCTGGCGGACATCGTCCCAGGCGGAGGCCAGCACCTGCGCTCCGTTCCAGATCATCGCCACCAGCACGACGACCACGGCGGAGTTCAGCGCGGCGATCGACAGGATGCGCCAGCGGATCGGGACGGCGCGCAGCAGGCCGACGAGGCGGGCGCGCACGCGTCCGACCGGGCCGGGCGGCCTTTCCTTCTGCTCGCTGTGTCCAAGCGCTGCCAAGAGGCCTCACTCCACCTTGCGAATGCGTCCGATCAGCGCGGCCGCGGCGGGGTCCTGCGCGGCCTTGGCGTAGATGGGGGCCATCGCATCCTCGAACGGCTTGCGGTCGATATCCCTGACGACGGCGACGCCGGCAGCTTCCGCCTTGCGCAGCGACTGCCCCTCCAGATCGCGCCACTTCTCGCGCATGAAGTGGCTGGAGCGTCGCGCGGCCTCGCGGAAAATCTGCTGGTCCTCCTCCGACAGGCTCCGCCACGCCTTCAGCGACATCACCAGCACCTCCGGGCTCATCGTGTGTTCGGTGAGCGTGTAGTAACCTGCATATTTGTAATGGTCCGTGGTCACGAAGGACGGCCAGTTGTTTTCAGCACCGTCGATCAGACGGGTCGCGAGGCCCGTGAGCACCTGCCCGTAGGGTAGTTCGACCGGCTCGGCGCCGAGCGAGCGGATCATCGCCGACATCAACTCCGATTGCTGCACGCGGATCCGCAGGCCCCTGAGGTCGGCCACGCTCTTCACCGGCCGGACGCCGTTGTAGATCGACCGAGCGCCGGAATCGTAGAAGGCAAGGCCCACGAAGCCGAAAGGTTCGAAGCTGCCGAGGATTTCGCTGCCGATCGGTCCATCCAGCACTTTCTGCATGTGTTCGATGGAGCGGAACAGGAACGGCATGGCCAGCACATTCATCGCCGGGACGAAGTTGCCGATCAGCGCCACGTTGGTCCGGTTGAGGTCGATCGCGCCAACCCGGGTCTGCTCGATCGTCTCCTTCTCCTCGCCGAGCTGGCGGGAGTGAAACACCTTGACCTCATGCCGGCCGCCGGTGCGTTCCGCGATCAGGGCGCCCATGTAACGCAGCGCCTGGACGGTTGGGTAATTCTCGGTCTGGGTGTCGGCGGCGCGAAATTCGCGCGCAAACGCTCCCGTCGCGCACATCGCGAACAAGAGCACGACGAAAACCACTCCGGTCCGCGAGAGTTCGGCACGGCTCAACACTGGCACACTTAATCCCTCAGTGATGGAGTCTATGGCGGGATGAAAAGGTTCAATGCAATCTAGCAGAAGGGCGGGGGAAGGCCATCCTGCTCCTCGAGCATCGAAGCGGGTCGATTGTGCAGCGCGGCCAATTCTTTTCCTGATTGAAACCAGCAATGCTGCGTCTTAAGCAGGTGCGGGGCAAAAGCCGCCTTTGTCGGCGCGAGACGGGATGAACGATCGTGGTTGCAGCCTTGCGTCTTTTGCAGATCATCGCCGTCTCAGCGGCCCTCGCCTTGGTGTCGATCGTCCCGGCCTCGCCGGCCCGCGCCGCGACCGACATCCAGCTTTGGCACGCGATGTCCGGCGAGCTTGGCCGTCAGTTGGAGAAGCTCGCTTCCGATTTCAACGCCTCGCAATCCGACTACCGGATCGTGCCGAGTTACAAGGGCAACTACACCGAGACGGTGACGGCGGCGATCTTCGCCTTTCGCTCGCGCGGCCAGCCGGCGATCGTCCAGGTCAACGAGGTGGCGACCGCCACCATGACCGCGGCCAAGGGCGCGATCTATCCGGTGTTCAGCCTGATGAAGGATCAGAACGAGCCGTTCTCGCCCGGCGCCTATCTGCCGGCCGTATATGGCTATTACTCGGACGCGGCCGGCAATCTGCTGTCGTTTCCGTTCAACGCCTCGACGCCGATCCTCTACTACAACAAGGCCATGTTCCGTGACGCCGGCCTCGATCCGCAGACGCCGCCAAAGACCTGGCCGGAGCTTGGGGCTGCCGCTAAGCGTCTGCGCGAGGGTGGGGCGCCGTGTGGCTTCACCACGTCCTGGCCGTCCTGGATTCACGTCGAGAATCTCTCGGCGTTTCACGATCTGCCGCTGGCGACCAAGGCGAACGGCTTTGGCGGACTGGATGCGGAATTGCGGATCAATAATCCGGTCGTCGTGCATCACGTCGCGCAGCTCAGCGAGTGGCAGAAGGACAAGGTGTTCGACTATAGCGGCCGCGGCCAGTCGGCCGAGCCACGCTTCCAGAAGGGCGAATGCGGCATCTTCATCGGCTCCTCGGCGACGCGCGCCGACATCAAGGCCAATTCGAAGTTCGAGGTCGGCTATGGCATGATGCCGTACTGGCCGGATGTGAAGGGTGCGCCGCAGAACTCGATCATCGGCGGCGCCACGCTGTGGGTGCTGCGCGACCGTCCGCGCGACGAGTACAAGGGCGTCGCAAGATTCTTCGCTTATCTGTCGCAGCCGGGCGTGCAGGCAGCCTGGCACCAGAACACCGGCTACCTGCCGATCACCCGAGCCGCCTTCGAGCTGACGCGCGCACAGGGCTTTTACGAGCGCAACCCCGGCACCGCGATCTCCTTCGAGGAGATCACGCTGCATCCGCCGACCGAGAACTCGAAGGGCATCCGGCTCGGCTCCTTCGTGCTGATCCGCGGCGTCATCGAGGATGAGCTGGAGCAGGCCTTTGCCGGCAAGAAGGAGGCCCAGACGGCGATGGATTCCGCAGCCGAGCGAGGCAACAAGCTGCTCCGCCAGTTCGAACGCGCCAGCCCTGAGCGGTAGCTGAGCTGCCCAATCTGAATGCGTTCGCCAAATTGGCCTATTTGATGAGCAGAATAGGTTCTCTGTATGCAATTCGCAGCCGCGAAACCTGCCTCATTGCTGCGGCGTTTTAGAATTTTCTATCGCTATGTCAGTCGGTTAGTCGCGCCTTAGCATCTCGTTAAGCTTTGGCACGAACCTTGCGAAGCCTGTTCCAACCAAAAGCCTTTTGCGTTGGAGCATTGCCATGAAGCGCCGCGATTTCCTCAAATCCGTTTCTGGATTGGCAGCCGGCGCAGTGCTCCCGGCCGCGCCGCACGTGATCTCCGCGGCCAAGGCCGATGCGCGCTCGGAGACGCTGCTGATCGTCTCCGAGGGCGGTCCCAACAATCTCGACATCCACGGCGTCGGCACCAACGTGCCCGGCTATGAAGTGTCCTGGAATTGTTACGACCGCCTGATCAGCCACGAGATGAAGAGCGGTCCCGGCGGCGTACCTTACTACGACCGCGACAAGTTCAAGGGCGAGCTCGCCGACGACATGAAGATCTCCGACATGTCGGTCACTTTCAAGCTGAAGAAGAGCGCCAAATTCCACGACGGCACGCCGGTCACCGCGAAGGACGTGAAGTGGTCGCTCGATCGCGCAGTCAGCGTTGGCGGCTTCCCGACCTTCCAGATGAGCGCGGGCTCGCTGACCAAGCCCGAGCAGTTCGTCGTGGTCGACGATGACACGGTGCGAGTCGATTTCCTCAAGAAGGATCGCCTGACGATTCCCGATCTCGCCGTCATCGTGCCCTGCGTCGTCAATTCGGAGCTCGTGAAGAAGAACGCGAGCGAGAAGGATCCCTGGGGCCTTGAATACACCAAGCAGCAGACCGCGGGCTCCGGCGCCTACAAGGTAACGAAGTGGACCGCCGGCACTGAAGTCGTGATGGAGCGCAATGAGGATTGGGTCGGCGGCCCTTTGCCGAAGATCAGGCGCGTGATCTGGCGCATGGTGCCGCAGGCCGGCAACCGCCGTGCGCTGCTCGAGCGCGGCGACGCCGACATCTCCTACGAGCTGCCGTTCAAGGACTTTCAGGAGATGAAGGCGAACGGCAAGCTCAACGTGGTGTCGCTGCCGTTCTCCAACGGCATCCAGTACATCGGCATGAACGTGACCAAGCCGCCGTTCGACAATCCCAAGGTCCGGCAGGCGATGGCCTATGCGATGCCGTACCAGAAGATCATGGATGCCGTGCTGTTCGGGCTCGGCAATCCCATGTTCGGCGCGGCCGCCGACAAGGCGACGGAGGTCGCCTGGCCACAGCCGCACAAATACAGCACCGACATGGAGAAGGCGAAGGCGTTGCTCGCCGAGGCCGGCTACGCCAACGGCTTCGAGACGACGATCTCGTTCGACCTCAATTTCGCAGGGGTCAACGAGCCGCTCTGCGTGCTGGTGCAGGAGAGCCTCGCGCAGCTCGGCATCAAGACCACGATCAACAAAGTGCCCGGCGCCAACTGGCGCACCGAGCTGAACAAGAAGGAGATGCCGCTGTTCACCAACGTGTTCTCGGGCTGGCTCGATTACCCCGAGTACTTCTTCTACTGGTGCTATCACGGCAACAATTCCGTCTTCAACACCATGAGCTACAAATCGCCCGAGATGGACAAGCTCATCGACGGCGCGCGCACGGCGGCCGCCATCGGTGACAAGTCAACCTATGATGCCGACGTGAAGGGCTTCGTCGATCTCGCCTTCGCCGAGGTGCCGCGCATCCCGCTCTACCAGCCCTTCGTCAACGTCGCGATGCAGAAGAACGTCTCGGGCTATCAATACTGGTTCCACCGCCGCCTCGACTACCGCGCCATGGCGAAGGGGTGAGCTGTCATGGGTGAGGTGAGCACGCAGGGGGGAGGGAGCGCAGCGGAGCAAGTGGCGAGCGCCAGTGCGTTTGTGCGCGTGAGGCAGGGGAACGCTTCGCCATGCTGACCATGATCGGCAAGCGCCTGATGTTCGCGATTCCCTCGCTGATCGGCGTCGTCATCGTCACCTTTCTGCTGACGCGCGCTCTGCCCGGTGATCCCGCCGCTTATTTCGCCGGTCCCGCCGCAACGAAAGAGGCCGTCGAGCAGATCCGCAAGAAGCTCGGCTTCGACAAGCCGCTGATCGAGCAGTTCTTCCGCTACGCGGGCGATCTCGCGCATGGCGATTTCGGTACCTCGCTGACGACCGGCCAGCCGGTCGCGACCGAAATCCGCAACCGCCTGCCGGCCTCTGCCGAGCTGACGCTGCTCGGGCTCATCGTGTCGATCGCCATCGCGATTCCACTCGGCGTTCTCGCGGCAACAAGGCCGGGCTCCTGGATCGATCATCTCTGTCGCGTCACGACGACGGCCGGCGTGTCGCTGCCGGTGTTCTTCACCGGCCTCGTGTTGGTCTATGTCTTCTACTTCCAGCTCGGCTGGTCGCCGGCGCCGCTCGGCCGCTTGGATGTGTTCTACAGTGCGCCGCCCACGATCACCGGCTTCTATTTGATCGACACGCTGATCGCGCGCGATTTCGAGGCGTTCCGCTCCGCGTTCAGCCAGCTCATCCTGCCCGCGACGACGCTTGCGATCTTCTCGCTGGCGCCGATCGCGCGCATGACGCGCGCCTCGATGCTCGCGGTGCTCGCCTCCGACTTCGTCCGCACCGCGCGCGCCAGCGGATTGTCGCCCGCCACCGTCATCGTCACCTACGCCTTCCGCAACGCGATGCTGCCGGTCATCACCACGCTCAGCATGGTGTTCTCGTTCCTGCTGGGCGCCAACGTGCTGGTGGAAAAAGTGTTCGCCTGGCCCGGCATCGGTTCCTACGCGGTGGAGGCGCTGATATCGTCGGACTTCGCACCGGTGCAGGGTTTCGTGCTGACCATGGCTGTGATGTACGTGCTTTTGAATCTCGTGATCGACATTCTCTACGGCGTGATCGATCCACGCGTACGTTTGGAGGGGTAGGGTGGAGCTATGAGCACCGTTGCGCCTGCTGTTGACCCCGCCGGTCCCGCCCGCACGTCGGGACTCGTCGCGATCCTCGAACAAACCCGCTACGTGCTCGGCGAGAACAAGGTCACGAGCTTTGCCTTCGCGCTCCTGATCCTGATCCTCGTTGCCGCAATCCTCGGTCCCTACGTGGTGCCGTACGATCCGCTCGCCTCCGACACCGCTGCAACGCTGAAGCCGCCGTCGATGGCGCACTGGTTCGGCACCGATCAGCTCGGCCGCGACATTTTCAGCCGCGTCATCGTGGCAACCCGGCTCGACACGTTCATCGCGGTCGCCTCCGTCGTGCTGGTGTTCCTGATGGGCGGCCTCGCCGGCATCGCAGCCGGCTATTTCGGTGGCTGGACCGATCGCATCGTCGGCCGCATCGCCGACACAATCTTGGCCTTCCCGCTGTTCGTGCTGGCGATGGGCATCGTCGCCGCGCTCGGCAACACCGTGCAGAACATCATCCTGGCCACCGCCATCGTGAACTTCCCGCTCTATGCGCGCGTCGCCCGCGCCGAGGCCAACGTCCGCCGCAATGCCGGCTTCGTGCAGGCGGCGCGTCTCTCCGGCAATGGCGAATTCCGTATCCTCCTGGTGCACATCCTGCCGAACATCATGCCGATCATGATCGTGCAGATGTCGCTGACCATGGGCTACGCCATCCTCAACGCCGCGGGCCTGTCCTTCATCGGTCTCGGCGTGCGCCCGCCGACGGCGGAATGGGGCATCATGGTCGCCGAGGGCGCGGGCTTCATGGTGTCGGGGGAGTGGTGGATTGCACTGTTCCCCGGCCTTGCGCTGATGCTCGCCGTGTTCTGCTTCAACCTCCTCGGCGACGGCCTGCGCGACATCGTCGACCCGCAGCGAAGGACGTGATGTTGATTTCGCATTCCGCTGTATCGCTCCCTCCCCCCTTGCGGGGGAGGGTTGGGGAGGGGGTAGCCCCGGGAGAGATCTGAGTTCGTGGCTACCCCCTCCCTGCCCCTCCCCCGCAAGGGGGAAGGGAATGAGGGAGTCGAGCTCACCTCACAGGCAATTTCCTCGCAGAAATTGTCCAATGAATCCAACCCCTTTCCCCTTTGCATGGGGTTGTTTTCGCGATTTTTGGTTGGCGCCCCAGCTCGGATGCCGACATGACAGCCCCGCCGCTGCTCGACGTCCAGGATCTCACGGTCGAATTCACGACCCGCCGCGGCATCGTGAAGGCGGTGCAGCACGTCAACATCTCCGTCGCCAAGGGCGAGACGCTGGCGATCGTTGGCGAGTCCGGCTCGGGCAAGTCGGTGACGTCATATGCGGTGATGCGCATCCTCGACCGCGCCGGCCGTATCGCCGAGGGCTCGGTGATGTTCTCCGGCATCGACGTGAAGGCCGCGAGCGAACACCAGATGCGCGACCTGCGCGGCCGCGAAGTCTCGATGATCTTCCAGAACCCGCGCGCGGCACTCAACCCGATCCGCAAAGTCGGCGATCAGATCGAGGATGTCTTGCGCACCCATGTGCAGCAGGCGCAGGTCGCCGATCACGGCGAGAAGGCGCTTCTGGCGCTGGAGCAGGTCAAGATCGCCCGCCCGCGCGAGCGTTACCACGCCTATCCGTTCGAGCTGTCGGGCGGCATGTGCCAGCGCGTCGTCATTGCACTGGCGCTCGCCTGCAATCCACAGCTCCTGATCGCGGACGAGCCGACCACCGGTCTCGACGTCACCACCCAGAAGGCGGTGATGGACCTGATCGTCGAACTGACCAGGCGGCGGGCGATGTCGACGATCCTGATCACGCACGATCTCGGCCTTGCGGCGGCCTATTGCGATCGTGTGGTGGTGATGGAGAAGGGCAGGGTGGTGGAGACGGCGAAGGCCGCCGACATCTTCGCCAACCCGCAACATCCGTATACCCGCAAACTGATGCGCGCGACGCCGCGGATCGGCGTGTCGCTGCGGGATTTGCTGCCGGAGGAGGAAGGAGGTGCGACGGCTTCCTTCGCCTCTCCCCGCCTGCGGGGAGAGGCCGACGCGAGCAGCGCGGCGGGTGAGGGGGCTCTCCAAGCACCGTGCTCGCGGTGAGCCCTCCTCACCCCGACGCTCTCAGCGCGAGCGAAGCTCGTCGCGACTCCGCAAGCGGGAAGAGAGAGAAGGAAAAGCCCCTCCTCCTCATTGATAAGCTCGTCAAGGAATACCCGCGCCAGGGCGCGACCGCCGTGCTCGGCAAGCTGTTCGGCCGCAAGCCGCCAGTGGACCCGCAGGTGTTCCGCGCGGTCGACGGCATCAGCTTCTCCATCGGCCATGGCGAGAGCGTTGGCCTCGTCGGCGAATCCGGCTGCGGCAAGTCGACGACGTCGATGATGGTGATGCGGCTATTGGACCAGACCTCGGGCCGGATCCAGTTCGACGGCGAGGAGATCGGCAGCATCATGCCGAGCGCCTTTGCGCGCCTGCCGCTGCGCAGCCGCATCCAGATGGTGTTCCAGGACCCGACCGACAGCCTCAATCCGCGCTTCACCGCGGCGCGCGCCATCGCCGACCCGCTTCTGCGGCTCGGCAACATCAGGGAACGCGATGCGTTGCGGGCGCGCTGCGAGGAGCTCGCGACCATGGTCGGCCTGCCGCACAATCTGCTCGACCGCTTCCCGCACCAATTGTCGGGGGGACAGAAGGCCCGCGTCGGCATCGCCCGGGCGATTGCGCTGCATCCGAAGCTCGTCATCCTGGACGAGCCGACTGCGGCGCTCGACGTCTCGGTCCAGGCTGTGGTGCTGAATCTGCTCCAGGACCTCAAGGCATCGCTGGGTATGAGCTACCTGTTCGTCTCGCATGATTTGAATGTAGTGCGCTTGTTGTGCGATCGTGTCATTGTGATGCGGACGGGTCGAATCGTGGAAGAGGGGACTTCCGAAAAGGTCCTCAGCGATCCGCAGGACGACTACACGAAGGAGCTGCTGACGGCGATTCCGCATCCGCCGTTGCCGGTGCACTAGGGCGTGATCCGGAAAAGTGCGAAGACTTTTCCGAAAAGATCATGCTCAAATAACAACCTGGAGAGCCTGCTTTGGGAGCGTGATGGCCGCCGAACCACTGGACGATTATATCGACGCCGTCGCGAAAGCGCTGGCATTGCCGATCGAGGAGGCCTGGAGGCCGGCCATTCGCGCCAACCTCGAAGTCTCGCTGCGGCTCGCCCGCCTCGTCGACGAATTCGCGCTGCCGGACGAGACCGAGCCGGCGCCCGTGTTCAGCGCCTGATGTTGCCATGACGACAGCTCCCGAAGCGACGGCTGCGGAGATTGCCAGGGCAGTGGCGGGCGGCAAGCTGTCCGCGATCGATGCGACCGACGCAGCGCTCGCCCGCATCAAGCGGCACGACACGATTCTCAATTCCTTCACCGACGTCACCGCCGATCGCGCTCGCGCCAAAGCGCGCGCGATCGATGCCGACATCGCGGCCGGCAAAAAGGTCGGCCCGCTCGCAGGTGTCCCGTTTGCGGTGAAGAACCTGTTCGACGTTGCGGGCCTGCCGACGCGCGCCGGCTCGAAGATCAACCGCGACCGCACGCCTGCCACGCGCGATGCCACGCTGATCGAACGGATGGAAGCCGCAGGCGCCGTGCTGGTCGGCGCGCTCAACATGGGCGAATACGCCTACGACTTCACCGGCGAAAACGTTCATGACGGCCCCTCGCGCAATCCGCATGATACGACACGGATGAGCGGCGGCTCTTCCGGCGGCTCGGGCAGCGCCGTCGGCGGCGCGCTGGTGCCGATCGCGCTGGGCTCGGATACCAATGGCTCGATCCGCGTGCCCTCGTCGTTCTGCGGCATCTTTGGCCTGAAGCCGACCTACGGCCGGCTGTCGCGCGCGCGCTCGTTTCCGTTCGTGGCGAGCCTCGACCATCTCGGTCCGTTCGCGCGCTCCGTCACCGACCTCGCGCTTGCTTACGACGCGATGCAGGGCCCGGATGCCGACGATGCCGCCTGCACCACGCGTGGTATCGAGCCGGTGACGCCATTGCTCGGCGAATCCATCTCGGGTCTGCGCGTCGCAATTGCCGGCGGCCATTTTCGGAAGAACGTCTTCCCCGAAGCGGTCGAAGCCGTGAGCCGCGTCGCCAAGGCGCTCGATGCAACGCGCGTGGTCGACATTCCCGAAGCCGCGCGCGCCCGCGCGGCGGCCTATGTCATCACGACGACCGAAGGCGCTTCGCTGCATCTCGATCGCCTGCGCGCGCGTCCCGATGACTTCGACCCCGCGGTGCGGGACCGGCTGATCGCGGGCGCCATGGTGCCGGCGGCGCTGGTCGACCGCGCGCAGAAATTCCGCCGCTGGTATCGCGCGCAGCTCGCGGAAATCTTCAAATCGGTCGACGTGCTGCTCGCGCCCGCGACGCCCTGCACGGCGCCAAAGCTCGGGCAGGCGACGTTCACGCTCGACGGCGTCGAATTGCCGGTGCGCGCCAATATCGGCATCCATACCCAGCCGATCTCGTTCATCGGTCTGCCCGTGGTTGCGGTGCCCGTGCCGCTCGAGCCGCTGCCGATCGGCGTGCAGATCATCACGGCGCCCTGGCGCGAGGATATCGCGCTGCGTGTTGCGTACGCATTGGAACGGATGGGCGTGGTAACCGTGCCGTCGCCCAGAGGGTTTTGAGATGGAGATCGATCTTCCCGACGTGATTGCGGAGGTCAAAGCCGCTTTCGAGCGCTACGAGACGGCTCTGGTCACCAACGACGTCGCCGTGCTCGGCGAGCTCTTCCGCAACGACCCGCGCACCTTGCGCTACGGCATAGGCGAGAACCTCTACGGCTATGAGGCGATCTCCGGCTTTCGCGCCGCGCGCTCGCCGGTCGGGCTGAACCGCCGCACCGCGAAAACCGTGATCAGCAGTTACGGCCGCGACACCGCGGTCGCGTCCACGCTGTTCTATCGCGACACCATGCAGGGTAAGGTCGGCCGGCAGATGCAGACCTGGGTCCGTTTCCCCGAGGGCTGGCGCATCGTCGCCGCCCATGTCAGCATCATCGACGAGCCGAAAGAGACCTGATCGCATGACGCTTGACGATCTTACGCCTGGAGCCCTGCCGACTGAGACGGTAGTGCCGCGCGTCGACCGGCCGCTGCCTTCGGTGCAGAAGGTCACGCGCGCCGAGGAGCTGCGGCTTCAGCTCGCGGACGAGATCGTGCGCGGAACCCTGCCGCCCGGCTCGCCGCTGGATGAGACCGACATCGCGCGGCGCTTCAACGTCTCGCGCACGCCGGTGCGCGAGGCGCTGCGTCAGCTCGTGGCAAGCGGTCTCGTCGAGGCGCGCGCCCATCGCGGAGCGGTGGTGGCGCAGCCTTCGATCGAGCGGCTGACGAGCATGTTCGAGGCGATGGCGGAGTTGGAAGCCCTGTGCGCCGGCCTTGCCGCCGAGCGGATGTCGGCGGCCGAGCGCCACGGTCTGGAGGCCGTTCACGAGGAGCTGCGGGTGCTGAGCTACACCGGCAATCCGGAGCGGT
This sequence comes from Bradyrhizobium sp. CB82, assembly GCF_029714405.1. Lineage (NCBI taxonomy): Bacteria > Pseudomonadati > Pseudomonadota > Alphaproteobacteria > Hyphomicrobiales > Nitrobacteraceae > Bradyrhizobium > Bradyrhizobium sp. CB82. The sequence goes on along the minus strand of NZ_CP121650.1, from coordinate 8,861,121 downwards.
TCCACGAGGTCAACGAGCGCTTCCACAACGCGATTTATGCCGGCTCGCACAACGGCTACATCGCCGAGATCACGCTTGCCACGCGCGTGCGCGTGCAGCCGTTCCGCCGCGCCCAGTTCCGCAATCTCGGTCGGCTCGCCAAGTCGCAAGCCGAACATGACCGCGTCGTCGTCGCCATCATGCGCGGCGACAAGCAAGGCGCCGCCGCCGCCATGCGCGCGCATATCGAACTGGTGCGCGGGGAGTATGAGATCTACGCGGTGTCGGTTTGACGCCGTAGCGTGGCGTTGTCGGAGCCAAACGCGCGCAGCGCCGTGCCCACCATCTTACCCGAGGCACGATGGTGGGCACGCTTCCGCCTTCGCTCTTCGAGCTACGGCGGACCACCCTACGCAAGTTACGCCATCGCCGCTTCCGCCATATAGGCACGCCAGCCGCCATAAGCTGTGATGTCGCGCGCTGCGCCGAGCACTTCGGGCTCGACGATAAACCCCTTCACGCTGCGACCGTCGGCGAGCTTGATGGTGCCGACCGACAGCGGCGCGGGAATTGCGTTGACGAACTTGCCGAAGGCGGACGCCGACAGGGACCAGATCTCCAGCTCGATCGCCGATCCCTTGCCGGCCTCGACGCGCAGCATGCCGGGCTTTGGCGGGGTCGTGTCGAGCGCATAGAGCCTGTAGTCGGGCGCCGTGTTCGTTGCTTCGATCAGGCGTGCGTTCAGCGCCTTCAATTCGCCGTTCAGCGCCATGCCCGACAGATGCGCGCCGACGACCGCAATCGGAATCTCGTCGGCGCCGCTGGCCGGCAGCGGAGCGAGCGGTGCTCGCGCCACGCCCTTCGCGCCAACGCTGAGCTTGGTGTCGGCGTGAAATACGCGGCCGATGCTCGCAAGGAACCCATCGCGGCCGGCGGGTGCGAGCAGCGTGATGCCGAAGGGCACGCCGTCGGCGCGCATCGAAGCCGGCAGCGCGAGGCCACAGAGATCGAGCAGGTTGACGAAGTTGGTGTAGGTGCCGAGCCGACTGTTGAGCTCGATCGGGTTGGCGAGCACCTGCGCGGTCGAATACACCGTGGGCGCCGTCGGCACCACCAGCGCATCCATATGCGCAAACGCGCGCTCAGCGATCTTGCGCAGGCCTTGTAGCCGGTAGAGTGCGGAGAAGGTTTCGGCGGCGGTAAGCCGCGCGCCGGCGGCGGTGATCTCGCGCGTCACCGGGTGGATCGCATCGGGCGTGGAGGCCAGGAGATTGCGGATCACGAGATAGCGCTCGGCGACCCAGGGGCCCTCATAGAGCAGCCGCGCGGTCTCGTAGAACGGCTCGAGGTCGAACTCGACGAGCGTCGCGCCGAGCGCCGTCCAGCGCTTCAACGCCTCGCCATAGGCGGCCTCCGATTTCTTGTCGCCGAAGAAGATCAGCTGCCCGTTGCGCGGCACGCCCAAGCGAACGTTGGCCGGGAAGGGCGTCATCGCGCCAAACGGCCGGTCGCGCGAGAACGGATCGGCCTGATCCGGCCCGGCCATCACGGAAAGCGCGAGCGCGGCATCGTCCACCGTGAGGGCGAATACCGAGATGCAATCGAGCGTACGGCACGCCGGCACGAGTCCTGCGGTCGAGATCATGCCGAGGCTTGGCTTCAGCCCGACGATGTTGTTGAGCATCGCCGGCACGCGGCCGCTTCCCGCAGTGTCGGTGCCGAGCGACAGCGGCACGAGGCCGGCGCCGACGGCGGTTGCCGAGCCCGAGCTCGACCCGCCGGGAATGAGATCCTCACGGATCGGATTTTTGGGAATGCCGTAAGGCGAGCGCACGCCGACGAGGCCGGTTGCGAACTGGTCGAGATTGGTCTTGCCGATGATGATGGCGCCGGCCGCGCGCAGGCGCTCGACTGCCGTCGAGTCATGCGTCGGCGTGTAGGAGAAGGCCGGGCAGGCGGCCGTGGTCGGAAAGCCCAGCGCGTCGATATTGTCTTTCACGGCAACCGGCACGCCGTAGAGCGGCAGGTTCGCCGCATCCTTTCGCGCCGCGAGCTTCTCGGCCTCCGCGATTGCGTCCTTCTCGTCGCGCAGGCTGATGAAGACGGCATCGTCGCCATGGTCGCGGATGCGCCGATAGGTTCGTGCGACGGTCTGGGCCGGCGTCAGCGTGCCCGCGCGATGCGCGGCCACGATCGCGGCTATCGTCTCAGGCTGGTCGGCCCCCATGGCGCAAAAAACTCCGGCAACGAATCTTCACCGGCGTGAAGCAAGCGATGTGCCATTGTGTACACAAACCGGGCAGGTCGCCTGCGCCAGATCGTATCGAATTATCATGAGTTTACGAGAATAAGTGACAATCAGCGGCGGTGCGGTGGTAAGGCTCGGATCCGTGCATCTGCTCATCTTTTGAGCAGGAACGGCCAATCACGTGAAGCCTGCGAGGATATGCAACAGCCGCTCCCGGTTCGCCTTGCCGATCTTCTCCTCGACATGGCGCTCGTGCTCGGCGGCGAGTTGCTTGAACTTCGCCAGCGACAGTTCGCCCTGCGCGGTGAGATGCAGCGCGTGGGAGCGGCGGTCGGTCTTCGACTTGATCCGCCTGACGAGCTTGCGCCGTTCGAGGCCGTCGAGGAGGTGCACCAGCCGTGCCCGCTCGATGCCGAGGCGCTTGGCGACCGCCATTTGGGAGAGGCCCGGATTGGCGCCGATCACGGTCATCACCGAATATTGCGTCGGTCGGATGTCGACGGCAGCCAGCGTGCGGATGAAATCCTGGAATATCCAGATCTGGAAGCGCCGCACCGCATAGCCGGCGTGGCCGACCAGCGCATCGAGACCGGCCTCGTCCGCGTCATCAGGACGCGCCGCGCCATTGCCGGCCCGCTGGCGCGGTCCGCGGGCTGGCAGTTCATTTCGACCTGCACTGGCTGTCACGTTCTCTTCTCCGGCGTTGCCGCAACTGTAGCGCCTCGCCGGGCTCTGGCAAAGATTGTTGTTGACGACAACAATTGCCATGCCCAACATTATTGCCAAAGCGGCCCGGACGAGGCCGCTGCCCGGGAGGACGACCCATGAGCATGGCCGCCGCACGCGGGGAGGCCTCCAGCCTGTTCGCAACGCCCAAAACGACCGCGGAGCATCGCGCGGACGGCAGCATCCTGTTGCGCTCGCCCGAGCCCTTGCGCGAGGCCGTGCGCTGCATCGGTGACTGGCTGGAGCAATGGGCGCGGCAAACGCCGGACAGGATCTTCCTGGCGGAGCGCGGCGAGGCCGATGCGCCGTGGACCACCATCACCTACACGCAAGCCTTGCGGCAGGTGCGCGCGCTGGCCTCGTGGATCCTCGCGGAAGGCCTGAGCACCGAGCGTCCGCTCGTCATCCTCTCCGACAACAGCATCGATCACGCGCTGCTCGCGCTGGCCGCGCAGCATGTCGGCGTGCCCTCCGCCGCGATCTCGCCGGCCTACTCGCTGATGTCCAGGGATTTCGACAAGCTCAGGAGCATGATCGGCCTGCTTCAGCCCGGCGCGATCTATGTCAGCGACATAAAACCGTTTGCCGCGGCGCTCGCGGCCATCAGGCCACTGCACCAGGCGGAGATCGTGAGCGCTAACGCCGATGACAGCAATGCGTTGTCCTTCCGTGCGCTCGCCGCGACGCCGGAATCTGCCGACGTCGCAACTGCCTTCGCTGCGGTCACGCCGGACACGATCGCGAAATTTCTGTTCACCTCCGGGTCAACCGGCTCGCCGAAGGCGGTGATCAACACCCAGCGCATGCTGACGTCCAACCAGCAGGCCAAGGCACAGACCTGGACCTTCCTCGAACATAGCCGCGATGATTTCGTGATTCTCGACTGGCTGCCCTGGAGTCACACCTTCGGTGCCAATCACAACTTCAACATGGTCCTGCGTAACGGTGGCTCGCTTTATATCGACAGCGGCAAGCCGGCGCCGGGTCTGTTTGCGACCTCGCTCGCGAACCTCAAGAGCGTGACGCCGACGGTCTATTTCAACGTGCCGCGCGGCTTCGACATGCTGATCGCGGCGCTGCGCAGCGATGAGGAACTGCGACGCCGCTTCTTCGGCGGGGTCAAATTCGCCTTCTATGCCGGCGCTGCGCTCCCGCAGAATCTCTGGGATGCGCTCGAGGAGCTCTCGATCAAGACGGTCGGTCGCGCGTTGCCGATGGTGTCGGCCTGGGGCTCGACGGAAACCTCGCCGCTCGCGACCGATTGCCACTTCCTCGCCGAGCGTTCCGGCAATATCGGCGTGCCGGTCCCCGGCACCGAGCTGAAACTCGTCACCTCCGGCGACAAGCTGGAGGTACGCGTGCGCGGGCCGAACGTGACGCCCGGCTACTGGAAGGCGCCGGATCTGACGAAGCAGGCCTTCGACGAAGAAGGCTTCTATCTCATCGGCGACGCCGTGAAATTGGCCGACAGCGCGCGTCCCGAGCGCGGCCTGTTCTTCGACGGCCGCGTTGCGGAGGACTTCAAGCTGAACTCCGGCACCTGGGTCAGTGTCGGCACGCTGCGCGTCGCCGGCATCGCGGCGCTCGCGCCGCTGGCGCAGGACATCGTCGTCACTGGCCATGGCGGCGACGAGGTGCGCTTCCTGGTGTTCCCCAATGTTGCAGGCTGCCGCGCGCAGGCGGGGCTGCCGGATACGGCCGCCGTGAGCGAGGTGCTCGGCCACGACAAGGTGCGAAGCGCGATCGCGCAGGGGCTCGCAAAGCTGAAAGCGCAAGGCGCGAATTCCTCCGGCCACGCCACGCGCGCGCTGCTGCTGGCCGAGCCGCCGTCGGTGGATGGCGGTGAGATCACCGACAAGGGCTACATCAACCAGCGCGCCGTGCTGACCCGCCGCGCCGCCGCAATGGCGCGGCTGAACGATGATGCGTCGGCCGAATGGATTGGCTGGGCCGGGTGAACTGAACCGCACCGGACAATCTCGTGCCCCGGACGCAGTGCGGCGCGTAGCGCTGCATTGCAGAGCCGGGGCCCATTTCTTTTGTGAGCGGCTCCATGGGTTCCGGCTCAGCGGCGCGTCATTTCATGCCGCGCCGCGTCCGGGACACGACATGAGCCCCGCTTGCCAAGATATCGATTTTGCGTAATAATTATAAAACATAATCAAATAGGGAGGCCGCCGTGAGGCCTGGCTTGCTATCGGCAGTCGCGCTGGCTGCCCTCCTTGGATCCACCGCGCTCGTTCGCGCCGAAGGTGCGGGCTGCTCGCCCGTCACCACGGCGTCGCTGTCCGTCTCCGGTGTCGAGATCGTGGCTTCCAAGCTTCAGGAGGCCGACAACGGCCTGCCCAAGCATTGCATCGTGACCGGCCTTGCCAACCAGCGCACCGGCGCGGACGGAAAGTCCTACGCCATCCAGTTCGAGCTGCGGCTGCCAGCGGAGTGGAACGGCCGTTTCCTGCATCAGGTGAACGGCGGCAATGACGGCGTCGTCATCCCCGCGCTCGGCGACAAACCGGACGGCTGGACCTCCGGCGGCACGGTGCCGCTCGCTCGTGGTTTTGCAGTGCTGTCATCCGACAGTGGGCATTCCGGCTCCGATCCCGCGAACAAGCCGCTTGGGCTCGCCGCCGGTGCGGCCTTCGGGCTCGATCCGCAGGCGCGGCGCGATTACGGCTACGCCGCTGACATGACGCTCTCGCCGGTTGCGAAGAAGATCATCGCGCTGCATTACGGCCGCCAGCCGGATCGTTCCTACATGGCAGGCTGCTCGAACGGCGGACGTCATGCGATGGTGGCTGCCTCGCGCATGCCGGAAAACTATGATGGCTTCCTCGTCGGCAATCCCGGCTTCGATCTGCCGCGCGCCGCGGTCCAGCACGCCTGGGACGTGCAGGCCTTCCTGAAGGCCGATCAGGATCTCCGCAAGTCGATCACGAAAGAGGACGCGCAACTCGTCGCCTCGCGCATCACCGAGGCCTGTGATGCGCTCGATGGCGCCAAGGATAGCCTCACCTCCAATCTCGCCGCCTGCCAGAAGGCGTTCGACCTCAAGAGTCTTGTCTGCGCGCCCGGTCAGACCAAGTCTTGCCTTTCGGAAGCCAAGGTTGACGCGCTGAAGACCAGCCTTGCCGGGCCGAAGAACTCGAAAGGCGAGGCGCTCTATTCGGACTGGCCGCTCGATGGCGGCATCGGTACCGGCAATTGGCGCGCCTGGAAGGTCGAGAGTCCCGTCGCACCCTGGAACAATTTTCCGATCATCGCGACCATGGGCGCGGCGTCGCTCAACTACATCTTCTCGACTCCCCCCGTCGCGGTGGAAGGCAGCAGCGACAAGCTGATCGACGCGCTGAAAGCCTACGACTTCGACAAGGACGCGCCAAAGATATTTGCGAAAGACGGTATGTTCACGGAGTCGGCGATGGATTTCATGACGCCGCCCGACGTCGACGATCCCAAGCTCGCCGACCTGCAGAAGGCAGGGCACAAGATGCTGATCTATCACGGCCAGGCCGATCCGGTGTTCTCGGTCAACGACACCATCCGCTGGTACGATCGGCTGAACAAAAATGCGCTAGGCAACGCCAACAATTTTGCTCGGCTCTTCACCATGCCCGGCGGCACGCATTGCGGCGGTGGCGTCACGCTCGACAAGTTCGATGCGCTGACCGCGCTCACGGACTGGGTGGAGCAGGGCAAGGCGCCCGAGCGGATCGTCGCCTCGATCAATCCGGCGAACAAGGAAGTCCCGGCGGCGTGGAGCGCGAACCGCACCCGGCCGCTCTGCCCGTATCCGTCGTTTGCTGCTTACTCCGGCACGGGTGACGTCGAGGACGCCGCGAACTTCGTCTGCAAGACGCCGTAGACGCGGCGACCGCCTCCTGGCGCAACTGCTTCGGCGACCGCACATGTGCGTCGGCCAACTCGTCGCACGCAGCGAAGGCGGGGTGATGCTGTCGGCGCTGGCGCGGCGCATCGCGATGATCGAGATCGCGGGCGAGCCGAACCGTCAACAACACGCGGCGCGGGCTCGACAGCCTGCCGGTCACCATCACTCCGGCCTGACAAGGAGATTGATGCCCGCGATCACCTTCATTCATTCCGCCGGCAACGCGGCGTTGCCGCGAGCGCGATCTCCTCACCTCTAGCTTGGTGGGAGAGGTCGACGCGATCGCGTCGGTCGCACGCAGGGCGCCAACGTGATGGGCGCAATAGGACCAAAGTAAGATGACAGATCGACGACCCTCTGTACGATGGATCTCCTCGGTGAGGACAGAGGCTGAGACATGCATAGAGAATTCATCGTGTTCGAGAACGGCGTCGCAACCCGCATCGTATCGGTGGTCGGCGCCCAATTGCGGAGTTCGCTGCCGCGAAGCTGCCATAGGGAAGGGGGCGACGCATGTTCGTGACGGTCGTTGCCGTTCTCTGCCACCTCGGGGGCGTCGCTGCGGGCAGTTGCGTCGAGGAAATCGTTACCGACAGCAACATGACGCCGGAGATCACGTTTCAAGAATGCATGAAGGGTGCGCAAGCACCACTTGCGAAGTGGATGGGTGAGCATCCGATCTACCATTCAAACTGGCAGATCGAGCGCTATAAATGCGTGCCGGGTCACTATGAGATCAAAGGCAGGGCATAAAGCGCGATGAGATCAGGATGAATCGTCATCGCGCTTTAGGTTGTTGTTTGCGCATGATCTCCGAGCAAGCGCGTTCCGCGTTTGTCGCGAGGCAAAGCCGCTTCGCACTTGTGCTTTAGACAGGACATAAAGAGGCCGCCCAACCGGGGCGGCCAAGAAGGCTCGAGGTCCCGGCAGGGAGAAGCCGGAAGAAAAGATCCAGAACCTCGTACTCAGAACGGCCAAGAGGAAAAACCGTTCGACCGACACCGTAAGTCATCGGCGACGGAACAGTGACAGTCCTAAAGTACTAGGCATTCTACCCCACCACCTTGCTGCTGCCTTGCGTGATCAGCCGTGCGGCGCGCTGGTCGCGGACGTAGATCCAGAGCCAAGTGAGCGCCACGGCGAGGCGGTGGCGCAGGCCGATCAGGAAGTAGATGTGGGCGATGCCCCAGATCCACCACGCGATCGCGCCGCGCAGTTTTACGCGACCAAAATCGATCACCGCGAGGCGCTTGCCGATCTGTGCGAGGCTGCCGGCGTGCGTGTAGCGGAACGGGCCGAGCTTCTCGCCGCGCAGCCGTGCCTTGATGAGGTTCGCAACGTAGCGCCCCTGCTGCTTGGCCGCCGGCGCGATGCCTGGCACGGGCTTGCCGTCCCACGCGGGAATCGTGACGGTGTCGCCGATGGCGAAGACATCCGGGTGGCCGGGCACGGTCAGATCATCCGCGACCTCGACGCGGCCGGCGCGATCGGCCGGCGCATTCAGCCATTCGGCAGCTGGCGAGGCACGCACGCCCGCGGCCCAGATCTTGGTTTTCGCGTTGAGCCGCTTCCCGCCATAGACGACGCCGTCGCGGTCGACCTCGGTGACGGGCTGGCCCAGCACGACCTCGACGCCGATCTTCTCCAGCGAAGCCCGCGCATAGGCCGAGAGATCGTCGGCAAAGCCGGCGAGCACCCGCGGTCCCGCCTCGATCAGCACGACGCGCGCCTTGCGCGTGTCGATGTTGCGAAAATCGCCCGGCAGCGTGTGATGCGCCATCTCGGCGATGGTGCCGGCAAGTTCGACGCCGGTCGGACCGGCGCCGATGATGACGAAGGTCAGCCGCGCTGCGCGGCGCGCCGGATCGGTCTCACGCTCGGCGCGCTCGAAGGCTACCAGGATATGACGGCGCAATGTGGTCGCGTCCTCCAGCGTCTTCAGGCCCGGCGCGAACTGCTCCCATTCGTCGTGGCCGAAATAGGCGTGGCGGACGCCGGTTGCGAGCACCAGCGTGTCGTAAGGAACTTCGCTGCCATCATCGAGCAGCACGGCGCGCCGCTCGGCATCGACGCCGCTCACGGTCGCAAACAGCGTCGTCACTTCCCGCCGCGCCCGCATGAGGTGGCGGACCGGCCAGGCGATATCGCTGGTCGCAAGCGAAGCGGTCGCAACCTGATAGAGCAGCGGCTGAAACAGATGATGGTTGCGGCGGTCGATCAGCGTGATCTCGACCGGGCTGCCTGCGAGCCGATAGGTCGTCTCAAGCCCGCCAAAGCCGGCTCCGACGATGACGACGTGGTGGGGTTTCGCAGTCATGAATGCGGCCTCGATTCGCTGGGTGTGCGCCACTCATTTAAGAGCGAAGACGGGGTGTTGGTCCAATAGCCGTCATCAATTGATGAAATAGCGACGGCATATCGCAGGAGGCGCGAACATCCGCCGCGGCCCTCGCCAAAGTGCGTAGAACTATATTTCTTGCCATCGGGGATAGGGGAGAATTATGGTGCAGGAGTGCGCTGAGCCATTGACGGTTCACACGATTTTGCGTCCTAAACAGAATGATCCGGAAGCGGGCCATCCGCCATTTCGGGGCAAGGAAAATGAGGAGGGGAGTGGTTATGAGGACGGCATTCTGGCTGGCGGGCGCGGCTGCGCTGGTGCTGGCAAGCCCGGCATCGGCTGGCGACACCATCAAGATCGGCTTCGTCTCGACCTTCAGCGGCCCGACCGCTGTCATCGGCAACGACATGCGCAACTCTTTCGAGCTCGCGCTCGACCATCTCGGCCGCAAGATGGCCGGCAAGCCGGTCGAGGTGATCTACGAGGATGACCAGCAGAAGCCCGACGTCGGCAAACAGAAGACCGAGAAGCTGGTGCAGTCCGACAGGGTCGATTTCATCGTCGGCTACATCTGGTCGAACGTGCTGCTCGCCTCGCTCAAGACCGCGGTGGATTCGCAGACCTTCCTGATCTCGGCCAATGCCGGCCCGTCGCAGCTCGCCGGCGAGCTCTGCTCGCCTTACGTGTTCTCGACCTCCTGGCAGAACGACCAGACGCCGCAGGCGATGGGTCAGTACATGAATCAGAAGGGCGTCAAGAGCGTCTTTCTGATCGGGCCGAACTACGCCGCGGGCAAGGACATGCTCGCGGGCGTCAAGAGCACCTTCAAGGGCGAGATCAAGGGCGAGGAATATACCGTCTGGCCGAGCCAGCTCGATTTCTCCGCCGAGCTGTCGAAGGCCCGCGCGTCAGGCGCCGAGTCGATCTTCGTATTCTATCCGGGTGCTGCCGGCGTGCAGTTCCTCAATCAATACGTCCAGGCGGGCATGAAAACCCAGATCCCGCTCTATACGGTGTTCACCGTTGACGAGCTGTCGCTGCCGCTCCAGAAGGAGAATGCGCTGGGCATTCCCGGCGCGCAGGAATGGGTCAACGACCTCCCCAACGACGAGAACAAGCGCTTCGTCACCGACTACCGCAAGAAGTACACCAACCTGCGACCGACCTATTACGGCGCGCAAGCCTACGATGCGGCCCAGCTCATCAACAGCGCGGTCGTTGCGGTGAAGGGCGACACCAGCAAGAAGGACGCGATGAAGGCCGAGATGGAGAAGGCCAACTTCAAGTCGCTGCGCGGCTCGTTCAAGTACGGCAACAACCACATCCCGATCCAGAACTTCTATCTCCAGGACGTGGTGAAGGACGCGGACGGCCAGCTTGCGCTGAAGACGGTCGCCACCATCCTCAAGGACGACCAGGACCGCTTCCACGACAAGTGCCCGATGAAGTGATATCCGGCTCTCTCCTCTCCCTCTCCCCGTTCCTACGGGGTGAGGGGCGGCGTGAGGGGGTGTCTCCACGATAAAGATTAAGAGACGGATTCGCGGAGAGTCCTCTCACCCGCAATGCCCGCCGCGCGCGAATTGCGACCTCTCGCCGTAAGCGGGGCGAGGTGACGAGTTACACCCGCATCGCGTGGTCGATACGGCCTCTCGTGAAGGCTGTCCGCTACAAACGGGCGTAGACGATCTGACGCCCTCCATTCGAAACGCTGCACTCGAATTGACGACTCGGCTTTTGACCTTCCGCGGCTGACACTCCTCGACGTCGGGGAGAGGGGCCCGTCCAATTGCGGCGAGGGAGGCGACATGAATTTCCGGTACCCGTCGGACGCGATCGTGCCGCTTCATCGAGACCACCATCACGTTGACGATGATGGCAATGACAGGTTCGCTTTCGCCTCGAGGGACTCTGCACCTTCCTCCAGGCCGATTTCTGGAGATGATGGAGCTGGCGCCCATGGCCGGCTGTGGTTTGCGGGTCAGGAGACGCACTCTCCCATTGGAAACACGAGTCGGCACGACGCCGTGTCTTCCGAGCCCGATAGTGTCCGCCACGCCACTCCATCGGCTGGAATCGGAACCGGATCGGGCAATCCAGGGCCGGGTTCGATCCAGAGCGGAGACAGCGCGGCCGGCAATGGCGGAGACGGCCATTTCTATGGAGGCATCGTTCATGCCTCCATGCTGATCTATGAGCCGATCAACATATCGGTGTCCGTCGGATACGGCTCCGTTGCCCTGGCCCAGCAAACCAACGACGTGAATGTCGATCAATCCGCCTTTCAGATAGCGGGCGTCGGGGGAGATGGCGGCAACGGCAATCTCGCGTCGGGAGGCAGCGTCGGCGGAGCCTCCGCCGGCTCCGCTGTGGTCGCGACTGGCGGCAGCGGTGGCGGCAATGGGGGCGCGGGCTATTTCTCCGGCGCGTTGGTGGACGCTCCCGTCGTGATCTACCATCCGGTCAATATTGCGCTGGCGGGCCAAGGCGGCAACGCGTACGCAGGTCAGTCGAATGCGGTCGATCTCAATCAGTCGGTCGTCCAGGTCGCAGGTGTTGGCGGGAACGGAGGAAGCGGCAACGTCGCCAGTGGCGGCAGCGTCATCACGCTCGATCCCGCCTGGGGATCAAGCAACGGCGCAAGTGCCTGGCATCTGGTCGAGACGGGTGGCAGCCAGGCCGCCAATGGCGGAGACGGCTCCTTTCATGGAGAACTCGTACATACGTCCTTCGTGCTGTACGACCCGATCAACATCGCGGTCGCGGGTTACAATTCCAGTGCTTACGCGATTCAGACCAACAGCGTGTATGTGGATCAATCCGCCCTACAGATAGCCGGCATCGGAGGATATGGCGGCAACGGCAACATTGCGGCGGGCGGCAGCGGAAGCCTTATCTCCCATGGCCTGTGGGGCGGCTCCGACGCGATCGCGACCGGAGCAAATGGAACGGGCAACGGCGGGAGCGGCCACGTTTCGGGGAGCCTGATCGATGTCAGCGTCGCGATCTATGCTCCCATCAATATCGCAATCGCCGGCCCGCATTCGACGGCGGTGGCAGGTCAGACCAACGACGTGCACATCGACCAGAGCGCGGTCCAGATCGCCGGAGTGGGCGGCGACGGCGGTCATGGCAATCTCGCGCTGGGCGGCGATCTTGCCACGCATTTTTTGTCAGATCTCCACTTGATGGCGTAGCGAGACTAAAGCGCGATGAGATTAGGACGAAACGTCATCGCGCTTTAGGTTCTTGTTTGCGCATGATCTTTCCGGAAAACCGCGTCGCACTTTTCCGGATCATGCTTTAGCCGATCGCAACGAGGCCGGCCCTCTCGATGCGCCGCGCAGGCCAGCATTTTGACGCACCCCGATGTCTGCAACGTCAAGACGTCATCACGGAGGCCATACTTTCGTGCGTAGGCCCACCAAAGCGGATGGTGTCCAATTTGACATCTATCGCCGTCAAGGCTGCGGGGATCAGAGTTGCCGAGCGTGTCCGTCTGATCGGGATGGATGATGCGTGTAAGTCAACAAACGCAGGGAGGCTCAAATGTTGCCCAAAGCGATCCACATTTCAGATTCGATCGGATTCAAATCGATCGACACCGGCGGTCAAAGCGTAGGCAACGGCGGTGACGGTACTTTCAAGGGAGCCATCATCAACAAGCCGACGCTCACCTTCGACCCAACCAACAAGGCGGAAGGTGCCGACGTGCACGTCAACACCGGTGATCACGTCAAGCAAACTGCGGACTGGGACGCCGGCGGCGCGAACGCAACCGCTTCATGGTTTGCAAAAGCCCATGGCGGAACCGCAACGTCGAACGGAAGCCAGAGTTCGGACAGCGGCTACGATACCTCCAAGGTCTACGCGAATACGGATGCCACTCAGATCAACAAACTCTGGGTGGACCAGCACCAGGACGTGGCGGCCGGTATCGGTGGCAACGGCGGAAGCGGCAATGCCGCTTTGGGCGGAGAGGTGGACTTCCACTTCGACGTGCTCTGACCAGCTGCTCGTCGCGTGGCGGGGACCGGCGGCGCGTGCCGCCGGTCCCGGATTTGCAGCCAATGGTTCGTCGTCACGTTCGATCGACGGGCAGCCGTAAGGGCCAAACCCAATCTCCGGCGGTGACGAGAAATGCTGATGCCGTCCCTCCGAACACCGCTTCTGGCACCTGCCCGGACTCCGCTGGAGGCCGCGCTTTGGGCCTGCGCGGGCCCGCTTGGTCTCGTGTTCGCGTATAGCTGCAGCTACAATCTGCTGCTATTTGCGCCTTCCATCTACCTTCTTCAGATCTACGATCGGGTCTTGTCGAGCCGGAGTGGCGACACGCTTCTGATGCTCACCCTCATCGTCGCGGTCACGGTCGTCGTCGGTGGAGTGCTTGACGCACTGCGCCGCGTCCTATTGGGCCGCCTTGGCGCATGGGTTGAAGACCGACTTCGTCCTTCCGTGCTTTCGGCGTGCCTCGAATCCGCCTTCCGCAGCGATTGGCCTCAGTCGCCGGACACATATCGGGATCTCACGGCTCTGCGCCAGTTCGTCGAATCCAGCGCATGCCCGCTGCTGTTCGATGCGCTCTGGACGCCCCTCTTTCTCTGTGTCCTTTTTCTTGTTCATCCGTTGCTTGGGGTCGTGGCGGCCTGCAGCGTGGCTCTGATGTTCGGCCTCACGCTTGCAGGCGACCTGCTCACGGACGATGCTACGGTCAAGGCCGGCGCCGCGTTGTCCAAGAGCTACGGGCGGCTTGCCGCTGCGATCGGCAATATTCACTTGATCCGCGCAATGGGAATGGTGAATGGCACGGCGCGCCTGATATACAACGACGCGCAAGAAGCGCGCAGAGAGCACGACGTTGCCCTGTCGCGGTACGCGCTCGTCATGTTTGCGACCAAGCCGTTACGTGCGCTGTCGCAGGTCGTGATCATGGGAGCGGCAGCGTGGCTCGTGCTCGACTACGGCAAGAGCCCCGCTATCATTTTTGTGGCGACACTGATGTCTGGCCGTGCCATCGCACCGGTCGAGGGTGCGATTGCAAGCTGGAAATCACTCGCGGCGGCCATGAAAGCCTATCGGCGACTCGACGCCGTGCTCGTCGCAATTCCCGCCGCGGAAGTGATTACAGAATTCTCATCCCAGCGGCCGCGGAGCGGCCTCGTCGTCGATAACGTCAGCCTGAAGCTGCCCGGGTCCAACAACTTTCTGTTGAAGGGCCTCGCCTTCAGTCTCGCGCCCGGCGAATGCCTTGGCATCATCGGTCCGTCCGGCTCGGGCAAGTCGCTGCTTGGCCAGGTCATCGCCGGACTTACGATTCCGACGCACGGTCGCGTCCTGCTCGACAATGCAGACGTATCGCTGCTCCGCGAGGGGCGAGGCGCTCGCCACCTCGGATACCTGCCGCAAGACATCAATCTCTTTGGCGAAACGATAAACGAGATCATTGCGCGGCTTGATGATGCCGATCCACGGGAGATCGTCGAGACCGCCAAGCTCGTCGGCATACATGACGCGATCATGCGGCTGCCGCAAGCTTACCACACCGTGGTTCCAAGTGGGGGCGTGGCCTTTTCTCGGGGATATCGCCAGCGCCTCGGACTTGCTCGGGCCTTTTTCCGCAACCCACGCCTCGTCGTTCTCGACGAGCCGAACGCCAGCCTCGACTACGCTGGGGAGCGGATGCTGCTGGACGCCATCGAGCAATTGAAGATCGCCAATGTCATGGTGGTCGTCGTCACTCACCGAATGGGTATTCTCGGAGCCACGGACAAGATCGCCATCATGGATGGCGGCGCGGTCGTCGCGTTCGGCGAAAGCGAGGAAATGTTCGAGCGGCATCTGAGCAGGCCCCAGGTGATATCGCAATCCGCGCCAGCCGAGATCGCGCCCTCAACCGCCAAGGTGCCGGGACAGCCGGTTCGCCCATGATCTGGAAACAGGAAACGCGCGCGCCGCTGAGCACCCCACCCACCGGGCGACGGCTCGGTATCGAGATTACCGCAATCGACGATTACGAACCCCTCGAGTTTCCATGGTGCACGGCTCCGACGCCGATCTCGCCACGCACGAGACTCCGCGGTGTGACGCTCGCAGGCAATCTGCTCGTGCTCTGCTTCATGCTGGGGCTGGGCACGTGGTCGAGCCTTGCGCCTCTGGAGAGCGCGGCGATCGCTTCCGGCGTCGTGGAATCGGAGTCGAGCCGCAAGACGATTCAACATCTGGAGGGTGGCATCGTTGGGAGGATTCTGGTTTCGGACGGTGACCTCGTACGCAGTGGCCAGACCTTGATCGCGCTGGACGACACCAGGGCTCGCGCCGAGGTGCAAAGCCTTCAAGGCCAGTTGTGGGATGCAATGGCACGTGAAGCTCGGCTTGATGCCGAGCAGCGGGGATATGAGAAGCTCTCGTTTTCGGAGACGCTGGAGCGGGCGGCCAGCGCGAACCTGGCCGCCGCCACCATTCTGTCGACGCAGCAGACCGTCTTTTTGTCGAGGCGGAAGGTGTTTCAATCGCAGGTGACGGTCCTTCGAGAGAGGAGGGGGCAGGTCGAGAAGGAGATCGAGGGCCTCAAGGCCCAAGAGGCCGCCGTCGCGCAGCGCATCGACATCGCCCGGGAGGAACTCGACATGGTCGCCACCCTCGTCAGCAAGGGTCTCGAGCGGCGACCGCGCCTATTGAACCTTCAACGGGAACTGGCCGACATTGAGGGGCGTCGGGGCGAGATCGCCGCGCAAATCTCACGTGCCGGGCAAGTGATCGGTGAATCGCAGGCGAACTTGATCAAGCTGGAGAGCGACAGGCAAAACGAGATCGCACAGGCGTTGCGTGAAGCGCAGAACCAGATATTCCAGCTCCGCGAGCGGTTGCCGGCGGCCCAGGATCAATTGTCGCGAACAGAGATCAAAGCGCCCGAGGACGGCGTAGTGACCGACCTTCGGGTTCACACGCCGGGAGGCGTGATCGGAGCGGCTGCTCCACTCATGGATCTGGTGCCTCGGCAGGATCGCCTGATTGTCACCGCGCGCCTGAGGCCAGAGGACATCGACGTGGTTCATCCCGGCTTGAATGCTGAGGTCCATCTCCTCCCGTACAATCAGCGTCGTGTGCCGCGGCTGAAGGGTATCGTGACACACGTGTCGGCCGACCGGCTTCTCGACAAGCGCACCGACCAGCCATACTACGCGACGAAAATTCGCGTCGACGACGCGCAGATTGCCGCAAACGATATCCAGATCATTCCGGGGATGCCGGTTCAGGTTTTCATCACGACAGGGCGCGGCACCGTCGCGCTTTACGCGCTAAGGCCGCTGCTCGACAGTTTCCATGGCGCGTTCCGCGAAGATTGAGTGTCGCGTGGTTGCTTCTATGCCTCGGGAATCGAAGACGCGTTCGTGTCGGTGTCGCGACCGTGTGCCGACAATCGACCGCTCCAGCGCAGAACCGCCTCGGTCCGGTTGCGTGCGTCGCATTTTCGCATGATGTGCTGAATGTGCATTTTGACGGTGTTTTCGGAAAGGTTCAGCTTGGCGGCAATTAATTTGTTTGGCAGACCAAGCTCCAGTTCCGTCAGCACTTGCTGCTCGCGAGGTGTGAAATCGGTCGTAGTCCTGTCGGTCGCGCTTCTGTCGCCATTCGAGTACGCTGATCCAAGTGCGCGAGGATATGGCTGGTCGAGCCCGGGTGCCTTGCTCAACTCGATGACCGGCAGTGGCCGGTAAACCCCTCCGGCCAGAACAAGGCGCAGACCGGCAACAGCGACTTCGATGGGAAGCGAGGTGGGGAAGAAACCACGCACACCTCGCTGCATTGCGGCCAGTGCGGTAGCCTCGTCATCACGATTGGAGATGAGGGCGATGGAGGCATTCAGGCAGCACTCCGCGATCAGCGCAAGATCGTCCTCGACGATGCCATCGTCGGGCGGCTTGTCCCCGATGCTCAGCGCGACCAGACGAACGTCGCGTGCGGACACGCTATCCAGTCCTTGGGTGGTCGCCATGTCGACGATCTCGAGTGACGCCAGTTCGCGCCTGAGAATGCTCAGAATGCTCGTGCGTGTGAGCGTGAGCGGCTCGATGAGCAGCAGAACGGGCAATTGCAGGGATTCGTTGAGCCGTTCAGCGGAATGAACCTGATCGTGCATATTATCCTCGAATGCAAAGAACTCTGTAAGTCCACCTCACCAATTCCGCGACCGCAGCGCATTGCGCATCGGAAAACCGATGCTTCAATTCCATCTTGCGGTCCCGTCTGCGCATCCCTGGGCCGGGGGCGCAGCTGTCAGTTCAGTTGCCAGGAAATTCTTTCCACGCAATTCATCGCACGATCGCGTACCCGATGTCGCGATCGCACTCCGGTCTTCGATCGCGCGCATGTCTCTGCGACCTTTGGTTCGCATCCACCTCCGTTTTAGTTGCAGATGTTGCGATAAGCGATCGCCGCTGCCGAGCTTGCCGGTCCGTTGACAACGTAGGCATCGTTCTCCTTCACGAGATAGAGAAAGGGCCTTTCTCCGGTCTCCTCGCCCGAGGCATTTTTCCCTTTGACGCGCCCGCAAATGGTATCCACGGAACGTCCCAATGTATTCTTCCTGATGGCCCGCTTCATATCGCTGAATTCGACAGAGTTGGGATCCTCCATCTTTGCTGCGATCGAAGCCTTTGCCTTATTCAATATGGAGTCAGAAACTTCCGCGGCGGAATTGGATGGCGGGACGTGGATCCGTGTTGCCGGAGGCGATGCCTTGGCCAGATTGATGTTGCCGCGCTTCTTCTCCGATGGTCTTTCGGCCGATCTTGCCGCGATCGAAGGACTCGCTTTTGCAATCAAGGGCTCCGGCCCGAGGGCAGCAGGCTTCGCTGCGGGCGGGTGAGCCATTGCGACTCTGTCAAAACAGGGTTGCGAGCCGCAGCCCAGGAAGTAACCCTGGGAGGGAGCAAAGAAGCCAAAGCCGATCAAGATTCCGGCCAGCACGCCAATGAAAAGCAGTCCCATCCGATTCGCCTCCTTGGGGGCGGAGCTCGGCTTGCACTCTGACTAAAACGTACTTTCGCGCTGGTGATCCATTAGTTGCGCAAAAGCATTAAGCGCTCATTAAGCGTTTTTCAGATCAGAGGTTGCGCATCATCCATCAGATCACGCGAAGATTGATTCAATCGGCGTTTCGCAAGACCTTGCGCTGGTGCGAGTTCGGACTCAAATCCGCTGGCGCCTTGGTGGAATTCCTTCGAATCCGGTTGGGGGCGTGTTGTGGGGATTTGCCATGACTAGCGACTATTTGCCGCGCAGCGAGAAGCGGGAGATCATTTCAACCGCAGACAATGCCATGTCCAATGATGCGCCTCGGATTCTTGTCGCCACTGCTTCGGGAAGAGTTTGACGACGATGAATCGCCGCCAGATGAAGTTCTGCGGGTTCTTGAGGAGAATGCGCGGCTTCGTTCGGTCGAGCTATCGAACCTCCAGGAAATCTATCTGATCGAGAGTGGAATGCCGCGCTGAGGCCTGCTGAAGATCGTCGGCAGCCCGGTACGAGTCAGCGCTTGGCCGCTGTCCCATCAGACGCCGCCAAACGTGTTGCATCCGCTCAGATCCGTGGCATGCTTGCCGGGCGCACCTCGCGGGCCTGGGCGGCGAGGCGGATCGCCGCATTCGCTGCGCCAAAACCCTGATAGTTGCGGCGCTCGACGATCTCGAAGAAGAAGCGTTCGTCGAAGATGTGCGTATAGACCTGGAAGAACTCGCTATCGTCCTCGCGGTCGTAGAGGATCTGGTTCTCGCGAAGTTGCGCCATCACCTCGGGCGCGAGATCGTATTTGGCTTCGATGTCGTCGTAATAATTGTCGGGGATTGCCAGAAACTCCGCGCCGCGCTTGCGCATGGCGGCCACCGTCGCAAAGATGTCCCGGCAGGAGAAGGCGATATGCTGCACGCCCGAGCCAAAGAACTCCGAGATGAAGCGCGCCGGCAACGTGCGGTTGGCTGAGGAGCCGTTGAGCACGAAGCGCAGGCTCTGGTCGCCATTGATGATCGCCTGGCTCTGCACGAGGCCGCGGGGGTCCGCGATCTCCATCTGCGGCAGGCGGGTCAGATCGAGGATGCCGGTATAGAACAACAGCCACGACAGCATCTCGTCATAGGGCATCGACTGCGCGATGTGGTCGACCGCGAGAAGCTGATCGGCGCCGGCGTTGCTTGCGACCAGCTCGAAATCGGTGTCCCAGTTCTTGCCGGCCTGGTCGAGGAAATAGAGCAGGCTGCCGCCGACGCCGTGAATGGCGGGGATCTCCAGCTCGCCCGGGCCGACGGGCTGATAGAAGGTGCGAGCCTTCAGGGCTTCAGCGCGCGCCATGGCGCGGCTGGAATCGTCGACGTCGAGCGCGATGGCGCAGACGCCGGGGCCGTGCGTGACATAGTGGGAATGCGCAAAGCCGCCGGTCTCGCAGTTGATCACGAGCTCCACCTTGCCTTGCGTCCAGCGCTCCACTGCCTTGCTGCGGTGCTTGCCGGTCTTGCGGAAGCCGAGCTGCGAGAATAAGCCGGCAAGCTCGGCCGCCTTGGTCTCGTTGACGGCGAACTCGACGAAACCGGTGCCACGGCTCTTCGCCTTAGGGGCGAGCCGCTTGTCTGCGAGCTTCGGCCATTCTGCCGCGAGCTGGTCCTGCAACAGAATGAGCGAGCGCAGGCCGTCGGTCGCCGTCTGTGCAGCGGAGCCGGCGCGGAACTGGTCGTTGAAGATTTCGAGTGACAGTGGCCCGGCATAGCCGGTCGCCGCGATCGCTTCCATGAATTCGCCGACCGGCAGATCGCCCTGGCCGGGGAAGGAGCGGAAGTGCCGGCTCCAGGAGAGGATGTCGAGCTCGAGTCTCGGCGCATCGGCAAGCTGCACCAGAAAGATCTTGTCGCCGGGGATCGAGGCCATCGCGCGCGTTGGAAAGCCCGGCGCCAGCGCGTGAAAGCTGTCGAGGATGACGCCGATCGCCGGATGGTCGGCGCGGCGCACGATCTCCCAGGCATCGCGGTAGTCGTTGACGTGGCGTCCCCAGGCCAGCGCCTCGTAGCCGACGCGTAGAGAACGTTTTGCAGCGCGATCGCCGAGCGCGCGGAAATCGTCGGCGGCGCGGTCGATGCCGCCCAGCGAAGCCGGCGAGACGTTGCTGCATATCAGGAGGAGGTCGGTGCCGAGCTCCTGCATCAAATCGAACTTGCGCTCGGCGCGGGCAAAGTTGCGCGTGCGCTGCGGCTCCGGCATGCCCTCGAAATCGCGGAACGGCTGGAAGGCGCAGATTTCGAGGTTGAGATCCTTGCAGAGGCGCGCCACCTCGCGCGGGCTTGCGCCGAACGACAACAGGTCGTTCTCGAAGATCTCGACGGCATCGAAGCCGGCCGACGCGATAGCGCGGAGCTTTTCATCCAGCGCACCTGAGAGAGAGACCGTTGCGATCGAGCGTTGGTTCATACTGTCTGCTCCATGATCCGGCCCGGCGATATTTTGTGTCCCGTGCGCGCGGCCTCGCTGACGGCCTCGACGACCGCGAGCGTGCCCATCGCATCGTCAACCGAAATCAGCGGCTTCTCGCGGCCCGCGATCAGGCTAAGGAAATGCCGGAGCTGCTCGGCGAGCGGATCGTAGGCGGAAAGTGCGACGGCCTCGCGAAGGAGCGGCGCATGCCAGGTGGGATTTTGCGGATAGGACCACAGTTCCATATACGGCACCGACAGCGAGCAGCTGGTGCCGGCAAAGATGTAGCAAGGCTGGTCTTGCCTGGGATAGACCGCGTTCTCGCCCGAGGTCAGCTCCCAGCTCCACGGTGCGGGCGTTGCATCGGACACCGTCACCGTGCCCAACGCGCCATTGGCGAATCGCAGCAGCAGCGCGGCGGTGTCCTCGACCGCGAAGCCGCGGACCTTGTTCGAGGTCAGCGCCTGCACCTCGACGATCTCGCCGCAGATGAAGCGGAGATTATCGATGTCGTGAATGAGATTGATCAGGAGAGGTCCGCCGCCCACTTCGCGCCGCCAGGCGGTCTCGAAATATTCGTCGGGCTTCCTCAGCAGCCATAACCCGGCCACGGCGGTGAGCTGGCCGAGCCTGCCGTTCGCCACCGTCTCGCGCGCCGCTTTGATGATCGGATTATGCCGGCGGTGATGACCGACCAGCATCGGCACGCCGGTGCGTTTGATCGCGGTACAGAGTCGCTGGGCGGCGGCGACCGTGTCGGTCACCGGCTTCTCGATCAGCGCCGGCGTTTCTGCGGCCGCGCAATCGAGCGCCATCTGGAGATGCAGCGCATTCGGCGAGGCGATGATCAGCCCGTCCGGCTTTTCCTGCACCAGCAGCGCGCGGTGATCGGCGTGCCAGGGTGTGTTGCGCGCTTCGGCAAACTCCTTGGCCGCCGGCGACGGATCGGCAATCCCCGCAAGCACGCAGTCCGGCGAGGCGTCGATCAGCTCGATGTGGCGGCGGCCGATCAGGCCGGCGCCGGCAACGGCGATGCGCATCTGCGCGGTCATGCCGCACTCTCCTCCATTGCGCCGCCGAGGAAGAGTTGCCCGATGCGGGGATCGCCGAGGATATGCTCTGCCTTGTCGACGCCGGCGCCGTTTGCGCCGATGATGGTGGTGATGGTGGCCTGCGGCACGGTGAAACTCGTGCCGTTCGGAATCGTCGTCTTGCCGTAGCCGCCGACGGGATTGTGAACCGAGAGAATCGGGGCGCTCATCACTCGCCTCCTACCGCATGATTCGGAAAAGTGCGCAGCAATTTTCCGAAAAGATCATACGCACACAACAATCTAAAGTGCGATGACGATTCATCTCATTCTCCAACGCGCTTTAATGTCCGAGATGGGCTTCGATTACGGCTGGGTTCCTGTGCACCTCGTCCGGTCGCCGCATCGCCAGGCCCTTGCTCTGACATCACCATCACGCGCGAGCACAGCGAGACCACGAATTCCATGTTGTGCTCGATCGCCACGAAAGTTGCGTTCTTCTCGCGGTTGATTGCGATCAGGCGCTCCTTGAGGTCCGCCAGCATCGTCGGTTCACGCCGCCGGGTCAGTTTTGCAAGCGGCCTTGTTTCCGGCCGCTTTCCGTCAAGCTGCCTGATAGGCGCCGCTGCGTGCCGCCATCACGGCGTCAAAAGCCTCTCCCATGACCTCGGTCGACGGGGCAAGGCCAGTGAACAGTTCGAACGCGTCCGCGGCTTGGTAGATCGCGAGCTCGCGCCCGGTCATGATCCGTGCGCCCGTGGCCTTCGCGGCCGCGAGCAGCGGGGTGATCAGCGGTGAGTAGACGGCGTCGGCGACCCAGAGGTTTGCACGCAGCAGCGCCGGCTGCACCGGGGTGTCCCGGTTCGGCAGCATGCCGACCGGCGTGCCGTTGACCAGGCCGGTTGCGCCCTCGAGCGCATCCTCGACGCTCGAGGCGACCCTCGCGCCGACCTTTGCGTCGTTCGTGTTCAGGAGCGAGGCGAGCTTCTCCGCCCGCGCCGGCTCGCTGTCGACGATGCGAATGTCGGAGACCTTCCGGCTCGCCAGCGCAAAGGCGATCGCCTTGCCGACGCCACCAGCGCCGATCAGGGCGACCGCGTTGTCCGCAGGCGCCAGCAGCGGCGCCACCGCGCGGGCAAATCCCGTGGTGTCGGTGTTGTGGCCGATCAGCCGGCCATCCCGGACGACGACGGTATTGACTGCGCCCAAGGCGGCAGCGCCCGGCGCAAGCTCATCGAGCAGCGGCACCACTTTTTCCTTGTAGGGATAGGTGACGTTGACGCCGGCGAAGCCGAGGCGCCGCACCCCCTCGAGCATTGTGCTGAGGCCGGCGGCATCCGCGCCGGCGACCTCGATGAGCTGGTAGTGGCCGCGCAGCCCCAGCGCCTCGGCGGCGCGCTCGTGCATGGAAGGCGAGGCGGAATGCGCAATCGGCGCGCCGATCAGGCCGGTGAGGATTTTCTGAGGTCGGCGGGTTGACATATCCGGATTGGTCTCGGTGTGTGTTTCGCCACGCGGTGTTGCGCGGAAATTGGCAAAGCTCAAGCCCGACGATAGCCTGACCCCTGTCTAACACAATTACTCATTTATCCTACGAACCTAACATAATGTTATTTCTTGCGCCCGCGTGCCGCGGCGCCCTTCTGGCTGCTGTGCGAGGGCTCGATCGCGCGCATCTCGGCGCGTAGCTGCTCGATGAAATATTCGACATGGAGCGAGAGCGGCGCGCCGCGCTTGACCGCGACATAGGTGTCGAACCGCGTCGGCTCGGTGATCTTCAACAGCTCGATGCCGGGATAGCCGCCATGAGCGACCGTGAACTGGTCGATGATCGCGATCCCGAGTCCCGCCTTCACCAGCGCGCATACGGTGGTGCCGAAGCGGGCGCGGATGGTGATGTTGTAGTCGAGCCGGTGACGGGCAAAGATCGCGGCCATGATCCGCCCGTAAGGATCGTTCGGATCGATGCCAATCAGCGGATAGCGCGTGATCTCGGCCGCCGAGACCTGCTTGCGGCCAGCGAGCTCATGGCCGGGCGGCACGATGCAATAGAGCTCGCCCGAGGCGAGCGGCATGAAGTCGAGGCCGGAATGTTCGAGGCGATAGCTCATCGCGACACACTCGCCGCGGCCGAGCATGAGATAGTCGATCGCTTCCTCGAGTTTCAAGATGTTGATGTCGATGCCGAGGTCCGGATAGCGCCGCCGCACGCGCTCGATCGCGCGCGGTACCATCACCTGCGCGATGCTCGGCACCGAGCCGATGCGCAGCTCCGACAATCCGCCGCGGCCGATCTTGGAGATGATTTCGGAGAGGTCGTCGACCTTCTTGTAGACGCCGTTGATCTGCTCGAAAATGTTCTCGGCCTCGGGCGTCGGGAAGTAGCGTCCATTCTGGCGCTGGAAGAAGCGGATACCAAGCGAGCGTTCGGTGTACTTGACGAGACGGCTGATGCCGGGCGCCGAGACGTTCAACAGCTTCGCCGCGCCGCCGATGGTCCCCGTCACCATCACGGCACGGATCACTTCGACCTGGCGCAGCGTCATCATGCTCTTGGACAATCCCCGATGGACGATCGTGAGCGACGATCATCTCACGACAGACGTCATGTCATCCAGCCGCAAATGTCCGTCAAATGAACGGCTGTGTGGTTTTCCCGTGCAGGGGGGGGACGCCGGTCCAACGACGTTGGCAAGGTTGTTTCGACCAAAATCAGCCCGTTATAATGGAATGTCGGCGCCGTGGCATGATCCGTCTCATCGGCGCCATTGCTGCAACTGCGTTCTAGCTCGCCGGTCCCTCGGGCGAGGCGCTGTCGGGCAGATCGGCGCGTTCGCTTTCCAGCACCTCGCGCGCGAACTCGATGATCTTCTGCTTGTTCGCTATCTCGCGGACAGCGAAGAACACGCGGTTGAGTTCCAGGCCGAGCACGCTGTTGAGGGCGATGTTCTCGTCTTCCATCGTGGCTTTCCCGCTCCAGACGCCACAGGTGTAACTTGACGCCCATTCTTCCACAAGTAGATTAAATCTTCAGTGCGGGTCGCCACCGCAAAACTACGGGAGCGACAAGTTGAGTCAACCTCCAAATACATGCTATACGGGAGGGCGTGGGTCAGGAAACGCGCCGATGTCCGCCGTAGACTCTGCCGTAGATTATGGCCGGGAAGCGCTCGACTTCATTGAAGGCCTGGGGACCTACCGCAAGGTACCGGACGCCATGAATGCGCTCGAAGCGGCGTTCGGTCGCTTCGGCTTCGAAACCATCATCGTGACGGGATTGCCGAATCCCGACCAGCGGTTTGCACAGATGGTGCTCGCCAAGTGCTGGCCGCCGGGATGGTTCAGTCTCTACACTCAGAACAACTATGACCGTGTCGACCCGGTGGTGCGGCTGTGCCGGCAATCGGTCAATCCGTTTGAATGGTCGGAAGCGCCCTATGATGCCGACCTCGAGCCGGATGCGGCCGAGGTGATGAATCGCGCCACCGATTTTCGCATGTCGCGCGGCTTCATCGTGCCGATCCACGGGCTCACCGGCTACGAGGCCGCGGTGTCGCTCGGTGGCGTCCATCTCGACCTCAATCCCCGCAGCAAGCCGGCGCTGCACCTGATGGCGATTTACGGCTTCGACCATATTCGCCGCTTGCTCGAACCGGCGCCGCATCCCTCGGCGCGCCTCACCCCGCGCGAGCGTGAGGTGATGGTCTGGGCCTCGCAGGGCAAGTCGGCCTGGGAAATCGGCCAGATCCTGCACATCACGCAGCGCACTGCCGAAGAACATCTTGCTACTGCGGCGCGCAAGCTCGGCGCCGTCAACCGCACGCATGCGGTTGTGCTGGCAATTCGCAACAAGATCATCAATCCTTAAGCGACATACTGGGAAATTTCCCAGTATCGAACCTGCCTCTTTTCGCAGAGGCTGCCCCCATTGAGGCTGAATGGGGGTTTTTCATGATTCACGCAATTTCCGCGGTAAATCGTCACCTTTATGAAGACGTGATCGAGCAGCATTTCCGACTGCGCCACGACATCTTCGTCGAGGAGCGGCGCTGGGAGACGCTGCGCAAGCCGGATCGCCGCGAGATCGATTCCTACGACAACGAGGACACTGTCTATCTGCTTGCGCTGGAGGGGCGCCGCGTCATTGGCGGTCACCGGCTCTACCCGACGACCAAGCCCTCGATGATGAGCGAGGTCTTCCCGCATCTGGCTGCGGTTCGCGGCTGCCCTGCCGATCCACTGATCTGGGAGTGGTCGCGCTACTTCATCGTGCGTGATCGCCGCGACGGAGCTCTCAACCTGCAACTGATGGCGGCGGTGCAGGAGTTTTGTCTCGGCCAGGGAATTGCGCAGGTCAGCGCAATCATGGAAACCTGGTGGTTGCCGCGCTTTCAGGAGGCCGGCTTCGTCGTGACTCCGCTCGGCTTGCCGGCGCTGGTGGAAAACGCGTGGACCTTGGCGGCCACGATCGACATTCGCCGGCAGACGCTCGATGCACTGCATGGTCGCATCGGCGTGGCTTCGATCGTGCGACAGGACGGTCCCCGTCTGGACGCCGTCGCCCGTGCCAACCTCTGCGGCTTCGCTGCTGCGCAACGAAAGAGCGCCTGAGATGTCGAACATGATGCGGGACAACCAGATCATTGCGCGAACCAAGGACGAGAACCTCTGCTACATGTCCGACATGGCGCTCGAGCTCGCGCAGATGGCGGAAGACTCCGGACTGGCTACGCTTGCCTATCTGTTCCGGATGGCTGCGCTGGAGGCCGCGACGGTCAACATCGAGCGTGCCGAGCCGGCCGATCTTCCCCGCCAGATGACGTCGCACTAGACGCATCCCTCTTCATTTCAACGAAGGCTTTCGCCCTCTCCCAACGAACGCCCCCGGGGTGGGGTGATCGTCGTCGGCGACGTGCGTACCGCCTCGCATCCTGCGATGGCGCGATGCGCCTGCCGCCGGTAACCTGACCGTTCAATTTTTACCCTGCGTCCTCTCCGAGCAGACGGCAGGTGCGGCAGGTTGTCTCATCCGCAAACGGCAGCCTTCTTGCAAGTCAGTTTGCAAGTCCGGGTCGGATCGAAAGCGCCGAGATGCAACAAAGTGCATGTCGGGCGCAGAATCGCTCTTGCGTCGGAACGATACTGCCGTTACCGATTTTTGCCTTGAAGAGGCAGGGGGAGCTCTTTCACTGATGGCGGCCGTGTTCGAACATCGGCGCAACGTGATGCGTGGCTGAAAGAGCATCGATGCTGCTCGTCGTCGAACAATTCCTCAACGGATTGCAGTTCGGGCTGCTTCTCTTCCTGCTGGCCGCCGGGCTGACGCTGGTGTTCGGGATCATGGATCTCGTCAATCTCGCGCATGGCTCGCTCTACATGATGGGCGCCTATTTCGCCGCGACCTTCGTGGCCTGGACCGGCAATTTCCTGCTGGGCGCGCTGCTTGCGCTCGGGGCGACGCTCGTGCTCGGCATCGTGCTCGAAGTCGTGGCGCTCAGGCATCTCTATGGCCGCGATCATCTCGACCACGTGCTCGCGACCTTCGGGCTCATCCTGTTCTTCAATGAAGCGGTGCGGCTGATCTGGGGTCCGGCGGGCCTGGCACTCCCTCTGCCGCCCTGGCTCACCGTGCCGGTGCCGATCCTGCCCGGCGTCTATTATCCGGCCTATCGGCTCGCCATCATCGTGGTCGCCCTGCTGGTCGCGCTGCTGCTCTATCTCGGCGTCATGCGCACCCGCATCGGCATGCTGATCCGCGCCGGCGCCTCCAACCGCGAGATGATCGGCGCGCTCGGCATCAACATCAAGCTGCTCTACACGCTGGTGTTCGGCTTAGGGGCTGCACTCGCGGGCCTCGCCGGCTTGATGCAGGCGCCGATCCTCACCGTGCAGATCGGCATGGGCGAGAACATCCTGATCCTTGCTTTCGTCATCATCGTGATCGGCGGCATCGGCTCGATCCGCGGCGCGTTCCTCGCGGCGATCTTCGTCGGAATGATCGACACGCTCGGCCGCGCCTTCCTGCCGAATCTGCTGCGCCAGATCCTGAGTTCGACTGCAGCGTCCACAGCAGCGCCAGCGCTGTCTTCGATGCTGATCTATCTCCTGATGGCGATCGTGCTGGTGGTGCGGCCGGAGGGGCTGTTTCCGGCCAGTCGCCGATGAAGACCCTGGGCGTGAGCAAGGTCGTCACGGCCCTGGTGCTGGCAGGCCTCGTGCTGCTGCCGCTCTATTCGCAGCTGTCTGGCAACATCTTCATCCTGACGCTGTTCACCCGCATCGTCATCCTGGCGCTGGCGGCCGCAAGCCTCAACCTCATCATGGGCTATGGCGGCATGATGAGCTTTGGCCACGCCGCCTATCTCGGCATCGGCGGCTACGCCGTCGGCATCCTGGCGCAGGAGGGCGTCGGCTCCGGCTTCGTCCAGTTTCCGGTCGCGCTCGCTGCCTCTGCGACTTACGCGCTCGTGATCGGCGCGCTGTCCTTGCGCACGCGCGGCGTCTATTTCATCATGATCACGCTCGCCTTCGCGCAGATGGCCTACTACGTCGCCTCGGGCCTCGCGCGCTATGGCGGCGACGACGGTCTCACCGTCTACAAGCGCAGCGACTTTTCCGGGCTGGTCAATCTCTCCAGCCGTGTGCAGTTCTACTATCTCTGCCTCGCCTGCCTGTTCGGCGTCATCTTCCTGATCTGGCGCATCGTCAATTCACGCTTTGGTCTCGTCGTGCAGGGGCTGCGCTCCAACGAGCAGCGGATGCAGGCGATCGGCTTTCCGGCAAAACGTTACCAGCTCGTCTGCTTCGTCATCGCGGGCACGATGTGCGGCCTTGCGGGGGCGCTGCTCGCCAACAACACCGATTTCGTCAGCCCGGCCGTGATGTACTGGACCCGCTCCGGCGACCTCATGGTGATGGTGATCCTCGGCGGCATGGGTACGCTGTTCGGCCCGGTCATGGGTGCGGTGGTATATCTGCTGCTGGAAGAATTCCTGTCGCAGATCACCGAATATTGGGCGCTGATCATGGGCCCGCTCTTGCTGCTGATCGTGCTGTTCGGCCGCGGCGGCATCATGGGCCTGCTCGGGAGGGCCGGTCGTGGCTGAACCGCTACTTCGCGTCGAAAATCTGGTGCGCCGCTTCGGCGGCATCACCGCAACCGACCGCGTCTCGCTTGATGTCGCGGCCGGCGAGCTGCACGCCATCATCGGCCCGAACGGCGCCGGCAAGACCACGCTGATCAGCCAGCTCACCGGGCACCTCTCGCCGCATGCGGGCAGCGTCTCGCTGGGCGGGCGCGATATCACCTATCTGCCGGCCTTTCGTCGCTGCGCGCTGGGGCTCGCGCGCTCGTTCCAGATCACCTCGCTGCTGCTCGACTTCACCGCTGCCGACAATGTCGCGCTCGCAGCGCAGGCGCACGCCGGCACCTCGTTCCGCTTCTTTGCCAATGCGCGGAAGGAGAAGGGCCTGCGCGATGCTGCCCATGCCGCGCTCGATCGTGTCGGCCTGTCGCATCGCGCGGATGTCCTGGTGTCCCGGCTCAGCCATGGCGAGCGGCGCGAACTCGAGCTTGCGGTTGCGCTGGCGAGCAAGCCGAAGATCCTGCTGCTGGACGAGCCGATGGCCGGACTCGGCGTCACCGAATCCCAGCGGATGGTGAAGCTGCTTCAGGATCTGCGGAAAGAAGTCTCGATCGTGCTGGTCGAGCATGACATGCCAGCGGTGTTCGCGCTCGCCGATCGCATCTCGGTGCTGGTCTATGGCCGCGTCATTGCCTCCGGTGATCCGGCCGCAATCCGAGGGAACGACGAGGTCAAGCGCGCCTATCTCGGCGATCAGCATGTGGTGACGCGCCATGGTTGACCGGATGGCTGACACGCTGCTCGACGTCGACGGCATCGAGACCTGCTACGGGCTCTCCCAGGTGCTGTTCGGCCTGTCGCTATCGATCAAGGCGGGCGAGATGGTCTCGTTGATGGGCCGCAACGGCATGGGCAAGACCACCACCATCCGCTCCATCATGGGCCTGACACCAGCACGCGCGGGCGCGATCCGCTTTGCAGGCTCGGAGGTGCGGCAGCTTCCGTCCTACCGGATCGCAAAGCTCGGCGTCGGCCTCGTCCCCGAGGGACGCCAGATCTTTCCAAACCTCACCGTGCGCGAAAATCTCGTCGCGGCCGCCGCCGACCGCTTTGACAGTGACAAACCCTGGACGCTCGCTGCGATCTACGTCCTGTTCCCGCGCCTTGCCGAGCGCGCGTCCAACATGGGCAATCAGCTCTCCGGCGGTGAGCAGCAGATGCTTGCGATCGGCCGCGCGCTGATGACCAATCCAAAGCTCCTGATCCTCGATGAAGCGACCGAAGGCCTCGCTCCGCTGATCCGCGAGGAAATCTGGAATTGCCTGTCGCTGCTCAAGAAGCGCGGTCAGTCGATCCTGGTCGTCGACAAGAACGTCGACCACCTCGCCCGCATCTGCGACCGCCACTACATCATCGAGCGCGGCAAGACGGTGTGGAGCGGCACCTCGGACGAGCTGACGGCCGAGCCGGAATTGCAACACCGGTTTCTGGGGATTTAGATTTTCCGCGGCCCTTGCCGCGTCACCGGCAATGAGGGAATGCTCGCCTCAATCCCGCGGTTTCGTCCTGGCGCAGGCCAGTTTGCGCATGGGAAAGCCCGCTATTTGGTCAATCCGTCTTACCTAAACGCATCAGTCGCGCTCAGCGCGACAGGCGATGCGCGCCGATCTCGATCAATGTGGCACGGCAAGACAGGCGGTAAATCAGGCTGAATAATTGACTCCACATGACCGAACTCCATTGTCTGATCATATGCCTGCAGAGTAGCGCGGCAGTTTTTCCGGCGGTTTTCGAGGGATGGGGAAGATGGCTTCGTCCGGCGACGATGTGATGTCGTCGGAACAGGCGGGACGAAGTCGCCTCACAGCGGTGTGAGATGTGAGCGGGTGGCGCGGTATGGCGCCGCCGTGACTACCCCTATCAGAACATCTCGAAATATTCGCGATGCTCCCAGTCAGTCACCTCGGCCAGGAAGCGGTCGATCTCGGCATTTTTGATGTGGGTGTAGTAGTCGACGAATTCTGCCCCCAGCTTTTCGCGGAAGAACGGATCGTCCTTCAGCGCGCCGACGGCATCGCGCAAGGATTTTGGCAATAGCGGCGCCTTGGCCTCGTAGGGCGTATCCGCCGACGGGCCGGGATCGAGCTTCCGATCGACGCCGTCCAGCCCCGAGAGGATCTGCGAAGCCATGTAGAGATAAGGATTGGCGGCGGGCTCGCCGATGCGGTTCTCCAGACGCGTTGCTGGATCGTTCGCTCCGCCGAGCACGCGGATCATCACGCCGCGATTGTCGCTACCCCAGATCGCGCGGTCCGGCGCCAGCGAATAGGAGCGGTAGCGCTTGTAGCCGTTGACGGTCGGTGTCGTGAACACGGTGGAAGCGCGGGCGTGATCGAGCAGACCCGCGAGCCAGGCGCGGCCGAATTCGCTCAGCGGCTGACTGGCCTCTTTCGCCATGAACAGATTCTCATCCGTAGCGCGCGAGGTGACCGACTGGTGCAGATGCCAGCCGCTCGCGAACACGTTCGGCAGTTTTGGCCGGCACATGAAGGTGGCGTGATAGCCGTGACGGCGCGCGATCTGCTTCACGGCAGAGCGGAACAGCACCATGTTGTCGGCGGGCTCGATGCCCTTCCGCGGCTGGAACGTAAATTCGCACTGGCTCGGCCCGAACTCGACCTCGACGGAGCGCAAGGGAAGCCCGAGCGCGACGATGTCGCGGCGCAGGATCTCCAACACCGGCTCCATCTGATCGAAGCGCTGTTCGGTGAGGTACTGGTAGCCGTGGTTGAGCAGGCTCACTGACGGCGGCGTGCCGGGCTGGCCGGCATCCTCTGGGCGCATATGCGCGTCATCGAGCCTGAAGATGTGGAATTCCACCTCGAGGCCCGCGACGAAGTCGCAGCCGCGCGCGCCGAGCTCATCGAGCACGCGCTTGTAAAGCCCACGCGTCGCGAACGGCACCGGCCGTCCGTCATCGAAGTAGAGATCGCACAGCAGCCAGCCGGTGGTGGGCGCCCATGGCAGCACGCGGAACGTGGTGGGATCGGCGACCATCAGCACGTCGGCCGCGCCCTCCATCTGCTTCATCCCGAAGCCGCCGCCGGCGGTGAACACCGGGAATACTGTTCGATGCGAAGAATCCTTGGCGAGCATGGTCGTGGTGATGGAGCAGCCGCTCTCCAGCGAGGCGATCGCCTCGGCCGCAATGATGGTCTTGCCGCGCAAAAGACCGTGCTGGTCGGGGAAGGCGAGACGGATGACTTCGAGGTTCCTCTCCTCGACGATCCGCCGCACGCGCAGTGCCGCGTCCTTCTGCTCAGCCGACCAAAGCCCGTGACGCGTGACGAAACTCACTTTGATGGCTCCTTCTTGCTCGGTGAGAGCGTGGCCCACGCTGGTCATCGTCCGCGAAGGCGGACGATCCAGTATTCCAGAGACGGTGACGTGTCCACGAGAGGCCGCGGCGTACTGGATGCCCCGCCTTCGCGGGGCATGACAGTGGAGCACGTGGCGCCCGCCGTTGCTTGCGGAAACGGCATGATCACTCGGCCGCCGTCAGCCGGTGCACGTCGGCAATATCCTTCGGCACCGGCGCCATCCAGGGCGCGCCGCGCCTCCGCTTGACGTCGACTTCCATCCAGTAGGTCTCCCAGCCCTGGGTCGGGCCGATGCCGTCCATGGTCGCGGGCCCCTGGATGCTGCGCGCGTTGCCCTTCTCCAGATGCAGCATCGGCTTGTCGCCGCCCACAACCTTCTCGATCTCCTGCCGCAGCAGGCGGCGATACTGCACGATCGCCTTGTCGCTCTGGCCGAGATGCTCCTTGGTGCGATCCTGGATCGCGCCCATGGATTCCACCGCCCACTGGTCGTGGACGTTGATGTCGGTGCCCATGCCGGTGTAAGTCGCAGTCTGCTGCTCGTGCGGATCAAAGCCGTAATCGTTGGCCTTGTTCTTGCGCGAGACGTAATCGGGTAGCTCATAGAGCTCGAGCCGCTGGTCGCGCATCTTCTTCTTGTCGACCGGGTTGGTATAGCTGGTGAAGATCGCGTACCAGTAGCAGCTCTCGTCATCGACCGGCACGTGCCACTGTGTGATCGTCATCTCCGTGCTCATGGGAATGACGAAGCCGTGCGGGAAGAGCTGGTTGGTCACCCGCACATGGATGCGCTCGTCGTCGATCTCGCGCAGCGCGATCAGCCGCAGGCCGTATTCGGTGTGCTCGACGTTGATGATCGGGCGATCGTATTCGCGCAGGATCTTGGTCATCGGCAAGTCGCTGCCGGCGGAGGCGCCGCGGAACTGCTTGCCGTATGCGGTCGAGGTATCCTCGTCCTCGAAGAAGCGATGCAGGTAGGACGCGTGCGCGGGATCGATACCGACTTCCAGCGCCTGGAGCCAGTTACAGGCCATGTGGCCCTTGAACGCAAAAATATGCGTACCGGGTGCGACGAAGCAGTCGATCTCCGGAAAAGCGGGCGGGGCATCCTCGCCGAGCCAGGCCCAGAGGATGCCGCTCTTCTCCACCACGGGATAGGAGCGCTGGCGGATGTTCTGGCAGAGCTTTGAATCCTTCGGCTCGGCCGGCGTCTCGATGCACTGCCCCGTCGCGTCGAACAGCCAGCCATGGAAGGCGCAGCGCAGGCCGCCATTCTCGAGCCGTCCGAACGCGAGGTCGGCGCCACGATGCGCGCAGTGCCGGTCGATCAGGCCATAGCGTCCACTCTCGTCGCGGAACAGGACAAGGTTCTCGCCGAGCAGCTTGACCGGGCGGATTGGCCGCGCGCTCTCCAGCTCGTCCAGCAGCGCCGCCGGCTGCCAGTAGCTCCGCATCAGCTTGCCGCATGGATCTTTCGGCCCGGTGCGGGTGATCAGGTCGTTCTGCTCCTGGCTCATCATGGCGGTCGCATCCTTTTTGCTCGGAGGGGCGTTGTTCGCCTATTGAACGAATGGGCGAATTATGCCATGCCTTGGTTTGGCGGCAAGCAATATTTTGCAGGCGCGGAGCGGATGCCGAAGCTGAAGCGGAACGAGACGGAGGAGCGCGCGACGGATTTCGTTGAGAGCCTGGATCGCGGCCTGCGGCTGTTGCAGCTGTTCGGCACGACCGCCGGCCCGATGACGCTGAGCGATCTTGCCCGTGCCGCCGAGCTGCCGCGCGCCACCGCACGGCGCATCCTGTTCACGCTCCAGCGCGGCGGTTTCGTCGCGACCGACGGCAAGCTGTTCTCGCTGACGCCGCATGTGCTGACGCTGGCGGCGTCGTATTTGCGCTCAAACCAGCTCGTCGCCGTGCTGCAACCGGTACTCGACCGCGTCGCGACCGCAGCGCAGGAGATTTCCTCGCTCGCGGTGCTCGAC
This sequence comes from Bradyrhizobium sp. CB82, assembly GCF_029714405.1. Lineage (NCBI taxonomy): Bacteria > Pseudomonadati > Pseudomonadota > Alphaproteobacteria > Hyphomicrobiales > Nitrobacteraceae > Bradyrhizobium > Bradyrhizobium sp. CB82. Next base: position 8,827,007 of record NZ_CP121650.1, on the reverse strand, counting down.
GGCGATGACGTCGTATTCATCGCGCGCGGCAGTCCGATGCGGGTGTTCTCCGGTGGGCTCGAGATCGGCTACCGCCTGCCGGCCTTTTGCACCTCGGTCGGCCGCGCCATGCTCGGCCAGTTCGACGATGCCGCGCTCGCCGCACGCCTGGAGAGGATGAAGCGCGAGGCACTGACGCCGCAGACCGTAACCGATCCGAAGCTGCTCCTGGCACAGATCGCGGCCGATCGGGCGCAGGGTTTTTCGCTGGTCGACCGCGAAGCGGAGCCGCATTTCCGCTCGATCTCCGTTCCCGCCCGCCGCTACGACGACGCCATCGTTGCCGCCATCAACATGGGTGCCCATGTCGACCGCGTGCCGGCGCAGGAGCTGATCGACCGCTTCCTGCCGCTGCTGCGCGAGGGAGCGGAGTCGGTACGCTCGCGGTTGTTGTAGGTTTGTAGGCCGGGTCAGCGAACGCGTAACCGACCGCTCCTCTCTCCGTGCGACGTAATGCGGTGGGTTACGCTGACGCTAACCCACCCTACATCTCCGTCGCTTGTGCTATAATGCGGGCAAACGCAAGAACCCAGGGAGCACGCCATGCATACCATGGTTCCCAGTGATCGCGTGGAGCATGTCGCCGTCTTCGGGCGCGACGGCACAAAGCTCGGCACGATCGAGCGGCTGATGCTCGACAAGCTGAGCGGAACGGTCGCCTATGCCGTGATCAAGACCGGCGGACTGCTCGGCACGCATCACCATTATCCTCTCCAGTGGAGTGCGCTGAAATACGATCCGCGCCGCCAGGCCTTCCAGGTCGAGGTGACGCTGGATGAGCTGAGCGCCGGCCCGTGCGAGTTCGACGGCGAGGAGTTCGACTGGGGCGACCGCTCGCGAAGCTACCAGCATCCGAACTACTGGTCGGTGTAGCGAGGCCACGCAGGGTGGGTTGGCCGGGGACGGTCTCGGTGTCTCCGCGTGCGACGGTGAAAGGCATAACCAACGCATCTCTCAACGCACGGGAAGAAAAAAGGTGGGTTACGCTTCGCTAACCCACCCTACAACCTGTTTGCGCGGCCCCGCGCGGTCTAGGCTAGCTTCAGGCTCCATCGCGGCCGACGCGCAGCAAGGTAAGACACACATACAATGACATTCTCCGGACTAGGCCTTCATCTCGGCAACCTCTCGCGCCTGTCGAATGCGCAGTCGCGCTCGATCAGTCCGGAAAATTTCACCGGCGAAAAAGGCAAGGGCGGCATGGCCGTCGATGGCCCGGCGGCACCTCAGGCGCGTGACCTCGGACGAGGCTGGAAGATCTCACCTTACGTCGTCATCGAGCCCGGCGCGACCTTTACGCTTGCCGACATCGAAGGCGCTGGCGCGATCCAACAGATCTGGATGACGATTTCACGTGGCCGTCTGCGCCGTTCCATCCTGCGCATCTATTGGGATGACCAAACGTTACCCAGCGTCGAATGTCCGATCGGGGATTTCTTTGCCTGCGGCTGGGAGGAATTTGCGCAGGTCTCCTCGCTCGCGGTCTGCGTCAATCCGGGCCGCGGCTTCAACTGCTATTGGGAAATGCCGTTCCGCAAGCGCGCGCGGGTCACGCTGGAGAACCGCAATGAGGAGGCGCAGACCATCTACTACCAGATCAACTACTCGCTGACGGACGTGCCGGCCGATTGCGCCTATTTTCACGCGCAGTTCCGGCGCACCAATCCGGTGCCGTACAAGGAGGTCCACACGCTGCTCGATGGCGTCACCGGACACGGCCACTATATCGGCACCTACATGGCCTGGGGCTCGAACAACAATGGCTGGTGGGGCGAGGGCGAGATCAAATTCTTCATCGACGGCGACGGTGAATTCCCAACCATCTGCGGCACCGGCACCGAGGATTATTTTGGCGGCGCCTACAATTTCGATCCGCGCGTGCCGTGGCAGCTCGCCAATCCCGGCGCGACCGGCGGGCCAGCGTCGCGTTATCTCGAATTCACCACGGCCTATGCCGGCCTGCCGCAGGTGATCCGCCCCGACGGCGTCTACAAGTCGCAGCAGCGCTTCGGCATGTACCGCTGGCACATTCCCGACCCCGTGCGTTTCCGACGCGATCTGCGCGTCACGATGCAGGCGCTCGGCTGGCGCTCCGGCGTCAAGGAGCCGAAATATCTGCCCTTGCAGGACGACGTCGCGTCAGTTGCGTTCTGGTATCAGACACTGCCGACGGCGCCGTTTCCGGAGCTGCCGAGTGCGGATCATCTCGAGGTGGATTGAGCGCGTGCCGCAACGGATAGCGGCCGCCTAGATACGAGCGCCGTCTCCTCCTCTCGGTCATTGCGAGCGCAGCGAAGCAATCCAGAATCCTTCCGCGTTTAGACTCTGGATTGCTTCGTCGCTTCGCTCCTCGCAATGACGAGATTGTGGGAGAAGCGGGATACCCGTTGTCAATGCCGCCGCTGGTCCGCGCCTACAACGCCACGCTACGCAGGCCGAAGCTCCGTGCCTCGTTTTGCAGCACCGGCCGCACCGCATCGATCAGCCGTGCTGCCGCGGCGTCGACACTCAGCCCCGCCGTATCCACCACCGCCGTCGCGCGGGAATAGAGCGGTTCGCGGCTGAGCAGAATGTTGCGCAGCTCCGTCATCGCAGAGCGGTCGTCGGCCATCGGGCGCAGGTCGCCCTGGCGGCGTACGCGGGCCATGTGCTCTTCCGGCTCGGCCTTCAGCCAGATCGTATAGAACGAGGACAGGATCTGATCGAAGGTCAGCGGCTCCGAGACGATGCCGCCGCCGGTTGCGAGCACCATCAGCTCATTGCGCGCGAGAAGCTGTTGCAGCGCCGCCTGCTCCATGCGGCGAAAGCCTTCCTGGCCGTAGAGCGCGATGATTTCGGCGACCGACAGCCCGTTCTGCTCCTCGATCGCCTTGTTGAGCTCGACGAAGCTCCAGCCGATCTTCTTCGCCAGCATCCTGCCGAGCGTCGATTTGCCGGCGCCGCGCAGGCCGATCAGTGCGATCCCGCAGAACGGCGCGCGCCGCGGAGCGGATGGGCTGCCGCCGGCGAGCAGGTCCTTGGCCTGTGCGATCTGGCCAGGCGTCGCCTTGCGCAGAAGGTCGCGGAACATCTGCCAGTCCGGCGCAGGCTCTATCGTCGGCAGCAGGTCTTCCAGATGCGCGCCCATCGCGTTCGACACGCGCCTGAGCAGCACGATCGAGACATTGCCTTTGCCGCTCTCGAGTTGCGCGATGTAGCGCTCGGAAATGCCGGACACCTTGGCGAGTACCTTGCGCGACATGCCGCGCAGGGCGCGCATGGTGCGCACGCGCTGGCCAAGCTGTTCGAGGAATTGGGATTCGGCGTCGGGACTTTCGGTCATTTGCTTTCTTTAGCGGATGTCCGGCGGCGCATTTATCGGAAACATAATGCCTGGTGGCATTGACAGCAAGCCAACAGAGTGTCTTTCTATGAATTATAATTCAAAAATCGGGGGAGAAGTCCGTGAGCGAGGCATCCTATAACGCGGTGACCTGGCTGCTCGACCGCAACGTCGCGGAGGGCAGGGGTAACAAGCTCGTCTTCGACGACACCGTCTCCCGCCTGACCTATGGCGAGCTCCAGCAACAGACCTGCAGAGCCGCCAACATGCTGCGCCGTCTCGGCGTCCGCCGCGAGGAGCGCGTTGCGATGATCATGCTCGACACGGTCGATTTCCCGATCGTGTTTCTGGGTGCGATCCGCGCCGGCATCGTTCCGGTGCCGCTGAACACGCTGCTGACCGCGGAGCAGTACGCCTACATCCTCGCCGACTGCCGCGCGCGCGTGCTGTTCGTCTCCGAGGCGCTCTATCCGGTCATCAGGGATGTCGTCGGCCGCATGCCGGATCTCGAGCATGTCGTCGTTTCCGGCGCGAAGCAGAACGGCCACAAGCAGCTCGCGGAAGAGCTTGCGCAAGAGACCGATGATTTCGCAACTGTGGCGACGCATCCGGACGAGCCCGCGTTCTGGCTCTATTCGTCCGGCTCGACCGGCATGCCCAAGGGCGTGCGCCACCTGCACGCGAACTTGCAGGCGACCGCCGATACCTATGCCAAACGGGTGCTCGGCATTCGCGAGGACGATGTGTGTCTGTCGGCCGCAAAACTGTTCTTCGCCTATGGCCTCGGCAATGCGCTGACCTTCCCCATGTCGGTCGGCGCCACCACCGTGCTGAACACCGAGCGGCCGACGCCGGCGCGCATGTTCGAGCTGATGAACCGATACAACCCGACCATCTTCTACGGCGTGCCGACGCTGTTCGCGGCCATGCTGAACGACGAAGCCTGCAAGCAGGAGCGCGGCGGCAACAAACTTCGCATCTGCACCTCCGCCGGCGAGGCGTTGCCGGAATCGGTGGGGAACGCCTGGAAGACGCGCTTCGGCGTCGACATCCTCGACGGTGTGGGCTCGACCGAGCTGTTGCACATTTTCCTGTCGAACGCGCCCGGCGACATCAAATACGGCTCGTCCGGCAAACCGGTGCCGGGCTATGCGGTGCGGCTCGTGAACGAGGCCGGCCAGGACGTGCCTGACGGCGAGGTGGGCGAGCTCCTGGTCGATGCGCCCTCCGCGGGCGAGGGCTACTGGAATCAGCGCCACAAGAGCCGCCGCACGTTCGAGGGGCCGTGGACGCGCACCGGCGACAAATATGTCCGCGACGCCGAGGGCCGCTACACCTTCTGCGGACGCTCCGACGACATGTTCAAGGTCTCCGGCATCTGGGTCTCGCCCTTCGAGGTCGAGAGCGCCTTGATCACACACCCGGCCGTGCTGGAAGCAGCCGTCGTGCCCGAAGCCGATCCCGAAGGCCTGTTGAAGCCGAAAGCCTTCGTCGTGCTGCGTCCCGGAGCCAGGACGAGCGATCTTCAGGAGATGTTGAAGGAGCACGTCAAGCAGAAGATCGGCCCCTGGAAATATCCGCGCTGGATCGACGTGGTGGAGTCCTTGCCGAAGACGGCAACCGGCAAGATCCAGCGCTACAAGCTGCGCGAAGGCGCGCATTGATTTTTTTCTCGTCATTCCGGGGCGATGCGAAGCATCGAACCCGGAATTTCGAGCCGCGAACATCAATCTCGAGATTCCGGATCAGCTCGCGCTGCGAGCTGTCCGGAATGACCGAGTAAATGGACATAGCAGCATGACCAGACTCACCCCCACAGGCTTCCTCTCCATCGGCGGCGCGAGCCTCGAATACAAATGGCTCGCGCCGCGTGCCGCGGATGCGCCCACCATCGTCATGCTGCATGAGGGGCTCGGCTCGGTCGGCTTGTGGGGTGACTTTCCGGAAAAACTGCAAGCGGCGACCGGCGCCGGGATCTTCCTCTATTCGCGCGCTGGCTACGGCCAGTCGAGTCCCGTGACGCTGCCGCGGCCGCTGGACTACATGCATCGCGAGGCGCTCGACGTGCTGCCGAAGCTGCTCGACGCCATTTCCTTCAAGCGCGGCTTGTTGCTCGGCCATTCCGACGGCGCCTCGATCGCGACGATCTATGCGGGCTCACATCAGGACCATCGTCTGCAAGGCATCGCGCTGATCGCGCCGCATTTCATCGTCGAGGACATCTCGTTGAAGTCGATCGCCGAGATCAAGAAGGCCTATGAGACCACGGATCTCAAGGCCAGGCTGGCGCGCTGGCACAAGGACGTCGACAGCGCCTTCCGTGGTTGGAACGGCGCCTGGCTCGCCCCAAAATTCCGCGACTGGGATATTTCCGAGTACCTCGCCTACATCCGCGTCCCCGTCCTGATCGTGCAAGGTGGGGATGATCAATATGGGACGATGCGCCAGGTCGAGATTGCCAAGGAAGAGTGTTATTGCCCGGTAGATTTGAAGGTCATTTCAGGCGCGGGACATTCCCCGCATCGTGAAGCGCCCCGAGCGACGCTTGATGCTATTGCAGAATTTGCCAAGGCGGCGCTGCGCGTGGATCAAGGTCTTGAGGGACACGCCGCGTAAGGCATTGCAGGCGCCGCTCCGCCCGGCTGCCGGCAAGCTGCCTGATCGTATGCATGAAACAAAATGCATGTATCGCGAGATGGGACCTAGACGTGCCCCAAAAGATGCACTATTGTGCATGTATTGGTAAAAACCAGCCGCGCAATCAAGCTCAAGGGTGGCCCATGGCCGGGGAAGATCGTCGCCTCGCAGGCGGTGCGAAATTCATCGATTTCCAGACCGATCCGTCGCGCTACCGGCACTGGAAGCTTGCGATCGACGGCGAAGTCGCCACGCTGACCATGGACGTGGACGAGAACGGCGGCCTGTTCGAGGGCTATCTGCTCAAGCTCAATTCCTACGACCTCGGCGTCGACATCGAGCTTGCCGACGCGATCCAGCGGCTGCGCTTCGAGTACCCGGACGTGAAGGTCGTGCTGATGCGCTCTGCCAAGAACCGCGTGTTCTGCGCCGGCGCCAACATCCGCATGCTCGCCGGCTCGACCCACGCCCACAAGGTCAACTTCTGCAAGTTCACCAACGAAACCCGCAACGGCATGGAGGACTCTTCGGAGAATTCCGGTCAGCGCTTCATCACGGTCGTGAACGGCTCGGCCGCCGGCGGCGGCTATGAGCTGGCGCTCGCAACCGATCACATCATTCTTGCCGACGACGGCTCCTCCGCCGTGGCGCTGCCCGAAGTGCCGCTGCTGGCGGTGCTGCCCGGCACCGGCGGGCTCACGCGCGTCGTTGACAAGCGCAAGGTGCGCCGCGACCACGCCGACTTCTTCTGCACCATCGAGGAAGGCGTGAAGGGCAAGCGCGCCGTCGCCTGGCGCCTGGTCGACGAGATCGCGCCCAACTCCAAGCTCGAGGCGAAGATCGCCGAGCGCGCCAAGGAATTTGCAGCGTCATCCAAGCGCAAGGGCAGCGGCAGGGGCATTGCGCTCTCGCCGCTCAAGCGCGTCATCGACGAGACCAGCATCCGTTACGGCTTCGTCAGCGTCGACATCGATCGCGCGGCGCGCATCGCCACCATCTCGATCAAGGCGCCGGAGGCTGCGCCTCCCCCCGATATCGACGGCATGCTGGCACAGGGCGCCTCCTTCTGGCCGCTCCAGGTCGCGCGCGAGCTCGACGATGCGATCCTGCACCTGCGCATCAACGAGCTCGAGATCGCCATGCTCGTGTTCAAGAGCCATGGCGAGCGCGCCCATGTGCTCGCCTGCGACGCTTTCCTCGAGGCCAACAAGGCGCACTGGCTGGTCAACGAGATCAGGCACTACTGGAAGCGCGTGCTCAAGCGCATCGACGTCACCTCGCGCACGCTGGTGACGCTGGTCGAGCCCGGCTCCTGCTTTGCCGGCACGCTCGCCGAGCTCGTCTTCGCCGCCGACCGCTCCTACATGCTGATCGGCACGCGCCAGGGCGACAATCGTCCGCCGCCGTCGATCGAACTCTCCGCGATGAATTTCGGCCCCTATCCGATGAGCCATGGGTTGACCCGCCTGCAATCGCGCTTCCAGGCAGACCCGTCCGACGTGGAGCGCGCGGAAGCCACCGTCGGCACCAGTCTCGAGGCCGAGGAGGCTGAGGAGCTCGGCCTCGTCACCTTCGCGCTCGACGACATCGACTGGGACGACGAAGTCCGCGTGTTCCTGGAGGAGCGCGCGAGCTTCTCGCCCGACAGCCTCACCGGCATGGAAGCCAGCCTGCGCTTCGTCGGTCCGGAGACGATGGAGTCGAAAATCTTCGCCCGCCTGACCGCGTGGCAGAACTGGATCTTCCAGCGCCCGAATGCGGTCGGCGAGGAGGGCGCGCTGCGCCGCTACGGCAGCGGCCAGAAGCCGAAATTCGATATGACACGAGTTTAAGGAGGCGCACGGCCATGAACATGAACATCATGAACGTCGACTACTCGACCAAGATTCCGAACAACGTGAATCTCGCCGAAGACCGCCAGGTGCTGAAGGCGTTGGAAGGCTGGCATCCCGGCTATATGGACTGGTGGAGCGACATGGGCCCAGACGGTTTCCAGGAATCGCTCGTGTATCTGCGCACCGCCTATTCGGTCGACCCGCGCGGCTGGGCCAAGTTCGACTATGTGCGCATGCCCGACTATCGCTGGGGCATCCTGCTTGCGCCGCAGGAGGAAAATCGCGTCGTGCCGTTCGGCGAGCATTATGGCGAGCCGGCCTGGCAGGAAGTGCCGGGCGAGCATCGCGCAATGCTGCGCCGTCTGATCGTGATCCAGGGCGACACCGAGCCGGCGTCGGTCGAGCAGCAGCGTCATCTCGGCAAGACCGCGCCCTCGCTCTACGACATGCGCAACCTGTTCCAAGTCAATGTCGAGGAAGGCCGTCACCTCTGGGCGATGGTGTATCTGCTGCAGAAATATTTCGGCCGCGACGGCCGCGAGGAGGCGGACGAATTGTTGCGCCGCCGCTCGGGGGATGCGGATGCGCCGCGCATGCTGGGCGCCTTCAATGAGGCGACGCCGGACTGGCTGTCATTCTTCATGTTCACCTATTTCACCGACCGCGACGGCAAGATGCAGCTGCACAGCCTCGCGCAGTCGGGCTTCGATCCGCTGTCGCGCACCTGCCGTTTCATGCTGACCGAAGAAGCCCATCACATGTTCGTCGGCGAGACCGGCATCACCCGCGTGGTGCAACGGACCTGCGAGGCCATGAGCGAGGCGGGCATCTCCGATCCCACGGACATCGCCAAGGTTCGTGCGCTCGGCGTCATCGACCTGCCGACCATCCAGAAGAAACTGAACCTGCACTATTCGCTGTCGCTCGACCTGTTCGGCTCGGAAGTGTCGACCAACGCTGCGAACGCCTTCAACGCCGGCATCAAGGGCCGCTACAAGGAGACGTCGATCGAGGACGATCACCAGCTCAAGAGCGCGACCTATCCGGTCATGAAGTTCGTCGACGGCCAGATCAAGATGGTCGACGAGCCGGCGCTGACCGCGCTCAACATGCGGCTGCGCGACGATTACACCCAGGACTGCGTCAAGGGCATGCTGCGCTGGAACAAGGTGATCTCGACGGCCGGCTACGACTTCAAGCTGACGGTGCCGCACGTCGCCTTCCACCGCCACATCGGCGAGTTCAAGGACTTGCACGCCACGCCCGAGGGTATCCTGATCGACGACGCCACCTGGGCCAAGCGCAGGGACGACTGGCTGCCGTCAACAAACGACGGCGACTTCATCGCCTCCCTGATGAAGCCCGTCACCGAGATCGGCCAGTTCGCCTCCTGGATCTCGCCGCCGAAAGTCGGCATCGACAACAAGCCCGGCGATTTCGAATACGTGAAGATCGAGTCGTAATGACCGGCGCCCGACGCTCGTCGCCCGTTACCGTATCGAAGACCGTCGTCGGTCGCGAAAGCGCGTGATGACAGTCTTCCAGAGCCAGCGCCTGGATGCGGACGCGTGGATACGGAGAAGCCGCGGCGATGCCCCGCTTTCGCGGGGGCATGATGCCCGGTTTGGCGTGAGTGCAGGGTTAAGGACCGCAGTCCAACTTACTCGGTGTCGTCCCGGCCCCTGCGCAATTGCGCACCAGGCCAGGATTGAAACTCAGGCCGCGGCAAACCGGCGAAAGCCGTTCCACATTGCGGTGGCGGCACCCGAGGTCAGCACTGGCAGGATGCGGGCGTCCTGGTAGTTGCCGTTGAGCGAGACGCGCGGCAGCGCGGTCGAATGGCCGGCATTCTCGGCGAACAGCATGCCGGGGCGCGTCGTCACCGCAGTCTTGAAGCCGCTGGCCCCGGCCAGCGCGAATTCGCGTTCGCCCGCGGCATGGCGGTCGCCATAGGGGTAGGCGAAGTGCTGCACGGGGCGCCCGAGCGCATGCTCGATCCGCGCGCGGCTCAAGGCCATCTCCTGCGTGGCGATCTCCTCGCTCTGCTTGGCGAGGTTGCAATGGGTGATGGTGTGGGCGCCGACCGTCACCAGCGGATCGGCAGCCAGAGCCTTCAGCTCGTTCCAGGACAGGCAGAGCTCGCGGCACAATGCGGCCATGTCGACGTCGTATTTGGTGCAGAGCGCCGTGATCTCGCGCTCGAGGTCGTCCTCGCCCGGCAATGCGCGTAGCCAGTCATGCAGGCGCTCGAACGCCGCCTGTTTCGCATGCGCGGTCGTGGTGTCGAGACGGAGCGCGGCGTGGCCGATCTGCACGTCGATGTGGCCCGCCTTGGCGACGATGGCCTCGAGCGCGATCCACCAGAGACATCCGGTGCCCTCGGCGAAATCGCTCGCGACATAAATGGTCGCCGGCGCGCCGAATTCGCATAGCAGGGGGAGCGCAAAATCCCGGTTGTCGCGGTAGCCGTCGTCCAGCGTGAAGGCAGCGAAGCGGGGGGTGAACCGGCCCTGCGCGAGCCGCTCATGCAACTCGTCCATCGAGACGATGTCGATGTCATGCGAGCGCAAATGGCACAGCGTGGCGCGCAGGAAGTCCGGCGTGACTTCGAGATGCCGGTTGGGCTGGAACGCATCCTCCCGGGGCGGCCGCACATGGTGCAGCATGAAAATGGCGCCGACGCCGGCGAGCAGCGGCCGCAGCAGATGGTGCGCCCCGCTGAAATAGAGTGCTTCCAGCCCGACGCGGATGACGTTGTTGCGCAGTTGTTTCATCGAAGGCTGGTTGACCCCGGCATTCCATGGTCAACCTAGGGGGGAACCCTTGAAGAAAAAGTTAGTCCGGTTGCTCGCTTCGAGCCTTCACAAGGCCGTCATTTCCGGTTTGACAGCCCGCCAAGGGTTTGTTTTGTCTCCGGTTCCAGAGTTCGGGTCGTCGAATGCAGAAGCTTTTCAGGTGGGCCAGCAAATGGTGGCCGGGGCTGATCCCCTTGGCCGTCATGTGGGGAATTGCGGGCTGGAATAACACCTTGCCGCTGGAAGCCGATTTGTCTGCCCGCTCCCTCGCAGCGCTCAAGAATACCGTTCTGGACAAGACCCGGATCGCGGTGGCCGGCCGCGACGTCACTTTTGCGGCCGAAGCGTTCTCCGAGGAGGGGCGGCGCGACGCCGTCATGGCGGTGGAAACCGTGCCGGGCGTGCGCCTGGTCGACGATCAGACCCGGCTGGTTCCCGAGGCCAAGCCTTTCGTCTGGAACGCGGAACGGGATGTCGTCCGGGTCACCCTGTCCGGTAGCGCGCCGCTCCCGGCGGTCAAGGGCCGGCTGGTGGAGGCCGCCCGCAAGGACCTTGGTGGCATCGAGGTCGCCGATCAGATGGGATTGGCACGCGGCGCGCCGCCGCGCTTCGAGAATGCCGCGATGCTTCTGCTCGACCAGGTCGGCAAGCTCAAGGATGGCAAGATCACGATCTCCGACGCCAATGTCAGCCTGTCCGGCATGGCGCGCGAGCTCGGCGGCCGCGAAGCCATTGCGGCGGCGCTGAAGAACCTGCCCGAAGGTTTTTCGGTTGCGACCAACGACATCAAGGCGCCGCCTTACATCTTCCAGGCCTACAAGGATCCGGTCGCCGCGACCGTGACGCTGACCGGCTACGTCCCCGACAACACTATCCACGCGGCCATCGCAACGGCGGCGGGGCGAAAATTCTTCGGCGAGAAGGTCGTCGACAATCTCAAGGCCAGCATCGGCGCGCCTGCTTCGTTCGGCAATTCGGTGGTCGCCGCGCTTGGGGCTCTGTCACGGCTCTCGACCGGCACGCTGGTGGTGACGGATCGCGATGTGAAGCTGTCGGGCGATGCGCTCTATGAGGGCGCGGCCGCCGATATCCGCGCCGGCCTCGGCAAGGATTTTCCCAAGACCTGGCAGTACAAGCCGGAAATCACCGTGAAGCCCGCGGCAGGTCCGGTCGATGGCACCGTCTGTCAGCAGCTGTTCTCCGAGCTCCTGACCAAGGGCAAGATCCGCTTCGAGCCGAAGCGTGCCACGATCGACCCGGACTCCGCAGGACTGCTCGATCACCTCATCGAAACGGCGCTGCGCTGCCCGAATGCCACCATCGAGGTTGCCGGCCACACCGATTCCGACGGCGAGGACGCCTTCAACCAGGCGCTGTCGGAGAAGCGCGCCCAGGCCGTGATCGACTATCTCGTCAAGGCGGGCCTTCCGGCCGATCGCTTTACAGCGGTCGGCTATGGCAGCACCCAGCCGGTGGCCGGGAACGAGACCGACGAAGGCAGGGCGCAAAACCGCCGCATCGAATTTCTGGTGAGATGAATGTCCTTTCTGCTGTCGTTCCATTGGGGTTGGCTGGTCGGATCGCTGCTGCTCGGCCTGGCGATGGGATGGATATCGGTGGTCCAGCGCGGCAACGGCACCTCGAAGGTGCTGGCGCGCTGGCTCGCGGTCCTCGCGGCCGCACTGGTCGCGGCCTCGCTCGCCCGTGTGATCCCCGGCCGATTTGGCTATTGGCTCGACCTCGGCCTGACCATGTTCGGCTGCTATCTCGTCGGCTGCACCATTGGCGCATGCCTGCGCGACTGGGTGGTCTCGCGCAGCGCGCCAGTGGCCTGAGGCCAGCGCTTGCACCCTGCCTATCCCAAGGGCGCGCTGACTGCCCTGGTACTGCGCCCTGGGCGCCGCGCACGGCCGCGACGCTCCGGCGCAGACCAAAACCGCGTCCTGGCCTGCCTTCCCACCGCCGATCGCGGGCCCAAGGATTGACGCCGGCTTAAGCCGCGGTGGAACAGTGCCGGGCTGAAATCATCAAAATTTCATGGCCCATACGCAGCATCGCGATAGAGATTCGGCAGAGGGCCGTGGCGGGAAAGAGCCAAACGATGCAGGACAAGCGCGGATACCCGTCTAAAATATTGAAGAAACGCGTTTTTGTGCGTATTGGCGAATTCCACTCCGGCCCAAAACGCGCTACTGGAGGGGCGGGGGGCATGCGCGAAGCTGGAGCCGGCGCCACGTCCGCCAGTTCGCCGGCCGAGGAAGCGTTGTTCGAGGTCTAGATGCTGGAAGCCATACGCAGGGCCATGACGTTTCTGCGCCAGAAGCAAATCCTGCATAAGCTTGGCGTCGTGATCAGCGTGACGGTCATCGGCATCGCTTGCTACGTGCTCTACCACATGCTGCGCGGCATCGACTTCAACGAGGTGGTCGAGGCGATCAAGAGCACCGAGCCGAGGCAGATTGCGATGGCGGCGCTGTTCGTGGCCGCCGGCTATTTCACCCTGACCTTTTACGATCTGTTTGCGACGCGCGCGATCGGCCACGCCCATGTGCCCTACCGCATCAACGCGCTCGCCGCCTTCACCAGCTACTCGATCGGCCACAATGTCGGCGCCAGCGTCTTCACCGGCGGCGCGGTGCGCTATCGCATCTATTCGGCCTGGGGCCTCAATGCGATCGACGTTGCCAAGATCTGTTTCCTCGCCGGCCTGACCTTCTGGCTCGGCAACGCCGCTGTGCTCGGCCTCGGCATCAGCTATCACCCCGAAGCTGCGGCCGCGATCGACCAGCTGCCGCCCTGGCTCAACCGGCTGGTCGCCATGGGCATCATCGTCGCGCTGGTCGCCTATGTCGTCTGGGTCTGGACCCAGCCGCGCGTGGTCGGTCGCGGTCCCTGGACGGTGGTGCTGCCGGGCGGCCCGCTGACGTTGCTCCAGATCGCGATCGGCATCGTCGATCTCGGCTTCTGCGCGCTCGCGATGTACGTGCTGGTCCCGGATGAGCCCAATCTCGGCTTCGTCGTGGTCGCGGTGATCTTCGTCTCCGCCACGCTGCTTGGCTTCGCCAGCCACTCCCCCGGCGGGCTCGGCGTGTTCGACGCCGCGATGCTGGTCGGGCTGTGGCAGATGGACCGCGAGGAACTCCTCGGCGGAATGCTGCTGTTTCGCGTCCTCTATTATCTTTCGCCCTTTGTCATATCTGTAATCTTGCTGACGTTTCGCGAGGTTATTATTGGCACCCGATCGAAACGCCTGCAGCAGGCGGCCCTCAAGCTCGATCCCGGCCCTGCGCGCGAAGCCGCTTATGTGAGAGAGCGCAGCGACAAGAGCGCCTGACCGGCCGACAGATTGTTCATGGAGAAGCTCGTCCCGATGGCGATCGACGCCCACCCTTCTCCCTCGGTCCAGCCCTGGTCCGACCGGCTGCGGCACTCTGCGATCATCCTGATCGTGGCGGCGCTAGCGCTGTCGGTGGTGGTCTCGCTCGGGGAATTGTCGGTGACGCGGGCGGTGGCGGTCTTCCTCTGCATCGCGGCGGCGGCGCTGATCCCCTGGCGGCTGCACGATACCGCCGCCTCGCGCGACGACGTCCGCCGCATCAACCCGGTCGAAAGCGCGGCGGTGGCCGCGGTGGTCTCGGGCATGCCGGACCCGGCCGTTCTGCTCGACCGCGCCGGCCGCGTCATCCACCTCAATGCCGCGGCAGCCCAGCTTGCGCCGGCGCTGCGCAAGAACGAGCTTGCGCAGTTCGCGCTGCGCTCGCCCGAGATCATCACCGCGCTGCGCGAGGCGATCGCGACCAGCGAGCCGCGTCGCGCCGACTATCTCGATCACGTGCCGGTCGACCGCTGGATGGAGCTGATCATCACGCCGGTTCCGGTGCCGACCACGTTCGGCGGCGCCGACAAATGCATGCTGATGACCTTCCACGACCAGACGCCGCTGCGCCGGGTCGAGGAGATGCGCGCCGATTTCGTCGCCAATGCCAGCCACGAGCTGCGCACGCCGCTGGCCGCGCTGTCCGGCTTCATCGACACGCTCCAGGGCCAGGCCAAGGACGATCCGAAGGCGCGCGAGCGCTTCCTCGGCATCATGCACACCCAGGCGACCCGCATGGCGCGGCTGATCGACGATCTGTTGTCGCTGTCGCGGGTCGAATTGTCGGCGCATGTGCGGCCCGACACGCTCGTCGATGTCGTGCCGATCATCCGCCAGGTTGCGGACGGGCTCGAACCGCTCGCGCGCGAGCGGCAGGTGAACGTCGAGATCGATCTGCCGGAGACCGCAGTGATGATCGCGGGCGACCGCGAGGAGCTGTTGCGGCTGTTCGAGAACCTGATCGAAAACGCGCTGAAATACGGCGCCTCGGGCGGGCGGGTGATCGTCTCGCTCACCATGGTCACGGCGGCCGACGGCTCGCCGGAGATCCGCGTCATGGTGCGCGATTTCGGCCCCGGGATTGCCCCTGAACACCTGCCTCGACTGACCGAGCGCTTCTACCGGGTTGACGTCGGCGACAGCCGATCGCAGGGCGGGACGGGGCTCGGATTATCGCTGGTGAAACATATTGTTAACCGGCATCGCGGCCGGCTTTTGATCGAAAGCGTGCTCAAACAGGGCGCTACTTTCACCGCTTGTTTTCCCCAGGCCAAGCCCCCGGCTTCGAGCTGAAATCCACGCTATTTCAGTCGCTTAAGCCTGTCATCCGACTGTCATGAAACCTTCGTAAAAGCACTACCGACCGCTCCTAAAGGGGCGGCGCGGGAGCGCGATCGGGCGCGCACGGCGCTTCGCTCCCCCTATGGAGACCAGCATGAATTTCATCAAAACCATCGTCGCTGCTGGCTTGGTGGCCGCATCGACGTCGGCCTTCGCTGCCGACATCACGGGCGCCGGCGCGACCTTCCCGTTCCCGATCTATTCGAAGTGGGCTGACGCCTACAAGAAGGAGACTGGCAACGGTCTGAACTACCAGTCGATCGGCTCCGGCGGCGGCATCAAGCAGATCCAGGCCAAGACGGTCACCTTCGGTGCTACCGACATGCCGCTCAAGGCCGAGCAGCTCGAGAAGGACGGCCTCGCGCAGTGGCCGATGGTCATGGGCGCCATCGTCCCCGTGGTCAACCTCGAGGGTGTGAAGGCGGGCGAGATGATGTTCGACGGTGAGACGCTCGCCAGCATCTATCTCGGCAAGATCACCAAGTGGGATGATCCGGCCATCAAGAAGCTCAATCCGAACGTGAAACTGCCCTCCGAGGCGATCACGGTCGTGCGCCGCTCGGACGGTTCAGGCACCACCTTCAACTTCACGAACTATCTCTCCAAGGCCAGCGCGGACTGGAAGAGCAAGGTCGGCGAGGGCACGGCCGTCGAATGGCCGGTCGGCGTCGGCGCCAAGGGCAACGAAGGCGTATCCGGCAACATCAGCCAGACCAAGAACTCGATCGGCTATGTCGAGTACGCCTACGCCAAGCAGAACAAGCTGACCTACGCCGGCCTCGTCAACAAGGCCGGCAAGACGGTGCAGCCGACCGTCGAGGCGTTCCAGGCTGCCGCGTCCAACGCCGACTGGTCCAAGGCGCCCGGCTACTACGTGATCCTGACCGACCAGCCCGGCGAGAAGTCCTGGCCGATCACCGCGGCGACCTTCATCCTCATGCACAAGGATGCGACCGACAAGGCGGCCTCGCAGGAAGCCATCAAGTTCTTCCGCTGGGCCTTCAAGAACGGCGGCAAGATGGCCGAGGAACTCGACTATATCCCGATGCCGGACAGCGTCGTCCAGCAGATCGAGAAGACCTGGGCCGCCGAGATCAAGAGCTGATCGCGACGTTGATGCTCGCGCTCCGTCACTTCCGGAGCGCGAGTGGCAAGATCGATCCCGGAAATCCCCTGGAATTCCGGGTCTGGTCCTTCGGGGCCATCCCGAATGACGCGGGACGGATCGTCGACAAGATCGCCTTCATCGGCGGCATGCAGATGACGTAAAGGTACCATAGGGGATCGGCGTGGCAGAGATGGCCGTTCAGAGCGATATCGTCGACGACGCCGGACCATATGACCGCGCCAAGGCCTTGAGCGCGTTCAAGCTCGGCGACTTGACCTTCTATTGGATCACACGGCTCAGCGCGATCTCGGTGCTGCTGATCCTCGGTGGCATCATCCTGTCGCTGATCGTCGGCGCCTTCCCCGCGATGAAAGAATACGGCCTGTCGTTCCTGTGGACGCAGCGCTGGGCGCCGTCGGCCGATCCGCCGGTGCTCGGCGCGCTCGGGCCGATGTACGGCACGCTCGTCACCTCCTTCATTGCGATGCTGATCGCCATCCCCGTCGGACTCGGCATTGCGATCTTCCTCACCGAGCTCTGCCCGCAATGGCTGCGCCGTCCGATCGGCATGGCGGTCGAGCTGCTCGCCGGCATTCCCTCGATCATCTACGGCATGTGGGGATTCTTCGTGCTGGGCCCGTTCCTGGCCAACACCTTTCAGCCCTTCATGATCAAGCTGTTCGATGGCGTTCCCGTGCTGGGCGCGATCTTCGCCGGCCCGCCGTCCTATCTCAGCCTGTTCAACGCCTCGCTGATCCTCGCGATCATGGTGCTGCCCTTCATCACCTCGATCTCGGTCGATGTATTCAAGACCGTGCCGCCGGTGCTGAAAGAGGCCGCCTACGGCGTCGGCTGCACCACCTGGGAGGTCGTGCGCAGCGTGGTGATCCCCTACACCCGCGTCGGCATCATCGGCGGCGTCATGCTGGCGCTGGGCCGCGCGCTCGGCGAGACCATGGCGGTGACCTTCATCATCGGCAACTCCTTCCGCATCCAGTCCTCGATCTTCGCGCCGGGCACCACGATCTCGGCGGCGATCGCATCCGAGTTCGCCGAGAGCGACGGCCTGCACCAGTCCGGCCTGATCCTGCTCGGCCTCCTGCTGTTTGTGCTGACGTTCTTCGTGCTGGCCGCAGCGCGGCTGATGCTGCTGCGGCTGGAAAAGAAGGCGGGGAAGTGACGTCATGAACCCGATCTATGTACGCCGCCGCCGCAAGGACATCGTCGTTCGCGGACTCTGCATCGCCGCCGCCGCCTTCGGCGTCACCTGGCTCGCACTGATCCTGATCACGCTGCTCTACAACGGCCTCGCCGGTCTGAACCTGCAGATCTTCGTCGCGGACACTCCGCCTCCAGGCTCGACCGAAGGCGGCCTGCGCAACGCGATCATCGGTTCGATCATCATGACCGTGATCGGCGTCGGCATTGGCGCGCCGCTCGGCCTGTTCGCCGGCACCTATCTCGCCGAATACGGCCGTAACGACAGGCTGACCTCGGTGATCCGCTTCATCAACGACATCCTGCTCAGCGCGCCCTCGATCATCATCGGCCTGTTCATCTATGGCGCAGTGGTGGTGCCGATGCGCGGCTTCTCGGCGATCGCCGGTGCGCTGGCGCTCGCCGTCATCGTGATCCCAGTCGTGCTGCGCACCACCGAGGATATGTTGCTCCTGGTGCCGAACGCATTGCGCGAGGCGGCTTCCGCGCTCGGCCTGCCGCGCTCGCTGGTCATCAAGAGGATCGCCTATCGCGCAGCGCGCTCGGGCCTCATCACGGGCGTGCTGCTCGCCACCGCGCGCGTCGCTGGTGAGACAGCGCCGCTGTTGTTCACCGCGCTCTCGAACCAGTTCAACAGCCTGAGCCTGACCAAGACGATGGCGAACCTGCCGGTCACCATCAACAATTTCGTGCAGAGCCCCTACGCCTACTGGAAGCAGCTGGCCTGGAGCGGGGCGCTGCTGATCACCCTGACCGTGCTTGCACTGAACATTGGCGCGCGCATCCTCGGCGCCGAGAGGACTGCAAAATGAGCGATCTGTCCGTTTCCGTAGGTTCCACCGGGCGTCAGGCGCCGCCGATACTGCCTGAGGCTCCGGCCAAGGTGACGGTGCGCAACCTCAATTTCTATTACGGCGAGCACCATGCGCTGAAGAACATCAACCTGACGCTCGGCACCAACCGCGTCACGGCGTTCATCGGTCCGTCCGGCTGCGGCAAGTCGACCCTGCTGCGCATCTTCAACCGGATGTACGATCTCTATCCGGGGCAGCGCGCCACCGGTCAGCTCATGCTCGATCAGACCAACATCCTCGACCCCAAGCTCGACCTCAACCTGCTGCGGGCCCGGGTCGGCATGGTGTTCCAGAAGCCGACGCCGTTTCCGATGACGATCTACGAGAACATCGCCTTCGGCATCCGCCTTTACGAGAAGATCTCCAAATCCGAGATGGACGACCGGGTCGAGAAGGCGCTGCGCGGCGGCGCGCTGTGGAACGAGGTCAAGGACAAGCTCAACGCCTCCGGCCTGTCGCTCTCCGGCGGCCAGCAGCAACGCCTCTGCATCGCCCGCACCGTGGCGGTGCGTCCCGAGGTGATCCTGTTCGACGAGCCATGCTCGGCGCTCGATCCGATCTCGACTGCCAAGGTCGAGGAGCTGATCCAGGAGCTAGCCGAGAGCTACACGATCGCGATCGTCACTCACAACATGCAACAGGCGGCGCGCGTCTCCGACAAGACCGCCTTCATGTATCTCGGCGAGCTGATCGAGTTCAACGAGACCAGCAAGATCTTCACGTCGCCCAGCGACCGGCGCACCCAGGACTACATCACCGGCCGCTTCGGCTGAGGAGACAGGAAATGGCTTCCGAACATACCGCAAAGGCTTTCGACACCGATCTCCAGGAGCTTACGCGGCTCGTTGCGGAGATGGGCGGCCTCGCCGAGCGCATGATCGTCGATTCCGTCGATGCGCTGATCCGCCGTGACGTCGCGCTCGGCCAGCGCGTGGTGGCAACCGACGCCGAGATCGATGCGCTTCAGAAGAAGATCGAGGAGCGCGCCGTGCTCACGATCGCGCGCCGCCAGCCGATGGCGGTCGACCTGCGCGAGATCGTCAGCGCCATGCGCGTTGCGACCGACCTGGAGCGGATCGGCGACCTCGCCAAGAACATGGGCAAGCGCGTCGCAGCGCTCGAGACCGATTTCCACCCGCTAAAGCTGTTCCGCGGTCTGGAACACATGACCGACCTCGTGCAGCAGCAGGTCAAGTCGGTGCTGGACGCCTATGCCGCGCATGACCTGCCGGCGGCGATGATGGTGTGGAAGGGCGACGAGGAGGTCGACGCGATCTGCACCTCGCTGTTCCGCGAGCTCCTCACCTACATGATGGAGGATCCGCGCAACATCTCGTTCTGCATCCACCTGATGTTCTGTGCCAAGAACATCGAGCGGATCGGCGACCATGCGACCAACATCGCCGAAACCGTCTTCTATATGATCGAAGGTCAGGCCATCGCGGACAAGCGTCCGAAGGGCGACATGACGACCTTCGCCACGACCGTGCCGAATACTTAAGGAGCGACGACGCCATGGGCGCACGCATTATGGTTGTTGAGGACGAGGAAGCGCTGACCGAGCTGTTGCGCTACAACCTCGAAGGCGACGGCTACGATGTCGAGACGGTGATGCGCGGCGACGACGCCGATACCCGTCTCAAGGAGCACATCCCCGATTTGATCGTGCTGGACTGGATGCTGCCGGGTCTGTCCGGCATCGAGTTGTGTCGCAGGCTTCGTACGAGGCCCGAGACCAAGCAGCTGCCGATCATCATGCTCACCGCGCGCGGCGAGGAGAGCGAGCGGGTGCGCGGGCTTGCCACCGGCGCCGACGACTACATCGTCAAGCCGTTCTCCGTGCCCGAGCTTCTCGCGCGCGTGAAGGGGCTTCTGCGGCGCGCGAGCCCCGAGCGGCTTGCCACCGTGCTCGCCTATGGCGACATCGAGCTCGACCGCGAGAAGCGCCGCGTCGCGCGCTCCGGACGGCCGATCGACCTCGGCCCGACCGAATATCGCCTCTTGGAGTTCTTCCTGGAGCATCCCGGCCGGGTGTTCTCGCGTGAGCAGTTGCTCGACAGCGTCTGGGGCCGCGACATCTATATCGACGAGCGCACCGTCGACGTCCACATCGGCCGCCTGCGCAAGCTGCTCAATCTCGGCCGCGAGCAGGACCCGATCCGCACCGTCCGCGGCGCCGGCTACGCGCTGGATGATCGGTTTGCGAAGGCCGAGCAGACGTAAAAAAGCGCGCCGGAGGCGCGCTGAATCTCCCGACCGAACGTCCCGGCCTAAAGCCGGGACGTTGCCGTTTGTGACAGGGTCAGCGCGTACCCGGCTTCGTCGGTGCGCGCCGGCGATCGGCTGCCGGCTGGTAGGCGACGCGCGAGTGCTGCGCGCAGTAGGGCAGCCCCGAGAGCGATTTGCCGCCGCAGAAGAAGAAGTCCGGGCTCGAGGGATCGCCGACCGGCCAGTGACAGGTCGCTTCGTTGAGCTCGAGCAGCGACAGGCGCTGGCTCATCGGAACGACATTGTCATAGGTGATCGGGTCGGGCTCGACCTCGACCTCGAAGGCCTGCGCGAGTGCGGTGTTGCCGCGGGCAATCGGGCGGCTCACCCGCATCATGTGCTGTGCTGGGCGCGCCTTGCGCGGCCGGGGAGCCGCCGAGGACGGGCTCTTGGCGCGGCCGGACAGGCCCAGCCGGTGCACCTTGCCGATTACGGCGTTGCGCGTCACATTTCCGAGCTCGGCAGCGATCTGGCTGGCCGAAAGCCCGGCTTCCCAGAGCTTTCTCAATTGCTCGACGCGATCGTCGGACCAGGTCAAAACCGTCATTGCACCCTTTCCTTCGCCGCACGGTCAGCCAATCCTTGGGCCGCGTGGCGATGTCTAAGCCTCGAAAAACCCGTGCTGCCAGAATCCCTTAAGGCTCGCCGGGCGCGATCGAGGCACCCGAACGTTACGCCGGTACAGGAGGACTTAGAGGATCAGAACTGCTGCACGAGATGTCGTATCTGACAGGGGAAACGCTACAATATGGCGTGACTCCCGCGCAAGAGTCTGCGGCTCCGCGTCCACATGTTCCGTAGTAAAAACCCCTCAAAATCACCACCGCAAGACTACGGGTCGCGTGGCCTACAGGGCCTTCTGGCGGCATTGACAGCGGTTTTTCCAAGCATAAAATAGTGACACGTGCCGCCCTTAAAAGGCGGCACGTTTCGTTTTCCGGGCAGGTCAATGATGCGCTGCGCAACGCAGTCTCGTGAGCCGGCCTCAACATTCAAGTGACCGTCATGACCAACAGCGCCGCGACGCATCTGCTTCCCGTCTTCGCCAGGGCCGAGCTCGGCTTCGAGCGCGGCGAGGGCTGCTGGCTGGTCGCGACCAATGGCGAGCGCTATCTCGACTTCACCTCGGGCGTCGCCGTGAATGCGCTGGGCCACGCGCATCCCGCTTTGGTCAAGGCCTTGCAGGAGCAGGCCACGAAACTCTGGCACATGTCGAACCTGTTCCAGAGCCCTGATGGCGAGAAGCTCGCGGTCAGGCTCTGCAACGAGAGCTTTGCGGACTTCGTGTTCTTCTGCAATTCCGGCGCCGAGGCAATGGAATGCGTGATCAAGGTGGTGCGCCGCTATCACGCCTCCAAGAGTCATCCCGAGCGCTACCGCATGATCACTTTCGAGGGGGCCTTCCATGGCCGCACGCTGGCAACCCTCGCCGCCACGGGGGCTGCAAAATATCTCGAAGGTTTTGGTCCGCCGATGGACGGGTTCGACCAGGTGCCGCATGGCGATCTCGAAGCCGTCAAGAAGGCCATCGGCCCGCAGACCGCGGGCATCCTGATCGAGCCGATCCAGGGCGAGGGTGGCGTGCGCTCGGCGCCTCCCGCCTTCTATCGTGCTCTGCGCCAGCTCTGCGACGAGCATGGCCTTCTGCTCGCCTTCGACGAGGTGCAGACCGGCATGGGCCGCACCGGCGATCTCTTCGCGCATCGCCGCCTCGGCGTGACCCCGGACGTGATGTCGCTCGCGAAAGCACTCGGCGGCGGCTTTCCGATCGGCGCGTGCCTTGCGACGGCCGAGGCGGCATCCGGCATGACGCCGGGCTCTCACGGCTCGACCTTCGGCGGCAATCCGCTCGCTGTCTCCGCGGCGAACGCCGTGCTCGACGTCATGCTCAAGCCCGGCTTCTTCGATCACGTGCAGAAGATGTCGCTGCTGCTCAAGCAGAAGCTCGCCTCCGTGATCGACCGCCATCCCGAAATCGTCAGCGAGGTGCGCGGCGAGGGGCTCTTGATCGGCATCAAGGCCGTGGTGCCCTCGGGCGACCTCGTCACGACCTTGCGCGACGAAAAGCTGCTCACCGTCGGCGCCGGCGACAATGTCGTGCGCTTCCTGCCGCCTTTGATCGTCACGGAAGGCGAGATCGAGGAAGGCGTCGCGCGGCTCGAGCGCGCCTGCACGGCGATCGCATCCAGTCTCAAGACACGGGCGGCAAGCTGATGAGCAAGACGCCCAAGCACTTCCTGGACATCAACGAGCTGCCGCTGTCCGAGCTCAAGAGCATGCTCGCCGCCTCCTCCGCCATGAAGGCGAAGCAGAAGGCGCATCAGCCGGTCAAGCCGCTGGAGGGCAGGACGCTGGCGATGATCTTCGAGCGCCCGTCGACGCGAACGCGGGTGTCGTTCGATGTCGCCATGCGCCAGCTCGGTGGCGAGCCCATCATGCTCACCGGTGCCGAGATGCAGCTCGGCCGCGGCGAGACCATCGCCGACACCGCGCGCGTGCTGTCGCGTTATGTCGATGCGATCATGATCCGCATCCTCAATCACGATGCGCTGCTCGAGCTCGCAGCGAACGCGACCGTGCCGGTCATCAACGGGCTGACGCGGCGCTCGCATCCCTGTCAGGTGATGGCCGACCTCATGACCTATGAGGAGCATCGCGGGTCGATCGAGGGCAAGACGGTGGCCTGGACCGGCGACGACAACAACGTTCTCGCCTCCTGGGCGCATGCCGCCGAGCGCTTCAAGTTCAACCTCAATGTCGCGACCCCGCCGGAGCTCGCGCCGAAAAAGGCGATGCGGGACTGGGTCAAGGCGACGGGCGCCCCGATCATGCTGGGCACCGATCCGGAGGCAGCGGTGCGCGGCGCCGATTGCGTCGTCACCGACACCTGGGTCTCGATGGGCGACAAGGAAGGCGAGCACCGTCACAACGTGCTCAAGCCATACCAGGTCAACGCCAAGCTGATGTCGCTCGCCAAGCCCGACGCGCTGTTCATGCACTGCCTGCCCGCCCATCGCGGCGAGGAAGTCACTGACGAGGTGATCGATGGCCCGCAATCCGTCGTGTTCGACGAGGCCGAGAACCGCCTGCACGCGCAGAAGGGCATCTTGGCCTGGTGTTTTGATGCGGTGAAATAGGTCCGGATCGCCGTCCTGGCAAAAGTCAGGATCCATTACCACCGGCTGTAGTTTGGCGAGATTGGTGATTGCCAGCTCGCGCTGCGACTCCTTTCCGGCGTTATGGGGCCTGGCTTTCGCCAGGGCGACACTGAGCTTGTGGTTTATTTGTGCGCCCATTCACGTTCGGAACGCGCTGCCTTGCGCCCCTTCCATTTTGCGCCCCTTCCATTTCACGTCCTCCGACCCCAGATAGAGCGCCATGGTCTCGCAATCCCCTGACATCAAAGCCGGGCCCGAAAGCCCGGTCCGCGCGCCGTCTTCCGTTCCCGTCGACGATGCCGTGCTGCCCTTCGAGGTCGATGCGCTCGACGTGCGCGGGCGCTTGACCCGGCTCGGGCCCGCGCTCGACGATATTCTCGCCAAGCACGATTACCCCGCGCCGGTCGGCAAGCTGCTCGGCGAGGCCATCGTGCTGACGACGCTGCTCGGCTCGGCGCTGAAATTCGAAGGCCGCTTCATCCTCCAGGCGCAGACTGACGGCCCGGTGTCATTCCTGGTGGTCGACCTCAAGGCGCCCAACCGCCTGCGCGCCTATGCCCGCTACGACGCCTCGCGGCTCGGCGAGGCCAAAGACTCCGGCTCGCTGCTCGGCCGCGGCCATCTCGCCATGACCATCGACCAGGGTCCGGACATGAGCCGCTACCAAGGCCTCGTCGCACTCGACGGCGGCAGCCTGGAAGACGCCGCGCATGAGTACTTCCTGCGCTCCGAGCAGATCCCGACCCAGGTGCGTCTCGCAGTCGGTGAGGAATGGCGCTCAAGCGACGGCGGCAAGCACCGCTGGCGCGCCGGCGGCCTCTTGATGCAGTTCCTGCCGAAGGCGCCCGAACGCGCGCGCCAGGCCGATCTGCATCCCGGCGACGCGCCCGAGGGCACCACGCCGCATACGGTTGCCGAGGATGATGCCTGGGTCGAGGCGCGCTCGCTGATCGGCACGGTCGAGGACGTCGAGCTGATCGATCCCGATCTCTCCGGCGAGCGGCTGCTGTACCGCCTCTTTCACGAGCGCGGCGTGCGCGTGTTCAAGCCGCAGAGTCTGAAAGCGGAATGCTCCTGCTCGCGCGACGCAGTGGCGTCGATGCTGAAGAGCTTTTCGCCGGATGACCGTGCCGCGATGGTCAAGGACGACAAGGTCGTCGTGACCTGCGAGTTCTGTAGCTCGGTGTATCAATTCACGCCGCATGAGGCCGGCGTCGAAAACGCGTAGCCAAGCATTCGGAAATCGTAGGGTAGGCAAAGCCACCGGGGTCGCGCGAACGCGCGCCCGATGACATGGCGTGCCCACCACTTCCGCTGCATTCGTCGTGAGACGGTCGGCACGGGGCTATGCGGCCTGGCCCACCCGACGGTGGCGTGCCGCGGGTCAGTTCAACACTCGTTTGCCGCCGTCGGGGCTGTCCAGCGAGAACGTCGGCACGTCGATCTCGAACCGCTCGCCGCTTTCGTTGACCATCTGGTAGCGGCCGGTCATGAAGCCCGAGGCGGTCGAGAGCGGGACGCCGGAGGTGTATTCGTAGCGCTCGCCGGGCGCGAGGATCGGCTGCTCGCCGATCACGCCCTCGCCCTTGACCTCCTGCTGCCGCCCCGTCGCGTCGGTGATGATCCAGTGCCGCGTCTTGAGCTGCACGGTCTCGTCGCCGGAATTGGTGATCACGATGGTGTAGGACCAGAAGTAGCGCGAGCGCTCGGCTGACGACTGCTCCGGGACAAAATTCGGCTCGACGGTCACTTCGATCTGGCGGGTCACGGCACGGTACATGGTTGCCATCATAACGAAAACCTTGCCGGGAACCAATCGCGGCCCGTGGTGTCAGCGACATCGTGCCGCCCGAATTGGCACCGAGTTACACCCCAATGTGATCCTGTTTCTTTGCGAGCAGGCCACCGGCCCGGTACACTCCTCAAACGTTGCGATTTGCGCAAGGGTTTTGGCCCGATGACCATTGCCGACCAAGTGACGGGATCGCCGATCGCCGGAACCGCGGATGCCAAGTCCCTGGAGGCGAAGTCCCTGGAGGCGAAGTCCGTCGAGGCGAAGCTCCGCGCGGCGGCGCCCGCCGTCACACTGCCCGTCATCGGCGAGCGTGAACTCCGGCTCGACCTGTTCCGCGGGCTGGCGTTGTGGCTGATCTTCATCGACCATCTGCCGCCCAACCTTTTGACCTGGTTCACCATCCGCAACTATGGCTTCAGCGACGCCACCGAGATCTTCATCTTCATATCCGGTTACACCGCGGCCTTCGTCTACGGCCGCGCGATGCTGGACTCCGGCATCGTCATCGCCACCGCGCGCGTCCTGCGCCGGGTCTGGCAGATCTATGTCGCTCACGTCTTCCTGTTCACGATCTTCCTCGCGGAAATCTCCTACGTCGCGACCAGCTTCGAGAACCCGCTCTACACGGAAGAGATGGGCATCATGGATTTCCTCAAGCAGCCCGACGTCACCATCGTGCAGGCGCTGCTGCTGCGCTTCCGGCCCGTCAACATGGACGTGCTGCCGCTCTACATCGTGTTGATGCTGGCCTTGCCGCTGATCCTCTGGCTGATGAAATGGAAGCCGGATCTCACGCTCGGCCTGTCGGTCGTGCTCTACGTGGTGACCTGGGAGTTCGACCTCTATTTCTCGGCCTATCCGAACGGCTTCTGGGCCTTCAACCCGCTCGCCTGGCAATTGCTGTTCGTATTCGGTGCCTGGTGTGCGCTCGGAGGTGCGCGGCGCATGTCGCGGATCCTGGCATCCCCCGTGACGATGTGGATCTCGATCGCCTATCTGCTGGCGGCGTTCTACGTGACGCTGACCTGGTACCTGCCACAGCTCTCCCATTTCATGCCGAAGCGGATCGAGCAGTGGATGTATCCGATCGACAAGACCGATCTCGACGTGTTGCGCTTCACGCATTTCCTGGCGCTGGCCGCGCTCACCGTGCGCTTCCTGCCGCGGGACTGGCCG
The DNA here is from genome assembly GCF_029714405.1 of Bradyrhizobium sp. CB82. Classification (NCBI taxonomy): domain Bacteria; kingdom Pseudomonadati; phylum Pseudomonadota; class Alphaproteobacteria; order Hyphomicrobiales; family Nitrobacteraceae; genus Bradyrhizobium; species Bradyrhizobium sp. CB82. The sequence continues at coordinate 8,800,085 of NZ_CP121650.1, read as the reverse complement.
GGCCTGAAATCGTCCCTCCTGAGGCCGCTGATCCTCTGCGGGCAGCATTCGCTGGAGATCTTCTGCCTCGGCGTGTTCCTGGCCTTCGCGGGCCATTTCATCCTGGCCGAGGTGTCCGGCGGCCCCGGCATGCATGCGCTGATTAGCCTCTGCGGAATCCTGATCATGTGGGCCATGGCCTGGGTGATTTCGTGGTACAAGCAAGTAGCCGACAAGAGCGGTTCGAAAACCAAAAACGCCGTCGGCAACGCCGATCTGGCGGGAGGGGGCTGATGAAGGCGAAGGTTCTCCTGAGCCTGATCCTGCTGTGCGGTGCTCTCGCCGCGCCATCCGCGCGCGCGGAGGATAATGCTGCGCCTGCTGCTCCCGCAGGGCCTGCCGCCTGTGAGGTGCCCTCCTACCTGCTCGCCACCGAAAGCCGGCTCCCGAAGGTCGCCGAGGCCGTCAAGAGCGAAAAACCGTTCGAAATCCTGGTCATCGGCAGCCGGTCGACCACCATCCCGTCGTCGGAAGAGAGTTCCTATCCGGCCCGTCTTCAGGCGAGCTTGAAGGAGAAGCTGCGATCGGAAGCGGTCCACGTCTCCGTAGAACTACAGAGCAAGAAGACGGCTGAAGAGGCCGCAATCACCTTCGTTAAGCTTATGGAAGCGAAAAAGCCTACTTTGGTCATCTGGCAGACCGGGACCGTGGATGCTATCCGATCCATTGATCCCGATGAGTTCCGCGGTGCCGTCACGGGTGGCGTTACTGCACTGCAAAATGCGGGGGCCGACGTTATATTGATGAACTTGCAGTATAGCCCGCGGACCGAAACCATGATCTCGGTGCCGCCCTATCTCGATAACATGCGCGTGGTGGCGCAGGAGCATGATATCCCGCTGTTCGACCGTTTCGCGATCATGCGTCAATGGAATGACCAGGGTCAGTTCGACCTCTTCAATCCGGCGCGCGGACCGGAGTTGGCGAAACAGGTCCATGATTGCCTTGGCCGGGCGCTGGCGCAGTTCGTCGTCGATGCCGCCCATCTTGGTCCGGCCCAGCAGCAAAACTGAGGTTTAGCGTAAATGAGTTCTTTCCGCCCTTTTGGCCTGACGGCATGTTTGGCTGCGCCCGTAGCGGTCGCGCTGCTGATCCCTGCATCGCTGTCGCCCGCCCGCGCGCAGGCCGTGGCTGCCGCGCCGACGGCCCCGCAGGCCGCTAATCCGGCGCCCGCGCCGCCGACCACGACCACCGCGACCAGCCAGCAAGAATCTCCCGGGCAGCGCGGCCTCACCGCGCGGGCCATCGACAAGGTCAAGCAGGTCGCCAAATCGGCCGGCGACATCTTTAGCCGCGTGCCGTGCCTGCCGCCCAAGGGCGGCGCGAAATCGATGGGCTCGCTGCCGCATGTCGCGAGCAAGCTGGTCGCCGGCAAGCCGGTCGTGATCGTCGCATTCGGATCGTCGTCGACGGCGGGCTTCGGTGCGAGCTCGCCCGATTTCAACTATCCCAACCGTCTCACCGCGCAGCTTCGCCGGCAATATCCGACCGCTGACATCACCGTCATCAACGCAGGTGTCGGCGGCGAGGACGCGCCCGAAATGATGAAGCGCCTCCAGAAGGAGGTGATCGACGTGCATCCGGATCTCGTGATCTGGCAGGTCGGAACCAACGCGGTGCTGCGCAACCTCGATCCGGGCGACACAGCCAAGCTCGTCGAAGACGGCATCACACGCATCCAGGCGGCCGGCGATGCCGACATCGTGCTGGTCGATCCGCAATATTCGCCGCGCGTCACCGAGCGCCCCGAAAGCGCCGGCAAGATGGTGAAGCTGCTCGGCCGCGTCGCCGAGCTCCGTCACGTCGGTATCTTCCCGCGCTTCGAGGTGATGCGCGACTGGCACGAGAAGCAGGCCATTCCGGTCGAGAGTTTCGTGATCTCCGACGGCCTGCACATGAATGATTGGGGTTACGCCTGCTTCGCGCAGCTCCTCGGCGACGACATCATCCGCTCCGTCGGCCAGATCAAGCTCGGCGTCAACGTGCCTGCCGACGTGCGGAGGTACCGGCCGATGTGAGCCGTCGTACCTCTGGCAGGTGAGCAAAGGCGCGTTAGGGCCGTGTCCACCACTCATCTAGCCAGAACGTCGGCAGAAGTGGTGGGCACGCGGAGCCTGTCATCGGGCGCGCGTTCGCGCGACCCGGTGGCTTTGCCCATCCTACGGTTCAACACAGGCCTCACGCCTTCTCCAGCGCAGCGGTGAGATCCTCGATCAGATCGTCCGCGTGCTCGAGCCCCGCGGAGAAGCGGATGAAGCCCTCGCTGATGCCGAGCGCGGCGCGGTCTTCCGGCTTCAGGCGCTGATGCGTCGTGGTGGCCGGGTGTGTCACCAGGCTCTTGGCGTCGCCGAGATTGTTGGAAATCTTGGCGAGCCTCAGCGCATTGAGCACGCGGAACGCCGCCTGCTTGCCGCCCTTGACCTCGAAGCCGACCAGCGTCGAGCCGCCGCGCATCTGCTTCTTCACCAGCGCCGCCTGCGGATGATCGGCGCGGCCGGGAAAGATCAGCCGCGAGATTTTGGGATGGCTCGCGAGCACTTCGGCGACGCGGGCTGCCGTGTCGGTCTGCGCACGCACGCGCACGCCAAGCGTCTCCAGCCCCTTGAGCAAGACCCAGGCGTTGAACGGCGAGATCGACGGCCCGGTCTGGCGCATGAAGTTATGGATGTGCTCGGCGATGAACGCTTCCGACGACAGGATGATGCCGCCGAGACACCGGCCCTGGCCGTCGATATGCTTGGTCGCGGAATAGACGACGACGTCGGCGCCTAGCGCCAGCGGGCTCTGCCAGATCGGCGTCGCGAACACGTTGTCGACGACGAGCCGCGCGCCGCCCTTGTGGGCGATCTCGGCGATGGCGGGAATGTCGAGCACGTCGAGCGTCGGATTGGTCGGGCTCTCCAGGAAGAACGTCTTGGTGTTGGGCTTGACCGCGCGCTGCCACTGATCGAGATCGAGGCCGTCGACCAGCGTGGTCTGGATGCCGTAGCGCGGCAACAGATCCTGCACCACGTAGAGGCACGAGCCGAACAGCGCCCGCGACGCCACCACGTGATCACCGGCCTTCAAGGGCGCCAGGATCGCCGTCGTCACCGCGGCCATGCCGGTCGCCGCCGAGCGGGCGGCCTCGGCGCCCTCGAGCTCGATCATGCGCTGCTCGAACATTGCGATCGTCGGGTTGGAGTAGCGCGAATAGATGAAGCCGGGGTCCTCGCCCTTGAACCGCGCCTCGCACTCCTCGGCGCTCGCGTAAACGTAACCCTGCGTGAGGAACAGCGCCTCGGACGTCTCGCCATATTGCGAGCGCAGGGTACCGGAATGGACCAGCCGGGTTTCGGGACGGTATTGTGCGGCGGACGCCGGGGACTTCGACATAGGACCTCCAATGTGACCACCTAAATGGTCACAAAAAAACCGGCCTGGATATCTCCACTGGCCGGGATCACATGGGTCCCCGGCCTGTTTAGCGATTTATTTAACGTGGCTGCAAGCCGGCCGGCTCAAATCACCACGGGATAAGTCATGCTCATATTCCGCCATGCCCTTTTCGTCAAGGCATCCATCGGATAGCGATAAAAGGTTCGTTTTTCCGCATTTTTGGATGCGTTTGACCCGAGATGAGGACCACCGGTTGACGTTCACGGTCGCCGCCGACGCCAATGGTATCCTGCCCGACCGCATGATCGCGGCGATGGCGGATGGCGGGCTCATCCTGCCCGCCTACGACTTCGTCGAGGCCCAGATCCAGCCGGCCAGCCTCGATTTGCGCCTCGGCGACATCGCCTACCGCGTGCGCGCGAGCTTCCTGCCCGGACCCGGCGCCACCGTCGCCGAGCGCATCGACGAGTTGAAGCTGCACGAGTTCAGCCTCACCGACGGCGCGGTGCTGGAGACCAACTGCGTCTACATCGTGCCGCTGCTCGAGAGCCTCGCGCTGCCGCCGGAGATCGTCGCGGCCGCCAATCCGAAAAGCTCGACCGGCCGGCTCGATGTCTTCACTCGCGTGATCGCCGACGGCACGCGGCGCTTCGACATGATCGGCGCCGGCTATCATGGCCCGCTCTATGCCGAGATCAGCCCAAAAACGTTTCCGGTGCTGGTGAGCGAGGGGTCGCGGCTCTCGCAGGTGCGCTTTCGCACCGGCGATGCCATCCTCAACATTGACGAGCTCGAGGCACTGCATGCGGCCGAGCGCCTCATCGACATCGACGAGGCCGATCTCACCGGCGGCGTCGCCGTCTCCGTCGATCTCTCCGGTGAGAAGGGCGGCGGCTTCGTCGGCTATCGTGCCAAGCGCCACACCGGCGTCGTCGATGTCGATCGCCGCGCCGGCTACGCGGTCGAGGATTTTTGGGAGCCGATCTCGGCGCGTCCGGACGGCAGCCTGATTCTCGATCCCGGCGAGTTCTATATCCTCGCGTCGAAAGAGGCCGTGCAGGTGCCGCCGGACTACGCCGCGGAGATGGTGCCGTTCGATCCGCTCGTCGGCGAATTCCGCGTGCACTATGCCGGCTTCTTCGATCCCGGCTTCGGCTATGCCGGTGCCGGTGGGCAGGGCGCCCGCGCGGTGCTCGAAGTGCGCTCGCGCGAAGTGCCTTTCATCCTCGAGCATGGCCAGATCGTCGGCCGCCTCGTCTACGAGAAGATGCTGGCGCGGCCCGATGCGATGTACGGCCAGCGCATCGGCTCCAACTACCAGGCGCAGGGCCTGAAGCTGAGCAAGCATTTCCGGGTGTAGCCACAAACTCCGCTGTCAATCCCCGCGAAAGCAGGGAATAGTACGCCGCGGCATTTCGGCTCTGGCACGAACATCTGGGAGTACCTGGATCGCCCGATCAAGTCGGGCGATGACACCTCGATGTGTGATACTCTTCGCGAGCGGAGGCGGACATGAGTGAACACCCCGAGCTCGACGCACGAATCCTCGACGATGCCGCAGATGCGCTGATCTCTTCGGATCGGGCCGGCACGATCGTCCGATGGAATCGTGCATCCTGCGCCCTGTTCGGTTTCTCCGCGCAGGAGGCGCTCGGCCAGAACCTCGACCTGATCATTCCCGAGCATTTGCGCGCCGCGCACTGGAAGGGCTTTGAGGCAGCGATGTCGAGCGGGACGATGAAGCTTGCCGGCCGGCCCACGCTGACCCGCGCGCTGCACAAGAGCGGACGCAAGCTTTACATCGAGATGACGTTTGCGCTGGTGCGGGATGCCGGCGGTGCCGTGCAGGGATCGGTGGCGATGGCGCGCGACGTGACCGAGCGGGTCGAGCGCGAGCGCGCGGCCAAGGCTGCGTCGCCGCCGCGAAGTTCGTGATGCGGAATTGCGCGAGGGACTGGCGTTCGCGCGCCATCTCGACGCACCACCATTCGATGCGAACAGCGCGCCGGCGCTGCCGGTTGCAAGCTGGCCAAGACCGCGGCTGGAAAAGGCCTATCGCAACTACGCGATGGAATATGTCCGCACCGCCGCGCCCGTGATGGTGCAATTGTTCGGACCCGAGGATGGCGGATATCTTCTGCATCTCACGGGCAAGCTGATCGGCATGCAGTATTTTGACGAGGTTGCGGCGGCGCTGGGAATGAGCCGCGGCGGCGCGACAGAGTTTGCCTCGCTCCTGAACGCGCTACTCGCGGCACAGGACGATGCGGTCGAGACGACGAGGTCCGAAGGCGCGTTCGAGATTTGCCAGCAAGGCTGGAAGCTGATGGAAGACGTCGCCGACTATCACCGCGCCTGCGCAAAAGTGTTGGAGGGGCTGTTCGAAGGGCTTGCGGCCGGGTGCGGGCGGCATATCGATGTCAGGCTGCAACCGGGTGCAGGCGGCAAGCCGCCGCTGGTGTGGAGCATCTGTTGACGAAGCTTGGGTCCACGCACTCCACCTCGCCCCGCTTGCGGGAAGCAGCTTCGACCTTCTGAATGCGCTGCCGCAGGGCACGATTGCACCGGACGCAGGAGGAATCGGCCCGTGGCGTGCTAACACGAGCCGTTCATCGCGTTCGTCCAGGGCGTGCATCAGTCAATTGACCTTGAACGTGATCATGTTGACAGACGCTCCGGCCCGATCGCCCTAGCGCTCTTCAAAAGTCTTTATCGGAGAGGAAATGTCCGACGTCGGCGTTGCCGAGATTCCGGTCGATCAGGAGGAGCGTCCCAAGCCGCCGCCATCGCGACCGGTCAAGGTTGGCGCGCCGCGCAGCGCGCTGGTCGACGGGCCGATCCTGCGCACGCTGCTCGGGCTCGCCTGGCCGAACGTGATCGGGCTGTCGGCGGGCACCTGCGTGGTGATCGCGGAAACCTCCTATATCGGTCGCCTCGGCGTGGAATCGCTCGCCGCGATGGCGCTGGTGTTTCCCTGCGTGATCCTGATGATGACGATGTCCGGCGGCGCCATGGGCGGCGCCGTGGCTTCCGCGATCGCGCGTGCGCTGGGTGCGGGCGATCGCGAGCGTGCCGGAACGCTCGCCGCGCATGCGCTCCTGATCGGCATCACCTTCGGCCTCGTCTTCATGCTGGGCATGCTGATCTTCGGGCCGCGTCTGCTCGAGCTGCTTGGCGGCCGCGGCAATGTGCTGGCGCAGGCGATCGCCTATACGCAGGTGTTCTTCGGCGGTGCGGTGCTGGCCTGGCTGCTCAATACCTTGGCCGGCGTGCTGCGCGGCACCGGCAACATGAAACTGCCGTCGCTGTTGATGCTCAATTCGGCGGTGTGCCAGATCATTTTGGGCGGCACGCTGGGTCTCGGGCTTGGGCCGATACCACAGTTCGGCATGCGCGGCGTCGCTGCCGGTGCGCTGATCGCCTACACGATCAACATCGGCGTGATGAGCTGGTACCTGTTTTCCGGCCGCGCCCGCGTCGTGCCCAAGCTGGCCGGCTTGAAAGTCCAGTGGGCGATGTTCTTCGACATCCTGAAAGTCGGTGCGGTCGCCTGCTTCTCGCCGCTGCAATCGGTGCTGACCGTCTCGATCCTCACCCACATGCTGGCGAAATTCGGTACCGCCATCCTCGCCGGTTACGGCGTCGGCGCGCGGCTCGAATTTTTGCTGATCTCGATCGCCTTCGCATTCGGCATCGCCTCGGTGCCGATGGTCGGCATGGCGATCGGCGGCGGCAAGATCGCACGCGCGCGCCGCATTGCCTGGACGGCTGGCGTGGCCGCGTTTCTCGCCGTCGGCACGCCCGCGAGCCTCGTTGCCATCTTCCCCGATCTCTGGGTCAATATCTTTACCGACAGCGCGACCGTGCGCGCGACCAGCCATCAGTATCTCTCCACCGTCGCGCCCTTCTATGCCTTCATGGGCCTCGCCACGGCAATGTATTTTTCATCGCAAGGCGCGGCTAAAGTTCTGGGGCCGGTGCTGGCGCAGACTGCGCGGCTCATCTACATCGCTGTCTGCGGTTGGTGGCTGTCGACGCATGCCGCGACCGCGCAAAGCTTCTTCTGGCTCGCGGCAAGCTCGATGGTCGTGCTTGGAACGCTCTCGTGTTCCAGCGTGGTGCTGACGCGCTGGGGGCCGCGCGCGAGCAGGGCCGAAATCCGTCCGGCGCTGTCGGCCGCCGCGGACTAAAGCGTGATGAGATCAAGTACGATCAGTCGCATGGGGACGCCTCTCCCTCCGGGAGGGTGAATCCTCGGCATCGCATCGATTCAACCAAAACCCGTCCCGCTTTAGTGATGCCTGTGGCGGCGGTGGCCGCCACCGCCGACATTCGCGAGCCGCATCAATTGTGGAATCATCGCCATGATGTCGCCGCCACCTGAGCCGCCGAGCATGCCCCTGATGTCGCCGCCGCCCACGCCCGTGCCGCTTATTGGCGCGTAGCCGCCGTAGCTATCCATCGGCATGCCGCCCAAACCGCCGCCGCCCATCATGCCGCCAAAGCCGCCATTCTCCATCATGCGGCTCATCATCGGGCCCATGGTCTTCATCAGAATGGCGAAACGGCGCTTGCCCATTTTCGCCTTCATCATCTCCAGCATCGGCGCCATCTGGGTCATCATGTCCTGACCGTCGGCGCCGCCACCGAAACCTGCCAACTGCGCGCGGGCCGGCGGGCTCGTGATGGAAAACAGCAACAGCACGGCGGCTGCCTGGCAGATCACCTTGTCAGCACCTCTCATGGCTTGCTCCTTGCATGCGTGGCGCCGCGGGGAGGGCGGAGCCAAACGGACGCACGGCGCCATGATTAGAGCCGGTGCGGAGAGGGCTCTGTGAGAATTCTCACAGAGGAACCGCTAGCCGGGGAAGGCCCTGTGCATCGCGTGCACGGCCTCTTTCGTCTGTCCCTGCACATAGGGCGCGAGCTCGTTCGGCAGCATGTCGATGATCCAGACCAGGCGGCACTTCGCTTCGCCGTCCGCGATCACCTGAACCGAGGCGCTGTAGTTCTTCAGCCGCTCGTTGTTGATCGCATAGACCAGCCGCTGCCGCGCCTCGTCGCAATCGACCAGCACTTCGCGCGCGACCGAGCCGTTGGAGAAGGTGACGATGCGCGCGTCACCGTCGAGCGTGCAGGCGGTGACGAAGCCGGGCACCAGGCGTTCGTGCAAGGCACCGAAATCACGCACCGCGTCCCACACTTTGTGTGCTGGAGCGTTGAGAGGAACGTCGTTGTGGATGGAGGCCATGGTTGAGTCCTTGATGGGGGAAGGTGGTCCTACAAGCATCCGTCATTGCGAGGAGCGAAGCGACGAAGCAATCCAGACTGTCGCCGCGGAAAGACTCTGGATTGCTTCGCTTCGCTCGCAATGACGGAGTTAGAGGCAACGCCTCACGCGCAAACCGCCTCGACATTGTTGCCATCAGGATCGATCAAGAACGCCGCGTAATAGGTCGGGCTGTAGTCCCTGCGCGGGCCGGCGCCGCCATTGTCGCGGCCCCCGGATTTCAGGCCTTCGCTGTGGAATTTCTTCACGGCGTCGTGGTCCTTGGCACGGAACGCGATGTGGGCGCCGTCGGCCTTGCGTCCCTTGTTCAGATGCAGCCAGAGCGCCGGCTTACCCTTCGGTCCGAAGCCGGCATAGCCGTCGCCGCTCGAGCACAGGACATAGCCGAGGGGACCCAGCACCGCGGTATAGAACTGCGTGCTGGCGTCGAGATCGGCAACGCGCAAGCCGATGTGGTCGTACATGATCGTCTCCATTGCAAAGCGCGCTTCGTCGTGGCGCGGCATGGAGATGACCCTAGTCAGTTGAGGGCAAGCTGCTCTTGGAGAATCTTGCGCATCCCGCGTGAGGCCTGGCGGAACTTCGTCGGGGACACGCCGGCGGCGCGATGGAAGGTGCGGACGAAGTTGGAGAGATCGCCGAAGCCAACGTCATAGGCGATGTCGGTGACCGCGATGTCATCATCGCTCAAGAGCCGCGCAGCGTGCCGCAGCCGCGAGCGCACGAGATATTGATGCGGGGTGACGCCGAGCACGCCTCTGAACAGGCGCAGGAAGTGGAAGGGACTCAAGGCCGCCTGCCGCGCGGCGTTATCGAGATCGATGTCCCGGCCCGAATTCTCATCGATCCACAGCGCGCTCTCCACCGCGCGGCGGCGGTCCCGCGCGGTCGGCGCGACCTGTTTGCGCGGTTTGCCCGAGACAACCTCGACAAAGCGCCCGGCAAAGATCTGGCCGATCTCGTCAAGTCCCAAGTCGCTGTTGCCATCTGCTGCCGTCTGGGCCAGCTCGCCCAACACCATCAGCTCAGGCAGCGGCGGCGTGGCACCGACCTGCCAGACCTCGCGCCGTCCGCCGAGGGCTTCGACGAGGTCTTCGCCGATGAAGAACGACAGGCACTCGTCGCCGCTGACATGCTCGTGCGTGCAGGTGTATTCCTCGCCGGGATGGCCGACCAGCACCGAGCCTGCCACCAGCTCGAAGAAGCCGGCCCGGCAATGGCAGCCAAAGCTGCCTTCGCGGACATAGGCGAGCGAATGGCCGGTGCGATATTCGGCAAACGGCTTGTCGTCCGGTCCCGCATCGCAGCGAAACCGCGACACCGTCATTGAAGGCGTCGTCTTCAGCGTGGTCGCTTCCATCAGACCTATCTAGGTCTGCACCCGCGGCGGGGCAACGGGCAGCAGAACCTCGAACAGCGACTTGCTGGCGACTGGATGGCCGCCCTCGAGCGAGAGCAACCGACGTTTCGACATCACCCCGCCATAAGGCGAGATCCGGTCGGGGTAGTTCCCGACCTCGAGCACGCGGTGGCAGGGCACGATGATCATGAAGGGATTCTTGCCGATCGCCTGCGCCACCGAAAGCGAGGCGCCGGAGGCGCCCAGCGCCTTGGCGACCTCGCCATAGGTACGGGTCTCCCCGCGCGGAATGTCGCGGGCGAAGTCATAGACGCGCCGATTGAAGCCGGGTACACCGCTCATGTCGAGGCTGATGTCGGGGAGATCGGCGGCCTCGCCATGCAGGAACGCAACGATGGCCTCGATCGCAAGCTCGGTATTGCCCGCCGGCCGCTGCTCGCGCGACGCGGGATGGACCTGGAAAATCCGGCGGCGGGTCGCGCCTCCGGCAATTGCACGGCCACGATCCCGGCGCCGCTCCAGACGATGCCGCAGCGGCCGATCGCCGTATCGAAAATCGCGTAAGACCGCCCCACCATGTGCACGCCCCCACTCATGCACGTCCTTAGCCGGGCAGGGATCATAACACCGCCACAATCCGACGCGCCCAAAAATCTTGCCGACACGTAAAGAAGCGTGAGGCCGACCGCGCCAAAGCGCTTGGCGTTCGGCGTCGTCTCGGCTAATCAGAGGGGGCGGACCACGCATCAAGCGGGCGTAGTTCAATGGTAGAACGGCAGCTTCCCAAGCTGCATACGAGGGTTCGATTCCCTTCGCCCGCTCCAATTGTCTGATCGGTTGAGGGCCTTGCGATGCCGGCGCGCCCTTTGATTATCCTGACCCTCGGATCTCTGTTCGGCGCAGGCGCAGCGAACGCGCAAGGCATGATGCTGACCAGTCCGGCGATCAGAGAAGGGGCAACGATCGCCAAAGAGCAAGCATTCACGGGCTTTGGCTGCAACGGCGGCAACGTCTCGCCGGCCCTGAACTGGAGCGGAGCGCCGGCGGGAACGAAAAGCTTCGCGGTCACCATGTACGATCCGGACGCACCGACAGGTCATGGCTGGTGGCATTGGCTCGTGTTCAACATCCCCGGAAACGTCGACGGCCTCCCGAAGGGGGCAGGCGACGCGAAGGCAGGGCTGATGCCGAAGGCGGTGATCCAGGGCCGCAACGACTTTGGAGCTGACGGCTATGGTGGTCCGTGTCCGCCGCCGGGCAACAAGCCGCATCGCTATCGGATCACGGTGTTCGCCCTCGACGTCGAGCGACTGCCGAACGCCACGGACGCCTCGGCATCGGCGGCGCAGATTGAGTCCGATCTCGGCTCACACACCCTCGCCAAGGCAACTCTCACCGGGCGCTATGGGCGCTGATCTGACGTCCGCGCGCCCTAAGTTGGCAGGCTCCGCAAAAACTCGATCATCGCCGCATTCACCTCGTTCGGCCGTTCCTGCTGGGTCCAGTGGCCGCAGCCGGGGAGCATCTGGATATCGCGGAGCAGCGGCACGGATTGTTTCATGTTGGCGAGATGCTCGGCGGCGCCCGGGAATGCAATGACCATGTCGTGGTCGCCGGCGATGAAGAGCGTGGGCACGGTGACCCTCACGCCTTCGAAGGCGGCCATCAGTTCCCAGTTGCGATCGACGTTGCGATAATAGTTGAGGGGGCCGCGAAATCCGCTGCGGCTGAACTCGGCGGCATAAAAATCGAGATCGGCTGCGCTGAGCCAGGACGGCAGCGGCACCGGCACGTTCGGCAGCATGCCATTCGTGCGCGACACCATGCCGACACCGACGCTCCTGCCGCTGCTCGCGGCCCTGGCGCGGAACGCGGCAGTGCCTTCGCCAGATCCGCCATAGAGCATCGCACCGAGCGTCTTCCGCGGATCCCTCTCGAATTCCGCTTCGGCCACGCCCGGCTCCTGGAAGTACAATTGATAGAACTGCGCTTCCGCCGTTTGCGGCATCAGGCTGGTCGGGGGCGCCGGGCTGCGCGGGCGGAACGGCACGCTGAGTATGGCGGCGGCACGGAAACGATCCGGCCGTAGCCGCGCCGTGTGCCAGGCGATGGTCGCGCCCCAGTCGTGTCCGACGATCGCGGCGGTCGGGGCTTCAAGTGCGTCGAGCAGTCCGACGAGGTCGCCGACGAGATGGAAGATCGTGTATTGGTCGATGGCCTTGGGCTTGTCGCTCTTGCCATAGCCGCGCATGTCGGGCGCAACGGCGCGGAAGCCGCTAGCTGCCAGCGCGGCAAGCTGATGGCGCCAGGAGTACCAGCTCTCCGGAAAGCCGTGGCAGAGCAGTACGAGCGGCCCCTCGCCCTGTTCGGCGACGTTGAGGCTGATGCCGTTGGTCCTGATTATCCGCTGCGTTGGCTGGCTCATGTAATTGCCTCGCTCATACATTGCCCCGTGCCATTCATGCATTCTAATCGGGCGTACGAGCCGCGCAAAGTTTCTAATATATTAGCCCTTCGATCCCGGCGTACGCCGCTGCCCGCGCTAAGCTTCCTCAGGCCTTGGCGGGTGCGGTCCGGTTGCCGGGCGATGTTCGGATGAGGCCAGGACCCGCACGACAATGGATCAGCAAAAGCTCGACAGGGCGATCGGTCGCCGATTGAAGACATTGAGGATGCAGGCAGGCATGACCCTGAACGAACTCGCTGCACGCTCGGGCGTCAGCCGCGCGATGATCGGGCGGGTCGAGCGTGCGCAGAGCAGCGCGACAGCGTCGCTGCTCAACAAGCTTTGCGCCGCGCTCGACGTGTCGCTGAGCGACGTGGTCGCGCTCGCCGACAAGCCGCCGGAGCGGCTGGTGCGGCTCGCCGACCAGCCACAATGGCGCGATCCCGAGAGCGGCTATCGCCGGCGTCATGCCTCGCCGACGGATGCCGCGAGCGGCATCGAGGTGATCGTCGTGGATCTGCCGGCCGGTGCGCGCGTGCCCTACAGCCCCTGGGGCCGAAACGCCTTCACCCAGCAACTCCTGATGCTGGAGGGCGCGATCTCCGTGCATATCGACGCCAAGACGCTTCGCCTGCGCGACGGCGATTGCCTCGACTTCGACGTCATGCGCGCGGTGACCTTCGAGAACGAAAGCCGGCAGGATGCGCGCTATGTCATGATCATCCGGCGCGGCGTAGCTCAAGGAAAAGCCTGATGCCGCTGATCGTGCGCAATGCCACTCTGCCACCGACATCGCGCCATGAGATGAGGAGCGTCATGCAGATCCGTACCGGCGACACCCATGATCCGCGCGTCATCGCGCTGCTCGACTATCACGTCGCGGCGGCGCGGGCGCAGACCGCGCCGGGCAGCGCCCATGCGCTCGATCTTGCCGGCCTTCGTGCGCCCGATGTCGCCTTCTGGACTGGCTGGGACGGCGAGACGCTGGTCGCGGTCGGCGCGCTGAAGGCTCTCTGCGCCTCCCACGGCGAGGTCAAGTCGATGCATACGCTCCAGACCGCGCGCCGGCGCGGTTTCGGCGCGCTCATGCTCGGCCACATCATCGCAGAGGCCCGTGCCCGCGGCATGGCGCGGCTGAGCCTGGAAACCGGGTCGTGGGATTATTTCAAGCCCGCGCACGCGCTCTACCGGGCGCACGGCTTCGTCGATTGCGGTCCGTTCGAGGGCTATGCCGAGGACCCCAACAGCCTGTTCCTGACGCTCGATCTGGCTCGGCGCTGAGCAACTCGCGACAACGACCAGGCGACCAACCGTCCCCAGCCCGTCCCTCAAAATGAGTTGCGTACCTCAGAAAACCTCTGCTAGCCTTCAGCCCATGAAGCACGACGCGCCCGCCGCGCTGACATTGAGGGACATCGCCCGCCAGGCTGGGGTCAGCCTTGCCACGGTCGACCGTGTCCTGCACAACCGGCCCGGCGTACGGCCCAACACGGTCCGGCGCGTCAAGGACGCGATCGAACGCAATTCCTTCCAGCCGCATGTTGCCGCCGCCGAGCTCGCCCGTGGCCGCGCCCGGCGCTTCGCCTTCGTGATGCCCTCGGGTCCAAACCTGTTCATGCAGCAGATCCAGTCCTATCTCGGCGAGATGACGGCCTGGCTTTCGGCTCGCCGCCTCGCGGTCGAGATGATCGCGACCGACGTGTTCGATGCGGCCGTGCTCGCATCCTCGCTGGAAGCGCTCGTCGGCACCTATGACGGCATCGCCGTGGTGGCGCTCGATCATCCCGGCGTGCGGGCGGCGATCAACGATCTCGTCGATGGCGGTGCCAAGGTGGTGACGCTCGTTTCCGACGTGCCGTCGTCGCGACGCCATCATTATGTCGGCATCGACAACATCGCAGCCGGGCGTACCGCGGGCGCGCTGGTCGGCCGGCTCGTGGGCCCAAGATCTGGTTTAAGTTCCGGCAAGGTCGCGATCGTCGCGGGCTCGCAGGGCCTGCGCGATCACGCCGAGCGCATCTTCGGCTTCAAGCAGGTGCTGGCCTCGGAGTTTGTCGAGCTAAGCGTGCTCCCGGTGCTGGAGGGGCGCGACGAGGACGAGCGCTCCTGGCAGCTATCGGCGCGCCTGCTCGCCAAACACCCTGATATCGTCGGCCTCTACAATGTCGGCGCTGGCACGCAAGGCGTTGCCAGGGCGCTGATGGAGTCCGGCCGCGACAAGCAGATCGTGTTCGTCGGACACGACGTCACGGTCCTGACGCGCAAGCTGCTGCTGCAGGGCGTGATGGATGCTGCGATCTCGCAGAACCCGGGCCACGAGGCGCGCGCCGCCGTGCGCGTGCTGCTGGCCTTGGCGCGGGGCGAGCCGATCTTGAGCGAACAGGAGAAGATCCGCATCGACATCGTGATGCGGGACAATCTGCCTTAAGGAGGCAGAACGGAAGTGTGAGGACGGCCCGCGCAAAACAGGCGACAGATCGCCAGCCGGGCCGGAAAGGGAGGACGAAACATGTTTCTCGGAATGGACATCGGCACGTCCGGTGTGAAGGCGGTGCTCGTGAGCGAAGTCGGCGCGATTGTCGCGACGGCCGCGCGCGAGCTTGCGCTGTCGCATCCTGCGCCGCTGTGGTCCGAGCAGGATCCCGACGCCTGGGTCAAAGCCGCGATCGGCGCGGTCGACGATCTCGCGGCCAGTCATCCGCACGAGGTCGCGCAGGTGCGCGGCATCGGTCTCTCCGGCCAGATGCACGGCGCGACGCTGCTCGGCGAGGACGGCCGGCCGCTGCGCCCGGCCATTCTCTGGAACGACGGCCGCTCGCATGCCGAATGCGCCAAGCTGGAGCGGCGCTGCCCGTCACTGCACGCGATTGCAGGCAATCTGGCGATGCCCGGCTTCACCGCGCCAAAGCTGTTGTGGGTCGCGGGGCACGAACCCGAGATCTTCCGGCGCGTCGCAAAAGTGCTGCTGCCGAAGGCCTATGTGCGCTACCGCCTGACTGGCGAGATGGTCGAGGACATGTCGGATGCCGCCGGCACGCTGTGGCTCGACGTCGGTCAGCGCCGCTGGTCCGCGCTTCTGCTGCACGCCACCGGCCTCGATCTGCATCACATGCCGCGGCTTGTCGAAGGCAGCGAGGTGGCCGCGACGCTCGCGCCGGAATATGCGCAGCGCTGGGGCATGGCGAGGAATGTCGTGGTTGCCGGCGGCGCCGGCGATAACGCGGCAAGCGCGATCGGGCTCGGCGCGATTGCCCCTGGCGATGCCTTCCTGTCGCTCGGTACCTCCGGCGTCATCTTCCGCGTCACTGACCGGTTTGCTCCGGCGCCTGCTTCGGCCGTGCACGCGTTCTGCCATGCGCTGCCGGGCCTCTGGCACCAGATGGGCGTGATGCTCTCGGCCGCCGCTTCGCTCGCCTGGCTTGCGAGCGTGATGGCGACGCCGACGGCCGCGCTGCTCGCGCCGCTCGGCGAGAGCGTCGATGGGCCGAGCAACATCAAGTTTTTGCCTTACCTCGATGGCGAGCGCACGCCGCACAATGATGCCGCAGCGAGCGGCGCCTTCGTCGGCTTGCGCGGCGGCAGCGGACGTGACCAGATCGTGCAGGCCGTGCTCGAAGGCGTCGCCTTCGCCGCGCGCGACAATCTTGCCGCGCTCGGCAGCGCGAGCTCGGCGATTTCGGAGGTCGATCTCGTCGGCGGCGGCTCGCGCTCGGCCTTGTGGGCGCAGATCTGCGCCGACGTGCTCGGCATCCCCGTCCATCGCGTCGAGGAAGGCGAGGTCGGGGCTGCGCTGGGTGCGGCGCGGCTTGGCCGCCTTGCCGCAACCGGCGAAGAGCCCGCCCAAGTGTGCACGCGTCCGCGGCGCCTCGCGAGCTTTGTGCCGCGCCCGTCCGCTGCTGCCGCCTATGACGACGCCTATCATCAGTGGCGAAAACTGTATCCCGCGCTGAAGGAGTTCTCCCTGTGAACGCATCCCCAAATTTCTTCGGTGCGACCGTGCCGGTCGCCTATGGCGGCACGGGCGCCAAGAGCCCGCTCGCGTTCCGCTGGTACGACAAGGACCGCATCGTTCACGGCCGCAGGCTGGAGGATCATCTGCGCTTTGCCGTCTGCTACTGGCATTCGTTCTGCTGGCCCGGCGGCGATCCCTTCGGCGGTGAGACGTTCTTGCGGCCCTGGCATCACGGCGGTGATGCCATGGCGATGGCGCGCGCCAAGGCCGATGTGGCCTTCGAGCTGTTCCGCCTGTTGGATGTGCCTTTCTTCACCTTCCACGACGTCGACGCAGCGCCCGAGGGCGCTTCGCTCGCCGAGTCGGTTGCCAACCTCAATGCCATTGCAGATCTGTTCGAACAGAAGATGGCCTCCGCCAAGGTGCGCCTGCTCTGGGGCACGGCCAATCTGTTCTCGCACCGCCGCTACATGGCGGGCGCGGCGACCAATCCCGATCCCGAGGTCTTCACCTATGCCGCCGGACAAGTGCGCGCCGCGCTCGAAGTCACGCATCGGCTCGGCGGTCAGAACTACGTGTTGTGGGGCGGGCGCGAGGGTTACGAGACGCTGCTCAACACCGATATCGGGCGCGAGCTCGACCAGCTCGGCCGCTTCGTTTCGCTGGTGGTCGAGCACAAGCACAAGATCGGCTTCAAGGGCCCTATCCTGATCGAGCCCAAGCCGAAGGAGCCGACCAAGCATCAATACGATTTCGACGTCGCCACCTGCTACGGCTTCCTCCAGCGCTATGACCTCCTCAAGGACGTCAAGCTCAACATCGAGCAGAACCACGCCATCCTCGCCGGGCACTCGTTCCAGCACGAGGTTGCGCTCGCCGAGGCCCTCGGGGTGTTCGGCTCGCTCGACATCAACCGCGGCGATGATCTGCTCGGCTGGGACACCGACCAGTTCGCGATGAACGTGGGCGAGCTCGCACTGGTGTTCCACGAGATGCTGAACTGCGGCGGCTTCAGCACGGGCGGTCTCAATTTCGATGCCAAGATCAGGCGGCAATCCATCGACCCCGACGATCTGATCCACGCCCATGTCGGCTCGATGGATGCCTGCGCGCGGGCCTTCCTCGCGGCGGCCGACATGCTCGACACGAGCGCGCTCACGACGCCGCTCGCGGAGCGCTACCAGGGTTGGGCCGGCCCCGAGGGCCGCGCCATCCTTGCCGGCCAGCGCTCACTCGCCGATCTCGCCGATCGCGCGCTGGCCCCCGGCTTCGATCCGCAGCCGCGGTCGGGCCGTCAGGAATATCTGGAATCCCTGGTCAACCGATACGTCTGAGCGAGGCTGCTGATGGCAAGCGTTGAAGCAACACGGCAGCCGGTTCTTGAATTGACCGGGATCGGCAAGGAGTTCGGCGCCATCCGCGCGCTGCACGACGTCGACATGCAAGTTTACCCGGGCGAGGTGGTCGGCCTGATGGGCGACAACGGCGCCGGCAAGTCGACGCTGGTGAAAATCATCGCCGGCAATTTCCGCCCCAGCCACGGCGAGATCCGCTTCGACGGCAATGCTGTGCATTTCCATCGGCCGATCGATGCGCGCGCCGTCGGCATCGAGGTGGTCTACCAGGACCTCGCGCTGTCAGACAATCTGACGGCGGCAGCCAACGTCTTCCTCGGCCGCGAGCTCACGCGCAAATTCGGCCCCCTCTCGCTGCTCGATCACAAGACGATGGCGGCGCGGGCGCTGGAACTGTTCGGCGAGCTGCGCTCGGAGACGCGGCCGCATGATCTCGTCAAGCAGATGTCGGGCGGCCAGCGCCAGGCGGTCGCGATCGCGCGCACCCGCCTCTCCAACGCCAAGCTCGTGATGATGGACGAGCCGACTGCGGCGATTTCGGTGCGCCAGGTCGAGCAGGTGCTGAGCCTGATCCACCGCCTGAAAGAGCAGGGCGTCGCCGTCATGCTGATCTCCCACCGCATGCCCGACGTGTTTGCGGTCTGCGACCGTGTCGTCGTGATGCGCCGTGGCGAAAAGCGCGCCGACAAGGCGATCCACGATACCAGCCCCGAGGAAGTCACCGCCCTCATTACCGGCGCGAAGGAGGCGGCATAGTGGCGATCCAGATGGAATCTCCGATCACCTTCACCAATGTCGGCAAGGCAAGATGGTGGCAACGCGGTCTCCTTGCCACGCAGACCGGCTACGTTCTGCTCGCGCTCCTGGTGCTGCTGGCAGTGATGCATTTCGCCAGTCCCTATTTCTTCACCGAAGGCAACATGCAGAACGTGGCGAAGAATTTTTCCTTCATCGCCATCGCAACCCTCGGAATCACCTTCGTCATCATCACCGGCGGCATCGATCTCTCGGTCGGCTCGATGATGTGCTTTTCCGCCATGATCACCTCCATGGTCATGGTCGAGCTGTCGGCGCCCGGATCGCTGTTCGTCCATCTGGCCGCTGACTGCAAGACCGTGGTCGCCAATGTGCCGGGCCTGATCCTGCTGGTCTCGGTGCTTGCCGGGCTCGGCGCCGCGCTGATCGTCGGGCTCATCAACGGCTTCTGCATCGCAGTGCTGGGGCTATCGCCCTTCGTCACCACGCTCGGCATGCTCTCGATCGTGCGCGGGCTCGCTTATGTCGTCTCGAACGGCCGCGGCAGCTTTCCGAGCGGGCCCGACGCCGATTATTTCTACGCGCTCACCTCGGGCGATCTGTTTGGCGTGCCCGCGCCCTTCATCTATCTGGTGATCCTCGCGCTCGTCATGGCCGTCGTGCTGCACCACACGACATTCGGCCGCCACGTCTTCGCGCTCGGCGGCAACGAGAAGGCGGCCGAGTTGACCGGCATCTCGGTCGTGCGGGTGAAGATCGAGGTCTATGTCATCTGCGCGCTCGCCGCGGGGCTTCAGGGCATCATCATCTCCGGCTGGCTCGGATCGGCGCCGGCGAACATGGCGACGTCCTACGAGCTCAACGTGATCGCGGCCGCCGTCATCGGCGGTGCCAATCTCGCCGGCGGCATCGGCGGCCCGCTCGGTGCCATCGTCGGCTGCGTGCTGCTCGAGGTGATCCGCAACGGCCTCGTGCTCGCGCAAGTCAATTCCTACTGGCAGCAGACGCTGGTGGGCGTGATCATCATCATGGCCGTGCTGGTCGACCGCATCCGTTCGCGCATGACCTGAAAGAGCTACTCCGGGGGGACAACGAATGTGTCGTCTATCCGCCTTCCGGAGCCATGGTTTTCAAATGGATAGGCACAAAAAGCGGAGGGAAAGTAATGAGGAAGATCCTGTTTGCCGGCATGGCCATCGCGATGATGGCAACCCCGGCATTCGCGCAGACCTACAAGTTCGCGGTCGTGCCCAAGGCGATGAACAACCCGTTCTTCGACGTGGCCCGCGACGGCTGCATGAAGCGCGCCAAGGAGCTCGGCAACGTCGAGTGCATATACAAGGGGCCGATCGAGCACGAACCCGCGACGCAGGCGCAGATCATCCAGGACTTCATTACCCAGAAGGTGGATGGGTTGGCGATTTCGGTCGCCGATGTCGCGGCGATGACCAAATCGATCGAGGCGGCGACCGCGGCCGGCATCCCCGTCATCACGTTTGACGCGGACGCGCCGGGCTCCAAGCGCATCGCCTATATCGGCACCAACAACAAGGACTTCGGCCTTGCGCTCGGTAAGCAATTGCTGCAGCTCCGGCCAGAGGGTGGCAAGTATGCCATGGTCTCCGGTGGTCCGGGAGCGAAAAACCTTGCCGAGCGTGTCGATGGCGTCCGCGAAGCGCTCAAGGGCTCGAAATGGGTCGAGGTCGCGGGCTCGCCGACCTTCTGCAACGACGATTCCACGCTCGCCGTTCAGCAGATGGCGGACCTGCGCACCGCGACGCCCGATCTCGCCGCGATCGTTCCGGTTGGCGGCTGGCCGATGTTCGCGCCGGAAGGCTTCAAGGCTTTCGTCAACAAGAACAAGAAGGACATCGACTCCGGCAAGCTGACGCTCGTTGTCGCCGACACGCTCAAGATGCAGCTTGAGCTCCTGCGCGACGGCTATTCCAACGCGCTGACCGGCCAGCGCCCGTTCGAGATGGGCGAGAAGTCGATGGACGCCCTGCTCGCGATCAAGAAGGGTGAGAAGGTGCCGGAGATCATCTATACCGGCCTCGACCTCGTGACCAAGGACAACGTCGCGAAACTCTTGAATTAGGAGTATTCTCAGCCCTAATACTCCTGCAATCCCTCTCCCGCTTGCGGATTACGCGAGCGGGAGAGACTAGGTTTCGGACCAACGGCATCGCGATGCGGAGCGTCAGGCATGATCATCGACGCACATCAGCACTTCTGGGATCCGGCCAAGGCCAACTATCCCTGGATGGAAGCAGCCGAGCTCGCACCGATCCGCCGCGCCTTCGGCCCCGCCGATCTCGCGCCCCTCTTGAAGCAGAACAGGATCGACGCAAGCATTTTGGTTCAGTGCCGCTCCTCGGTCGCGGAGACCGAGGAATTCTTGCGCATCGCCGCCGCGACGCCCTTCGTTATCGGCGTCGTCGGTTGGGTCGATCTGACCAACGCTGCGGTCGGCGAAATGCTCGACCGGCTGCGCGCCGCGCCGGCGGGCGACAGGCTGGTCGGCATTCGCCATCAGGTCCACGACGAGGCTGATCCCGACTGGCTGCTGCGCGAGGACGTGCAGCGCGGTCTTGCGGCGGTGTTCGCGCACGATCTTACTTACGATCTACTGGTCCGCACCCGCGAGCTGCCGGCCGCGATCGCGACGGCGCAGGCCTTTCCGCAAGCACGTCTCGTGCTCGACCATGCCGCCAAGCCGCCGATCGCAGATGGCTTCAGCCGTGACTGGGCCGACCGTATGGCCGCGCTCGCAGCCTGCGGCAATGTCTGGTGCAAGGTCTCCGGCCTCGCCACCGAGGCGCGCTGGAACGACTGGGATGCGGCGCGGCTGTTGCCCTACATCGAACACGTTGCCAAATGCTTCGGCGAGGATCGTCTGATCTTCGGCTCGGACTGGCCGGTGTGCCTGCTGGCGGGAAGCTACGGTGAGATCAAGGGCGCGCTCGAGGAATGTCTTGCAAGACTTGGTCCGCACCTGCGCGAGAAAGCGTTCGGCGCAAACGCGCAACAGGCATATCGGCTGCCTACCCCGCGAACCTGAAAGGTAAATGTCAATTCGCTGCCTGGTTCGCTGGAATGGTGTTGGAGCGGGCATCACTGACCCAATGCATCTTTGAGCGGATATTAGTCCCGACCAGCCAAAGGCGCGGCCGAGCCACGCCTCGGCAGAAACTCGCTCGGTGGGTGACACCCCCGTCTACGCCTGCCCGCGCTCGAGGCGCCGCCGCTGTGCCCTCATGCGCTTGATCTCTTCATTGAGTTCATCGATTTTTTCATCGCGCAGCGCGTCTTTGGTTTTTGGATCGGCTTCGCGGAGCTTTTCCAGCGCCTTCTCAACGGAGAGCTTGGTGGTTTCCGCCATGACAGTCCTCCCCGACTCGCCACGATGAGATCACCGAAAGTCGAGGAGCACCATTGTCCTGACGGGCAGCCGTAGGACAGTGAGACTGCCTCACGTGGCTTCGCTTCGCGAAGCCACCCTCTTCCACAAAGGAAGAGGGTGAGACAGTGTGTGTGCCCGCTCATGCGGCCGCGGGCACCTGGTCCAGAAATCCCGTGATGCTCTTGATGCGGCCGTCTTTCAGCACGGCGAAATCAGTGCCCTTGATGGGGCTGTCGACGCCGTCGGGGCCGAGGCCCCAGGAAAAGCGCAGATGCTCGCCATAGCCGTTGGGCTCACCGATCAGCTTGAACCTGAATTCGGGAAAGCGCTGCTGCACGCCCACGATCAATGCGTCGACGCCGTCATGGCCGTCACCGTGCATCAAGGGATCGACATAGCTTGCATCTGCCGTCCAGTTCTCGCTGAGCAATTCGCGCCGCCGGCTCGGTGTCCGCTCGTTCCAGAGATCGATATAGCGGCGGGCGAGCGTGATGTGATCGGTCATGATGGCCTCCTTCGAAAAGCGCCGGATGGTTCGGCTGTCCCTGACTATCGAAGGTTTGCGCGCGCCAATCGATTACCTCGGAGGTCATGCGCGTGATCCGGACCCGAAGGGCCGCGTCAGCGCAAGCGTGAAGCGGTTTTCCGACAAAATCATGCGTCAACAAACAGCTGAAGCGCGATGATATTTTCATCGCGCTTCAGGCATGCGCCATAGTCTTCGCGCGAAAATTACTTCGCCGCGGTCACCATGATCTCGACGGTGTATTGCGGGGCGGCGAGCTTGGCTTCCACGGTGGCCCGCGCCGGCGTGTTGCCCGGCGACACCCAGGCGTCCCACACCGCGTTCATCTCCTGGAACGTCTTCATGTCGGTGATGTAGATCGTGGCTGAAAGGAGCTTCGATTTGTCGGTGCCGGCCTTGGCGAGATGGCCGTCGATGGTCGCCAGAATGTCCTGGGTCTGCTTGGTCACGCTTTCACCGGCCGCCCTGCTGGCAACGACACCGGCGAGATAGACGGTGTTGCCGTGCACGACGACCTGGCTCATGCGCGGGCCGGCGTCAAAACGTTCAATGCTCATGTGGTTCTCCTGGTGGAATGGCGGCCCTGTCTAGCGCAGCGTCCTGTGCTCTGCCACCCCGGCGACGCATGCGTTGCCGGCGACGCATGCGTCGCCGCTGACGCATGCGTGGCTCAAGGAAAGAAGGCCGCGTTCGCGCAACGTTGAAGCGGTTTTCCCTCGCGACAAACGCAAAACGCGTTTGCGCGGAGATCATGCTCAAACAACAAGCTAAAGCGCGACAACGACTCATCCTAATCTCATCGCGCGCTAACGTCGGCGATCACCCCACGGCCTTCGCCGCCGCGCGCCCGGCGTTGCGGCCCGAGAACAGGCAGCCGCCGAGGAAGGTGCCTTCGAGCGAGCGATAGCCGTGCACGCCGCCGCCGCCGAAGCCGGCGGCTTCACCCACCGCGTAGAGGCCTGGAATGACCTGTCCGCTCTCGCCGAACACGCGTGAGTCCAGATCGGTCTCGAAGCCGCCGAGCGTCTTGCGCGTCAGGATGTTGAGCTTGACTGCGATCAGCGGCCCGTGCTCGGGATCGAGGATGCGATGGGGGGCGGCGGTGCGGATCAACTTGTCGCCGATATAGCGGCGCGCATTGTGGATGTTCATCACCTGCGCATCCTTGACGAAGGGATTGGCAATCTCGCGGTCGCGTGCCTCGATCTGCAGCCTGACATGGTCGAGCTTCAGGAGGTCGCTGCCGGCGAGCTTGTTCATGGCAGCCACGAGCTCCTCGAGCTTGTCGCGCACAATGAAGTCAACCCCATGGCGCTTGAACGCTTCCACCGGCGCCGGCGCGCCCTTGTTGGTGGCGCGCCGCAGTGTCATGCGCCAGCTCTTTCCCGTGAGATCCGGATTTTGCTCGGACCCCGAAAGCGCGAACTCCTTCTTGATGATGCTCTGCGTCAGCACGAACCAGGAATAATCATGGCCGGTCGACATGATGTATTTGAGTTGGCCGAGCGTGTCCGAGCCCGGAAACAGCGGCGCCGGCAGCCGCGTGCCGGTGGCGTCGAACCACATCGAGGAGGGGCCGGGCAGGATGCGGATGCCGTGGCGCGGCCAGATCGGATTCCAGTTCTGGATGCCTTCGACATAGTGCCACATGCGGTCGCGGTTGATCAGCCGCGCGCCGATGCCTTCCGTGATGCCGATCATGCGGCCGTCGACATGTTCGGGCACGCCGGAGATCATGAACTTCGGAGGCTCGCCGAGCCGCTTCGGCCAGTTCTGCCGCACCAGATCGTGGTTGCCGCCGATGCCGCCGGAAGCGACGATCACCGCCTGTGCCTTCACCGTGAAGTCGCCGACCACGTTGCGCGAGGAACTCTTGCCCCGCTCGACACGATCGGGCTCGAGGATTTTACCGCTCACGCCGTCGACCGTGCCGTTCGTGAGACTGAGTGCATCGACGCGATGGCGGAACTTGAAGGTCAGCCGGCCGCTTCGGGCCGCCTCGCGCGCGCGGCGCTCGAACGGCTCGACGATGCCGGGCCCGGTGCCCCAGGTGACGTGAAAGCGCGGCACTGAATTGCCATGCCCCATCGCGTCATAGCCGCCGCGCTCGGCCCAGCCGACCACCGGAAAGATGCGATGGCCCATCGCGCGCAGCCATGATCGCTTCTCGCCCGCCGCGAATGCCACATAGGCTTCCGCCCATTTCCGTGGCCAGTAATCCTCGTCGCGGTCGAAGCCCGCGGTGCCGAGCCAGTCCTGCAATGCAAGCTCGAACGAATCCTTGATACCGAGCCGGCGCTGCTCCGGCGAATCGACCAGGAACAATCCGCCGAACGACCAGAACGCCTGACCGCCGATTGATTGCTCGCCCTCCTGATCGACCACGATCACGCGCTTGCCCGCATCGGCGATCTCTGTTGCAGCGACCAGTCCCGCAAGTCCGGCGCCGATAACGATGACGTCCGCCTGCTCGGCCATTGAGTTCCCCCCTGTATTCATCCGGATTGAAGCCAGCCGCCGTCGCTGAGATCAAGGGGGCGCTGGGCGTAAGAGACCGTTAACTTGTTCCACTTTGGGATAGAGACCGGCCAAGTGCAGCGCGGGCGCAACACCGGATTTGAATTTGTTTTGAGCGAGCCCGCCTGCCTAGACAAAGCCGCGGTTACGACGGACGCTGGCGCCGCATCACCACCTGACACACGGATTCGAATTCGACTGGGGCGGGGGACATGAAGTTTCTGACGGGGTTGCTGGCGGCGGTGCTCCTCATCGCGAGCATTGGGGCAAGTCACGCAGTGGTTCGGATCGCGGATGACCGTGGCGGCCGGATCGGAACCTATGTCGACAAATACCAGGACCTGCGGCAATCGGGCGAAACCGTCATCATCGACGGTCTCTGCGCCTCGGCCTGCACCATCGTCCTCGGTGCCATCCCGCGCGACCGCATCTGCGTGACCTCGCATGCGACGCTCGGCTTCCACGCCGCCTGGGATTTCGGCGCCAACGGCCGCGCCGTCACCAATCCCGAAGCAACCCAGATGCTGTACGCGATGTACCCCTCGCACGTGCGGCGCTGGATCTCGCAGCGTGGCGGTCTCACCCCGCACATGATCTTCCTGAGGGGCAGGCAGCTCCAGTCGATGTACAAGCCCTGCTACCTGGACGTGCAGGCCTTCCCCAACCGGCCGTCGCGCCGGGCTCTCCCGCAGGCGGAAGAGCTGGAGTCCGCCCGGGGGCAGCTGCTTCACTGATATCATCCCGATCCCGCGGCGGGCGTTCGTTAACCCGCCCGCGGCGCTTGCCCGGGGGCGGGCCAGCGCCTATTTGAAGGGCAGGGAACCGGCGCGTATCGCCCCGGTCATTGCCATGGCTCAACCGCTGCAATCAGCACATCCGGTATCGGACAATTCGCCCACTGCCGGCAGGACGCCGTCCGTGCTGCTATCTGCGGGCGCGGGGCTCGGCGGATTTGCCGTGCTCGCCACGCTGGCGCTGTGGTTCCACTATGGCAACCAGGTGTTCTTCGAAACGATCAGGGTCGGCTTGTCGGCCTGCTTCTGATCCGTGAAACGGGATTCTCATCACGATGAGCCGGACTGCCCGCCCGCTGGTGATCTCGACCGCCTTCGCCGCAAGCCTCGTCGTCGGACTGCTCGTGATGTTCTGGGCCATGGGCGGCGTCAGCAAGGTGGCGCAGCCGGCGGCGATCGGCGGGCCGTTCGCGCTCACCGACCAGAACGGCAAGACCATCACCGACAAGAGCCTCAAGGGCAAACCGACCCTGATCTTCTTCGGCTACACCCATTGCCCGGACGTCTGCCCGACCTCGCTGTTCGAGATTTCGGAGGTGCTGCGCGCGATGGGCAAGGATGCCGACAAGGTGAATGCCTATTTCATCTCGGTCGATCCCGACCGCGACACGCCGTCGACGATGAAGGACTATCTGTCGAGCTTCGATCCGCATCTGGAAGGCCTCAGCGGCGATCCGGCCGAGACCGCCAAGGTGCTGACGTCCTATCGCGTCTACGCCAAGAAGGTCCCGACCAAGGACGGCGACTACACCATGGACCACACCGCGCTGATCTACCTGATGGACCGCGACGGCCGCTTCGTCGCGCCGTTCAACATGAAGCGCACACCGGAAGAGGCGGCGGTCGAGCTCAAGCGGTATCTTTAGGAAAGGCCCCCCGGAGACACCCTCACCCCAACCCTCTCCCGCAAGCGGGAGAGGGAGCGCACTGCCCCCTCGTGGCCGCAATCGGCGCTCGCGTTCCCGGCGGGATGGTCTATAAGGCCCTCCGATCCCAACGAAATCCCGCTAATCTCAAGCCGATGGCCCGATCGCAACAGGCGAAACTGCTCAAGACTGTCCGCCACCTCATCGGGCTGGCGGCCGCTGCCTGCCTGTTGTCGGCCGCTTCGAGCGGCCTGGCGCAGACCCCGGCCAAGCCGGCGCCGGCAGCGCCCCAGGCTTCCCCGCAAGTTGCGCCTCAAGCGGCCCCCCAAGCCGTGCCGGGCTTCTGGGACCCCCGGCGCCGCCCGGAACGGCCGGACCTGTCGCGCCTGACCGTGATCCGCTTCCTGACCGAGACCGACTATCCGCCGTTCAACTACACCGGCGCCGACGGCAATCCGGCCGGCTTCAACGTCGATCTCGCCCGCGCGCTCTGCGAGGAGATCAAGGTCACCTGCACGGTGCAGATGCGCCGCTTCGAGACGCTGGTGGACGCGCTCAGCTCGAACCGGGGCGATGCCATCATCGCGTCCATGGCGGTGAGCCCGCAGCTCCGTGCGCGCGCCGATTTCACCGATCCCTATTATCGTGTGCCGGCGCGCTTCGCCTCGCGCAAGGACGCGGTGATGCCGGAGATCCGCCCCGAATATCTCGAAGGCAAGAAGGTCGGCGTCATCGCGGGCTCCGCGCATGAAGCGTATCTCAGGGCGATGTTCACCGACGCCGAGCTGCACGGCTATCCCAATGACGAGGCCTTGCGCACCGCGCTTCGCCGCGGCGAGGTCGACTTCATCTTCGGCGACGCGATCTCGCTCGCGTTCTGGATCAACGGTACGGATTCGGGGGATTGCTGCGCCTTTTCGGGCGGCCCCTTCGTCGAGAGCCGCTTCTTTGGCGAAGGCGTCGGGATTGCCGTGCGCAAGGGCAACGACCTGTTGCGGCAGGCGCTGAACTGGGCGCTGTTCCGCGTCTGGGAAAAAGGCCGCTACACCGATCTGTGGCTGCGGTACTTCTCGGTGAGCCCGTTCTGATGTCTTCACCTCGCCCCGCTTGCGGGAGAGGTCGAATTCGAGCGGAGCTCGAATTCGGGTGAGGGGGGACTCTCCGCGAGTCTGTCTGTCACCGTGATCGCGGCAGCAGCACCTCACCCCAACCCTCTCCCCGTAAGAACGGGCAGAGGGGGTAACTGCCGGCGACGGCATCCACCTTTTTGCATTCTGCCCGGAAATCGCTATTTTCCGCGGCCCGGAGGCCCCCTGAATGTCCGTTATTGATCCCGCCGTCAGTCCGAGCGATCTTCGCGCGCTCGCCGAACAATCCAACGCCTGGCCGTTCGAGCAGGCGAAGGCGCTTGTCGCGCGGCTGAAGAAGAGCCCGAAGAAGGAGGTGCTGTTCGAGACCGGCTACGGCCCGTCCGGCCTGCCGCATATCGGCACGTTCGGCGAGGTCGCGCGCACCAGCATGGTGCGCCATGCGTTCCGCGTGCTCACCGAGGACAAGATCAAGACACGGCTGCTTGCGTTCTCCGACGATATGGACGGCCTACGCAAGGTGCCGGACAACGTGCCCAATCGCGAGATGATGGCGGCCCATCTCGGCAAGCCCCTCTCGCGCGTGCCGGACCCTTTCTCCAACGAGCATCCTTCCTTCGGCGCTGCCAACAACGCAAGGCTGCGCGCGTTCCTCGATCACTTCGGCTTCGACTACGAGTTCGCGAGCTCGACCGATTACTACACCGCGGGCCGCTTCGACGCGACGCTGCTCAAGATGCTCGCCGCCTACGACAAGGTGATGGCGATCATCCTGCCGACGCTGGGGCCGGACCGCCGCGCGACCTATTCGCCGTTCCTCCCCGTCAGCAAGACCACCGGTGTCGTGCTCCAGGTGCCGATGGTCCGCCGCGACGTGGCCGCCGGCACCGTCACCTACGTCGACCCGGACACCGGCGAGGAGGTCGAAACACCCGTCACCGGCGGCAACGTGAAGTGCCAGTGGAAGGCGGACTGGGCCTTGCGCTGGGTCGCGCTCGGCGTCGACTACGAAATGGCGGGCAAGGACCTGATCGACTCCGTGAAGCTGTCTGGACAGATCGCCCGCGCGCTCGGCGGCGCGCCTCCCGAAGGCTTCAACTATGAACTCTTCCTGGACGAGCAGGGCCAGAAGATCTCCAAGTCGAAGGGTAACGGCCTCACCATTGACGAGTGGCTGCGCTACGCATCGCCGGAATCGCTGTCGCTGTTCATGTATCGCGAGCCGAAGGCGGCGAAGCGGCTCTATTTCGACGTCATCCCGCGCAACGTCGACGACTATCAGCAATTCCTCGACGGCTTTCCGCGGCAGGATGCAAAGCAGCAGCTCGGCAATCCCGTCTGGCATATCCATGACGGTCATCCGCCGAAGGCCGACATGCCCGTCACCTTCCAGCTTCTGCTCACGCTGGTGTCGTCGTCGAACGCCGAAAACGCCGCGACGCTGTGGGGTTTCATCGGCCGCTATCGCCCCGGCGTGACCCCGCAGACACATCCCAAGCTCGACGCGATGGTCGGCTACGCCATCAACTACTATCGCGACTTCGTCGCGCCGACGAAGCAGTTCCGCGAGCCCTCGGACTCGGAGCGCGCCGCGTTGCAGGACCTGCGCGATGCGCTCTCGCAATTGCCGCTTGGGGCTTCGCCTGAGGACATCCAGAACGTCGTCTATGAGATCGGCCGCCGCGAGCCGTTCCTCGATCACGTCAAGAAAGGCAAGGACGGCCGTCCCGGCGTGACGCTGGACTGGTTCAACATGCTCTACCAGGTCCTGCTCGGCCAGGAGAAAGGCCCGCGCTTCGGCTCCTTCGTCGCGGTCTACGGCATCCAGAACGCCGTCAACATGATCGACGGTGCGCTGGCGAGGAGCGCTTAAAGCATGATCCGGAAAAGTGTGAAGCGGTCTTCCCTCGCGACAAACGCGGAACGCGTTTGCGCGGAGATCATGCGCAAACAACAACCTAAAGTGCGATGACGATTCATCCTAATCTCATCGCGCTTTAGCCGCGCGGTGACTGTCATCGTCCGCCTTGTGCGCAATTGCGCACTGTAGCGCGCGATCCAGAGGCGGTTGGGGGATACGGAGGGGCCACGGCGTGCTGGTTTCCCCGCTTCTTTCACGGGGAATAGCATCGACGAATGTGGCACTCTCACTGGCTCGCCCATACGATCCGTGCGATCCAGGCGACATCGGCGACTGCGAGCGTGCGCTCGTCCTGCGCTCCGTCGAGTGACTGCAATTCCAGCGACTTCGCCGTGCGGCGTTTCAGCGCCTTCACCAGCATCTCGCCGGCCCTCGTCTTCACCACCACGCGGTCGCCCTTGCGGATCGGCGTGCCCGGCGACACCAGGATGACGTCGCCGTCGCGATAGGGCGCGAGCGCATCGCCGGAGATCTCCAGCGCAAAGCTGTGATCGTCGTCTGGCGAGGGCAACTCGACTTCGGTCCAGCCCTTGCCGGAGGGAAAGCCCTGCTCGTCGAAATGGCCGCTCGTCGCGGCTTGCGCGAAGCCGAGCAGCGGCACCGAGCGGCCGTCGCGGGCGCCGTCGCCGATCAGTTGCACGAAGGTCTCGATCGAGGAGCCGGCAGCATTGAGCGCCTTGGCGATCGATTCGGTCGAGGGCCAGCGCTCCCGGCCGTCGGAGGTCACGCGCTTGGACTTATTGAAGGTGGTGGGATCGAGCCCCGCGCGCTTGGCAAGCCCCGAGGGCGACAGCCCGGCGCGCGCCGCGAGCCGATCCAGGGCGCCCCAGATCTGCTCGTGGGTCAGCATCCTCTGCGCCTTGGCCTGTCTGATCATCCTCGATCCGGCCCGCCTAGGAAAACTAGCCTCAAATCAACCGGTTTTCCGTTTTCGGTGCAAGAGGAGGCAGGCAAGTCTTGAGTTCGAAAGTTGTGGCCTTTACGGTCGCGCCCGGGTTTTGGACCCTTGGGAGCGAAAACCCCAAGCGACTCAACGAGCAAGCGCAAGCAGGACACCGCAACGGGTGGTCAAGATCTACAAAATTTGTGCCGCTTCGGCCTGGCGGGAGGCCGAGCGGCAGGGTGTGTACCGGGGCAGCGCGGACGACGCGCGCGACGGCTTCATCCATTTCTCGACCGCCTCCCAGGTTCCCGAAACCGCGCGAAAGCATTTCTTTGGGCAGCGTGCGCTGTTCCTGGTCGAGGTCGACGGCGATGCGCTCGGCGACGCGCTGCGCTGGGAGCGCTCGCGCAACGACGAGCTGTTTCCGCATCTCTATGGCGAGCTCGATCTCGGCGCGGTGATCTCGATCATCAATCTCAACATGCGCTCCGACGGCAATCACGACATTCCGGAGCTTGCCCCGTGATCCGCGCGTTCGACGCTCTCTCGCTGCCGGTTCTGCGCTGGCTCGATCCGGAGGATGCGCATCGCCTGGCGATCCAGGGTCTGCGCTTCCTGCCGCCGACCAAGCCGCGCGCCGATGATCCGAAGCTCGCGGTGCGCGCCTTCGGCCTGAATTTTCCCAATCCGGTCGGCATGGCCGCGGGCTTCGACAAGAG
The DNA here is from genome assembly GCF_029714405.1 of Bradyrhizobium sp. CB82. Taxonomy (NCBI): domain Bacteria; kingdom Pseudomonadati; phylum Pseudomonadota; class Alphaproteobacteria; order Hyphomicrobiales; family Nitrobacteraceae; genus Bradyrhizobium; species Bradyrhizobium sp. CB82. Next base: position 8,768,792 of record NZ_CP121650.1, on the reverse strand, counting down.
CGCGGAAGTGCCGGATGCGCTGCTGCGGCTCGGCTTCGGCTTCGTCGAGATCGGGTCGGTGACGCCGCGCCCTCAGAGCGGCAATCCGCGGCCGCGGCTGTTTCGGCTGGAGCGCGACGAGGCGGTCATCAACCGCATGGGCTTCAACAATGACGGCGCGGAAATCGCGCTGCGGCGGCTTGCCACGCGCGCGCAGAACGGCGGTATCGTCGGCGTCAATGTCGGGGCCAATAAGGATTCGCCCGACCGCGTCGCCGATTACGTCAAGCTGATCGAGACCTTTGCGCCGGTCGCGAGCTATTTCACCATCAACGTCTCCTCGCCGAACACGCCGGGCTTGCGCAATCTTCAGGAGGGCGCGCTGCTCGATGATCTCCTCGCGCACGTGATCGATGCGCGCGAGCGGGCGCGCCAGAAGGCCGGCGACACCCCGGTGCTGCTCAAGATCGCGCCGGATTTGAGCCTCGCCCAGCTCGACGACGTCGTACAAGTCGCCCGCGCGCGGAAGGTCGACGGCATGATCGTGTCGAACACGACGATTGCGCGGCCGAGCACGCTGCGCGAGCAGATGCGCGCGAAGGAGCAGGGCGGTCTCTCCGGCCGGCCGCTGTTCCGCCTGTCGACGCGCATGGTCGCGGAGACCTATGTGCGCGTCGAGGGCACATTCCCGCTGATCGGCGTCGGCGGCGTGGATTCCGGCGGCGCGGCGCTGACCAAGATCCGCGCCGGCGCGAGCCTGATCCAGCTCTATTCGTCGCTGGTCTACAAGGGCCTCGGCCTCATCGATGAGATCAAGCGCGATCTCGCTTCCACGCTGCTGCGATCGGGGCGCGACTCCCTGTCCGAGATCGTCGGCGCCGACGCCGCGACGCTCACGGCTGAGGACTGGCCGGGGATGTAGAAGGTCTCGTGCCCCGGATGCGGCGCATCACCATAGCGCGTCGAAGCGCGTGGATGGGCGTTTGGTGCTGCGCCGCGTCCGGGACGCGATGGTCACGGCTTCGGAAACGTCGCCCGAAACAGCGCCGGATAGCGTAGGCCCTGCAAGCCGCCGCGCGCCACGTAGAAGCCCAGCAGCGCGGTCCACAGTCCGGCATTGCCGAACGCTTGCAGCGCCCACCACGTACCTAAGAAAATTCCAAGCGAGGCCAGCATCAGATTGCGCATCTCGCGCGCCCAGGTCGCGCCGACATAGATGCCGTCGAAGCCGAAGGCGAACACGCCGGGCAGCGGCGCCAAAATGATGAAGACGAGGAAATCCCGTGCGCTGCGGCGGACCTCTTCGCTGGCTGTCATCAGGTTGATCAGCGCCGGGCCGAACAGCGCGAACAGCACCGCGACGACGACCGAGAAGCCAACGCCCCAGAGCAGCACCAGCCGTGTCGAATCGGCAAAGCCGCGTGCGTCGCGGGCGCCAAAGGTGCGGCCGCAGAGCTGCTGTGCGGCGTTGGCGAGTCCATCGAGGAAGAAGGCGCTGACCAGCAGGAAATTGTTCAGCACCGCGTTGGCCGCGAGCGTGACGTCGCCGGACCGCGCGCCCTTGGCGGTGAAGAATAGGAACACGGTGATCAGCGCCGCGGTGCGCACCATGATGTCGGAGTTCACCGATAGCATCCGGATCAGCTTGGCGCGGTCGAACAACCTCGCACGGGGAATGGCGAGGCCGCCTTTGGCAAGGCGCCGCGCCACTATCACGCTCAGCAGGAAGCCCGCGGCCTCCGCGATGACGGCCGCGATCGCAGCGCCCGCAATACCGGTATCATAGACGAGCACCAGCAGCACGGTGGCCGCCATGTTGATGAGGTTGATCACGATCTGCTGGAGCAGCGCCAGATTGGCGCGGGCGAGCCCCACCAGCCAGCCAAGCACGACATAATTCGCGAACGCCAGCGGCGAGGACCAGATGCGGATCGCAAAGTAGGTTTTCGTGGCGCGCGTGACGCCCTCGCTGCCGCCCATCAGGCTGAACAACACCGCAGCAAGCGGCACCTGGAGTGCGATCAGCGCCACGCCGATCAGGCCGGCCACGATGAATCCGCGCACGAGGATCGCGCTCATCTCCTGCGTCTCGCCGGCACCGAGCGACTGGGCGGTGAAGGCGAGCGTGCTCATGCGCAGGAAGGCGAACAGCCAGAATAGGCAGTCGAAGATCACCGACGCCATCGCAACGCCGCCGAGCAGAGCGGCATCGTTCAGCCGTCCGATCGCGGTGGTCGAAACCACGCCGATCAGCGGCGTGGTGAGGTTCGCGACCATCGCGGGACCCGCGATGGCGAACACCTGCCTTGTGGTGACCCTGGGATGGACCGGCGCGTGCATGTCAGAACACGAGCACCATGCCGTCCTCCGCCGCCAGATGCGGCACGTCATCGCGGCGCGACAGCATGTCGTCGCTCATATGGGTGAGGACGAGCCGCTTGGTGCCGATCTCGGGCAGATGCTGTTCCAGGGTCTTCAGGCTGAGATGGTTCTTGACCATCTTCTCGTACATGTAGGCTTCCGCGATGAAAAGGTCCGCGCCATGCGCCAGCGGAATGAGCGTCTCCGTCCATTCGGTATCGGCGCTGTAGGCGAGCACGCGCCCCTCGACCTCGACGCGGTAGCCGAAGAACGGTCCACCGGAGTTGCCATGCACGACCGGAAACGGCGTCACCGTCACGCCGCCGAAGCTGCGGCTCTCCTCCGGTGCAAGCGCGATGACCGAGAGCTCGAAGCGTTGTTTGGTCTTCGATGAGTGCTCGAACAGCGCCTCCATCACCTGCGCGAGCCGCATCTCGATCCCTTGCGGGCCGGCAATCACCAGCGGTCGCGTCCGCTTGGAGAACTGCGCGTCGAGCAGAAAGAACGGGAGGCCTGCAAAATGGTCGCCGTGGAAATGCGTGATCAGGATCAGGTCGATGTCGTCGCGATCGATCTCGAGCCGCTGCAAGGCCGGCAAGGAGGAGGCTCCGCAATCGATCAGAAAATTGGCCTGCCTGCCCGTGACATGAAAGCAGGTGTTCGCTCTGCCACCCGAGCCGAACGCATCGCCGCAGCCGACAAAGCGCAATTGCATCGGCTGCGGCCTCCCGACGGCGGAGTTACCGGCCGCGCGGCGCGCCGAACAGGCGCGACAGGAACCACACGGGAATCACGATGACAGCGCCAAGCAGGAAGTAGCGCCACAACCAGTTGACCGCGTCGAAGCCGAGGTCCCACAGCCGCTGGAACAAGAGGCGAATGCTGTGGATGATATTCCAGGGATCGAAGCCGATCGCGGCCAGCACGACGCCGACCAGGATTGAGAGCAGGACCAGGCGGAATGCGACCGCCAGCGGCGAGCCGCCGAGAAAGCGGTACAGGCCATCATGGCTTGCCGGCAGATCTCTGACGTCGTTGGCCATTTCAAAAAAACTCCCAGCGGATTCGATCCCCATTATAGGGCATGGCGAGGGACATGGGGAACCCGTAACGGGGCATCAATCGGCTTACGGGATTTTAATTCGGGCGCGCACCAGAGCTTCGATTCGGGTGCGCCGCCGGCGGCGGGCTCCCGAACCTCGCCCGCCTGCGGGAGAGGTCGCGCCGAAGGCGCGGGGTGAGGGCTCTCTCCTCTTGGGGAATCCCAATGCAGAGACACCCTCTCCCCAACTCTCTCCCGCAAGCGGGAGACGGGGCGTGCTGGCGGCAATCGAGCCTCATCGTCTTCACGCCTCAATCTCTGCCGCTTCCGCCTTCAGCATCTTTTCAAGCGTCTCCAGCCTGTCAGCCTCGCGCGGCGGTTTGTCCCAGCGCAGGCGGCTGATGCGGGGAAAGCGCATGGCGACGCCGGATTTGTGCCGCGGCGAGCGTTGCAATCCCTCGAAGGCGACCTCCAGCACCAGCCCCTTGTCCGGCTCGTGGACGACGTGGCGGACGGGGCCGAACTTCTCAGTGGTGTTGCGGCGGACGAAACGGTCGATCTCGAGCAGCTCCTCGTCGGTGAAGCCGAAATAGGCCTTGCCGACCGGCACCAGCTCGTCGCCGCCATCGCCTTCGGTCCAGACACCAAACGTGTAGTCGGAATAATAGGACGAGCGCTTGCCATGGCCGCGCTGCGCATACATCAAGACGGCGTCGATGATGTGCGGATCGCGTTTCCACTTCCACCACTGTCCCTTCGGCCGTCCCGGCAGGTACGGGGCATCGCGCCGCTTCAGCATCACGCCTTCGACGGCCTCGGCATCCTCGCCCGCGCCGGCGCTTGCGGGATCCGCGCGTGCGGCGGTGAGCGCGTCCCAGCTATCGAACGGCACGGTCGGCGATAGATCGATGCGGGCATCGCCCAGCTTCTTGATGAAGGTCTCGAGATGCCTGCGCCGCTCCGCGAAGGGCAATTCGCGCAGATCGTTCTCGTCGTCGCCGAGCAAATCGTAGGCGCGCAGGTGGATCGGATAGTCCTTGATCAGCTTTGGCGAGACGACCTTGCGGTTGAGGCGCTGTTGCAGGACGTTAAAGCTCTGCACGCGGCCGTCGCGGACGATCAACAGCTCGCCGTCGATCGCGCCGGGCAGATGCAGTGACGGCACGAGGTCCGGAAAGCTCCCCGTGATGTCCTCGCCGGTGCGCGAATAGAGCCGCACGGTGATGTGTCCGCGATCGTCGCGGCCTGCGACGGCCTGCACGCGGATGCCGTCCCACTTCCACTCGGCGATGTAGTCGGCCGGGTCGAGACTTTGGAAATCCGAGTCCTCGATCGCATGCGCCAGCATCACCGGGCGGAATGGCGCCGGATCGCAGTTGACGGGTTTTTCCGCGCGTCCCTCGAGCCAGGCGAACAGGTCGAGATAGGGCGGGGCGAGACCGGGCCAGATCAGCTCGATCTCATGCGGATCCTTGTCGCCGAGTGCTGCCGCGGCGGTTTTGGCGAGCCGTGCAGAGATGCCGATGCGAAGCGCGCCGGTGACGAGCTTGAGCAGCGCCCAGCGGCCGGTCTCGTCGAGCTCGTCGAGCCAGCGCGCGAGCTGGCCCGGCAGCTCGGTCTTGCCGAGCGTGCGCAGGGTGGTGACGACCTCGGTGAGGGTTGGGGGAGGTGGGTGGTTGTGGTGGCGGGGGCGGAGCGCATCACTCGCATCGAGCCCGGGGCACCCCCTCCGTGCCCCTCCCCAGCAAGGGGAGGGAACGGAGAGGCTCGTGCCTCCATAACGCTGCAGAATGTCAGATTCACTCTCCGAGAAGTTGTTCGCAGTCGTACTGCGCGGTCGCGTCAAACTCCGCTGTGCTCCCTCCCCCCTTGCGGGGGAGGGCGGGGGAGGGGGGTAGCCCGGAAAAGATTGCCGGCCGCCGTCACCGACAGCCTTCGGCCACATCAGCGCCACCGTCTCCGAGAGATCGCCGACGTAATCGTAGGATAGTCCGAACAGCACCGGATCGGTGCGCGCCGCGATGAGGTCACGGATCAGCCCCGGCTTGGCGTGCTTGAAGCTGAGCGCACCCGTCAGCGCCGCCAGCGCATAGCCGCGGTCGGGATCGCCGACCTCGCGAAAATAACCGTTGATCAGCCGCAGCTTGTTGTTGCGGCCGGGCTCGTAGGCGAGGCGGTCCAACAATTCGGCGAAGCGGTTCATGCCTCGGCCTCGCTTGCCAGTGGCACCTCGGTCTCCTCTTCATCACCATAGCCGACGAGATCGAGCGGCTGCGCGGCCAGGCCCTTGGCTTTGCACCAATGCACCAGCGCGTCTTCCTGGCCGTGCGTGACCCAGATTTCGCCCGCTCCGGTCGCGGCGATCGTCGCGGTCAGGCCGTCCCAATCGGCGTGATCGGAAATCACCAGCGGCAATTCGACGCCGCGTTGCCGCGCCCGCGCGCGCACCCGCATCCAACCCGAGGCGAACGCGGTGACGGGATCGGGAAAGCGCCGCGTCCAGAGATCGGACGTGGCCGACGGCGGCGCCAGCGTGATGGTGCCCGCGAGATCGGCCTTCTTCACACCCTTCACCGGCCGCATCTCGCCGAGCTCGATGCCGCGGCTTTGATAATACTGCGTGATCGTCTCCATCGCGCCGTGCAGGTAGACCGGTGCGTCGTAGCCCGCCTCGCGGAGCAGCGCGATCACGCGCTGCGCCTTGCCGAGCGAATAGGCGCCGACGAGATGCGCACGCTCCGGAAACAGCGCGACGGAGGCGAGCAGCTTCTTCACCTCGATCGCCGCATCGCCATGGCGAAACACCGGCAGCCCGAACGTCGCCTCGGTGATGAAGACGTCGCAAGGTACGAGTTCGAACGGCGTGCAGGTCGGATCCGGCGCATCCTTGTAGTCGCCGGAGGCGACGATGCAGGTGTCCTTGGCTGTCACCGCGATCTGCGCCGAGCCCAGCACGTGGCCGGCGGGGTGAAACTTCACTTTGACGTCGCCGAGCCGGATCTCCTCGCCATAGCGAATCGTTTGCGTCGTGCCGGCAAAATTCTCGCCATAGCGCAGCCGCATCATGTCCAGCGTCTCCTGCGTCGCCAGCACTGCGCCATGGCCGCCGCGCGCATGGTCGGAATGGCCGTGGGTGATCACGGCGCGCTCGACCGGGCGAACAGGATCGATGTGGAAGCTGCCCGGCTTGCAGCACAGGCCGGCAGCAGTTGGCAACAGGATGTCTTGCGGGCGCATTTCTGTCATATAGGCTGCGCCACCGCGTTCTTCGAGTCATCGGCCCCTATCGTCTTTCGGTTCCACAATGCCCCTGCGCCTGTTCTTGTCCTCCGGCGATCTGATGGCCGACCGCCGTTTCGAGTTCGCGCGCGACCTCCAGCTCAAGGGCGATCTGCCGGCCGCGGCCGATCTGCTGGAGCAGGCGATCGAGCTCGCACCGAATTTCACCTCGGCCTGGTTCACGCTCGGTGAAATCCGCGAGCAGCTCGGCCAGCGCGACAAGGCGATCGCGGCGTTCCGGGAAGCGCGCCGATCCGACGCGAGCGATCAACACGGCGCCGGCCTGCATCTGATGCGGCTTGGAGACGAGCACTTGTCGGAGATGCCGAAGGCCTATGTGCAGGCCCTGTTCGATCAATATGCGCCGCGCTTCGAGCATGCGCTGATCAACGATCTCGGCTATCGCGCCCCGTCGCTGATCTTCAAGGCCGTGCTGGCGGCGCGCGTCGCCGCGAAGAAGCCGGCCTTCTTCAAGCGCGCGATCGATCTCGGCTGCGGCACGGGGCTTGCGGCCAGCGCCTTCGCCAAGCAGGCCGATCATTTCATTGGCATCGATCTGTCGCCCGGCATGATCAAGGAGGCGCGAGCGACCGGCCTTTATGCCGAGCTCGAAGTGGCCGACATGATCGACGCCCTGCGCAGCAAACCGGACGCGAGCGCCAATCTGATCGTGGCTGCGGATGCGTTCGTGTATCTGTCCGATCTTGCGCCGGTGTTGACGGAAGCAAGGCGCGTGCTTGCCGCCGGCGGCACGCTCGGCTTCACGCTCGAGACGCATGACGGCAGCGGCGTCGTTCTGGGCGAGGGTCTGCGCTATGCCCATGCTGCGGAATATGTGCGCGGCGCCATCGCGAAGGCCGGCCTCGAGCTCCTGACACTGGAGCCGGCCTCGCCGCGCAACGAGAACAATGAGCCGGTGCGCGGTCTCGTCGTCGTCGCCGAGAAAACTTGAGTCTAGGCGCTGGGGTTGCCACGAATTGAGCGGCATTACACCGCAAGGCGCCGCTTTCCCACTTGCGATGCTCCCTCCGATATCAGCACAATGCGCCGCATTTAGGGAGACAACGCCAATGACGAAAAATCCATCGCGGCGCGATTTCAGCGCCGGCGCATTTGCGACGATCGCAGCTTCCACCCTATCAGCGCCTTACGTCTGGGCGGCAGAGAAGAAATATGATGCGGGCGCCAGCGACACCGAGATCAAGATCGGTCAGACCGTGCCGCATTCCGGCCCCGGCTCGCTCTATGGCGTGCTGGGGCGCGTCGGCGAAGCCTATTTCCAGATGCTGAACGAGAACGGCGGCATCAACGGGCGCAAGGTGAAATTCCTCACCATGGACGATGCCTACAGCGCGCCGAAATGTGTCGAGGCGACGCGCAGGCTAGTGGAGCAGGAGGAGGTGCTCGCGCTCTACGGCTCGCTCGGTACCGCGCCGCAGACCGCCGTGCACAAATATCTCAATTCCAAGGGCGTGCCGCAGCTCCTGCTCAATACCGGCGCGTCGAAGTGGAACAACCCGAAGGAATTCAAATGGACGATGGCGGGCCTGCCGCTCTATCCGACCGAAGCGCGCATCCTCGCCAAGCACGTCGTCAGCGTGAAGCCGAACGCGAAGATCGGCATTCTCTACCAGAACGATGATTTCGGCCGCGACTTCCTCGGGCCCTTCAAGAAGGTGCTGGCGGATGCCGGCGGCACCGCGCAGGTGATCCTGGAGCAGACCTATGACCTGACCGATCCGACCATCGACTCCCAGCTCATCAATCTCTCCAAGTCGGGCGCCGACGTCTTCTACAACATCTCCACCGGTAAGGCGTCGTCGCAGTCGATCCGCAAGGCCGCCGAACTCGGCTGGAAACCGCTGCAACTGCTCTCCGCGGGCTCGACCGGCAAGTCCATCCTCGGCGCCGCCGGCTTCGAGAACGCATCCGGTATCGTGGCGATCCGCTACTCCAAGGACGCCGGCCCCCGCCCCTGGCAGAACGACAAGGACGTGATCGCGTTCGACACGCTGCGCAAGAATTATCTGCCGACCGTCGATCCAGACAACACCATCGCGTACGCCGGTTATGGCCAGGCGGTGACCATGGGCGAGATCCTGCGTCGCTGCGGCGACGAGCTCACGCGCGAAAACGTGCTCAAGCAGGCCGCGAGCCTCAACGGCTTCCACTCGCCGTTCTTCCTCGACGGTGTCGACTACAGCTACACGCCCACCGACTACACGCCGATGAAGACGCTGTTCATCTCGACCTTCAACGGCAAGGACTGGCAGGTCTCCGACAAGCCGGTGACGGAGTAGGCGTGCTCCCTCTCCCCGTTCTTACGTCGTTCTTGCGGGGAGAGGGTTGGGGTGAGGGGCTCTTCGTTCACGGTGGCAGTTGGACTCGCGGAGGCTCCCCCTCACCCGGATCGCATCTAGCGATGCGATCCGGCCTCTCCCCGCAGGCGGGGCGAGGCAGAGGCCCCTCGACGAAGTCACCCCTACCGCTTACGTGTTACGTCGTGCCGCCCCGTATCCTCACCGCACCGGCCGCGCCGGCCGCGCTGTTGCCCGACCGCTTCCAGGCATGGTTCGCGGCCCGCGGCTGGTCGCCGCGCGAACATCAATTGGCGCTGCTGGAGAAGGCGCGCGAAGACGCTAGCGCGCTGCTGATCGCGCCAACCGGCGCCGGCAAGACGCTGGCGGGTTTCTTGCCGACACTGGTGGAGCTGAGTGGCGGGAGATGGCGGGAGCAGGCATCCGACGCAGCGCGCAGCGGCCTCATCTCCACCGGCCGCGCCGTTCAACGCGTCGGTGGCCTTCACACCCTCTACATCTCGCCGCTGAAAGCGCTTGCCGTCGATATCGCGCGCAATCTGGAGCGACCGATTGCCGAGATGGGATTGCCGATCAAGGTCGAGACCCGCACCGGCGACACGCCGGTGTCGCGGCGGCAGCGGCAGCGGCGCTATCCGCCGGACATCCTGCTGACGACGCCGGAGCAGCTCGCATTGCTGCTCTCCTCCGACGATGCGCCGTTCCTGTTCTCATCGCTGAAGCGCGTGGTGCTCGACGAGTTGCACGCGCTCGTGACCTCCAAGCGCGGCGATCTGCTGTCGCTCGGGCTGGCGCGGCTGTGGCGGCTCGCGCCCACGATGCGCATGATCGGTCTGTCGGCGACGGTGGCCGAGCCGGAGTCGCTGGCGCGATTCCTCATGCCGCAGCCGGGCGGCAGGGCAGCCACCGCCGATATCGTCATGGCCGGCGGCGCGGCGGCGCCGATCGTCGAGATGCTCGACACGAGCGAGCGCCTGCCCTGGGCCGGGCACACGGCGCGCCACGCGCTCGCCGAGGTCTACCAGCTGATCAAGGCCAACAAGACCACGCTCGTCTTCGTCAACACCCGCAGCCAGGCCGAGATGCTGTTCCAGGATCTCTGGCGCATGAACGACGACGGCCTTGCGATCGCGCTGCATCACGGCTCGCTCGACGTCGCGCAGCGCCGCAAGGTCGAGGACGCGATGTCGGCGGGACGCTTGCGTGGCGTGGTCTGCACCTCGTCGCTGGATCTCGGCGTCGACTGGGGCGACGTCGAGCTCGTCATCAATATCGGCGCGCCAAAAGGCTGCTCGCGCCTGATGCAGCGCATCGGCCGCGCCAATCACCGCCTCGATGAGGCCTCGCGCGCCGTGCTGGTGCCGGCCAACCGGTTCGAGGTGCTGGAGTGCCGCGCCGCGATCGATGCGATCGCGGAGAATGCGCAGGATACCCCGCCGCTCCGCGTCGGGGCGCTCGACGTGCTGGCGCAGCACGTGCTCGGCTGCGCCTGCGGCGAGCCGTTTCTCGCAGGCGAGCTCTATGACGAGGTGCGCACAGCGGCGCCTTACGCCGATCTGTCGCGGCAGGATTTCGACGACGTGGTCGATTTCGTCGCCACCGGCGGTTACGCGCTGAAAACCTATGAACGCTTCGCGCGCATCAAGCAGGACAAGCAGGGCCGCTGGCGCGTCGCCAATCCAAAAGTGCGGCAGAGCTACCGGATGAATGTCGGCACCATCGTCGAGGACGACATGCTGAAGGTGCGGCTGGTGCGCTCGCGTACCGGCGGTACCGGCTCGACCGGGGTCATCGCGCGCGGCGGCAGATTGCTCGGCGAGATCGAGGAGGCCTTCATCGAGGGCTTGGCTCCTGCCGACACCTTCGTGTTCGGCGGCGAGGTCGTGCGCTACGAAGCCCTCGTCGAGGACCAGGTCTATGTCTCCCGAGCTCACGACAAGGATCCGAAAGTGCCGTCCTATATGGGCGGCAAGTTCCCGCTCTCGACCTATCTCGCCGAGCGCGTGCGCCGCCTGCTCGATGATGGCCGCGCCTGGCGGACGCTGCCGGAGCAGGTGCGCGACTGGCTGTCGGTGCAGAAGGAGGTGTCGCGCGTGCCGGCGGTGCGCGAGCTCCTGGTCGAGACGTTTCCACGCGGCAACAAGCATTACATCATCTGCTATCCCTTCGAGGGACGGCTCGCGCATCAGACGCTCGGCATGCTGCTCACACGCCGGCTGGAGCGCGCCCGCGCCCGCCCGCTCGGCTTCGTTGCCAATGAATATGCGGTCGCGATCTGGTCGCTCGGCGACATGTCGTTCATGATTCGGAATGGTCAGCTCGATCTCAACGCGCTGTTCGATCCCGACATGCTCGGCGATGATCTCGAAGCCTGGCTTGCGGAGTCCGCGCTGATGAAGCGCACCTTCCGCAACTGCGCGATCATCTCCGGCCTGATCGCGCGCCGCCATACCGGCGAGGAGAAGAGCCGCCGGCAGGTGCTGTTCTCGACCGATCTCGTCTACGACGTCTTGCGCAAGCATCAGGCCGATCACGTGCTGCTCCGCGCCGCCCGCGCCGATGCCGCGACGGGCCTGCTCGATCTGCGCCGCTTGGGCGACATGCTCGCGCGCATCCACGGCCACATCACACACCGGGAACTCGACCACGTCTCCCCGCTCGCCGTACCGGCGCTACTGGAAATCGGCCGCGAGTCAGTTTATGGCGAAGCAGCAGACGAGCTGTTGGCCGAGGCCGCCGACGAGCTCGTCAAGGAAGCGATGGGATAGCGGCAGGGTAGGACGTGACGGCAGGCGCGCGGGTTTCGGGGGATGATGAGGACATGCGCGTTTCGAAGGTCACCATCGCCGGCGTGACGTTCGCCGCCGATCTCTCCGGCGCGCTGTTCTGGGACGAGCAGCGTCTGCTCGTCGTCTCCGACCTGCATCTGGAAAAGGGATCGAGTTTTGCGACCCGCGGCGTGCTGCTGCCGCCTTACGACACGGTTGCGACGCTCGGTCGTCTCGCCGCGGTCGTCGCGCGGCACGATCCGCGCATCGTCATCGCACTCGGCGACAGCTTTCACGATCGCAGCGCCCATGAACGGCTGTCGATTGAGGATCGCGACGCCATGACCTCGCTCCAGACCGGACGCGACTGGATCTGGATTTCAGGCAATCACGATCCGGCGCTGCCGCCCGATCTCGGCGGCACCGTTGCCGACGAAGTCGCAATCGGCCCGATCGTTTTCCGTCACGAGCCGACCGGCGCGCATGGTGAGATCGCGGGCCACCTCCATCCCAAGGCGCGCGTCACCGCGCGCGGCCGGTCGATGGAGCGGCGCTGCTTCGCCTCAGACGGGATCCGCGCCGTGATGCCGGCCTTCGGCGCCTATGCCGGCGGCCTCAGCATCCGTGACGCCGCCTTCGCGCGCGTGTTCGGCGCGCAGCACTTTACAGCGCACCTCCTCGGCGACAATCGCGTGCACGCGATTGCCGCGTCGCGGTGTTGGTGATCGTCATCAAGTTGAGTTGAGAACGATCCAGCCACGTGAACGCTGCACTCCCTCCCCCTTGCGGGGGAGGGGGGTAGCCCAGGAAAAGGTCTATCCAGCTGCGCAAGCAGGTCTTGGTCAAACGGAGAGGGTGTGCCCGTGTGGCACCCCTTGGCCCTCCCCCGCAAGGGGGGAGGGAACGCACCGACATTGCGGCGGCAGCTAAGCCGCCTTCGCTTGCACAGTATCGCAGAACTCCGCGAGCCGCTCCGCAAGTCGCAGCGTTGCGGGGCTCGCGCCTGGCGAGGCCATCAGCGCGACTTCGGTCCTGTTGATCGGCGCGAAGCCCTCCTTGGCGGTCAGGACGCGGTGATCGGGCTGGATCGCTATCTCCGACAAGATGCTCAGCCCCATGCCGGCGGCAACGGCGGCCTGGATGCCGGCGAGGCTCGATGACGTATAGGCCATGTGCCAGGGCCGGCCGGCGCTCTCCAGCGCGTGGATGGCGCCGGCGCGGTAGAGGCAGCCGAGCGGAAAACCGATCAGCGGCACCGACGACACTTTTGCATCGATCGGATGGCTCTTGCTGGTGACCCAGTGCACCCGCTCCGGCCACACCGCGATCGCACCCTTCTCGCCGGCCTCGCGCTTGAACAGCGCGAGATCGAGCTCGCCGCGTTCGAGGTCGCGGGACAGGTTCTTGCTCTGGTCGGCGCGCACATCGAGCCGCAGGCCCGGATGCGAGCGCGAGAACGTGCCGAGCAGCTTCGCCAGCCGATAGGCGGCGAAATCCTCGGGGATGCCGAGCCGGATCGCGCCTTCGTTGCCCGGCTGGCTGAGCACGTCGCGCGCCTCCTCGGCGAGCGACAACAGCCGCCGCGCATAGGAGAGCAGCCGTTCACCAGCCTCCGTCGGCCGCACGTCCTTGCCGTCGCGGTGCAGCAGCACCTGGCCGACGTCCTCTTCCAGCCGTTTGATCTGCTGGCTCACCGTCGACTGCGTGCGATGCACGCGCTCGCTCGCGCGGGTGAAGCCGCCGGCATCGACCACCGAGACGAAGCTGCGCAAAAGCTCGAGATCGAGCATCGCTCGCCTCCATTCACAAATCCACTAGACGGCAGTTAATCATTTAATTTCCAAATGACAAGGAGCATCCCTAGATCGAGGGCTCAGGAGAATTCGCATGTTGCTCGCGCCCTCGATCGCCGTCCCCCGCAGCCGCTTCAATCCGCTGCCGCTTTACATCGGCCTGTTCTGCCTGCTTTGGAGTTTTGCCTTCGTCGCCGGCAAGATCGGCGTCACCGATTGCCCGCCGCTGATCCTGCTCGCGGCGCGCTTTTCGCTCGCCGGCATTTTGATCCTCGGCGTCTCGGCGCTGCGCCGCGATGCGTGGGAGATGACCTGGCGCGATGCCGCAATGTTCGCCGTGCTCGGCATTGCCAACAACGCGCTCTATCTCGGTCTCGGCTATACAGGCCTGCAATCGGTCTCTGCCGGCCTCGGCGGATTGATCGTGTCGGCCAACCCGGTGTTCACGGCGGCGCTCGCCGCGTTGTTGCTCGGTGAGGGCATGACCTGGCGCAAGGCGACTGGCCTCTTGCTCGGCGTCTCTGGGGTCACCCTCATCGTCTGGCATCGCCTCGCGGTTGGCACCGACAGCCTGCACGGAATCATGTTCACGCTGGCCTCGCTCGCCTCCATCGTCGCCGCCACCATTTTGTTCAAGCTGTTCGCGCCGAGGGGTAGCTTGTGGATCGGCAACGGCATCCAGAACATGGCAGCCGGCATCGTGCTCACGCCGATCGCGCTGACGTTCGCTGACGTCCACGCGGTCCAGTACACGCCCGGCCTCATCAGTGCCTTCGCCTTCCTGGTGCTCGGCGGTTCGATCCTCGCTTATTTGCTCTGGTTCCATCTCCTGAAAGTGTGTGGCGCGACCGCTGCCAGCGCCTATCATTTCCTGATGCCGCCACTCGGCATGCTGTTCGCGTTCCTGGTGTTGGGGGAGCATGTCGAGGCGCGCGATCTCCTCGGCATCGTTCCGGTGGCGGTCGGCATCTACCTGGTGACGCGTCCCGCGCAATCCACCGCGACCAAGCCCGTCTCGTAACAGGAGTCCGTCATGCCCATTTCCATCACCCTGATCGGCGGCCCGACTGCGCTGATCGAGATCGACGGCTTCCGCCTCCTCACCGATCCGACCTTCGATGGTCCGGGCGCCTATCAGCTGCCGCATGTGAAGCTGGAGAAGACGATCGGCCCCGCGCTGAAAGCGGATGCGATCGGCCCGGTCGATGCGGTGCTGCTCAGCCACGACCAGCACTCGGACAATCTCGACAATTCCGGTCGCGAACTTCTCTTCAAGGTGAAGCGCGTGCTGACGACGGAGGCCGGCGCCAAGCGGCTCGGCGGTCACGTCGAAGGCCTTGCGCCCTGGGATACGACGCAGGTCAGGGATCGCGACGGCAACAGGCTGACCATCACCGCGACGCCGGCGCGCCACGGTCCGGCCGGCATCGAGCCGCTATCGGGCGACGTCATCGGCTTCGTGGTGTCATCCAGCAACACGGATAGCCGCTCGATCTATATCAGCGGTGACACCACCTGGTTCGACGGCGTTGCGGAGGTGGCGCGCCGTTTCGATTGCGGCGTGGTGCTGCCGTTTGCCGGCGCCGCGCAGACGCGTGGACCGTTCCATCTCACCATGGACACCAACGACACGATCGAGACCGCGCGCGCTTTTCCCGATGCGGTGATCGTGCCCGTGCATACCGAAGGCTGGGCGCATTTCCGCCAGAACGGCGAGGACCTGCGCAAGTCCTTCGACGTGCTCGGCTTCGGCCCGCGCCTGCGCCTGCTCGAGCCCGGCGTGCCGACGGTGATCGAGGCGCCGTGATCGCGCGCATAGCTGTCACCACCCGTCATTGCGAGGAGCGAAGCGACGAAGCAATCCAGACTGTTTCCGCGGAAAGATTCTGGATTGCTTCGCTTCGCTCGCAATGACGGAGTTCGTGGTTAGTCCTTCCGGAACACGATCGACGCGGCCCAGCCGCACATCAGCGCCAGGGCGGCGGTGACGAGGCCGTAGATCAATCCGTTCTGCCGCGCGCTGCCGGCGACGAACTGCTCGAAGCCGACCTTGACGATCTCGAATGCCGTCTCCGTCTTGGTCACGAGCGCACCGCTCGCGAACAGTTTGATTTCCACCTCATAGGTCCCGATCGGCACTTCGGCGGGCAGCGGAATGCCGGTGCGGAACAGCGTCGGTGTCAGGAACGTGACCGCGGACGGATCCTCGCGATAGAGCCCGCGCTGCGTGCGCAGCCGGATGAAGGCGCTGCGGAACGCGTCGTCCGGCACCACGTCGGCATAATCGGTGCCGACGCGTTGGGTCAGCCGCACGTTGTTGAGCCCGATCTGTTGGCGCCGCGCGATCTCGGGCGAGGTGATCTGGTCGAAGGGGCGATTGGCGAACAGCGCGAGATAGCTCGGCACCTGCAAGAATTGCCGGTAGTCGGTGTTGATCCAGATGCCGAACTTTCGTTCCTTGCGCCGCGTCACCATGTCGGCGCGCGGGCCCAGCACGGTGACGACGAGATCGTAGGCGTTGCGATTCGCAGGCGTCGCCGCGTCCCTCTCCACCGAGCCGAACAGCACAAGCTCCTCGCCGGAATAGTTCGGCGTCACGGTGACGCGGTGGTTGGAGACCGAGACGATCAGCCGCTCGGCGCGCGCGGCGCCGCCGAGCAGCAGCATCAGGAGAGCAGCCAGGAAATTCGCAATGATTGCACGTGCGATCATCCCGTCACTCCGATTTCGCGGATGGTGAAGAGGTCTTCGGGACGGATCACGAGCTCGACGGCGAAGCGCAATCCGACGGCGAGGATCAACAGGCCCAAGAGCAGCCGCAACTGCTCGCCGCGGATCTTCTGTCCGGCGCGGGCGCCGAACTGCGCGCCGGTGACGCCGCCGACCATCAGGATCAGCGCCAGCACCGCGTCGACGAGATGATTGGTCACCGCATGCAGCATGGTGGCGAACAGCATCGTGACCAGCGTCAGGATCATCGACGTTCCAATCACGGTCGAAGTCGGCACCCGCAACAGATAGATCATGATCGGCACCAGGATGAAGCCGCCACCGATGCCCATGATGGCGCCGATGAAGCCGATGATGATGCCGACCACGACGACGGGGATCACCGACAAATAGATCTTCGAGCGCTTGAAGCGCATCTTCAGCGGCAGGCCGTGGATCCAGCTGTGCGTGCGCCGCGGCGGCACGGCGCCGCGCCGCGTCCGCATCATCGCGCGCAGGCCTTCCGAGAACATCAGGCTGCCCACGGTCGTGAGCAGCACCACATAGGAAAGCGCGATCATCAGGTCGAGCTGGCCGAGCGCGCGGAGCTGCGTGAAGGTCCACACCCCGAGCGCGGTGCCCGTCACGCCGCCGCATAACAGGACGGTTGCGAGCGCCGGATCGATCGCGCGCCGCCGCCAATAGGAGATCGCGCCGGAAAAGGACGAGGCCGCGATGTGGCTCGCGACGGAAGCGACCGCGACCGCGGGCGCAATTCCGATGAAGATCAGGAGCGGCGTCATCAAGAATCCGCCGCCGATCCCGAACATGCCCGAGACGAAACCGACCGCGGCGCCCATCGCGAGCACCAGGAACACATTGACCGGAAGATCCGCAATGGGGAGGTAAAGCTGCATCGTACCACGTTCCGGCGAGACGGATCGGATTGCGGAATGCTCGCGGGAAGGCGGAACGATTGCCGCGTCCCTCATTAGCTGAATTTGGCGCGCGGAGGGATAACGAATTGATCCGCCCACCGCGTTTTTCGCCGCAGGCGGATCAGGATCTCAGAGCGTGGTGAAGGAGTGCCACAATCTCACTATCTCGCCTCAATTTGAGGAGCCTGCGCAGCAGGCGTCTCGAAGGGCGAGGCCCGGACCGAGAGCCGGCCTGCATGGTTCGAGACGCGCGCAAGGGCGCGCTCCTCACCATGAGGGGAAAATAGAAATCAATGCTCGGTCAAGGCCGCCTGGCGCTTGATCGCGACCGGCTTGGGCGCGGGCTTGGTGCTGGCCTGCGACGGGACGCTGTCCCAGCCGCCGGCGGGCGTTGCGACGTTGACGGCATCATCCGGCTGCGGCTCGGCACTGAACGTCTGGATCGCGAGCTTGGCAGCGGCGAGCGATTGCGGGTCGAGGCGCTTGGCAACATCGTCGCGCTTGGTCGCCGCATCGGAGTCACCCTGGGCGGCGGCCAGGCTGAACCATTTGTAGGACTCGGCGAGGTTCTGTTCGACGCCGATACCGCGGGCATAGAGGATGCCGAGATTGTACTGGCTGTCGGCGACGCCGCGATCGGCGGCTTTGCGGAACCACTGCGACGCGCTCTTGTAATTGGGGCCGCGTCCGCCGCCATCGGCGTCGAGCACCGCGAGATTGTGCATGGCCTTGGCATTGCCGCGCTCGGCCGCCTGCGTGTAGTAGCGGCGGGCGATGTCGGTGTCCCTCTTCACCCCCAAGCCCTTCTCATAGAGCGTGCCGAGCCGGAAGGTCGCGAGCACCACGCCGGCCTGCGCCGCGCGGTCATACCATTTGGCGGCTTCCTCGTAATTCGCAGCCACGCCTTTGCCTTCGGCGAAGCGCAAGCCGATCTCATAGGCCGCGGTCGCATCGCCCTTCATCGCGGCGGCGCGCAGCACCGGACCGCCGATGCCGTCGGCCAGCCGCTCGCTCGGCGGCACCTGGACGGTGCCGAGCCGTGTGCGCGACGGTGTCGTCGGAATTGCGCCGGTGATGTCGCCATTGCCTGCGGCGGGCGACGGCGCAGTCCCCGCCGGTGCGGGTGGGATCTCGACCGACGCGGCGCCGCTGGAGCTGGCGGGAGCGGCACTGTTGAGGGATTGCCGGCCGAGCGGGGTCGGCGAGGTCATCGACGGCGTGACCTGCTCGGGCACGGCGGGTTTTGCGCTGTTCTCGGCGGGGACGG
Organism: Bradyrhizobium sp. CB82; assembly: GCF_029714405.1. Taxonomy (NCBI): domain Bacteria; kingdom Pseudomonadati; phylum Pseudomonadota; class Alphaproteobacteria; order Hyphomicrobiales; family Nitrobacteraceae; genus Bradyrhizobium; species Bradyrhizobium sp. CB82. The sequence goes on along the minus strand of NZ_CP121650.1, from coordinate 8,750,338 downwards.
TGGCTTGCGGCGCGGGCGCGCTCGCGGGACTCTCCATCGCCGGCGGCGGCGGGGCGTTGCCGCCGCCTTCGAGCAGGTTCATCGCCATCTTGAAGGTGCCGAGCACGATCACGACCACGCTCGCGCCGACCAGCAGCGAGCGGATCTTCGAGGTGATGGTCGAGCCTTCCTTGCCCTTGTCGTTGGCGGCGCCGCCGGCGGCGGCCTTGCCGCCACGTCCGGGCTTCTCGGGTTGCGCGGCTGCGGCCTGTGCGGCCCGGCGTGCGGCGGCGATGAAGCTCGACGACGACACCGGCTCCTTCGGCGGGGCGGGGATTTCGCTGATCGCGCTTTCGGACGCGGCAATACGCTCCGACGGCGTGGCGGCGCGTCCGCTCGGCCGCGTGCCCGGCTCCAGCGGATGATCCGGCGGCAGCTCGGGCGCGATCGCAGCGCGCGCAGGCGCGACATGCGGCTCGAGGATTTCGCTGATCGCGCGCGGCGGCAAGGGTGCCGTGACTTGGGTCGCCGGCACCGGTGGGGGAGCAGCCGGCGTTGCGGCGTGAAAGTCGCGCGGCGCCGCGACGAAGGCCACCTGCGCCGCGGCCGGATTGGGCAGATCGGGCTTGATGTCCGCTTTGGGCGGCGGCTGCGGCGGCATCGCGCTGCGCGCGGGTTCGGCCGGCATCGCCGGTGTCGCGAAGACCTGTGGCGCGGCCTGAGGTGGCGCGCTGCGCACCGCGCGCAGATCGCCCTCGATCATCGAAAGGCGATCGACGACATGGCCGAGCGTGCTGTGCACGGCTTCGAGGGAGTCCTGCGTGTGGCGGTTGGTCTCGGCCTGGCTGAAGCGGATGTCGGAAAGCTCGCGCTTGACGAGGTCGATCACGCCGGAATCGGAAGCGGGTGCCGAGCTGCGGCTCTCGGCGAGCGCGGCATAGGTCGCCTGCTGCCGTTCCAGATGCCGCAAGATGTCATGCAGCCCGTCTTCGACGCGGCTCAGATTGCCGTTGCGCGGATCGGAGGCAGCCTCGATCCGCTCCAGCAGATACGACACGCGCTGCTCGAGATGCGCGAAGGTGGAGGCGGAGTCGCCACCGACCTGCATGCGGTCGAAGCGATCGGACAGCGCGCGGATCGCGTTCTCCAGATGCTCGGTGCTTTCGGACGGCGCATGCCGCTCGCGCGTCTCCAGCGCAGCCGTGAGCGCCGCGATTCGCTGCTCCAGCACCGCAAAACTGTCGCCGCTCGGGGCGGAAGCGCGGGCGATCTGGTCGACCTTGGTCGACAGCAGCTGCACGTCCTCGGAGAGCCGTGCCAGCGCCTCGTTGGAGGCGACGTTGGATACGATGCCGCGCAGCGCCGAGATCGCGCCTTCGAGCTGCTGCACCGTGCCCGGATCGTCATTGGCGCGCAGGATCAGGTCGAGCTTGGCGCCGAGATTGCGGATCGCCTCGTCATAGCCGGTGAGCTGCTCGGCCGGCGTCAGCGTGCGCAGCACCTGCTTGATCTCGGACAGTGCGCGCTCGACGCCGGCAAGCGCCTGGCCGTCGGTGCCGGAGGTGCGCGTCTCGTCGATGCGACGATGCAGCGAGCGGATCTCGTTTTCGATCGATTCGATCGCGCGGCGCGGCATCGCCTCGGTGATGGCGTGGCGGATTTCCGCAAGCTCGTTGCGGAACGCCGTGATCGACTGCTCGATATGATCCGGGCGCTGCAGCGCCTCGATCTGGCTGGTGATCTTGAGGAGATGCCGCTCGAGCGCGGAGAAGTCGGGACTTGGCTGCGGCGGCGGTGCGTAGGCGGCGGGCGGGGCGTAAGCGGCAGCAGACGGCGCCAGGGGAGGTGCCAGGGGAGCTGCCATGGGCGCGGCAGGTGCAATCGAAGGCGCGGCGCGCGGCGGCATCTGCCTGGGCGCAAAGCTGTCGAGCTCGTTCTGCCGCGCGGAGATCTCGGCCACCGCAACGTCGAGCGAGGCGGGACTGAGCGGTGGCGAGTTGCGATAGAGTTGCGCGGCCGCGCGCTCGACCATCTCGGCCTGGCGCTGCCGCGTCTCGGCCGGAGCGGGCCGCGGTGCTGGCTGCCCTTGCGGCCGCGAGATCTGCGACAGCCGCGCATCCAGCCGCGAGATCGCATCGTTCAACTGGCGCGCGACGCCCTGCTCGCGCGAGGCGCCTTGTTCGCGCGAGGCGTCTTGTTCGCGCGAGGCGTCTTGGCGCGGCGCGGGCTTTGAAATCCGTTCGATCTGTTGGGTGATAGCGTCGAGCCGCTGGTGGATGTCGGCGACGTCGCGGCTTTCCTGACTTGGTGCCTGCGGGGCTTGTGGACGCTGCTCGTAGGACGCGCGGAAGTTCGGCGGGGTGGTGTCGCCGAGGGTGGAGTTCAGCCAATCGTTGAGTGACATGCCGGCACGGCGCGCGGCTGCCTCGGCCCGTTCCCTGACGGATGGATCGATGCCGTCAACACTCCACGATACGCGCGAATTCATGACTTCTGTCCGGTTCCGACTTCGGCATCCCACCCGATGCCTCCAGCTTTCCCGCGCGTCCCAGTTGCAGAGACAATTCCATTCGGCGCGGGTCGTCTGCCTCAAGAACCGACTTTTCTCCGTTACGGTAAATAACGGGTTAAGGAAGCCGTCGCCGCTGTCTTAAAGTTGGGCGGCGGGAACTGGGGATGAACTTGGTCGCCACGTAACCGGTGCGCTCCCTCCTCCGCGCGCGGGGCGGTTGGGGAGAGGGTGTTTCCTCAATGGGACAATCCCCAAGAGGAGAAAGCCCTCACCCGCGCCTTCGGCGCGACCTCTCCCGCAAGCGGGAGAGGTGACGGGCACCGCCTGCGCGGCTCAGCCCTTCTCGCGCTTGCCCTCGTCGATCGGCACTACGGTGCCGCGCGCGCTCATGGTCGACAGCGCCTCGAGTGCCTCCTCGCAGAAGTCGGCCACCATCTGCTCGTGCCGGGCGCCGAGGCGAAGCAGCAGCAAATTGCCGAGATCGAGCACGCCCGATGCCTCCCCGTCCGGAAAACGCTTCTTCAGGATGCGCTCGTAGTTGGCATGGCGGTCGCGGTGGTGCTCCAGGCGCGCCATCAAATCGGTGCGCAGGGGCTCGATGTCGATGCTGTCGAGGGCGTGGAGGCGGACCAGGAGGTCATCCTTGGTCGAGGCCGGGGTGCTCGGGCGCGCGGCCCAGTGCCGCAGCGCTGTTCGTCCCTCCTCGGTGAGCGTATAAACCAGCTTGTTGGGCTTGCCGGACTGCACGACCTCGCGGCCCTGGATGTAGCCGCGATCGCGCAGCTTGGAGAGCTCGCGATAGATCTGCTGGTGGTCGGCTTTCCAGAAGAAGCCGATCGAGGAGTCGAACGTCTTGGCGAGCTCGTAGCCCGTCATCGGACGTTCCGTCAGGCATGCGAGAATTGCGTCGCCCAGCGCCATGACACGCTCCCTTAAGACGTTCCCGACCAATTGACTTGACTTTATGCGCATTGGCGCATATGCGTCAATGTGCATATGACGTGGGCCAAGGACCCGCCGGCGTCGGCCTTCGGGCTCCTTTGCATGGGGTTGTTTTCGAGTTTTTCGCCAAGGGGCTTTATCAAGGGAGGCACCCTGAGAATGACCGGCCTCGATTCCTGGTACGGCTACATGAAGTCCCAAGACCGCGCTGAAGACTGCGCTGAAGCCGGCGCCGCGCTCTGGGACCTTCTGCATCCCGACGTCGTCTTTGAAAGTCCCGTGGTGCACACGCCGCAGCGCGGGCGCGACATCACCTTCAAATATCTGTCGAGCGCCGAGAAGGTGCTCGGCGGCCCTGCCTTCAGCTATGTCGGCGAGTGGAAGAGCGCGAGCGGCGCCGTGCTCGAATTCAAGACCCAGATCGACGGCATCGAGATCAACGGTGTCGACATCATCACCTTCGATAACGACGGCCGCATCACGCATTTCAAGGTCATGGTGCGTCCGCTCAAGGCCATCAACATGCTGCACCGCCTGATGGCGGAGCAGCTCGCAGCACAGTGAGGCTTTCGCCGAATTGCCTGTTCGATACCACCTGCCCTGAGGTTGCAGAAACCGCTAGACTCGCGACAAAGACTGCGCCGCAGGGCGTTTTCAAGAACACCACCACTTAACGGCCCCATGCCGGGAGAACGCCATGCCGATCTATAAAGCCCCCGTCGAAGACGTGAACTTCCTCTTCAACGACGTCTTCCAGATCGACCGCTATGACAATCTGCCCGGCTTCTCCGACGCATCGAGCGATGTGCGCGAGGCGATCCTGGGCGAAGCCGCCAAGCTCGCCGAAGAGGTGTTCCAGCCGCTCAACCGCGTCGGCGATCTCGAAGGCTGCAAGCGCACTGATGACGGCAGTGTCACCACGCCGAAGGGTTTCAAGGACGCCTTCAGGCAGGTCGCAGAAGGCGGCTGGCTCGGCCTTTCCGCGCCGACCGAATATGGCGGCCAGGGTCTGCCGGTCACGCTGAGCCAGGCGGTCAACGAATTCCAGTGCTCGGCCAACATGGCCTTCTCGATGTATGGCGGCCTCACCATGGGCGCGACCGCGGCACTGCTGGTGCATGGTACGCCCGAGCAGAAGAAGACCTACGTGCCGAAGATGGTGGCGGGCGAATGGACCGGCACCATGAACCTGACCGAGCCGCATTGCGGCACCGATCTCGGCATGCTCCGCACCAAGGCGGTGCGCCAGGCGGACGGCAGCTTCAAGATCTCAGGCACGAAGATCTTCATCTCGGCCGGCGAGCATGATCTCACTGGCAACATCATCCATCTCGTGCTCGCCCGCATCGAGGGAGCACCCGCCGGCATCAAGGGCGTCTCGCTGTTCGTGGTGCCCAAATTCCTGGTCAACGCCGATGGTTCGGTGGGGCAGCGCAACGGTGTGGTCTGCGGCTCGATCGAGCACAAGATGGGCATCCACGGCAATTCCACCTGCGTGATGAACTACGACAACGCTACCGGCTGGCTGGTCGGCGAAGAGAACAAGGGTATGCAGGGCATGTTCGTGATGATGAACGAGGCCCGCCTCGGCGTCGCAGTCCAAGGCCTCGCGCAGTCGGAAGTCGCCTATCAGAACGCCGTCGCCTATGCGCGCGAGCGCATCCAGGGCCGCGCGCTCACCGGCGCGAAGGCGCCGGACAAGCCGGCCGATCCGATCATCGTGCATCCCGACGTGCGTCGTACCCTGCTGTCGATCCGCGCCTTCAACGAGGCCGCGCGCGCCTTCGTGGTGTGGACCGCGCTCAAGAGCGACGTCGCCCACCGCTCGGAAGATCCCAAGGACCGTCAGGCCGCCGACGATCACATGGGCCTGATGACGCCGGTGCTGAAAGGCTTCCTCACCGACTACGGCTTTGCCAACGCGGTGCAGGCGCAGCAGATGTATGGCGGCCACGGCTACATCGCCGAGCAGGGCATGGAGCAGTTCGTGCGCGATGCCCGCATCGCCATGATCTATGAAGGCGCCAACGGCATCCAGGCGCTCGACCTCGTCGGCCGCAAGCTGCCGCGCGACGGTGGCCGCGCCATCATGGCGTTCTTCGGCGAGGTGATGGGCTTCGCCAAGGAGAACGGCGGCGACGAGGCGCTGAAGCCCTTTCTCGCGCCGCTCTCGACCTCGCTCGGTCATCTCCAGCAGGCCACCACCTGGCTGATGCAGAACGCGATGATGAAGCCGGACAATGCCGGTGCCGCCGCAACCGATTACCTGCATCTCTTCGGCTTCGTCGCGCTCGGCTACATGTGGGCGCGGATGGCCAAAGTCACGCTGGGGAAGATTGCCGAGTCCGGGGCCACGCCCTATCTCTCCACCAAGCTCGTCACCGGCCGCTTCTTCATGGAGCGGATGCTGCCGGAAACCGCGGCGCATCTCGCGCGCATCCAGGCCGGCTGCGCCACCATCATGGAACTGCCGGCGGAAGCATTCTAAGTCCGCTTCCGTCGCCAGGTCCCAATCGCATTTGAACATCACATCAGGAGGGCGTCATGCCTGAGGCATTCATCTACGACCACGTTCGCACGCCGCGCGGCCGCGGCAAGCCGGACGGCGCGCTGCACGAGGTCACCGCGCTGGCGCTCGCCACCGTGCCGCTGCAGGCGCTGAAGGAGCGCAACAACCTGCCCGTGGACTCCGTCGATGACGTCGTGCTTGGCGTGGTCGATCCCGTCGGCGAGGCCGGCAGCGACATCGCGCGCTTCGCGGCACTCAAAGCCGGCCTCGGCGAAGCCGTTCCCGGCGTGCAGATCAGCCGCTTCTGCGCCTCCGGGCTCGATGCCGTGAACTTCGCTGCCGCCCAGGTGATGAGCGGCCAGCATGAGCTGGTGATCGGCGGCGGCGCCGAGTCCATGAGCCGCGTCGGCATCGGCGCCTCCGGCGGTGCATGGCCAATGGACCCCTCGATGGCAGTGCCGGCCTATTTCATGCCGCAGGGCGTCTCGGCCGACCTGATCGCCACGAAATACGGCTTCTCCCGCGATGACGTCGACGCCTACGCGGTGCAGAGCCAGCAGCGTGCCGGCAAGGCTTGGGACGAAGGTCGCTTCAACAGGTCGGTGGTGCCGGTGAAGGACATCAACGGCCTTACCATCCTCGCCAAGGACGAGCACATGCGTCCCTCGACGACGATGCAGTCGCTGGCGCAGCTCCAGCCGTCCTTCACCATGATGGCGCAGATGGGCGGCTTCGATGCGGTTGCGGTCCAGTCGCATCCGGAGATCGAGCGCGTCAATTATGTGCACCACGCCGGCAATTCCTCCGGAATCGTCGATGGCGCGGGCGCCGTGCTGCTCGGCAGCAAGGAGGCAGGCACGAAGTACGGCATGAAGCCGCGTGCCAAGATCCGCGCCTTCGCCAATATCGGTTCGGAGCCGGCGATGATGCTGACCGGCCCGGTCGACGTCACCGAAAAGCTGTTTGCGCGCTCGGGCATGAAGAAGTCGGATATCGACCTGTTCGAGCTCAACGAGGCCTTCGCCTCCGTCGTGCTGCGCTACATCCAGGCGTTCGAGATCGACAACGCCAAGATCAACGTCAATGGCGGCGCGATCGCGCTCGGTCATCCGTTAGGGGCGACCGGCGCGATGATCCTGGGCACCGTGCTCGACGAGCTCGAGCGCACCAACAAGTCGACCGCGCTGGTGACGCTGTGCATCGGCGGCGGCATGGGCACCGCGACCATCATCGAGCGCGTCTAAGGTTAGGGAGCAACCAACATGACTTACAAGAACTTCAAGGTTGAGACCGACGCTGACGGCATCGCGCTCGTCACCTGGGACATCCCGGGCCGTTCGATGAACGTGCTCGACGAGACCTCGACCAGCGAGCTCGAGGCGATCGTCAAGGAAACCACGGCGGATGCCGCGGTGAAGGGCGTCGTCATCACCTCCAGCAAGGAGGCGTTCTGCGCCGGCGCCGATCTGTCGATGCTCGAGGGCATGAACCAGGCCTACGCAAGGGTCTTCAAGGAGCAGGGCGAGACGGCCGCGAACCAGATGCTGTTCGACCAGAGCCGGCGCTTCTCGCAGGTGTTGCGTTCCATCGAGACCTCGGGCAAGCCCTGGGTGGCTGCGATCAACGGGCTGGCGCTCGGCGGCGGTTTCGAGATCACGCTGTGCTGCCACTATCGCGTGGCGGCGGAGAATCCCAAGACGCGCCTCGGTCTGCCCGAGGTGAAGGTCGGCCTGTTTCCCGGGGCCGGTGGCACGCAGCGCGTGCCGCGCCTGGTGCCGCCGCAGGATGCCATGACCATCCTGCTCAAGGGCGATCCCGTCGCGCTCGACAGGGCCAAGCAGCTCAACCTGATCCACGCCATCGTTCCTGCGGCCGATCTCATCAAGGCGGCGAAGGACTGGATCAAGGGCGGCGGCAAGGCGGTCGCGCCCTGGGACGAAAAGGGCTTCAAGCTCCCCGGCGGCCCTGTATTCTCCAAGAACGGCATGATGATGTTCCCGGCGGGTAACGCCATCTACCGCCGCGAGACCTACGACAACTACCCGGCCGCGCGCGCGATCATGAGCTGCGTGTATGAGGGCCTCCAGTTGCCGATCGACGCCGCGCTGCGCGTGGAGTCGCGCTACTTCACCTCGGTGCTGCGTTCGAAGGAAGCAGCCGCGATGATCCGCAGCCTATTCCTGTCGATCCAGGAGCTGAACAAGGGTGCGCGCCGTCCGAAGGATGTGCCGCCGACCAAGGTGAAGAAGATCGCCGTGATCGGCGCCGGCTTCATGGGCGCGAGCGTCGGCTACGTCTCGGCCCGTGCCGGTCTCGACGTCGTCCTGATCGATCGCGACCAGGAAAGCGCCGACAAGGGCAGGGCGCATGCTCAGAAGGTGATCGAAGAGCAGATCAAGAAGGGCCGCGCCAAGCCCGCGGACGCCGAATCGCTGCTCGCGCGCATCACGGCGACTGCCGACTATGCGGCGCTGAAGGACGTCGATCTCGTCATCGAGGCCGTGTTCGAGGATCGCAAGGTCAAGGCGGAGACGTTTGCGAAGGCGCAGGAACATCTGAAGCCGGACGTGATCTTCGCGTCGAACACCTCGACGCTGCCGATCACTTCGCTCGCGGAAAGCTTCAAGGACCAGGGCAAGTTCGTCGGCATCCACTTCTTCTCGCCGGTCGAGAAGATGATGCTGGTCGAGATCATCCTCGGCAAGAACACCGGCGACGTCGCGTTGGCGACGGCGCTCGACTATGTCCGCACCATCGGCAAGACGCCGATCGTCGTGAACGACAGCCGCGGCTTCTTCGCCAACCGCTGCGTCGGCCGTTACGTCGCCGAAGGCAACGAGATGTTCCTGGAAGGCGTGCCGCCGGCGATGATCGAGAACTGCGCCAAGATGGCCGGCATGCCGGTCGGTCCGCTCTCGCTGTCCGACGAGGTCGCGCTCGACCTCGGCCTCAAGATCATGAAGGCGACGGAAGCGGATCTCGGCCCCAACGCCATCAACCCCGATCAGAAGAAGCTGATGGTGGAGATGGTCGAGAATCAGGGCCGCCTGGGGCGCAAGAACAGCAAGGGATTTTACGACTATCCGGAAAAGGGCAAAGGCCAGAAGAGCCTGTGGCCGGGTCTGTCAGCGCTGCAGCCCAAGCAGCTCGACCCCGATACGCTCGATGTCGAGGAATTGAAGCAGCGCTTCCTGGTGGTGCAGGCGGTGGAAGCCGCGCGCACGGTGGAGGATCACGTCATCACCGATCCGCGCGAAGCGGACGTCGGCTCGATCCTCGGCTTCGGCTTCGCGCCGTTCACCGGCGGCACGCTGTCCTATATCGACTTCATGGGGCCTAAGAAGTTCGTCGAGCTCTGCCACAAGCTCGAAGCCAAATACGGCTCCCGCTTCACCCCGCCAAAACTGCTCGAGGAGATGGCGGCGAAGGGCGAGACCTTCTATGGCCGCTTCGCGCCGAAGAAATCGGCGGCCTAGCAGCAAGAGCGGCACCTGTAGCCGGTCCGGATGGAGCGTGCGCTCCATCCGGGCGGGCTACGCGTCCGAGAAAAAAGAGGCCGGATCAGCGATCCGGTCCTTCCGCCTGTTCGTGGACGCGGAGCCTTACGCCGCCTGCGCGAGCCCTTCCCGTTTGAGAGCTTCCTGCACCTTCGGCCGTGCGGCGACGCGGGCCTTGTAGGCGAGGAGGTTCGTGAGGGCTGAGAGATCGAACTTCAACCGCTCGGCCCAGGTCAGCATGGTGAAGAGATACCCGTCGGCGACGGTGAACTGCTTGCCCATCAAATAGTCGCGACCGGCGAGCTGGCCGTCGACATATTCCAGCTTGCCCATCACACGGTCCTTGAAGAACGCCTTGGCATCGTCGGCCAGCACCGGCGAGAACAGCGGGCCAAAGCTCTTGTGTACCTCCGAGGTGAGGAAGTTCAGCCACTCCAGCAGCTTGTAGCGCTCGGAACTGTCGCGCGCGGGCGCCAGGCCCTTGGCCGAGGCCTGATCGGCGATCATCTGGACAATGACCGGGCCTTCGGTCACGATCTCGCCGCTATCGAGACCGAGCGCCGGCACCTGGCCCTTCGGGTTGACCTTCAGAAAATCCTCACCGTTTTCAAGCTTCTTGGCGCGGATATCGACCTTGACGAGCTCATAGGGCAGGTCGGCTTCCAGGAGGGCGATGTGGGGGGACAACGAGCACGCGCCCGGCGAATAATATAGTTTCATGGAATTTTCTCCTGCCGACGGTTTGGTTGGGGCGAAGGAATTCCTAGATGCACCTGCATGGAATAGTCAAGATTGATGCACGTGCATCAAGTGCGCTAAGAACATGCTACTAGCTTGAGCGGGACCATGAAACGCAAACCATCGACCGAGGCGACCGCCGCCTGGATCCGTCTGATGCGGGTGCAGAGCCGGGTGCTCGACTGTGTGGAGCAGGACCTGAAGAAGGCCGGCTTCCCGCCGCTCGCCTGGTATGATGCGCTTATCGAGCTGTCGCGCGCGCCCTCGGGCGAGCTGCGCCCGGTGGAGCTCGAGCGTCAGATGCTGATCCCGCAATATTCGACCTCGCGGCTGATCGATCGTCTGGTCGACGAGGGCCTCGCCGTGCGCCGCGAATGCAAGATCGACAAGCGCGGCCAGTTCGTCGAGATCACCGAAGCCGGCCGCGAGTTGCAGAAGCGGATGTGGGGTGCCTATTCCGCCGCAATCGAGAAGTATGTCGGCTCGAAATTGTCCGATGCGGACGCCGTCAAGCTCAGCGGTCTGCTCGACCGTCTCGGTTGCTCCTGCGGCGAGATGAAGCTGCCGATCGCCAGCGAGAGCACGCCGTTGCGATGATGCCGCAGCAAACCAACATGTCCGCGCAACCGGTGGGTTCGCGGACCATCCCTGTCACCCGCGCGCGTTCGGTCGAAGCGCTTTTGATTAGAGTTTGATATGGCGCGAGACCAGATCGATATGACGCCGCTGCAATCGCGCGACGAGCTCGTTGCGTGGTTCGAGGCCGGCTGCAAGCCGGTGGACGACTTCCGCATCGGCACCGAGCATGAGAAGACGCCGTTCACGCTCGAAGGCCGCCGTCCGGTTCCTTACGAGGGCGCGCGCGGCATCGGCGCGTTGCTCGAAGGCATGAAGCTCCTGCTCGGCTGGGAGCCGATCGTGGAGAAGGGCAACATCATCGGCCTCTACGACGTTACCGGCGGCGGCGCGATTTCGCTCGAGCCGGGCGGACAGTTCGAATTGTCCGGCGCGCCGGTCGAGACCGTGCACCAGACGCAGAGCGAGCTGATGGCGCATCTGGCGCAGGTGCGGGAGATCGCGACCCCGCTCGGCATCGGCTTCCTTGGCCTTGGCATGACGCCGTCCTGGTCGCGCGCCGACATTCCGGTGATGCCGAAGGGCCGCTATAAGATCATGACCAACTACATGCCGAAGGTCGGCAAATACGGCCTCGACATGATGTATCGCACCTGCACGGTGCAGACCAATCTCGACTTCTCCTCCGAAGCCGACATGGTCAAGAAGCTGCGCGTCTCGCTCGCTCTGCAGCCGGTCGCAACCGCCTTGTTTGCCAATTCGCCGTTTACCGAAGGCAAGCCCAACGGCTTCCTGTCGTTCCGCTCGGAAATCTGGCGCGACACCGACAATGCACGCTCCGGCATGCTTCCTTTCGCCTTCGAGGACGGCATGGGCTTTGAGCGCTATGTCGATTATGCGCTCGACGTGCCCATGTATTTCGTCAAGCGCGGTGATGACTACATCGACGTGTCGGGCTCTTCCTTCCGAGCCTTCTTCGACGGCCGCAACAACAACCTGCCCGGCGAGCGTCCGACGCTGTCGGACTGGGCCAATCATCTCTCGACCATCTTTCCGGAGGTGCGGCTGAAGCGCTACCTCGAGATGCGCGGCTCCGACGGTGGGCCCTGGGGCCGGCTGCCGGCGCTGCCGGCGTTCTGGGTCGGGCTGCTCTATGACAACACCTCGCTCGATGCCGCCTGGGATCTGGTGAAGCACTGGAGTGCACATGAGCGCCAGGCGTTGCGCGACGATGTGCCGCGCTTCGGCTTCAAGGCCCGGATCAAGGACCGCTACCTCTTCGAGATCGCCAAGGAATGCCTGGTCTTGGCCCATGCCGGCCTGCGGCGCCGCGGCCGGATCGACCAGCTCGGCCGCGACGAAACCCGCCATCTGGAGCCGCTGGACCACATCATCGATTGCGGGCGGACACCGGCCGAGGAGATGCTGGAGAAATTTCAGGGCGCCTGGAAGGAATCCGTGGAACCGGCCTACGAGGACTACGCGTTCTAGCTCAGCCGGTCAGCGGCCCGTGCCGTTCATCGCCCGTACAGGTTTGCGGCGATCAAATGACCGGCTGAAAAAAACTGAGCGCGTTCAATAACTCGAAAGCTGTTCTGATGGGGAAAGGCCGCCTGCCTGGGGCCTTGATGGCAAAGGTCATGGCACGAGCCATGGCGAGGGTCGTGGCACGGGGTATGGCGTGGGTCATGCTGCTGGTGGTCCTGCTTGCCATCGTGCCGGCGAGCGCCCAGACCGCATTCGATCGGCCCGGCGGCGATTATTTCAACACGCCCGTGGCGTCGGGCGATCCCGAGGACTGCGCGCTGCTGTGCGAGCGCGATCGGCGCTGCCGGTCCTGGAGCTTCAGCTATCCCGACGTCGAGGGCGCGCCCGCGGTGTGCTGGCTGAAGAACACCGTGCCGCCGCGCTCTCCGGCGAACTGCTGCATCTCTGGCGTGCGCGGCGCGGGTGTGATCGAGCCGCGCGTCGAGGGCGTCGAGACGTCAATCGACCGCCCCGGCGGTGATTTGCGCAATTTCGAACTGAAGGCCGACGAAGGCGAGGAGGCCTGCAAGGCCGCCTGCACCGCCGACAACAAGTGCCGCGCCTTCACCTTCGCCCGCCCCGGCTACACGGGCCGGCAAGCGCGCTGCTTCCTGAAGAAGGAAATCAAGCCGCCGCGCAGGAAGGCGGGGTTTACGTCGGGCGTGGTGCGATAAGGGCCTCGACACGTAGGGTTGGCAGAGGCGCCCTTGCGCCGATTGCGACAGAAGTGGTGGGCACGTGGAGCCTGTCATCGGGCGCGCATTCACACTCCCCGGCTGCTTTGCTCACCCTACGGCGTCTCGCTTGCCGCACACGGTAAGCTCCGGCCACAGTGACTTCCATCGCTGAGCCTTCGCCGTGTAATTCGCCGCGGAGAAATTCGGGCCTGGATTGGGGCGTGCGATCAATCCCGCGACATCGCCAAACCCATGTGGCGCGTAGACGTCGTAGCCCTCGCCTGCACGCCGGATGCCGATCTGCGTGTTCCGTGTCAGGAAGCGGTCGATGCCATCGGTCGAAGAGGTCAGCGGCGGATAGGGCAGGCCGTGCTTGTCGGCGTACCCGCGCCTGGTTGCGCACTTCGATTCTAACGCCGAGATCCGTCAGGCTGGCCGCCAGCCTGCGGATCACCGCGTCTTCCGCCTCCCACGAGGTGTCAGGGTCGAAATAGAACACATCGTAATCGGCGATGCCGTAATCGATGGCGCGCCCCGTGATCACGTTCCACGCCGTCTGCACCAGGCATCCCGACACCAGCCAGGCATCCGGCAGCGCTAGCTGAGCGAGTGCGTCGGTGATCGCAACGTTGATCGGATTTTTCAGGGCCAGGGCAAGAAACGCGTCGCGGTCCATGCGATCGTCAACCCGCGTCATACTGCGCCCGCGCCGATCTGGATGCCAGGATGCGCCAGCGCCGTCGCAAGAACGGCTCGACGTCGGCGCGCTTGGCTTTCGACAGACGGATCAGCACCATAGGATAGTCGGCGTAGTGATCGGTGAAATAGAACAGCTTTGGGCGGCTCTCGACCCGCATCGCGCGCTCGTCGATCGGTACGTCCGGCAGCACCAGGCTGTCGCCGTCCTCTTTCAGGCGCGCCAGCATCTTCTTCTTGCGTACCTTCAGGGCGGGCGTGCCGTAGGAGGAGCCGTCCTCGACCTCCGGCCACGTCAGCACAAATTTTTCTGACATCGTCGAAGGTCACCCGATTGGCCTAGCGCACAGCGGTGAAGAACCGTGCCATCCGGAAGCCCGACAGCCAGGTCCACATCGGCTGGCTGCGCATGCCGAGATCCCAGGAGCCGAGCACGGCATCGGCGCGGCCGACGAGATTGTCGATCGGCAGCAGCCCGACGCCACCGGAACGCAGGGGCACGCGGCTGTCGGCGGAGTTGTCCCTGTTGTCGCCGAGCACGAAGAGATGCCCGGCCGGCACCGTCACTTCCGGCGTGTTGTCGAGCGGGCCGTTGTCATGCATCTTGAAAATGAGATGCGAGACGCCGTTCGGCAACGTCTCGACGTAGCGATAGGCGGGCTCGCTGCCGCCGCTGTCGTCCTCGGCCTGACCCAAACCATCCGGCTTCAGCTCGGCGGGACGGTCATTGATGAAGAGCTGGCCCTGCCGCATCTGGATGCGATCGCCGGGCAGACCGACCACGCGCTTGACCCAGGCCTGCGAGCGGTCGCCGGGCCAGCGGAACACGACGACGTCGCCGAGCTTCGGCGTCTCCGCGAAGACGCGGCCGGTTTCAGGCAGATTGATCTGGATCGGCAGCGACGAGGTGCCGTAGCCATAGGGGAATTTCGAGGCGAGCAGCGCGTCGCCGATCAGCAGGGTCGGCTCCATCGAGCCCGACGGCACGTAGAATGGCTCGGCCAGCGCGCCCTTGGCGATGAACACGGCGGCGACGATGCCAGCAAGCTGGACGAGCTGTCCGCGCCAGGTGCTGTTCTTGCCCCTGTTCTTGCCACTGCTCTTGGGCTTGGTTGTTGCAGTCATTTTCTCAACGCTCATGCGCCCGTACCACCCACTGTAATCCGTTCCATCAGAAGCGTCGGCTGGCCGACGCCGACCGGCACGCCCTGGCCGTTCTTGCCGCAGGTGCCGATGCCGGTATCGAGCGCGAGATCATTGCCGATTGCGCGAATGCGATGCAGGTCGGTCGGTCCGTTGCCGATCAGCATGGCGCCCTTCAACGGCGCGCCCAGCTTGCCGTTCTCGATCTTGTACGCCTCCGTGCACTGGAAGACGTATTTGCCCGACGTGATGTCGACCTGGCCGCCGCCGAAATTCGCGGCGAACACACCGTTCTTCACCGAGGCGAGGATCTCGCCCGGCTCGCGGTCGCCCGCGAGCATGTAGGTGTTGGTCATGCGCGGCATCGGCACATGGGCGTAGCCCTGGCGGCGGCCGTTGCCGGTCGGCTTCATGTTCATCAGACGCGCGTTCTGGCGGTCCTGCATGTAGCCGACCAGGATGCCGTCATCGATCAGCACCGTGCGGTTGGTCGGCGTGCCCTCGTCGTCGATCGAGAGCGAGCCGCGCCGCGAGGCAATGGTGCCGTCGTCGACCACGGTGACGCCCTTGGCGGCCACTTGCTGACCCATCAGACCCGCAAACGCCGAGGTCTTCTTGCGGTTGAAGTCGCCCTCCAGGCCATGGCCGACCGCCTCATGCAGCATCACGCCAGGCCAGCCGGCGCCAAGCACCACGTCCATCTCGCCAGCGGGCGCCGGCACGGATTCCAGATTCACCAGCGCCTCGCGCAGCGCGCCGTCAGCCGCGTCGCGCCAGTTCTTGGTCTCGATGAATTCGGCATAGCCGGCGCGGCCGCCATAGCCCTTGCTGCCGCTTTCCTGGCGATCGCCCTGACCGGCGACGACGGAAATGTTCACGCGCACCAACGGGCGGATATCGCGATAGCTCTCGCCATCGGGGCGGAGGATTTCAACCACCTGCCAGGTCGCCCCTAAACTCACGCTGACCTGCCGCACGCGCGGATCCTTGTCGCGCAAATACGCATCGATCTCCGCGAGCAGCTTGACCTTGGCCTCAAAACCCGGCGCGTCCAGCGGATTGTCGTCGCCATAGAGCCGCACATTGCTATGCGGCGGTGGCGCGGCAAAGTTTCCCGAATAGCCGCCGCGGACCGCAGCGACCGCATCGGCTGCGCGGATCAGCGCCGGCAGCGACACGTCGGAGGAATGCGCGTAGCCGACCGCGTCGTCCTTCACTGCGCGCAGGCCAAAGCCCTGCGAGGTGTCATAGGTCGCCTGCTTCAGCCGCCCATTGTCGAACATCAGCGCTTCGGTCTGGCTGTATTCCAGGAACAATTCGCCGTCGTCCGCGCCGGAAAGCCCGCGCGCGACTTCGTGGCGAACCTGGTCGCGGTCGAGATTGGCGCGGTCGAGCAGGGAGGTTGTAGCAGGGTTGGTCATCGGCGATCCATTATCGGGAGATGTGGGGCAAGATAATGGTTTCAAAAGCGTTCGGCGAGGGGCCGGCCGTCACATTACCGAAACGACATGGTACGAATGACGGAGGTCTTAAGCCGATATTGAAGGATTGGCCTTATTTTCTGTGCGTCCTGGCTATGGCCGGTCTATGAGACGCGACGCATGTGGAAGCCCATCCTTTCGCTGGTCGATTTCGTCGACCGGTATCACGGCTTGATCATCGGCTTTGCCGTACTGGCATTGGTTCTGCTCATCAATCAGCTCATCTACCGTCGTCGCTGGACGTCCTATCCTTCCCGCGAAGACTATCTCGCTGCCCACCCCGGCTGTGCCACGGCGGACGGCGTCGTCTGCGCGAAGTGCCGGCAGAAGACGGCAAGCATGCCGGTACGCGGTAGCGGCCGCATCTTCCGCTGTACCTGGTGCGACACCGATCTGTACCGTCTCGACCGAGCATGAGGCACCGGGGCGCTTAAGGTGTGGTGGCCGCGGCGACTAAAGCCCGCCCCGCAAAAGTGTGAAGCGGTTTTCCCTCGCGACAAACGCGGAACGCGTTTCGCGCGGAGATCATGCGCGAACAACAGCCTAATCTCATCGCGCTTTAGCTTAGTCACTGCATCGTCCGCGATCACAGATCCATCACCGTCACCCCCGCGCGAGCGGCGAAGCCGTTGTCGCAGCAGGTGCGGGAGCGTAACGGAGGCCTCGAAGGATGGCGGACCAACAACCCGGACGTCGTGAGCCTACGGCAGCTTGTCGTACCCCTCGCCGAGCCCGTTCAAGCTGAGCGGGAAGCCGATGCCTTCCTCGGGGGTTTCGAAGATGATGAAGGTCGCGGTCTTGGCCGAACGGAGCTGGCCGAGCAGTTTGTCCTCCAGGACCACCTCGGCGACGCAGCCGTTGGGCAGACAGCGCACGAAACCGGCGCGGCCGACGTCCTGGTTGTCGAGCTTCAGGCCGAGGCCGGAGGGCAGCAGCACGCCGAGCGGCGCGACTACCCGCATCAGCCGGCTCTTCTGGTCGGCGGTTTTCAGCACGATCACGGTCAGGCCGGCATTGGAGCGGTCTTCGGCGACGACGCTCTGGATCAGGGCGCATTGCTCGGCTTGGGCGCCGGGCGGGGTGTCGCAGCGAATCTGCCAGTCACCATGGACCGAGCGCACCGCGCCTTGCGCGTGGGCAAGGCCTGGCAGGAGGAGGACGGCGGCCATCTGAAGGCCGGCCAACACGCCAAGTCGGCGGTCAGGAGCGGGTTTCGCCATGCGTGTCGAAAGCCCCATCGGTCGATCCCTCTGTTCGCAACCTGCCTGGGCGGCTTCGCTGCCACTCAGGATACGGAAATGACGGCGGCTTGAAGGCGGATCCCAAGCAACCAACAAGCAAATCCCGCGCCGCGCCGGTCGCCTTTTCCCGCACGAATCAGGCTCCAGCGGGGCCGCCGGTCAGTGCCTACAACGGGCAATCCCGCTGTCAAGCCGCGACACTCCCGGGAACAGTATTTTTGTCTGAAATATCTTGCGGGTGATGGCAGGCAGACCGGGTTCAAGACTGCATTGCGAGAGATCAAGAATTATGGTTTGAGAGGCTTGATTTCGGCGTTCTAGCGATCTGGCCCCACGACCTCTTAGAGGTATTCTTGCGCGGCGGTTTGTCGGACGGGCGGATCGAATAAGCGTTCCCCAAAAATAGGGGGGTGCATTGGGGTGATTTCGTAAGGGGAGCGCGAGCGGCATGAGGATGTCGATGGGCCGGATGGGCCGGCACTTGCTGGGATTGGCCGTAGCTAGCCTGACGCTGGCCACTGGCGGCGCGGCATTTGCCGAGCTCGGACAGCCGCAGCCGTGGGAATGGCATCTGCAGGCCTCCGGTTCCCCGGTGATGGACAACATCGTCTGGTTCCATAACTTCCTGTTCGTCCTCATCACCGTGATCACGCTGTTCGTGCTGGCGCTCCTGGTGGTCGTGGTCGTGAAGTTCAACGCGCGGGCCAATCCGGTGCCGTCGCGGACCACCCACAACACGCTGATCGAGGTGCTCTGGACGCTGGTGCCGGTGCTGATCCTGGTCGGCATTGCGGTGCCGTCGTTTCGCCTCCTGTTCCTCGAGCTCGACGTGCCGAAGGCGGACCTGACCATCAAGGCCACCGGCAAGCAGTGGTACTGGTCCTACGCCTATCCCGACAACGGCAAGTTCGAGTTCGACTCGCTGATGGCACAGGACAAGCAGCCCCGCCTGCTCGGCGTCGACAACGAAATGGTGGTGCCGGTCAACAAGGTGATTCGCGTCCAGACCACGGGCGCCGACGTCATCCACGCCTTCGCGTTGCCGGCCTTCGGCGTCAAGATCGACGCGATTCCGGGCCGCTTGAACGAGACCTGGTTCAAGGCGACCAAGACCGGCATGTATTACGGCCAGTGCTCGGAGCTCTGCGGCAAGGACCATGCCTTCATGCCGATCGCGATTCGCGTGGTCAGCGACCAGGAATTCGCCTCCTGGGTTGAAACGGCGAAGAAGAAATATGCGAGCGGCGGCACGAGCACTTATGCCTCCGCGGCCGGCCCGGCGCAGTAAGCGCCGGTTCAGGGGACGAAAGGGCGGGACCTTTCGGGGTCCGAACGGGACGCAAGGCAGGATTTGAAAATGGCAACGAGTGCAGCGACACACGGCGATCACGCCCACGACGATCACGCCCATCCGACCGGATGGCGGCGCTACGTCTATTCGACCAACCACAAGGACATCGGCACGATGTACCTGATCTTCGCGGTCATCGCGGGCATCATCGGTGCCGCGATGTCGATCGCGATCCGCGCCGAGTTGATGTACCCGGGCGTGCAGATCTTCCACGAGACCCACACCTACAATGTGTTCGTGACCAGCCACGGCCTGATCATGATCTTCTTCATGGTCATGCCGGCCATGATCGGCGGCTTCGGCAACTGGTTCGTGCCGCTGATGATCGGCGCGCCGGACATGGCGTTCCCGCGCATGAACAATATCTCGTTCTGGCTGTTGCCGGCCTCCTTCGCACTGCTGCTGATCTCGACCTTCGTCGAGGGCGAGCCGGGCGCCAACGGCGTCGGCGCAGGCTGGACGATGTACGCGCCGCTGTCGACCTCGGGCCATCCGGGCCCGGCGGTCGACTTCGCGATCCTGTCGCTGCATCTCGCCGGTGCCTCGTCGATCCTCGGGGCGATCAACTTCATCACCACGATCTTCAACATGCGCGCGCCGGGCATGACGCTGCACAAGATGCCGCTGTTCGTCTGGTCGATCCTGGTGACGGTGTTCCTGCTGCTGCTGTCGCTGCCGGTGCTCGCCGGCGCGATCACCATGCTGCTCACCGATCGCAACTTCGGCACCACCTTCTTCTCGCCGGACGGTGGCGGCGATCCCGTGCTGTTCCAGCACCTGTTCTGGTTCTTCGGTCACCCCGAGGTGTACATCCTGATCCTGCCCGGCTTCGGCATGATCAGCCAGATCGTCTCGACCTTCTCGCGCAAGCCCGTGTTCGGCTATCTCGGCATGGCCTACGCCATGGTCGCGATCGGCGGCATCGGCTTCGTGGTGTGGGCACACCACATGTACACGGTCGGCATGTCGTCGGCGACGCAGGCCTATTTCGTCGCCGCGACCATGGTGATCGCGGTACCCACCGGCGTGAAGATCTTCTCCTGGATCGCCACGATGTGGGGCGGCTCGATCGAGTTCCGCGCGCCGATGCTGTGGGCCGTGGGTTTCATCTTCCTGTTCACGGTCGGCGGCGTCACCGGCGTCGTGCTGGCGAACGCAGGCGTCGACCGCGTGCTGCAGGATACCTACTACGTCGTGGCGCACTTCCACTACGTGCTGTCGCTCGGCGCCGTGTTCGCGATTTTCGCCGGCTTCTACTACTGGTTCCCGAAGATGTCGGGCTACATGTACAATGAAACGCTTGCCAAGGCGCACTTCTGGGTCACCTTCGTCGGCGTCAACATGGTGTTCTTCCCGCAGCACTTCCTCGGCCTGTCGGGCATGCCGCGCCGCTATGTCGACTATCCCGACGCGTTCGCCGGCTGGAACCTGATCTCCTCGATCGGCTCCTACATCTCCGGCTTCGGCGTGCTGATCTTCCTCTACTGCGTGTTCGATGCCTTCGCCCGCAAGCAGGAAGCGGGAGCCAACCCCTGGGGTGCCGGTGCGACCACGCTGGAGTGGACGCTGCCCTCGCCGCCGCCCTTCCACCAGTTCGAAGTGCTGCCCCGCGTGCAATAAACAGCCCGCGGCGCCTTTGACGGGCGCCGCGGCTCTATCACGAAGCGAGTAGGTTAAGTGTCGGTCCTCGATCACGACGCCATCGATATCAGGATCTCCGAGGCGGAGGTCGGTGACTACATTGCGCTTTTGAAGCCGCGGGTGATGTCGCTCGTGATCTTCACCGCGCTGGTCGGGCTGATGATGGCACCCGGGCATTTCCACCCTGTGCTCGCGATCACCTCGCTGCTCTGCATCGCCGTCGGCGCCGGCGCCTCCGGTGCGCTGAACATGGCGCTGGAGGGCGACATCGACGCCAAGATGTCGCGCACGGCGAACCGGCCGATCCCGCGCGGCCGCATCACCAAGCCCGAAGCGATGGCGTTCGGCATGACGCTCGCCTTCTTCTCGGTGATGACGCTCGGCATCCTCGTCAATTGGATCGCGGGCGCGCTGCTTGCCTTCACCATCTTCTTCTACGTCGTGATCTACACGCTGCTCCTGAAGCGCTGGACCGCGCAGAACATCGTGATCGGCGGCGCTGCCGGCGCGCTGCCACCGGTGGTCGCCTGGGCCGCGGTGACCGGCACGGTCGACGTCGAGCCGCTGCTCCTGTTCCTCATCATCTTCTTCTGGACCCCGCCGCACTTCTGGGCGTTGGCGCTGTTCCGCTCCGACGATTATGCCCGCGCCGGCATCCCGATGCTGCCCAACGTCGCCGGCCCCGATGCGACGCGGTTGCAGATCCTGCTCTACACCGTCGTGCTGATTGCGGTGGCTGCGGCGCCCTGGGCGCTCGGTTATTTCGACTGGATCTACGGCGTCACCTCGCTGGTGCTCGGCGCCGGCATGCTCGTGCTCGCCATCAACGTCTATATGCGGCGTGAGCGCAGCCAATCGCTGCGCGCGACGCGCAAATTGTTTGCTTTCTCCATTCTTTATCTGTTCGCGCTGTTCGCGACGCTGCTTGCCGAGGTCGTGTTCCGCGCCCTTGCTCCGATGGTAGGGGGCGCATGACGCTGGCATGGCCGACAAACCCGAGCCAGATGGAATCGTCCTCACCGAGGCGCAGAAGAAGAGCCGCCGTCAGCGCTCGATTGCGATCGCGCTCGCGCTCGGCGTGCTCGTCGTGCTGTTTTTCGCGGTCACCATGGTCAAGGGACCGGCGGTGCTAGTTCGGCCATTGTAGGAAAGATGGATCAGAAGCCGACCATATCGCGGGATGAGGGCCGGAGGGCCACGAAGGGCCGTGGTCTTTCTAATGGTCTTGGCCGCGACGCGCTGGTCGCCTCGATCTGCGGCGGCGTGGTCGCGCTGATGGTCGGTGCCTCCTACGCTGCCGTGCCGTTCTACAATTGGTTCTGCCGCGCCACCGGTTTCAACGGAACGACGCAGGTCGCGACCTCCGCACCGGCGAGCGGTCCCGTCGCGCGCAAGATCGCGGTGCGCTTCGATGCCAACGTCGCGCCGGGCCTGCCCTGGAGGTTCGAACCGGAGCAGACCGAGATCGAAGTCAATATCGGCCAGGTCACGACCATCTACTACACCGTGACCAACCAGGCCGCACGCACGACGGCAGGGCAAGCGGCCTACAACGTCGCGCCGCTGACGGTCGGGTCCTATTTCCAGAAGATCAACTGCTTCTGCTTCACCGAGCAGACCATGGCGCCCGGCGAGAAGCGGGAGATGCCCGTGGTGTTCTATGTCGATCCATCGATCATCGACGACCACGACAATGACGGGCTGGGCACGATCACGCTGTCCTATACGTTCTATCCGGTGCGCGAGCCGGCGGTGAAGCCGCTCGCAGCCGGCGATGACGACAAGCGCAAAGGCAATCTTTGATCGCCGGGCTCAGATCCGGGGATTGGATTTGAAGGGGATAAGTGCCTGACAGGCACGGGCTAAGGAGAGAGACGGAAATGGCGACCGCGCAAGGCAAGCATCACGACTATCACCTGGTCGATCCGTCTCCGTGGCCGGCCGTCGGCTCGGTCTCGGCCTTCGTCATGGCATTCGGCGCCATCGCCTGGATGCACCACATGTTCGCGGCCGCGCCGATCATCTTCGGCATCGGCACCGTCGGTGTGCTCTACACCATGGCGAGCTGGTGGGGCGACGTGATCAAGGAAGCCCAGTACAAGGGCGACCACACCCGCGTCGTGCAGCTGCACCACCGCTACGGCATGATCCTGTTCATCGCCTCCGAGGTGATGTTCTTCGTCGCCTGGTTCTGGGCCTTCTTCAATTCGGCGCTGTTCCCGGCTGATCCCGTCCACGCCACGCGCGATGCCGTGTTCGGCTGCGGCCTTGGCACCCAGATGGGCGCCTGCAGCGTGCCCGGCACCTGGCCGCCGCATGGCATCGAGACCTTCGATCCCTGGCACCTGCCGCTCCTGAACACGCTGATCCTCCTGACCTCCGGCACCACCGCGACCTGGGCGCACCATGCGCTGCTGGAGAACGACCGCCAGGGCCTCAAGTACGGTCTGATCCTCACCATCCTCCTGGGCGCGACCTTCACCTGCGTGCAGGCCTATGAGTACAGCCACGCCGCGTTCTCCTTCGCGGGCAACATCTACGGCGCGACCTTCTTCATGGCGACCGGCTTCCACGGTTTCCACGTGCTGGTCGGCACCGTCTTCCTGCTGGTGTGCCTGGCGCGCGCCTATGCCGGTCATTTCACGCCGAAGCAGCATCTCGGGTTCGAGTTCGCCGCCTGGTACTGGCATTTCGTCGACGTGGTCTGGCTGTTCCTGTTCATCTGCATCTACGTCTGGGGTCGCGGCGCCGAGACCATGGCGCACGGCGCGCACTAAAGCCCGATCGATCGTGATATAAGGGGCGCCCTCATCGGCCGCCCCTTTTGCTTAAGGTGTGGAGAGGGGAAGGAAAGTGCATGACCGAGTATCCTCCCACGACCGTTCTCCAGAGCGCGATGCGCGGGCTCGCCTGCAAATGCCCGCGCTGCGGACAGGGCAAGCTCTATGCGGGCTTCCTCACGCTCGCTCCGTCGTGTGAGATTTGCGGCCTCGATTACGCCTTCATCGATTCCGGCGACGGGCCGGCGATCTTCATCATCATGCTGGCCGGCGCCATCGTGGTGGCTTGCGCGCTGATCGTCGAGGTCAAGTACCAGCCGCCGTTCTGGCTGCATGCGGCACTGTGGTTGCCGCTGATCCTGGTCACCACACTGTTGCCGTTGCGGTCGATGAAGTCGCTGCTGATCGCGCTGCAGTTCCACCACAAGGCGGCGCCGGGCCGATTGGTCGACCGCGCGAAATGAACGGGACCGCGACGCGCCGCCGCGGCGTGACGGGCTTTGGCCTGTTCACGCTCGCCATGATCGCAGCCTTCATCGCTCTCGGTGTCTGGCAATTGCAGCGCCGCGTCGCCAAGCATGAGTTGATCGCGGCGCTGACAGAGCGGCTTGCGGCATCGCCCATCGCGCTGCCGCCGCCCGCACAGTGGAGCACGCTCAACGCGGCCGATGACGAGTTTCGCCGCGTGAGCTTCACCGCGACCTACGC
This sequence comes from Bradyrhizobium sp. CB82, assembly GCF_029714405.1. NCBI lineage: Bacteria > Pseudomonadati > Pseudomonadota > Alphaproteobacteria > Hyphomicrobiales > Nitrobacteraceae > Bradyrhizobium > Bradyrhizobium sp. CB82. Next base: position 8,726,340 of record NZ_CP121650.1, on the reverse strand, counting down.
GCCACTTCCCGACGCCATGGTCTACAGCTCCGGCTCGGCCGTGCGCAAAGATGCCTCCGGTCCCGGCACCTGGGCCTTCCTGCCGGCACGGCTGCCGACCGGCGAGATGATCGTGATCGATGCCGGCTTCGTCGAGAACACGATGCAGGATCGGTCCGTCGAGGATCGTGCTGTAACCAAGCTCGTCACCGGCGGGCCGGTCACGCTCACCGGGTACTTGCGTTTTCCGGAAGAGGCGGGCTGGCTCACGCCCGCGGAGAACCGCGACCGTCGGCTCTGGTTCGTGCGCGATCATCATCTGATGGCGAGTGCGCTCGGCTGGGGCGCGGTCGCACCGTTCTACGTCGATCTGGAACAGCCTGCGCCCGAGAACGGCATCCCGCGTCCCCGTCCGCTCGACGTGCATCTCAAAGATGACCACCTGCAATACGCCATCACCTGGTTTACACTCGCAGGCGCGGTGCTGATCGCATTCGGCGTGTGGCTACGAGGACGGCGGCGGAACTGATCCACCGCGGCTCCTGAGGCGGAATGGAATCTTCCGGGCTTTACCATTCAGTGTCCATTCACGACTGTGGGCATAAGCCGCGAAACGAATTCGCGTGGATAGATCGGGATGAACGCGTGAGTGACTTCGATCAGATGGGCATTGTCGTCGACTGGCTGGACGCCTGTCGCAAGGGCGACCTCAGGTCGCTGATCGATCTCTATACCGATGATGCCAGCCTCGAATGCCAATGCGGGAGCACGCATCTCTACCGCGGCCGCAGCGAGCTCGAAGCCTATTGGGGATCGCGGCTCGGCGCGCTCTCGTCTGCCGGATTCGGTCTCGAGGACATCAGCCCCGCGCCGCAGGGTGTCGAGCTCGAATATTCGATCGCCGGCTCGTTGCGCATCCGCGCCAGCTTCGGCTTCAGCGCCGATGGCAAGATATCCCGGACCACCTGCACGCCGGCGCCACGGAATCCGATGGATTGCTCGGCATGCTGACGCACGATCCGGACCCGGCAGGGCCGCGTTAGCGCAAAGCGTGCCGCGGTTCTCGGACGCAGATCGTGCGCCAACAAAGAGCTGAAGCTATGAAAATTCAACTCAACGCCATCGCGCTTTAGCGTGCGTGGCCTCGCGCCGCCAAATATGCAGACGGGCGCAGCTAGGCGCACGCAGGGTCTTTCAGCTTTAGTTAAATTCTAACGCAGGTCGTATTTTCACTCTTTCCATTTGTTCCCACTGGCTTATCTGTTTGGGAAAGCGAGCGAGATCAATGCAAGACATCGTCAAGTCGGCTACGCGGATATTGATCGTCGACGACCACCCGGTCGTCGTCTTCGGTTGCAGGTCGCTGTTCGCGTCAGATCACTCGATCCGGATCGAGGAGGCCAGTGACGCAAAGTCCGGTCACCGCGCCTTCGTCAGCAAACGTCCCGACATCACCCTCATCGACATCAGCCTGCCCGACGTTTCCGGCTTCGAATTGATGCGCCGTATCCGCAAGGACGATCCGGACGCCAAGATCATCATGCTCAGCACCAACGACGATCCGACCTTCGTGGTCCGGGCGGTCGAGATGGGTGCGCAGGGTTATGTCTCCAAGGGCGACGACACCAGGATCCTGGTCAAGGCGGTACGCAAGGTCGCGGCCGGCGACAATTTCATCTCGCCGCAGCTGGCGGAGGCCGTGACCTTTTCCGGCGCGACGATCAAGGCGAACCCGGCCTCGCAGATGACCCCGCGGGAACTGGAAATCCTGCGGCTGCTCGGCCGCGGCGACAAGATCGTCGAGGTCGCCGAAGCGCTCGGCATCTCCTACAAGACCGTCGCGAACACCACGTCGCTGTTGAAGCAAAAGCTTGGCGCGAAAAACCACTCCGACCTGATCCGGATTGCGGTGGCGATCGGGATGAACTGAGCTCGGTGGCCTCCAGCCGCGGGAAAAAGATAGCAGGCGCATCACGCCAAGCTTCAAAGCAGGGCGCGACCGGTCGTCATCGCCTTGGAGCGGTCGGGAAAAATTGGAACGTTCTCCGGCGCAAACCGTTTTTGCCTTGACGATGGGATGACACCCGACCAAAAGCTGAGGGCGAATGACTAGGCGAGGCCTCGGCTCGCGAACCGGATTCTGAACGCGGATAAAAGCGGATAAAACAGGTCTGCACACGTAACGACAGACCTTCCAGGAGAGGGCTGCGGCATCGCCGCAGCCCTTTTTCTTGCGCTGTCTTAGAGCGGAGCCGGCACGGGAAGCGGTTTCCCGATGCGGCAAAACGCTTTATGGTGCCACCCCAGCTTGCTGCGGTAAAACAAAGTAACTTCATTAAAATCAAAGGTTTAGGCGACCTGCCGACCTTTGGAGGGCGGTTTGACTCGATATATCTCCACACGGGGCGAGGCCCCCGAGCTTGGCTTCTGCGACGTGATGCTGACCGGGCTTGCCCGCGATGGCGGGCTCTATGTGCCCCTCGACTGGCCACAGCTTTCGCCAGAGACCATCGCCGGATTCTTCGGCCGCCCCTATTGGGAGGTCGCGGTCGACGTGATCCGTCCGTTTACCGCCGGCGAGATTTCGGATGCCGATCTCGGCCGCATGGCGAACGAGGCTTACGCCACCTTCCGCCACCCGGCCGTGGTGCCGCTGCGCCAGATGTCGCCGCATCAATTCGTGCTGGAGCTGTTTCACGGTCCGACGCTCGCCTTCAAGGACGTCGCGATGCAGCTCATCTCGCGGCTGATGGATCACGTGCTGGCCAAGCGCGGCCAGCGCACCACCATCGCGGTCGCGACCTCCGGCGACACCGGCGGCGCCGCCGTCGAAGCTTTCGCGGGCCTGGAGAATGTCGACCTCATCGTGCTGTTTCCGCACAACCGCGTCTCCAACGTGCAGCAGCGCATGATGACGACGACGAGCGCCGCCAACGTGCATGCGCTCGCCATCGAAGGCACGTTCGATGACTGCCAGGCGCTGGTGAAGGGGATGTTCAACCATCACCGCTTCCGCGACACGGTCGCGCTGTCCGGCGTCAACTCGATCAACTGGGCGCGCATCGTCGCGCAGGTGGTCTACTATTTCACCTCGGCGGTCGCGGTCGGCGCGCCGGCGCGGCAGGTCGATTTCACCGTGCCGACCGGCAATTTCGGCGACATCTTTGCGGGCTACGTTGCCAAGCGCATGGGGCTTCCGGTGCGCACCTTGCGCATCGCCGCCAATGTCAACGACATCCTGGCGCGCACGCTCAAGACCGGTATCTACGAGGTGCGCGCGGTGCACGCCACCGCGTCGCCCTCGATGGACATCCAGATCTCCTCGAATTTCGAACGGCTGATGTTCGAGGCCAGCCGGCGCGACACGGCTGGCGTGCGCCGGCTGATGGAGTCGCTGAAGCAGTCGGGACGCTTCGTACTGCCCGACGCCACGCTTGCTGCGATCCGCGAGGAATTCGACGCCGGCCGCGCGGACGAGACCGAAACCTCGGCTGCGATCCGTGCCGCCTGGCGCGAGGCCGGCGAGCTCATCGATCCCCATACCGCGGTGGCGCTGGCCGTGGCCGACCGCGACACCACGGATACGACGGTGCCCAACATCGTACTGTCCACCGCGCATCCCGCCAAATTCCCCGACGCTGTCGAGTCCGCCTGCAGCATGCGGCCGCAATTGCCGGCCTGGCTCGACGGCTTGATGACCAAATCCGAACACATGAAGGTGATGAAGAACGATCAGGCCGAGGTGGAGCGGTTCGTGTTGTCGGTCAGCCGTGCCGCAAAGCAGGGAGTTGCCGGATGAGCGTCGAGATCTCCAAGCTTGCCTCCGGCCTCACCGTCGTCACCGACAACATGCCCCATGTCGAGACAGCCGCGCTCGGCGTCTGGGCCGGCGTCGGCGGCCGCGACGAGAAGCCGAACGAGCACGGCATCTCGCACCTGCTCGAGCACATGGCGTTCAAGGGTACGACCCGGCGCTCCTCGCGCGAGATCGTCGAGGAGATCGAGGCAGTCGGCGGCGATCTCAACGCCGGCACCTCGACCGAGACGACGTCCTACTACGCGCGGGTGATGAAGGCCGACGTGCCGCTGGCGCTGGACGTGCTCGCCGACATCCTCGCCAATCCCGCCTTCGAGCCGGACGAACTCGAGCGCGAGAAGAACGTCATCGTGCAGGAGATCGGAGCTGCGCAGGACACGCCCGACGACGTCGTGTTCGAGCATCTCAACGAGCTCTGCTATCCCGACCAGGCGATGGGCCGCTCGCTGCTCGGCACCGCCAAGACGCTACGCGGCTTCAACCGCGACATGCTGCGCGGGTATCTCTCCATGCATTATCGCGGCCCCGACATGGTGGTGGCCGCCGCAGGCGCGGTCGATCACCGCCAGGTCGTGGACGAGGTCGAGAAGCGATTTGCAAGTTTCGAAGCGACGCCGGGACCGAAGCCGGCGCCTGCGATGTTCGGCAAGGGCGGCGCGAAGGTGGTGCATCGCGAGCTCGAGCAGGCGCATCTGACGCTGGCGCTGGAAGGCGTGCCGCAGACCGACCAGTCGCTGTTCTCGCTCCAGGTCTTCACCAACATCCTCGGCGGCGGGATGTCGTCGCGGCTGTTCCAGGAAGTACGGGAGAAGCGCGGGCTGTGCTACTCGATCTACAGCTTCCACGCACCCTATACTGATACCGGCTTCTTCGGGCTCTACACCGGCACGGATCCGGCGGACGCACCGGAGATGATGGAGGTCATCGTCGATATCATAAATGATTCGGTGGAAACCCTGACTGAGGCAGAGATCGCGCGTGCGAAAGCACAGATGAAGGCGGGCCTGTTGATGGCGCTGGAGAGCTGCAGCTCGCGCGCTGAGCAGCTCGCGCGGCATGTACTGGCCTATGGGCGGCCGCAGACGGTGCAGGAGCTGGTGGCCCGAATCGACGCCGTTAGCGTCGAATCGACGCGAAATGCGGCACGGTCGCTATTATCGCGCAGCCGCCCCGCGGTCGTTGCATTGGGCAGCGGCAGGGGTCTGGACACGGCGGTGTCTTTTGCGGAAGGATTGACCCGGGCGCGAGCCAAGGCGAGGCTCCACTAGGAGCTGTGCCGGGAGGGCTCATGTTGCGCCCCTGGGAAGCATCACATGGCCCTTTTTCGCTTGCCATCCAGTGGACCTGCAGCCCTCGCCCCGCGCGGCAACGGGCTGCTGTTGCGTGCGCCGCAGATGTCGGACTTCCTGCAATGGGCGCATCTGCGCGAGGGCAGCCGCGACTACCTGACGCCCTGGGAGCCGATCTGGCCATCCGATGATCTCACCCGCTCGGGCTTCCGCCGGCGCCTGCGCCGGTATGCCGAGGACATCGCCGCGGACCGGTCCTATCCGTTCCTGATCTTCCGGGAACTCGACGGCGCCATGGTCGGCGGGATTACGCTCGCCAATGTCCGCCGCGGCATCGTCCAGGCCGGCACGATCGGCTACTGGGTCGGGCAGCCCTACGCCCATCGCGGCTATATGACGGCGGCGCTGCGGGTGCTGCTGCCGACCCTGTTCGGCGAGCTCAACCTGCACCGGGTGGAGGCGGCCTGCATCCCTACCAATGCGCCGTCGATCCGGGTGCTGGAGAAGTGCGGCTTCTCCCGCGAGGGGCTGGCGCGCCGCTATCTCTGCATCAACGGGGTCTGGCAGGACCATCTGCTGTTCGGCTTGCTGCACGAGGATTTCCGCGGCTAACCAAGCCGGAAGTTGCCTTGTTGTGTTGCCTTATCGTGTGCCTTGGGTTCGCCGATTTTGGCGATATAACGCGGCAGGCCGGCGTCTGCCGGGACATTGTCATGGAGTATGGTCCTTGAAGGTGAGAGAGCTTCGGTCCTCGCAGACCGCACTGCGGCGAGGTCCGGTGATCGCGCTGGCGTTGTCGATTGTGCTCGCGGCGGCTTCGCCGGCGGCGGCGCAGTCGCTGACTGATCGCTTCAAGAGCCTGTTCGGCGGCTCCTCGGACGAGCCGCCGGCCCAGACCACGACGCCGGCCCCCGGGCAGCCGCCCGAGGCCCAGGCCGAGGTCGATTGCCCGCCGGTCACGGTGCGCGCGGGCGCGTCCACCTACGCCGTGGCCGCCCCCGGCAAGCAGGCGGTCGGCAATGACGTGCGCTACCAGGCCTCGATCACCAAGATGGCGCGCGAATGCGTCCGCAACGGCAGCGAGATCACCGCGCGGATCGGCATTCAGGGCCGTGTCGTCGCCGGCCCCGCCGGCGCGCCGTCGTCGGTCGAGATTCCGTTGCGTATCGCGGTGGTGCAGGGCGGCATCGGCGAAAAGGTGATCGGGTCGAAGGCCTATCGCACCACGGTGGCGATGTCCGAGGACGGCAGCGTGCCCTTCACCTTCGTCGCCGAGGACATGGTCTATCCGATGCCGTCGGCCGCGGTCGCCGATTCCTACATCTTCTACGTCGGCTTCGATCCGCAGGCGTTGTCGGGCGGCAAGGCGGCGCCGAAGAAGAAAAAGTAGGCTTCAAAGAACGCCGGCAGGCCCCGGCTCGACCGGGCATCCAGTACGCCGCGGCCTCTCCGCATCACGTCACCCCCTCTGGAGCGTGACGCAGATTGTGTGGAGACGGTTCTCAATCGGACAACAAAAAAGCCGGCGCTCATCGCGCCGGCCTTTTTTGATTTGTGAGGAAGCCTCGACTCAGTTCAGCTTCTGCCGAACCTCGGTGATGCCCTTGGCGAGCAGGTCGTCGGCGACCTGGCCCTTGACCGACTGCGACAGGATGGTCGAGGCGGCCTGGACGGCGGCCTCTGCGGCTGCGGCGCGGACGTCGGCGAGTGCCTGGGCCTCGGCGAGCGCTATCTTGCCCTCCGCGGTCTTGGTTCTGCGGGCGACGAAATCCTCCATCTTCGCCTTGGCTTCGGCCGCGATGCGCTCGGCTTCGGCCTTTGCGTTGGCGATGATGTCCTGCGCCTCACGTTCGGCGCTGGCGCTGCGGGCCTTGTAGTCGGCGAGCACCTTGGCCGCCTCCTGCTTGAGGCGCAGGGCGTCGTCGAGCTCGGCCTTGATGCGCTCGGCGCGATGGTCGAGCGTGGTCAGCACGGTCTTGTGGATGCCGAGATAGGCAAACACGACCATCAGGATCACGAACGCGACGGCGACCCAAAATTCAGGTTCGAAGAACATCTCGACTAACCTTTCAGGGACGAATCGACCGCGGCGTTGACCGATGCGGCGTCGGGAACGACGCCGGTCAGCTGATGCACGATCGTGCCGGCCGCATCGGCCGCGATGCCGCGGACGTTGCTCATGGCGGTGGCGCGGGTCGAGGCGATGGCCTTCTCCGCCTCCGCGAGCTTTTTCGCCAATTGCTCTTCCAGAGACTTGCGTTCGGCTTCCGCCTGCGCATTCGACTTTTCGCGGGTCTCGTTGCTGATCGCCTGGGCGCGCGAACGCGCCGAAGCGAGCTCGCCCTCATAGGCCTTCAGCGCCGCGTCGGACTGGTCCTTCAGCTTCTGCGCTTCGGCCAGATCAGCGTCGATCTTGTTCTGACGCGCCTCGATCGCGCCGCCGATGCGCGGCAGGGCGAGACGGGACACGATCAGATAGAGCGCGACGAAGAAGATCGCGAGCGACACCAGCTGCGACGCGAAGGTACTGCTCTCGAACGGCGGAAAGCCGCCGCCGTGATGACCACCCTCGGCCTCGGTGTGGGCATTGGCCTGTGGGCCTTTCGCCCCGCCATGACTCTCAGCCATGGAGTTCTCCTGTTGCTGTCACGCGCGCCGCCCGCAAGTCGAGCGGCGCGAAAACGTCCTCAGAGCGGAACGAACAGCAGAAGCAGCGCGATCAGCAGCGAGAAGATGCCGAGCGCTTCGGTCACGGCGAAGCCGAAGATCAGGTTGCCGAACTGACCCTGCGCAGCCGACGGATTGCGCACGGCTGCGGCGAGGTAGTTGCCGAAGATCACGCCCACGCCGACGCCCGCACCGCCCATGCCGATGCACGCGATGCCCGCGCCGATAAGTTTTGCTGCTGCCGGATCCATTTTTGACTCCTTGGAAGAAAGATTTGGGTTGTGGGTGGAAATTCCCCGGACCGTTCAGTGTCCCGGATGAATGGCGTCGTTGAGGTAGATGCAGGTCAGGATCGCGAACACATAGGCCTGGAGGAACGCGACCAGCAGCTCCAGCGCGGTGAGCGCGACGGTGAGCGCGAGCGGCAGCACGCCGCCGATCCAGCCGATGGCGCCGAGCGAGACTCCGAGCATGGCGACGAATCCCGCGAACACCTTCAGCGCGATGTGGCCGGCCAGCATGTTGGCGAACAGACGCACGCTGTGCGAGACCGGCCGCAGGAAGAAGGACAGGATCTCGATGAACATCACCAGCGGCAGGATGTAGCCGGGAACACCGTGCGGGACGAATATCTTGAAGAATTTCAGACCGTTCTTGTAGACGCCGTAGATCAGGACCGTGAAGAACACCAGAAGCGCGAGCGCCGCGGTCACGATCAGGTGGCTCGAGATCGTGAACGTGTAGGGAATGATGCCGACCAGGTTCGAGACACAGATGAACATGAACAGCGAGAAGATGAGCGGGAAGAACTTCATGCCTTCCGCGCCGGCGGTCGAGCGGATGGTCGAGGCGACGAACTCGTAGGAGATTTCGGCGATCGACTGCAGGCGCCCGGGGACGAGCTGCGTGCCGCTGGCAAGCATCAGGATCGAGATCAGCGCCACCGCCACCAGCATGTAGAGCGATGAATTTGTGAAGGCGATCGTGTGGTTGCCGATATGGCCGATCGTGAAGAGAGGCTCGATGTTGAACTGGTGGATCGGATCGATTTTCATCAGCGCGGCATCTCTTGGTCTGCCGGGCTCGCCGGCTGGTCTCGGTCAGCCGGCCGGGCCGGCCCGTACCGGCGAGGCCGGCACGAAAAATTCCTCTGGCCAGAGGGGCTACGAACCGCTGCGCCTGTTTTGACCCGCGCCCGCCGATCTCACCACATTCACCACGCCGGCCACGAAGCCCAGCAGCGTGAACACGATAAATCCGAAAGGCGACGTCGACAGCAAGCGGTCGAACCCCCAGCCAATCCCCGCTCCGACAATGACGCCGGCGATCAACTCGGAGGATAGCCGGAAACCAAGCGCCATCGCCGAGGCTCTGGCCGCTCCGTCTCCACCGTCACCTGCGGGTTGCTCGGTCTTGATCTTGCGGTCGCGAAATTCGGACAACCGCTGATTAAGACTTCCGAGCCGTTCGGAAAGCGCAGCCTCCTCGGGCGACTTATCGCCATTTCCATTCTCGCCGTGCCCCGTGCCTGTGGTCATGCAACGAAGACCCGAAACGCCGCGGTTAAATGGAAATTACGCCCGCCACCCTCGAAAGCCGCGCGGACCATACTGACCGCACATAATCAAGTCAAGCCAAGTCACGATTGCGTCGTTTCCGCGTATCTATTTGATATTACTTGCGATAACACTGCGTTCTCCAGCGCTGCGCACAGCGTGACGCCGCACCGCAGCAGCCCGCGCCGCAATCGGCGGGTCTGGCCCGGATTTGGCCGCTCGACGGATATCGAACGAGGTGCGGAAATCAGTCATCGCGCCGGCGCGTTTTTCGCGCGCGGGGTGTAGGATTGTGGGCAGGTCACATCATCTTCCGACGGAGCAGCGCCATGAGGTCAGCGACGTCATCCACAGCATCATGGTTTTCGGCGGCGGTCATCGCCGTGGCAGTCGCGGCGGGCGGCAGCCTCGTTGCCGCGCAATCGGCGCCCGAGAGCGAGAACGGCCGCTACACCATGACACCGACGCCGGACGGCGTGTTGCGGCTCGATACGCGCACCGGGGTCGTGTCCACCTGCTCGAACAACGGGGCGGGCTGGGCCTGCTACGCCGTACCCGACGAGCGCTCCGCGCTCGATGCCGAGATCGGCCGCCTGCAGGCCGAGCTCGAGAAGCTGAAAGCCGCCGGGCCGACCGTTTCCGGAAAGATCGAGGACGCGCTGCCGAAATCCGACTCGCTGAAGAAGGCCGAGCCGAAAGCCGCGGAGAACGACCGCAAGATCGAGGTCCCGCTGCCGAGCGACCAGGACGTCGATCGCGTGGTGTCGTTCCTGGAGCGCGCCTGGCGGCGGCTGATCGAGATGGCCAACCGCGTGGAGAAGGACTTGTCGGGGAAGATTTGACGCGGTGTTTTCGCAACGGATGGCGCACAGCGGCGTTCTTCGACAACGACGTTCCATGGCAGCGTTCGATAAAGCGACAGATTTGATGACATCGACGACGCGCTCCGCGCCATCCACCGTGCAAGCCACGACGATCGCATCATCGTTGCTGACGGTGCACACCTCAGGCCGCGGCTTCGTCGACCTCACGGCGGAGGCGGCAAAATTCGTGCGCGACGTTCAGGCGCGTGAGGGCGCATTGACGCTGTTCATCCGTCATACCTCGGCGTCGTTGACGATCCAGGAAAATGCCGATCCTTCCGTGCTCGTCGACCTCACCACGGCGCTGTCGCGGCTCGCGCCGGAAAATGCCGGCTGGGTGCATGACACCGAGGGCCCCGACGATATGCCGGCGCATATCAAGACCATGCTGACCGAGACATCGCTCCAGGTGCCGGTCCTGAACGGCGCCCTCGCGCTCGGCACCTGGCAGGCGATCTATCTGGTCGAGCATCGTGCGCAGCCGCACCGTCGCGAAATCGTGCTGCAATTCATCGGCCAGGCGAACTGACCAACCTGCGTTGATAAAACAAAACCGGCCGCGGATTTCGCGGCCGGTTTGCTTTTGGGCTTGCGCCGGCGGCAGGCCGCCGGCAGCTCCGCGATCAGGTCGTCTTGATGTCGACGTCCTTGGTCTCGGGCAGGAACAGGAAGCCGACCACGGCGGTGATCACCGCGAACACGATCGGATACCAGAGGCCGGCATAGATATCGCCGGTCGAGGCCACGATCGCAAACGCGGTCGCGGGCAGCAGTCCGCCGAACCAGCCGTTGCCGATGTGGTAGGGCAGAGACATCGAGGTGTAGCGGATCTTGGTCGGGAACAGTTCGACCAGCATCGCCGCGATCGGCCCGTACACCATGGTGACGAAGATCACCAGGATGAACAGCAAGCCGATGATCGCAGCCACCTGCGGACGGAAGATGTCGAACGGATGCGCCATCTTCACGATGCCGGGATCGCCCGCCTTGGGATAGCCGGCTGCCTGCACCGCCGCGAGTACCGCCGGGTTGCTGTCCTTGGCGTTGGCATAAGGCACGTCCTTGCCGTTGACGACGACCTTGACGGCGGAGCCGGCCGCGCCCGGGGTCGTGACATATTTGACCGACGACTGGGACAGGAAGGCGCGCGCGGTGTCGCAAGGCGCGGTGAACACGCGTGTGCCGACCGGGTTGAACAGATCGCCGCAGCCCGCGGGATCGGCCACAACCTCGACCTTCGTTGCCTCGATCGCCTTCTCCAACGCAGGGTTGGCGTTGGCGGTGATCATGCGGAAGATCGGGAAGAAGGTCAGCGCCGCGATCAGGCAGCCGCCGAGGATGATCGGCTTGCGGCCGATCTTGTCGGACAGCGCGCCGAACACGATAAAGAAGCCGGTGCCGAGCAGCAGCGACCAGGCGATCAGGAGGTTGGCGGTCGGGCCGTCCACCTTCAGGATCGATTGCAGGAAAAATAGCGCATAGAACTGGCCGGTGTACCAGACCACGCCCTGGCCCATGGTGCCGCCGAGCAGTGCGAGCAGCACGATCTTGCCGTTCTGCCAGTTGGCGAAGGCCTCCGTCAGCGGCGCCTTCGAGCTCTTTCCTTCTTCCTTCATCTTCTGGAAGATCGGCGATTCATTGAGGCGCAGCCGGATCCAGACCGAGACGCCGAGCAAGAGCACCGAGACCAGGAACGGGATGCGCCAGCCCCACTTGGCGAAATCGGCTTCACCGGTCGCGTTGCGGGTGAACAGGATGACCAGCAGCGACAGGAACAGGCCGAGCGTCGCGGTGGTCTGGATGAAGGAGGTGTAATAGCCGCGCTTGCCGTGCGGCGCGTGCTCGGCGACATAGGTCGCCGCGCCGCCATATTCGCCGCCGAGGGCGAGGCCCTGGGCAAGGCGCAGCGCGATCAGGATCACCGGAGCGGCGAAGCCGATGGTCGCGGCGTTCGGTAGCAGGCCGACGATGAAGGTCGACAGACCCATGATCAGGATAGTGACGAGGAAGGTGTATTTGCGGCCGACGATGTCGCCGACGCGGCCGAACACGATGGCGCCGAACGGGCGCACGAGAAAGCCTGCCGCGAAGGCCAGCAGCGCGAAAATGTCACGGGTCGCCGGCGGATAATCCGAGAAGAACTGCACGCCGATGATGCCGGCGAGCGAACCGTAGAGGTAAAAATCGTACCACTCGAAGACGGTGCCGAGCGAAGAGGCGAGAATGACGAACCGTTCGTCCTTCGTCATGCCTCCTGCGCCAGCACGGGACACAGTCATTGTCGTCATGTTGAAATCGCTCCCCGAAAATCGTTTCCTCGCTCCCTGAGGCTGTCCGGACGCGGCCGGACAGCCTCAGAGCTTGCCCCCAAAGTAACATCGCCGTGAAACCGGTCCCAATACGACTTTCGGCCTTTCGCACTGACGCGTAGCTTGACCGGTGCCCGCAAGGCCGCGTGAACCGGAAGATCGGGATTAACCCCTTTGCAGCAAAGGGATAATGTATGCTTGCATGCCACGGTCGCTCGGGGAAGAATTAGATCCGTCGCTACGACTTGTTGGCCCCGACCACAACGACAGCAAGAGATCGATGAACGCTCCCGCAACCCGCCTCGTCATCGCCGATGATCATCCCCTCTTCCGCGATGCGCTGCGCCAGGCCGTGGCCGGCGTTCTGACCTCGGCGAGGGTCGACGAGGCCGGATCTTTCGAAGATCTGACCAAGCTCCTGGAACAGGACTCCGACGTCGACCTGGTCTTGCTCGACCTGTCGATGCCGGGCATCTCGGGCTTTTCCGGCCTGATCTATTTGCGTGCGCAATATCCGGCGATCCCGGTGGTCATCGTCTCGGCCTCCGACGACAGCGCCACGATCCGCCGCTCGCTCGACTTCGGCGCCTCCGGTTTCATTCCCAAGCGGTTCGGCGTCGAGACCCTGCGTGATGCCATCCTCAAGGTGATGGACGGTGATGTCTGGGTGCCGCCGGACATCGACCTCAACTCCGCCGCCGATCCCGACATGATGCGCCTGCGCGACCGCCTGGTGACGCTGACGCCGCAGCAGGTGCGGGTGCTGATGATGCTGTCGGAAGGTCTCCTGAACAAGCAGATCGCCTATGAGCTCGGCGTCTCCGAGGCGACCATCAAGGCCCACGTCTCCGCGATCCTGCAAAAGCTAGGCGTCGAAAGCCGTACCCAGGCCGTGATCGCCGCCGCCAAGATCGCCGGTGGCCAGTGGAAGCAAGGCTCGCCGACGGAGTAGGGTCTTTCGCGCCTGGACCGTCATCCTGGGGCTCCGCTATTCCGCCGCAACCATCTGCTGCGTGCGCCACTGGCCAAGCAATGCGCGAAGCGAGGCCGGCTTCACCGGCTTGTTCAGCACGGCGATTTTTTCCTCGCGCGCGGCGAGCTGCACGGCCGGGCTGCGGTCGGCGGTGATCAGGATCGCCGGAATATTGTCGCCGAAGCGGCGGCGGATGTCGCGGATGGCGGCAATGCCGTTGCCGCGGTCGAGATGGTAGTCGACGAGCAGGCCCGTCACGTTGCGGCCGGCCGCTTCGATCGCGCTGATGGCGCCTTCAGGATCGGCGACCGCGATGACCTCGGCGTTCCAGGCCTTGAGCAGCGTGCGCATGCCGTCGAGGATCGCCGCATCGTTCTCGATGCACACGATCAGTGCGCCGGTAATCGGGGCGCGCGCGAGCGGCGTGGCGCTGGTCACGGCCGCGGTATGGGTCACCGCCTTCGCGGTCGGCACCGTCACCGAGAACATCGAGCCGCCGCTCGCATTGGCATCGATGGCGATGCCGTGCTTGAGCACGCGTGCCAGGCGCTCAACGATCGACAGGCCCAGGCCCAGGCCGCGCGCGATCCGAGCGCCCTGTTCGAGGCGGTGGAATTCCTTGAAGATCTCGCGGCGCTTCACGGTGGGGATGCCGACGCCGGTGTCGTAGACGCAGACTTTCAGCGATGGCCCCTGGCGGCGGCAGCCGATCAGGACGCGCCCGTGCGGCGTATATTTGATCGCATTGGAGATCAGGTTCTGGAGCAGGCGCCGCAGCAATAGCCGGTCCGATTTGACCGCCAGCGAGCAGGGCATGAAGGTCAGTCGCAAGCCCTTGGCGCGGGCGATCGGCGCGAACTCGATCTCCAGCGATCGCATCAGGTCGCCGATCTTGAAGCTCGAGATCGAGGTCGTCATGGCGCCCGCATCCAGCCGCGAGATGTCGAGCAGCGCGCCCAGGATTTCCTCGATCGCCTGGAGTGATTCGTCGATGTTCTCGACCAGCCGCGTCTCCTCGCCGCCATGCTGGCGCTCGACCAGGCTCGTCGCGTAGAGCCGCGCGGCATTCAGCGGCTGGAGGATGTCGTGGCTCGCCGCCGCGAGGAAGCGCGTCTTGGAAATGTTGGCGTCTTCGGCGGTGCTCTTGGCCTGCGCCAGCTCCGAGTTCAGCCGTGTCAGCTCCTCGGTGCGGTCGCGCACCCGCTTTTCCAGCGTCGCATTGGCGCGCTCCAGCGCCTCTGCCGCCTCGAACGACGGGGTGACGTCGGTGAAGGTGATGACGAAGCCGCCGCCGGGCATGCGATTGGTCAGCACCTCGATGACCATATGGCGGTCGGGCAGGCGCTCCAGGTACGGCGCGCTATCGGTCGTATAGGCGACGAGCCGCTGCGCCAGCATCGCCTCGTGGTCATCGATTTCCGCCGGGTTGCCGGCACCCATGAATTCCAGGATCTCCCGCAGCGGCGTGCCGAACTGGATGAAGTGCGGCGGCACGCTCAGCAATTCACCGAACTGGCGGTTCGAGCAGATCAACTGGAGGTCCTCGTCGAACACGGCGATGCCCTGGCGCACATGGTTGAGTGCGGTCTGGAGGATCTCGCGGTTGAAATGCAGCGCCGCATGGGAATCGTCGAGCAGCTTGAGCGCAGCCTTTGCCGACACGGTCCGCTTGCGCAGCAGCAGCGACATCACGAGCCGCGAGGAGGCGGCCCCGATCGAGGAGGCGATCATGTGCTCGGCATGCTGCAGCAGCTCGAAATCGGCCGGCGCCCCGGCTTCGAGCCGCACATTGCGCCGTGCCGCAAAGGCCTCGAAGGAATGCCGCGCGCGGTCGGGCCCGAGATATTGCGCGACCGTGCTCTGGATGTCCTGCACGGTGACGGTGGTGCGCCAGCGGCGGAAATTCGGCGCGATCGGCGCGAGCGTGTTGGGGACGAAAAGGTCGCCCTGCACGAGCTCGATCGAGCTCGGCTGGCGCGCCAGCGAGAGCAGGACGTAGATGAGGATGTTGAGCGACAGCGACCAGGCGACGCCATGCAGCAGCGGCGGCAGGTCGGCGCCGAACAGCGCCTGCGGCCGCAGCGCCTCGATGCCGAACGGACCGTGCTGGAGCAGCAGGATGCCTGCCGTGGAGGAATCGAGGAAGCTCGGCAGGAATAGCGTGTAGAGCCACACCGCGAAGCCGACCAGCATGCCGCCGATGGCGCCGCGCGCGGTGGCGCGCCGCCACAACAGGCCGCCGAAGAAGCTCGGCGCAAGCTGCGCGATGGCGGCAAAGGACAGAAGGCCAATCGCCGCGAGCTGCGTGTTGCCGAGCGCGCGATAATAGAAATAGGCCATTACCATGATGGCGAAGATCGCGAGCCGCCGCGAGCGCAGCAGGAAGTCGATGAAATCCGTGGCGCCGCTGCGGCCCTCGGGCCGCCGCTTCAGCACCAGCGGCACCACGAGGTCATTGGAGACCATGATCGAGAGCGCGACGCATTCCACGATCACCATCGCTGTCGCCGCCGACAATCCGCCGACGAAGATGGCGACGCTGAGCAGATCGCTGCCGCCCTCCATCGGGAGCGCCAGCACGTACATGTCGGGGTCGATCACGCCGAACGGAAAGGTCACGAGACCGGCGAGCGCGATCGGGATCACGAACACGTTGATGGCGACGAGGTAGAGCGGGAACAGCCAGCGCGCGCGGCCGACCTCGGCATCGGACGAGTTCTCCACCACGCTGACGTGGAATTGGCGCGGCAGCAGCATGACCGCGCAGAACGACAGCAGCGTCATGGTCAGGAAGTTGCCGATCGAGGGCGAATAGTTGATGGCGCGCACCGCCTCCGGCGTCTTCATCGCGCGCTCGATCAATTCGTGCGGCGAGAACATCCAGAAGGTGACGAAGGCGCCGGCGGCGAGGAACGCCACCAGCTTGACGATGGATTCGGTCGCGACCGCGAGCATCAAACCGTGCTGGTGCTCGGTGGCGTCGGTCTGGCGTGTGCCGAACAGCACCGCGAAGGCCGCCATCGCCAACGTCACCATCAGCGCCATGTCGCCGAGGATCGGGATGTGGGAAAAGGCCTGGTCCTCGCTCAAGATGGTTTCGAGCGAGGAGGCGACGGCCTTCAGTTGCAGGGCGATATAGGGCACCGAGCCGATGATCGCGATCAGCGCAACCGTTGCCGCCACCGCCTGGCTCTTGCCGTAGCGCGCGCCGATGAAGTCGGCGATCGAGGTGATGTTCTGGGCCTTGGCGAGCTGGATCACGCGGCGGAGGATGCCGGTGCCGATCCCGATCATCAAGACCGGGCCGACATAGATCGCCAGGAAGTCGGTCGAGGTGCGGGTGGCGAAGCCGACCGAGCCGAAGAAGGTCCAGGACGTGCAGTAGATCGCGAGCGAGAGCGGGTAGATCAGGCCGGAGGCACGGCCGGCTCGCGCCTGGGAGCGGCGGTCGCCATGGCTCGCCACCAGGAACAAGAAGCCGATATAGCCGAAGGCGGCTGCGATCACACCCCAGTCGTGCAGCATTGCTGGGGGACCTCTCCCTTGCGTCGCGGCCCAAGCCGCGTCCGATCTCATTTTCCGAAGAAAATCTATCGCTTAAGCCTGCCGCAAGCGACAGCCATTTTTCCGGTTGCCGCAGGAACCATCATCGTCGTTAAGCCGGGCGGTGTGCTGCTACCCGATCGCGCGGCGGTCTCGGGCCTGCTGAGCGAGTCCCCGGCATCCCCCTCCCTGGCCCTCCCCCGCAAGGGGGGAGGGAACGGCGGGAGTGCAATATGCGGTTGGAAAACTCTGAGGCAGCTTCCGGCCACGCGAGCGAAGCCAACGTTAGACTAGGGCTGACGTGAATTTGGGCGTCCGCTCGGGCCGCAGACACCGCTGCGCTCCCTCCCCCCTTGCGGGGGAGGGTTGGGGAGGGGGTAGGCCCCGGGAACGGAGCGGGTTGGATTTAAGGAGAAGGCGAACAGCCTACTCCGCCGCCAGCGACTTCTGGCGCAGCGGCAGACCGAGGCGGTCCCAGACCTGGAGGAGGGCTTCGGCGAGCTGATCGATCAGGCCGTCGTCGTGATAGGGCGAGGGCGTGATGCGCAGGCGCTCGGTGCCCTTGGCGACGGTGGGATAGTTGATCGGCTGGATGTAGATGCCGTGCTCCTCGAGCAGGAGGTCGGAGGCCTGCTTGCACTTCTCGGGATCGCCGACGAACAGCGGCACGATGTGGGTGTCGCTCGACATCACCGGCAGGCCGGCGGCATCGAGGATCGCCTTGACGCGGGCGGCGCGGTCCTGGTGGCGCTCGCGCTCCCAGTTCGAGGTCTTCAAATGCTTGATTGCGGCGGTCGCGGCCGAGCAGATCGCCGGCGGCAGCGCAGTGGTGAAGATGAAGCCCGGCGCATAGGAGCGCACGGCGTCGATGATCTGGCCGTTGGCCGCGATATAGCCGCCGAGGCAGCCGAAGGCTTTCGCCAGCGTGCCTTCCAGAATGTCGATGCGATGCATCACACCGTCACGCTCGGCGATGCCGCCGCCGCGCGGGCCGTACATGCCGACCGCATGGACCTCATCCACATAGGTCATCGCGCCGTATTTCTCGGCGAGATCGCAGATTTTTGCCAGCGGGGCGACGTCGCCGTCCATCGAATAGAGGCTCTCGCAGGCGATCAGCTTCGGCCGGCCCGGGCCACCGGCCTTCAGGAGCGCTTCGAGATCGGCGAGATCGTTGTGGCGGAATACGATCCGTTCGCAGCCGGACTGGCGGATGCCCTCGATCATCGAATTGTGGTTGAGCTCGTCCGACAGGATCAGGCAGTTCGGGATGAGTTTTGCGATCGTCGCTATGCCGGTCTGATTCGAGACATAGCCCGAGGTGAAGAGGAGAGCAGCCTCCTTGCCATGGAGGTCGGCGAGCTCGGCCTCGAGCTGCACCAGCGGATGATGGGTGCCGGCGATGTTGCGGGTGCCGCCCGCACCGGTACCGACCCGGGTCGCCGTCTCGACCATGGCGCCGACCACCTTCGGATGCTGGCCCATGCCGAGATAGTCGTTGGAGCACCAGATCACGACGTCGCGCTTGCCCTTGGGCGAGTGCCACACCGCATGCGGAAACCGGCCGGCGATGCGCTCGAGATCCGCGAACACGCGATAGCGCCGTTCGGCGTGGAGGCGGTCGAGGGCGGAAGAGAAGTACTGGCTGTAATCCATCGGCAGACCTGCAGCGGAACTTGAGGACCCAAGCGGCTCATCTTCTTAGAGCTATTCCAGCTCTAATGTCTATGCGCCCGCCCATTTTGGCAATGCGCCGGGCAGGACCCTTCATAGCGGCCGGCGATCAGCAATTATTGATGTGGATCAACCAGCTAGCGCCTTGGTGTCCCGCCCGGGAACGGACGCCATGAGATGCGCGGCAGCGCCGGGGCAGCACGGACATTTTGTCCAAGGTGCAAGCCGGACGGAGTAAAGGCTGCATTCGTGTTTGAAGTTCAAGTCGTCCTGAACTGAAGCACGCCGTCCTTCTCTTGCGCGGTCAGCCGTCCCTCGACCAGCATGTAGTTGACGTGGGCGATCAGCTCGCCCGCGGCAAAGCCCATCTGGTGAGGATCGAGCACGTGCTTGTGGAACACCACCGGCACGAGCTGGGACGAGGTCTGCGGCACCTCGCGGCAGGCGTCAGCGATCAGCCGGCAGCGCTCCTCGTGATGATCGGCAAGCTGCTTGATGCGGGTTTTCAAGCCGTAAAACGGCACGCCGTGGCCGGGCAGCACCAGCGCGTCATAGGGCAGCGTGGTGGTGAGGCTCGCCAGCGAGGCCAGATATTCGCCGAGCGAGTTCTGGTCGGGCTCGACCGCCCAGACGCTGACGTTCGGCGAGATCTTGCTCAGCACCTGGTCGGCGGAGAGGAACAGCTTGTCGTCGGCGCAATACAGCATCATCTGGTCGAGCGCATGACCGCCGCCGGTGATCACCTTGAAGCGGCGTGTGCCGATCACGACCTCGTCGCCATGCGAGACGCGCCGATAGGAGGCGGGGAGCACCGACACGCGCTTCAGATACTCCTGGCCGCGGCCGAGCAGCTTGTCGGTCAGCGTCTCGTCCATGCCGTGGCGGCGGAAGAACAGCCGCTGCGCGTTGCGCCGCTCCTCGGTGCCGCGATTCTGGTGGTAGACCGATTGCAGATATTCGACCTGCGACATCTCGAGCGGGCAGTTGAACCGCTCGACGATCCAGCCCGCGAGCCCGACATGGTCGGGATGGGAGTGAGTGACAATAAGCCGCGTGATGCGGACGCCCTTCAGCGGTCCCTCGAACAGCTTCGTCCAGGCCTCGATCGTCTCCTCATTGCCGAAGCCGGAATCGATCATCGCATACCCGTCGCCGTCGGCGAGCAGGTAGATGTTCACATGGTTGAGGCGGAACGGCAGCTTGAGCCGCACCCACAACACGCCGGGCCGCACCTCCACGACCTCTTCGGGGCCGGGATGCTGTTCCCAGGGGTAGCGCAGGGCCTCGGCGGAGGACTGCACGCTGTCGCTCTTCGAATGCATGGACACTATCGGTACCCGCACACGGGGCGGGACGCCAGCCGAAAAACCACGTGGGGTGGCGTTCGCATGGCCGTCATTCCGTAGCCCGGATAGCCATTCCGGGAAGGCGCGCTCCCGGAATGGCGGCGGCGCCGGCGACTACGCCGCGCGGATATTGCTGAGGAACGCGTCGATCTCCCCGCGCAGCAGGTTGGCCTCGCGGCGCAGCGCATCGGAGGCGCTCAGCACGTCGGTCGCCGCAGCGCGGGCTTCGGCCGAGGCCGTGGAGACGCCGACGATGTTGCTGGAGACCTCGCTGGTGCCACCCGCGGCGTGCTGGATGTTGCGGGCGATTTCGCGCGTCGCGGCACCCTGTTCCTCGACGGCGGCGGCGATCGCCGTGGTCACGTCGTTGATCTCGCCGATGATCTGGCCGATGCCCCTGATCGCGCCGACCGCAGAGGTCGTGACCTGCTGCATGCTGGCGATCTGGGTGCGGATCTCGTCCGTGGCCTTCGCGGTCTGGCTTGCGAGGCTCTTCACTTCGGAGGCGACCACGGCGAAGCCGCGGCCGGCTTCGCCGGCGCGCGCCGCTTCGATCGTGGCGTTGAGCGCGAGCAGGTTGGTCTGCGAGGCAATGGTCTGGATGAGATCGACGACCACGCTGATGCGGCTCGCGCTGTCGGCGAGGCCCTGCACGGTCGCGTCGGTCGCTCCGGCCTCGTGGACCGCCTTCTTGGCGATCTCGGCCGAGGTGACCACCTGGCGGCTGATCTCGGCGATCGACGAGGACAATTGCTCGGTGCCGGCCGACACCGTCTGCACGTTGACCGAGGTCTCCTCGGCGGCCGACGCCACGGCGTTGACAAGCGCATTCGACTGGTCGGCCGTCGACGACATGCTTTGCGCGGTCGCCTGCATCGAATTGGCCGATTGGGCGAGGCTGTCGAGGGCCGTGCGCACGGTGCCTTCGAACGATCCGATATGCGCTTCCATGCGCGCGGCGCGTTCGGCCTTGGCGGCGCGGTCCTTGTCCTGCTCGCTGGAGAGTGCGCGGGCCTCGATCATGCTCTGGCGGAACACCTGAAGCGTATCGGTCATGGCGCCGATCTCGTCATTGTGTTTGGTGCGGACGATCTCTGCGTCGAGATCGCCGGCCGAGAGCAGCTGCATCGCACGTTGCAGTCCGCCGATGCGCCGCAGGATGTTGCGTCCGACATAGAGCCAGACGAACAGCACCGAGCCGACCAAAGTCAGCGCGCCCAGCGCCAGCATGACCATGGTGGCGAACGAAATCTGCCTGCGCGCCTGGAAGGTCGACGCGTTGGTCTCCTTCTGCACGCCTTCGACAAGTTGCTGCACGCTGATGCCGAGGCCGACATTGAGCTTGCGGGTTTCGTCGAGCACGGTCTGGCCATAGTCGTTGGCGTCGAGCTCCTTCTCGCGCAGGTTGAACACGCCGGTCTTTCCGGTGCCGAGCGCAAGCAGCTTTTCGGCCGTCTCGCGCAGCAGCTTGCTGCCCTGATTGTCCGGCAAGAGGTCGAGGTTGGAGCGCAGGCGTCCCTGCGCCGTCTTGAATTCCTTCTGGATGTCGTCGAGCTTGTCGGCGGTGTTGGCCGAGAGCGCCGCGCTCATGTCGGCGGCCGCGAGATTGCCGCTGGCGACGACATTGCCGAGCTGGCCGACAGTCTGCGCGGCTTCGGTGGCGTCTTCGGCCGACAGGTTCGCCGAGCCGAGGATCGCGTTCACCTGGGTCTGGGCGTTGAGCATCGCGGGGCTTGCCGCGCCGACGAAATCGCTCTGCGCCTTGCGCAGCGCATCGTATTGCTTGTCGTGAAGGGCCGCGACGTCGAGCCGCTCGCGCGCGGCCGAGGTCAGGCTTTGAGCTGCCTCATTGAGGTTCTTGATGATGTCGTTAAGTCCCGCGACCACGGCCTTGTCAGCGCCGAGCTCGATGATCTCGCCGAGCTTCTGCTGGACCTGCTGCTGCAATTCCTTCAGCTTCTTGGTGCGCTCGTTCAGCGCGTCCTCGCTCGGCGCGGCGAGCAGCGCCGGTCCCTGTGCCGCGAGGCTTGCGCTCAGGGCCGACAGTTGCAGGCTTGCGGCGAGACGCGGAATGTCCCGCCCGCTCAGGTCGACCATGCGTTCGCCGAGATTTTGCAGCACGTAGCCGGCTCCCGCCGAGATCACCAGGCACATGCCCGCGATCACCGCAAAGGCGGCGAACAGGCTGCCGCGCACGCCCCACTTCGGTAACGAGACACGAGGCTTTGATCTGCCCAGGCCCACACGGATCGCCATCAAGATTCCCCCACGCCGATTACTTTATGTTTTGCGGGCGGCAGTATCGGAGTAGCGAGTTAAAAAATCGCAAGTGCCGCAATTGCTTGCGCTCTTTCCACGGGACGAAAAAAGAAGGGCCGGCAAGACTGCCGGCCCTTCCGCAAGATCAGTTGTGGTTAGCGATCAGTAACGCGCGGCAACCGGGGCGCCCCAGTTGAAGCGGTAGTTGACGCCTGCCTTCACGGTGTGATCGTCGGTGGTGAAGCTGCCGGCCGGCACGAGCGCGGCCGGAGCGGTGAAGGTGGCGCTGCCGAAATTGTAGTACTGGTACTCGGCCTTGGCCGACCAATTCGGGGCGAACATGTACTCGAGACCGCCACCGACGGTGTAACCGTTGCGATGATCGCCCGAGATCGCGAACGCGACCGGCGCGCCGCCCAGCTTCACAGTCTCGTTGTTGTCCGAATAGGCATAGCCGCCCTTCACGTAGATCAGGCCCGGGCCCCAGGTGTAACCGACGCGGCCGGTGATCGAGCCGAGCCCGCGCTGGTCGTTGGTGTAGGCGTAGCCGCTCGGGAACACCGCGCCGACGCTTCCCGAGAGCCAGGAGTACTGGCCTTCGACGCCGACCACGAAGTTCGGGTGGAACTGCCAGTCCGCGCCGACCTGGACACCGCCGAGGAAGCGGCCGTTGCTGTTGTTGCCGGTGGAGAGCCCGTTGAAATTGTTGTCGCTCGAGAACGCGCCGCCGAGATGCGCACCGAAATAGAAGCCGGTCCAGTTGTAGATCGGCGCGACATAAGCCGGTTGAGGCGCCTTGTTGTAATAGGGGCGGGCGCCGAGATCGGCACCAACGGCGGGCGCGGCCGCGCTCACGGAGAGCAGCGCAACGGTCGCGAACAGAGTCTTCTTCATCGTCTTCTTACTCCAACACTTCATTCCCGGCAGGCGCGCTTGTCGCACTGTCGTTGCTTTCGCAGATAGCGGGCTTTTGACTAAAATGCTGTCACATGCGTGGCACAGTCGCCGCCAAGCCAACGTCTTGGCCGGCAAATGTTTTTCGTGCCTAACGGCGGGTTAAGAAAGGCTGAAGGAAGGCTTAACGCGGCGCGCTTGCGAGGCCGACCGGCCGTCTTTTGTTAAGCCAGACGCCGGCGCACTTCCTCGCGCATCTGCTGGCGAAACTTTTCGCGCTGCGCGGGCCGCTCCTTCTCCGCGATGGTGTGACGATCGAAGATGTCGAACTTCTCCAGGATCGGATAGCGCTCGCTCGCCATCGCGAGCACGCCGAGCACCTTGGCTGCCTGCGCGCTCGGGCCGCGTACCTCCCAGCGCCGGATCGTCACGGTCCCGCTCGCGGCCGGCAAGCCGCACAGCTTGGCCATGTCTGCGACCGTGAGCTCCCGGCCGAGAGCCTCCGACAGGTCGGCGCGCAATTGCTTCAGTTCGGGGCCCGTCATATCACTCCAGTCCACGCGGTCGATCGTGTGAATGCACTAACGCTGATTCGGGTCCAGCCGAAGGCGGGGGTACGACGGGCGGGTTGTGCCCGCGCTCTACCCCAACCCCGCCCTTCGAAATCCCTCCAGATAATGCTCGCGATCCGATCCGCTCCGCCAGGGCAGTTGC
This sequence comes from Bradyrhizobium sp. CB82, assembly GCF_029714405.1. NCBI lineage: Bacteria > Pseudomonadati > Pseudomonadota > Alphaproteobacteria > Hyphomicrobiales > Nitrobacteraceae > Bradyrhizobium > Bradyrhizobium sp. CB82. The sequence goes on along the minus strand of NZ_CP121650.1, from coordinate 8,702,457 downwards.
GTCGCGATCCAGGCAAGCGAGATGTTGGGCTGGGTGCGGCGCAGCTCCTGCAAGGCGGTTGCGGCGAGTTCCTGATCGCCGGCCATTCCGGCCGAGACCGCGAGCACGCGATAGGCGCCGGTGAGATCGCCGCGGTGGCGGATCGCCTCCCGGGCAAGTGCGATCGCCTCGTCATAGCGGCGTTCGGTGAAGCGGGCATAGCCGGCGATGCCGTAGTAGATCGCGAGCGACGGATCGCGCGGGCTGAGGCGGATGGCCTTTTGCGCCGCCTCGAACGAGTCGCGCGAGCGACCGGCATAGGACAGGGCCAGCGCGTAATAGCCCTGCGCCAGCGAGAAATTCGGGTTGAGCCTGAGCGCCTGCTCGAACTCCGACACCGCGTCGTCGAGCCGACGCGTCGAGAAATAGACGCTGCCGAGCGCCGTATGCGCCCAGGGATCCTCATGGTCGCATTTGACCGCGGCGAGCGCGGCAGCTTCCGCGATTGGTGCTGCGGTCGCAAGGTCCGCCCAGCCGAGATGCACGCCGAACATGTGGCTTGCTGCCAGCACCGACTGGGCCTGACCGTAGCCGGGATCGATCGCGATCGCCTGCGCGAGCAGCGCCTGCGCCATCAGATGATCCTGCCGCGTCACGCGCCAGTAGTGCGACAGTCCTCGCATCAAGAGGTCCCAGGCGTCCAGGCTCGCCGGCTGCTTGCGCCGGGCGTGAAAATTTTCCGCTGCGTAGATCTGCGGCTCGATCGCCGCGACGATCGCGTTGGTGATTTCGTCCTGCACGGCGAAGACGTCGCCGAGGTCGCGATCGTAATGCTCGGCCCAGATGTGGCTGCCGGTGACGGCATCGTTGAGCTGCGCAGTGATCCGCACGCGACCGCCGGCCTTGCGCACGCTGCCTTCGACGACATAGCCGACGCCGAGCTCGTCGGCGATCTGCCTGATGTGCACCGCGCGTCCCTTGTAGGTGAAGGACGAGTTGCGGGCGATCACCAGGAACCAGCGCACCTTCGACAGCGCTGTGAGGATGTCCTCGGCGATCCCGTCGCAGAAATAGTCCTGCTCGGGGTCGTCGCTCATGTTCTCGAACGCCAGCACCGCGATCGTCGGCCGCTCGGGCGCGCTCCGTGGCGCCTTGGCCGCGGGCGGTGCCAGTGTCTGCTCCAGCACCTCGCCGACGAAGCGAAAACCCTTGCGCGGGATGGTCTTGATCAACCGCTGCGCCGCGCCGTCATCGCCGAGCGCCTTTCGCGCCGCGTTGATGCGACTATTCAGCGCAGAGTCCGAAACGATGCGGTTATCCCAGACCTGGCTGATCAGGTCGTCCTTGGTGACGACGCGGCCGCGCTGCGTGACGAGGTGCACAAGCAGATCGAAGACCTGCGGCTGCAATGGAACCGGAGCACCGTCACGCGTCAACTCGCGCAGGTCGCAGTCCAGCACGTGATTTTCAAAGTGAAATCGCACGTTTCGTCGTCTCAAGCAAAAATCAGCGTCATCTCAGGCGAAAATAAATCGTTCGGAAAAGCTTAGGCAGGTCCGAACCAGCATGGTGCAGCGACCCAATGAGTGCCGATCGTTCGGCACAACGGAGCTGTCTATGACCCAACTGGATCACCAAGTTCATTCCATCAGCCCGGATGTCGCGGGCTCAAAAGTCTTCAAGTTCATCGCCTTTTTGTACGGAATTGCGGCCTACCTGGTATTTCTCGTGACCATCCTCTACGCCATCGGCTTCATCATAGGCCTGGTGGTGCCGAAAAGCATCGACACTGGAACCGATTCCTCTGCGGTCGAGGCCGTCATCATCAATCTGCTCCTGATGGCGCTGTTTGCCGTTCAACACAGCGTGATGGCACGGCAGCGCTTCAAGGCGTGGTGGGTGCAGTTTGTGCCAAAGAATGTGGAGCGCAGCACTTATGTGTTGCTGGCGAGCCTGTCGCTGCTGCTCCTGTTCTGGCAGTGGCGACCGCTGCCGGCGATCATATGGGACGTCCAGGATCCGGACGTCGCCGTGACCATCGTCACGCTATCCTTCGCCGGCTGGGTGCTGGTCTTCACCTCGACCTTCCTGATCAATCACTTCGAGCTGTTCGGTCTGCAGCAGGTCACCCAGCAACTCGTCGACAAGCAGCCGTCGCCGCCGCGTTTCAGGACGCCCATGTTCTACAAATTCGTCCGGCATCCGCTCTATCTCGGCTTCATCATCGCGATCTGGGCCGCGCCGACCATGACGGTGGGCCATCTGCTGTTTGCATCCGTGATCACGCTCTACATCCTGCTCGGCATCACGCTCGAGGAGCGCGACCTCGTGGCGCTGTTCGGCGACGAGTACCGGCAATACAAACAGCGCGTATCGATGCTTATTCCCTGGCGCCGGTCGGTTTGATCTTCGCCTCAACTTGATTCTCAGCGTCGTCCAAGGAGAACACTCAAATGAAACACGTCGGAACCTGCTTCTGCGGTGCGGTCGCAATCGAAGTGACGGGCGCGCCGGAGGCGATGGGCTACTGCCATTGCCGCTCCTGCCGCTCGTGGTCGGGCGGGCCGGTCAACGCGTTCAGCCTGTGGAAGCCGGAGGCCGTTCGCGTCACCGACGGCGCCGATCACGTTGCCACCTACGCCAAGACGCCGCTCAGTCAGCGCAAATATTGCCGCAAATGCGGCGGTCACCTGATGACCAGTCATCCGCCGCTCGGCCTGATCGACGTCTTCACGGCCGTCATCCCGACGCTGGCGTTCACGCCCGCCGTCCACGTCAACTACGCCGACACCGTGTTGCCGATGCGCGACGGCCTGCCGAAGCTGAAGGATTTTCCGGCCGAGTTCGGCGGCAGCGGCGAGATGATGAAGGAGTAGAAACGAAGGACGAGCCGAGTGGCACGGGGCCCGTCGATGCCGGACGACACGACTTTCTACGAGGGCCGCTACCTCAATCCCGCACGCCGCAAGCCTTCGCTATAATGCTCCCGGTCCTCGGCGCGCTGCATCGGCAGCTCGCTGGTGATCCAGGCGAGGGAGACGTTGGGCTGGGCGCGTCGCAGGCCCTCGAGCGCGGAGGCTGCCAGCTCGCGATTGCCGAGCATGCCGGCGGCGGCTGTCAGCGCGCGATGGGCCCCGACGAAATCGCTGCGCTGCCTGAGCGATTCGCGCGCGAACTGGATCGCGTCCTCGTAGCGATGGCCGATGAACTGCGCGTAGGCGGCGACCCCGCAATAGATCGCCGAGAAGGGATCGCGCGGACTGAGCCGCAGTGCGCGGCGTGCGGCCGCGTCGCCGTCCTCCCAGCGGCCCGCATAGCACAGCGTCACGCCGTAAAAGGCATGCGTCATGGCAAAATTGGGATTGAGCCGCAGCGCGAGCTCAAACGCGGCGATGGCGTCGTCGAAGCGCCGCCGGAACAGATGGGTGTAGCCGAGCCCGTGATGGGCCCAGGCGTCGTCGCGATCGGCCTCGACTGCGGCGAATGCGGCGTGCTCCGCGACCGGCAGAGTGGCCGCCATGTCGGCCCAGCCCATGTGGGCGCCGAACATATGGCTGGTCGCGAGCAGGCCGAGCGCCTTGCCGTAGGCCGGATCGATGGCGATCGCCTTCTCGAGCCGCTCTTGGGCTGCGGCATTGTCGCCACGCGTGATACGCCAGTAATGCGATAGCGCGCGCATCACCAGATCCCAGGCATCCAGGCTTCCCGGCGGCTTCTGCTGGGCGCGAAAGCTCTCGGCGGCATAGAGCTGCGGCTCGATCGCGGCGACGATGGCGTCGGTGATCTCGTCCTGCACGGCGAAGACGTCGGCGATGCTGCGGTCGTAGCGCTCGGCCCACAGATGGCTGCCGGTGGTTGCGTCGTTGAGCTGCGCGGAGATGCGCACCCGGTCGCCGCTGCGCCTGACGCTGCCCTCGACGACGTAGCGCACGCCGAGCTCGCGGGCGATCGCGCCGATATGCACCGCGCGGCCCTTGTAGACGAAGGAGGAGTTGCGCGCGATGACGAAGAACCAGCGCAGCTTCGACAGCGCGGTGATGATGTCCTCGCTGATCCCGTCGGAAAAATAATCCTGCTCGCGGTCGCCGCTCATATTGGTGAAGGGCAGCACGGCGATTGCAGGGCGATCGGGCAGCGGCAGGCCCGGGGTTTCCCTGGCCTGGCTCACGGGCTCGGCCGAGCCATCACGGCCGTTGCGCATCTCGACGTCGCCGACGAAGCGAAAGCCTTTGCGCGCGACGGTGCGGATCAACGCCTGGCTCGCGCCGGAATCGCCGATCGCCTTGCGCGCGGCATTGATCCGGCTGGTCAGGGTCGATTCCGAGACCGAGCGCCCAAGCCAGATCTTGTCGATCAACTCGTCCTTTGTCACCACGCGGTCGCGATTCCGCATCAGGTGAACGACGAGGTCGAAGACCTGCGGCTCGACCGCGACGGGAACCTGATCGCGGCTCAGCTCCCGCCTGTCGGTGTCAAGTAGATGATCGCTAAACAGAAACTGCACTGCGACGACTCTGGCCTCACGACGAAATCAAGCATCTGAAACGGCAATATCAATTGGATCTGGATTCTATGAGTCCATCGAGGCGCACTCTTGGTTCATCGCAATCGCGATCGTTGCTCTGAACTGGAGAGATGCCAGCCATGTCGCCGATGGGTGGCGGGGCGACGGAACCGGGCGGTATTCGGGGCTTGCGCGGGTGGGCACAGGCGCAATTGCCACCCCAGCGGTTACGGCGAGGTGGTCACGGACACGGATGACGCGGCCGTCATTGCCGAGCAAGGTGCCGCTGCTCGGATCGTCGGACTGGTAGCGTTGCATGCAATAGGCGACGGCATCGTCGGCAGGCGGTGCTGGTAGGTGGGCGGCAGAAATTGCAACATCAAGGTCGCCTCGTCATGCAAAGCCGATCGACGACCTCGCGGGTCGCGATAGAGCAACCCGCCGGTGGCGATGGATTAAACTTTTGACAGGATGACGGCTCGCAGCGACCGCGCTGAAGCAGCCGCGCCATCGGCTCGCAGCGCCGGCTCACCGAAATATGACCTTGGCGTTGCTCAATCGGGCCGCCGCCCCGGCAAGGTGTTGAAAACCAAAATGCGTGAAACTGCGTATCTCGGCTCACGGTGCGCAATTGGCTCGCGCACTTGCGCCGTGCGATGCTAGACTTAGATGGAACAGAGCCCGTCAGCAGGGGACCCGGCATGACTGATCAACGCAACACCTCCACTCCCATCGATCCCGCAAAACTCGACCGGCTGGCCGAGGTGGCGGTGAGGGTGGGCCTGGGCTTGCGGCCGGGCCAGGATCTGCTGCTGACCGCACCGGCGATCGCGCTGCCCTTGGTACGGCGGATCGCCGTGCATGCCTACAAGGCCGGCGCGGGCATCGTCACGCCGATCCTGTCCGATGAAGAGATGACGCTGGCGCGCTACCGCCACGGTCACGACAACAGTTTTGATTGCGCGGCCGGCTGGCTCTACGAGGGCATGGCGAAGGCGTTCTCGGAGAATACGGCGCGACTGGCCATCGTCGGCGACAATCCGATGCTGCTGTCGGGCGAGGATCCCGCCAAGGTGGCGCGCGCCAGCAAGGCCAATTCCATGGCCTACCAGCCGGCGCTGGAGAAAATCGTCAATTTCGATACCAACTGGAACATCATCGCCTATCCGAGCCCGTCCTGGGCGAAGCAGGTATTTCCTGACGATCCCGAGGAGATCGCGATCGGCAAGCTTGCGGAGGCGATCTTCGCGGCGTCCCGCGTCGACCGCGAGGATGCGATGGCCAACTGGGCGCAGCACAATGCGGCGCTGCGCGAGCGCACCGACTGGCTGAACGGCAAGCGTTTTCGCGCGCTGCAATACTCCGGGCCCGGCACGGACCTTACGATCGGCCTTGCCGATGGTCATGAATGGGAAGGCGGCGCCTCGCTCTCCAAGAACGGCATCAGCTGCAACGCCAACATCCCGACCGAGGAAGTCTTCACCACGCCGCATTGCCGGCGCGTCTACGGCCACGTCGTCAGCTCGAAGCCGCTGTCTTATCAGGGCACGCTGATCGACAACATCGCCGTGCGCTTCGAGGACGGCAAGATCGTCGACGCAAAGGCCTCGCGCGGCGAGGAGGTGCTGAACAAGGTGCTCGACACCGACGAGGGCGCGCGGCGGCTCGGCGAGGTGGCGCTGGTGCCGCATTCCTCGCCGATCTCGCAGAGCGGGCTGTTGTTCTTCAACACGCTGTTCGACGAGAATGCGGCCTCGCACATCGCGCTCGGCCAGTGCTATTCGAAGTGCTTCGTCAACGGCGCCAAGCTGACGCCGCAGCAGATCGCGGCGCAGGGCGGCAACCAGAGCCTGATCCACATTGACTGGATGATCGGTTCGGCGTCGACCGACATCGACGGCATTTTGGCCGACGGCAGCAAGGAGCCGGTGTTCCGCAAGGGCGAGTGGGCGAAATAACCGGCCTCACGCCGCCGCGTTGCGCAGCATCGGATTCCTGTCGATCGTGAAGCGGTTGAAGAGCGTGGTGAACGGACTGCCGTCCGTCGCGCGCACGATGGCGTCGGACGCGGCGACCGCTTCATAGAGTGAACCGACCGGATCATCAGCGTCGGGCAGGTCGAGCGCATCCCGGATCATGTCGCGAGCGTCGTCGATGTCGTCTCCGTCGTCGAGCGTCGCCTCAAGCGCGGTCGCGGCGCGTCGCATCTCCACGATGTCGCCGCCGGCGGAGAATTGGAGGATGTCGAGCCAATAGGGGCAGGCGACGACGAGCTGGATGAACTCCTCAAACGTCGTGGCGATGATCCCGGCGCGCAAGGCGGGTTCATTCGCGCGGAATCCACTTGCAAATCGACGCGCTAGGCACGCCGTACATGCAACTTGCGGCGATTGTTCGGGCCCCGCGTAAGGAAGAATTAAAAAACGGCTACTAGCGTCACATGCACTGTTTGAAACGGCCCGGGCCTGGGCCAGCCAGTCATCTATTATTCCCAGAGGAAGCCGATGTCGCGCGCGTTGATTCAAACCGGAAGCTGTGCCGTCGAACTGGAGCTGCGGCCGATCGAGCCGTCCTGGATCATCGAAGGCAATCCGGTGTCGCGCTCGCACATCCTGTCGACCAGCGCCGACGGCACCGCATCGACCATCATCTGGTCGTGCACCGAAGGGCGCTTCAACTGGTACTACGATTTCGACGAGACCATCATGATCCTGGAAGGGTCGATCGTGCTCGAGAGTGAAGGCATGCCGCCGAAGCGCTACGGCGTCGGCGACGTGATCTTCTTCCGCGACGGTGCGCATGCCAAATGGCATGTCGAGGGCCATGTCAAGAAGATCGCCTTTTGCCGCAAGACCAATCCGGCGCTGATCGGTTTCATGGCCCGTGTCGTCAACAAGCTGAAGCGGATGTTCCTCTCGCCCGGCGAGCGTCGTCCCGCGACGCTCATGGGCGCTGGCTAACCGGGTTTTACCAAGCGCATCCCAGCGACTGAAGGAGAGGGGGGGCGATGAAATCCGGCCCCTCTTCTCGCGTTACGACTGCGCGCGCCGCCGCGCCTTGACCTCCACCACCAGCCGCCACTCCGGTGCCGTGGCCGTTTTGGCCTCGCCGAGCCAGTGGAATGCATTTTCGGTGATTTCGGTAAAGCTCCAGCGTGACAGGTCGCCGCTGTCGGTGGCACCTTCCTGCACGATGTCAGCGCCGCGCGGCCGGCCGATCTGTTGACGGAAAACGCTGCGACCGGGGTCGAACCAGGAAATCCGCCAGGCGTCGATGGTCGGATCGTAGATCCGCAGCGTGGTGCCGTACCAGTTGCCGGCGATCGGGAAAGGCGGTGCGCCTGCGGCGCGCGGGATCACCCAGACGTCCTGGACGGCGCGGCCCTCCAGCACCCAGCCGAAATGGATCTCGCCGGCCGCGCGATGGGTGGTGCCGTCAGGCGCGTGCGCGATGATCTCGGCATCCCAATCGCCAATGAACTGGCCGTAGAGTTGCAGCGCGGCGGCGTGATCGGGGCTGGGTCCGCTCGCATGCAACAATCTGGCAAAGTCGCTCATGTCGATCTCCACTGTCGCGGGAAGATCAGCACGATCGGACCGCAGACCGCTTGGAGAAAATTGCCGTCGGCAATCGTCAGGTCTTGCGCAGCGACAGATGCCTGATGCCTCGGTCGGCCTCATCTTTGGTCCGGCGGCTGCCTGAGCGTTCTGCTCGCCAGATGACGATGACGGAGACAATGACGAGGCTCGCGCCAACCAGCATCATGCGCGAAAACGGCTCGCCGAGCACGACGGTGCCGAGCAGCACGGCGACCACCGGATTGACGAAAGTATAGGTCGACACCAGCGACGTCGGAACGTTCTCCAGCAGCCAGTTGTAGGCGGCGAACCCGATCACGCTACCGGAGACGATCAGCCAAAGCGCTGCCGCAACCGAAGTCATCGAGACGTCGCTCGGCGTGAAGCCCTCGATCTCGCCCGTCAGCAAGCTGATCGCGAACAACACGACGCCGCCGATCGATAGCTGCATGCCCGAAAGCAGGATGGCGGATGCCTGGCTCGACATGCCTCGGGACAGGACGGTGCCGATCGACCATGACAGGGCCGCAGCCAGCAGCCAGACGACGGGAAGAATACTGATGCCGGCCTGTTCGACATTTTGCCATGCCACGAGTCCAACGCCGAAGAAACCGGGCACCAGCGCAAGCAATGCAATCGGCCGGGGACGCTGATCGCCGCGGAACAAGACATCGATCAGCAGGATCCAGAACGGGATCGTGGCAAGCACGATGGCGGCGACGCCTGAAGGAACCGATTGCTGCGCGAAGGCGAGCACGCCGTGGCAGCCGACAAAGAACAGCAGCCCGCACCAGCACGCCTGCAACCATGTCTGCAAGGACGTGCCCGCGACCTGGCGGCCGCTCAGGGCAAGCAATAAGATGCCGCCGCAGAACGAGCGAAGCGCCATCAGCAGAAATGGCGGAATCGACTTCAGGCCCAGCGCGATGGCGAAATACGTGGAACCCCACAGCAGGTAGATGGCCGCAAATGAGCCGATGACCAGGAACCTTCTGCTCATGATTGCTCCGCTCGAAGATGATCCAAGGCAACCAAGTCGGAGGAGGTTCATGCGTTCCGGCTTTGCGCTGCTCACACGCCGTCGAGGATGATCACCGTCGGCGTGCCCGGCAGCGAATCGCGCGAGATCCGGAACGAGCGTTGCAGGCGCCGGTCGATCTCGAAGTCGCGACCGATCCGGCGCATGAAGTCGTCGAGCGGCGTGGCGAATCGGTGCATCGGCAGCACGACGGAAGCTCGCAGGCGCTTCGTGATCTCCGAGATGCCGTCGAGCGACATGGTGTAAGTGCCGTCGATCGGCACCATGACGATGTCGAGCCGGCCGATTTGAGCAAAATGGCTGTCGTCGAGCTTGTGGTGGAGATGGCCGAGATGGCCGATACAGAGGCCCGCGACTTCGAAAATGAAGATCGAATTGCCGTCGCGGATCATGTCGGTGCCGGTATCGTCGCCGAAGTAACGGCGAATGTCGGTGGTGACGTTGCGGATGAAGGTGTCGCCGATGCGCTCCGAGATCACCGCCGGCTTGCCGTCCTCGCCCCAGCCATGCAGCACATGGGGGATGCGCTTGTCGGGATATAACGAGTAGTGCGTGCTGTGCGCCCGGTTCATCGTGACGACATCGGGCAGCCGGCCGACCTGATAGGCGCCGCTATAGTCGGTGGCGATGCGCAAGCCGCCGGGCGTGTCGATGAAATAGGTGGAATGGCCGGCGTACGTAATCTCGACCTCTGCCGCATTCGCCGCCCGCTGAAAGGCGACCGGCAGTGCGCGCGGCGTTGCGTTGGCCATTGCTAGGCACTCGCTGCGCTGTGGCTGTTGCGCGACGGCAGGCGTGAGGAATGTGCCGAACAGCGCGAGGACCGCGGAAAGGAATCGCCACATGGATCCGTCCCCGATGACGTCGGGGAAGTCTAACGCGCAATCCGGTCTGCAGCCAATGGGACGCAATCAACAGCGCGTCAGTGTCGCAAGCCTCACTCTCGCTGCGGACTGAACTTCCAGGTAGCGGCGACGAGGCCCGCGGTGATCAGGCCGCTGATGGCGCCGGCGACTGGCATCGCGAGCAGCAGCGTGGCTGTGGCCGCCCAGCCGATCGAGGAGAAGGCCTCGGCAAAGGTCGCAATGCGCGACGAGGTCTGGCGGCGGCGGAATTGGCTGCGCCGCGCCTGCACGCGGAACCAGAGCTGGATCGCTGTAGCGGACGCCGCGCTGACGATGATCGCGCCCGCTGTGGTCGCTGTCTGGAGCGGCGAGGCAAAGGCAAGTGCTGCGACGAGCGGAGCGAAGATCATGGCGATCGCGATCAGCACGACCTCGATCTTGGCGCGCATGACGCGCGAGGCCGGCAGCGGGGCGGTCGCGACCAGATCGGGGGCGTCCTCGCCCGAAATCGTCAGCCATGCGAGACCGCCGGCAAGCTGCCCCGCCGCCATCACGATCACGGGCGTGATCAGCACGAGCGCCGTAGACCTGTCGGCAAAGCTCCGCCACAGCAGAAGCGCCGGCGGCACCAGATAAAGCAGTTGCATCAAGGTTTGGGAGATCAGCCAGGGGTCGCGCCACAGCAGCATGAACTCCTTGCGCCGCAGCGCCTGTGGCCGGCTGCCTGTGCGGAATTTCCGTTCGCGCGTGGTCCGGCGGCCGGTCGCGCCGTGGGCGGCGGCGTCGATGGCGGTATCGGCGAAGCGGCCCGAGAACAGCGCCATCACGCCGCCCAGCATGACGAGGCCGAGCGCGAGCAGCAGCGTCAGCGCCTCGCTGTCGCCCATCACCGCCCGCGCGGGCCACCAGAGGAGGCTGTCGACATCGGGCGCATGGGCGGCCGCGGCATCAGAGGTCAGCACCGCGAAGCGCGACAGTGTGCCGTAGGAGATGATCGCGGCGATCTGGAGCGCGATCACGAAGCCGGCGCCGATGATTGCGGCCAGGATCTGCGCGATGAAGCGGGTCCGCGCCGGGCCGATCACCCGAAACAGCAGGATCGTGATCGCGATCGCAATGGCCGCGGCCGACAGCCCCATGGCGACCACCACGCCGAAGGCCGCGAGCCATCGCGGCCCGCCGCCGATCACCAGTACATCGATGAAGGGCGTCGAGAACAGCAGCGCCATCGCTGTGATCGCGAGCGCAATCGCGGCGATGCGCACGGAGAACAGGTTGGAGAGCGTTGCCGGCGACGACATGATGAGGTCGAGGTCGGCGCGGGCGTAAAACACCCGCGTCACCGATTCGATCGCCTGCGACAGCATCAGCGACCAGGCGAGCGCGATCGTCGCCGTGATTACGATCAGCGACGATTTGTCGAGCGGCAACCGAAGTCCGGCGAAGCGGCCGATCACGGCCCAGGCCGGCAGGTGCAGGAGTGCGGCAAAGGCGATCAGGCCGATCACGGCGGCGCGCTTCCGCTTGCGCTGGCCTGTCATCATCGCGAGGCATTCGCGCCAGGCGAGGCGGAGCTCGTGGCGAGCAAACCATGAGAGCGCGGTCGCCGAGCTCATGCCGCGGCAGCCTCCAGCGTGACCAGCGCGATGAAGAGATCCTCGAGGCTGGTGTCGGTGTGGCCGTTCTGCTGACGCAGCTCGGCGAGCGTGCCCTCGGCAACGAGGCTACCTGACGCGATCACGCCGATGCGGTCCGCCATGCGCTCGGCGACCTCAAGAATATGCGTGGTCATGATCACGGTGCAGCCGGCGCGAACGCGCTCGGTCAAAAGGCCCTTCACATGGCGGGCGGAGACGGCATCGAGCCCTGTCAGCGGCTCGTCGAGAATGATGAGGCGGGGGGCGTGGACCAGCGCGCCGGCCAGCGCAACCTTCTGGCGCATGCCCTTGGAAAATCCCTCACAGCGCTCGTGCCGGTGCGGCGCAAGGCCGAGCGAGATCAATAGCTCCTGCGCGACCGGCTCGGATAGGGCGGGGGCAATGCCCCAGAGACCGGCGACGAATTCGAGATATTCGAGCGGCGTCAGCTTGTCATAAATCATGGGCTCGTCCGACACCCAGGCCATCACCTGCTTGGCGGCCACGGGATCGGCGAGGGCATCGATGCCGAAGATCGACACGGCGCCGGCATCGGGCCGCAGCAGCCCTGCGACCATGCGCAATGTGGTGGTCTTGCCGGCGCCGTTGGGGCCGACCAGCGCGTAGAATTCGCCGGCGTGAATGGTGAGATCGAGGGAATCGACGGCCAAACGGTCAAAACTCTTCGTTAACCCTCGTACGCTCAGCGCCGAGCTGTCCGGTTTCATGACGGCCACACCATACGGTTCCGCATCGCTTGCGACCTTGATCTGAAGATGTTTCGGCACGGTGAATCATCCTGCCACAAATTCCTTGATCCGGCACGGATGCATCCGCCTCTCGTTTTATTGACAGCGCTCGGCGGTTCAGGCTGAATTGCGCCGGGCAAATGCTTTCCGCGACTCATATGATTGCGGACGACTGGACACAAGATGCGACGAGACGGCCGCCAAGAGCCGCCGATCGCATTGGGAGGATGCTCGGCGATGCTGGACTTCGTTCAGCAGCTGGTCAGTGGCGTTGCACTCGGCTGCGTCTACGGTCTGATCGCGCTTGGCTTCGTGCTCGTTTACAAGGCGACCGAGGTCGTCAACTTCGCCCAGGGCGATCTGATGATGCTCGGCGGCTTCTTCGCCTTCACCTTCATCGGCATGATGGGCCTGAACTACTGGGTTGGCTTCGCCGGTGCGGTCGCCGTCATGGCGCTGTTCGGCATGCTCGCTGAACGCATCGTAGTGCGGCCGATCCTCGGCTATCCGCAATTCTCCATCATCATGGCGACCATTGGGCTCGGCTATTTCCTGCGCTCGATCGCCGGCATGATCTGGGGCACAGACGACTTCAAGATCGAGACGCCGTTCAGCCAGGGCGTGCTGCGCATCGGCGCGCTGGTGCTCGCCTATGACAAGCTGTCGGTGATTGCCGCAACGGTCATCCTCTGCGTGCTGCTCTATCTGTTCTTCAACAAGACCTCGCTCGGCACCGCGATGCGCGCCAGCTCCGAGAACATGCTCGCGGCCTACTACATGGGCATTCCCGTGAAGCGCGTCGTGTCGATCGTGTGGGCCATCAGCGCAGCGGTCGCGACCTGCGCCGGCGTGCTGCTGGCGCCGATCACCTTCATTCATTCCAATGTCGGGCTCGTGCTCGGGCTGAAAGCTTTTCCCGCCGCCGTGCTCGGCGGCTTCGGCTCGATACCCGGCGCGGTCGTCGGCGGCGTGCTGATCGGCGTGATCGAGAGCATGGCTGGCTTCTATCTGCCCGAGGGCTGGAAGGACGTTGCGCCCTACATCGTTCTGCTGGCGGTGCTGCTGCTCAAGCCCGAAGGCCTGTTCGGCCTTCACGTGCGCAAGAAGGTCTGAACGCCATGCGCTTCCTGTTCAAGACCGACTATGAAGACGACATCCGGCTGTTCCCGCATTCGGGCTATGTAGTCTCCTACGGGCTCCTGATCGCGGTGCTCTTGATCGCGCCCTACGTGCTCTCCAGCTATCTGATGAGCCAGCTCGTCTTCGTCTGCATCTATGCGACCGTCGGCGTGGCGCTGCTGATCCTCACCGGTTTTACGGGGCAGGCCTCGCTCGGGCATGCCGCGTTCCTCGCGATCGGCGCCTACACGGCGGCCTATTTGCAGAAATACAACGTTCCGTTTCCGGTCTACTTCCTCGCCGCAGGCCTTCTGACCGGATTGATCGGCGCGCTGGTCGGCTTCCCCGCGCTGCGTCTCCAGGGCATCTATCTCGTCATCGCCACGATTTCCTTCGCCTTCATCGTCGAGGAAATCCTGGCGCGCTGGGAAAGCGTCACCAACGGCAATGAGGGCATGCGCATCAAGACGCTGTCGCTGCTCGGCGTCGCCGTGCCGCGCGACAGTCCTGCGTTCTATTTCCTTTGCCTGGCCGTCCTGATCCTGACCATCGTCGGCACGCTCAATCTGCTGCGATCGCCGACCGGGCGCGCCTTCGTTGCGATCCGCGACTCAGAGACGGCGGCGCGCAGCATGGGCGTCAATGTCGCGCTCTACAAGGTGAAGTCCTTTGCGATCTCGGCGGCGATCACCGGCTTTGCCGGCGTGCTGTTCGCGCACAAGCTGTCCTTCATCTCGCCGGAGATGTTCACGCTCCAGCTCTCGATCGAATTCATCATCGTGATCCTGATCGGCGGCACGTTCAGCCTCCACGGCGCGGTGCTGGGCGCGATCTTCATCGTGATGATCGATCCGTTCCTGACGTACCTGAAGGACGACATGCCGGGCCTCATTGCCGGCGTCGCCGCGACCTTCGGGGCGGGCACCGACAGCGCGGCGAACGTCCAGTCGAAGGTCGCGGCCTTCGCCTCGCTCAACGGCCTGAAGGGCGCGATCTACGGCATCATCATCGTGCTGTTCGTGCTGTTCGAGCCGCTCGGCCTCTACGGCCGCTGGCTGAAGATCAAACTCTTCTTCCAGCTCTTCCCGCTCTACAAGCGCGCGACCTTCAAGCGCCAGAAGATCTACGTGAAGTCGGAGCGGAACAGATGAGCTATTTCCGCGCCGAGAACCTGTCGCTGCATTTCGGCGGCCTCAAGGCGGTCGACGCAGTCTCGTTCGCGGTCGAGAAGGGCGAGATCCTCTCGATCATCGGGCCGAACGGCGCGGGGAAAAGCTCGATCTTCAACCTGATCTCGCGGATCTACCGCCCGACCTCGGGCCGCATCTTCTTCGAGGACCAGGACATCACGCAAGAGCCGCCTTACGACATCGCAAGACTCGGCATCGCCCGCACCTTCCAGAACATCGAGCTGTTCGAGAATGCGACCGTGCTCGCGAATCTGCTGGTTGGTCGCCACCGGCATTCGACCACGCAACTCTGGCAGGAATTGTTGTTTCTGCCGAGCGTGCGCGCGAACGAGAAGCTGCACCGGCGCCGCGTCGAGCAGGTGATCGAGTTCCTCGATCTGGAGGCCTATCGCGACAAGCTGATCTCGGGGCTGCCTTACGGCGTGCGCAAGGTGATCGAGCTTGCCCGCGCGCTCTGCTCCGAGCCGAAGCTCATTCTGCTCGACGAGCCGTCGTCGGGGCTGAACGTCGAGGAGACCGACGACATGTCGTTCTGGATCCGCGACATGAAGAGCGAGCTCGGCATCACCGTGCTGATGGTCGAGCACGACATGTCGCTGGTCAACCGTGTCTCCGACCGCGTAATCGCGCTGAACTACGGCCGGGTGCTGGCGATGGGCTCGCCCGCCGAGGTGCAGCAGCATCCCGACGTCGTCGCCGCCTATCTCGGAGCCTGACGCGATGGACGCCGCCGGTTTGCCCGATATCATCCTGAAGCTCAGCAATATCGAGAGCTATTACGGGCCGATCATGGCGATCCGCGGCATCTCGCTCGAAGTGCCGCGCGGCCGCATCGTCACCTTGCTGGGCGCCAATGGCGCGGGCAAGACCACGGTGCTGAAGACCATTTCCGGCATCCTCGATCCCCAGAAGGGCACGATCGAGTTCATGGGCAAGCCGATCCAGCGCATGGAGGCCGACAAGATCGTCCGGCTCGGCCTCAGCCACGTGCCGGAAGGGCGCGAGGTGTTTCCGTTCCTCTCCGTGCGCGAGAACCTGATGATGGGCGCCTATCCGCGGAAGGATCGCGACGCGGTCGCGGAGGATCTCCAGCGGGTCTACGGCTATTTCCCGCGGCTGAGGGAGCGCATCAACCAGCCGGCCGGCCAGCTCTCCGGCGGCGAGCAGCAGATGCTGGCGATCGGGCGGGCGCTGATGAACCGGCCGATGCTGCTGCTGCTGGACGAGCCATCGCTGGGGCTGTCGCCGATCCTGGTGAAGGAGATTTTTACGATCATCCGCCGCATCAACGAGGAGCAGGGCATGTCGATCCTGCTCGTTGAGCAGAATGCCAAGGTGGCGCTGGAAACGGCGCATTACGGCTACGTGCTGGAGATCGGCCGGGTCGTGATGAACGACACCTGCGACCGCTTGATGCATTCAAAGGACATCCAGGAATTTTACCTTGGCGCCAAGGAGGCCGGCGCACGGGGCGAGCGGCGCTGGAAAAAGAAGAAAACGTGGCGTTAAATGGGGATTGCCCGTCCGTAAGACATAGACCGCCGGCAAGGCAGGCAACTGATGGGAGGCGACAAGGAGGGAACGGCATGGCCCGACCGGCGGTGCTGACGGTCGCAGACACGATCGCAAGGAGTTTTGTACGCGCGGTGGAGACGCGCGGGGAGAGGGTTGCGATCCGCGAGAAGCAGTTCGGCATCTGGCAGCCGACGAGCTGGCGCGCGTGGCTGGAAATTTCCAGGGAGATCGCCTACGCCCTGCGCGCCTCGGGTTTCAGGCCCGGCGACGTCGCCTCCATCATCGCCAACGCCGTGCCGGAATGGGTCTATGCCGACATGGGCATCCTGTGCGCGGGCGGCGTCTCCTCGGGAATCTATCCGACCGATTCGTCGGCGCAGGTCGAATATCTCGTCAACGACTCCGCTACCCGGATCATCTTTGCCGAGGACGAGGAACAGCTCGACAAGATCCTTGCCTGCCGCGCACGCTGCCCGACGCTGCAAAGGATCATCGTGTTCGACATGGAGGGCCTGAGCGGCTTTGCCGACGACATGGTGATGTCGCTGGACGAGTTTCGCGCGCTCGGGCGCAATCACAGGGCCGGACGCGAACAGCTCTGGCAGGAGATGATCGACAGCCGCAGCGCGAGCGATCTCGCGATTCTCGTCTACACCTCCGGCACGACCGGTCTGCCCAAGGGGGCGATGCATTCCAACCGCAGCGTGACGCATCAGATGCGCCACGCCAACGATTTCATCCCGGCTCGGGAAGAGGAGGACCGGCTGATCTTCCTCCCGCTCTGCCATGTCGCCGAGCGCGTCGGCGGCTGCTACATCTCGGTTGCGCTCGGCTCGGTGATGAATTTCGCGGAGAGCCCGGAAACCGTGCCGGACAATCTGCGCGAGGTACAGCCGACCATCTTCTTCGCAGTGCCGCGGATCTGGGAAAAATTCTATTCCGCGATCACGATCGCGCTGAATGATGCGACGCCGCTCCAGCAATGGATCTACCGCCGTGCCATCGACATCGGCCTGCGCGTGGCCAATTGCCGGCTCGAGGGAGGTGTGCCATCCCTCTCGCTCAGGATCGCCAACCGCCTCGCCTATCGACTGGTATTCCGCAACATCCGCCGCATGATCGGCCTCGATCGTTGTCGCATCGCGTTCACCGGTGCCGCGCCAATTTCGCCCGACCTGATTCGCTGGTATCTAGCACTCGGCATCGACATGCGCGAGATCTACGGCCAGACCGAGAATTGCGGGGTCGCCACCATGATGCCGTCCGAGCGCATCAAGCTCGGCTCGGTCGGCAAAGCGGTACCTTGGGGTGAGGTCAGTCTCTCGCCGGACGGCGAGATCCTGATCAAGGGCGACTTCCTGTTCATGGGCTATTTGAACCAGCCGGAGAAGACCGCCGAGACCATCGATACGCGCGGCTGGCTGCACACCGGCGACGTCGGCACCATGGACAACGAAGGCTTCGTCAGGATCACCGACCGGATGAAGGACATCATCATCACCTCCGGCGGCAAGAACATCACGCCGTCGGAGATCGAGAACCAGCTCAAATTCTCGCCCTACATCTCCGACGCCGTCGTGATCGGCGACAAGCGGCCGTATCTCACCTGCCTCGTCATGATCGATCAGGAGAACGTCGAGAAGTTCGCGCAGGACCACGACATTCCCTTCACCAACTATGCGAGCCTGTGCCGGGCGAGGGAAATCCAGGACCTGATCTGGCGCGAGATCGAAGAGGTCAACGGCAATTTCGCCCGCGTCGAGACCATCAAGAAATTCCACCTGATCGAGCGCCAGCTCACACCGGAGGACGAGGAGCTGACGCCGACCATGAAGCTGAAGCGCAGCTTCGTGAGCAAGCGTTACGCCGGCGAGATCGACGCGATGTATCGCGAGCGCGCGCTAGCATGAGGCGCATGCTCCAGGAAAAGTGGACACCTGTTTCCCGACAAGGGGCATGCGCAGAGAACAAGCGAGGGAGCGATGGCCACGCCCGTCGCGCAAACAGGGCCTTGAAGAGAGAGGAGATGTCGATGTCGAAATCGTTTTTGGCGTTCGGCCTGGCGGCAGGTGCGATGGTGCTCACCTGTCTGCCGGCCGCGGCGCAGATCAAGGTCACCAATGAAGGCATCTCGGCAAACGAGATCGTTATCGGCACCCACCAGGATCTGTCGGGCCCTGTCAAGGGATGGGGGGTGCCCGTTTCCAACGGCATGAAGATGGCGGTGGAGGAGATCAATAGGGCGGGCGGTATCAACGGCCGCAAGGTTCGACTGGTGGTCGAAGACAGTGGATACGATCCGAAGAAGGCCGTGTTGGCGTCGCAGAAGCTGGTCGAGCGCGACAAGATATTTGCCATGGTCGGCCCGATGGGCTCGCCGACAGTGCTTGCCGCGCAGGACACCCTGTTCGACGCCGGCGTGCTGCAGCTGTTCCCCCTGAGCTCGGCCGAATTCACCTTCAAGTTCGACCCCAACAAGCCTCAGGAGCGGCTGAAATTCAGCAACCTCCTGCCCTATGTGGAGAGCACGCGCGCTGCGCTCAAGTACATGAAGGAACTCAAGAACTTCGAGAAACCCTGCATCATGTACCAGGACGATGAGTACGGCAAAAACGTGCTGGATGGCTTCAACCAACAGCTCCAGGCCATGAAGGTGCAGCCGGCCTCGGTGACGAGCTACAAGCGTGGCGCCTCCGATTTCAGCGCGCAGGTCGCCAAGATGAAATCCGACGGCTGCGATCTCGTCGTGCTCGGCACCGTGATCCGCGAGACCATCGGCGCGATGTCGGAAGCGAGGAAGCTCGGCTGGGACGTTACCTTCCTAGGCGCCACGCCGACCAACGTGCTGGAAGTGCCGACGCTGGGCAAGGATGCCGTCGAAGGGCTCTATGCGGCGAGCGGCTTCGAGATCCCGTACGAGGATACGGCGAAGGGCAAGGTCCACGACTGGCTCGTCAACTACAAGAAGATGTTCAATTCGGACGCCAATACGCAGGCGATCATCGGCTATAACGCGGTGATGACGTTCGCTTTCTATGCGCAGAAGGCGGGCAAGGATCTCACCGGACAGAAGATGCTGGACTCGCTGGAGTCTGGCGAGAAGTTTCTCGACATCTTCAACTCGCCGCCGACGAAGTTCACCAAGACCGATCACCTCGCCAACACCATCACCCAGGTGCAGCAGGTCAAGGGCGGCCGCTGGGTGCTCGTGAAGGACAATCTGATGTTCTGATCTTTGCCTCTCCCCGTCTGCGGGTGAGGCGGAGCTTCCGCGAGTCCCCCTCGCCGAATTCCGGTTCGATCTGTCAGCGCGCCGCGATCACCGCCGCGCGGCTGCTGTCAGGCGCCGCGACGAAAGCCGGCTCGTCGACATATTTCAGCACCGCGGACTGATAGAACACGAACAGCGGCTGATAGATCCGCGCCGCGTCATCTTCGACCATGGCCATGCGGCGGTTGTCGAGCATCAGCCAGTGGCCGTCGAGCCTGGCGGCCACGACCGCATGCTCCGCGCCGACTTGCGTGTCGCGCACGAAAACGATGCGCAGATCCTCCGGCGGAATGCCCACGAGGCGGAGCGCGGCGAGCTTTGCGATCGCATAATCCTCGCAATCGCCTGCGCCGCGCTGGAAGGTGGCGAGCGGCGAGTTCCAGATGTCGTCGGCACCGTCACTGGCCGCCTTGATCGCGAGATTGATGGCGCGGTTGGCTTCGCCGAGGCGGGCGCGGCCTTCGCGGCTACGCGCCTGGTCGACGATGGCGAGCAGCTTCAATGCGGCGGGTGAGACACAGTTGTCGCGGTCGCCGTCGCACAGCGCGAGCTGCACCATCTCGTCGTCGAGCCTGTCTTTCAGGTGGAACCACTTGTCGCGGACGCGACCTGCGGAGATCGCGAAGGCGAACACGCCGAACGGCTCGGCGGATTTCCGCACGTTGACGGCAGACCCGGGCGACAGCAGCGTGCCGGCGCGAAGATCGGCGGCCGATCCGAACAGGATCAGTCCGCACAACAGCAGGACTGCGCGCCAGACGCGCGAGTGAGCAACGGTCTCCATCTGACTTCCCCTGTCCAGCATCGGCAGGGACACCCCTGACCCGACGTGCCGGCTCGGAGATAGTGAGAAAGGGCCGTTTTGTTCTGCTTAACGCGCTCGGCAGGGGTCCCAAAACCGCCAAACAGGCTGAAACCGGTCTCGCTGGGTTGCGTAAGATTTTATGCGTCGGGCCCCGGGGAAGGCCCTCTGCCGCGAAATGGAACCAATTGCGGGTCCACCTTGAGTCAGCGGCCGAATCTGCCGCATATGACTAATGGCGGGCTTATAGCACCGCTTCTGTTAGGCAGATCACAGTTAAAACTCCGTATTTGCCGCAGTATGTTGCAGAGCAATGCGATGGGTAGATGATGTAAGTATCCGTTGCGAGACTTATACCTCAATATACTTCGGATGATGGGACATGCCGCTGATTCGGCGAGGCTATACCTACAAATATTCCAGCAAATACCTTTGCTACCCTGCGGTCGCCCTGTCTCGTGCGGGCCATGGCGGGGATGCCGCGTGGATTCGCGCAAGCAATCAACGGTTCCGCTAAGGACTTGGTAATGATATGCAAGCTTAGGCAGCAGATACTTCTTTAAATATTAACCCTTTTTCGGTGCTCCCCCGTTGAAATACGCTGGCAATTTTGACGCCGCGCTCTCCTTGCATGGCCAGGGTTTCCACGCGCCTGCCAGTGGCCATGTCGACGCGTTTTCCGTCTCGGGACATGGGCAGGTGCCACAAGGCGCGTACTTTGTTCCCGATCCCAATCTCCTGTTCCATGGCGAGTTCAAGCGCACAGGTGTCGATCTCCTGCTGTCCAACGACGGACACGAGTTCGTCATTCACGATTACTTCAAGGGCGAGAAGCGCGCCGCGATCGCCTCGCCCGACGGCGCCCATCTCACCGGTGACATCGTCAACGCGCTCGCCGGCAACATCCAGTATGCGCAGGCGGCGTCCGGCGCCGCCACCGCGCAGGTCATCGGCCATATCACCAAGCTGACCGGCAGCGCGACCGCGGTCCGCAACGGCGTCTCGATCATCCTGAACAACGGCGACAACGTCGAGAAGGGCGACGTGCTCTCGACCGGGTCGGACTCGACCCTCGGCGTCACCTTCATTGATGGCACCGTCTTCGGCCTCTCGTCCAACGCGCGGATGGTGCTGAATGAGATGGTCTACGATCCCAACGGGTCGAGCAACTCCTCGCTGCTGAGCCTGGTCGCGGGCACCATCACTTTCGTCGCCGGCGAGACCGCCAAGCACGGCGACATGAAGATCGACACGCCGGTCGCCACCATGGGCATCCGCGGCACCGCTGTGCTGACGGAAATCAGCTTCTCGATTCCGTCGGGCGGCGGTGACCCGCAGCCGCAGGCGAATTTCCAGGTGCTGGTCGAGCCGGACGGCACCACCGGCTCCTACATCCTGTTCGACAAGGTCACGCTGCTGCCGATCGCCACCGTCAACCAGGCGGGGCAGATGATCCAGATCAGCGGCGGCAACGTCTCGGTCACCAACGCGCTGCTGTCGCCGGACGTGCAGAAACTGATCACGGACGTGTTCTCGCTGAAGTTCACGGACAACAATACCAACACCAAGCTGACGAACAACTCGACCGATTCGATCACGCAGGACGCCAATCTCGTGCTGATCAAGACGGCGAGCGGCGCGACGGCGCAGGCGACCTACGTCAATACGGTCAGTAACGGCAACAACGGGCAGCCGACGAACACCCCCGACAAGCCGACGTCCTTGAGCCGCGTTCCCGGCCCGCCGGAGGCGCGCAGCCTCGACTCGAGCGGCAGCGTGAAGACGGCGTTCGCTCTCACCGAGCTCGGCAACAAGACGGGTGATACCGCCGATCTCGACGTGATCAGCGGCAAGATCACGTTCTTCGACTTCAATGTCGGTGACCGCCCGACGGTGAAGGTGGCCTTCGCGTCCTTCACCTACCACGACGCCCTGAATAACGACGTCACTGCGGGATTGTCAGACCTGCAAAAGGCCGACATCGTCGCGACCGAGGCCAGGATCACCGTCGTTCCCGCATCCGCCAACACCAACATCGGCTCGGCGGCCTGGAGCTACAGCGTTCCGGACAACGCCTTCGACTTCCTTGCCGCCGGTGAAACGCTGACGCTGACCTACCGGGTCCGCGTCGACAACAATTTCGCGCAAGACAATCAAACCGCCTTCATCGACATCACCATCACGGTTACCGGCACCAACGACCTGCCGGTGATCACCTCGAGCGTCCCGACCATCACCTTCGAAGGCGGCACGAGCGTGCCCGGCGGTCCGCTCACCTCAGAGGTGCCGACCGCTGGAACGCTGACCTTCACCGACGTCGATCTCACCGACACCCACAAGGTGTCGGTCAAACTGACGGGAGCAACGCTGCCGGACGGCGGCACCGTGCCGCCGGGACCGCTTGCCGCCTTCGAAAAGGCGATGTCGGTCGCGATCGACACCGACAGTACCGGGTCGGGCGACGGCGTCATTGACTGGTCGCTCGCCGATTTGCCCGTCTATCTCGCCGACTTCATTCCGAAGGGCGAGGTCCTGACGCTGACCTACACGGTGACGATCACGGATTCGCAAGGCGCGACCACGACACAGACCATCACCGTCACCATCAAGGGGACCGACAGTCCGGCGGTGGTGTGGGTCGCGACGAACGCGGCCGGCTCCCCGCCCGGCGGCTTCTGGAAGGACGCCGCGAACTGGGAAACCGGCACCGTGCCGACGATCGACGACGACGTCATCGTCATCACCGATCAGCTGCACGGGCTGACGCCATCCTATCCGGTCACGATTGACGAGGCGGCGTTCGCCAAATCGCTGACCATGAACGATTTCGGCGGCCCGCCGCCGGAGGTCATCAACAAGAGCATACTGACGATCGCCGGAGCGCTCAATCTCAGCGCCGACTCGATCCTGGCCAATTCCGTGGGCGCCACGATTTCCGTCGGCGGCAAGGCGGAGATCCTGGACACCAGCGTGCTGACCAATTCCGGCACCCTGACGCTCGCGGGCGGCGGCGACTTCGCCGTCGGCGCCTCGATCACCAATGCCGGCACGATCGAGCTCACCGGCGGCACGCTCAAGACGCTGGCCGAGGTTCACGATGCCGGCGGCACTCTCAAGGTCGATGCCGGTGCGACGCTGGACATTGTCGGCGCGACCATCGACAGCGGCAAGCTGATCATCGGCGGCACATTGGTGCTGGAGGCGACGAGTTTCCTGATCAATGGCGAGCTGGACAATTCCGGCGTCGTCACCGTCATGGGGACCGTCGCTTTTGACAAGGAGACCGTCGACAACGACTCGATCATCGAAATCAAGGCCGGTGCGAAGCTGACGCTGGACCAGTGGACCACGATCGCCAATTCGTCCGGCACCATCACCGTCGATGACCATGGCGTGTTAGTCCTCAATCAGGCCGAGATTACCGGCGGCAAGCTCAACGTATCAGGCACGCTCTCCTCGAACGGTACCAGCACGATCACCAACAGCTTCATCACCAACGACAATTTGATCGAGGCGATCGGCGGCTTGCTTGCTCTCGTCGCGACGACTCCGGCCACGATCACCAACGCAGGCACTTTGCAGGCCAATGGCGGCGAGCTCGACGTCAATGGCGAGGCGGTCACCAACACCGGAACGCTGGCGGCGATCAACGACGGCATGCTGAAGCTGGTGTCGACGACGGTCACCAACACCGGCGCCACGGTTTCGGTGGACGCCGGCTCGAGGCTCGATTTCGTCGGCGCGACCATCGACGGCGGCACGCTGATGCTGTCCGGCACGCTGGTCTCGACCGGCATCAGCGCCATCGACGATGCCGACATCACCAATGTCGGCACGATCGACGTCACCGGCGGAACGCTGACGATCGATCCGCTCGTGCAGCACACCATCACCAATCAACACCTCATCACGGCGAATGGTGGCGAGCTCGACGTCACCGGCGATCTGATCGTCAACACCGGTATGCTCGAGGCGATCAACGGCGGCGTCCTGAAGCTCGACACCGTCAAGGTCACCAATACGGGTGGAACGGTGACGGTCGACGGCACATCGAAGCTGTATCTGTCGGGCGTCGAGATCGACGGCGGCAACCTCGGCAATGCCGGCCATCTCTACAGCGTTACGGGCAGCAACACCGTCACCGCAGGGGTCACCAATACCGGCACCATCGAGGTGCAGGACGGCACGCTCGATCTTGCCGGCGGCCTCAGCGGCGCCGGCTCGCTGATCATCGACAATGGCGCGACGCTCGAGCTTGCCGGCGCCACCGCGCAGACCATCAGCTTTGCCGGCGGCACCGATACGCTTCAGCTCGACAATGTCGCGGGCCAGAGCTTCACCGGCACCATCGCCGGCCAGTCCACGTCCGGCGGCACCTTCACCGCCACTGGCGCAGGCAACATCACCACGGCGAGCGGCGATGCGCTCGACTTCACGGCGTCCGGTGGCACGATCGATGCTCCCGCAGACATCGTGCTCGCGCCGACAGGTAGCCTGACGGGCGCGGCCAACGGCATCTTCGTCACCCAGAACGGCGGCGGCGACATCTCGCTGGGGGCGACAAGGGACATCACGGGCCTGAACGGCAACGGCATCTGGCTACGCGACAGCGCGAGCGGGTCCGGCAACATCACCGTGACCAATCTCACCGGCAAGGCGACCGGGACCGGCGCGGGCTCAGAGGGCGTGCTGGTCGAGAACCTCAATGCCGCCAATGACGGCGAAATCACGATCAAGCAGCTCGGCGGTGCCGCGGGTGGCGCCTACGGCATCGACGCCACGACCCACGGCGATGGCGACGTCAGCATCGAGGCGGGCGGCAATATCACCGGAGGCGCCATCTACGGCATTCGTGCGCGCAGCTATGGCACAGGCAGCGAGACCGTCACCACCGACGCTGGCAGCATCGTCACGTCCGGCAGCTCCGGCATCGTCGCGGTCAACCGGGCGACATCGATCGATGCGTCCGAGGGCAGCACGATCACCGTCAATGCCTACGGTACGATCAGCTCCGGCAGCAGCCTCAATCAGAGCGGCAGCGCGCCGGCCGGCATTCAGGTCGGCTACAACGGAAACCCGACCGGTTCGTTAGCCAATACCGACGTCAACGGCACGGTCATCGTCAACAACTACGCCAATATCACCGCAGCGGCTGGTTTCGGCATCGAAGCTCACAACTGGGGTAATGGCGACGTCACGGTGAATGACGGTGCCGGTACGACGGTGATCGCCGGTGACGTCGGCATCCGGGCCCAGACCTTGAGTGGCGGCGCAGGCGATATTACCGTCGCGCTCGGTGCCGACGCATCGGTGACAGGCACGTCGAGCTACGGCATCCTCGCCTACAGCGTCGACCAGGGCGACATTGCCGTCACGATGTCCAACGGCGACAGCATCGCCTCGGGCAGCTCGGGCATCGTGGCCGTCAACTATGCGACAGCGATCGCAGGTGGCGTTGACAGCACGATCTTCGTGACGGCGCATGGCACGATCCATTCCGGGTCCAGCCTCAATAACGACGAAACCACGCCGGGCGGGATCATCGCCGGCTACAAGCCTGAGGGTACCAAAGAGTTTTCGAGCGCGGTGAACGGCGACGTCACCGTCGAGAGCGACGCCACGATCACGGCGGATGCGGGTTTCGGTATCGAGGCCTTTACTTGGGGTGTCGGCGACATCACGGTCACAACGGGCGAGACGTCATCGATCACGGCTGCCGGCACCGCGATCGGTGCGTTCGATCATGGCGGCGGCGATGTGAGCGTCACCAATGAGGGCTCGGCCACTGGCGCGGTCGGCCTGTCCGCGCTCGCCACCGGTGCTGGCGACATCACCATCGTCAATGACGGCGACCTCACCGGCACAGGTGCGGTTGGCATCGTCGTCAAGCAGGACAGCACGGGCGCGACCGGCTCGACCCTCATCACCAACAAGGGCACGGTCGTGGGCGCGGACGGCCACGCCGCGATCTTCGTCCAGCAGAACGCCACCGGCGCGGCGCTGATCGACAATTCCGGCACCATCGGGCCCGATAATTCGAGTGCGGTGACGTCCACGACCTATGCCATCGTGGAGACCGGCGGTCACGTCACGATCAACAACACCGGCGATATCAACGGCAACATCTCGGTCGCCAGCACGACCTTCAACAATGAGGCCGGCGGTACATGGACGGTGTCCGGATCGAGCTTCTTCGGCACCTTGTCTACGTTCGGCAATGCCGGCGAGATCGATCTGCACGACGGTGCGTCGATCTCCGGTGCGGACGGTTCGGCCTTCGTCATCACCAATTCCGGCCAGATCGAGAGCTGGGGCTCCACTTCCATCACGGGCGCCATCGTCAACACCGGCAGCATCGAGATCGACAGCGGCACTTTGACGGTGTTCGGCTCGCTGTCCGGCTCCGGCTCCGTCACCATCGACGCCAATGCGACGCTCGACGTCAAGGCCACGGTCTGGCAGACCCTCACCTTCTCGGGTGCCGGCGCCGAGCTCCAGATCGATACCGCGAGTTTCGGCGGTTCGGTCGCGGGCTTCGCGGCGACCGACAAGCTGGACCTGTCGACGATCACCTTCGACGGCGGCACCACCGCGAGCTACGACGCGGAGACCGGTAACCTCGTCGTCAGCGATGCCTACGGCCACAGCATCACGGTGAAGCTGGTCGGCGACTACAGCAATGCGCATTTCGCCGGCAGTGACGACGGGACCGGCCACACGCTGATCACGCTGAACGCCGCTGACGACTCGAACGTCAATGTGTGGACGGGGAACGTCGACCAGACCTGGACGGTCGATGGCAACTGGACGCTGGACCGCATTCCGACCGCGACCGAAACCGCCTATGTCGATTCAGTTCAGGTGGTCAATCTGAACCTCGGCGATAGCGGCTACACCATCGGTGGGCTGTCACTTACCTATGTCACCGAGGTCGATATTACCGGCACCGGCTACAATCCGGATGAGGAAAGCGTCGATAGCTTCTTTGCGGTGAACGGGAAGCTGTACAATGCCGGAGCCATCTATGTGGACAAGGCAATCTTCTTGGCGTCCCAGGACGTCACGAACAAGGGGATCATCGAGGCCGACGATCCCCATGCCGTTCTGGTGCTCGGCGGTCCCTCGGGCGGTATGATCGACAATTTGGGCGGTCAGATCAATGCCGCGAATGGCGCGACGATCGATCTCTTCAACGAGATCGTCAATGGCGGGCAGATCAACGCTTCCGACGAGGGATCGATCGTCGTTCTCAACAACGCGACCTTGAATGGCACCGAGCTCAATGGCGACGGCCAAGCCATGGTAGAGGTGATCGGGGACTCCACGCTCGACGGCACGGACAGTCAGGTGCAGGTTCATCAACTCGGCATCGGCGTCCACGGCACGCTGGTGTTCGACGGGAATGTGACGGACGACGGCTCGATCGACAACCAAGGCACGATCATCGTCGAAACCGGTGCCACGACGATCACGGGCGATCTCACCGGGTTGGGCGCGGTCCAGATCATGGCCGCGAGCCTCGAGCTCGGCGGCATCTCCGATTCCGCGATCCAGTTCGTCGGCAGCGGCGTCGGCACGTTGCATCTCGACAGCACGTCGCACTTCACGTGCACGGTGACCGGGTTCAGCTATGGCGACACCATCCATCTTGCCGACATCGATACCGAAAACGTCTCGTTCACCAATTACGATGGCGCGCTACAGGTCCATTATGGAAGCGGCGACGGCGACTACTTCACCATCACCGGCGGTTACGACGAAGCTGGCTTCACGAAGGTCGATGACGGCCATGGCGGCACGGACCTGGTCTGGAGCCACCAGTCTCCGGTGATCGACACCACGCATTTCACCCACGTGCACGACGAGGCGACGAATATCGACACGGTCACGGGCCTCTCGGTCTCGGGATCGCCGACCGAAACCTACACGGTGACCGCGGAGACCGAAGGCGCGCAGGAAGGCACCGGCGTGACGCCGTCGTCCCTCGACGGCGTCTCTCTCGACCAGGTCAACACGGCTCTCCACAGCGTGACCTACGATCCGGGCGCCACCCCGCCCGATACCGACATGATTATCTTCAAGGTGACCGACAGCCTTGGCGCCAGCGACACCGTCAACTTCATCTTCGACGAAGGCGGCTCTGCTCCGGTCACGCTGACCGGCACCAGCAGCAAGGACGTCATCTTCGCCACCCAGTCCAGCGACACGCTGATCAGCGGCCGCGGGCAGGACCAGTTCGTGTTCGGCCCGGCGTCAACGACGGACGCCGTCCAGCACACCGCCTACGGCTTCGATACGACCCAGGACAAGATCGACCTGCGACAGTTCGACACCATCAATTCGGTCGCCGACCTCACCATCACGCAGCAAAATGCCGATACGCTGATCACCCTGGACGACCACGAGACGATCCTGCTCAAGAACGTGGTGGCCGGCAACCTGCATGCCGGCGATTTCATCGTCACGAACCACGGCACGACGTAGCGCGGGCCTCGCTGCCCCGGCTACAGGCCAGCAAAAAATCCCCAGATCGTCGCTTGCGGCCATGGCCATTTGCGTCCCGAAGATCCAAGATCGAACCTGATCGGGTTACGGGAAGTCCAACAGGTATGAAGCGGCTCAAGATATGGCGGCGGTGGTTCGCGCGCAGGTTCGGCTATGCGCGGCTGGTCTGCCTTGCGCTGCTCGTCGGCTTCGCCGCCCTGCGCATCGCCGATCCGGGACCGGTCGAGGAGCTTCGCGTCCGCACCTTCGACCACTACCAGCTGTGGGACTCCCGCAAGAAGACCGCAAGGCCTGTCGTGATCGTCGATATCGACGATCGCACTTTGAAGGCGGTCGGCCAGTGGCCGTGGCCGCGGACCAAGCTCGCCGACCTCGTCACCAACCTGACCCGGCTCGGTGCCGCCTCCATCGCCTTCGACGTGATGTTCCCGGAGCCCGATCGGCTCAATCCCGACATCGCGGTCGAGACCTTCCGCAACCTGGACGAGGCGACGCGCGAGAAGCTGAAGGCGCTGCCGAGCAACGACCAGATGTTCGCCGAGGCGATGAAGCGTTCCCGCGTCGTGCTCGGCGAGACCGGCCTTCCGGTCAGCAACTCGGAACTCGACAACAAGCTTCCGCAGACCGGCCTAGCGACCTTGGGTGAAGATCCGCATCGTTTCCTGTTCGAATTTCCCGGCTTGCTGCGAAACACCGTCGTGCTCGAGGCGGCCTCCGCCGGCCGCGGTCTGCTCACCATCAAGCCCGAACGCGACGGCATCGTCCGGCGGGCGCCGATGATCACGCAAGCCCAGGGTTTGATCCTGCCGTCGCTGACCCTCGAAATGCTGCGCGTGGTGTCCGGCTCCGACACCATGCTGGTCAAGACCGATCGCGAAGGTATCCGCAGCGTCGGCGTGAAGGGTTTTTCGATTCCAACCGACAAGAACGGTCAGCTCTGGGTGCATTTCGCCCCGCAGGACCCCTCGATCTATGTGCCGGCGGTTGACGTGCTGGAAGGGCGGGTTGCGCCGGACAGGATCGCGCAACGGCTGGTGCTGATTGGCACCTCGGCAGCAGGGCTGAACGATATCAAGACGACGCCGGTTGATCCCGCCATGCCCGGCGTCGAGATTCACGCCCAGGTGCTGGAAAGCGCGCTGACCGGCTCGATCATCGCGCAGCCGAACTACGGCATCGCGATCGAGTTCTTCGCCGCCATGATCATGGGCATTCTGGTGATCGCTTTCGCGCCGAAGTTCGGGCCCGTCACGCTGGTCGGTGTCGGCGCGCTGTTTGCTTCGGTGCTGATCGGCTTCTCCTGGTACTATTATGTGCGCTATCGCCTCTTGATCGATCCCACCTATCCGCTGCTCTCGACCACCGCGATCTATTTGACGCTGATCTTCGCAAGCTTCGTCCGCGAGCAGCAACAGCGCAAGCAGATTCGCGGCCAGTTCGCGCAATACATGTCGCCCGTGCTGGTCGAGCAGCTCGCACTGGCGCCCGAGCGGCTGGTGCTCGGCGGCGAAGAGCGCGAGATGACGATCATGTTCTCCGACGTGCGCGGCTTCACCACCATCTCGGAGACCTACAAGCACGACCCGCAAGGGTTGACCGCGCTGATGAACCGCTTCCTGACGCCGCTCACCAACGCCATCCTGGCGCGCAAGGGCTACATCGACAAATACATGGGCGATGCCATCATGGCGTTCTGGAACGCTCCGCTCGATGACAAGCAGCACGAGATCAACGCCTGCGAGGCGGCGATCGACATGCTGGAAAAGATCGACGAGGTCAACAAGGAACGCGAGCAGGAGGCGGCCGAGGGCGGTCACGTCTATATTCCGCTCAATGTCGGCATCGGCCTCAACACCGGCATGGGCGTGGTCGGCAACATGGGCTCCGACCTGAAGTTCAACTATTCGGTGCTCGGCGACAGCGTCAATCTGGCCTCGCGGCTGGAAGGACAAACCAAGGACTACGGCTTCCCCATCATCGTCGGCTCCAAGACCGCGCTCGCCGTCAAGGACAAGTTCGCGATCCTCGAACTCGACTTCATCATGGTGAAGGGCAAGACCGAGCCGGAGGTGATCTATGCGGTCGCCGGCCGCGAGGACGTGATGCATTCGGGGGCCTTCCAGCGCCTGCGCAACATCACCATCGAGATGCTCGCCTGCTACCGCAGCCGCGACTGGCAGGGCGCGCTGGACGCGATCGAGCGCGGCCGCAGAAGCGAAGACGCCGACACGCTGGAGAAGCTGTTCCGCCTCTACGAGGCGCGGATCAGGAATTACCAGGCCAACCCGCCGCCGGACGACTGGAACGGTGCCCACGCGCTGCTGACGAAGTAGAAGGCTGTGCGCGAATAGGCCGAGTTTCGTAGGGTGGGCAAAGGCGCAATTGCGCCGTGCCCACCACCGTTCAGCATCGTCGATCCAAGAGGTGGGCACGCCTCGCTTTGCTCACCCTACAACTTCGCGCGCCCCGGGATGACAGCGGTATTTGAGGCGCTTGCGTACCTCCCTCACTCCACGCCGATCGTCGTCAGATCCTGGAACCAGTGTTGCGCCTGGACGAACTGCTTGATCTTCGGCGATAGCGCATGCGGGTTGGTGTCGTGGACGACCCAGACCAGCGCGGCATCGTCGACGATCTCTGCATGCGCCTGCGCGAGCAGTTCATCCTGCTTGGCAGTGTCAAAAGTCTGTTTGGCCTCGTCGATCAGCGCGTCGACCTTCGGACTTCTGTAGCCGCCCCAGTTGACTCCGACCGGCGCGACCTGTCCCGAGTGGAAAAAGCGTACGATGGCGTAGAGCGGGTCGGACGTGACATAGGCGATGTTGTTGGCGCTGATGCCGGCATTCATCTCGTCGGCTGCGCCCTTGCGCCAATGGGTGTAGAGCGTCTCGAGCTCGACGACCTTGAAGTCGATGTCGATCCCGATCTCCTTGAAACTCTGCTGCAGGAATTCGTTCATCGGCAGTGACAGCATCTGGCCGGTGCCGCCCTGCGCGATGATGAAGGTGGTCTTGAGCGGCTTGCCCTTACTATAGCCGGCCTCCTCGACCAGCTTCTTCGCGGCAGCGAGGTCGTACTGCAATTCAAACGTCGGCTTGCCGAACCACGGGCTCGACGGATCGACCTGGCCCTTCGCAGGTTTTGCAAGCCCGTTCATCAACCCGACCACCGCATCACGGTCGATTGCGAGATTGAGCGCCTTGCGCAGGCGGATGTCGGTCCAGGGCGAGCCCGGCAGCACGCTCAGGTGATAATTCCACACATGCGGCGTGACGTTGTCGACGATCTTCATGCCGGCGGCCTTGAGCTGCGGCACGGCGTCCGGTGCGGGCGTCTCGATCAGGTCGACTTGCCCGGCGAGCAGCGCGTTGGTGCGCGTCAGCGCTTCCGGCATCGGCACCAGCACGAGCTTGTCGACCTTCGGAATCCGCTTCTTGTTCCAGTAGTCCGGGTTCTTGGCTAGCTCCGCGAGCTCGCGCGGCACGAGCTTTATCAGCTTGAATGGGCCGGTGCCGGAGGGCTGGCTTGCGAACTTGTCCCAGTCCTTGCCGAGCTTCTCATATTGCGCCGGGCTCGACACCAGGAACCAGAGCATCTGGTAGGGGAAGAAGGAATCAACCGTCTTGGTGGTGATCTCGACCGTATCGTCGTCGATCTTGGCGTAGCTTGCAACGGAAGGCAGGCGCGTCTTGACCTGCGCGCTCTGCCGCTTGTCGAATTGCGGCGCCTTGTCGTTCAGCACCTTGTCGAGATTCCAGATCACCGCATCGGCGTTGAAGTCGCTGCCGTCGTGAAACTTCACGCCCTTGCGCAAGGTGAAGCGCCATTTGGTCTTGTCTGACTCGTCGACCTTCCATTCGGTGGCGAGCCCCGGCACCAGCTTGCCCGGCCGTTCCGCGACGTCCATCTCCCACGCAACGAGCGGATCGTAGATCGTGTAGGCCGTAAACTGATAGGCGCCGGCGCCACGATCGGGCTGGCCCGTGGTCAGCGGAATGTCCGCCATCGAGATGCCGTAACGCACCACGGTTTCGGCGCGCGCCGGGATTGCGGAGAACGCCAGCGCAAGCACGGCGAGACAGGTCGAGATTCGATTGCGCATGACCAGAGCTCCCAAGGAAAATGTGGAGCCAAACTTGCAATCTTGATGCCAGAATAGGCAGCCCGGCGCCTTCGTCGGCGCAACATCACAAGGACTTGTCGTCGCAGGGGCAATTTGAAGAACAAACTCCTCGTTGGCATAGCCATTGCATACGTTTGCATCAAAATTAATCATCGAAAGCCGAAAGAGGATTGAGGCGATGCTTATCGAAAGAAACACGCGCGCGGTGTTGATTGCGGCGCTGTCGCTCACGGTCGTGGCCGCCTGGCCGGGGGCGGCCGGCGCCGAGACCGTGCTGCGCATCGGCATGACCGCTGCCGATATTCCGCGCACGCTGGGCCAGCCCGATCAGGGCTTCGAGGGCAATCGTTTCGCCGGCCTCACGATGTATGACGCGCTGACGATGTGGGACCTGTCATCGGCCGACAAGGCGAGCGTGTTGATTCCGGGGCTTGCGACCGAATGGAAGGTCGATGATGCCGACAAGAAGAAGTGGACGTTCAAGCTGCGGCCCGGGGTCACCTTCCATGACGGGTCGCCGTTCAATGCCGACGCTGTGGTCTGGAACGTCGAGAAGGTCTTGAAGCAGGACGCGCCGCAATTCGATCCAAGCCAGGTCGGCCTCACCGTGTCGCGCATGCCGACATTGGCCTCCGCGCGCAAGATTGATGACATGACAGTGGAGTTGACCGCCAAGGAGCCGGACAGCTTCCTGCCGATCAATCTCAGCAATTTGTTCATGGTGAGTCCGACCAAGTGGCAAAAACTCTATGACGCGGCCGAAGGCGCCGACGCCAAGGCCAAATCGCAGGCCGCCTGGGCCACGTTCGCCAAGGATGCCTCCGGCACGGGTCCCTGGAAGATGGCGAGCTTCACGCCGCGTGAGCGGCTCGAGCTCGTCAAGAACGACAATTATTGGGACAAGGCCCGCATTCCCCATGTCGACAAGATGCTGCTCTTGCCGATGCCGGAGGCGAATGCGCGGACGGCGGCATTGCTCGCGGGGCAGGTCGACTGGATTGAAGCGCCGGCGCCAGATGCTTTGCCCGAAATCAAGCAGCGCGGCTTCAAGCTCTACGCCAATGAGGAGCCGCATGTGTGGCCGTGGCAGTTCTCGCGCGTCGAAGGCTCGCCCTGGAACGACATCCGCGTACGCAAGGCGGCGAACCTCTGCGTCGATCGTGAAGGGTTGAGGGATGGCCTGCTCGCCGGCCTCATGGTGCCGGCGACCGGAACCTTTGAGCCTGGCCATCCCTGGCGCGGCAATCCGACCTTCCAGATCAAGTACGACAAGCCTGCCGCGCAGAAGCTGATGCAGGAGGCCGGCTTTGGTCCAAGCAAGAAGCTGACGGTGAAGGTGCAGACCTCGGCGTCCGGCTCCGGCCAGATGATGCCGCTGCCGATGAACGAATATCTCCAGCAGGCTCTCGCCGAATGTTATTTCGACGTGCAGTTTGATGTCATCGAGTGGAATACGCTGGTCAACAACTGGCGGCGTGGCGCGAAGGATCCTTCCGCCAACGGCTCCAATGCCGTCAATGTGACCTACGCGGCGATGGACCCGTTCTTCGCGATGGTGCGCTTCCTGCAATCGAGCATGGCGCCGCCGGTCTCGAACAATTGGGGCTTCATCAACAATCCCAAGTTCGATGAGCTCGTCACCAAGGCGCGGCAGAGCTTCGATCCCGTCGTGCGCGATGCCGCGCTCGCCGAGCTGCATGCGGCCTCCGTCGACGACGCAGCCTTCCTCTACGTCGCCCACGACGTCGCCCCGCGCGCCATGAGCCCGAGGGTGAAGGGCTTCGTGCAACCGAAGAGCTGGTTCGTCGACTTCTCGCCGGTGTCGATGACACCGTGAGGCGGCCGTCGCTCGATCCATGCGTCAGCTTTTCCTCCACTCCGTCATTGCGGGTTCGATGCTGCGCATCGCCCCGGAATGACGGAGCAAGAGGCATTGGATGGCCGGGACAAGCCCGGCCATGACGATCGAGATGTCTACGTACCAACCTGAGTAACCGACGTGCTCGCCTATATCGCCAGACGCATCGTCTATGTCATCCCCATCGTCATCAGCGTGGCGCTGGTGTGTTTTCTGCTGGTGCACATCACGCCGGGCGACCCGCTCGTCGCCGTGCTGCCGGCCGATGCGTCGCAGGAGCTCGCGGCGCAGCTCCGCGCGGCCTACGGCTTTGACCGGCCGCTGCCGGTACAGTTCGGCCTCTGGCTCTTGCGCGCACTGCATGGCGATCTCGGCAATTCGATAGCGACTGGGCGTCCCGTGCTCGCCGAGGTCATGCGCGCGGTCGGCAACACCGTGACGCTGGCGATCGCTGCCGCAATCATCGGCTTCACGATGGGGATCCTGCTTGGCCTGATCGCCGGCTATTTCCGCGAGACCTGGATCGACAAGCTGGCGACATCCTTTGCCATCGCCGGCGTCTCGGTGCCGCATTACTGGCTCGGCATGCTGCTCGTCATCATCTTCTCGGTCGAGCTGAACTGGCTGCCCGCGGTCGGCGCCGGTCCCGGCGGCTCCGGCACCTGGGGCTGGGATTGGGCACATCTGCAATACCTCGTGCTGCCGGCAATCACGACATCGGTGATTCCCATGGGCATCGTCACCCGCACGGTGCGCGCGCTGACCGGCGATATCCTCAGCCAGGATTTCGTCGAGGCCTTGCGCGCAAAGGGCCTGCGTGAAACCGGTGTGTTCCGCCACGTCATCAAGAACGCCGCGCCCACCGCACTCGCGGTGATGGGCCTCCAGCTCGGCTACATGCTCGGCGGCTCGATCCTGATCGAGACCGTGTTCTCCTGGCCGGGCTCGGGCTTCCTGCTGAATTCGGCGATCTTCCAGCGCGACCTGCCGCTGTTGCAGGGCACGATCCTGGTGCTGGCCCTGTTCTTCGTCTTCCTCAATTTGCTGGTCGACATCGCGCAAGCCGCGATCGATCCGCGCATCAAGCGGGGCTAGCCGATGAGCGCAGCTTTAGCCGCGAAGGCAGCGCGCTCCCTCCCCCGCCTGCGGGGGAGGGTTGGGGAGAGGGTGTCGCCGCAATCGAGAACCTCCAAGAGGAGAGACCCCTCACCCGGCGCTGCGCGCCGACCTCTCCCGCAAGCGGGCGAGGTGCACCCCGTCCTTGGCGTGTACCGTTTGCACCAATACGCAACGGGAGCCCGGCAATGAGCGAGCTTCCGTTGTCAGCCATCAACGATGCGGCGCTCCAGGCCGCACCCGTGACAAAAGCGCGCGGCTACTGGGCGACCGTCGGCCGCCGCATCCTGCGCGACAAGGTCAGCATGGCCTGCGCGCTGGTGCTGCTGTTGATCTTCCTCTCCGCGCTGCTTGCGCCGTGGCTTGGACTGGAGGATCCCTACAAGGGCTCGATGATCCGCCGCCTGCGCCACATCGGCACGACCGGCTATCCACTCGGCACCGACGAGCTCGGCCGCGACATGCTGGCGCGGCTGATCTATGGCGGGCGGCTGTCGCTCGTCGTCGGCATTCTGCCCGTGATCCTCGCCTTTGGCATCGGCACCTCGCTGGGTCTCGTCGCCGGCTATGTCGGCGGCAAGCTCAACACCGCGATCATGCGCACCGTCGACGTGTTCTACGCCTTCCCCTCCGTGCTGCTCGCGATCGCTATCTCCGGCGCGCTCGGAGCCGGCATCCTCAACTCCATCGTGGCGCTCACCATCGTGTTCGTGCCGCAGATCACCCGCGTCGCCGAAAGCGTCACCACCGGCGTGCGCAACATGGATTTCGTCGAAGCCGCGCGGGCGTCCGGTGCGGGGCCCTTCACCATCATGCGCGTGCACATCCTCGGCAACGTGCTGGGCGCGATCTTCGTCTATGCGACCAGCCTGATCTCGGTCTCGATGATCCTGGCCGCCGGTCTCTCCTTCCTCGGGCTCGGCACGAAGCCGCCCGAGCCGGAGTGGGGGTTGATGCTGAACACGCTGCGCACCGCGATCTACGTCAACCCCTGGGTCGCAGCCCTTCCGGGAGCGATGATCTTCGCGGTCTCGATCTGCTTCAACCTGCTTTCGGACGGCCTGCGCAGCGCCATGGACATCAGGAACTAGGAGATGATGAGAGACACGCAGATTGCCGCGACGGCGGTGACACACCTCACCCCGATGGGGAGAGGTGAAGGACAGCGACCATGAGCGAGACCAACGCCTCTATCGCCATGCTTGCGCCCGTCGAGGATCGCGGCGGTGTCGCGCAGCCGCTGTTGAGGGTGAACGGCCTGACCAAGCATTTCCCCGTGCGCGGCGAGCTGTTCAGCGCGAAGCGCACCGTACGTGCCGTCGACAACGTCTCCTTCTCCGTCGCCAAGGGCGAGACGGTCGGTATCGTCGGAGAATCCGGCTGCGGCAAGTCGACCACTGCGCGCCTTCTGATGCATCTGATGCCGCGCGATGCCGGCGACATCATCTATGACGGCATGACGGTCGGCCGGGCGCTCAGCTTGCGCGAGCTGCGCCGCGGCATGCAGATGGTGTTCCAGGATTCCTATGCCTCGCTCAATCCGCGCCTGACCATCGAGGAATCCATTGCCTTCGGCCCGAAGGTCCACGGCATGGCGGATAGCGCGGCGCGCGCGCTGGCGCGCGAGCTGCTTGGCAAGGTGGGCTTGCGTCCGGAAAATTTCGCCAACCGCTACCCGCACGAGATCTCCGGCGGCCAGCGCCAGCGCGTCAACATCGCCCGTAGCCTGGCGCTGTCGCCGCGGCTGGTGATTTTGGATGAAGCCGTTTCCGCGCTCGACAAGTCCGTCGAGGCGCAGGTGCTGAACCTGCTTGCCGATCTCAAGCGCGAATTCGGCCTGACCTATCTCTTCATCAGTCACGATCTCAACGTCGTCCGCTACATCTCAGATCGCGTTCTGGTGATGTATCTCGGCGAGGTTGTCGAGCTCGGCCCGGTCGATGCGGTCTGGGACGCGCCCGCCCACCCCTATACCCGCGCGCTGCTGGCGGCGATGCCGTCCTCCGATCCCGACAAGCGCACCGAGACGCCGCCGATCTCGGGCGACCCGCCCAACCCGATCGATCCGCCCCCCGGCTGCCGTTTCCACACCCGCTGTCCGTTCGCGGAACCGCTCTGCGCAAAAGCTACGCCAAAGCTCACTGCGCTCGATACAATGGGCCACGAGGCCGCCTGCTATATGGCCATACCGGGATCGGGCCACAGCCTCGCGCGGCAAGAGGGAGCAGCATGACAAGACCGACTGCAAAAGACATCAAGGCGATGGCCGACACGGCTGGCGTCCCCGTGGACGAGGAGACTGCAACCCGTATCGCCAATTCCATGGGGCCGGTGTTCGACGGCTTTGCGACCATCGCCGGCACGTTGCCGATGGATCTGGAGCCTGCGCTCTTCGTGCTCGCGCAAGCCACCAAGGTTTCGGTATGAGCACCGAGCCCGCTTTGATGACGCTGACCGAGGTCGCACGCGCGATCGCGACGAAGCAGGTGTCCTCGCACGAGGTGACACAAGCGCTGTTGCATCGCATCGCGCAATGGCAGCCGCATCTCAACGCCTTCATGGCGGTCGAGGCCGAGGCCGCGCTGCAGGCGGCGGAGGACGCCGACGCTGCGCTCGCGGCGGGCGAGGTGCGCGGGCCGCTGCACGGCGTGCCGCTCGCGCACAAGGACATGTATTACGAGGTGGGCAAGGTCGTGACCTGCGGCTCGCTGATCCGCCGCGACTATGTCGCCACCACGACGTCGACGGCACTCCAGCGCCTGAAGGATGCCGGCCAGATCCGGCTCGGCACGCTGCACATGGCCGAGTTCGCCTACGGTCCGACCGGCCACAACAGCCATTATGGTCCGGTGCGCAATCCCTGGAACCTCGCGCATGTCACCGGCGGCTCGTCGTCGGGCTCGGGCTCGGCGGTCGCCGCGCGGCTGACCTTCGCCGCGCTCGGCTCCGATACCGGCGGCTCGATCCGCATGCCCGCGAATTTCTGCGGCGTCACCGGCTTGAAGGTGACCTGGGGCCGCATCAGCCGCGCCGGCGCGATGCCGCTGTCGCAATCGCTCGACACCGTCGGCCCCTTGGCGCAGACCGCGGAGGACTGCGCGCTGCTGCTCGCGCTGATGGCGGGGCCCGATCCTGAGGATCCGACCGCGAGCGCCGAGCCTGTGGCGGATTACGTCGCTGCGACAAAAGGCTCGCTGAAGGGCCTCAAGTTGGGGGTGCCCGCATCCTTCTATGTCGATGATCTCGATCCTGAAGTGGCACGTGTGCTCGACGAGACCATCGCGGTGCTCAAGCGCGAGGGTGCCGACATCGTCAAGGTCGAGCTGCCGGATCAGCGGCAATTGCAGGCGGCGAGCCAGCTCGTGCTGGCGGTCGAGGCCGCCGCCTTCCACAAGCGCTGGTTGATCGAGCGACCGCAGGACTATGGCGCGCAGGTATTGATGCGTCTCCAGAACGGGCTTGCGGTCCCCGCCATCACCTATCTCGAAGCGATGCGCTGGCGCGGGCCTGCGCTCGCCGCTCATCATGCGGCCACCGCCGGCGTCGATGCCGTGATCGCGCCGGTCTCGCCCGGGCCGCCGCCGACGATTGCCGAGAGTGATGTCGGCGGGAATGCGAATGCGCCGGGGGTGTTGCAGCGGCTGACGCTGTTCACCCGTCCGGTGAACTATCTCGGCCTGCCGTCGCTGGTCGTGCCGTCGGGCTTCACGCGAAGCGGCCTGCCGGTCGGCATGCAACTGATCGGGCGCGCATTCGACGAAGCGACCCTGCTCACCATCGGCGCCGCGTTCCAGCGCGCGACCGACTATCACGCCAAGGTGCCGAAGCTGCCGTCATGACAAAGCTCGTCGAGATATCAAGCCTCAACATCCGCTTCACCGGCGAACGCACGGTCCATGCCGTGAACGATCTCGATCTCACCCTCGGTGACGGCGAGGTGCTTGGCCTGCTCGGCGAGTCCGGCTCGGGCAAGAGCGTGACGCTGCGTGCCCTCATGCGGCTTCTGCCGAAGAAGCGCACGCAGATCTCGGGCACCGTCAACGTCATGGGCCGCGATGTGCTGGCCATGGGCGAGGAGGAGCTCTCGTCGTTTCGCGGCCAGATGGTGTCGATGATCTTCCAGGAGCCGGCGCTCGCGCTCGATCCCGTCTACAGCATCGGGGCGCAGATCGCCGAGAGCGTGGTGCGTCACGAAGGCAAGAGCTATGCGGAGGGCAGGGCGCGCGCGCTGGACATGCTCGAGGTCGTCCGCATCCCCTCGGCGAAGCGTAGGTTAGAGGCCTATCCGCACGAGATGTCCGGCGGCATGCGCCAGCGCGCGATGATCGCGCTGGCGCTCGCCTGCCGGCCAAAAATCCTGCTGGCGGACGAGCCGACCACCGCGCTCGATGCGACCGTGCAGATCCAGATCCTGTTGCTGCTGCGCGAGTTGCAGCGGGAGTTCGGCATGTCCGTCATTTTCGTCACCCACGACATCGGTGTGGCGATCGAAATCTGCGACCGTGTCGCGGTGATGTATGCCGGCCAGATCGTGGAGCAGGGGAACTTGCGCGACATCGTACGTGCGCCGGTGCATCCCTACGCCAAGGGCCTGCTCGCCTCGACCATTCACGGCGCCAAGCGGGGGCTGCGGCTCGAGACCATCCCGGGCACCCCGCCTTCGCTCGCCGAGAAGCCGCACAACTGCTCGTTCGCCCCCCGCTGCGCCGTCGTCCAGCCGCAGTGCCTGGCGCAGCTGCCTGCGAACGTGGCCGTTGGGTCGGGCAGGGCCGCGAGGTGTGTGCTGGCGGAGGCGGCGACGGCCGCTTCGTAGCCTGTTGGTATGAAGTCGGTGCAAGCCACGAGTCGGCTGCGCTCCCTCCCCTTGCGGGGGAGGGCTGGGGAGGGGGTAGCCCCGGGCGAGGCCGGAGTTCGTGGCACCCCCTCCCTGACCCCTCCCCCGCAAGCGGGAAGGCAATGAGAGAGCGGTGCGTCCCTCAGTCCAGATCCTCCGTGCCAATTGTAGCGACGCGGCCGAAAGCATCCCGGCCCAGGCCGGTCCTACTTTGCATGGGGTTGTTTTCGACATTTTTGTTTGTCGGGCCGCGCAGCCGGGGACAGGTCAAGAGCATTCAGTTCCCGTTCATCCCGGTTCCCGTTCCATGCCCCCGTTCACGGAGAGGGACTTCAACTTATGTATATTTCTGGCCAAAGCCTGATCGTCATCCTGTTCGTCGGCCTGGTTGCCGGCTGGCTCGCCGGCAAGGTGGTGCGCGGGAGCGGGTTCGGCATCATCGGCGACATCGTGATCGGCATCGCCGGCGCGTTCGTCGCGAGCTTCCTGTTCCCGCGGCTCGGCATCCATCTCGGCTTCGGGCTTGTCTCAGAGATCATCTACTCGGCGATCGGCGCCATCATTCTGCTTCTGGTGGTTCGCCTGGTGCGTGGCGGCGGGCGGCTCTAGCGATTCGTTGCCAAACCGGCTGCCGCGTTGAGAAATTCATCGCGGCAGCCGCAAAGCTGTGAAGTTCCGGATTTGCGCCGCAGCGCGGCTGCGCTAGAGATTTTGAGCCTGATTGTTGATCGACTGTCGTGCATTGGACGATAACCACAAACGCGATATTAATCCGGGTCGAGTACCCCAAATTCAGCTAGTGAAATCAGGGGTTTTACCCCTCATCCGATGAGAAGCGACTGATGGCAGCGGTTCCCGGCTTACGCCGTTCCGAGCTCGGTGACGCCTTGCGCGCCTGCCGCGCTGTGTTCCTCGGCGTCGGCCTGATGAGCTGCATGATCAACCTGCTCTATCTGACCGGGTCGATCTTCATGCTGGAGGTCTATGACCGGGTGCTGCCCAGCCGCAGCATCCCGACGCTGGTCGGTCTGATCATCCTCGCGAGCGGCCTCTACATGGTGCAGGGCGTTCTGGACCTGATTCGGGGCCGCATCCTTGGCCGTGTCGGCACTGCGCTCGACGAGGCCCTGAACAAGCGGGTGTTCGACACCATCGTGCGGCTGCCGCTTCTGGTCGGCAGCCGCAACGAAGGCCTCCAGCCCCTGCGCGACCTCGACAACGTCCGCTCCTTCCTCGGTGGCATGGGCCCGAGCGCGTTCTTCGATCTGCCCTGGCTGCCGCTCTATCTCGGCATCTGCTTCGCATTCCACGTCTTGATCGGCATCACCGCCTTGGTCGGTGCGATCATCCTGGTCGGCCTCACGCTGGTGACGGAGTTCATGTCACGCCGGCCCGCGCGCGAGGCGACGAGCCTCGCCGCGCGGCGCAACGATCTCGCCGCCTCCAGCCGCCGCAATGCCGAGGTGCTGGTCGCGATGGGCATGGCCGGCCGGCTCAACCAGCGCTGGAACGAGGCCAACGAAAAATACCTCGCCGGAAATCAGCGCGCCAGCGACGTCGCCGGCGGTCTCGGTGCCATTGCAAAAGTTCTGCGCATGATGCTGCAAT
Organism: Bradyrhizobium sp. CB82; assembly: GCF_029714405.1. Classification (NCBI taxonomy): domain Bacteria; kingdom Pseudomonadati; phylum Pseudomonadota; class Alphaproteobacteria; order Hyphomicrobiales; family Nitrobacteraceae; genus Bradyrhizobium; species Bradyrhizobium sp. CB82. Next base: position 8,660,185 of record NZ_CP121650.1, on the reverse strand, counting down.
CCGCGGTGCTCGCGGTCGGCGCCTATCTCGTCATTCATCAGGAGGCGACCGCCGGCATCATCATCGCGGGTTCGATCCTCTCGGCGCGCGCGCTCGCGCCAGTCGATCTCGCGATCGCGCATTGGAAGTCCTTCGTCGCCGCGCGGCAGAGCTGGCAGCGGCTCAGCCGCCTGCTGGAGCAGATTCCGGCCCAGGTGATGCCGACCCAGTTGCAGGCGCCCTCGAGCCGCCTCGCGGTCGAAGGTGTCAGCATCGTGCCGCCGGGCGAACAGCGCATCATCGTGCAGGACGTGACATTCATGCTCACTGCCGGCATGGGGCTCGGCGTGATCGGCCCGAGCGGTTCGGGAAAATCGTCGCTGATCCGCGCCCTGGTCGGCGTCTGGCAGCCGGTGCGCGGCAAGGTGCGGCTCGACGGCGCGGCGCTCGACCAGTGGGCCTCCGACGTGCTCGGTCGCCACATCGGCTATTTGCCGCAGGACGTCGAGCTGTTCGGCGGCAGCATCGCGCAGAACATCAGCCGGTTTGATCCCGACGCGACGTCCGATGCGATCATTGCCGCCGCGAAAGAGGCCGGCGTGCACGAGATGATCATCAAGATGCGAGAAGGTTACAACACGCAGGTCGGCGAGCAGGGCACGGCGTTGTCCGCCGGCCAGGCGCAGCGCGTGGCGCTGGCGCGCGCGCTCTACGGCAATCCGTTCCTGATCGTGCTCGACGAGCCCAACTCCAACCTCGACACCGAAGGCGACGAGGCCTTGACCCGCGCGATCCGCGCCGCGCGAGAGCGCGGGGCGATCGTCGTCGTGGTGGCGCACCGGCCGATCGGCGTCGAGGCGGTCGACCAGATCCTGGTGCTGCGCGACGGCCGTATGCAGGCCTTCGGCCCGAAGGAGCAGGTGCTCGCGCAGGTGCTCCAGCCGCGTGTCGCCCCACCGGCGCCGCCGATCAAGATCGTCAGCGAAGGCGGAGTGGCCAAACCATGAGCACGATGGCGATGGAGGGCGCCAAGCCCGCGGCAAAGAGAAGCGTGCGGCAGTCGATCAGGTTTCACCTGCTGCTCGGACTTGGGATCGTGCTGCTGCTCGCCGGCGGGCTCGGCGGCTGGGCTTCGACCGTGCTGATCTCCGGCGCGCTGATTGCGCCGGGCCAGATCGTCGTCGAATCCAACGTCAAGAAGGTGCAGCATCCGACCGGCGGCGTGGTCGGCGAATTGCGCGCCCGCGACGGAGACGTAGTGAAGGCCGGCGACATCGTGGTACGGCTCGACGACACCGTCACCAAGGCGAACCTCGCCATCGTCACCAAGAACCTCGACGCCGCCCAGGCGCGCGCGGCACGGCTGCAGGCCGAGCAGCGCGGCCTGGACAAGCTGGAATTTCCGCAGGCCCTGCGCGAGCGCGCAAGCGACCCCGACGTGGCGGCGCTGCTGGCCAGTGAAGGCAAATTGTTCGACGTCCGCGTCAACGGCCGCGCCGGACAGAAGGCCCAGCTCCGCGAGCGCATTCAGCAGCTCAACGAGGAGATCGACGGGCTGAGCGCGCAGGAGACGGCCAAGGACAAGGAGATCGCGCTGGTGCAGCAGGAGCTCGTCGGCGTCCGCGATCTCTACGAGAAGCATCTGGTGCAGCTCTCGCGCCTGACCACGCTCGAGCGCGATTCGGCCCGCCTCAATGGCGAGCGCGCGCAGTACATCGCCTCGCGCGCGCAGGCCAAGGGCAAGATCACTGAAACCGAGCTCCAGATCATTCAGGTCGACAAGGACATGGTGAGCGAGGTCTCCAAGGATTTGCGCGAGACCAACGACAAGATCGGCGAGCTGATCGAGCGCAAGGTCACCGCCGAGGATCAGCTCCGTCGCGTCGACATCCGCGCGCCGCAGGACGGCATGGTGCTGCAATCGACCGTGCATACGGTGGGCGGCGTCGTCACCGCCGGCGATACCCTCATGCTGATCGTGCCGCAGCAGGACGACCTTCAGGTCGAGGCCAAGGTCAATCCGACCGACATCGACAAGCTCCAGGTCGGCCAGAAGACGCTGCTGCGCCTGTCCGCCTTCAACCAGCGTACCACGCCGGAGCTCAACGGGGTCGTGAGCCGCGTCTCGCCCGACGTCACCACGGACCAGCGCACCGGGCAGAGCTATTACACCATCCGCGTCTCGATGCCGCCGGAGGAGGTCGCCCGCCTCGGCGAGGTGAAGCTAATCCCCGGCATGCCGGTCGAGGCCTTCGTGCAGACCGGCGATCGCACCATGCTGTCCTATTTGATGAAGCCGCTGCACGATCAACTGATGCGGGCGTTCCGGGAGAAGTGACCCGCAGGGCCATCCCGGGATCTCGGGCCGTGGGTTAGCTTGAGCGGGGCCACGCGGTCGCCGTTGATGCAGGGATCGCTTCGCATTCTCCGCCGTCATTCCGGGACGCGCGCGCAGCACGCAGGCCCGGAATTCATAACCCTGCTGGAGATTATGGATTCCGGGCTCGCGACTTCGTCGCGCCACCGAATGACGAGTTGCAACAAAACGCTTTCCTGTTGCTATACTCACGTCGTTCAGCACGAAACGGCATCACGCCCCATGCATCACGCCCCGATCCAGACCCCGCCGACCATCGCCACCGAAGCCTTCACCGATGCGAGCCTCGCGGTCGCCCGCCTCGAAGAGATCTACGAGCGCAATACGAAATTCCTGCGCGATTACTTCGAGGCCTATCTGGGCGGTAGGTCGCCGACGACGCGCGTGCGGGCGTTCTATCCCTTCGTCCGCATCACCACCGCGACGCATGCGCGGCTTGATTCGCGCCTGGCCTATGGGTTCGTTGCCGGACCCGGCGTGCACGAGACCAGCGTGACGCGGCCGGACGTGTTCCGGACCTATCTTACCGAACAGATTGGCCTCCTGATCAAGAATCACGGCGTGCCGGTCGAAATCGGCGAGTCCGACGAGCCGATCCCGATTCATTTCGCCTATCGAAGGGACATCAACATCGAGGCGGCGATCAGCACGGGCGATACCAACGGCACGCGGCTGATGCGCGACGTATTCGATACGCCGGATCTCGCCACCATGGATGATGCGATCGCCGACGGCACGCTCGCGCTGGCGCCGGGCGCGCCGGAGCCGCTGGCCCTGTTCCGCGCGGCGCGCGTCGACTATTCGCTGCGGCGGCTCTATCACTACACCGGCACCGATCCCGAGCACTTCCAGAATTTCGTGATCTTCACCAACTACCAGTTCTATGTCGATGCCTTCGTGCAGCTTTGCCAGCAGCGGCTCGCCTCGGGCGAGGACGGCATCGATGCCTTCGTCGCACCCGGTAACGTGGTCACCCGCAACACGCGGCTCGGCGGCGGCACGAGCGGGGTTGCGCCGGAGCGCACGCCGCAGATGCCGGCCTTCCATCTCGTCGAGCCTGGCTATCAGGGTATCACCCTGATCAACATCGGCACGGGCCCTTCCAATGCGCGGAACGTCACCGACCATGTCGCGGTGCTGCGGCCGCATGCCTGGCTGATGGTCGGGCATTGCGCGGGCCTGCGCAACACGCAGCGGCTCGGCGATTACGTGCTGGCGCATGGTTACGTCCGCGAGGACCACGTGCTCGATCAGGAGCTGCCGCCCTGGGTACCGATACCGGCGCTCGCCGAGGTACAGGTCGCGCTCGAGGAGGCTGTCGAGGAGGTCACGGGATTATCCGGCTTCGAGCTCAAGCGCCTGATGCGGACCGGGACGGTCGCCAGCGTCGATAACCGCAATTGGGAGATCAGCGGCGCGGCGGTCATCCGCCGCCTGTCGCAATCCCGCGCCGTTGCGCTCGACATGGAATCGGCGGCGATCGCCGCCAACGGCTATCGCTTCCGCGTTCCCTACGGCACCTTGCTGTGCGTCTCGGACAAGCCGCTGCATGGCGAGATCAAGCTCGCAGGGATGGCGAGCGCATTCTACCGGCAGCGTGTCAGCCAGCATCTCGAGATCGGTCTGAAGGCGCTCGAACGGTTGAAGCACCAGGAGTCCGAACGCCTGCATTCGCGCAAGCTGCGCAGCTTCGCCGAGGTCGCATTTCAGTAGCGTCGGTGCGTCAAGCGCGCGATTGGGCAGCGCAACTGTCATACGTCCACTGACGACTCTGTGAGCGCTCGGCGCGGTTGGAATATCACGGCTCACGCAGGGTTTACACGTCGTCCGGGGCCCCCTTGACCAAGGCCACAGGAGGCAGACATGTGCAATCCCCTGATCAGGTACGTCGTGCTGGGAACCGTTGCGGCGGCGCTGTTCGCGGCGCCGGCATCAGTCTTTGCGGCAGGCGGCGGTGGAGGCGGCGGCGGCGGAGGCGGCGGAGGCTCCGGCGGCATGGATCCCTTCGCAAGCAAGTCCACGGGCCAGGCGGCGCCGTCCTATCCGAACCGTTCCGGCACGAAGGCGACCCAGAAGGGCAAGAAGCCCAATAACCAGTCGAGCATCGGCGACCCCGCCTTTGCGGCTGCCTATCGCGCCGCCTATGACACCATTTACGAGCGCGACGACTACACTTCAGCGATCGCGCAGTTGAAGGCGCTCGGCGGTGACGACAATCCGAACGTCGCCAATCTCATCGGCTATTCCTACCGCAAGCTCGGCGACTACAAGCAGTCGCAGGTCTGGTACGAGCATGCCCTGGCGATCGATCCGAACCACGTGCTGACCTGGCAGTATTACGGCCTGTGGCAACTCGAACAGGGCAATCGCGAGCAGGCGATGTATCACCTGGAAAGGATCGCCGCGATCTGCGGCACGAACTGCGACGAATACAAGTCGCTGGCCGCGGCACTCGAGAAGCCGACGGGCACGGCGCTGGTATATTGATGTTGCATGGTGGGTTGACGACTTGTCCGCCGATACTCCAAGAGCAAAGGCGAAAAGCCCAACCCACCTTTTTTCTAGCGGCATTGAAGATGCCGTCCGCATCAATCACGACCCAGCAAAAGCGGTGACAAGCCGCAAAAATTTCAGCATTGTCCCGCTCGGGGGCGCGACCGGGACGATTGGATGCCGCTGACGCGTGACAAGATCATTGGCCATGACCTCGAGCGGCTGGCCTTCCGTTTCACCATGCTGAGCGACGGCGACGTCGTGACGTGCCAGATCAGCGACGCCGCGATGGATGAACTTGCGGGCATGCAGGGCACAGAAAGCAGCGCACGCCAGGCGCAATTCGTCTCGCTGCGCGAGACCATCGAACGGATCGCCTCGGAGCTCTACGACGAAGCCCCGCGCTTCAGGGGGTATGTGGTGCGGATATTTACCAAGCATTTGGGAAGGTAGTGTTGCCGCGCACAGCGTCGTCATGGCGGGAGCCCGGACGACGCACGTCGCGCATTCGCGCTTGTCAAATTCTTCAGCAGCAATCGCATCGCCGCCGCGGCAAACGTCTGCATATTCGCGAAGCGGTCGTTGCTGCCCGTTTCCAGCGTCATAACTTCTGCCGCGGGTCCCGCAACTGCCATGCAGCTATGACCGGCCGCATCGCCGTAGCGATTGCCGGTGGGGCCCGCCGCGCCGGTCTCGGACAGGCCCCAGTCGCTGCCGAAGCGCGTGCGCATCCGTTCGGCGAGCAGTTTTGCGTAAGGCTCGGACGAGGAGCGCAAGCCCTTCATGCCGTCATCTGAAATATCCATCAGCACGCGCCGCGCATCGCGCGTGTAGACGACGGCACCGCCAAGAAAGTAGGCCGACGCGCCGGGTACGGCGAGCAGGCTTGCAGCGATCAGGCCGCCGGCGGAGGATTCGGCGACCGCAATCGTCTCCTTGCGCGCGATCAGTTTGGCCGCGACCTGTTGCGCAATCCCCACCAGCTCTTTCATCTTGCGCCTCACTCCCGAGCAACCTAGCTGCGCTCTTCTAGCATATGACAGCGGCGCTGGCCGAGTTGCGGACGGCTTGCAGGCCTGCTTGAATGGCGTCAACGAGCCGCGCTACGAAGGCGCGCTGCGAAGAGGAGGCGTCATGACGTCCCTGATCGCCGGCGGCGTGGACTGCGACGTGCACCCGGCGGTGCCGCATCTCACTAGCCTGTTGCCGTATCTGAACGATTACTGGCGCGACCAGGTGACGACGCGCGGCATGATCGATCTGGTCTCGCAGTCCTACCCGCAGAATTCGCCGATCACGGCCCGCCCCGATTGGCGCGCCGAAACCGGCAAGCCCGGATCGAGACTTGAGGACATGCAGCGCCATCTGCTCGATCCCTTCGCTCTCAGCTATGCCATCTGCAATCCGCTCTATGGCGTGCAGATGGTGTTTTCCGAGGACATGCAAAACGCCTTCTGCCGCGCGCTGAACGACTGGCTGGCGAGGGAATGGCTCGATCGGGAACCGCGGCTGCGTGGCTCGATCGTCATTCCCCTTCAAAATGTCGAGAAGTCGGTGGCCGAGATCGAGCGCTGCGCGACGGACAAGCGTTTCGTGCAGGTGTTGATGCTTGTCATGGGCGACACCCCGCTGGGAAAGCGCGCGCTGTGGCCGATCTATGCGGCGGCGGAGCGGCTCAACCTCGCCATCGGCATCCATGCCGGTTCCGCCTATCACAACCCACCGACCGCGGTGGGGTGGGGCTCCTATCACATCGAGGATTATGTCGGGCAGGCGCAGGCGTTCCAGACCCAGCTCACCAGCTTGATCGTCGAGGGCGTCTTCGCCCGCCATCCCGGGCTGAAGATGGTGATGCTGGAGTCCGGCATCTCGTGGATCGCGCCCTATCTCTGGCGGCTGCACAAGTTCTGGCGCGGGGTGCGTATGGAGACGCCCTGGGTCGATCGCGCGCCACTGGAGATTGTGCGCAGCAACATCCGCTTCTCGCTGCAACCGTTTGACGTGCCGCCGGAACCGGCGACATTAATTCGCCTGTTTGATCATATGCAGTCCGACGAATTAGTCCTATTCTCCACGGACTATCCGCACTGGCAATTCGACGGCCAGGACGCGCTGCCCGAAGGTCTATCCCCCGATCTCGTGCGCAAGATCATGATCGACAATCCACATGCGACCTACCCCCGCCTGATCTAGCCGCTGCCAAAGGAGGCAAGGCGATGAATATCCAATTCCGCGAAACGACCGAGTCCGCTTCCCCTCCCACAATCAAGACCGCAATCGCGGACTGCGATATTCACCCGGCGCGCGCGACACGAACCGAGCTCTACCCCTATCTCGCCAAGCGCTGGCAGCACCATCTCGACGTCTATGGCGTGCACGCCTATCAGGGGATGATGGAAGGCCCGCCCTATCCGAAGGCTCAGCCCAACGCCTCGCGCCGCGATGCCTATCCGCCGGAAGGCGGCCCGCAGGGCTCTTCGCTCTCATTCATGCAGCAGCAGCATCTCGATCCCAACAACGTGCAGCTGGGGGTGCTCAATCCGCTCGGCACCGGGCAGGGCATCCGCAATCACGAGCTCTCGGCGGCGCTGTGCTCGGCGATCAACGACTGGCAGATCGACAAATGGACCTCCAAGGACAAACGGCTGAAGGCCTCGATCGTCGTCGGCAATGAGGATGCGATGACGGCGGCGGCCGAAATCCGCGAGCGCGCGGGCGACAAGAACTTCGTCCAGGTGCTGCTGCTCAGCCGCAATGTCGAGCCACTCGGTCAGCGCCGCTATTGGCCGATCTACCAGGCCGCGGAAGAGGCCGGCCTCCCGGTCGGCGTGCACGCCTTCGGCTTCGGCGGCAATCCGATCACGCCGTCGGGCTGGCCGAGCTATTACATCGAGGAGATGGTGGGACATTCGCAATGCCAGCAATCGGCGCTTGCGAGTCTGGTGCTTGAAGGCGTGTGCGAGCGCTTCCCGAAACTGAAGATGGTGATGATCGAGGCCGGCTTCGGCTGGGCGCCGTCGCTGTGCTGGCGGCTCGACAAGGTCTGGCAGAGGCTGCGCAGTGAGGTGCCGCATGTGCGGCGGCCGCCATCGGAATATATCCGCGAGCAGGTGTGGTGGACGACGCAGCCGATGGAAGATCCGGAGCGGCGCGAGGACCTGCTCGACGTCATCGAATGGATCGGCTGGGACAGGCTGCTGTTCGCGACCGACTATCCGCATTGGGATTATGACGAGCCGTCGCGCGTGCTGCCGCCGGGCGTCAGCGAAGCCAACCGTGAGGCGTTCTACCTGGGCAATGCGCGGAAGCTTTACGGGATCACCGCATGATCCGAAAAAGGGTGAAGCGGTTTTTCCTCGCGGCAAACGCGGAAGGCGTTTGCGCGGAGATCATGCGGAAGACATAAAGCATGGCGCGACACGTCATTGCGCCCGTGGATGAGTTTCCGCCGGGCACGCGAAAATTCCTCGAGATCGACGGCCGGCCGATCGCGGTCTTCAACATCAAGGGCGAGTATTTCGGTCTCTCGAATCGCTGTCCGCATCAGGGCGCGGCGTTGTGCGAGGGACCGCTGATCGGGCTCGCGCAATCAAAAGATCCCGGAGAGATCGAATACAGCCGGCTGGGGGAGATCATCCGTTGCCCCTGGCACGGCTGGGAATTCGACGTGCGCACCGGCCAATCCTACTGCGACCCGCGCCGCTTCCGCGTGAAAGCCTATCCGGCTCATGTCGAGCCCGGCGCCAGCGTGGTGAAGGGCCCGTATGTTGCGGAGACGATTCCGGTGCGGGTCGAGAGCAATTACGTGGTGGTGGAGCTGTAACCCAACCGCACGGAGCTGCGCTCCCTCGCCCCGCTTGCGGGGAGAGGGTTGGGGTGAGGGGGAGTCTCCACGGGGACGGTGATAGTGAGACCCGCGGAGAGTCCTCCTCACCCGGATTGCATCTTGCGATGCAATCCGGCCTCTCCCCGCAAGCGGGGAGAGGCAAAAGAACGTCTCTTCGAGGCGCCCCGGAACGACGATCAACGGCCTGGGATCGGCTCCGCCACCGGATCATACGTCGCCACCGCCTGGCCGCCGCCGCGGTAGACCGTCGAGGCCGCAATGATGCCGAGCACGGCGGCGAACATCAGCCAGAAGCCGGGTGAGGCCTTGTCGCCGGTTTTTTCGATCAGCCAGGTCGAGGCGAACGGCGTGAAGGTGCCGAACAGGGCGGCCGCGAGCGCAAAGGCGAGCGAGAAGCAGGTGGTGCGCACATGCGCCGGCACGATCTCGACCAGCGCACCGAGCATGGTGCCGCTGTAGACGCCGAAATAGAACGAGAACATCATCTCGACCGCGAGCAGCTTGCCGAAGGTCGGCGCGGCCACGAGCCAATGCAACGCCGGATAGGCTGTGACCAGCGACAGGCAGGCGATGGCGAGCAGCACCGGCTTGCGGCCGATGCGGTCCGACAACGCGCCGCCGACCGGATTCCAGATGAAGTTGGTCACGGCGACGAGCAGCGTGACCAGCAGCGCATCCTGTGTCGACAGCTTCAGCACGTTCTTGCCAAAGGTCGGCGTGTAGACCGTGACGAAATAGAACGTCGTGGTGGTGAGGATCGCGATCATCATGCCGAGGATGACGATGCGCCAGTTGGCGATCGCCGATGAGAACACCTGCGCCGCGGTCGGATGTTTCTTCATCGCCAGGAATTCAGGCGTCTCCTGGAGCGTCCGCCGCAGGAAGAAGATCAATGGAATGATCAGGCAGCCGACGAAGAAAGGAATGCGCCAGCCCCAATCGGCGACGGTATCGGCCGGCATCAGCTCGGAAAGGATAAACCCGAGGATGGACGCCACGAAGATCGCGACCTGCTGGCTCGACGACTGGAACGAGGTGTAGAAGCCGCGATTGCCCGGCGTCGAGATCTCGGCAAGGTAAACTGACACACCGCCGAGTTCGACACCGGCGGAGAAGCCCTGCAACAGGCGGCCGAGCAGCACGATGATCGGCGCCGCGATGCCGATGGTCGCATAGCTCGGGCAGAACGCGATCACCACCGTGCCGGCGGCCATGATCGCGAGCGTGACGATCAGGCCCTGGCGGCGGCCGATGCGGTCGATATAGGCGCCAAGCACGATCGCGCCGACGGGGCGCATCAACGCGCCGAGCCAGAACACGCCAAAGGTGTTGAGCAGCGAGGCTGTCTCATTGGTCGAGGGGAAGAACGCCTTGCCGATCGCGGCGGCATAGAAGCCGAACAGGAAGAAGTCGAACTGCTCGAGGAAATTGCCCGAGGTCGCGCGCAGGATGGCGCCGATTCGTGATTTGATCTCGGGCGGATTGGTTGAAGTGGCTGGTCCAGCCATGACGCTTGCTCCCTGAGGATGTGGCCGGACCGGAACTCATTTTCACGGCAGGCGACGGACGTGCTTGCGACAAACTGTCTTACCCCTCTCGCGTGAGGTTGCGGGAGTCAACCGATTTCGCCGCCGATGCTGATGGTTTTTCAGGCTTTATTCTGCGCTGCAGCGACCAGCCAGTCACGGAACGCAACCAGTTTCGGCGCCTGGCGGTGGCCGTCCGGTGCGACCAGGTAGAAGCCGGCATCGGCCGGAAGCGCGATCCGGAAGGGGACCACGAGGCGGCCCTTGGCGATGTCGTCCTGGACGTAGGTAGTCCGTCCCATCGCCACCCCCATGCCGTCGATGGCCGCCTGCACGGTCATGAGCGTCATGTCGAAGGTGATGCCGGGCTGCTTGGAAATGCTGGTCGAAAGCCCCGCTGCCGTCAGCCACAGCCGCCAGTCGTCGCCATTGTTGGTGTGCAGCAGCACGTGGTCTTTCAGGTCCTGAGGTGTGCGCAGCGGCTTGTCGCCCCTGAGCAGCGACGGACTGCACACTGGAAACAATTCGTCCCGCATCAGCCACTCGGCGCGCACGCCCGGCCATTGGCCGCGGCCGTAACGGATCGCGGCATCGACGTTGTCGCGCTGGAAATCGACGAGGCTGGTCGATGTGGTGATGCGAACGTCGATGCCGGGATGCTGCTCCTGGAAATTGGTCAGCCGCGGCAGCAGCCATTTGGCGGCGAGCGAGGCGATGGTCGAGACGGTCAGCACCTTGTCGTCGTCCTTGCGGAGCAGCCGGTCGGTGGCAAGCCTGAGGTCGTTGAAGGCGGCGCGGACCCCGGGGAGGTAGTCGCGCGCCTCCGGCGTCAGTGACAGCGCGCGGTTCTGGCGGACGAACAGGCGGGTGCCGAGCTCCTCCTCGAGCCTGCGGATTTGATGGCTGATCGCGGTCTGCGTCACGTTCAACTCGGCCGCAGCCAGCGTGAAGCTGAGGTGGCGCGCGGCGGCCTCAAAGGCCCGCAAACCGTTGAGCGAAGGCAATCTGGCAGTCATTTGGCAGCAGGATACATGAGCTTATTTCATGCGAAAGGGTACAAATTGTCGTTTGTCGAAAGACGTTTTGAGGCGGATATTTCGGCTGAAAGTTAGCTCCAGGAGCTGAAGATGTCCACTTATACCACCCATTCGATGACAAATCATCATGCGCCCGGCCTGCTGTACCAGATCGGCGACACGCTGCATGTCTGGTACGAGCGCTACCGCACCCGGAAAGAGCTCGCGCAGTGGACCACCCGCGATCTCCAGGACGTCGGTCTCTCCTGGAGCGATATTGCCTTGGAGGCTGAAAAACCTTTCTGGCGGGCCTGATTGGCCGCCGGCCGGCGCCGCCTCAAGAGAGGGGCGCCGGCGGTCCCTTGTCCCGCGGGAGGCTCCCATGAGCACGCTGCGCCTGGATGATCTTGAGCGATATTCGGACACGCTGCGCACCCGTCGCGGGGACGCGCTCACCGTGCGCTTCGTCGAGCCGCGCGATACCGATGAGCTCCAGCACTATTTCCGCTCGTTGTCGTCCCGCTCCCGGTACAACCGTTTCTTCGGCGCGTTGAGCGAGCTGCCGAAGGCGCTGCTGCACGACTTCACCCATGTCGGCGAGCGTGAGCGTTTCAGCGTGATCGCAACCATGATGGTCGATGGTTTCGAGACCATCGTCGGCGAAGCGCGCTACGCCTTCCACGCCGAGACTTCGGCCATTGAGTTCGGCCTCTCGGTCGACGACCGCTGGCAGGGCCATGGCATCGGCACGGCACTGCTCGAGAACCTCGAATGCCGCGCGGCTGCGTTCGGCGCCGAGCACATTTTCGGCGACACGCTGCGCTCCAACGACGTGATGATCTCGCTTGCGCGCAAATCCGGCTTCGCCTTCGTCAGTCATCCGGACGACTGGAAGCTGGTTCGGTTCGACAAGGAGATCGCGGTCGTGCCGAAGGACATTCCCTGCGCAAGCTGGCGTCTCGCCGCCCTTTCCCGTCAGGCCGAAAGCCCCTCAGCCACAGCCTGACCCTACTCGAAGCCCGGTTCTGGTGGACCAGAACCGGGCTTTTCTTTACTCGCGCGGCGTCTTCATTGGTGAAGTCGGTTGGCCTGCCGCGAAGCCCGGATGGAGTGAAGCATAATCCGGGATTCGTGCCACGTTCGCAGGCGCTCCAGATTTCGCTTCGCTCGATCGGCTACCAATGGCTCCGGCATGAAAGGCGCGGCTTACTTCCCCGCAAACACCGGCTTGCGCTTCTCGATGAAGGCCTGCACGGCCTCCTTGTGATCGGCCGTCGTGGTCAGGCGGATCAGCCGTCCGGCCTCATGGTCGCGGGCGGTCTCGAAATCGAACAGCAGCGCCTCGTCCAGATTGTCCTTCATGTAGCGCAGCGCCAGCCGCGGTCCCTCGGCGAGCGACTTGGCCAGCGTGAAGGCTTCATCCTGCAATTTGTCGTCCGGCACCACGCGATTGACGAGGCCGATCCCCTCGCACCTGATGGCGTCCACCTTGTCGCCCGTGAACATCAACTCGCGCGCCCGCGCCGTGCCGATGAGACGCGTGAGCAGCCAGGCGATGCCGTAGTCACCACTGAGCGCAACACGGGCATAGCCGGTGGCGACGAACGCCGACTGCGCGGCGATGCGGATGTCGCAGGCCAGGGCGATGGCGAGCCCCGCGCCGACCGCGGGGCCCGGCAGCGCCGCGATCGTCGGCTTGCGCACCGACACCAGCGCCCCGGTGAGGAGCCGCTGCCGTTCCTGCAAATCGGCGACCCGGTCGTCGAAGGACATCTCGAGCTTCGCCTTGTCGCGATGCGCGCCCATGCCCTTGACGTCGCCGCCGGCGCAGAAGGCATGGCCAGCACCGGTGATCAGCAACGCGCCGACATTTTGATCCTCGCCGCAGGTCCGGATCATGGTGCGCAGCGCCGGCGTCAGCATGTCCGACAGCGAATTGCGCGCCTCCGGCCGATTCAGCGTGATCACCGCGACGCGGTCGCGAATAACGCAGAGGAGTTCGTCCGTGCCGGTGTCGATGGTGGTTTCGGTGGTCATTGCGCTCCTCGTTCTCCTCCGTCATTGTGAGGAGCAAAGCGACGAAGCAATCCAGCCTTTATCCGCGGAGACATTTCTGGATTGCTTCGCTTCGCTCGCAATGACGATTGCGGTTATTGCCTCAAAACTTCTCCACCCAGGGCCGCAGTTCCATTTCCCAGGCCCAGGAGCTGCGCGGTTGTTGCAGGACGTTCCAATAGCTCGCGGCGATCGCATCGGGATCGAGCATCGAATCCGGCTTGTCCGGCGCTTCCGCGCGCGCTGCGCTGCGGATGCCGCCGTCAATGACGAAATGGGCGACGTGAATGCCCTGCGGCGCCAGCTCGCGCGCCATGCTCTGCGCAAGCCCGCGCAGCGCAAACTTTCCCATCGCGAACGGCGCCGACTGCGCATAGCCCTTCACGCTGGCCGATGCGCCCGTGAACAGGATCGCACCGTGCTTGCCCGGCAGCATGCGTTTGGCCGCTTCCTGCGCCACCAGGAACCCGCCGAAGGCGCTGACGGTGATCGACTGCGCGACATCGGCTGCGACGAGCTCGACAAAGGGTCCGCGCGTGCGGCCGCTGGCATTGTAGACCACGACATCAGGCGTGCCGATTTCACGCTCGACGAGGCCGAACAGACGTTCGACCTCCTCCGGCTTGGTCGCATCGCAGGCATAGGCCTTCGCGCCCGTCTCGCCGCAGAGCGCGCCAAGTTTTTCGATCTTTCGCGCGGCGAGCGCCACGCGCAGGCCCTGCGCGGACAACAGCCGTGCCAGCGAGGCGCTTAGGCCTTCACCGGCACCGACGATGAGCGCGATGTTGTACTTGGGATGTTCCATGGTGCGATCCTTAACGGGAGCAGGAACAGCGTATCTATGCATGCTTCGCTCGAACGACCAGCTGCGCCCGCCGAAGCGGCCGATCACAATTCCGCAGAGCGGTCCCGGTCATCGCCACGTTCATCCCTCCCTGACGATTTGCGGCTTTATCCGCATTCTTGCCTGGAGCATGATCAACATCATCCAAAGCAGCAAGCACCAAAGCGGCGGAAAATGCCGCGGGACGGAAACGAGAGAGGTGGGCCATGCACAAGCCGAGCACGCCGCAGCGGAAAAACGTCGCGGCCGAGCAGCCGGGTCTGCTTGCGCCCGACACCACGGGCATGAATTTCTACCGCGCCGATCCGGCGTTGACGGATCTGTTGCGCATCCATTTGCCCGATTCGTTATTCCGTCACATCGAGCCGCATCTCGACCGTCTCGGCGAACTCGCCGGCGGCATTCTCGACGAATGCGCGCGTCTCGCCGATCGGCATACGCCGGTGCTGCACCAGCGCGACAAGTTCGGTCGCGACGTGCAGTGGATCGAATATCATCCGGCCTATCGCGAGCTGGAGAAGGCTGCGTTCGGTGAGTTCGGCATTCATGCGCTGTCGATCCGCAAGGGCATCATGGGCTGGCCGGACAAATATCCCGTCGTGGCAAAACACGCCTTCACCTTCCTGTTCAACCAGACCGAATTCGGCATGGGCTGCCCGATCAACGTCACCGACGGCTGCGCAAAGCTGCTCGCGAATTTCGGCGACGAGGCGTTGAAGGCGAGATATCTGGACGGCCTGACCCAGACCGATATGAGCAAGCTGACGCAGGGCGGCCAGTTCATGACGGAGAAGGAGGGCGGCTCTGACGTCGGCACGCTGACCACGCGCGCGGTGCGGGACGGCGACCATTGGCGGCTCTATGGCGAAAAATGGTTCTGCTCGAATGCCGACGCCAAAGTCGTGATGCTGCTTGCGCGTCCTGAGGGCGCCGGCCCCGGCACGCGCGGCGTCGGCTTGTTCCTGATGCCGCGCTTCCTCGATGACGGTTCGCAAAACCACTACCGGATCGTGCGGCTGAAGGACAAGCTCGGCACCCGTTCGATGGCTTCTGGCGAGATCAAGCTCGAAGGCGCAATCGCCTATGCGGTCGGCAAGCTCGATCGCGGCTTCGTGCAGATGGCTGAGATGGTCAACTCCTCGCGGCTCTCGAACGGCGTGAAGTCGACTGCGCTGATGCGGCGCGCCTACCACGACGCGATGACGGTCGCGACCAACCGCGTGGTGTTCGGCAAGCGCATCATCGACCTGCCGCTCGGACGGCGGCAGATGATGAAGATCATGCTGCCGGTCGAGCAGGCACTGTCGATGAGCTTTTTGACCGCCGACGCACTCGACCGCGCCGAAGCCGGCAGCCAGGATGCCGCGGCGCTCTTGCGCATCTTGACCCCGACGCTGAAATTCCGCGCCACACGCGATGCACGAAAAGTCTGCGGCGATGCGCTCGAGATGCGCGGCGGCATCGGCTACATCGAGGAATTCGCCACCGCGCGCCTGTTGCGCGATGCGCATCTCGGCTCGATCTGGGAGGGTACCGGCAACATCGTCGCCATCGATGCCTTGACGCGGGCGGTGGGTCGCCATGGCGCAGAAGCTGCGCTCGCCGCCGATCTGCACGTCCGACTCGACGACAGTGCATCCGTGCCGCAGGTCTGGCGTGATCGACTGCGCGGGCTCACGGATCGCGCAGTCGGCTTCGCGCGCGAGGTCGCGGATAGCGCCGACAACGAAGCCGATGCGCGGCGCGTCACCAGCCTGCTCTATCACGTCGCAAGCGCCGTTTCGCTCGCATGGGAATCGCACCGCATCCACGAGATGCGCGGCGATGCGCGACGGCTCCTGTTGTCGCGGCTCGTGATCGATCATCGGGTATCGCCAAGCGATCCGTTCCGGCTCACGGAAAATCCAGCCCAGCAAGCAATCGTGTCGCTGCTGCTGGGTGATCGCGCGGCTACGATGGCCGAGGTTGGCGAACTGGTTCTGGCAGCGTAGGCTGCGCGTCACCTCTCCCAATGGGAGAGGTGACGATATCGCCGCCAACGAAACGACAATAATAAGGAAACAAACAAATGAAGGCCGCCGTCCTCTATGAAGTCAACACGCCGCTCGTCATCGAGGACGTCAGCCTGCCGAAGCCGGGCCCGCGCGAGGTTCTGATCCGCACCGCGGTCGCTGGTCTTTGCCATTCCGACCTGCATTTCATGGAGGGGCTCTATCCGCACCCGCTGCCCGCCGTGCTCGGCCACGAATCGGCAGGTATCGTCGAGCAGGTCGGCTCCGATGTCACCTATGTGAAGCCGGGCGATCACGTCGTCACTTGTCTCTCGGTGTTCTGCGGCACTTGCGACAATTGCACGACGGGACGCACCGTGCTCTGCACCGATACCACGGTGAAGATGCTGCCCGGTGTCTCCGATCGGATGCAGTGGTCGAAGCCGGAGAAGCTGCACCAGTTCCTCAATCTGTCGTCCTTCGCCGAGCAGATGCTCGTGCACGAGAACGCCATCGTCAAAATCCGCAAGGACATGCCGCTCGAACTCGCCGCGCTGATCGGCTGCGGCGTGATCACAGGCTATGGCGCGGTCGTGAACACCGCAAAAGTCCAGGCCGGCGAGACCGTGGCGGTGATCGGCTGCGGCGGCGTCGGCATGGCCGCGATCAACGGTGCTGAGATCGCCGGCGCCGGCCGCATCATCGCGATCGATACCAACCCGGCAAAACTCCAGCTTGCGACCAAGCTCGGCGCCACCGACATCATCAATCCCGCCGACGGCGACGTGGTGAAGCAGGTGCGCGACCTCACCAATGGCGGCGTGCATCATTCCTTCGAGGTGCTCGGGCGCAAGGAGACCGCCGAGCAGGCGTTCGGCATGCTCGCCGCCGGCGGCACCGCGACGACGATCGAGCTGCACGGCTTCGACTTCCTGCGCGAGCGCAAGATCCAGGGCTCGTCGATGGGCTCGAACCACTTTCGCGTCGACATGCCGCGCCTGGTCGAGTTCTACCTGCGCGGCCGCTTGCACCTCGAGGACTGGATCTCGGCCAAGCTAAAACTCTCCGAGATCAACGAAGGCTTCGCCAACATGAAGGCCGGCAAGACGCTGCGCAGCGTGTGTTCGACAGTTAGCCCTAACTCGGCGTCATCGCCCGGCGTCGACCGGGCGATCCAGTACGCCGCGCTGGTCGTTGTGAATTTCACCGCCTCTGGAATACTGGATGCACCGCTTGAAGCGGGGCATGACAGCGGAGAGGTTGGCTCGCCACATCTCACCGCGACACGTGGGCTGACACCGCGAGCGAAGCAATCTCCGCGGGAGGATTCTGGATTGCTTCGCTGACGCTCGCAATGACGATCCGGTGAGACTAATCACCAAACATGGGCGGCGGCTTGAAGCCGCCGAATTCTTGCTCGATCAACTCGGCGAGCTTCAGCGGCGTGCGGTCTTCGAGGAAGGGGCCGACCACCTGCACACCGAGCGGAAGGCCGTCCTTGGAAAACCCGAGCGGAACCGCGGTTGCCGGCAGCCCAGGCAGCGTCGCGATGCCGGGCCAGGCGAGCTGGTCTGAATAGGGGTAGGCTTCACCATCGATCATGATGCGCCGGTCGTCCTGCTCCGGCGTATGGTCGTGCGGATAGGCCGGCGTCGGCATGATCGGGCAAATCACCGCATCGAAGCTCTTGAACAGCGCGCGCCACTGAGCCCGCAAGCCGGCGCGCGCGCCGGCATCGAGCACCCAGGCGCGATGGCTCGCGACGATGCCACGCAGCCGCTCGGCGGCGAGGCTCTTGTCCGCGGGCGAGAGCTGGCCCGCGCCGGCCTGCGCGCCCGCATAGATGTCGGGCATGAAGAACGCGCCGAGGAAGCCCAGCAGCATGCGCATATAGAGCCGCGAGGTCTCCGCGAAATCCGGCAGCAGGGCACTCTCGCGTGCGACGGTCACGCCGGCCTTTGCGAGATCGCCTGCGAGCTTCGTGATCGCGCCGCGAACCTCCCGGTCGGTCGGCAGTAGCGGATGGCTGTCGATCACCAGCACGCGAAAGTCTTTCAGCGTCTGATGGCGTGCAGCCGGCAGCTCGAGCCTGTAGCCGACGCCGGCCTCCAGTGGATCCGGCCCAGCCATGACATCCAGCAGCAAGGTGAGGTCCGCTGCCGTGCGCGCCATCGGGCCGATCACGGCGAGGTCGTTGTCGTGCGGAATGGCCGGAAACGGCGGGGGCGTCATGCCGCGCGCCGCACAAATATTGATGGTCGGCTTGTGGGCGTAGATGCCGCAATGGAAGGCCGGCACGCGCAGCGAACCGCCGATGTCCGATCCGGTCGCAAGCGTGCAGTAGCCAGCGGCGAGTGCTGCCGACGAGCCGCCGGAGGAGCCGCCAGGCGTGCGGCCGAGATCGTAAGGATTGTTCGTGGTGCCGTAGATCTCGTTGTAGCTCTGCCAGTCGCCGAGCCCTACCGGCACGTTGGTCTTGCCGAGGATCACGCCGCCGGCGGTCTTGATGCGGGCCACGGCAAGCGCATCTTCCGCCGGCCGAAAATCCTTCTGCGGCACGAAGCCCCAGGTCGTGGGCAGGCCGGCGATGTTGAAGGATTCCTTGATCGCTATCGGCAGGCCGAGCAGCGGTCGCTTCTCGCCGCGCGCCAGCGCGGCATCCGCCTCGCGCGCCGCGGCGAGCGCACGGTCGAAATCCCGTACGCAGACCGCGTTGATCTTGCCATCGTGGCGTTCGATGCGCGCGATGGCATCTTGCGTGAGCTCGACGGCAGAAACCTTCCTCGCAGTCAGCGCGGCCGACAATTCGGTTGCGCTCCTGAAACTCCATTCCGATTTGGCCAAGGCATTTCTCCTGCTCTTCATGGCGGCGATGACGATGCGCAGTTTGGCATGAAGTCGCAACTGCGGTTTGACAGCTATTGCGGTGGCGGGAGATTGCGTCGACGCAAGACTATCCCGGCAGCATGCGCCGCATCACGCGGTCGCGATAAATGAAGATGTGCGCGAGCGCAGCGGCGACGTGGAGGCCGATGGTGACAAGGAGCGCCCACTCCATGACCTTTCTCGCGCATAGGTGTGCGCGGACCGATTCGTGGGACCACTGGTCAAGCCTGCGTTGGCATCCGACGGACGATAGCTCAGGATCACCGTTGCCACCTAGGCCGCTCCGATCAATATCCCGACCCCGAGCACGATGGCGCCGCCGAGCACGATCTGGAAGACCGCCTGGAGGAACAGCGTGTCCATGTAGCGCGCGCGAATGAAGGCGATCGCCCACAATTCGAAGAACACGACGACACAGGCGATCGCGGTGGCGATCCAGAAGGCATTCGGCCAGCTATCGGGTACCAGATAAGGCATGGTGTGGCCGAGGCCGCCGAGCGCGGTCATGAGGCCGCAGGTGATGCCGCGCAGCCAGGGCGAGCCGCGGCCCGTGAGCGAGCCATCGTCCGACAAGGCTTCCGCAAAGCCCATGCTGATGCCCGCACCGATCGAGGCGGCCAGCCCAACCAGGAAAGTCTGCCAGTTCTGATGCGTCGCGAAGGCCGCCGCGAACAGCGGCGCCAGCGTCGAGACCGAGCCGTCCATCAGGCCGGCGAGGCCCGGCTGCACATATTGCAGCACGAACATGCGGCGGCTGGTGCGATCTTCCTCGGCGCGCACATCGGGGCTGAGGATCTTGTCGGTCAGGCGCGTCGCGGTCTTCTCGTGGGCCTTCTCGGCTTCGGCGAGATCGCCCAGCAGCCGGCGCACGCCGACGTCCTGCGCCTGCTCGGCGGCCTTGATGTAGAACCGCTCGGCCTGCAGCTCCATGGTCTCGACCTCCTTGCGGATGGTGTCGAGCGGCAGGTTCTTGGTGAGCCAGATAGGGCGGCGGCGCAGGAAGCCCTTGACGTCCTCGCGGCGGATCGGCGGCAAATGCTTTCCGAAACGCTGCTCATACATTTCGAGCAGCATGTGGCGGTGACCGCGCTCCTCCTCGGCCATCTCCTCGAACAGCTTTGCCGAGTCCGGGTAGCGGTCCTTCAGGTCCTCTGCGAAAGCCATGTAAATGCGGCTGTCCTCCTCCTCGGAGGCGATGGCGACCGCGAGCACCTCGCGTTCGGTCAGATCAGCGAAATTCTTCACGTTGGGTACCGTTGCTTACTTTAGAATAATTCTAAAGTGTTATAGGACGCCGGATATCCGCGGTCAAACCGTCCCGTTTGCCGCCCGCGCCCGGGCGAGGAAGTCGAGCAGCAGCCGGCTCACCTCGGCGGGTTGCTCCTGCTGCACCCAGTGACCGGCGCCGTCGACGAGATGACAGCCGAGCATGTTCGTGCAGGCGCGTGCCTGCATCGCCTCGAACACGCCGGGGCGTTGATACGTGCCCCAATCCTGCTTGCCGGAGATGAAGCAGGAGGGCACGTCGATGGTGCGGCCCGCGAATAGTTGCAATTCGCTATTGAAAGCGCCCGACGTGCCGCAGCGATACCATTGCAGTCCGCCCTGGAATCCGGTGCGACCGTATTCGGCGCCGTAGTAGGCAAGCTCGCGTTCCGGCAGCCACAGGTTGGCGGCGATCTCGGCTGGCGAGGGCATTTCCTTCGCGACCGTCTGCGGCATGGTCTCGTCGAAATCCATCACGTAATAGGTCGGCAGTTTTGCGAGCTCGCTGGCGGACCAGGATTTCAGCGGATAGGGCTTGTTGTCCGTCCAGTCCGCGCTCTTGTGATGATAGTAGGCGCGCAGGAAATCGTGCACGCCCTGCGGCGCGCGATGCATGTCGGCATTCGCTTCGCGTGTCGAATAGTACCACTGATAGTGTTTGCGCGGACGCGGCAGCGCGGCGAGCTCGCGATGCACGGGATCATCGCTCGGCGGCGACATCGGCTTGTCGGTTGTGTTGAACGGCAGGGGCGGCGGCCCGCCGAACGGCGCGCTCATCATCGCCACCGAGCGAAACACATCGGGCCGCACCAGCGCGCACCAGGATGCGACTGGGCTGCCGAAATCATGCCCGACCACATCGACCTGCTTGTACCCGAACGCCGACACCAGCCCGAGCGCGTCACGCACCAGGTTGAAGAGCCGGAACGGCGCGAGATCGCCGTCATAGTCGGCGGTCCATCCCGTGGTTCGGCCATAGCCGCGTTGGTCCGGCGCGATCACGTGATAGCCGGCAGCGGCGAGCGCCGGCATCACCTTGCGCCAGGAAAAGGCGAGCTCCGGAAAGCCGTGCAGCAGCAGCACGCAGGGCCGCTCCCGCGTCTCGAAGCCGGCTTCGAGCACGTGCATGCGCAGCCCGTTGATACCATCGACATAGCGCGAGCGGATGCCGGCGGGCAGGGGAATGTCGGGGAGGGATGTCATGGCACTTCCTCGTCGTGGCCGCATTACGCAGCAAGTTTTCTCGTGCCCCGGATGCAGCGCGGCATGCAAGGACGCGCTGCTGAACCGGGGCCCAGCTTTTCGACACTATACAGGAAATCGCCATGGATCCCGGCTCTGCGCCGCACCGCTTGCGCGCCGCGTCGCGCCCGGGACACGAGAGCTCACCTAGATCTTCACCGCCGCCTTCGGCCAACAGCGGTCGCGCAAATGGCGCTTGACCAGCTTGCCGGTGGGCGTGCGCGGCAGCATGGTGATGACGACCTTGGCGCCGCAATCGCCGATGATGTAGTCGATCTCGTCCTGCTCGTACAGCTAGCTGTGACGTTCCCCGGACGCAGCGCAGCATCTGCGACGCGGCGCTTCGCGTTGCATCGCGTCCGGGACACGAGAGGCTTACAACCGCTCCACGATCGTCACATTCGCCATGCCGCCACCTTCGCACATGGTCTGGAGGCCGTAACGCTTGCCACGCTGCTTCAGCGCATGGACAAGCGTCGTCATCAGCTTGGTGCCGGAGCCGCCGAGGGGGTGGCCGAGCGCGATCGCGCCGCCATTGACGTTGAGGCGGGCGGGATCGGCGCCGGTGGTCTTCAGCCACGCGGTCGGGACCGAGGCAAAGGCCTCGTTGACCTCGAACAGGTCGATGTCACCAATTGCCATGCCGGCCTTCTCCAGCGCGCGCTTGGTGGCGTGCAGCGGCGCGTCCAGCATGATGACGGGATCGCCGCCCATCATGGTCATGTGATGCACGCGCGCGAGCGGCTTGACGCCGAGCGATTTCAGGCCGCGCTCGTTCACCACCATCACGCCGGAGGCGCCGTCGCAGATCTGGCTGGCGCTCGCAGCCGTCAGCTTGCCGTTCTCGGCGATCAGCTTGACGCTCTTGATGCCATCGAGGCTGGCGTCGAAGCGGATGCCTTCGTCGATGTGATGGGTGTCCTTCGAGCCGTCGGCGCGGGTGATCTCGAGCGGCACGATCTCGTCCTTGAAGTGGCCGGCTTGGGTCGCCGCAATCGCGCGCTGGTGGCTGTTGTAGGAGTACTCGTCGAGCTCATCCTTGGAGAGGCCGTACTTCTCGGCCATCATCTCGGCGCCGGTGAACTGGCTGAACACGATGTTCGGATAACGCTGCTCGATGCCCGGACTCTTGTAGTGGCCAAAGCCGTTCTTGGCCGCGAGCTGCGAGGACAGGCCCATCGGCACCCGCGTCATCGATTCCACGCCGGCCGCGATCACCACGTCCATCGCGCCGGACATCACCGCCTGGGCAGCGAAATGCAGCGCCTGCTGCGAGGAGCCGCACTGCCGGTCGATCGAGGTGCCCGGCACGCTCTCCGGCAGTTTCGAGGCCATCACCGCGTTGCGCGCCACGTTGTTGGACTGCTCGCCGACCTGCATCACGCAGCCCATGATGACGTCTTCAACCAGGGCCGGATCGGCCTTGGTGCGGTCGACCAGCTCGTCCAGCACTTTTGCGGCGAGATCGGCCGGATGCCAGCCGGCGAGGCGGCCCCCCTTGCGCCCGCCGGCGGTCCGCGCGGCGGCGACGATGTAAGCCTCGGCCATTTCGGTCTCTCCCAGGATTGTTCTGTTTGTCGGGCGCGGATTTAAGAGGTGGCAGATGATTTAGTCAATCGATCAATTAACGCTTGTGGGGAGACGCTGCATGCGCTTATCTGCGGGCCATTGGGCGAGACAGGGATCTTTAGTGACTACCAGCGTACCGAACAGGCTTCCGAGCGGCAAAAGTTCCACTGCGGAGAAACTGCTGGTGGCCGCGAGCGAGCTGATGATCGAACGCTCCTCGATCGAGATTTCACTCAGCGACATCGCGCAGAAATCCGGCGCCAACGCCGCGCTGGTCAAATATCACTTCGGCAACAAGGACGGCCTGTTGCTCGCGCTGCTGGCGCGGGATGCTGCGACCGAGTTGTCGAACCTCGAATATCTGCTGGCGCAGCCGATCACGCCGACGGCGAAGCTGAAGCTGCATATCGGCGGCATCATCCGTGCCTATCACCGCTTCCCCTACATGAACCGGCTGATCCACTATCTCCTGCATGAAAGCACGGCGGAGTCCGCCGACGAGGTCTCGAAGTTCTTCGTCGCGCCGCTGCTCGACTTTCACCGTCGCCTGCTCGCCGAAGGTGTCAGCCGCGGCGAGTTCCGCGTCACGGATCCAGTGTTGTTCTACACCAGCCTGATCGGCGCCTGCGATCACCTGTTCTTCGGCCGGCACGCGATGTCTCGCGCGACCGGCGTCGGCCCGGTCACCGACGAAGTCTGCCGGCAATACATCAAGCACATGGAAACGCTGATCTGCGGCGGCATCCTCACGGGAGGCGAGCAAGCTGCCGCGGCCGGATGATCGACCCAAGACGTTCAAGTCCAGAGAAGAAACGCCCAAGGAGAGACTTACGATGCAATTGAAAGACGTAGCCGTTCTCATCACCGGCGGTGGTTCGGGCTTAGGTGCCGCGACCGCCCGCGCCATGGCGGCCAAGGGCGCCAGGATCGGCGTAATCGACCAGAGCAAGGAGAACGCCGAGAAGGTCGCGGCGGAAGTGAAGGGCGTCGCGCTGCATGCCGATGTCACCGACGAGGACGGCATCAAGGCCGCCATCGCCAAGGCGGAAAGCGCGCACGGCATCGCGCGCGTGCTGATGAACTGCGCCGGCATCGGCGGCTCGCAGCGCATCGTCGGCAGGGACGGCGTCTATCCGCTGGCGAAGTTTGCGCGCATCATCAACGTCAACCTGATCGGCACCTTCAACTGCCTGCGCCTGTTCGCCGAGCGCCTGGTCACGGCAGAGCCGATCGGCGAGGAGCGCGGCGTCATCATCAACACGGCGTCTGTTGCCGCCTATGACGGCCAGATCGGCCAGATCGCCTATTCGGCCTCAAAAGGCGGCGTCGTCGGCCTGACCCTGCCGGCCGCGCGCGATCTCGCGAGCCAGAAGATCCGCGTTAACACCATCGCGCCGGGCCTGTTCTTCACGCCGCTGTTGATGGGTCTGAGCGAAGAGGCGCTGAAGAGCCTTGGCTCACAGGTGCCGCATCCCTCGCGCCTCGGCGACGCCGCGGAGTACGGCGCGCTCGCCGTGCACATCGTCGAGAACGCCATGCTCAACGGCGAGACCATCCGCCTCGACGGCGCGATTCGGATGGCGCCGAGGTAAAGGCTCTTCTTCCCTTCTTCCCCTGCGGGAGAAGGTGGCATAGGCGGCCTTCGGCCGCCGTTCTTAAGAGACGCCGATGCCGTCGCATCGGCTATGGCACCGGAGGAAGGGTTCTCTCCGCGGAGATAACCCCTCACCCAAACGAAGACTGGGCTCACAGCGATCATGCCCTCTCCCACAAGGGGAGAGGGCGCAATAACAGCCACTTCAAGCGTGGATGCAGGAAGTCCACTTCCTCGACAAGCGAAAGCCTGTCTATATCAAGCGCTGAACGAGAATGATCCGCAAAGGACAATAATTCCGGGAGACGCAAAATGAGTGGGAATGCGGCGACGGTGATGACGAAGCCCGCCTTTCGCAAGATCGAATGGCTGCCACGCGACATCAATGTCGAGCGGCGCGACGACGGCACGGTGGTGCTGAAGTCGCGCATCCCGCTGCAGCCTTACGAGACGCACATTCCGGCGTCGCTGGCGAAATGGGCGAGGGAAGCGCCCGACCGCATCTGGCTCGCGCAGCGCGGCGGTCCCGATCGGCAATGGCGCAAAGTGTCGTACGGCGAAGCCAAGCGCACTGTGGATGCGCTGACGCAGGGCCTGCTCAATCTCGGCCTCGACGAACGGCCGGTCGCCATCCTCTCGGGCAATTCGATCGAGCACGCGCTGATGACGCAGGCTGCGATGCAGGCGCGCTCGCCGGCGGCGCCGGTGTCGCCGGCCTACTCCCTGATGAGCCACGATCACGTCAAGCTGAAATATCTGTTCGACCTGATCAAGCCGGCCGTCGTGATGGTGCAGGATGGCCCGACCTTCGAGAAAGCGCTGAAAGCGATCGATCTCACCGGCGTCACCGTCGTGCACGTCGCTCGCGCCTGCGAAAGTGTCAAGAGCGTCAGCTTTGCCGAGCTTGCGGCAACGCCGGTGACCAAGGACGTCGACGCCTCGATCGCGAGGATCACGCCTGAAACCATCGGCAAGCTGCTGTTCACCTCCGGCTCGACCGGCATGCCCAAGGCCGTCATCAACACGCAAGCGATGATGTGCGCGAACGCGGCTATGATGATGCAGGTCCGGCCGCGCACGCCCGGAGGCCCGCTGCCGACCGTGCTCGACTGGATGCCCTGGAATCACACCATGGGCGGCAATGCTGCGTTTCATCCGATCCTGATCGATGGCGGCACGCTCTATATCGACGATGGACGCCCGATGCCGGGCCAGTTCGAGGAGACGCTGCGAAATTTGCACGAGATCTCGCCGACCTACTACGCCAACGTGCCGGCCGGTTATGCAGCGCTTGCGGCGGCGATGGAGAAGGACGATGCGCTCTGTCGCTCCTTCTTCAAGAACCTCGCGATCATGGCCTATGGCGGCGCGCGGCTGCCGGACGATCTCTACGACCGTATGCAGGCGCTGGCGGTGAAGACCACCGGCGAACGCATCGTATTCTACACCGGCTGGGGCTCGACCGAGACCGCGCCGACCTCGACCGGCACCTATTGGGACACCGAGCGCGTCGGTCTGATCGGCCTGCCGTTCCCCGGCGTCGAACTGAAGATGGTGCCCTGCGGCTCGAAATACGAATTGCGGCTGCGCGGTGTCAACGTCACGCCCGGCTATTTCGGCCAGGCTGAGCTGACGAAGAGGATGTTCGACGAGGAAGGTTTCTATTGCATCGGCGATGCCGGCATCTTCGTCGACGACGAGGATCCCATGCAGGGCATCATCTTCGCGGGGCGCGTGGTGGAAGACTTCAAGCTCACCACGGGCACCTTCGTGCATGTCGGCTCGCTGCGCACCGACGCGATCGCGGCCACGACGCCGGTCGTGCATGATGCGCTGGTCGCCGGACAGGATCGCGCCTGCATCGGTCTGCTCGCCTGGCCGAACCTGCATGCCTGCCGCCAACTCGTTGGTAATCCGGAGCTGAGCTTTGAGGACGCCGTGAAGCACCCAGAGGTGATCGCCTGCTTCAGGCGCGGACTGGAAGCGCACAACAGGGTGTGCGAAGGCGCGAGCAGCCGGATCATCGCGCGCGCCATGCTGATGGTCGAGCCGCCCTCGATCGACGGCAACGAACTGACGGACAAAGGCTACATCAACCAGCGCGCCGGCCTGGAGCGCCGCGCGGCACTGGTGGAGCGGCTGTATGCCGAGAAGCCTGATCAGGACGTGATCGTGCTGAAATGAAGCGCCTTTCTCTCTACTCGTCATTCCGGGGCGCGCGCAGCGCGAGCCCGGAATCCATCGGGCCGCATGAACGTGGTGAAATGGATTCCGGGCTCGCCGCTTACGCGGCGCCCGGGAATGACGGCCTCAATTCAAGCGCCAGACAATAAAAAAGGTAAGCCGCCATGAATTTCGATTTCTCTGACGATCAAAAGCAGCTACGCGACCAGGCGCGCAAGTTCCTCGGCGAAAAGTGCTCGCCTAAGGCGGTACGCGTTGTGCTTGATGGCAAGGCGCCTTATGACAAGGAGCTGTGGAAGGGCCTCGCCGAGATGGGCTTCCTCGGCGTCGCCATCCCCGAGGAGTTCGGCGGCGCGGGCGCCGGCCATCTCGAGCTCTGCGTGATCGCGGAGGAGATGGGCCGGGCAAACGCGCCAGTGCCGTTCTCCTCCACCGTCTATCTCGCCGCCGAAGCGCTCTTGATCGCGGGCAGTGACGCGCAGAAGAAGAAGTGGCTGCCGGCGATCGCCTCTGGCGAGGCGATCGGCACGCTGGCGCTGTTCGAGGGCACGCGCAATCCGTCGCCGAAGAACATCAGGCTTGCCGCGTCCAATGGTCTGCTCAACGGTGTGAAGAAGCCGGT
Source organism: Bradyrhizobium sp. CB82 (assembly GCF_029714405.1). NCBI lineage: Bacteria > Pseudomonadati > Pseudomonadota > Alphaproteobacteria > Hyphomicrobiales > Nitrobacteraceae > Bradyrhizobium > Bradyrhizobium sp. CB82. Next base: position 8,632,694 of record NZ_CP121650.1, on the reverse strand, counting down.
GCCGGATGGCGCGATTGCCGATTTCGCGATCCTTGCTGCGCGCACGGGATCGAGCGGCCGCGAGAGCGATATCTCGTTGTTCCTCGTGGACCTCAAAGCCGGTGGCGCCGAGGCCAGGAGCCTCACCAATCTCGATCCGACCCGCGGGCAGGCCGAGCTCACTTTCAAGAACTGCAAGGCCGAGCCGCTGGGGGCCGCGGGTGAAGGCTGGAGCATTTTGACCCAGGTGCTCGATCGCGCCGCGGTGCTCACCGCTTTCGAGCAAGTCGGCGGCGCCGATCGCGCGCTGGAAATGGGCCGCGACTACGCGCTCGACCGCATTGCCTTCGGCCGTCCGATCGGGTCCTTCCAGGCCATCAAGCACATGCTCGCAGACATGTATGTCTCGGCGACGCTGGCGCGCTCCAACAGTTATTACGCCGCCTGGGCGCTCTCGACCAATGCATCCGAGCTGTCGGAAGCTGCCGCTGCCGCGCGCATCAGCGCGACGCAGGCGTTCCAGCATTGCGCCAAGAACAACATTCAGGTTCACGGCGGCATGGGTTTTACCTGGGAGTTCGACTGCCACATGTATTACCGCCGAGCCAACGCGCTCGCGCTGGGGCTCGGCAGCCTGTCGTATTGGGAAGACCAGCTGATCGACCGCATGCGCAAGAAGAACGCGGCGTGACAAGAGAACTGCGATGAACTCAATCGTAGGGTGGGCAAAGGCGCCAAGCGCCGTGCCCACCAATTCTGTCGATAACAATTGAAGGTGGTTGGCACGCTTCGCCTTACCCACCGGACGCACCGAGCAAGGATTGAGAGGTTCGCCATGAATTTCGACGACACGCCACAGGAAGCCGAGTTTCGCGCAATCGCCCGCACATGGGTCGACGCCAATGCGCCGAAGCAGTTCGAGGAGGAGTTGTCGAAATCCTCGCTCGGCCGCATCCGGCTTGCGAAGCACGACATGGTCGAGGTCGGCAAGGCCTGGCAGAAGAAGAAGTCAGAGGCGGGTTGGGCCTGTCTGCACTGGCCAAAGGAATATGGCGGCCGCGGCGCAACGCCGATCGAGCGGGTGATCTGGCAGCAGGAGGAGGGCGTCTACGGCAAGCTGACGCAGCCGTTCCAGATCGGCGAAGGCATGTGCGGCCCGACCGTGATGGCCTGGGGCAGCGAGGAGGCGAAGCGCCGTTATCTGCCAAAGCTCGCCTCAGGCGAGGAGATCTGGTGTCAGCTTTTCTCCGAGCCGGCCGCCGGCTCCGACGTTGCAGGGCTTCGTACTCGCGCGGAGAAGAAGGGCGATAGCTGGGTCGTCAACGGCCAGAAGATCTGGACCTCGGGTGCGCATTATTCCGATTACGGGCTCCTGATTGCGCGCACCGATCCCAACGTGCCCAAGCACAAGGGTCTCACCATGTTCTTCCTCAGCATGAAGAGTCCTGGCGTCGAGGTGCGGCCGATCAAGCAGGCCAACGGCATGCAGGAGTTCAACGAGGTCTATTTCACCGACGTGGTGATCCCGGACAGCCAGCGCCTGGGCGCCGTCGGCGACGGCTGGAACGTGTCGCTGACCACGCTGATGAACGAGCGCATGTCGATCGGCTCGCGGCTTGCGACCGGCGTGCCCGAGATGTTCGAATTCTGCTCGAACCTGATGCTGGAGGATGGCCTTGCGATCGACGATCCCGCCGTGCGCTCGAAACTTGCGAGCTGGGCGGTGAAATCGAACGGGCTGAAATATACCAGCTACCGCGCGATCTCCGCGCTGTCGAAGGGCGAGCGTCCGGGCCCGGAAAACTCCATCGGCAAGCTGGTGTCGGGCATGATGCTCCAGGACATCGCGGCCTACGCGATGGACCTGCAAGGCGCGGCCGGCGTTCTCACCGGTGCGGACGAGGAGACCGTGCACGGGCAGTTCCAGCAGATGCTGCTGTCGTCGCCCTCGATGCGCATAGCGGGTGGCACCGACGAGATTTTGCGCAACATCATCGCCGAGCGCGTGCTGGGCCTGCCCGGCGATATCCGTGTCGACAAGGACGTGCCGTACAACAAGATCCCGACCAAGGGGCGCTGAACATCCTCGTGTCCCGGACCGGTGCGGCACGAAGTGCCGCTCCGCAGAGCCGGGACCCAGATGGCCACAATGGGCCCCGGTTCAGCAGCGCACTACTGGGGCACGAAAGCGAGTTGATCCATGGACGCAAGCGTGAACCATAAAGACCGCATCGGCGTGCTCGAAGAGCTCCTCAACGAGCGCTATTCGGTGCGCGCCTTCCTGCCGAAGGAGGTCGATCGCGCGACCATCGCGCACGTCCTGACGACGGCCCAACGCACCGCGTCCTGGTGCAACAGCCAGCCGTGGCAGGTCGTGATCGCCAGCGGGGAGGCCAAGGAGCGCTTTCGCAAGGCGATCTACCAGGAAGCCTCAGGCGGCCGCGGCGACGATTACGATTTCACCCCGCCTCGCGAATATGTCGGCGTGTACCTGGAGCGGCGCCGCGAGAGCGGCTTTCAACTCTACAACACGCTGGGCATCGCCCGTGGCGACAAGGCCGCCTACGCAAAACAGGCGCTGGAGAACTACAACTTCTTCGGCGCGCCGCATATCGCGATCATTCACACGGACGAACCGCTCGGCATTTACGGCGCGATCGATTGCGGCGCCTATGTCTCGAACTTCATGCTGGCCGCGCAGGCGCTCGGGCTCGGCACGATTCCGCAGGCCGCGCTCGCGCGTCATTCCGGCTTGATCCGCCGGCATTTCAATCTGCCCGACGACCGCCGCGTCGTCTGCGGCATCTCGTTCGGCTATGCCGACCATGCCCACAAGGTCAACAGCTACCGCACTTCGCGGGCGAGCCTGGCCGATACCGTGACGTTCGTGGACGAGTGAGCTGCCGACGACGAAAGCCCCGATCACCATGATCGGGGCTTCGTTGCCGGACGTTGTCGCTTAGTAGATCCCGTACGCGCAGACGTTCACGATGCGCACGCGCGGGCCGTGACGGGTCGGCACCACGCGCTCCTGGTAGCAGCCGCTCACGCCGGTGTTGACATAGAGGCCGCCATAGCCCCAGCCCCAGCCGGGGCCCCAGTGATGATGGAAGCCGTGGGCCGACGCGGCGCTGGGCGCGAGGGCGGCAACGCCGAGCGAACCGGCGGCGACGAGACCAAGGGCAAGCTTGCGAAACATTCTCTTCTCTCCAGTGTGGCACGAAGCCGTTGTTGTGTCCCTGCATCTCGGTCGGCGTGACTCCGAAACGCGTTCATGCGCGCGAGCAGGAATCGTGTTTCAGGATTGTTTCGTGGAGGGCGGGAGACGGGTTGGTCTCAGGCCTTGCGCGTCGTTGGGACTGCATCATGCGACGTGTCGATCGCGTGCGATGGCCGCGCCTCAATCTCCACTCGTCGTCCCGGATCAGCGCTCGCTTGTCGGGGACGACACCGGCGCCGTGGTGCCATTTGCGCTCAATGCACCACAATGATCGCGAGCAGTCCGCAAAGCTCAAAACCTTGGCGGCCGCTTTTCCGCAAAGGCGTTGATGCCTTCCTTGATCTCGTCGCCGCGCATGCTTTCGCGATGGCGGCGGTCGGCTGCCGCCTCGTCGAGCGCGCCGCGCGCGAATTCGTTGATCGCGCGCTTCATGCCGCGCATCGCGACCGGGGCGTTGCCGGCGAGGATGTGGGCGAGCTTGTCGACTTCTTCGTCGAGAAGCTCTGGTGCCACCATGGCGGTGAGATAGCCGATCCGCAGCATCTCGGGCGCGCTGATCTTTTGCGCGGTCAGGAACAGCATCCTGGCATTGTCGACGCCGAGTCGGCTCACGTAGCGTTTGATGCCGCTGGTGTAGTAGTGCAATCCGAGCCGCGCCGCCGGCATGAACATCTCGGCGGTGTCGACGCCGATGCGGAAGTCGCAGGCGAGCGCAAGGTCGGTCGAGCCGCCATAGACGCCGCCGTTGAGGCGGCAGATCGTCGGAACGCCGAGATCCTCCAGGCGGTTGACGACCACTTCGAACGCCGAGCCTGCGCTCTGCTGCTCCGTCGCGCTCACCGCACGCTCGGCGACCGAATTGAGGTCGTAGCCGGCGGAGAAGGCGCGTCCAGTGCCGGTCAGCACCAGCACGCGGATCGTGGGATCGGCCTCGATCCTGTCGAACAGTCTCGCGAGCTCGCCGAGGTCTTCGGTCTGCAACCGGTTGAGCTGCTCCGGCCGGTTGAGGCGGATGGTGGCGCGCGCACCGTCGATCTCGAGCAGGGGCACGCTGGCGGTCTCGGCTGCATCCGACATTGGTGTCTCCATCTACTTGTTTTCGAGCGCGCGGCGTTTGGCTTCGGCATCGATGGTTTCGGCGAGATCGGGATGCCGCGCCATCAGCACGCGGAAATCGACGAGGTCGAGCACCAGCAGCCGCGAGACCGTGACGGTCGTGACGTTGGCGCCGCGCACATTGTTGCCGAGCAGCGCCATTTCGCCGAAGAACGCGCCTTCGCCGAGCGCCACCTTCTTGCCGGGCAGGTCGACCTCGACCTCGCCGGAGGCGATGAAATACATGCAGTCGCCCTGTGCGCCCTTCCTGATGATCATGGTGCGGGCGGGCAGGTCCATGGTGCGAAGCATATGGGTGACGTCGGCGATCGCGGACGGTCCGAGAGCGGCGAAGAACGGCACCTTGCTGACGGTCTCCCAGGTCTTGAGGAAATTGTCGCGACGCGTTTCGGCGGCGAAACCGGTTGCCAGAATGCCGGTCCAGAGCCCGAACACGCCAAGGCCGGAGATCATCACCAGCGCGGCCACCATCCGCCCGAGCGGCGTCACAGGCACGACGTCGCCATAGCCGGTCGTCGTCAGCGTCACCACCGCCCACCAGAGTGCCGACGGCACGCTGCCGAAAGTCTGGGGCTGCACGTCGCGTTCCAGGAAATATTCGGCAACGGAGGCGAGGAACACCACCATCAGGAAGATCACGAGCACGCTGAGCAGTGGCCCCGATTCCAGCACCAGCACGCGGCGCAGCTGCCTCAGGCCCGGGATGCCCGGCACGACCTTGAGCACCCAGAGCACGCTGAGGAGCCACGCCGTCTTGGGTTCGACTCCCAGCACCAGGGCGACCGGCACCGCCAGCGCCCCGATCGCATCGACCAGGCCGCTCGAGGACCGCACGTAGAGTCCCAGCCGCTGCTGTCTTGCCATGGCGCAGCCGGACCAGCCATTCGAACACGAAATAGGCCAGGCACGCCCACAGCAAGGCGTTCGCCCCGTGATGCGCGGCCTCATAGGCGGGGTCGACCGTCAACAGCATCGTGGTCACGACGCCGACTGTGACCGCCACGTAGGCCGCCGTGGTCATGTTCCGGCCGGCCGTCGCGGCCACGAATTTCGCCAGAGCTGATATCAACGGCTTGAACATACGGGATTGCGGTCCGGTCTTGGCTGGATTGCGTCCCGGTCGGGACTGCGGCGCCAAAGTGCCTGCGCAGGCGGGGGCCGTCAACGATGGACGCTGACAGCGTTATCGGCGCTCACCTCACAACCCAGGGGGGCGAGTGGCTGAGATCGCTATTTGAAATGCGGTGGCTCGTCGTAGCCGCGGCGGCTCGAGAAGAACAACAGCGCCATGAGCCCGACGCCGACGATCACCGAGAAGCCGGCGCCCAGCGCGAGCGCCACGTAACCTTCGGTCGGAATCGGCTCACCATCGACGGACAGGGCGGAGTAGGCGAAATAGCCGACGCCGGCGAGCATCGCGAACAGGATGATGACGAGCAGTGAACGCATGGTCGATCTCCGGTTGCGCGAAGCATCAACCGTCGCGTATCGAGTCAGTTCCAGGTGCGCGGCGCGGTCGCGCGGGCGGGTTCCCCGCGTCGCAGGCCAGGCCTTACGCGCTTTGTGCGGTCTTCACCACCACCACGTTGGTATCGTCATGGGCGGCGGTCTCGCGCGCGGCTTTGTCGGCATCGCCGGCGCGCCTCTCGGCGTCGCCGGCGCGCCTCTCGGCGTCGCCGGTATTTCGTTGCGCATCGCCGGCGTGCCGCTTCAGATGCTCGCGCCGCATGCCGATCTCGTCGCGGACGAATTCATAGCCGAGCTTGAATGTATCGAGCCCGTCGGTGCTTATCGTGCCGTCTCTTAGACCCACGACGGCTCTGCGCAGGATCGCTTCGAGTTCGTCTGCCAGGCACTCGAGCTCGTCCAGCGAATGAGCATGCTCGATGCGCTCGCCGACATCGAGGATGGCCGTGGAGAGCTCGCTGGCCTTCTCCGGTGCGATCCTGGTGACCTTGGCGTAGATCGCGGCGAAGATCGAGCCGATGACGCTGAGCGCGCCGGCGCCCAGATACATCATGTCGCTGTATTTATCCATGAACGACTTGGTGTCGTCGTTGATGTAGTCGGCCGCGCCCTGCTGGGCCATCACGAAAGCGTCCTTGTCGGTCGATGCCGGCTCGATCCTGGTGGCGAAGCCGCTGTCGAGCCCGAGCTCTGACTTGTTCTCGTAAATGATCCGCGCGAGGTCGCCGCCAGTGCTTCCCGACATCTTCGATTGTGCGACCAGCAGCCATTCGAGCCCGATCGTATCGAGATCGTCGTCAGGAATCTCCGGCGAGGCCGACAGCGTGCCCGCCGTCAAGGTCTCCTCGGAAATGCCGGGAATCTTGCGCTCCAGCGCCTTGGCCTCGTCGATGGCATTCAGCGTGAAGCCGCCGCGCTTGGCGGCCTGCTCATAGGCCTTGTCGCGCACCGCCTTCGAGGCGTGGACGATGGCGATCACCGCGGAATAGCCGCTCGCAGGCGCCAGCAGCTTGTCCAGCGTTGCGCCCTGCGGGGCCATCTGAACGCGTGCCGCAGCGTCCGGCGTGTCGGGGACGTCGAGGATGCCGCGTACGAAGGCGAGCGAGGAATCGCTCTCGGCGAGCACCGCGACCTTCTTCTTCTTCAATTCCGCGAGCGACTTGATCTTCTTGTTGCCAGGGCCGAGCAGCAGCACGAGATCGTGCTCGAGGATGGCGAGCGTGCGCGCGCGCGGCGGGATCTTGCCGTCGGTGCGCAGGATGGCGAGATCGGCCTGCTTGCGATCGAATTGGGCAATCGCCTTGGCGTTGTCAGGATTGTTGACGATTTTGATCCGGAAACGTGAGGCATTGTTCTTGAGCACGGCGGCGAGCTTGTTGGCGAAACGCGCCTCGTCGCTGTTGGCGTTGCCGACGGCAAAGGTCAGGGTCTCCGAATGGCGAAGCATGGCCCGGCCGCCCCAGACGGTGGCAAGCGACAGGATCAAGGTCAGCACGACATAGAGCACGACCTGTTGCTGGTTGGTCTTGATGACCTTCGGGCGCGACGCTGGGGACTGCTTGGTCGGTGACATCTGGCCTTCAGCACTCATGGCTGGCCTTATCCCGTTGCCAGGCAGCGGCCGGCTTGCCGGCAAAGGCCGCCCGAAAATTCGTAAGCGCCTGAAAAAAGTACGATAATCCGTGCTTGGGATGATAGCTCTCCGGCGGCAGAATGCAAATTTCGAGCCGCAGGTAACGTTACCGCGAGCGGCGACGGCGACCGGTCCCTATCGTCGTTTGGCCACACCTTGCGATTTTCCGGTTCCTCCCGGGGTGCATTCCGCCGCGAGAGATGTCATAAAAGTGCGATCTCGGCGATTTGGCCGGACCCAAGAAGAAGTCGCACTGAACGCTCCATTTTTTCTTCCACGTTCAATGAGGGCGTCCAGCTTTGTCGTTTCCACCCATGTCATCGGCGGTTCCGGTCGAAGCGCTCATTGGCTGGATGCTGCTGCTCACCTTCAAGCACATCATCGCCGATTTCGTCCTTCAGACCGCCTGGATGGCGCAAGGCAAGGACCAGAAGCACGGCTGGGCGCTCCCGCTCCTCGTGCACTGCCTGATTCACCTTGCGGTTGCGCTGCCGCTGATCCTGATATTCGCGCCAAGATTCTGGTTCGTCGCCCTGATTGATTTCGCGATCCACATCACGGTCGATCGAGCCAAGGGGCTGGTCTCGGCCAATTTTGGCGTCAACCAGGAGCACCCTTGGTTCTGGACCCTGATCGGCGTCGACCAGGCGCTGCACCACCTCACCGGTTTTGGGCTGTCGATCTTCATGGCGGCGAACTGAGCCCGCCGGCTGCGGCGGCGTTTCCGATTCGCGAGACGGGACGCAAAAACCCGGGACACTACCGGCCCGTGTGGTTAACCTTTCGTTAGAGAATTGCGCGGCATCTTCCGCATACGAGGGAGAACCGCAATGTTTTCAAGCCGAGACGCCTACGAAAGCGATTTCTGCCCGGTCCGCGACGAGCTCCTTGGCGAGATGTATCGCGCCAGCGAAAGCGGTCTGCCGAGACTGGTTGAGAGTGTTGCCCCCGAGGCCCGCGCCAGGCTGGCCTTGTTCTGCTACCGCCGCAGCCATCTGCATTCGCTGGCGGTCGCGATCGCGGCGAGCTGCACGGAGCGCGAACTGATCGAAAGTGGGGGGCGCGTCGGCTCCACGCTTTACGCGCTGTCGCGTGAAAGCACGGCCAAGGCATCGCCGTCGCTGTCGGGCAGCCGCAAGCCGATTACGCTGTCGACCAAACCACTCTCGGTGCTTGCGCCGCTCGAGGACGAACTCGACGACGATCTCGCTGAAGCCGTCCCAGCCTAAGCACCGATCTCGATCACCGGCAGTCCGAACTTCCGCCGCGCCATCGCGCATTCGGCATCGCCAGGCATGCAGGTGCGGCACACCTCCGGCCGCACGGCATAGATGCCGCAGGTGGTCGTACCCCCGATATTCCCTTTCAGTGCCGAACAACGATCGCCGTCGCAGCGCATGCCCGATTGCCGCTCGTTGACGAGGGCTTGCGGGATCAGCGCGAGCTCCTCCTCGCTCTCGATCGAGAAACGCGGCCAGTTCGCCGAATAGGCGCAGCAGGCGCCGCAAGCCTGGCAGAGCTGCGACAGGTCGGTCGTGGAGTTCTGGTCCATGTCGCTCAATTGTCCTTCGGCGGACCCCAGACCAGGCTCTGCCGCCACTTGGCGCGCAGCACGTCACGCCGCTCCGGATATCTCTCGTCGAGATAGGTCGCATCCACCACACGGTCGGTGCGGAAGCTGCGGAAATCGCTGCGCAGCTCGCACCAGGCTGCGAGCAGCCGCACGGCCTCGAGGTAGCCGACGGCAATCGGCCAGATCGTGCGCTGGCTGTCGCGGCCCTGCTCGTCGCGATAGCGCAGCGTGATCTTCTTGCCTTCATGGATTTGCGTGCGCGTGCGCACCATGTCCATGCGGTCGGGTTCACGATTCCAGCTCGGCCGCGCGCGGCTTGCCGGCTCGAGCACGAAGGGGCGCAGGCGCTCGGGCACTGTGTCGGCGATCTTCGCCATCAGGTCTTCGGCGGCGCGCGCCAGCGCCGTGTCGGCGTGGCCGGCAACCCATTGCGCGCCCAGCACCGCCGCCTCGATCTCGTCGGGTGTCAGCATCAAGGGCGGCAGGTCAAAACCCTTTTCCAGGATGTAGCCCATGCCGGCCTCGCCACGGATCGGCACGCGCTGGCCGATCAGCGTTGCGATGTCCCGATAGACGGTGCGCTTGGAGGTCTCGAGCTCGGCCGCGATCGCGTCCGCCGTCAGCGGTTTGCGGCTCCGCCGGAGCACCTGGATGATCTGAAACAGCCGGTCGGCACGTCTCATGACACGTCTTCCGATTTGGCGCGCCGTTTAAAAACCGGCGCGCGGATGCTGACAGGATGTTGGCAGCAGGGGAGTTCTATACCGGGACAACAGTTCGAATGAAGAGGATTTGTCCATGATGCTTCCCACCACCTTCAGCCAGGCGAGCCCGCTATGGCGGGTGCAGGCCTTGCTGCAAACCTTCGTTCTTGGCCGTCCCGGCGCGTTCGATCTCATGTTCGTCGACCTCCGTCTCGCGATCGTCGCTCTCATCGCACGCTCGCTGCTCGGGGCCGCGGACGCCGTGGTTCGCCACGTCATGGGCCGGGCCTGGCAGGGCGCCCGTTTCGCGCAGGATATCACGGCTGCTGCCACCATGGTGGCAGCAGCCGGTCGGTAGGTTCCAACAGCAGTTTCGGGGATCAGGAGCACTAGCATGATCACGCTTTACGGCTTTGGCATCGGCTTCGGCCTGCCGGAAATCAGCCCCTTCGTCACCAAGACGGAGGTGCAGTTGAAGATGGCAGGACTGCCCTATCGGAAGGAGCGGGCGATGCCGCCTGCTTCGCCCAAGGGGCAGCTGCCGTTCATCGATGACGATGGCGAAGCGGTCGCCGACTCCACCTTCATCCGGGCACATATCGAGCGCCGCTATGGTTTCGATTTCGACGCCGGCCTGTCGTTGCAGGAACGCGCCCAGGCCTGGGCCTTCGAGCGCATGATCGAGAGTCATGTCTATTGGGCGCTGGTCGGCGCGCGCTGGGTGGACCCGGTCAATTTCGCCAAAGGTCCGGCGCATTTCTTCGACGGCGCACCGGAACACAACCGCGAGAAGCTGCGCGAGGATGCGCAATTCCGCGTCGCAGAGAACTATCTGCTGTCAGGCCTTGGCCGCCACGCGCCCGATGACGACGTCGATCTGGCCGTGCGTTCGCTGTTCGCGCTGTCGGTGCAACTCGGCGACAAGGCGTATCTGATGAGCAACAAGCCGTGCGGGGTTGATGCAACCGCCTTCGGCGCGCTCAGCGGAATCCTGACGCCATTCTTCGAATCCAAGCTGCGCGAGCGGGCGGAAGAGTTTCCGAACCTCAGGGCGTATGTCGATCGTATGATGGATCAATACTATCCGGAGTTCGCCTGGACCAAGCTCCGGGAGGCAGCCTGAAGCCTGATGGAATGAGACTCGTCTAGCGCCCCGACGGAGGTGCGTTCCCTCCCCCCTTGCGGGGGAGGGCTAGGGAGGGGGGATGACCTAGGAAAAGGTGCTGGTTGTTGATGATGCATCGGAGGCGTGAGCGCGACGGAAAGAATCCCCGTGTGGCACCCCCTCCCTGCCCCTCCCGGAGAGAGTGCTGCTGTTGGCCGAACTCGTCACGCTCGCTAATCTCAAAGCCGAATTAAGTGAGCCGGCCTGATGGGCCGGCTCACGTCGTCTCAAAACTGCTGACGTGCTTACCTCACCAGCTTGTACTTGCCGTTCGTCACCGTCAGCAGGATGCGCGAGCGCTCGTCGAGGCCGTAGCGGTCCTTTTCGGTGAAGTTGTAGACGCCTTGGCTCGCGGCCAATTCCTTCTCCGACAGCAAGGCCTGGCGGATCGCTTCGCGGAATTCCGGCGTGCCGGGCTTGGCGGTCTTCAGCGCCGTCGGGATGATGCGCTTCAGGATTTCGAAGGCATCGTACGAGTGGCCGGCGAACTGGCTGCGGCTGTTCGGACCGTACTTCGCCTCATAGGCGGTGTTGAGCGCAAGCCCCGGCTTCTTGGTCTGCGCCTCGTCCGGCTGGTCTTCCGGATCCATCACCGGCCCCGAGGCCATCAGCACGCCTTCCGCTGCCTTGCCGGCGATGCGGATGAAGTCCATGCTCGCCGCGCCATGGGTCTGGTAGATCAGGCCCTGATAGCCGCGCTCGCGCAGCTCGGTCTGCGGCAGCGCGGCTGCGGTGCCGGACGCGCCGACCAGGATCGCGTCGGGGTTGGCGGCAACGAGCTTGAGCACCTGTCCGGTCACCGATGTATCGGGACGCGCAAAGCGCTCCTCGTCGGCAACGGTTATGCCCATCGGCCCGGTCTGCGCCTTCAGGTCGTTGAACCAGAGGTCGCCGTAGGAGTCGGAATAGCCGATATAGCCGACGGTCTTCACGCCCTTGGCCTTCATGTGGTCGTACAGCACCTTGCCCACGATCGGGATCGGCTGCGGCATCGCCACCGACCACTTCATGCGCTCAGGCGTTATCGGGAAGGGGGCGAGGCCAAAATGCGGAATGCCGGCTTCGTTCGCGACATTGGAGACCGCGATCGTCGGCGGCGTCAGCGCGGAGCCCATGATGATGTCGGCCTTGGATTCCGTGACGAAGCGGCGCGCGTTGGTGGTCGCGGTGGTCGGATCGCCACCGTCATCGAGCACGATGACCTTCAGCGGTACGCCGGCGATTTCCTTCGGCACGAACTCCAACGCATTGCGCTCGGGAATGCCGAGCGCCGCGCCCGGGCCGGTCGTGGTGGTGGTGATGCCGATGGTGATTTCGTTGGTCTGGGCCATCGCGGGCAGCGCCGGCAGGGCCAGTGTTGCCGCCGTTATCGCGGCGCTCAGGTAAAACCGTTTCATCTATTCCTCCCTTAAGGTGTGTCTTTGAAAGCAGACTTTGTGATCGAATTCAGCCCCGTCTTTGGGCGGTGCGGCGATTTAGCTCCCCAAGAATCTTAGCTCCCCAAGAATTTGGCGACCATCTCCGGCGGAAACGGCGCGGATTTCAGCTTGTCGGGATTGGCCGGGTCGCGGGCGACGAGAACGCGGGTCTCGAAGGCCTCGATCGCCAGGGCCTCGCCCTTGTACACGTTGTGCTTCACCTCGAAGCTCGAGCGCTTGATGCTCTCGATGCTAGTTTCGATGGTGATCCAGTCGCCATGGGTCGAGGGGATGTAGAACTTCGCCCGCGTGTCGACCATGGGAATGCCGACCAGGCGGTATTTGTGGACCAGGTCCTGTTTCGAGAAGCCTGCCTTCTCGAACAGGACCGAGGTCGAATCGTCGAACATCGAGAAATAGCGCGGGTAATAGACGATGTTCGCGGGGTCGCAGTCACCCCACTGGACCTGGACGTCGCGCCGATGAACGAACATGCGTTATGTACTCACTAGTGCTGCGCCACGCTCTCCCGGAGGGAGAGGTAAGATCGAAATCCCAGCGACAATCCCGATCACTAGTCTACTTCGGCGCCATGCGCAGCGAGCCGTCGAGACGGACCACCTCGCCGTTGAGATAGGCATTCTCGACCATGTGAAGCGCAAGCGCTGCGAACTCGTCGGCGTTGCCGAGGCGGCGCGGGAACGGGATCGCGGCAGCGAGCGAATCCTGGGCCTCCTGCGGCAGGTTGGCGAGCAGCGGCGTGAGGAACAGGCCTGGCGCTATGGTCAGCACGCGGACGCCGAACTGCGCGAGTTCGCGCGCGATCGGCAGCGTCATGCCGACGATGCCGCCCTTGGACGCCGAATAGGCGGACTGGCCGATCTGGCCGTCATAGGCGGCGACGGAAGCGGTGTTGATGATAACGCCGCGCTCGCCGCTCGCCTGTGGCTCGAGCTTGGACATCTCGGTGGCGGCAAGCCGCAGCATGTTGAAGGTGCCGATCAGGTTGACCTTGATCACCTTGTCGAAATCGGCGAGCGCCATCGGACCGTCGCGGCCGACCACGCGTTTGGCAACGCCGATGCCGGCGCAGTTGACGAGCACGCGGGCCGGGCCGTGCGCCTTGGTGGCCGCGGCGATCGCCGCTTCGGCCGAGGCGGCATCGGAGACGTCGCAGGTCACGGCCACGCCCTTGATCTCTGCCGCGACGGTTTCGGCGAGCTTGGTGTTGAGGTCGCAGACTGCGACCTTGGCGCCCTGCGCCGCAAGTTTTCGCGCGGTCGCCGCGCCCAGCCCCGATGCGCCGCCGGTGACGATGGCTGCCTGATCCCTTAACAACATGGCGTTCTCCTTTGGCGGATTGTTTCTAGGCGACCGATATCACACGGTCCGTTGGATTTGCAGCATAGAGCTCGTCGATCAGCGCCGTGCGATGTTCCAGCACGGCACGCTGGTTGATCGAGCCTTTGTCGGTGACCTCGCCCTTGTCGATCGACAGCGGCGTATCCAGAAGGATCGCGCGGGTGATCCGGGTCGAGGAGCCGGTAGCCGAGCCAAGGAATTGGGCGAGACGCTCGCGGAACGCCTCTCGTACCAAGCGATCGCGCGCGGTGACGACGAGATCGTCAGCCGGCAATGTCGGATTGATCAGGCGGCAGCCGTCGAGGTCGAGCACCACGAGCGCGGAAATCTCGTCGCGGTTGATGCCGGCGATGACGACGTCGCGCACCAGCGGCGCGCAGGCCGCTGTGAGGCGCGCGCGCAACGGGCCGACGCTGACCCAGGTGCCGCTCGCCAGCTTGAAGTCCTCGCTGACGCGGCCGTCGAAGTCGAAGCCGGCATTGAGGTCATCGGGGTCGGCGGGCTTGAGCGCATCGCCGAGCTTGTAGAAGCCTTCCTCGTCGAAGGATTTTGCCGTGACTTCGGGTTGGCGCCAGTAGCCGGGCATGACGTTCGGACCCTTGCAGCGGACTTCCAGCTTGCCGTTGTTCGGCACCAGCTTGGCGTCATTGCCGGAGACCGGCAGGCCGACATGGCCGGAGCGGCTGGTGCGCGGATTGACCGACATGAAGAACGGCGCAGTCTCGGTGGCGCCCAGGCCCGTCAGCATCGGCACGCGATAGCCCTTCTCCTTCACTGCGAGCTCGTCGAGGCTGTTCCAGACGAACGGCGACAATGCCGCGCCGGAGAAGAACATCGCATGCAGGCGGTCGAAGAACCTTGCGCGCAGGCCCTGGTCGTCGCGCAAATAGGGCAGCAGCGATTCGTAGCCCTTCGGCACGTTGAAATAGATTGTCGGCGAAATCTCCTGGAGATTGCGCACGGTCTCCTCGATGCCGCCGGGCACCGGCTTGCCGGCATCGAGATACATCGAGCCGCCGTTGTAGAGCGTCAGCCCGATATTGTGGTTGCCGCCAAAGGTGTGATTCCACGGCAGCCAGTCGATGATGACCGGCGGCTCGTCCTTCAGGAACGCCAGCGTCTCGCGCAGCATCACCTGGTTGGCACAGATCATGCGCTGGGTGTTGATGACGGCCTTGGGATTGCCGGTCGAGCCCGACGTCAGCAGGAATTTTGCGATCGTGTCGGGGCCGATCCCCCCATGCAGCTCGTCGAGGTTGGGGTGGATCGGCGTCGCCATGAGGTCGGCGAGCAGCGTGACGTCGCGCCCAGGCATGGCGCCGTAGGACGCGGCGATCTCCGTGCCGAGCGAGACGTTGGCGGCGAGCGCGTCCGCGAACTTGTCGGCGTCCTCCGCGAAGACGAGGCCCGGCGTCAGCAGCTTCATCAGATAAGAGAGCTTGGCGTAGTCCTTCGAGACCAGCGAATAGGCCGGCGAGACCGGGCAGAACGGCACGCCGGCATAATACGCGCCGAAGGCGAGCAGCGCGTGGTCGATCGAATTGCCGGAGAGGATGACGACCGGCTTGTCCGCCGACAGGCCGCGCTGGATCAGGCCGGACGCGATGTGCCGGCTCGCGGTGAGGAGCTCGGCATAGGTGATCTTGCGCCAGCCGCGGCCGCCTTCGCGCTCGGCCATGAAGACGCGATCCGGCGTCGTCTTCGCCCAATGATGCAGGCGGTCGGTGATGCGCACCGGATAGTCGCCGAGCGGCCGTTTTGGCCGCAGGTAAATCGTGCCGTCATCGCGCCGCTCGATGTTGACGACGGGATCGCTGAACGAGATCGGCCGCAGCGCGGAGGCGCTCGCACCGCGTTCCGTGGGCGACGAGGACGGCTTTGCGCTCATGACTCTACGCTCATGACTTGGGCTTCACCTTGGCGGTCTTGTGCTCGAGGAATTCGCGGATCCGGCGTTTTGCCTCTTTGTCGCTCTGGGCGACCGTTGCCATCAGCGATTCCATCAACAGGCCGGCCTGCGGATTGGCCTCCGCGATCATCGGCAGCGCCTGGAGCACGGCGAAATTGGTCAGCGGCGCGTTGGAGGCGATGCGCGCGGCGAGCTCGAGCGACTTCGTCAGCGAGCCGCTTTCGTCGGTCAGATATTGCGCAAATCCGTAGGAAGCGCCTTCGGTCGCGGGATAGACGCGGCCCGTCAGCATCATGTCCATCATCCGCGCGACGCCGATCAGCCGCGGCAGCCGCACCGAGCCGCCGCCGCCGACGAAGATGCCGCGCTGGCCTTCCGGCAACGCGAAATAGGTCGAGGGCTCGGCGACGCGGATATGGGCCGCACAGGCCAGCTCTAGCCCGCCGCCGATCACGGCGCCCTTGAGCGCCGCGATCACGGGCACGCGGCTGTACTGGATGCGGTCGAACACCCGGTGCCACATCTGCGAGTGCAGGAGGCCGCCGGTCGCGTCGTGGTCGGTCAGCTCGGACAGATCGAGGCCGGAGGAGAAATGGTCGCCGATGCCATGGATGACGACCGCGCCGATGTCGTCCGGCAGCGTCGCAAAGCAGTCGCCGATCGCGTGAATGATGCCGTCATTGAGCGCATTGCGCTTGGCGGGCCGGTTCAGGCCCACGGTCAAGACCTTGCCCGCCCGCTCGATCTTGAGCAGCGCATCAGGTCCCGCTGCTGCGCTATCGGCGTTTCCCTGTGTCATTTGCGTCCTTTTCAGAATAGTTATGTTGTATAACGAATTTCGAGGGAGTCAATACGGGAAGCCAGGGCGCCGGCGGACCGGAGGTCAGGAGCGGTAAGGGAAGCGCCCATTTGTCGCCGTCGTCCCGGCGAAGGGCCGGAATCCATGACAAGGAGATGTTGGGCGCAGACTCCTGGCCCGGGTTCCCCCAACAACTCTATCCTGAAGTTATGGATCCCGGCGACTCTGTCGCGCCCCGGGACGACGAGCGACGTGTGAGGCGCGGCCATTGCCACTGGCAGCACCCGCGCCTGCAATCGGTTCAACGCCGTCGCGTCACCCTCACATCACCTGATGCACGTCGATCACCACGCGGTCGGCATGCCGCGCAGGCATCGTTACCTCGCAACGTGCCCCGATGTCTGCATTCGCTTATGACCGGGGAGCGTCGTGGATAGAGCCCATGATCGTTCCGAGCGCTTCCACCTGGCGCTATCATGGCGGACCCAAGTCATCCCAATAGATTGCATGAGCCCGGCATTTACTGACGTGGCCGGTCACGTAGGATTGCAGACGAGCGTACCTCTGCAATCCCTTGATCTCGGTCGTCAGTGGCGCGAACGTCCAACCGTCCATGCCAGGAATGGATCGCCAGGCCAACGGAGGAGCTGCATATGACCAAGGATGTGGGTGGATTCGCGCGACGATCCGTTCTGGGGTTGATGGCCACGGTCGCCTTGGGACGGCTGGCTCGCCCCGCCTCCGCCGCTGAACCGCTGATCAAGGTCCACAAGGATCCGAACTGTAGCTGTTGCGCGGGTTGGGTACAGCATCTGCGCGACACGGGTTTCACGGTCGAGGTCGACGAGGCTGCTGATCTCCCGAGCGTCCGGAGGCGTCTGGGCGTCCCGGCCGATCTGGCGGCGTGTCATACGGCAGAGGTGAGCGGCTACATCCTAGAGGGCCATGTCCCGGCGTCGGCGGTGCGGCGGCTGCTGACGGAACGCCCGAAGGCTCTCGGGCTTGCCGTGCCCGACATGCCCATAGGATCGCCGGGAATGGAAGGCGGACATCCCCAGCCTTATGCGGTTGTGATGTTTGGGCCGGCCGGCCGAACGACTTTCATGCGTTTTGTCGGCAAGGAAGCCATTGGCTGACCGTGTGAGACGGTTAACCACCAGGGGCGTGGGGCTCGCGAATTCGTGAACCGGGGCGCTTTCCAGCATCCCGCCCCTGTGAGAGTGTAGCACCATGAATGTTCGCCACTTCCTCAGGCTCTTGCTCGCGGTGCTTGTGACGGCCGGGCTGACGGTCGCGCCGCTGGTAACACCGGCGGTGGCGGGACATTCTATGGCCGCCATGCAGATGACAGATGCGCAAGACATGCCGGACGACATGTCGTGCTGCCCGGACGAGCAGAACAGCAAGCAATGCAAGGACTGTCCGCTCGTCGCAATCTGCATGTTGAAGGTGTTGGAGGCTGGGCCGTCGATCACGCCAATCATTGTTAGGCAGCCCGCACGGGAGCTGCTGCGGTCGCTTGATGACGTCATGGCCGCCGGTCTGACCCGTCCGCCTCCCGAACATCCCCCTCGACGTTTGGTCTGAGCGGCGCTGGAAGCGCCGGTTGCCGTCCCGTGGCCTGGAGGTCGCGGGCGTACAACGCCGCACAAGCGGCAGACCAAAAGCAATCGAGGATCAGAAAATATGAAATCGTTCGACTATTCGCGCGCGGTCGCGGCTGCGCTCATCGGTATGGCCGTGTTCGGCACGGCACCCGCGGCGCTCGCCGAGGTCAAGGACTACGAATTCCAACTCGTCGACCAAACGGTCAAGACCGGCGCGGACAAGATCGTCACCGTCCGGCTGCTGAACAAGAAGACCGGCAAGCCGGTGCCCGATGCGGTCATTTTCGCAACCCGTCTCGACATGGCACCGGACGGCATGCAGGAGATGGTCACCAAGGTTGCCTCGGTGCCGGGCGGCGAGCCGGGAACCTACAAGTTCAAGGCCAACTTCAGTATGGAGGGCCGATGGCAGCTTTCCCTTGGCGCCAAAGTGCAGGGCGAGACCGGCACTGTCGAAAGTAAGCTCGTCGTCTCGGCGCAGAAATGAAGCGCGCCGTCACCATGGGCACGGTCGTTACGCTTTGCGCAGCGGCCGGTGCCGGCTTGCTCGCGGTCGCGGTGCCGTCTGCGAATCCGTTCAGCCGACCGGCTGTGTCGCTCGCCGCTGCAGCCGGGGGCGGCGCGACGATCTATTACCAGGATCCGGACGGGAAGCCGATCTACTCGCTCGAGCCGAAGAAGACGTCGGACGGGCGGGCCTGGCGCGCCGTGCCGGCGAGTGCCGACGTCAGCTTCGACGAGCCCGAGGAGGCCCAGGGCCCGAGCAAAGGGGCCGAGGCGAAGACCGACCGCAAGATCAAATACTACCGCAACCCGATGGGGCTGCCGGACACCTCGCCCGTGCCGAAGAAAGACTCCATGGGCATGGACTACATCCCGGTCTACGAAGGCGAGGACAGCGACGACGGAAGCGTGAAGCTCTCGCCGGGAAAGATTCAGCGCACCGGCGCGAAATCCGAGCCGGTCGTGCGCCAACCGGTCAAATCGATCGTTCGCGCACCTGGCGTCATCCAGGAGGACGAGCGGCGCATCTCGGTCGTCGCGCTGCGCTTCGAGGGCTTCGTGGAAAGCGTCGCCAACGTCACGACCGGCGACCACGTTCACAAAGGTCAACCGCTGATGAACGTGTATAGCCCGGCGCTTTCGAGCGCCGCCGCCGAGTATCTCTCCGCGATCAACGCAGGCGCCACCGGTAAGGAGCTGAAGGGTGCGCGCCGGCGGTTGGAAAATCTTGCCACGCCGGAGCCGGCCATTAGGGAGCTGGAGCGCACGCGGGAGATTTCGCTTTCCATTCCCTGGCTCGCACCGCAGGACGGCGAAATCATTGAGCGCAACGCGGTGAACGGGATGCGCGCCGGGCCAGGGGACGTCCTGTTCAGAGTCGCCGACCACCGTCTCGTTTGGGTGCTTCTCGACATCGCGGAACGTGATCTCGTTCAAGTCGGGGTGGGGACGAAAGTCACGATCAGGCCGCGAGCCCTGGGTGGGCAGACGTTCGCCGGCGCCGTGACGCTGATCTATCCGCATCTCAATGCCCAGACCCGCACAGCGCGGATCCGCATCGAAGTGCCCAATCCGGATGAACTGCTGCGACCTGAGATGTACGTCGATGCCGAAATCGAAACGGGCACCTTGGCCCCGGTGCTGACTGTGCCCGAAAGTGCCGTGCTCGACAGCGGCACGCGCCAGGCCGTCCTTGTCGACAAGGGAGAAGGTCGTTTCGAGCCGCGCGAGGTGAAGCTCGGCCGGCGCGGCAGCGGATACGTCGAGGTCACGCAAGGCGTGTCCGAAGGTGAAGCGGTCGTGACCTCCGCCAACTTCCTGATCGATGCCGAAAGCAATCTGAAGGCGGCCTTGAAGGGCTTTGCCGACCCGCAAGGCGCGCAACCCGGCGAGGGAGCCGGCGCCACGGGGGCGCGGCCATGATCGCTCGCCTTATCGCCTGGTCGGCCCGCAATCTGCTCCTGGTGCTATTCGGCACGGGCTTCGCGGCTGCGGCCGGAATTTACGCGCTGGTCCATCTGCCGCTCGACGCCATCCCGGACCTCTCCGACACACAGGTGATCGTCTACACGGAGTACCCGGGTCAGGCACCGCAGGTGATCGAGGACCAGGTCACCTATCCGCTGGCGACGGCCATGCTCACCGTGCCGAAATCCAAGGTGGTGCGCGGCTTCTCGTTCTTCGGGGTCTCGTTCGTCTACGTGATCTTCGAGGACGGCACGGACATCTACTGGGCGCGCTCGCGCGTGCTCGAATTCTTGAATGCCGCGACGTCGAGGTTGCCGGCAGGAGTGGCGCCAAGCATCGGTCCGGACGCCACCGGCGTCGGCTGGGTCTATCAGTATGCGGTCATGTCCAAGGAATTGAACCTTGCCGACACGCGGACCATCCAGGACTGGAATCTCAAATTCGCGCTGGCCAAAGCCGAAGGCGTCGCCGAGGTTGCGAGCGTCGGTGGCTTTGTCAAGCAGTACAACGTGATCCTCGACCCGCAGCGGATGCGCGATCTCGGGATCACCATGCAGAAGATGCGAGAGGCGATCAGGGCAAGCAATGCCGACGTCGGTGGCCGCACGGTCGAATTGTCCGAGTTCGAATACGTCATCCGCGGCAAGGGCTACCTGAAGAGCATCAACGATCTCGGCGATATCGTGCTGAAGACCGACAAGGGTACGCCCGTATTGCTCCGGGACGTGGCTCGGGTCCAGCTAGGGCCGGATGAAAGGCGCGGCATTACCGAGCTGAACGGCGAAGGGGAGGTCGCCAGTGCCATAATCCTGCAGCGGTTCGGCTTGAATGCGCTGAACGTGATTGAAAACGTCAAGAAGCGGTTCAAGGAGATCGCGACCAGCCTGCCAAAGTCAGTCGAGATCGTGCCGGTCTACGACCGTTCGAAACTGATCTACGCCGCCATCGATACGCTCAAGCACACCCTGCTAGAGGAGAGCCTCGTCGTCGCGCTGGTCTGCGTCGTCTTTCTGCTGCACGTCCGCAGCGCGCTCGTAGCCATCCTGATGCTGCCGGTGGGTGTCCTGATGGCGTTCGGCGCGATGAAGTTGCTGGGCATCGGCTCCAACATCATGAGCCTCGGCGGCATCGCCATTGCGATCGGCGCCATGGTAGACGCCGCGATCGTGATGATCGAGAACGCCCACAAGCGTCTCGAACGCGCAGAGCCAGGCAAGTCGCGCATCACGATCCTGATCGAGGCGGCCGCCGAGGTGGGGCCAGCGCTGTTCTTCAGCCTGTTGATCATCACCGTTTCGTTCATGCCGATCTTCACGCTGGAATCGCAGGAAGGACGGCTGTTCAGTCCGCTGGCCTTCACGAAGACCTTTGCCATGGCGGCGGCGGCCCTGCTGTCGGTCACCCTGGTGCCGGCGCTCATGGTGCTCTTCGTCCGCGGCAGAATCGTCCCCGAGCACCGCAATCCGATCAATCGATTTCTGATCTGGATCTACCGGCCCGTGATCAACGGCGTGCTGCGTGCGAAGACCCTTGTCGTCCTGCTGTCGATCGCCGTGCTCGCGGCCACGATCTGGCCAGCACGCCGCCTCGGCACGGAATTCATGCCGAACCTGAACGAAGGCACGCTGCTCTACATGCCGACGACGCTGCCCGGCATCTCCATCACCAAGGCGGCCGAACTGATGCAGACGCAGGACAGGATCATCCGGTCCTTTCCCGAGGTCGCATCGGTCTACGGCAAGGCGGGACGCGCTGCCACCGCGACCGATCCCGCTCCGACGGAGATGTTCGAGACCATCGTCAACCTGAAACCAAAGGAGCAGTGGCGCTCCGGGGTGTCCATCGACAGCCTTGTCGCCGAGATGGACAAGGCATTGCAGTTCCCGGGCGTTTCCAACGCCTGGACGATGCCGATCAAGGCGCGCATCGACATGCTCTCGACCGGCATCCGAACGCCGGTCGGCGTCAAGGTGATCGGCACCGATCTCGCTGAGATCGACCGCCTCGCCAAGCAGATCGAGCAGCTACTGCGTGCGGTGCCGGGCACCTCGTCGGCCTATGCCGAGCGTGGCATCGGCGGTTACTACCTCGAAATCGCGCCGGACCGGTCGGCGCTGACGCGCTACGGAATCATGGTGCAGGATGTCCAGGATGCTATCGCGACGGCGCTCGGCGGACAGACGGTCACCACCACAGTCGAGGGTCGGCAACGGTTCACCGTCAACATGCGTTATCCCCGCGATCTCAGGGACAATCCAAAGGCTATCGCGAGCGATATCCTCGTCCCGATGCCCGCCGGCGGGGCTGTGCCATTGGGTGAGGTCGCAACCGTTCAATCGACGCGCGGTCCGACGTCGATCCGGACCGAAAATGGACAGCTTGCGACCTATATCTACGTTGACATTCGCGAGCGCGATCTCGGCGGCTACGTCGCGGACGCCCAGCGCGCGGTGCAGGCCAGTATTCAGTTCCCGGCCGGGTACTACGTGGTCTGGAGCGGTCAGTACGAATATCTGGAGCGGGCCATGGCGCGCCTCAAGATCGTCGTGCCGGCGACGCTGCTTATCATCTTTCTGCTGCTGTACCTCAATTTCAGGTCGGTCACCGAGACGATGATCGTCATGTTGTCGCTGCCGTTCGCGCTGGTCGGCGGGCTTTGGCTGATGTGGTGGCTCGGTTTCAATCTTTCGGTTGCCGTTGCCGTCGGCTTCATCGCGCTCGCCGGCGTCGCCGCTGAGACCGGCGTCGTGATGCTGATCTACCTCAACCAAGCGCTCGCGGAGATCAGGGAGCGCCGCGCTGCGGAAGGATGGACACTTAGCCGTGCCGATCTCCGCGAGGCGATCATGGAGGGCGCCGTCGAGCGCGTACGGCCGAAGATGATGACCGTGGTCGCCATCATGGCGGGACTGCTGCCGATCATGTGGAGCACCGGTACCGGCTCCGAAATCATGCAGCGCATCGCGGTGCCGATGATCGGCGGCATGGTCTCGTCGACTCTGCTCACGCTGATCGTGATCCCGGCCATCTTCGGGTTGGTCAAAGGCTTCCGCTTGCCTCCCGCGGGCAAACCACAATCGCCGGTGAAGACGAAAGCGATCGTCACGAAATTGAGAATCCCGGAGCCTGCCAAATGAGGTGAACCATGATGAACGACATGATGTCAGGGATGATGGGCGGTATGGGTCTCGTCGCCGCGCTGATCATCATCGTTCTGGTGTTGGGGGCAGCCGCGCTGATCAAATACCTGTTCTTCTCAAACAGGAGAGATTGATATGCATCGCACCCTATTTGCAGCGCTCGCGGCTGTCCTCGTCTTATCGCCGGTCTACGCGCAGCAAGACAGCGTCGCTCGCGGGGAGCGGGATTTTCGTGTTTGCGCACCGTGTCACTCGCTGGAGCCCGACCGCAACATGACGGGGCCGAGCCTCGCCGGCCTGTGGGGACGCAAGGCGGGCTCCCTGCCGAGCTTCGAGCGCTACTCCGACGCACTCAAGTCTTCCGGAATCCTCTGGGACGACCGCTCGCTCGATGGGTGGCTAACTGATCCGGACCGGATGGTCCCTGACAATGAAATGCCGTTCAACGGCATCAAGAACCCGCAGGATCGTGCAGACCTGCTCGCCTTTCTGAAAGAGGCCACCAAGCCGGGCGCGGCACCGCAGCGAACGGCGCAGGCGCCGATGGGCGGGATGGGAGGCATGATGGGCGGAATGATGGGAGGCGGCGGGCAGGTCCCAAATCTGAAAAGCCTTGAGCCGAACATGCAGGTGAAGGCGATCACCTATTGCCACGACACCTACCGGGTCACCACTGCTGACGACAAGACGCGGCATTTCTGGGAGCGCAATCTGCGGCTGAAAACTGATTCCAGCCAGGACGGTCCGCAGCGTGGCGCTCCAGCCATCGTGCCGGCTGGAATGATGGGCGACCGAGCCGACGTGATTTTCGCCGCGCCTGAGGAAATCAGCAAGATGATCATGTCACGATGCTGAATGTCTGGCTTTGGCCCGACTCGGACCTCGGGCGATGTCCGCCTTCGTACCGCTGATGGCACAGCGGACATCTAACGCGCCTGAGCTGCTCTAAGTCACTTATTGTGAGTACACGTCGACGACGGCGCCCTCATATCCGCGTTCGCCGCCCGAGGATATTGAGCCGCATGCCGCCCCTCCGATCCGGGCCCCATCAAAGGCCCCGATCCGGGGTTTTTTCATGGGGATAGGCGGGTCCGGGGAAATACAGTATCGGTTTATAGTATCGCCCGGAGGCGGAAAGCGGGAAGAACCTTTCTTCTCAATGCCTTCGGCCAATTCATCCTTTTTCCACAAGGGGAGAGGGGAAAGCAGCGCGCATTGGCGCGAATTCAAACAATGCAATTGCGTCCCTAATGCGCCATCATGCGCGTCGGCAGCCAGGTCGCCAGCAGCGGGAAGGCGATCAGGATCACGAGACGCACGAGGTCCGTGGCCACGAACGGAATCACGCCCTTGAAGATGGTGGAGAAGGACACGTCCTTCACCACGCTCTTGATGACGAAGACGTTCATGCCGACCGGCGGATGGATCAGACCGAGCTCGACCGTCATGACGATGATGACGCCGAACCAGATCGGATCAAAACCAAGGTGCGTGATCACGGGGAAGATGATCGGCACCGTGAGGATGATCATCGCCATGGCGTCCATCAGGCAGCCGAGCACGAGATACATCACCATGATCAGCGCCAGCACGCCGTAAGAGCCGAGACCGAGGCTCGTCAGGAATTCCGTGACCTTCTGCGGGGTCTGCGTCACCGTCAGGAAATAGCCGAAGATCAGCGCGCCGATCAAC
This sequence comes from Bradyrhizobium sp. CB82, assembly GCF_029714405.1. Lineage (NCBI taxonomy): Bacteria > Pseudomonadati > Pseudomonadota > Alphaproteobacteria > Hyphomicrobiales > Nitrobacteraceae > Bradyrhizobium > Bradyrhizobium sp. CB82. The sequence goes on along the minus strand of NZ_CP121650.1, from coordinate 8,607,939 downwards.
ACGGTGAACACGGCGGCTGCGGTGCGCGTCGCCTGCAGGAGCGAGGCCAAGATCTTCTCGCGATCGAGCCGCCCGGTGAGGACGCCGATGATGAAGGCGCCGGTGGCGCCGACGCCGCCGGCTTCCGTCGGCGTGAAGCGCGGCAGGAAGGGCAGGCCGTAGAGGCCGCCGATGACGAACACGAACAGCAGCACCGGTGCCCAGATCTCCTTCAGGCCTGCAAAGCGCGCGCGCCACCGCAGCTTCTTGCCCTTTGGCAAAAAGTCCGGACGGAAGTATCCGATCAGGCCGATGGTAATCATGTACATGCTCATCGCGAGCAGGCCCGGGATGATGCCGGCGATGAAGAGTTTTCCGATGTCCTGCTCGGTGATGATGCCGTAGACCGCCAGCACGGTGGAGGGCGGCAGCATCGCACCTAACGTGCCGCCGGCTGCGATCACGCCGGTGGCAAAGGATTGCGGATAGCCGAAGCGGCGCATCTCCGGATAGGCGACGGCGGAGAAGGTCGCGGCGGTCGCGACGGACGAGCCGCAGATCGCGGCAAAGCCGCCGCAGGCGCCGACGGTCGCAATCCCGAGCCCGCCGCGCAAATGGCCGACAAAACCGTTGGCGGCGCGGAACAGCTCGCGGCTCATGCCGGAATTGCTGACGAAGGAGCCCATCAGCAGGAACATCGGGATGACGCCAAAAGTGTAATCGGTGACCGTGCGCATCGAGGTCTGGCCGACCAGTTTGAGCGCCGGCGTTGCGCCGACGAGATAGGAGAAGCCCGACACGCCGACGAGTCCCATCGCCATGCCGACGGGTACGCGCAGCAGCATCAGCGCGAACAGGGAAACGAAGCCGATTACGGCGACGGCATCGGTGCTCATGACTACTCCGTCGCCTTCAGCTTGGGATCGTGCATTTCTTCGGGATGGAAGATCAGCCGGTAGGTGCGGATCGCGATCAACAGCACCGCCGAGACGTCGCCGATCCAGGCGATCGCGAAGAACGGCCAGGTCGGCATGTGCAGGTCGAAGGTCTGCACATTGTCGTTATAGGTGCCGCGCACCTTGTCGAACAGCGTCCAGGTCTGCACGGTGACGACGAACAGCAGCACGAGCGTTGCGAACACGTCGATCCAGCGCTGGTAACGCGGGCTCACATTGGCCCAGACCAGGTCGACCGTGATGTGCGTGCCGCGATAGGACGTCGCGGCGATGCCCCAGAAGATCAGGATGCCGAGCAGCATGCGGCCGATGTCGAAGGAATCGGGGATCGAGTAGTTCAACATGTTGCGCAGGAGGACCGAGACGAAGATGTCGAGCGCGACGAGGCCGACGAAACCGGCCGCGATCCATTCGATCGTGTCGATAAAGCGATCCATCCAGGCGCGCTTCATGAGGGAAGATTCCTGTTCAAACGTCCGTTGGGTCCAAAGTTGCAGCCACGATTGGGCTGCGCTCCCTCTCCCGCTTGCGGGGGAGGGTTGGGGTGGGGGTGCATCCGCGAGCGAGATCTCTCGATTGGATTGAGCCCCCACCCGGCGCTTTGCGCCGACAGGTGCAGCGAGGCAGTGGCCGAAAGCGCAATGCTACTCCGCCAGCGCGTTGTACTTCTTCAGCGAGGCCTTCAGCTCGGCGAGCGCTGCGTCCGGATCGGTGCCGGTCTTCTTCACGCCCTCGCCCCAGGTCTTGACCAGCGGCTCCGCCGCTTTCTTCCAGGACGCGGTCTGCTCCGGGTTCAGCTTGTAGACCTCGTGACCCTCTTCCGCCTTGATCTTGTCGATGCCGGCATCCTCGAACTTGCCCCAGTGCTCGCCGACCACGCCGGCCATCTCGGTCGTGCAGTTCTTGTCGATGGCCGCCTTCTGCTTGTCCGACATCGCATTGTACTTGTCCTTGTTCATTACGATAACGAACGTCGTGACGTAAAGCGGCGCGTCCATGTGATACTTCGTCACTTTGTCGATGCCGAACAGCACCAGTGAGCCCCAGGGGAAGGTGACGCCGTCGGCGACGCCGCGCTCGATGATGTCGCGCACTTCGGGCGCAGAAGACTGCACATTGGTGCCGCCGAGCGCGGTGACGAAATTCGCCATGGTCGCATGGGCCGGGCGGATCTTCAGGCCCTTCACGTCCTCAGGGTTGACGATCCTCTTGGTGCGCGAGTGGAAGGAGGAGGGCGAGTGGACGAAGGCGAGGCAGTATTTGACGTCCTTCATCTCCTTATCGACATATTTGCGATACCATGCATCCAGCCCCATCGAGCCTCCCTTGGCATCCGAGACGAGGAACGGCAGTTCGCCGGCGCCGATGATCGGGAAGCGGCCGGGCTGGTAGCCGGGATTGACGTAGGTGACGTCGGCGATGCCGTCGCGCGCCATGTCGTAATGGTCGAACGCCTTGCCGAGCTGCTGCGCCGGAAACACCTTGCTCTTGATAGTGCCGCCGGAGTCCTTCTCCACCGCGGCCGCCCAGTCCTCCAGCGACTTCTGAAGCGGATGCGAGGCCGGCACCCAGTGCGAGATCTTCAGGTCGAAATTCTTGTCCTGCGCGAAGGCAGGCGTCACGCTTGCTGCCAGCAGCAACGCCAGACAGGCTTTCCTCATCGCTCGTCTCTCCCTGTTCTTGACCGCAGGCTTCTTCGGCCCCGGTCCCGTTAGTTAACATGTTATATAATTGAAAAACTCGTTCAAGCCGGAAGTAGCGACGCGGCAGCTTTCGTCGCGCGGAAAGCCGTTGCCGGATATGTCGCGCTGCGGCGAATGACACTCCCTTTTGCTCAAACGTTATATGTTATAATTATCGCGCGCGGGCGAACGCGACAAGCAAGCTCGCGCCGCAACCTACAGGATCGGGAGGGGTAAGTATTGCGGACAAAAGTCGCAATCATCGGCGCTGGACCGGCGGGATTGCTGCTTGGGCAGTTGCTCAACAGCTACGGCATCGACAACGTCATTATCGAGCGCCAGAGCCCGGACTACGTGCTCGGGCGGATCCGCGCCGGCCTTCTCGAAGAGGGAACCGTGGCGCTGCTCGACGAAGTCGGTGCGGGAGCGCGCGCGCACGCCGAGGGCCTCCTGCATGAGGGCATCGAGCTCGCCTTTTCCGGCCAGCGTCATCGCATCGATATGAAGGGTGCGACCGGCAAGACGGTGATGATCTACGGCCAGACCGAAGTGACGCACGACCTGATGGATGCACGCAAGGCGGCAGGCCTCACGTCGATATACGAAGCCAAGGACGTGCAACCACATGATTTCGACGGCAGTCACCCGCGCGTAACCTACGTCAAGGATGGCGTCGGCCACGAGATTCTCTGCGACTTCATCGCCGGCTGCGACGGCTTCCATGGCGTCAGCCGCGCCAGCGTCAAACGGTCGGCGATCGAGGAGTTCGAGCGGATCTATCCGTTCGGCTGGCTCGGCATCTTGTCGGACACCCCGCCGGTCAGCCACGAGCTGATCTATACCAACCATGCCCGCGGCTTTGCGCTCTGCACCATGCGCTCGACCAAACGCAGTCGCTACTATGTGCAGTGCCCGCTCGACGACCATATCGACCAGTGGCCGGACGATCGTTTCTGGGACGAGTTGAAGCGCCGCCTCGACCGGGAGGCCGCCGACGGTCTCGTCACCGGTCCCTCGATCGAAAAGAGCATCGCGCCGTTGCGCAGCTTCGTCGCCGAGCCGATGCGCTTCGGCCGGATGTTCCTGTGCGGTGATGCGGCCCACATCGTGCCGCCGACCGGCGCCAAGGGACTCAACCTCGCGGCGTCGGATGCGCATTATCTCGCGACCGCGCTTCGCGAATATTACGACGAGAAGTCGAGCGCGGGGATCGATGGCTATTCCACCAAGGCGCTGGCGCGGGTCTGGAAGGCCGTGCGTTTCTCCTGGTGGATGACCTCGATGCTGCACAAATTCCCCGACACCGGCACCATCGGCGCGCGCATCCAGCTCGCCGAACTCGACTACGTCACGCAGTCGCAGGCCGCGATGACGTCGCTGTCGGAGAATTACGTGGGGCTGCCGTTTTAGGCAGAGCGCGGCCGCTGCCGCGTATTCCGTCATTGCGAGCGAAGCAATCCAGACTGCACCCGCGGAAAGGTTCTGGATTGCTTCGTCGCTGCGCTCCTCGCAATTGTGCATGTTCACTAATTCGCTGATTGGATCGCTCCACAGGAGGACGATCCGATGCGCGACAACAGCTACGACCGGACGATTGAGCGCAACTATCTACAGAAGTGGCGTTTTCTGATCCCGGAGTATGAGGCGGTGAAGGCTGGCCGATCGGCGCTGTTCAAGCGGGTCGGCGACTTTTACCGGCACCACGGGACCTGCTCACAGACGTTCCGCAAGTATTACAATCGCTATCTGCAGAGCGGCGAGGAAGCGGACCTGCTGCCGCGGCGGCGCGGCCCCAAGTGGCGGGAACGGCGCGACCCGGAAGGAATCGAGGCGGAGATCGTCACCCATCGCAAGCGGGGGATGAACCGTTATGAGATCCATGCCGTCTTGCGCGAGACGCGCGACACGGTACCTTCACCGATCACGATCTACCGGGTGCTGAGGCGCTATCAGCTGAACCGGCGCACGCCGGCGATGCGTGAGGAGAAACGCCGTATTATCAAGGACAAGCTCGGGGAGCTGGGCCACGTCGACCTGCATCAATTGCCGCGCGACATGTTCCTCGCGCCACCCCCGGTCACGGCCTCCATCATCAGCCTGATCGACAGCTGCTCGCGCCTGGCCTGGGCCGAGGTCCTGACGTCCAAGAAGGCGCTGCCGGTCATGTTCAAGACCCTGAAGATGATCAACACCCTCAACGTCACTTACGGGCTCGTCTTCCAGGAAATCCTGTCCGACAACGGCGCCGAGTTCGCCGCCCGCACCAAGCCGGACGAGCATCCGTTCGAGGCCATGCTGCTCGAGCTCGGCATCAAACACCGCTACACCAAGCCATACCGGCCGCAGACCAATGGCAAAGTCGAACGCTTCTGGCGCACGCTGGATGATGACGTCATCGAAGGCGCGACCTTCGATAATCTCGACCACATCGCCAACGAACTGTTCGAATACCTCGTCTACTACAACAACCACAGACCCCATCAGGCCTTGGCAGGACAAACTCCCAAAGCCTTTGCGGCTACCAAGACCACCGCGATCCAATCAGCGAATTATTGAACATCGACAGCAATGACGGCAGTGCTCATTTCAAACACCTGCGCAAATGTCGTTTAAAACTTTGTAGGTGATGCATCCATCACGTCCATTGCGTTCAATGGCGGCAATCAACGACGCGAGGCACGCATGACCGCCACCGCCATCCCCGACGGCTTTGAGCCGCATTTCCGCAAGAGCCCGCTCACCGATCCCTGGGAGCCACTCTATTCAAAGCGTACCGACAAGGCCGTGATCGTCGGATTGCGGCTGGCAAAGCCGCACACCAACGCGCGCGGGCTCATCCACGGCGGTCTCATCGCGGCCCTTGCCGATGCCGCGATGGGCTATAGCTGCGCGCAGGCGACGGGCTGGACAACGTCGTTCGTGACGATCTCGCTCGCCATCGACTACGTCGGCGCGGCCGAGATCGGGCAGTGGTGTGCGGTCGAGAGCGAGGTGATCAAGACCGGCAGCACGATCTGTTTCGCGCAATGCCTGGTGAAGGCGGACGACGCCGTGATCGCGCGGGCGAGCGGCACGTTCCGCGTGGTGCCGAAGCAGGCATGAGCTTTCGTGTCCCGGACGCGGCGCGTCATGAAATGACGCGACGCAGAGCCGGGACCCAGCCGGCGTGGGCCCCCGCTCAGCAGCGCATCACTACGTGCTGCGCTGCATCCGGGGCACGAGACTTACCCAAATTTCCAGTTCGTCGTCTCCACCACGAGATCGATGAATGCGCGCACCTTGGCCGACAGCAGCCGCGAGGTTGGATAGACGATGTGGATCGGCAAGGCCGGCTGCTCGAACTTTGCCAGCACGATCTTCAGTCGTCCGCGCTTCAGGCCGTCGGCGGCCTGATACGCCAGCACCCGCGTCACGCCGCCGCCTTGTTCGGCGTATTGCAGCACTGCATCGGCGCTGTTGCTGATGAAGCGCGGGCTCGGCGTGACCTCGATATCGCGGCCGTCGCGCTGAAAACGCCAGTTGGTCGCGGGACCGAACTGGATGGTCCGGTGCTGAAGCAGCGCCTCCGGCGACTTCGGCTCGCCATGGCGCTTGAGGTAGTCGGGGGAGGCGACCACGATCCGCCGCATCTCGCCGACCTGCCGCGCGACAAGCGAGGAATCGGCGAGGTGGCCAATGCGCACCGCAAGGTCGACTGCGTCCTCGACGAGGTTGATCATATGGTCGGACAGCCGCAATTCGCCGGTGACGTCCGGATAGCGCTTCAGGTACGCCGACATCACGGGTCCGACATGCAGCCGGCCGAAGCCGACTGGCGCGGAGACCACGAGCCGCCCGTTCGGTCGGTTGCGCTCGGCGCGCGCCGAGCCATCCGCCTCCTCGACATCGGCGAGGATCCGCCGCGCCCGCTCCAGATAGCGCGTGCCGACGTCGGTGAGAGTCACCGAGCGCGTGGTCCGCTGCAACAGCCGCGCGCCGAGATGCTCTTCCAGCGAGGCGATCAGCCGGGTCACCGCTGACGGCGACAGGTGCAGCCTGCGCGCTGCCGGCGCAAAGCCGCGCAGCTCGGCGACAGCGACGAAGACGTGCATGGCCTCGAGCCGGTCCATGGCTTTATTGCATATATTGCAATGATGAAGTGTCAAGCAGGCTGATTGTTTTGGACCGACGGCGGGCTAATTTTATTCGTGAGAGACGCGAGAACGCGCCAGTTTCCTGGAGATGCTCCGATGCCGTCCGCCCGTATCTACGCCAGCGACGTTGCTTTCACCCCGGCAGTTAAATCGATTCAGACACGAAAGGGCTCGCGCGAGGCGTATTCCGACGCCGAGCAGCGCGGCTGGCGCACCGAGGTCGACGAAAATCTCGCGGCGTTCCTGGCCGATGCCAGCAGTTTCTATCTCGCCACGGCCTCCACCGATGGCCAGCCCTATATCCAGCACCGCGGCGGCCCCAAGGGCTTCTTGAAGGTGCTCGACAAGCAGACGCTCGCCTTCGCGGACTACGGCGGCAACCGGCAGTATCTCACGCAAGGGAACCTCTCCGAAAATCCCAAGGCCTATATCTTCGTGATGGACTATGCTCATCGCCGGAGGGTGAAGATCTGGGGCGAGGCGCGCGTGGTGGAGGACGATGACGCGCTGATGCAATCGCTGACGCCAAGAGGCTACAAGGCGCGCCCCGAGCAGGTCATCCTGTTCAAGATCGCCGCCTGGGACACCAACTGCCCGCAGCACATCCCGCAGAAATTCGACGCGGCCGATGTGGCCGCAGCGCTTGCCGCACGTGATGCAAGGATCGCAGAGCTGGAAGCGGATGTCGCAGCACTGAAGGGACGGAAGTTGGCGGCAACGACAAGCTGACGCAGCGCGTCGAATCTCATGCAACGAGGACGGTGCATACCGCTCTCCCCTTTGTCGGAGAGGGTGGCTCGCCGCATGGCGGCGAGACGGGTGAGGGGGTCTCTCCGCGAATGAATCAGTAGCAGTGAACTCGCGGAGGCGAAGGGAAGTGGAGTTCGTGGAGAGCTACAGCACACTCGCGCCCTCGTGCTGGAAGCCGAGGTAGCTCGCTGCGACGCGTTCGTTGGCGGCGATGTCGCTGGCCTTGCCGGAGAGCACGAACTCGCCGAGCTCCATCACGTAAGCCTTGTCCGCGATCTTCAGCGCGGCCTGCGCGTTCTGCTCGACCAGCAGCACCGAGACGCCGCTGGCGCGCAGCTCGGTGACGATGCGGAAGATGTCGGCGACGATGATGGGAGCCAAGCCGAGGCTCGGCTCGTCCAGCATCAGCAGTTTCGGCTCGCCCATCAGCGCGCGGCCCATGGCGAGCATCTGCTGCTCGCCGCCGGACAGCGTGCCGGCGAGCTGTTTGCGCCGCTCCTTCAGTCGCGGGAACAGTGCGTAGACGCGCTCGATCGAGCTCTTCGCCCTGCCCGCCTCGATGCGGAAGGCTCCGAGCTCCAGATTGTCCTCCACGTTCATGGTCACGAACAATTCGCGGTGCTCCGGCACGAGGCCCAGCCCCAGCGCAACGCGATCCTCGATGCCGAAGCGCGCGAGATCCTGGCCGGCAAAGGCGACCCGGCCCTTCAGCGGCAAAATGCCCATGATGGCGGAGAGCAGCGTGGTCTTGCCGGCGCCATTGGCGCCGACGATGGTGACGATCTCGTTTTGGCCGACCTCGAGCGAAACCGAGCGCACGGCCTCGACCTTGCCGTAGGCGACATGCGCGTCGGTGACTGACAACAGCGCGCTCATGCCGCCACCCCGAGATAGGCCTTGATCACTTCGGGATTGGTCTTGATCGTGGCGGGCGTGCCTTCGGCGATCTTGGTGCCGAAATCGAGCACCACGATGCGGTCGGCCAGATTCATCACGAAGCCCATGTCGTGCTCGACCAGCAGCACGCTCATGCCACCGCCGCGGAGCTCGCGCAGCAGCCTCGCAAGCTGCTGCTTCTCCATGTGACGCAGGCCGGCCGCCGGCTCGTCGAGCAGCAGCAGCATCGGATCGACGCACAGCGCGCGTGCGATCTCGACGATGCGCTGCTGACCGAGCGAGAGTGAGCCTGCGAGCTGATGCATCTGCTCTCCCAGGCCGACGCGCTCGATCTGGCGCGCGGCTTCCGCCAGCAGCCGCGCCTCGTCGGCACGGTCGAGCCGCAGCATCGAGGCAATCGGGCCGGAATGGCCACGCAGATGCGCGCCGATCGCGACGTTCTCCAGCACGGTCATGTCGGGCACCAGCTTCACGTGCTGGAAGGTGCGGGAAATGCCGAGCTTGACGATCTCCTGCGGCGGCGCCTTGTCGACCTTCTTGCCGAGCACCGAGATCGAACCTGACGTGGCGGACAGCACGCCGGTGATCAGGTTGAACGTCGTGCTCTTTCCGGCGCCGTTCGGGCCGATCAGTGCGACGATCTCGCGGGCCTGGACATCGAAGGAGACATTGTTCACGGCGATCACGCCGCCGAACTGCTTTCGCGCTTTTTCGACCTGGAGCAGTACGCTTGCCTCGCCGGGCGCGCGGACGCGCGCCGGCAGGGTCAGCGAGGTGTCCGGCTTCCTGCCGCCAGCCTTCTGCGGCAGGAACGACATCAGCCACGGCCAGACTCCGCCGGGCGCAAGCTGCAAGAGCGCCACCAGCATGATGCCGAATACGATGGTCTCGACCTGGCCCGAGCCGGGCAGGATCAGCGGCAGATAGCTCTGCAGAACCTCCTTCAGGACCACGACGATCGCCGCGCCGAGCACGCCGCCCCAGACATAGCCGGCGCCGCCGACCACCGCGATGAAGAGATACTCGATGCCTGCCTGCGCGCCGAACGGCGTCGGATTCACCGCGCGCTGGAGATGCGCATAGAGCCAGCCGGAGAGACCGGCGAGCACCGCGGCGTGGATGAACACCAAAAGCTTCGCGCGTGGCGTCTGCACGCCGAAGGCTTCGGCCGCGACATGGCCGCGCCTGAGCGCACGGATGGCGCGGCCGGTGCGGGAGTCCAGCAGGTTCATGGTGAGTACCGCCGAGAGGATCACCGCAACCCAGATCGCGTAGTAGATCGAGCCGGGTGAGAGCATCTTGAACGTGCCGATCGAGAGCGGCGGGATCGCGGAGATGCCGTCGTTACGCCCAAGGAATTCGAGCTTGCTGAAGAGGTAGAACAGCCCGAGCCCCCAGGCGAGCGTGCCGAGCGGCAGATAATGGCCCGAGAGGCGGACCGTGATCAGCCCGAGAAGCACCGCGAGCAGGCCGCTGACCAGCAGCGAGAGCGGCAAGGTCAGCCAGGGCGACAGGCCATAGGCCGTCGACAGCACTGCGGTGGTGTAGGCGCCGAAGCCGACGAAGGCCGCCTGTCCGAACGAGGTGAGGCCGCCGACGCCGGTGAGCATCACGAGGCCCATCGCGACCAGCGCGGCGAGGCCGATATTGTCCAGGAGCACGATCCAGAACGGCGGCACGCCGGGAAGATGCGGGATCGCCGCGATGAGAAGCGCGAAGACGAGAATGGGAAGACGGTCGTTCATCGCGCTCAGTCCTTCTCTTCCTCGACCGCAGGGGCTGCGAGCGAACGCAGCAGCAGCACCGGGATCAGGAGCATGAAGACGATGACCTCCTTGTAGTTGCTGGCGTAGAAGGACGAGAATGCCTCGACGATGCCAACGAACAGCGCTGCGATTGCCGTCAAGGGATAGCTGACGAGGCCGCCGATGATCGCGGCGACGAAACCCTTCAGTCCGATCAGAAAACCGCTGTCGTAGTAGAGGGTCGTAATCGGGACGATGAGGATGCCGGACAGCGCGCCGATCACGGACGCCAGCAGGAAGGCGATCTGCCCCGACAGCGAGGTGCGGATGCCGGCAAGCCGCGCACCCAGCCGGTTGACGGCGGTCGCGCGCAGCGCCTTGCCGTAGCGCGTGAAGCCGAAGAACAGCCAGAGGCCGACGATGAAGGCGATGGTGATGCCGTAGACTGTGATGCTCTGGCCGGTGAAGCGAAGCGATCCGAGCGTGAAGGCGGTCGACAGCACTGCCGGTCCGCGCTGGCCTTCGGCGCCGAAGAACAGGAGCCCGAGGCCCTGGAGCGCGAGATGGACACCGACGGAGGCGATCAGCAGCACGAGCACCGAGGTGTGCGCTAAGGGCTGGAACACGATGCGGTAGAGCGACACACCGATCAGCGCGACGATCACGAGCGACAGCGCCATCGAGATCGCGACCGGCGGCCTCTGGCCGGCGAAGTAGAGGGTCACCGCCAGCACGACTGCCGGCAGCACGATGTTGGCGAGGAAGGTGCGGAGGATCAGTCGCCCATGCAGCGCTTTGCGGCCTGCGAACAGGTCGAACACGAAGGCGACGATGCCCATCGCGAGCGCGAGCTTGGCCGTGCCCGGCATCTGGCCGGAGGCGAGCGAGGCATAGGTCAGCGCGCCATAGGTAACGAATTCGCCTTGCGGAATCAGGATGACGCGGGTGACGGCGAACACCAGCACCAGGGCCAGTCCGAGCAGCGCGTAGATCGCGCCGTTGGTGATGCCGTCCTGGACAAGGAACAGCAGGATGGTGGTATTCAAGAGCGGTCGCTCCCCCCTTAAGGTCGGGGCCGATCCCGCTTTCGTGGTGGATCGGCCCTCATGGCCATTGAAAACTTCTGGCGATATTTGATATGATCCATAACAATTATCGAATATAACTTCAAGGGCCGGGGAACACCGGGCATAAATCTAGCGGGATTGCGGGCAACAGGCGATGACCGTTTCCAAGGCGGCGGAAAAGTCGGCGGAATCAACCGCAAAGGGCGCGGAGGCGGCCAGGGCGCGCAGGGACGCGCTTGATGATGCCGGCGAGGCCCTTCAGCTTGGCGAACTCTCCGAGCAGCTCGGCTACGTGCTCAAACGCGCCCAGCTCAAGGTGTTCGAGAATTTCCTGCGCTGCGTGGCCTCGCTCCAGCTCACGCCGGCGCAGTTTTCCGTGCTGCTGCTGGTCGAGAAGAATCCCGGCCGCAATCAGACCGAGATCGCTTCCACGCTTGGCATCCTGCGCCCGAATTTTGTGGCCATGCTGGATAACCTCGAGAGCCGCGACCTTTGCGCGCGAATCCGCTCCACCAACGATCGCCGCTCGCACATCCTCGTCTTGACCGACAAGGGCAAGGCCGTATTGGGCCGCGCCAAAAAGCTCGTCGCCACCAAGCACGAGGCGCGACTGAACGAGCTCTTGGGGGGAGCCAACCGCGAAGCCCTGATCGCGATGCTCTCCACGATCGCCAACGAGTTTTGAGGCGAGCTGTCGTTCCGGGGCGCGACGGCGATGAATCTCACGGCGATGACTTCTGCCCGACTTACTGGGGCACCGTTCTTGCCGCTGGGCACCCTGCGCTCCCTCCCCCCTTGCGGGGGAGGGTAGGGGAGGGGGGTAGCCCGGGAAAAGGTGCACGGCGTTTTCGCGGATCGCAGCAACGCGGACTCGTGTCGCCTTCTCGAGAGAGCGTGCCGTGTGGCACCCCCCTCCCTGGCCCTCCCCCGCAAGGGGGGAGGGAACATACCTGCCTTGTCTCGAACGCTCGGTGCAATGCTTGCGCTTGATCCCAAGGCGAATGCTTTCGCAGTGATTACGCCGCGGCGAACCGATCAGGCAGTGCAGGCGTATCGAGGGACAGCAAGCGCCGCTTGCCTTCCGCGCCGGCAGGGGGCGACTGACTAGATAGCCCTGCATTTCCGTGCATCCCGCCGCGATGCGGTCGAGCTGCTCGGGCGTTTCGACGCCTTCCGTCGCCTTCATTCTCACCCCACTCGCGAGCGCGGCCATCGCCCGCAGCCGGCCGGCATCCGGCCCCTGCGGCCGCGAGCGTGCCGCCTGATGTGCAATGCAGCATAATTGATGCTTGATACATCATTTTAGATGTTATATGCCTGCTTTATCAATCATGGCACTTGCCATGGAGGCTCACCCAGTGATTACCGCCGCGCAACTTCGGGCTGCCCGGGCCCTGCTCGGGATCGACCAGCGCGAACTGGCGCAGCGCTGCTCGCTGTCACTGCCGACGATCCAGCGCATGGAGGCTTCCGAGGGCGTCATTCGCGGCAACGTCGATTCCCTGATGAAGCTGGTCGAGGCGCTCGCGACGGCGGGCATTGAACTGATCGGCGAGGGCGCGCCCTCGACCGGCGGCGGCCGCGGCGTGCGGCTGAAATCCCTGCCGAGCGCGGGCGAGGACAACAAATGACGACGCGCGCGCAACTCGCAACCCGGGAGCCCTGATGATCTCGGTGGCGCTATGGTCGGTGGCACTGCTGCTGGCGCTGGCGCCGGTCGGGATCGCGCTGTCGACGCGGCCGCGCGGTTCGACCGTTCTCTATGGCGCCTGCCTCGCTGTCACTGCGACGCTCTGCATCGCCGCGCTTCTTCATCTGCTCGATCCCGCGTATCCGGTGTTGAGCGCGACGCTGCCGATCGGCCTGCCCTGGCTGGGGGCTCACTTCCGTCTCGATGCGCTGTCGGCTTTCTTCCTGGTCGTGGTCAATCTTGGCGGCGTAGCCGCGAGTCTGTTCGCGCTCGGCTATGGCGCGCATGAAGAATCTCCCGGCCGCGTGCTGCCGTTCTATCCGGCGTATCTCGCCGGCATGAACACCGTCGTGCTGGCGAACGACGCCTTCAGTTTTCTGGTGGCATGGGAGTTCATGTCGCTGACCTCCTGGGCGCTGGTGGTCGCGCATCATCGCGAGGCCGACAACGTTCGCGCCGGCTACGTCTATCTCCTGATGGCAAGCTTCGGCACGCTGGCGCTGCTGCTCGCCTTCGGCCTGCTCGCCAATGGCGCCGGTTACGATTTCGATACGATTCGCGCTTCGCATCCCTCGGCCGCGCTCGCCGGCATGGTGGTGATCCTCGTCCTGCTTGGCGCCGGCTCCAAAGCAGGCCTCGTGCCGCTGCACGCCTGGCTGCCGCTCGCCCATCCCGCCGCACCGAGCCACGTCTCAGCCCTCATGAGCGGGGTGATGACCAAGGTCGCCGTCTACGGTTTTGTCCGCATCGTCTTCGACCTGCTGCCGGAGCCGGAGTGGTGGTGGAGCATGGTGGTGCTACTGGTCGGCGGCCCCACCGCGACGCTGGGCGTGCTCTACGCGCTGATGCAGCGCGACATCAAGCGCGTGTTGGCCTATTCGACCATCGAGAATATCGGCATCATCTTCACCGGCCTTGGCCTCGCGCTCGCCTTCAAGGCGCAGGGGCTCGACTGGGTGGCGGCCCTGGCCTTCACCGCGGCGCTGCTGCACGTGTTCAATCATGCGATGTTCAAGAGTCTTCTGTTCTTCGGCGCCGGCGCGGTGCTGGAGTCGACCGGGGCGCGCGACATGGAGAAGCTCGGCGGGCTGATCCATCGCATGCCCCGCACGGCCTTCGCGATGTTGGTCGGCTGCGTCGCGATCTCGGCGCTGCCGCCCTTCAACGGCTTCGTCTCGGAATGGCTGACCTTTCAGGCGATCCTGCTGTCGCCGCAACTGCCGTCCTGGGGCTTGAAGCTCGCAATCCCCGCGGTCGGTGGTCTATTGGCGCTGGCGGCGGCCTTCGCCGCGGCCTGCTTCGTCAAGCTCTACGGCATCAGCTTCCTCGGCCGTTCCCGCTCCGATGCCGCCGCGACCGCGCACGAGACCGATCGTTTCTCGCTGACTGCGATGTTCGCGCTCGCGGCGCTTTGCCTCGTCGCCGGGATCCTGCCCGGCCTGTTCATCGATGCGCTGGCGCCGGTGAGCAAGGCCATGGTCGGCAATGTCATGCCGCATCAGACGGGATTGCAATGGCTCACGATCGTGCCGATCGCGGAAAGCCGCAGCTCCTACAACGGTCTCCTCGTCTTCCTCTTCATCGCGCTCTGCGGCACCGCCGCGGCATCCGCCATCCATCGCCTCGCCTCCGATCGCCTGCGCCGCGCGCCCGCCTGGGATTGTGGTTATCCCGATCCCAACCCCGCGATCCAGTACTCGGCCTCGAGCTTCTCACAGCCGATCCGCCGCGTCTTCGGCAGTGTGATCTTTGCGGCTCGCGAGATCGGCGAGATGCCGCCGCCATCCTCGCCAGCGCCCGCGCGGCTCACTGTCGAGCTGCATGACCTGATCTGGGAGGCGCTCTACGCGCCGATTGCAAAGGCAATGACCTTCGCCACCGAGCACGTCAACGTCCTCCAGTTCCTCACCATCCGCCGCTACCTGACGCTGGTGTTCGTGGCGCTCATAGTCCTGCTCCTGGTGGTGGCACTATGAATGCGCTGCGCGACATCCTCTCGCAAGGCACGCAGATGCTGCTGGTGCTGCTGCTCGCCCCGCTGCTCACCGGCTACGTGCGCAAGGTGAAGGCGCGGCTGCTTCGTCGGCGCGGACCGCCGTTGCTCCAACCCTATCGCGATCTCGTCCGCCTGATGCGCAAGGACGTCGTGCTCGCGGACAACGCCTCCTGGCTGTTTCGCGTCATTCCCTATCTGATGTTCGCCGGCACCTGGGTGGCGGCCTCGCTGGTGCCGACATTCGGCAACGGTCTGTTGTTCTTCTGGAGCGCCGATCTCATCGCCATCATCGCGCTGCTCGGCAGCGCCCGTTTCTTTCAGGCGCTCGCCGGCATGGATGTCGGCACCGCCTTCGGTGGTATCGGCTCCAGCCGCGAGGTGATGATCGCCTCGCTCGCCGAGCCCGCGATCCTGATCACCGTGTTCTCCGTCGCCATGATTGCGGGTTCGACCCAGCTTTCCAACGTTGCGGAGTTCATGGGCTCGGACGCGGTTGGTTTGCGCGTGTCGCTGGGCATGGCGTTTGTCGCACTGACTATCGTGGCACTGGCAGAGAATGCCCGCATCCCCGTCGACAATCCCGCCACCCATCTCGAGCTCACCATGGTACATGAAGCCATGGTGCTGGAATATTCGGGGCGGCATCTCGCGCTGATCGACCTGTCGTCGCAGCTCAAGCTCCTGCTCTACGTCTCGCTGATCGCCTGCATATTCCTGCCCTGGGGCACGGCAACCGCCGATGCGAGCGTTGCGGCTCTGGCGTCTGGCGTGCTGCTCTATCTCGGCAAGCTTGCAGTCCTCGGCTTCCTGCTCGCCGTGTTCGAGACGTCGATCGCCAAGATGCGCGTGTTCCGGATTCCCGAGTTCCTGGGCGCGGCGCTGATGCTGGCGCTGCTCGCCACCCTGCTGCGCTTCGTGTCGGGGAGCCTGTAAGACATGAGCAGCCTGCAATTCGATATCGCCCACCTGCTCGCCGGTTCGCTCGTGCTGGCGAGCTTCATGCTGCTTTACCAGGACCGGCTTTATGCGCTGCTCAACGTCTATGCGCTGCACGCGACCGTGCTGGCGCTGTCGGTGGCCTGGCAGGCCTATATCCAGGCCGCGCCGCACCTCTATGTCACCGCGCTGATCGCTCTCGTTTTCAAGGCCATCATCATTCCGGTGGCGCTGCACCGGATCATCCGGCGGCTCGGCATTCACCGCGAGATCGAGAACGTGATCGGCGTGGGACTCACCATGATGGCCGGCATCGGCCTCGTCGCGCTGTCGATGGTGGTGATGCTGCGGGTCACGCCGGGCGCCGACGCGCTCGCGCGCGAGGATCTCGCCTTCGCGCTGTCGGTGGTGCTGCTCGGGCTTTTGATCATGGTCACAAGGCGCAACGCGGTGAGTCAGGTGGTCGGCTTCATGTCGCTGGAAAACGGGCTCGTGCTGGCGGCGACCGGCGCCAAGGGCATGCCGTTGGTGGTCGAGATCAGCGTCGCCTTCTCGGTGCTGATCGCCTTCATCGTGATCGGCATCTTCCTGTTCCGCATCCGCGAGCGCTTTGACAGCGTCGATGTGCAGGCGCTCGACCGCTTCAGGGGAGAGCGGCGATGACGATCGACGCGCTCGGTGCCATCCTGCTGATCCCGGCCGTCTCGGCCGCGCTGCTGGCGATCCTGCCCGGCTACCTCTTGACGGCAAAGCTCAACGTCGTTGCAGCGCTCGCGACCTTCCTCACCTCGCTGTCGCTGTTCGTGATCGAGCCGACGTCGGGGCAATATCTGCTGCTCGACGACCTCAACAAGGTTTTCATCGTGCTGACGACCTTCGTCGGCTTCACGACATCCGTGTTCAGCGCGAGCTACATTCACCACGAAATCGAGACCGGACGGCTGACGCCGGCCTTCCTGCGCTTCTATCACGCGATGTACCAGACGCTGATGTTCGCGATGAACCTCGCGCTCGTCGCCAACAATATCGGCCTGATGTGGGTCGCGGTCGAGGTCGCGACGCTCACCACCGTGCTGATGGTCGGCATCTACCGTACCCATGAGGCGCTGGAGGCCGCCTGGAAATATTTCATCCTCGGCAGCGTGGGCATTGCGCTGGCGCTGTTCGGCACGATCCTGGTCTACATGGCGGCGCGCCCTGCGGTGGGCGAGGGGCTCGACGGCATGGTCTGGACCGTGCTGGTGCGGCACGCCGCAGCATTCGATCCGGCGCTGCTCAACGTCGCTTTCGTCTTCCTGCTGCTCGGCTACGGCACCAAGGTCGGCCTCGCGCCGCTCCACGCCTGGCTGCCCGACGCGCATGCCGAAGGTCCGACGCCGATCTCCGCGGTGCTCTCGGGCCTTCTGCTCAATGTCGCGCTCTATGCGCTGCTCCGCTTCAAGATGATGCTCGCGGTCAACGCGGCGGCGATCGCGCCGGGGCCGCTGATGGTGACCATGGGCCTGATCTCCGTGATCTTTGCCGCGCTGATGCTGTACCGCCGCCGCGACATCAAGCGCATGTTCGCCTACTCCTCGATCGAGCATATGGGCATCATCGTCTTCGCCTTCGGCATGGGCGGGTCGCTCGCGAATTTCGCCGGCCTCCTGCACATGACCATGCACTCGCTGACCAAATCCGCGATCTTCTTCGCGGTCGGCCATATCGCGCAGGTCAAGGGCACCCAGAAGATCGCCGATATCGGGGGGCTCACGGTGACCAACCCGGTGCTCGGCTGGGGCCTGATGCTCGGCGTCATGGCCATCGTCGGCCTGCCGCCGCTCGGCATCTTCATGAGCGAGTTCCTGGTCGTCAGCTCGACCTTTACCCGCGCGCCATGGCTGACCGCGATCCTGGTGCTTGGTATCATCATCGCGCTGGGCGGGCTTTTCTTGCGGGTCGGCGTCGTCATGTTCGGCGCGCCCAAGGGCAAGAGCGCGCCGGCGGAGGCCTCCTATGTGCCGATGTTCACGCATCTGGCGCTGGTGGCGATGGCCGGCATCTATCTGCCGCCGGTCCTGGTGACCGGTTTTACGAATGTCGCAAAGCTGCTGGGATAGGCGATGGATATCCTCGACGGCATCCCCCATGTTCACGCGGTTGCGTCGCACCGGCCCTGGCCGCGTGCCGTCGTGGCGGACGCGGGCTGGCAGGCGGCGATCGAGCAACTGACCGCCGGCCGCCTGACGCTGCTCGGCTTCTGGGGGGAGCCGTCTGCGGTGCACATGGCGCTGCTCGATGGAGCCGCCGCCGAGATTGCGGTCGTCACCTACGAATGTGCGGCGGGTAGATTTCCGAGCGTCGCCCGCCAGCATCTGCCCGCGCTGCGGCTGGAGCGTACCATCCACGACCTGTTCGGGCTGACGCCAACCGGCGCCGACGATATGCGGCCATGGCTCGATCACCACGTCTGGGGCAAATCGTTCCCGCTTGGAAACCGCAATGTGCCGCGCGGGGCGGTCACGTACCAGTTTCTACCGGCCGAAGGCGAGGCGCTGCACCAGGTTGCTGTCGGCCCCGTCCATGCCGGCATCATCGAGCCCGGTCATTTCCGCTTCACCGCCAATGGCGAACATGTCGTGCGGCTCGAGCAGTGGCTGGGCTACACGCATAAGGGCATCGAGCGGCTGATGCAGGGCGCGAGCCTGGACGTCGCGGCAAAGCTCGCCAATCGCACCTCCGGCGACAGTGCGGTCGCCTACGCCTTCGCCTTTGCGCGCGCCGTGGAGGCGGCGCTCGACATCGAGGCGCCGCCGCGGGCGATATTCTTGCGGGCACTGATGGCGGAGCTGGAACGCCTCGCCAACCATTTCGGCGACATCGGTGCGATCTGCAACGACGCCTCCTTCGCGCTGATGCATGCCCAGACCGGCATTTTGCGCGAGCGCTGCTTGCGCGCCGCGAATGTCGCGTTCGGCCATCGCCTGATGATGGATGTCATCGTGCCCGGCGGCGTGGTGCAAGACATCGCGCCCGACGGAGACATGGCACTGCGGAGGCTGCTAGCTGAAATCAAGAGGGTGTTTCCGCGCCTGATCGAGCTCTACGACAACACGGCGTCACTCCAGGACCGCACCGTCACCACGGGCATCGTGAAGACGGAGTATGCACGGCAGTTCGGCGCCGGCGGCTATGTCGGCCGCGCCTCGGGGCGCAATTTCGATGCGCGACGCACGCTCGCCTACGCGCCTTACGATCGCTTGGCGTTCGAGGTGCCGGTGCTCGAAGCGGGCGATGTCAATGCACGGGTCTGGATCCGCATCCGCGAGGTCGAGCAGAGCGTCGCGCTGATTGCGCAGATTCTGGACCTGATGTCGCCGGGCGAGATCAGGAGCGCGGTGCCGGCCGGGCGCGGTGACTGCGAAGGCCTGGCGGTGACGGAGGCGTTTCGCGGCGACGTGCTGATCTGGCTCAGGCTGGACCAGGAGTTGCGCGTGCAGCGCTGTCATCTGCGCGACGCCTCGTGGTTCCAATGGCCGCTGCTGGAGACCGCGATCGAGGGCAATATCATCGCCGACTTCCCGCTCTGCAACAAGTCCTTCAACTGTTCCTATTCGGGCGCGGATCTCTGAGCCATGCGCAAGACCCTGCTCGAAAGCCTCACCCACGGTTCGCTGACGGAGCCCGCACCCGCGCCGGACGAGGCCGCACTCGCCGAGCTTGCGAGCAAGGTCGACCGTGCCGCGCAGGCAAGGCTCGGCCGTTCGCTCGCGATCCGCCAGGTCGATGCCGGCTCCTGCAATGGCTGCGAGCTCGAAATTCACGCGCTCTCCAACGCCTTCTACGACATTGAACGCTTCGGCCTGCGCTTCGTCGCCTCGCCGCGCCATGCCGACGTGCTGCTCGTCACCGGTCCCGTGACCCACAACATGAGGCAAGCGCTGGAGCGGACCTACAACGCCACGCCCGACCCGAAATGGGTCGTCGCCGTCGGCGGCTGCGCGCTCGATGGCGGCATTTTTGGAGGCAGCTACGCCTGCGTCGGCGGCGTGTCCGAGGTCGTTCCGGTGGATCTGCAGATCAAGGGCTGCCCGCCGACACCGACGGATCTGCTGAAAGGCCTGCTCGCGCTGCTGGAGCATGTCGGCGGGAAGGGGTGAGCTGTATCCACATCCTCGGTCATTGCGACGAGCGAAGCGACGAGGCAATCCAGAGTCTTCCCGCGGAAAGATTCTGGATTGCGTCGCTTCGCTCGCAATGACGGGGGAGCCGTGCCTCAATCCACCAAGATCGCCCTGATGTCGTTCACGTTCGTCAGCGTCGGCCCCGGCAGCAGCAGGTCGCCGGTCGCGGCAAAGAACGCCGACGCGTCGTTGTTGTCGAGATAGGCCTGCGGCTCCAGCGCCAGCATCTTCATCTTCGCAAACGTCGCCGCGTCGATCAGTGCGCCCGCGGGGTCGGTGGCCTTGCCGGCGCCGCCATCGGCGCCGTCGGTGTCGCCGGCGAGGGCGGCGACATCGGGGGTGTCCTTCAACAGGTCGGCGAGCGCCAGCGCGTATTCCTGGTTCGGGCCGCCGCGGCCATTGCCGCGCACGGTTACCGTGAGCTCGCCGCCGGAGAGGATGGCGGTGCGCTTGCCGGCGGCGCGCGCCTTCAAGGCCAGCTGCGCATGCGCGGCGGCGACCTCGCGCGCCTCGCCCTCGAGATCGGCGCCGAGATCGATCACCTCATAGCCCGCGTCCTTCGCCAGCTTGACCGCGGCGTCGAGCGACTGCCTGGGACGCGCGATCAGTTCGAAATGCGCGCGCACAAACGCGGCATCGCCGGGCTTGCAGCTCTCGTTGCCGGGATCGTCCAGCGCGCGGCGTACCGCGTCGTCGAGCGCGAGCTCGTATTTCGCGACGATGGCGCGGGCATCGGCGAGCGTGGTCGGGTCCGGCACCGTGGGGCCGGAGGCGATCGCGGAGGGCTCGTCATGTGGCACGTCGGAGATCGCGAGCGTCACGATCTCGGCTGCATTTCGGCCGGCGCGCGCGAGCCGCCCGCCCTTGATGCGCGACAGATGTTTTCTGACCGTGTTGACCTCGCCGATCGGCGCGCCCGAGCGCAACAGCGCACGGTTGACCGCCTGCTTCTGCGCGAAGCTGATGCCTTCGATGGGGGCGATCCAGTTCGCCGAGCCGCCGCCGGAGAGCAGCACCAGAAGGAGATCGTCGGGCCTGGCCTGTTGCGCGAGTTCCAGCGTGTCGGCGGCGCCCTTGAGGCCTGCTTCATCAGGCACGGGATGGCCGGCCTCGACCACCCTGATGCGCCGCGTCGGCACGCCATGGCCGTGGCGGGTGGTGGCGATGCCGACCAGTCGCTCCGGATCGAGCTTGAGCGTGTCGAGATAGTACCGCTCGGCGGCCGCTGCCATCGCGCCTGCGCCCTTGCCGGCGGCGAGGCAGATCACGCGGCCCTTAGGGGCGGGGCGCAGATGCGGCGCCAGCACGACGTCCGGGTGAGCGGCGGCGACGGCGGCGTCATAGAGGGCGCGGAGCAGGGGACGTCGGTCGGTCATGGCGATGCTTTCGTCAAGGAGAGCCGGTTGCCGGCGCCTCGCCGGACTAGGCCCGCCCCTTGCCTAGCGCATCGCCGCGCAAAGCGTAAGCGGGCTTGCCCATCATTCGATTATGCAATCGCGTGATGATAATCGGAAGGCAATGAACCCCCCCGCGATGGCCTCGCGAGGGGTGTTTTTCGCAACTCGAATCCGCGGGGTGGCTAACCGCCGACGTCGGCGCTGATCACGTCGCCGAACAGCTCCCACTTCTCGCCCTTGAACTTCTCGAGCTGGAGCTGGCTGATCGGCGCGAAGTCGGTCGCGGACGTGTTGATCTGGATGCCGGGCAGCAGCACCTCGGTGCGGAAGCCCTTCAGGCTGGCCGCCTGCTTCATGACGTTCTCGCGCGTGAGATTGTCGCCGCACTGCTTCAACACCTGCACCAGGGTCTGCGCCACGCCGTAGCCGACGATGGTGCCGTGGTCGAGCTTGTCGCCGTCCGGAAAGTACTTCGTCATGAAGGCGAGAAATTCCTTCATGCCGGGATCGTTGTTCCACTGCGGATCCGACACGTCCTTCAGATAGTCGGCGGAGATGACGTCCTGGGCGTTCTCGAAGCCGGCGGGCTTCAGCACGCTGCCGACGGAGGCCGAGACGTTGTTGAGGAAGTGCAGCGGTTTCCAGCCGATCTCGGCGTTCTTCTTGATCGCCTGCGCCGCGAATTTCGGCGTCGTGATGTTCATGAAGACGTCGGCGCCGGTCGACTTCAGCTTGACGATATGGTTGTCGATCGTCGGTTCGGAGGTCTCATAGCTCTCCTCGGCGACGATCATGCTCGCGGCCTTGGAGCCGAGGCCATCCTTCAGGCCCTTGAGATAGTCCTTGCCGTAGTCGTCGTTCTGGTAGAGCACCGCGATCTTGGCGTCAGGCTTGTTCTTGAGCAGCCACTTCGCATAGATCTGCGTCTCGCTCTGGTAGTTGGGCTGCCAGCCCATGGTCCAGGGGAAGTCTTTCGGATCGTTCCACTTGGTGGCGCCGGTCGCGACGAAGAGCTGCGGCACCTTTTTCGAGTTCATGTATTTCTGGATCGCCGAGTTCGGCGGCGTGCCGAGCGAATTGAAGATGAACAGCACCTCGTCGCTCTCGACGAGCTTGCGCGCCTGCTCCACCGTCTTCGGCGGCGAATAGGCGTCGTCATAGGAGATGAAGTTGATCTTGCGGCCGTTGATGCCGCCTTCCTCGTTGATCTTCTTGAAATAGGCGGCCTCGGTGCGGCCGATGATGCTGTAGGCGGATGCCGGTCCGCTATAGGGCATGATGTTGCCGATCTTGATCTCGGTGTCGGTCGCGCCGGTATCGTATTTCTTCTGGGCTGATGCAGTGGAGGTCGAGGCCGCGAACAGCGCAAGCGCGACTGCCGCGGCGGCAAGTTTGCCAGTAACAGCGGGCATTCCAGTCTCCCTGATTTTCTTGGTGTATGTGCGTCCTTTTCTTTTGGACTTCTTGGCGACGCGGCGACGATTGAATACGATTTGCGATGCAGCATCAAGAAAAAGCCCCTGCGACCAGCTTGCAGGGGCTGCTTCTTTAGTAGTCATTGGTTGGCCAGGCCGGACCTTTAGCCGCTGACGTCGCCACTGAGGACATCGCCGAACAGCTCCCAGGTTTCGCCCTTGAAGCGCATGAGCTGCACCTGGGACAGTGGAGCAAAGTCGGTGGGGCTGGTGTTAACCTTGATCCCCGGCAGCAGGCCGCTCGGTTCGAAGTCCTTCATACTGGCTGCCTGCTTCATCACGTTGGCGCGCGTCAGATCGTCGCCACATGCCTTCAAGACGTGCACGAGGCCTTGGGCCACGATGTAGCCGTACATCACCGATGCATCCGCGCGGTTGGCTTCGGGATAGTACTTGTCGAGGAACTCATTCCAGGCCTTCATCGCCGGATCGTTCTTCCATTGCGGATCGGTCGGATCCTTGTAGTAGTTCGAGGAGATGATGCCTTGCGAGGCCTCGAAGCCGGCCGGCTTCATGACGCTGCCGATGGAGACCGAGACGTTGTTGAGGAAGTGCATCGGCTTCCAGCCGATCTCGGCGTTCTTCTTGATGGCCTGGGCTGCGAATTTCGGCGTTGTGATGTTCACGAAGACGTCCGCGCCGGTGGCTTTCAGCTTGACGATGTGGTTGTCGATGGTCGGCTCGGACGTTTCATAGCTCTCTTCGGCAACGATCATCGACGCAGCCTTGGCGCCAAGCCCGTCCTTCAATCCCTTGAGATAATCCTTGCCATAGTCGTCGTTCTGGAAGAGCACCGCGATCCTGGCGTTCGGCATCTCCTTCAGGATGTATCTTGCATAGATCCGCGTTTCCATCTGGTAGTTTGGCTGCCAGCCCATGGTCCAGGGGAAATCCTTCGGATTGTCCCACTTGGTGGCGCCGGTCGCGACGAACAGTTGCGGCACCTTCTTCGAGTTCATGTATTTCTGGATTGCCGAGTTGGGCGGCGTGCCGAGCGACTGGAAGATCAGGAGCACCTCGTCGCTCTCGACCAGCTTGCGCGCCTGCTCCACCGTCTTGGGCGGCGAGTAAGCATCGTCATAGCTGATGAAATTGATCTTGCGGCCGTTGATGCCGCCTTCTGCGTTGATCTTGCGGAAATAGGCCTCTTCGGTCTTGCCGATCACGCCATAGGCCGACGCCGGCCCGCTATAGGGCATGATGTTGCCGATCTTGATTTCGGTGTCGGTTGCGCCGGTGTCGTATTTCTTCTGCGCCAGGGCTGCCGTCGAGAGCGTGGCAGCCAGCGCAATGGCGGCCGACAAGGCCCCCAAGCGCACATGCGTTGCAGGCATCTTGATCTCCCTAGGATCCGGTTCAAATGTGTCGTTTGTTATTGATTGGGGGCGCGGTTTCCCATCGCTCCGTAACACATTGAATACCCATCCCTCTTCGCCAGCAAGAAAAACGCCCCCCGCGGAATGACGGCAGGGGGCGCGATTTGATCGAAGCAAGGGGGAATATTTGGGGCCTTCGACGTAAGGATGAGATGAGTGCTGGTTGATGTCGATCGCACAAGCGATCTTTAATTGCGTCGAGCTCAGCGATCACCTAACGGCCCAGCTCGCTCGAGAGCACGTCGCCGAACAGCTCCCAGGACTTGCCCTTGAAGCGCATCATTTGGAGCTGCGAGATCGGCGCGAAATTGTCCGGCGCGGTGTTGATCGTGATGCCTGGAAGCAGCGTATCCGGTGCGAAATCCTGCAAGCTCGCGGCCTGCCTCATGACGTTCTCGCGCGTGAGATCGTCGCCGCACATCTGAAGAACCTTCACCATCGTCTGCGCCGCGCCGTAGCCGAATGCGACGGCGGCATCGAGCCTGTTCGCCTTGGGATCAAACTGCGCGAGGAAATCGTAGAACCTCTTCATTCCGTCATCGGCGTTCCACTTCGGGTCGGAGCCGTCCTTGACATAGGTCGCCGAGAGGATGCCCTGCGACACCTCGAAGCCGGCAGGCTCGATCACTCCGCCGACCGATGCCGAGACGTTGGAGATGATGTGCATCGGATGCCAGTTGATCTCGGCCGCCTTCTTGATCGCCTGGGCCGCGAATTTCGGCGTGGTGATGCTGATGAAGACGTCGGCGCCGGAGGCCTTCAGCTTCACGACGTGCTCGTCGATCGCGGGCTCGGAAGTATCGTAGCCGTCCTCGAGCACGATCATCGAGGCCTTCGGCCCGAGGCCGTCCTTCAGGCCCCTCAGATAGTCCTTGCCGAAATCGTCGTTCTGGTAGAGCACGCCGATCTTGGCTTCCGGCTTCTCCTTGATGATGTATTTGGCGTAGATGCGCGCTTCGCTGGCGTAGCTCGGCTGCCAGCCCATGGTCCAGGGGTAGTTTTTCGGATCGTTCCATTTGGAGGCGCCGCTCGCCACGAACAATTGCGGCACCTTCTTCTCGTTCATGTACTTGCGGATGGCGCCGTTGGTGGAGGTGCCGAGCGATCCGAAGATCAGGAGCACCTCGTCGCTTTCGACGAGCTTGCGGGCCTGTTCGAGCGTCTTCGGCGGCGAGTAGGCGTCGTCGTAGGAGATGAACTTGATCTTGCGGCCGTTGACGCCGCCTTCCGCATTGATCTTGTTGAAGTAGGCCTCTTCGGTCTTGCCGATCACGCCATAGGCGGAGGCCGGCCCGCTGTAGGGCATGATGTTGCCGATCCTGATCTCGGTGTCGGAGGCGCCCGTGTCATATTTCTTTTGCGCCAGAGCGGTGCCGTTCGTTGCAGCGCACAAGACGAATGCGACCGACAGGGCCACGAACTGATGACGGACGGCAGTCATTGCTCCCCCACCTTGGGTTAAATTCGGGCGCCGCATTGAACAAGATTGACGCCTGCCGTCAACAAAAAGCCCCCGAGATTTCTCGCGGGGGCCCTTAGCCGATGGTTGCAGATCAAGCCCGAGCTTGAGCGCTTCATTCGGGCGCGACGTCGCCGCTGATGATGTCGCCGAACAGTTCCCATTTGTCACCCTTGAACCGCTGCATCTGCAACTGGCTGATTGGGGCGAAGTCGGTCGCGCTGGTGTTGATTTTCACGCCGGGCAGCAGGGGGTCCGGAGCGAAGTCCTTGAGGCTCGCCGCCTGCTTCATGACATTCGCGCGGGTGAGATCATCGCCGCACATTTCCAACACCTTCACGAGTGTCTGCGCGGCACCGTAGCCATAGACGACGAAGCTGTCGTTCTTGTCGGTGCCGGGCATGTACTTGTCGATGAACTCCGACCACTTCTTCATGCCGGGGTCATTGTTCCACTGCGGGTCGCCGGCGTCCTTGGCGTAGGTCGCCGACAACACGCCCTGTGCGTTTTCGAGGCCGGCCGGCTTCATCACGCCGCCGACCGAGCTCGAAACATTGGTGACGATCTGCAGGGGCTTCCAGGAAAGCTCGGCCACCTTCTTGATGGCCTGGGCGGCAAATTTCGGCGTTGCGTAGATCACGAGCACGTCGGGATTGGCGGCCTTGATCTTGACGATATGGCCGTCGATCGAGGGCTCGGACACCTCGTAGCTCTCTTCGATGATGATGTTCGAGGCCTTCGCGCCGAACCCGTCCTTGGTGCCCTTGAGATAGTCCTTGCCGAAATCGTCATTCTGGTAGAGCACCGCGACCTTGGCGTCGGGCTTCTCCTTCATCAGCCACTTCGCGTAGATCTGCGCTTCGCTCTGGTAGGAGGGCTGCCAGCCCATGGTCCAGGGGAAGTTCTTCGGATCGTTCCACTTGGTGGCGCCAGTCGCAACGAACAGCTGCGGGATCTTTTTGGCGTTCAGATATTTCTGGATCGCGGTGTTCGAGGGCGTGCCGAGCGGATTGAACACGGCCAGCACCTCGTCGCTTTCGACGAGCTTGCGGACCTGCTCGACCGCCTTCGGCGGAGAGTATCCATCGTCATAGGTAACGAAGTTGATCTTGCGACCGTTGATGCCGCCCTTCTCGTTGATCATCTTGAAATAGGCTTCTTCGGTCTTGCCGATGACGCCATAGGCGGAGGCCGGCCCACTATAGGGCATGATATTGCCGATCTTGATCTCGGTATCGGTCGCGCCGGTATCGTATTTCTTTTGGGCGAGTGCTGCGCCGGAGGCGATCGTTCCGACCGCCGTTACAACCGCGGCGATTCCCAGTATTCTTGCTCGCAGCAATTCAGTCTCCTTTTGAGCGTTTCAGTTCTTCTTGAGTTTGCCAATCAACTGTTGGCCGATGATCGCGACCTGCCTTGCACCGTGCGGCACGAGGTAGATGACGAGGAACAGCAGCACGCCAAACACCGCGCCCGAGAGTCCCTTGGAGATGCTCTCCGCGATGTTCGGCACGAAAATGATGAAAGCCGCGCCGACGAACGAGCCGGGCAGCCAGCCGACGCCGCCGACGACCATGCCGAGGAACAGCGAGATCGCGAGCGTGAAGCTGTAGCTGTCGGGCGCGACGAACTGCACGGCGATCGCGCTGAGGCCGCCGGCGACGCCGGTGATGCCGGCGGAGACGCCGAAGGCCAGCGTCTTGTACAAGGCGACGTTGACGCCCATCGACGAGGCCGCGATCTCGTTGTCGCGGATCGCCATGAAGGCGCGGCCCGAGCGGGAGCGCAACAGGTTCACCGAGAGGATATAGATCGCGAGGGTAACGACGAGCGTGAAGTAGTAGAGCCACATGTCCTGGCCCATCGGCAGGCCGAACGGGGCGTCCGGCTTGGTGACGACGAGGCCCTGAACGCCGCCGGTCCAGTGCTCGAGGAAGTTCAGCTTCAGGAGCTGTGGCATCGCGGTCGCGAGCGCGAAGGTCGCAAGCGCCAGATAAACGCCGGACAGCCGCAGCGCCGGCTGGCCGAACAGGAAACCGAAGCCGAAGCAGATCACCCCGGCAACCGGCAGCGTGAGCGCATAGTTGACGTTGAACTGCTCCATCAGCACCGCTGTGATGTAGGCGCCGACGGCATAGAACGCGCTCTGGCCGAGCGAGAACTGCCCCGAACCCCCCGTCAGGATGTTCAGCGCCAGTACAGCGAGCCCGTAGATCAGGAGCATCGTCAACTGGAAGATGATGAAGTTCTTGGCGAACAGGGGGACGATCAGGAGCGCTGCGAGCACCACCAGCGAGGTGGTCGTGCCCAGCGTCATGGCCCGCTTCGGAACGGCTTCGACGGCCTGGTGGCCTTCCGCGACGATTTCTTCTGCTGCGCTCATGATCAAACTCGCTTGACGACGTGCCGGCCGAACAGACCAGCGGGTTTGACGACCAGGACGGAAATGATCAGCGCGAGGGCGATCGGAAGTTTCAGCTCATTGCCGACGCCGGGGATGTAGGTGCCGGCGAGGTTCTCGAAGATGCCCATCAAAAAGCCGCCGACAACAGCGCCGAACGGGCTGGTCAGGCCGCCGAGCACGGCTGCGGCAAAGCCGTAGAGCAGGACGCCGACCATCATGTTGGGCTCGAGGAACACGACCGGTGCGATCAGCATGCCGGCGATCGCACCGATCGCGGACGCCATGCCCCAGCCGAGCGCAATCATCCAGCTGGTGTTGATGCCGACCAGCCGGGCCGATTCAGGCAGCGAGGCCGCCGCCCGCATGGCGAGCCCGATCCGCGTGTATTGGAAGAAGAAAAACAGGCCGAGCAGCAGCAGCAGGGTGACGCCGATCATGCCTGCCTGGTGGGTCGAGATGAGCTGGCTGCCGAGGAAGGGCGAGGATCCGAACGGGGTGGGATACTGCTTGATGGTGAAGTCCCAGATCAGACCGGCCGAGGAGTTGATAATGGAAAAAAGCGCGATGAAGCCGGCGACATTGGTCAGGATCGGCGCTTTTGCCAGCGGCTTGAACAGGATGCGCTCGATCGCGACGCCGCCGATGAAAGCGAAGACCAGCGTCAGCACGAAGGCGCCCCAATAGGGCACGCCCCATTGCATCAACTGCCAGGAGATGAAGGTCGAGAACATCGCCATCTCGCCTTGCGCGAAGTTGAGATGATCGATCGCCTGGTAGATCATGACCACCGCGAGCGCCATGCAGGCGTAGATCGCGCCGGTGGCAATGCCGGCCAGGACCTGGTTGGTGAACAGCTCCATCGTCCCGGCTCCCTCAGTAACCCAGATAGGATTTGCGGATTTCTTCGTTGTTCGCGATGTCCTTGGCATTGCCCGACATCACAATGCGGCCGGTCTCGATCACATAGGCCTGGTCGGCCAGTTCGAGCGCGAGCTGCGCGTTCTGCTCGACCACCAGGATCGTGACCTTGTCCTCGCGGTTGATCTTGCCGAGGATCTTGAAGAGGTCGCGCACGACCAGCGGCGCAAGCCCGAAGGACGGCTCGTCCAGCAGCATCAGGCGCGGCCGCAGCATCAGCGCGCGGGCAACCGCGAGCATCTGCTGCTCACCGCCCGACAGCGTGCCGGCCTGCTGGGTATGTCGCTGCTTCAGCACCGGGAAATGCGCATACATGCGCTCGATGTCGGAGACGATGCCGGCATTGTCGTTGCGGGTGATGGCTCCGAGCTGAAGATTTTCCTCCACCGTCATGTTGGTGAAGGTGCCGCGGCCCTGCGGTACATGCGCGATGCCGAAGCGCACGATATTCTCGGTCGAGCGGCTGGCGAGCGGCTTGCCGTCGAACTCGATCGCGCCGGTGGAGCGCACCATGTTGCAGATCGCGCGCAGCGTGGTGGTCTTGCCGGCGCCGTTGGCACCCAGGAGCGTCGTCAGCGAGCCCTCGTTGAGCGAGAAGGACAGGCCGTGAAGGGCCTGCACCTGTCCGTAAAAGGCGCGCAGGTCCTTGACGTTGAGCAGCATCGTCATTGGTCCTTGCTCCCGAGATAGGCCTTGATGACGTCGGGATCCGCCTGCACCTGGGCGGGCGTGCCTTCCGCGAGCTTCTTGCCGAAATTCAGCGCCACGACGTGATCAGCGATCGACATCACGAGGCCCATGTGATGCTCGACCAGCAGCACGGTCATGTGGCGGTCGTCGCGGATGCGGCGGATCAGGTCGCCGAGCACGTAGACCTCTTCGTGGTTGAGGCCG
This sequence comes from Bradyrhizobium sp. CB82, assembly GCF_029714405.1. Taxonomy (NCBI): domain Bacteria; kingdom Pseudomonadati; phylum Pseudomonadota; class Alphaproteobacteria; order Hyphomicrobiales; family Nitrobacteraceae; genus Bradyrhizobium; species Bradyrhizobium sp. CB82. The sequence continues at coordinate 8,578,022 of NZ_CP121650.1, read as the reverse complement.
CCGGCCGGCTCGTCGAGCAGCAGGATCTTTGGATCCGCCGCCAGCGCCCGCGCCAGCTCGACGCGCTTCTGCGTGCCGAATGGCAGGCCGGAGACGGTGTTGTGGGCGACGTCCTCGAGGTCGAGATAGGCGAGGATCTCGTGCACCTTCTTGTTGACGCTCGACTCGCTGCGACGAATCCACGCAAGGCGCAGGGAGTCGCTGATGATGTCGCTTGAGGTGCGCGCATGCGTGCCGACGCGCACATTGTCCATCACCGAGAGGTTGGGGAACAGCGCCACGTTCTGGAAGGTGCGGCCGATGCCGATCTCGGCGATGCGGTGCGGCGGGCGCGTCAAGATGCTCGCGCCTTCCATCAGGATGTCGCCGGACGAGGGTTGGTAGAGCCGGGACAGGCAATTGAACAGTGTGGTCTTGCCGGCGCCGTTGGGACCGATGAGCCCGAGGATCTGGCCCTTGTGCATGTCAAACGACACGCCGTTGAGCGCGACGATGCCGCCGAACACGACGCTGACGTCGCGAACCGCGAGCAGAGGAGAATTCCCCTGCGCGAGCTGTGCCTGCGTCATCTCGTCTCGCCCACAGCGTTGAGTGGGCCGGAGGGCGACACGAAACGCCCTCTGCAACGACGATGGCTATCTGATCCCCTCGGCCACACGTGCAACTTTTCCTCCTGATTTAAGCTTCTTGCCGGCTTCTTTTTTGAATTGCGGCGCAATTCCGCCGAGCGCCGCTTCGATGTTCCTTACCATCGCCAAGAGACGTGGTCCAATGTCGGTGATCAAACGCTCTTCCGTGAAGCGGAATGCGGGCGCGCCGCAGTTGAAAGCGTAGGGACCGGTTCCGTCGTTCAGCCTGAGTGCGACGCCGGCGGCGCCGATGTCGTCGTGCCAGTCGCCAACCGAGATCGCAAACCCGTATTTCGCGACGACCTCGCCGGAACGTTCGAGCCCGTCGCGCAATTTCGGCCAGCGGCTGCCGTAATGTTCGCGCAGGTCGCGCAGAAGCGAAGCGCGTTCCTCTTCGTCCAGCGCCCAGAAATAGGCGCGACCCATCGCGCTGGTTGCAATCGGCACACGGGAGCCGACGTCAAGTTGAACGCCGACCGTCTCGCTGCCCCGGCTCTGCCCGAAATAGATCATGCTCTGGCGGTCCCGACCGCCGACCGCGACCGCGCCGCCTGTGGCGCGCATCACGTCCTCGCGAAACGGCTCGGACAGATGTCGAATGCCGAGATTGGCCAGCGCCGCGTAACCGAGCGCCATCGCGGCCGGCGCGAGCTGGTACTTTTCGAAGCGGGGAACCGGTGTAAGATAACCGAGCTTCGTCAACGTATAAGTCAGCCGCGAGACGGTTGGCTTGGGCAAATTCGTACGGGCCGCAATCTCTTGATTGCCGAGAAGTCCGTCATTGGGTTGGAATGCGCGCAATACATCGAGCCCGCGGGAAAGCGCGACGACGAAGTTCCGATCAGTCGCTGGTTTCTTTCCTGTACGCTTCATCCCTGATCTGCTTCTTGCGCGGAGTCGTTGACAAGGCTCGTGCTTCAAAATAACCCTGCCGTCAAGATGCGAAATTAAATTCCGCACTGCGAAATTGAAGCAAAAGTAGATCCTTAACCGGGAGGGTATGCCGTGAGCGAAGTGGTCAAACTTGAGCGTCATGACGAGATCGGAGTCGTCACGGTCAACAGCCCTCCGGTGAACGCACTCAGCGCGGCCGTCCGCGGCGGAATCCTGGAATGCGTCAAGCAGGCGGTCGCCGATCCCGCCATCAAGGGCATCGTGCTGACCTGCGCGGGCCGCACGTTTATTGCCGGCGCAGACATCACCGAGTTCGGCAAGCCGCCGAAGCCGCCCGCACTCAACGACGTGCTCGCAGAGATCGAGAATTCGCCCAAGCCCGTGGTCGCCGCGATCCACGGCACCGCGCTCGGCGGCGGCCTCGAGGTTGCGCTGGCCTGTCATTTCCGCGTCGCGACCAAGGACGCAAAGTGCGGCCTGCCCGAAGTGAAGCTCGGCCTCTTGCCCGGCGCCGGCGGCACCCAGCGCCTGCCGCGCGCGGTGGGCCCGGAACTCGCGGTCAAGATGATCGTCGGCGGCGATCCGATCGGCGCGGCGGAAGCGCTCAAGAACGGCCTGATCGAGGAGATCGTCGAAGGTCCGACGCTCGGCGCCGAAGCCTTCGTCCGCAAGCTGCTCAATGAGAAGCGTCCGCTGCGACGCCTGCGCGATGACGACAGCAAGATCGCCGCGGCCAAGGCCGACCGCTCGATGTTCACCAATGCGGTCGCCGCCATGACCAAGAAGGCGCGCGGCCTGGAGGCGCCATTCGCGGCCGCCGACGCCGTCGGCTATGCCATCGACCTGCCGTTCGACGAAGGCCTCAAGAAGGAACGCGAAGGCTTCCTCAAGCTCCTCACCAGCGATCAGTCGAAGGCCCAGCGCTACGCGTTCTTCGCCGAGCGCGAGGCCAACAAGATCGCAGGCGTGCCCGAAGGCACCAAGTCGCGTCCCGTCGAGCGCGTCGCCATCCTCGGTGCCGGCACCATGGGCGGCGGCATCGCGATGTCCTTTGCCAATGCCGGCATTCCCGTGACCCTGATCGAGACCGGCGAAGAGCAGCTCAAGCGCGGCATGGGCATCATGCAGAAGAACTGGGAAGCGACGGCCGCGCGCGGCGGCATCCCGGCTGACGCGCCTGCCATGCGCATGGCGCTGATCAACGGCGTTGTCGGCATCGAGAACGTCGGCGATGCCGACCTCGTCATCGAGGCGGTGTTCGAGACCATGGCGGTGAAGAAGGAAGTGTTCGGCAAGCTCGACCAATACGCCAAGCCGGGTGCCGTGCTCGCCTCCAACACCTCGTATCTCAACATCGACGAGATCGCGAAGGCGACCAAGCGCCCGCAGGACGTTTTGGGAATGCACTTCTTCTCGCCGGCCAACGTCATGAAGCTCTGCGAGATCGTGCGCGCCGACAAGACCGCGCCGGATGCGCTGGTGACCGCCGTCACCATCGCGCGCAAGATCGCGAAGGTGCCGGCCGTGGTCGGCGTCTGCGACGGCTTTGTCGGCAACCGCATGCTGGCGCAGCGCGGCAAGCAGGCGGAAAAACTGCTGTTCGAAGGCGCGCTGCCGCAGCAGGTCGACGCTGTCGTGACCAAGTTCGGCATGCCGATGGGCCCATTCGCGATGGGCGATCTCGCCGGCCTCGACATCGGCTGGCGCTCGCGGAAGGACCGCGGCATCAAGTCGGAGATCGCGGACGCGCTCTGCGAAGCCGGCCGCTTCGGTCAGAAGACCGGCAAGGGCTACTACAAGTATGAAGCCGGCTCGCGCGCACCGCTGCCCGATCCCGAGGTCGAGAAGCTGATCGACGAGACGCTGCTGCGCCTCGGTCGCAAGAAGCGCGTCGTCAGCGACGAGGAGATCCTCGAGCGCATGATGTACCCGATGATCAACGAAGGCGCGAAGATCCTGCAGGAGGGCATCGCGGCCCGTCCGTCGGATATCGATGTGGTCTGGCTCTACGGTTACGGCTGGCCGATCTATCGCGGCGGCCCGATGTACTGGGCCGACACGGTTGGCCTCAAGCACATCGCCGATCGCCTGTCGGTCTACGCCAGGGAGACCAACGACCCGAGCCTCGAGCCCGCGCCGCTGCTGAAGAAGCTCGCGGCGGAAGGCAAGACCTTCGCCTCGCTCGCTGCCGAATCGAAAGCGGCGTGATGGCCGCTGGCACACTCTCTCCGTTCCCTCCCCCCTTGCGGGGGAGGGCCAGGGAGGGGGGTAGCCCCAGGCGACGTCGGCGTTCGTGGCACCCCCTTCCCCAACCCTTCCCCGCAAGGGGGAAGGGAGCCCGTGCGCTTCTGCCCGCCTCACGCGACATTGTTGCGATCGCTTTGCAGAGTATCGACCGCCCATGACCCATCCCGGCGAACAGTTCTATCCCGAAGGCGTGCGTTGGGACGACACCATCGTCCAGGGCACGCTGCCTGATCTCCTCTCGAAAGCCGCGGCCGATTTCGGCGCGCGCGCCGCGCTCGAATTCCGTGATCGTCCGATCAGCTACAGCGAGCTGGAAGCGATGGCGGAGTCCGCCGCCGCCGCTTTCCTGCGCGCCGGCTGCGGCAAGGACAGTTCCGTCGCGCTGTTCCTCGGCAACACGCCCGACCATCCCGTCAATTTCTTCGGCGCGCTGAAGGCAGGTAGCCGGGTCGCGCATCTCTCTCCGCTCGACGGCGAGATTGCGCTGACGCACAAGGTCTCGGATTCCGGTTCGCGCGTGCTGGTGACATCCAACCTCGCAGCGCTGCTGCCGACCGCACTGAAATTCCTGGATAAGGGCCTGATCGACCGCCTGGTCGTCTGCGAGGACGATCATTGGGGCAAGGTCGGCACGCCGCAAGCCGCAATCCCCGCCGATCCCAGGATCATCACTTTCAAAGCCTTCGTCGACGGCGCGGTCAAACCGGCGCAGTGGCCGGTCGTCACGGCCGACGACGTCGCGCTGCTGCAATATACAGGGGGCACCACGGGCCTGCCGAAAGGCGCGATGCTCACGCATGGCAATCTCACCTCGGCGGTGTCGATCTACGACGTCTGGGGCAAGCCGGGACGCGCGGCGCGCGGCAACGTCATCGAACGCGTGATCTGTGTGCTGCCGCTGTTCCACATCTATGCGCTCACCGTCGTTCTCTTGTCCTCGCTCCGCCGCGGCAATCTGATCTCGCTGCACCAGCGCTTCGACGTCGAGGCTGTCATGCGCGACATCGAGGTCAAGCGCGCGACCTACTTTCCGGGCGTGCCGACGATGTGGATCGCGATCGCGGCGCTCCCCGATCTCGACAAGCGCGATTTCACCTCGCTGGCCATGATCGGCTCCGGCGGTGCACCGCTGCCGGTGGAGGTGGCGAATTTCTTCGAGCGTAAGGTTGGCAAGAAGTTGAAGAGCGGCTGGGGCATGACCGAGACCTGTTCGCCCGGCACCAGCCATCCGCCCACCGGCCCGGAAAAGCCGGGCTCGATCGGACTGATGCTGCCCGGCATCGAGCTCGACGTGGTGTCGCTCGACGATCCCATGAAGGTGCTGCCGCCGGGCGAGGTCGGCGAGATCCGCATCAAGGGCCCGAACGTCACCAAGGGCTATTGGAATAAGCCGAAGGAGAGCGCGGAGTCCTTTGCCGATGGCCGCTTCCTCACCGGCGACATCGGCTATCGCGACACCGACGGCTATTTCTTCCTGGTCGACCGCAAGAAGGACATGATCATCTCCGGCGGTTTCAACGTCTATCCGCAGATGATCGAGCAGGCGATCTATACGCATCCGGGCGTGCACGAGGTCATCGTCATCGGCATTCCCGACCAGTATCGCGGCGAGGCGGCAAAAGCCTTCATCAAGCTCAAGGCGGATGCAAAGCCGTTCTCGATCGACGACCTGCGCACGTTCCTCGCCGGCAAGGTCGGCAAGCATGAGTTGCCGGCTGCCGTCGAGTTCGTCGACGAGCTGCCGCGCACGCCGGTCGGCAAGCTGTCGCGCCATGAATTGCGCCAGCAGCAAAAACCATCTCAATCCCCTCAGCAAAGCGCTACAGGAGTCCGCTCGTGACCGACGCCGTCATCGTTTCCACCGCCCGCACGCCGATCGGCAAGGCCTATCGCGGCGCGCTCAACAACACCGAGGGCGCGACGCTGCTCGGTCACGCGATCGGCGAGGCCGTCGCGCGTGCGAAGATCGATCCGAAGGAGGTCGAGGACGTCGTGATGGGCGCCGCCCTCCAGCAGGGTTCGACCGGCGGCAACATCGCGCGCAAGGCGCTGCTGCGTGCCGGCCTGCCGGTCACCGTCGCCGGCACCACGATCGATCGGCAATGCGCGTCGGGCCTGCAGGCGATCGCGCTTGCGGCGCGATCAGTGATCTTTGACGGCGTCGAGATCGCGGTCGGCGGTGGCGGCGAGTCGATCAGCCTCGTGCAGAACGACAAGATGAACGCCTTCCACGCCCAGGATCCGGCGCTGCTCAAGATCAAGGGCGAGGTCTACATGCCCATGATCGACACGGCCGAGGTCGTGGCGAAGCGCTACGGCATCTCGCGTGAGAAGCAGGATGAGTATTCGCTGGAGAGCCAGCGCCGCACTGCGGCCGCGCAGCAGGCCGGCAAGTTCAGGGATGAACTCGCGCCGGTCACGACCAAGATGGCCGTGACCGACAAGGCAACCGGCGAGGTCTCGTTCAAGGACGTGACGCTCTCGCAGGACGAAGGGCCGCGTCCCGAGACCACGGCCGAAGGCCTCGCCGGCCTCAAGCCCGTGCGCGGCGAGGGCTTTACCATCACCGCCGGCAATGCCAGCCAGCTGTCGGACGGCGCCAGCGCCTCGGTGATCATGAGTGACAAGGAAGCGGCCAAGCGCGGCCTGAAGCCGCTCGGCATCTTCCGCGGCTTCGTCTCCGCCGGCTGCGAGCCCGACGAGATGGGCATCGGCCCGGTGTTCGCCGTGCCGCGGCTGCTCAAGCGTCACGGGCTCAAGGTCGACGACATCGGCCTCTGGGAATTGAACGAGGCGTTCGCCGTGCAGGTGCTCTACTGCCGCGACAGGCTCGGCATCGACCCCGACAAGATCAACGTCAATGGCGGCGCGATCTCGGTCGGCCACCCCTACGGCATGTCGGGCGCGCGCCTGACCGGCCACGCTTTGATTGAAGGCCGCCGCCGCAAGACCAAATACGCGGTCGTCACCATGTGCGTCGGCGGCGGCATGGGCGCGGCGGGACTGTTCGAGGTGCTGCAGTAACAACTGTCGTCCTGGCTTTCGTCAGGACGACGAAGGGAAGTTCACAGGAGGATCCGATGGATCTCGCATTCACGAAAGAAGAGCAGGCGTTTCGCGAGGAAGTGCGGCAGTTCTTCCGCGACAACGTGCCGCCGGATACGCGGCGCAAGCTGGTCGAGGGCCGCCACCTCTCGAAGGACGAGATGGTCGCCTGGTGGCGCATCCTCAACAAGAAGGGCTGGGGCGTCAGTCACTGGCCGAAGCAGTATGGCGGCACGGGCTGGACCAGCGTGCAGCACTACATCTTCAACGAAGAGCTCCAGTCCTATCCGGCACCGCAGCCGCTCGCCTTCGGCGTCAGCATGGTCGGTCCGGTCATCTACACCTTCGGCAACGAGGAGCAGAAGAAGAAGTATCTGCCGCGCATCGCCAATGTCGACGACTGGTGGTGCCAGGGCTTTTCCGAGCCGGGCTCGGGCTCGGACCTCGCCTCGCTGAAGACCAAGGCCGAGCGCAAGGGCGACAAGTGGATCATCAACGGCCAGAAGACCTGGACCACGCTGGCGCAGCACGCCGACATGATCTTCTGCCTCTGCCGCACCGATGCGAACGCGAAGAAGCAGATGGGCATCTCCTTCATCGTGTTCAGCATGAAGTCGAAGGGCGTCACGGTGCGCCCGATCCAGACCATCGACGGCGGCGTCGAGGTCAACGAGGTCTTCTTCGACGACGTCGAGGTGCCCATCGAGAACCTGATCGGCGAAGAGAACAAGGGCTGGGACTACGCGAAATTCCTGCTCGGCAATGAGCGCACCGGGATTGCCCGCGTCGGCGTCTCCAAGGAGCGGATTCGCCGCATCAAGGAGCTGGCCTCGAAGGTCGAGTCCGGCGGCAAGCCGATCATCCAGGATGCCGCCTTCCGCGAGAAGCTGGCGGCGTGCGAGATCGAGCTGAAGGCGCTGGAGCTCACGCAGCTCCGCGTCGTCGCCGACGAGGGCAAGCACGGCAAGGGCAAGCCCAATCCGGCGTCCTCGGTGCTCAAGATCAAGGGCTCCGAGATCCAGCAGACCACGACCGAGTTGCTCATGGAGGTCATCGGCCCGTTCGCCGCGCCTTACGACGTGCACGGCGACGATGGCTCGAACGAAGCCATGGACTGGACCGCGCAGATCGCGCCGAGCTACTTCAACAATCGCAAGGTCTCGATCTACGGCGGCTCCAACGAGATCCAGCGCAACATCATCGCCAAGGCGGTGCTGGGGCTTTGAGGGACGCAACAAATGGTGTCGTTCCCCGCCAACCGATCCGGCCTTTGGCCGGCCGGATGACAGGCTCCGGCGGGGGACCCGGTACGCCGCGGCGGTGGTGGTTACGGCAGGCGGTTGCGTTTACTGGATCCCCGCCTTCGCGGGGATGACGTCTGAGGACAAGGCGACGGTAGGCGAAGAGCCCTGCGTCGATTTTTGGAGAGACAGATGGATTTTGATTTGACCGAGGAGCAGCGGCTTCTCAAGGACAGCGTCGAGGGCCTCTTGACCGATTCCTACGATTTCGAGAGCCGCAAGAAGTACATGAAGGAGAAGGGCGGCTGGAGCAAAGCCGTCTGGGGCAAGCTCGCCGAGCAGGGGCTCTTGGGCCTGCCCTTCGCGGAAGCCGATGGCGGCTTCGGCGGCGGCGGCGTCGAGACCATGATCGTGATGGAGGCGCTGGGCAAAGCGCTGGTGCTCGAGCCCTATCTCGCAACCGTGGTGATCGGTGGCGGCTTCCTGCGCCATGGCGGCTCGGATGCGCAGAAGGCGGCGCACCTGCCCGGCATCATCGACGGCAGCCAGACGCTCGCGTTTGCGCAGCTCGAGAAGAACTCTCGCTACGATCTCTTCGACGTCGCAACCTCGGCGAAGAAGAAGGGCGGCGGCTGGGTCATCGACGGCGAGAAGTTCGTCGTGCTGAACGGCGAGAACGCCGACACGCTTGTCGTCACCGCCCGCACCAAGGGCGACCGCCGCGACAAGACTGGCGTCGGCGTGTTCCTGGTGCCCGCGAACGCCAAGGGCGTCGCCAGGAAGTCGTATCCGACACAGGACGGCCTGCACGCTGCCGACATCACCCTCACCGGTGTCGAGGTCGGCGCCGATGCGGCGATCGGAAACCCCGAGGATTCGCTCGCGCTGATCGAACGCGTCGTCGATGAGGCCCGCGTCGCGCTCTGTGCGGAAGCGGTCGGCCTGATGGATGAATCGCTCAAGACCACCGTCGAGTACATCAAGACGCGCAAGCAGTTCGGCGTCGCGATCGGCTCGTTCCAGAGCCTCCAGCACCGCGCCTCCGACATGTTCGTCGCCACCGAGCAGGCCCGCTCGATGTCGATGTTCGCGACCATGGCGAGCGATTTCGAGGACGCACGCGAGCGCTCCAATGCGATCGCGGCGGCCAAGGTGCAGATCGGCAAGTCCTTGAAGTTCGTCGGCCAGCAGTCGATCCAGCTCCACGGCGGCATCGGCATGACCATGGAGGCGAAGATCGGCCACTACTTCAAGCGCCTGACCATGATCGAGAACACGTTTGGTGATACGGAATACCATCAGCGCCGCGTCGCGGACGCGGGCGGGTTGATCTGATCCACGAAGACTGTCATCCCGGGGCATCGTGAAGCGATGAGCCCGGGATTCATCGTGCGGCATCACGCGCGATGAGATGGATTCCGGCTCGCGCCAAGTGGCGCGCGCCCCCGGCGGCGGTGCAGACTACCACTTGCAATTGTGCTGAGACGACGCTTCACTTCACCCTCCCCTGGAGGGGGAGGGTCGCTGCGCATGTAATGCGCAGCGGGGTGGGGTGAAGCCGCAGAGATGGTCTCAACATCGATCCGACGCGCCGCCGCGAAGAAGCTGAGAGACAATACGACACCGCATGAGCGGCTGCTGTGGCGTGCTCTCAAGGAGCTTCCGATGGAAGGCTCGCACTTCCGGCGGCAAGCGCCGATCGGTCCCTATGTCGTCGACTTTCTCTGTCCGGCCAAGCGACTGATCATTGAGCTTGACGGCGGCCACCACAACGAAGACGAGACGGCCAAACGAGACTACAAACGTCAACTCTGGCTTGAGAAGGAAGGCTATCGCGTCATCCGATTCTGGAATTCTGAGGTCACGGCTGACCTGAATTCAATTCTCGAACGCATCTATATCGAACTATATCAATCACGCGATGCGGAAGCTGTTCGACTGAAGCATACCCGCAGGTAGAGCTTCGAGTTGCTGTTCACTCTCCCCTGGAGGGGGAGGGTCGGTTCGCATGCAGCGAAGCGGAATGCGAACCGGGGTGGGGTGACAGACTATCCGCGAATGTGGTGCTTCCAAATTTGCGGCTGAGGGCCGCTCGTCGGAGAGACTTTATGCGTGGCTTCACCCCACCCCGCCCGCGCTTTGCGCGGTCGACCCCCCCTCCAGGGGAGGGTAAGGGGCATCGTCATCCCGGCTTGACCTTCCCATCCCAATCCCTTTTCTTTGGCGCGACACAACAACCTCCCGGGATACGGGAATCGCCAAGGTAGCTTCCATGTCTTTCGTCCTCGCCATCGATCAGGGCACCACCTCCTCGCGCGCCATCGTGTTTCGCAGCGATATTTCCATCGCGGCGAAGGCGCAGCAGGAGTTTCCGCAGCATTTCCCGGCCTCGGGCTGGGTCGAGCATGAGCCGGAGGACATCTGGACCTCGACCGTGATGGTCTGCCGCGACGCGATCGAGCAGGCCGGCATCACTGCGAAAGACATCGCTGCGATCGGCATCACCAACCAGCGCGAGACCACGGTGGTGTGGGACCGCGCCACCGGCCAGGCCGTGCACCGCGCCATCGTCTGGCAGGACCGCCGCACCGCCGAAGTCTGCTCGAAGCTCAAGGCCGAAGGCCACGAGCCCCGGATCTCAGAGAAGACCGGCCTGATCATCGACCCCTATTTCTCCGGCACCAAGGTCGCCTGGATCCTCGACAACGTCCCCGGCGCCCGTGCCCGGGCCGCGCGCGGCGAGCTGATGTTCGGTACGGTCGATTGCTACCTGCTCTGGCGGCTGACCGGAGGCAAGGTGCACGCAACGGACGCCACCAACGCCTCGCGTACGCTGCTGTTCAACATCCACACCGGGGAGTGGGACGACGAGCTCCTGGAGCTCATCGGGGTGCCACGCTCGATGCTCCCTGAAGTGAAGGACTCCTCCGCCCGTTTCGGCGAGACGACGGCCGACCTGTTCGGTGGCGCCATCCCGATCTGCGGCATCGCCGGCGACCAGCAGGCCGCGACCATCGGCCAGGCCTGCTTCCGCCCGGGCATGATGAAGTCGACCTACGGCACCGGCTGTTTTGCCCTGCTCAACACCGGCACCACGCCGGTGGCCTCGAAGAACAAGCTGCTGACCACCATCGCCTATCAGCTCGGCGGAAAACGCACCTACGCGCTCGAAGGCTCGATCTTCGTGGCAGGGTCAGCCGTGCAGTGGCTGCGCGACGGTCTCGGCGTCATCAAGCACGCGGCCGAGACCGGCCCGCTCGCGGATCAATCCGATTCCATGCAGAGCGTCTATCTCGTGCCGGCCTTCGTCGGCATGGGCGCGCCGTACTGGAATCCGCGCGTGCGCGGCGCGCTGTTCGGGTTGACCCGCAACACCGGCCCGGCCGAGCTTGCCCATGCCGCGCTGGAGAGCGTCTGCTACCAGACCTTCGATCTCTGGGCCGCGATGCGCGCCGACTGGCCGAGCTCGGAGACGGCGAGCGTGGTGCTCCGCGTCGACGGCGGCATGACCGCCTCTGACTGGACCATGCAGCGCCTCGCCGATCTCCTCGACGCGCCGGTCGACCGCCCCGTGATCCAGGAGACGACGGCGCTGGGCGCCGCCTACCTCGCCGGCCTCAACGCCGGCGTCTATCCCGAGCCGACGCAATTCGCCGACAACTGGCGCCTCGAGCACCGCTTCAAGCCGAACATGAGCCAGGCGACGCGCGAGCGAAAGCTCGCCGGCTGGGCGCGCGCGGTGAAGGGCGTGCTGGCGAGCGACGAGGGAGAGTGAGCGGCGAATGATCCTCCCCGACGGCTATTCGGACGTGCCCGACGGGAAGATCGCTGCGGTCGTCACGCATCTGGAGATGACCGCGCGGCCGCCGCTGCGCGACGATCCGGTGGGCGCCTGGACCTTGCGCCAGGTCGAACAGCCCGGCCTCGACTGGTTTCGCGCGCTCTATGCGCGGGTCGGCGAGGATTGGCTGTGGTTCTCGCGCCTGCGTATGCCGGACGCGGAGCTCGCGGCGATCGTGCAGTCGCCGCTTGTCGAGATCTGCGCGCTCGTCGCGGACGGCCGCGATGAAGGCCTGCTCGAGCTCGACTTCCGCGAGGCCGGCCAGTGCGAGCTCGCCTTCTTCGGCGTCACCACAAAGCTCATCGGCACCGGTGCCGGCCGCTGGCTGATGAACCGCGCGCTCGAACGCGCATGGTCGCGGGAGGTTGAGCGTGTCTGGGTGCACACCTGCACCTTCGATCACCCGTCCGCAGCTGCGTTCTACCAGCGCTCCGGCTTCCGCCCGTTCCGCCGTCAGATCGAGATCGCCGACGATCCACGCCTCGACGGCACGGTGCCGCGGACGGCGGCGAAGCATGTGCCGATCATCGAATAGCAGCAGATTTGTAGCCCTGATGGAGCGCAGCGAAATCCGGGTGACGGTGGTCCCGCATTCCGCTGCGCTTCATGCAGGCTACGACACGTTCAAAATACCTCCTGCTTCGTCCGCGTCGTTGAGGAGCGAAGAGTGATGAACGGTCGCATGCACATACGTGTGCCTCCCGGGCGCGCGTCAGGCGCGCAATGATCCATGCTTGTTGCGGCCGGCGCAATGCTCCCTTTCCGAGATTTCGCTTGTCAGGTGCGCGCATTGGCGATGAACTGGCTGGCCCTGCCGGGTCAACGAGAAAGAGCGCAAACCATGTTCCTGATCGGACAGTATGATTCTCCCTTCGTCCGCCGTGTCGCGATTGCGCTGAAGCTCTATGGCATCGCCTTCGAGCACAGACCGTGGTCGACCTTCGGCGATGCCGACAAGATCGCGCCGTATAATCCCTTGCGCCGCGTGCCGACGCTGGTGCTCGACGACGGCGAGGCGCTGATCGAGAGCACGATCATTCTCGATCATCTCGACGATCTCGCCGGACCCGAGAAAGCGATGCTGCCGCGCACGGGCGCGGAGCGGCGGCGTCACTTGCGCATCTGTGCGCTGGCCTCCGGCTTGGGGGACAAGGCGGTCAGCCTGCTCTACGAGCGTGTGCTGCGGAAGGAGCAGCTCGCGCTGTGGGTCGAGCGCTGCCAGGCACAGATCGCCGACGTGCTGAAGGTACTGGAAGCCGAGCGCGCCAAGGTGACGACGCCGTACTGGCTGGGTGATCGCATCGGCCACGCCGATGTCGCGGTCGCCTGCGTCGTCCGCTTCACCCGCGAGGCGCACCCGCAGCTCTTCGATCCCGCGCGCTATCCGGCGCTTGCGGCGCATGCCGAGCGCTGCGAGGCGCTGGCGCCGTTCAGGGAGATCGTCCAGCCGCTCGCCCCGCCGAAGGGGTGAGCGCCGCCAGGTCACCTCATCGGCCGTAGAGACCGGTCAGTGTAGCTTTCGCGAGCGTGTGAAAGTGCAGATCGAAACCAACCAGCGCTGCGGACGCCGAATGATCCTTGGCGTCCGGAAGTTTTGCGACATCTACGGCGAAGACGGTGATCTGATAGTGATGCGGCTTGTCGCCGGTCGGTGGGCACGGTCCGCCATAGCCATCACTGCCGAAGTCGGTGCGGCTCTGGATCGCTCCCTTCGGCATCAAATTCTTCTTCGGATCGCCTGCCCCCTTTGGAAGCGAAGCGACGGAAGCTGGAAGATTGAAAACGACCCAATGCCACCAGCCACTGCCGGTCGGCGCGTCAGGATCATAAATCGTCACGGCGAAGCTCTTGGTGCCTGCCGGAGCACCGGTCCAGCTCAAGGCCGGCGAAACGTTGTTGCCCGTACAGCCGAATCCCTTGAATATCTGCTCGTTGGCGATCGTTGCACCTTCGGCGATGTCCGGGCTGGTCAACGCGAGGCTCTGCGCACCAGCTTCGCTTGCAGACAACAGGAACGCGCACGATGCCACCAATGAGAACGCAAACCTTGTCATGGGAAGCTCCCTTCGCAGAAGCGTTCGAAACACTGGAAGGTAGCGCCCAAGGAACGGTGTTTCAATCGGCCTGCCCCGTTGCTTTCGATGCTGCGGCGCAATTGGGCGCTGCGAGGCACTGGCGCCGTTCAAGCAGAACGCCCAGCCTCTCGCTCTGCCGAAGGGGTGAATGCACATCCGCTGTCATTCCGGGGATGCGCCCTGGGGCGCAGGCCCGGAATCCATAACCCCGGTGCGCATGGCCCTAGGGCCATTCGCGCAATCAAAAAAGGCAAGCGCGCCTCTTTTGATTTTTGCCGCGAATGCGGCACGCCGCAAGCGCGGTGGTGGTTATGGATGCCGGGGCTCGACGTTGGTGCGCCGCTCCGGAATGACGAATTGGTTGTGAACTATTTACTCCGCTTCACACCATTCGCCTTCAGATACTCCTCCAGCTCGAACCCCAGCTCCTCGGCGCGATCGAAATATGCCTCTGCTGCATTCGCATCCTTCCGTCCCTTCGCCACGCGTCGCCGCGGCCCTTGTCGCGTACTCGGCCTCATGGTTCGAGACGCGTCGCAAGCGGCGGCCCCCCATTCGCCAAGCCGAACGCATGTTGCGTGATGATCGAATATTACCCCTGATTTGCCCGACGGGTCAAGCGAAATTCGCTAAATCCGCAATGCATCTTTCGGCAGCCGTCGCGCCTTTGCATGGGGTTGTTTTTCAAATTTTGATCGGGAGCGTCGCAGGGAACAGGCCTAGCCCGCCCCGACGCGCTTTTTCTGCCAGGCCAGATGCACCGCGCAGGTGCAGCCGGGGGGGTGCGTGGCGAGGTCGTTGGACGTGACGTCGTTCGCCGGTGTAGCCGCGAACGAGGCATTCACGTCCCTGGCGGCCGAAGCCTGTTGCGCCGGGATGTAGTTGAGGATCGGCGCCAGCCAGCGTTCGACCTCGGCGACGCTCATCTCCTTGCGTGCGGCATAATCTTCGACCTGGTCGCGCTCGATCTTGCCGACGCCGAAATAGAAGCTTTCGGGATGGCTGAAATAGAGCCCGCTCACGGACGAGCCCGGCCACATCGCAAAGCTCTCGGTCAGCTTCACGCCGGCGGTGCTCTCCGCATCGAGCAGAGCGAACAGCGTCTTCTTCTCGGTGTGATCGGGTTGCGCGGGATAGCCGGGCGCGGGGCGGATGCCCTGATACTTTTCGAGGATCAGATCTTCGTTGGAGAGCTGCTCGTCCGGGGCGTAGGCCCAGAACTCGCGGCGGACGCGGGCGTGCATCCGCTCGGCGAAGGCTTCCGCGAGACGATCGGCCAGCGCCTTGCACAGGATCGAGGAATAATCGTCATTGGCCTTCTTGAAGCGGTCGGCGACCGCATCCTCGCCAATGCCGGCGGTGACGACGAAGCCACCGACGTAATCCGGCACGCCTGCGTCGGTCGGCGCGATGAAGTCGGACAGCGCCGCGTTGAAACGGCCCTCGCGCTTCTCGAGCTGCTGGCGCAGCGTGTGCAGCGTGGCAATCTTCCTGGTCCGATTGTCATCGGCATAGAGCACGATGTCGTCGCCATCGGCATTCGCGGGCCAGAAGCCGATCGTGGCGCGCGCCCGGAACCATTTTTCCTTGACGATGGTGTCGAGCATCTTGCGCGCGTCGTCATAGAGCGAGCGCGCGACCTCGCCGACCTTGGGATCATCGAGGATCGCGGGGAATCGCCCGGCGAGTTCCCAGGTCTGGAAGAATGGCGTCCAGTCGATGCAGTCGACGAGCTCGGCGAGGTCGTAATCGTCAAACGTCTTCGTGCCGAGGAAGGTCGGCTTCACCGGCGTTGTCGCGACGAAATCGACCGGCACGCGGTTCGCGCGGGCGTCAGCGAGCTTCAGCCGCTTCTTGTCGGCCTGCGCGCGCAGATGCGCCTCGGAGATCTTTGCGTATTCGGTGCGCACATCGGCGGCAAAGGCCTCGCGCTTCTCGGGCGACAGCAGCGAAGAGGCGACGCCGACGGCGCGGCTCGCATCGTTGACGTGAACCACCGGGCCGGCCTTGTAGTTCGGGTCGATCTTGACGGCGGTATGCACGCGGCTCGTGGTGGCGCCGCCGATCAGGAGCGGCAGCTTCAGGCCTTCGCGCTGCAATTCGCCGGCGAAGAACGCCATCTCGTCGAGCGAGGGCGTGATCAGGCCGGACAGGCCGACGATGTCGGCCTTCTCCGCCTTCACGGTCTCGACGATTTTTGCCGCCGGCACCATCACGCCGAGGTCGATGACCTCGAAATTGTTGCACTGGAGCACGATGCCGACGATGTTCTTGCCGATGTCGTGGACGTCGCCCTTCACGGTCGCGAGCACGATCTTGCCGGCAGACGAATTCGCGTCGCCGCCAATGCCGCTGGCGAGGTTGCGCGCCTTCTCCTCCTCCATGAACGGCATCAGCCAGGCGACCGCCTGCTTCATGACGCGCGCCGATTTCACGACCTGCGGCAAGAACATCTTGCCGTCGCCGAAGAGATCGCCGACCACATTCATGCCGGCCATCAGCGGGCCTTCGATCACGTCGAGCGGACGCGTGGACGCCTTGCGGGCCTCTTCCGTGTCCTGTTCGATGAACTCGGTGATGCCATGCACCAGCGCGTGCGAAAGGCGCTTCTCGACCGGCCATTCGCGCCAGGCGAGATCGGCTTCCTTGCTCTCCGTCTTCTTGCCGCGGAATTTTTCGGCGAGCGCGAGCAGGCGCTCGGAGGCGCCGGCGTCGCGGTTCAGTACGACGTCCTCGCACACCTGGCGCAGCTCGGGATCGATGTCGTCATAGACGATCATCTGCCCCGCATTGACGATGCCCATGTCCATGCCGGCCTTGATGGCGTGATACAGGAACACCGAGTGCATTGCCTCGCGCACCGGCTCGTTGCCGCGGAACGAGAACGACAGGTTGGAAACGCCGCCCGAGATGTGGGTGCCGGGCAGGTTCTTGCGGATCCAGCGTGTCGCTTCGATGAAGTCGACGCCGTAATTGTTGTGTTCTTCGATGCCGGTCGCGATCGCAAAGATGTTGGGATCGAAAATGATGTCTTCCGGCGGGAAACCGACGCGGTTCACCAGGATGTCGTAGGCGCGCTTGCAGATCTCGGTCTTGCGCGCGAACGTATCGGCTTGGCCGACTTCGTCGAATGCCATCACCACGACGGCCGCGCCGTGACGCCGCGCGATCTTGGCCTCAAAGATGAATTTCTCCTCGCCTTCCTTCATCGAGATCGAGTTGACGACCGGCTTGCCCTGCACGCATTTCAGGCCGGCCTCGATGACCGAGAATTTCGAGGAATCGACCATCACGGGCACGCGGGCGATGTCGGGTTCGGCGGCGACGAGGTTGAGAAAGGTCCGCATCGCGGCTTCCGAGTCCAGCAGGCCCTCGTCCATGTTGACGTCGATGATCTGCGCGCCGTTCTCGACCTGGTCGCGCGCGACCTGGAGCGCGGCCGTGTAGTCGCCGGCCGTGATCAGTTTACGGAAGCGGGCCGAACCCGTGACGTTGGTGCGCTCGCCGACGTTGACGAAGGGGATCGCATCCGTCAGCACGAACGGCTCGAGGCCGGAGAGCCTTAAGCGCGGCTCGATCGCGGGCACGAGCCGCGGCTTGTGCGGCGCTACTGCCGCGGCAATCGCCGCGATGTGCTCCGGCGTGGTGCCGCAGCAGCCGCCGACGATGTTGACCAAACCATCACGCGCGAACTCGCCGACCAGGCGGGCCATGTACTCCGGCGTCTCGTCATACTGGCCGAATTCGTTGGGCAGGCCGGCATTGGGATAGGCGCAGACGAGCGTATCGGCGACGCGGCCGATATCGGCGATATGCGCGCGCAGATCTTCTGCGCCGAGCGCGCAGTTGAAGCCGATGGTGACGGGCTTTGCGTGCCGCACCGAATTCCAGAACGCCTCCGGCATCTGTCCCGACAGCAGGCGGCCGGACTTGTCGGTGATGGTGCCGGATACCATCACGGGCATGTCGATGCCGCGTTCTTCCGTGATCTCCGCGATCGCGTAGAGCGCGGCCTTGGCGTTCAGCGTGTCGAAGATGGTCTCGACCAGCAGGAGGTCGACGCCGCCGTCGAGCAGGCCGCGGATCTGCTCGCCGTAGGATTCGCGCAGGTCGTCGAAGGTCACGGCGCGGTAGCCAGGGTTGGCGACGTCGGGCGAGATCGAGGCGGTGCGGTTGGTGGGGCCGATGGCGCCGGCGACGAAGCGCGGCTTGCCGTCCTCGGCCTCGACACGTTTGGCGGCGTTGCCGGCGAGGCGGGCGCCTTCGCGCGCCATCTCATAGACGACGTCAGCGAGGTCGTAGTCGGCCTGCGCGATCGAGGTCGTCGAGAAGGTGTTGGTCGCGACGATATCGGCGCCAGCACGCAGGTACGCGGCGTGGATGTCCTCGATCGCCTGGGGCTGGGTCAGGATCAACAGGTCGTTGTTGCCGCGCAGGTCGCGGTGAAAATCCTTGAAGCGCTCGGCACGGAAGGCGGCCTCGTCGAACTGGAGACCCTGGATCATCGTGCCCATGGCGCCGTCGAGCACCAGGATGCGGTCGCGCGCGGCGGCGAGCAGTGCGGTGCGTTTGGGGGAAACGGTCACGGTCATTGGTTACGCCGCCTTCTTCGCGCTCTTGCCGCGAATGCCGAGCAAATGGCTGATCGCGAACACGAGATCGGCGCGGTTCATGGTGTAGAAGTGGTAGGTGTCGACGCCGTGCTTGGCCAGCTTGTGCACCTGGCCGGCGGCAACGGTCGCCGCGACGAGCTTGCGCGTCTCCGGATCGTCGTCGAGCCCATCGAACTTCTCCGCAAGCCAGTCCGGCACCGTGGTGCCGGCGCGGGTGACGAAATTGCGGGCCTGCCTGAAATTGTGCATGGGCATGATGCCCGGCACGATCGGGATGCTGATGCCGCGCGCGCGCACGCGCTCGAGGTAGCGGAAGTAGAGGTCGTTATCGAAGAATACCTGGGTGATCGCGCGCGTCGCGCCCGCATCGACCTTGGCCTTCAGCGTGTCGATATCGGCGTCGAGGTCACGCGCCTCGGGATGCTTCTCGGGGTAAGCCGAGACCGACACTTCGATATCGGGGTGCCGCTTCTTGATGCCGTCGATGAGCTCGGCGGAGGTCTGGTAACCGTCGGGATGGGTGGCGAAGGGCGTGCCGATGCCGCCAGGCGGATCGCCGCGCAAGGCCACGATGTGGCGGACGCCGACCTCGTGGTAGTGGTCAACGATCTCGTCGATCTCACCGCGCGACGCGCCGACGCAGGTCAGATGCGCCGCCGGCAGCAGCGAAGTCTCCTTCAGGATGCGGGCGATGGTGGCGTGGGTGCGCTCACGGGTCGAGCCGCCCGCGCCATAGGTCACCGAGACGAATTTCGGCTCGAGCGGGGCGAGGCGATTGATGGTCTCCCACAGGTTCTTCTCCATCTCCTCGGTCTTGGGCGGAAAGAACTCGAAGGAGATCGCCGGACGCTTGGCGAGGTGCCCGTCTTGCCCATTGTCTTGCCCGCTATATTGGGCAGGCGTCGTCGGCTCAGTCATGGCACACTCACTCCAGATCTCTCCTCGCAACTGCAGCAGATTTAGCGGGAAGCGCTAAGATAGGCCAAACAGGGTCTTCCTGACAGCCCATCGGCGATGGGAAATGGCCCACTATTGCCGGTAGTATCAGTACTTTTGTGCCTTTGTTAGCTCTGGTGGGAGGTAGGCGGAGCTAATAAATATAAGTTATATCAAGTAGATATGTGGCGTTTGGAGTCTGGCCGGGTTCAGCTGATCAAGTGGGCAACGTGAACATTGGGTGATTTGTGCGCGCGGAATCCCACCGCCCTCCAAACACTTCTCCGGGGGCGTCTCGCTGCCAGCACACGTCAGCTCTGCTCCGTTGGACCATTGCCGCTCCGACGCTGCGCACTACGTTGAACCGGCCATGATCCCGCTCTCCGTCCTCGATCTCTCCGTTGTCACGTCGGCTACCCGGCCGGCGGCGGCGCTGCGCAACAGCATTGATCTCGCGCGCCATGTCGATGGGCTCGGCTATGTCCGCTACTGGCTCGCCGAGCACCACAACCTCGCCTCCGTCGCGAGCCCGGCGCCCGACGTCATGATCGGGCAGATCGCGGCGGTGACGAAGCACATCCGTGTCGGCTCCGGCGGGGTGATGCTGCCCAACCACGCGCCTCTGGTGGTGGCCGAACGTTTCAAGATGCTGGAGGCGCTGTTTCCCGGTCGCATCGATCTCGGCCTCGGCCGCGCGCCCGGCACCGACGGCGCCACGGCGTACGCGCTTCGGAGCCGGCTCGACCGCCGCGAGGGCGACGATTTCCTGGAGCGGCTGCACGAATTGATCCTGTGGGAGACCCGCGAATTCCCCTCAGGCCATCCCTATAACAACGTCGTCGCAATGCCCGACGACACGCGCCTGCCGCCGATCTGGCTGCTCGGCTCCAGCGATTATTCGTCGGAATTGGCAGCCCAGGTCGGCATGGGCTTCGCGTTCGCGCATCATTTTGCGAGCCATGATGCGATCGACGCGATGGTGCAATACCGCAGCCGTTTCCAGCCCTCAGCCTGGCGCGCCACGCCGCACGCAATTCTCGCGGTAGCAGTCGTCACGGCGGATACGGACGAGGAGGCGGAAAAGCTCGCCTCGTCCTTCGACCTCAATCGCCTGCGCCGCGACCGCGGCCAATATCTGCCGCTGCCGAGCGTGGAAGAGGCGCTCGCCTATCCCTACACCGATGCCGACCGCGCCTCGATCGCCCGCAACCGTTCGCGACTGTTCGTCGGCAGCCCACCGACCGTGCAGCAGAAGCTCAAACCGCTGATCGACGCGAGCAAGCCGGACGAATTGATGGTGATCACCGCGGTCTACGACCACGAGGCACGGAAGAAGTCGTATTCGCTGTTGGCCGAGGCGTTCGGGCTGGTGAAGAGCGCGGCCGCCTAACAGCTATCGCGCCCGGGACGCAGCGCGCAGGGTGCGCCGCTGAGCCGGGGCCATCGCGGCCCCTTACGCCCCGGCTCGCGCCTCGCGCGTCCGGGACAGGCGATCACTCCAGCTTCTCGCTGAACGTCGCGCGGAAGGGATGGCCGGGATAGACGCCGACGATGCGGAATTCGCGCGAGAAGAACTTCAGTTCCTCGAGCGCGAAGGCAAGCCCCTTGTCGTTGGGGTGGCCGTCGACATCGGCATAAAACTGCGTCGCAAAGAAATTGCCGTCGACCATGTAGCTTTCGAGCTTGGTCATGTTGACGCCGTTGGTGGCAAAGCCGCCTAGTGCCTTGTAGAGCGCGGCGGGCAGGTTGCGCACCCGGAATACAAAGGAGGTGACCAGCGGGCCCGAGCCCTGCTCGGCCCACTTCGCCTCGCGGGCCAGCACCACAAAACGCGTGGTGTTATGGGCCTCGTCCTCGATGTCCTCGGCCAGGATGTCGAGCCCGTAGATCTTTGCGGCAAGCCGCGAGGCGATCGCGGCGACGCTCTTGTCCTTGCGCTCGGAAATATCGCGCGCGCTGCCGGCGGTGTCGGCCGCCACAATCGGCTTGACCCCGAGCTTGCGGATCACGCGCCGGCACTGACCGAGCGCATGGACATGGCTTTCCACGCTCTTGATGTCTTCGAGCTTCGTGCCCTTCACCGCCATCAATTGATGGCGGACCGGCAGAAACCATTCGCCGATGATGAAGAGGCCGGAGGCCGGCAGCAAATGATGGATGTCGGCGACGCGTCCCGCGACCGAATTCTCGATCGGGATCATGCCGAGATCGGCTTCGCCCGAGGAGATCGCCGACAGCGCGTCCTCGAAGGTTGCGCACGGCATCGGCTCGGCGTCGGGATAGGCCTCGTCGATGGCGATGTGGGAGTTGGCCCCACGCTCGCCCTGGAATGCGATTTTCATCTTGCTCATGTCGGGCCTTGTAACAGCGGCTCAGGATTTGGAAAGGATGCTGCGGGCGGTCTCTAAGTCCGCCGCGGTGTCGACCCCGCGGGGTACCGTATCGACGATGGTGAAGTCGATGCGCATGCCGGCCTCCAGCGCCCGGAGCTGCTCCAGCTTCTCCTGCAATTCCAGCGGCGAGGGCGGCAGCGAGACGAACCGCTCCAGCGCCGCACGGCGGTAGGCGTAAAGCCCGATATGGTGGTAACGCGGTCCGTCTCCAGTGGGGGCGGTCGCGCGGGTGAAATAGAGCGCGCGCATCCGCCGTCCGCCGAGCGAGGTTCCAACCGCCTTCACCACGCTGGGGGCGCGGTCCTCCTCCTCGGTATGAATTTGCGAGGCCAGGGTCGCAATGTCGACCGCGGGGTCGGCCAGCGGAGGCAGCACGTCACGGATGTTGCCGGTCGAGATCGTCGGGAAATCGCCCTGGAGATTGACCACGATCTCGGCCTTGCCCTCGGGATCGAGCTTCTGCATGGCCTCATGGATGCGGTCGGAGCCCGACGGATGCTCGGGGCGGGTCATCACGGCGACGCCGCCATGCGCGGTGACGACGTCTGCGATCTCCTGCGTGTCGGTTGCAACCGCGACCCGCCCGATGGCCGCCTCTTCGGCTCGCCGCAGCACGTGCACGATCATCGGCTGGCCGGCGATGTCCTTCAGCGGCTTGCCGGGCAGGCGAGTGGCCGCCATGCGGGCCGGGATCAGCACCAAAATGCGGGGATCGGTCATCCTGTTCAGGGCCTGGAAACGGGCGCATTCCGCGCCGAGAAATGGGGTGGGGATGGGGTGAAAGCGGGGCCGTTTATACGGGTTGCCAGACCCCGGGCAAACCGATATCTCAATCGCTGCTCGGGGGTGGGGTGGAACGTCCGATTCCCAGTGTCTTATTCTCGTGTCCTGGCGGCCGCTTGGGCCGCTTTCCTTCATGCGGTGTGGGGCCTGATCCGACATGGACTCGTTCGAACTCAACAAGATCCTCGGTGCCATCCTCGGCACCTGCCTCGTCGTCCTGGTGACGAGCTTCACTGCCCAGGCACTGTTCGCCGCGAAACCGCCGGAGAAGCCCGGTTTCGAGATTGCCGTGAAGGAAGAGGCCGGCGGCAAGGAAGGGGGTGCTGCGGCGGCGCCGTCCGAGCCGATCGAGAAGCTGCTCCAGACCGCCTCCGTCGAGAAGGGCGCCTCCGCCGCCAAGAAGTGCGGCGCCTGCCACACCTTCGAGAAGGGCGGCCCGAATCGCGTCGGTCCGAACCTCTACGGCATCGTCGGCGACCACAAAGGCGAGGGCCGTGGCGGATTCAATTTCTCGGCTGCGATGAAGGCCAAGGGCGGTACCTGGACCTTCGACGAGTTGAACAAATTCCTCACCAATCCGAAGGCTGATATTCCCGGCACGGCGATGGGCTTTGCTGGTATTCCCAAGGACAGCGAGCGCGCGGACGTTATCGCCTATCTCAACAGCCTGTCGGACAGCCCGCAGCCGCTGCCAACGGCGGCGAAGTAAGATCGCCAAAAGATTGTGCTGATATGGCGGCCAGGCTCGAAAAGCCTGGCCGTTTCCTTATCTACCGCTTGCCCACCTCGCAGCGTTGTCATCGGGGCGTTTCGCCGCAGCGATCCGGCCCGGTAGGCTTCCAAGATGAGGAAAAAGCAACATAATCGGTCGAAACCTTGCCGTATATTGGGGCCTTAAAGGGGTAACCTCCTTCCAGGACAGGGATGTTCATTTGGCCATTACCCGACGCGATCTTCTGCTAGCCGGCGCTGCGACTGCTGCGCTTCCCGCCCTCGGTTCCGCCGCAGGGGTTCCGATCGTTGGTGCCGCGCAGGCGCAATCTGCCAGTGAGCTCCCCTGGCGCCACGGCCTGTCCCTGTTCGGCGACATCAAATATCCGGCAGACTTCAAGCGTTTCGACTACGTCAATCCGGACGCGCCCAAGGGCGGTGTCGCGCGCATGATCTCGATCGGCACCTTCGACAATTTCAACCTCGCAGTCGCCGGCATCAAGGGCGCGCTCGCGCCGGCCGCGGCCATGATCTACGAAACGCTGATGACCCGGGCGCAGGACGAGGTGGCGACCGAGTACGGCGAACTTGCCGAAGCGGCCCAACATCCGGACGACTTTTCCTGGGTGATCTATCGCCTCCGGAAGGAAGCCCGTTGGCATGACGGCAAGCCGGTGACACCGGACGATGTCATCTTCTCACTTGCGACGCTGAAACAGCATAGTCCGATGTATGCGTCCTACTATCGCCACGTGGTGAAGGCGGAGAAGGTCGGCGAGCGCGACGTCAAATTCACCTTCGATGGACCGGGCAACCGGGAATTGCCGACCATCGTCGGCGAGCTGACGGTGCTGCCGAAACATTGGTGGGAAGGCACCGACGCGCAGGGGCGCAAGCGCGACGTCAGCACCACCACGCTGGAGATTCCGCTGGGGTCCGGACCGTACCGGATCAAGGAATTCGTGGCGGGACGCTCAGTCAAGCTCGAGCGGGTGAAGGACCATTGGGGCGCCAATGTCCCGAGCCAGGTCGGCCAGAACAATTTCGACGAGCTGCGTTTCGAGTTTTTCCGCGACAACCTCGTTGCGCTCGAAGCGTTCAAGGCCGACCAGGCCGACTGGATCGCAGAAAACTCCGCCAAGCAATGGGCGACGGCTTACGACTTCCCGGCGGTCGCGGACAAACGGGTGATCAAGGAAGAATTTCCGATCAACGATTCCGGTCGCATGCAGGCGTTCGTGGTCAACAACAGGCGCGACCAGTTCAGGGACCCGCGGGTGAGGCGGGCCTTCAACTACGCCTTCGACTTCGAGGAGATGAACAAGCAGCTCTTCTTCGGCCAGTACAAACGGATCAACAGCTACTTCGAGGGCACGGAGCTCGCCGCAACCGGCCTGCCACAGGGCGAGGAATTGCAGATCCTCGAGACGATGAAGGACAAGGTGCCCCCGGAAGTCTTCACCACGCCCTACCAGAATCCTGTCGGCGGCAATCCGGAGGCGGTGCGCGCCAACTTGCGCGAAGCGGCAAAGCTCCTGAAAGAGGCGGGCTTCGAGGTGCGCGACCACAAGTTGGTCGACGCCGCAGGTAAGGTTCTGACGGTCGAGATCCTGGTGCAGGATCCCTCATCGGAGCGCATCGCGCTGTTCTACAAGCCCTCGCTGGAGCGGATCGGTGTCAATGCATCCGTCCGCACCGTCGACGATGCACAATACCAGAACCGGCTGCGCAGCTTCGATTTCGACATGATCATCGATCAGTGGGGGGAGTCGCTCTCGCCGGGCAACGAGCAGCGTGAGTTTTGGGGCTCGCAGACGGCCGACATACCAGGGGCGCGCAACACGATCGGCATCAAGAATCCGGCCGTGGATGCATTGATCGAGAAAGTGATCTTCGCCAAGGACCGCGCCGGTCTCGTCGCCGCGACGCGCGCGCTCGATCGCGTCCTGCTGTGGAATTTCTACGTCGTGCCCCAGTTTACCTATCCATTCTCGCGCTACGCAAGGTGGGACCGCTTCAGCCATGCCGAGCCGCTGCCGAAATACGGCAGGTCGGGCCTGCCGACGCTTTGGTGGTATGACGCCGAGAAGGCCGCCCGAATCGGAAAACGCTCTTGAGGAAGCTTTCGCGCATGGCGCAGCTTTCACGCCGGCACGTACTGGCCATAGGCGCTGGCGGCGCCCTCAGCGCATCGCTGAGCCCGTCTCTGAGGTTATCTTGGCTGCGCGGCGCTGAGGCATCGGAAATGCCGACCGAGATGCACGGCATCTCGGCGTTCGGCGATCTCAAATATCCTGCCGACTTCCACAATTTCGACTACGTCAATGCCGATGCGCCGAAGGGCGGGACGTTCTCGCTGATCCCGTCGGTCCGCGCCTACAACCAGTCCTATTTCACGTTCAGCTCGCTCAACGCTTACGTCCTCAAGGGCGAAGGCGCGCAAGGCATGGACATGACCTTCGCGCCGTTGATGGCGCGGGCCAACGACGAGCCCGACGCAATGTACGGGCTTGCGGCCAAGTCGGTGCGGATATCTCCGGACAAGCTGATTTACACCTTTGCGATGCGGCCGGAGGCTCGTTTTCACGACGGCTCCAGGCTTACCGCGCATGATGTCGCCTTCTCGCTCAACACTCTGAAAGAGAAGGGGCATCCTCTGATCGTGGTGCAGCTGCGCGATTTTGTGAAGGCCGAGGCACTGGACGATGCGACCGTGGTCGTCACTTTCGCACCGGGACGGGCACGCGACGTGCCGCTCTATGTCGCAAGCCTCCCGATCTTCTCGAAGACCTATTACGCAACGCGCCCGTTCGACGAATCGACGCTCGAGGCGCCCTTGGGTTCGGGCCCGTACAAGGTCGGAAGGTTCGAGGTCAACCGCTACATCGAATATGAGCGCGTCAAGGATTGGTGGGGCGCCGATCTGCCGGTCTGCCGGGGCAGCTACAATTTCGACACCGTACGCTACGAATACTATCGCGACCGCGACGTCGCCTTCGAAGGCTTCACCGGCAAGACTTATCTGTTTCGCGAGGAGCTCACGGCGCGCATCTGGGCGACCCGTTATGACTTCCCCGCGATCAAGGACGGCCGTGTCAAGCGCGAACAATTGCCCGACGAAACGCCCTCGGGCGCGCAGGGCTGGTTCATCAATCTGCGTCGCGACAAGTTCCGGGATTCCCGCGTGCGGGAAGCCCTGATCTACGCCTTCGACTTCGAATGGACCAACAAGACCATCATGTACGGCGCCTATGCGCGCACCCAATCGCCATTCCAGAATTCGGACATGATGGTTTCCGGCCCGCCGTCGCCCGAGGAGCTCGCCCTACTCGAGCCGTTCCGTGGCCAGGTGCCCGACGAGGTGTTTGGCCAGCCCTTCGTTCCGCCGGTATCAGACGGATCGGGGCAGGACCGTACCCTGCTGCGAAAAGCGGCCGAACTGCTCAATGAGGCCGGGTATGTCATCAAGGACCGCAAGCGTGTGCTGCCCAATGGCGAACCGTTCACGATCGAATTCCTGAACGACGAGCAGTCGATCCAGCCGCACCACGGCCCCTACCTCAAGAATCTTGCAACGCTCGGTATCGACGCCACATTCCGTCTGGTCGATGCCGTCCAGTACCGCGCGCGTGTTGAAGATTTCGACTTCGACATGACCATCGAACGCTTCTCGATGTCGGCGACCCCTGGCGATGCCATGCGGCCGTTCTTCTCCTCGCAGGCAGCCAAGACCAAGGGTTCATACAATCTCGCGGGCATCTCCAATCCGGTCATCGACGCGCTCATCGAGAAGATCATCGCAGCCCAGACCAGGGCGGAACTGACCATCGCTTGCCGGGCGTTCGATCGCGTCTTTCGCGCCGGGCGCTACTGGGTGCCGCAATGGTACGCCAACTTCCATCGCGTGGCCTATTGGGATCAGTACAGCCACCCCGACAAGCCACCGAAATATGCGCAAGGCGTCGGCGCGCCTGAAAACTGGTGGTTCGACGCCGCCAAGGCCGCCAAGCTGGATCAGGCGAAGTAGATCATGAGCGCCTATATCGCACGCCGCATTCTGCTGATGATCCCGACGCTGCTCGGGATCCTGTTCATTTCCTTCGTCGTGGTGCAATTCGCGCCGGGCGGCCCGGTCGAGCGCGTGATCGCGCAGCTCTCCGGCGCCGACACCGGCGGCACCTCGCGCATCTCGGGTGGCGGCGACTTTGCGCAGCGTGCGCCGGGACAGGTTGGCGCCGGCGCCGACGCCGTCAACTCGAAATACCGCGGCGCGCAGGGCCTCGATCCCGAGTTCATCAAGAAGCTGGAGCAGCAGTTCGGCTTCGACAAGCCGGCGCCCGAGCGCTTCCTGATGATGGTCTGGAATTTCGCGCGGTTCGATTTCGGCACCAGCTATTTCCGCACCGTCAGCGTCATCCAGCTCATCAAGGAGAAGCTGCCGGTCTCGATCTCGCTCGGCATCTGGCTGACGCTGATGACGTACCTGATCTCGATTCCGCTGGGCATTCGCAAGGCGGTCAAGGACGGCGCGCGGTTCGACACCTGGACGTCGGCGGTCATCGTGCTCGGCTATGCAATTCCCGGCTTCCTGTTCGCGATCCTGCTGATCATCCTGTTCGCCGGCGGCTCGTTCTTCAACTGGTTTCCGCTGCGCGGGCTGACGTCGGACGGCTGGTCGCAATTCCCCTGGTACTGGAAGATCCTCGACTATTTCTGGCACCTGACCTTGCCGTTGATCTCGATGGCGCTCGGCGCCTTTGCCACCATGACGTTTCTGACCAAGAACTCGTTCCTGGACGAGATCCGCAAGCAATACGTCATGACCGCGCGCGCCAAGGGCTGTAGCGAGCGTCAGGTGCTCTACGGCCACATCTTCCGCAACGCCATGCTGATCGTGATCGCGGGTTTCCCCGGCGCTTTCATCAGCGCCTTCTTCTCAGGCTCGCTGCTCATCGAGACCATTTTTTCGCTCGACGGCCTCGGGCTGCTTGGTTTCGAGAGCGTGCTCAATCGGGATTATCCCGTCGTGTTCGGCACGCTCTACATCTTTTCGTTGATGGGTCTCGTGGTCAATCTGATCTCCGATCTGACCTATATGTGGATCGATCCCCGGATCGATTTCGAGGCGCGGGAGGTCTGATGACGGTCACCGCACCCACCCCGATCGAGACCACGACCAGATCGCCGCTCGGCGAGGTCGTGCCGATCACGCGCAAGGGCTTCGAACCTTCGCCGCTCAATCGCCGACGCTGGCAGAACTTCAAGGCCAACAGGCGCGGCTACTGGTCGTTCTGGATTTTTATGGTCCTGTTCGTGGTCTCGCTGTTCGCGGAACTGATCGCCAACGACCGGCCGTTCATGATCAAGTTCGACGGTCGTCTCTACTGGCCCGCCTTCGTCACCTATTCGGAGACCACCTTTGGCGGCGATTTCGAGACTGCCGCCGACTATCGCGATCCCTATTTGCAGAAGCTGATTAAGGACAAGGGCGGCTTCATCGTCTGGCCGCTCATCCGCTACTCCTACGACACCCACAATCTCGACCTGCCGACACCCGCGCCGTCGCCGCCGACCTGGATGCTGACGGAGGCGCAATGCAAGCCGGTGGTGGAGAGGAAGGGCCTGAAAAGCTGTCGTGATCTCGAATACAATTGGCTCGGCACCGACGACCAGGGCCGCGACGTGGTCGCGCGGCTGATCTATGGCTTCCGCATCTCGGTGCTGTTCGGCCTGACGCTGACCATCGTCTCGTCCGTCATCGGCATCATCGCCGGCGGCGTGCAGGGCTATTTCGGCGGCTGGATCGATCTGTTGTTCCAGCGCTTCATCGAAATCTGGAACGCCATACCCTATCTCTATCTGCTGCTCATCATATCGGCGGTGCTTCCTCCGGGCTTCTTCATTCTGCTCGGCATCATGGTGCTGTTTCACTGGGTGGCGCTGGTCGGTCTCGTGCGCGCGGAATTCTTGCGCGGGCGCAATTTCGAATACATCCAGGCTGCGCGGGCGCTCGGGGTCTCCAATGCCGTGATCATGTTCCGCCACCTGTTGCCGAACGCCATGGTAGCGACGATGACGTTCCTGCCGTTCATCGTCTCATCGTCGGTGATGACGCTGACGGCCCTCGACTTCCTGGGCTTCGGCCTGCCCCCTGGCTCGCCCTCGCTCGGCGAGATGTTGGCGCAGGCCAAGGCCAACGTGCAGGCGCCGTGGCTCGGCTTCTCCGGCTTCTTCGCCGTCGCGATCATGCTGTCGCTCTTGATCTTCACTGGCGAAGCGGTGCGTGACGCCTTCGATCCGCGCAAGACGTTCAGGTAAGCGATGGACGCGATCAACCAGCCTCTGCTCAGCGTGCGCGAGCTTTCGGTAGCCTTCCACCAGGGCGTCGGCACGACGCTCGCCGTCGACAAGGTCTCGTTCCAGATCAAGCGCGGCGAATGCGTGGCGCTGGTCGGCGAATCCGGCTCCGGCAAATCGGTCAGCGCGCTCTCGGTCATGAAGCTCCTGCCTTATCCGAACGCTTCGCATCCCTCGGGAAGCATCCGCTTCAAGGGGCGTGAGATCCTGAACCTCTCGGAACAGGAGATGCGCGGGATTCGCGGCAGCGACATCTCCATCATCTTCCAGGAGCCGATGACCTCGCTCAATCCGCTGCACACGATCGAGGCGCAGATCGGTGAGATCATCCAGCTTCACAATCCGACCAGCAATACGCTCGCGCGCAAGCGGACGCTGGAGCTGCTCGCCCAGGTCGGCATCCCCGATCCCGAGACGCGGCTCGCGAGCTATCCGCATCAACTCTCCGGCGGCCAGCGCCAGCGCGTGATGATCGCGATGGCGCTCGCCAACGAGCCCGACCTGTTGATTGCGGACGAGCCGACCACGGCGCTCGACGTCACGGTGCAGGCCCAGATCCTGGCGCTGCTTGCCGAGATTCGCTCCCGCCTCGGCATGAGCCTGCTGTTCATCACCCATGACCTCGGCATCGTGCGCCGCATCGCCGACACCGTCTGCGTGATGAACGGCGGCAAGATCGTCGAGCAGGGGCCGGTCGAGCAGGTCTTCAACAGCCCCAAGCACCCCTATACGCGCGACTTGCTTGCGGCCGAGCCGAAGCCGGATCCGGCGCCGCCGCAGCCGAATGCGCCGGTCGTGATGTCGGCGGATGCGCTCAAAGTCTGGTTTCCGATCAAGCGCGGCTTCCTGCGCAAGACCGTCGGCCACATCAAGGCGGTCGACGGCGTCAGCGTCGCCGTGCGCAAGGGCGAGACGCTCGGCGTCGTCGGCGAGTCCGGCTCCGGCAAGACGACGCTCGGGCTCGCGCTGTTGCGACTGATCTCGTCGAACGGCCGCATCGTCTTCCTGGGAAAAGACATCCAGGGCCTGCGCTTCAAGGAGATGCGCCCGTTCCGGCGCGACATGCAGATCGTGTTCCAGGATCCGTTCGGCTCGCTCAGCCCGCGCATGTCGGTCGCCGACATCGTCGGCGAGGGCCTCTCGGTGCATCAGCCCAACCTGTCGCGCGAGGACCGCGAGGCGCGCGTCACGAAGGCACTCGAGGATGTCGGCCTCAATCCGGAGACGCGCTTCCGCTATCCGCACGAATTTTCCGGCGGCCAACGCCAGCGCATCAGCATTGCGCGTGCGATCGTGCTTGAGCCGGATTTTGTCGTGCTGGACGAGCCGACCAGCGCGCTCGACATGCTGTTCCAGGCGCAGATGGTCGATCTCCTGCGCGAATTGCAGCGCAAGCGCGATCTCACCTACATGTTCATCTCGCATGATTTGCGCGTGGTCGCCTCGCTCGCGAGCCACCTCATCGTGATGCGCGGCGGCAAGGTCGTCGAGGAGGGACAGGCGGCGGAGCTCTTCAAGAACCCCAAGACGGATTATACGCGGGCGCTGTTCGCGGCTGCATTCCGGCTGGAGATGGCGGGGAATGGCTCGGTGGCGACTTAGCCCCGTCCCGTGCGTCCGATGGGACAGGGTTCCTTCCGTAGTTCTCCGGCCATGAACATAGTTCCGCCTTCTCGGCTGCGTTAAAAACGCTACTGAGCTGGGTGGAAAAGACGGTTGACGTGCAGCTGCATGCTCATTCCTGAGAAGCGTCGCAGGCTCAAGAGCCATCTTCGTTCCGGCGAAGCTCGTCGTAACGGGGATGCGTGGATCGCTCTCAGGCGGATGCCAATGCATTTGATACGGGGCACCAAATGAATTCCACAATCGACGACAACCTCGCGGAAGGACAGATCGCGAGCCTTGAGGAGCAGCTTTCGAACTTGGCGCACGAAGTGGGAGTCAGTCCTTCGGCCCCACCGATCAGCATCCAGTCGACCATCATGAAGATGTCTCGGGTCCCCCTGGCAGAGATTCATCGTTTGGCAGATTGGCGCTACGTGGCTTTGGTCGGTTCTCTCTTGGCGGCATCCATTGGGGTCGTGGGCTCGTGGTGGTCATCCTCCGTTGATACCGCGACAACGGTTCCCCCCGACACGGCACCACTGACACATGCCGCGCCGGACGTCGCCGCGCCGACTGTGGTGGCCCTGCATTCCGAGTTGGCGCAGCAGCTCGAACCGATCGTGCGCGACATCGCTGCCTTGAGCCGAACGGTCGAACGGCTCAAGGCGGAGCAAGAAAAACTGGCCAGCGACAATGAAAATCTCGCCAGTCAGCTCAAGGCGAGCCGGGATGAAACCGCACGCAATAACGGTATCATCGACCAGGTCAAGGCGGACCAGATCGCGATGGCGCACGAAAGCCAGATGCTTACCGAGCGGCTCAACGCGAGCCAGGACCAACTCGCCCAGGTCGTCGCCAACGCTTCAGAGCCAAAGGCGATGCCCGAAGCGCCACCAAAGGTAAGTCCCGAAGAACCAAAGGTGATGCCCGGAATACCACTACCGCGTCCCCGGCAGCCGGCCCATGTCGCCCAGACGCAAAAGCCGCTGCCAACCGCCGAGCGGTCGCAAGCCAGGAAACCGCAACCCCTATTGGCATGGCCATGGTCGGTGCACTAGTCCCAGCACCCGGTCGGCCTCGGCTGTTACACTGTCGCCAGAGCTGTTGCAGTCGTTGGTCGGCGGAGCGCCAGTACCTTGAGAATTCGTGAGTAGACGCCCTACAGCCGCTTGATCGCAGCGACCTCGCTACCGGCCTGCCTGATGCGCGCGATCGCCGGCTCGATCGCCTCGATCACCGTCGCCATGTGATGCGCATTGGCATGGACCATGGTGCTGCCATCGCGCACGATCGCGACATGGCCCTTCCAGAAGATCAGATCGCCGCGCTGTAACGTCTTGAGCTCCTGTGCTTCGAGCGCTCGCCCAAGCCCCGCCAGTTGCATGTCGCTGTCGCGCGGGCAACCGATGCCAGCGACGGTCAACGAGACCTGCACGAGACCCGAGCAATCGATGCCAAGGCTGCTCTTGCCGCCCCAGAGATAAGGCGTGCCGACGAAGCGCTCCGCGACCCCTACGAAATCCGGCTCGCGATGATCGAGAGCGACGAGATGGGTCTTCGGCAGATAGTGTCCCTCGCGGGTGACCGCGAAAGGCCCGTCGTCGCGCGTCACGGCAACCTTGGATCCCATGACGAGCGCGTCGCATGGCGGCAGCTTGATCGACGGGCCCGGAAAGGCAAGGGTCCGGACCGCGCCGACCTTGTGCGTCGGCGCCGCAACGGGCCTGGCGAGCGCCGCATCAGGCAGCCAGCCGACATAGCCGTCGCTTACGAGCTGGCCCCAGGCCCAGCCTTCGCCGTTGCGATCGTAGATCGTAACACGTTCGCCGCGCAGCGCCTCGGTCATCAGCGTTGCGTTCGGCGACGGCTGTTCACGCAACGGCGCGAGCGCCTCGATCACCTCGAACTCCTCGCCGGTGACGAAGCGGTCGGCCTGCACCTTGCCTTCGAGGTATTTCGCGGCGATATCGCCCCGCGCCGGTGTCAGCCGCTCGTCATGCATAGCGTTCGCTCAGGAGTGTGTAGAGTGCGCGTGCGGCCTGGCATTCGCCACCCTCCGGTCGCGCGGGTTTTGCCGATGGGGTCCAGGCGTAGATATCGACATGCAGCCAGCTCTTCGCCTGCTCGACGAAACGCTGCAGGAACAGCGCGCAGGTGATCGAGCCGGCAAAGGTGCCTGATGGCGCGTTGGTGATATTGGCCGTCTTGGAGTCCAGCCAGGAATCATAAGCCGGCCACAGCGGCATGCGCCACAATGGATCGTTCTCCTTCACCGCGCAGCGCGCGACGTCGGCGGCAAGCGTCTCATCATTGGTGTAAAAAGGCGGTAAATCCGGCCCCAGCGCGACGCGCGCCGCGCCGGTCAGCGTGCCCAGATCAATCAAGAGATCGGGCCTCTCCTCGTCCGCCAGCGCCAGCGCGTCGGCCAGCACCAGCCGGCCCTCGGCATCGGTGTTGCCGATCTCGACCGTGATCCCCTTGCGCGAGGGGAAGATGTCGAGCGGACGGAAGGCATTGCCGGCGACCGCATTCTCGACGGCGGGGACCAGCACGCGCAGACGCACCTTGAGCTTGGCGCCCATCACCATGCGCGCGAGCGCCAGCACGTTGGCCGCACCGCCCATGTCCTTCTTCATGATCAGCATGCCGCTCGACGGCTTCAGGTCGAGCCCGCCGGTGTCGAAGCAGACACCCTTGCCGACCAGCGTGACCTTGGGATGCGCAGGGTTGCCCCAGGTGATGTCGATCAGCCGCGGCGCGCGGGCCGAAGCCATGCCGACGGCATGGATCAGCGGAAAGTTCTGCGCCTTCAATTCGTCGCCGACGATACAGACGAAGCTCGCGCCGAACTCGGCGGCGAGCGCCTGCGCGGTCGCAGCGAGCTCCTCCGGCCCCATGTCGTTGGCAGGCGTGTTGACGAGATCGCGCGCCAGACACGCGGCATCCGCGATCCGCGTAACCTCAGCAACGTCGACCCCGTCGGGCGGCACCAGCCTGACCTCGGGCGCGTCCGCCTTGCGGTAACGGGCAAAGCGATAACTGCCGAGCGCGAAGGCGAGGGCGGCGAGGCGCGCATCATGCGGTGCATTGGCGAAGCGATAGGTGCCCGGCGGCAGCAGCCCGGGCAGGCTGCCCGCCCGGAACAGGTCGCGTGATCGTGCGGCCTCGTCCTCGAGGCCGAACAGCACCCCTGCGACCGCGCCGTCCGGTGCCGGCAAGGCAAGATATGCGCCCGCCTTTCCGGCAAAGCCGTTGGCAGTTGCGAACTGGCGTTGCGGCGGCGACAGCGTCTCGGCGACCTGGTCCCAGCTCGATTTGGTCACGAATGTGATGGGAATGGCGGCAGACGACGTCTCGAATACGGAGGGCATTGGCGGGTCCGGCCCCAAGATGGTTCAGATGATGGCAAGAGACTTCGCAGAGTTTCGCCGCACCTGCAATCGGCTTCGCCGCCGACCGGCGCGCTCGCGAGCCGCTACTCGCCTCAGCCTCACCATGCTAGGTTCCGGCCAAACCCGTCCGCGGCATCAGTGCCGCGGGTCCAAGACAAGCCGTGCCGGGAGGGAATGCAATGGAATCTCTGTGGAGCGTGGTCGCGTTTTTCGGCCAGGCCATCGAGGCGGTCTTCGCCTATGTCGAGCATCATCACTGGATCTTTGCATTCCTCGCCGGCGGCTACGTTTTCTATCTCCACGATCGCGCGGTCCACGCGCGCTTCGACGCGCTCGACAAACGCATCGACGAGGTCCGGAAGCGGCTCGCCATGGAATATTGAGCCGCGCCTCGCCGACACAATCGGCGATCTGATCGCGCGGTTCGCGCGGAGAATTGGCACGAAAGGCTTGGGCTGACTTCGACCGGGCGCGGACGGCTCCGCCGTTGAGGGCGGCCCCCGTTAACCTGGCATTAGGGTTAACAGTCTATTGCTGGCGCGTTCGGCTCGATCAATCGGCTCGAGAGTCAAAGCGTCATGCGTCAGCAGTCTTGTGTTGCCCGGGTTCTTGCATCCAGCTCGCTGCTCGCGGTACTGGCGGCCGGCCTTGGCGGCTGCACGGCCATGTCGAAGCTCTCCGATGTCACCGGCTCGATCGGACCCCGGTCAGAAGCCGCGCCCGCGGATCCTGCCCGCGCCGCCGAGGTCTATGGCGAGCGATACCGCGCCAATCCCAAGGATCCCGACGCCGCGCTCGCCTATGGCCAGGCGCTGCGCGCCAACGGCCAGCGGGCGCAGGCCGCCGCCGTGCTGGAGCAGGCGACCATCGCCCATCCCGGCAACAAGCCGCTTCTGGCGCTCTATGGCCGCGCGCTCGCCGACAATGGCAATTTCCAGCAGGCCTTCGATGTGCTGTCGAAGGCGCACTCGCCCGATAATCCGGATTGGCGGCTGCTCTCCGTGCAGGGCACCTGCCTCGACCAGATGGGCCGGCACGAGGAGGCGCGCCGCTACTATGTCAGCGCGCTGAGGATCGCGCCCGGCGATCCCGGCGTCCTGTCGAATCTCGGCCTCTCCTACATGCTCACCAAGGAGCTGCCGCGGGCCGAAGAGACGCTCCGGCAGGCCTATGCCTCGCCACGCGCCAGCGCGCGGGTGCGGCAGAATCTTGCGCTGGTGATCGGCTTGCAGGGGCGCTTCGCGGAGGCCGAGACCATCGTCAAGGCTGACCTGCCGCCGGACGAAGCCGCGGCCAACGTCGCCTACCTGAAGGAAATGCTGAACCGCAACGACGCGCCGCGCAGCCCGGCCAAGCGCATGCCGGTGCCGGTCGCTTCCCTCAGCCAATCCGAATAGGGCTAAAGCAGGACGAGTTTTTGTTGGATCGGTGCGAGCCGAGCCGCGGTTCTCCCCAGAGCATGATCCGGAAAAGTGCGAAGCGGTTTTCCCTCGCGCAAACACGGAACGCGTTTGCGCGGAGATTGTGCGCAAACAACAACCCAAAGCGCGATGACGATTCATCTTTAGTCTTACTGTGTCATAAGGAGCTTGCGAAGCAAGCGTCTCGAAGGATGTGGGCCACAGGCGGGGCCTCATGGTTCGAGACGCGCTTCGCGCTCCTCACCATGAGGGTTAGTGACACAGTAAGGTTAGGGAGAGATGAACCTTGGCAACCGTTCGCGCTTGATCTCATCGCGCTCAAAGCGTGTTCGGCGGTGCGAGCCGTCAGTGCAGCTCGGAGACCTTGATGCCGGTCGGTCCGAGAATGACGACGAACAGCACCGGCAGGAAGAACAGGATCATCGGCACCGTCAGCTTCGGCGGCAGCGCGGCGGCCTTCTTTTCGGCCTCGTTCATGCGCATGTCGCGGTTTTCCTGCGCCATCACGCGCAAGGAATGTCCGAGCGGGGTGCCGTAGCGCTCCGCCTGCTGGAGTGCGAGACAGACCGATTTGACGCCTTCGAGGCCGGTACGGCGCGAGAGGTTCTCATAGGCCACCTTGCGGTCCTGCAAATAGGACAGCTCGGCCGTAGTCAGCGTGAATTCCTCCGACAGCGCGATCGACTGGCCGACGATCTCGGTCGCGACCTTCCGAAATGCCATCTCGACCGACATGCCGGACTCGATGCAGATCAGCAGCAGGTCGAGCGCGTCGGGGAAGGCGCGCTTGATCGAGAGCTGGCGCTTGGAGATTGCGTTCTTCAGGAACAGCATCGGCGCCTGGAGGCCGAGATATGCGGCGCCGACGCAAATGCCGATCTTGATCGGCAGCGATTGCTCCATATGCGCGACCACGAACACGTAGAGCATGGCGCCGACGAACAGCACCAGCGGCGTCACCATGCGGGCGAACAGGAAGGTGACGTAGGGTGCCTGGCCGCGATAGCCTGCCATCACGAGCTTCTCGCGCGCAGCTTCCTGTGCCAGCCATTTGGTGAGGTTGAAGTCCTCGACCACCTTGGAGACGAGCTGCTTCGGCGTCTGGCGCAGCGAGACCTTCTCGGTCTTGGTGAGCCGGTCTCGTTCGCGCTGCCGGATGCGCTCGCGCTCGCTTGCCACCGCCTTCATGCGCTTGGCAAGGCCCTCGCCGGCGAACAGCGGCATCACCAGCGTGTAGACGGTGGCGCTGGCGGCTATGGCCGCCAGCAACATAGTCATGAAGTGAACGTCGTGCAGTTTCGTGACGAGGAGATCGACCATACGCGCACCGTCAGAAGTCGAAGTTGATCATTTTCTTCATCACCAGGATGCCCATCGACATCCAGACGACGCAGCCGACCAGCATGAGCTGACCGGTCGGGTGGGTCCACAGCAGCGAGATGTATTGCGGGGTCGTGAGATAGACCAGGAACATCACGATCGGCGGCAGCGAGCCGATGATGCCGGCCGAGGCCTTGGCCTCCATCGACATCGCCTGGATCTTTTCCTTCATCTTCTTGCGGTCGCGCAGCACCTTGGAGAGGTTACCGAGTGCCTCGGAGAGGTTGCCGCCGGACTTCTGCTGGATCGACACGACGATGCCGAAGAAATTCGCCTCCGGCAGCGGCATGCGCTCATAGAGACGCGAGCAGGCCTCACCCAGCGGCATGCCGATCGCCTGGGTCTCGATGATCGCCAGGAATTCGCTGCGCAGCGGCTCCGGCGAATCGGCGGCGACGACCTTGATCGATTCGAACAGCGGCAGGCCGGCCTTGATGCCGCGGACGATGACGTCGACCGCGTCCGGGAGGGCTGCCAGGAACTTGTTCTCGCGGCGCTTCTTCAGGAAGCTCAGCATCCAGCGCGGCAGGCCGAAGCCGCCGGCGAAGGCGAGGCCCGCGGCCCCCAGCAGTCCGCCGCCGGCGAACATGGCGAGGAAGAAGAACGTGCCGCCGAGCGCGGCGGAAATGATCCAGAATTTCTGCGGCGTCCAGTCGAGTCCGGCCTGCGACAGCCGCATATGGAGCGGAACGCTCTTTTCCTTGAGACGACGCTGCTCGAGATCCTTGAGCGTGCTCTCGACCTGCTCGCGGCGCGAGCGCTGGTTTTTCTCGGCCTGTCGTGTCGCGGCCGGCTCGGCGCGCGCGACGGAGGCGCGGCGGCTCTCCGCTTTTCGCTCGCCGGACAACACCGGATAGAGGAAGACCCAGGCGACGCCGCCGACGGCGGCGGTGGCGAGAAAGGCGAGGGCGAGGACCTGCATCTTCATGGTGCGTTACCGCTCACGTCTTTGCCGCCACTTCCGCCGCATCGAGTGCAGCGGCAAGGCGCTTCTCCTCGCCGTAGTAGCGGGCGCGCTCCCAGAAGCGGGGGCGGCCGATGCCGGTCGAACGATGCCGTCCGATGATCTTGCCGTTGGCGTCCTCACCCACGAGGTCATAGAGGAAGATGTCCTGGGTGATGATGGTGTCGCCTTCCATGCCCATCACCTCGGTGATGTGGGTGATGCGGCGCGAACCGTCGCGCAGGCGGGCGGCCTGGATGATGACGTCGATGGAGGCGCAGATCATTTCGCGGATGGTCCGCGAGGGCAGGGAGAAGCCGCCCATCGTGATCATGGATTCGCAGCGCGACAGCGCCTCGCGCGGATTGTTGGCGTGCAGCGTGCCCATCGAGCCGTCATGGCCGGTGTTCATGGCCTGCAACAGGTCGAAGGCTTCGGGTCCGCGGACCTCGCCGACGATGATGCGTTCGGGGCGCATACGCAGGCAGTTGCGCACCAATTCGCGCATCGTGACCTGGCCTTCACCCTCGATGTTGGGCGGGCGGGTTTCCAGCCGCACCACGTGAGGCTGCTGCAGCTGCAATTCCGCCGCATCCTCGCAGGTGATGACGCGCTCGTCGTGCTCGATGTAGTTGGTCATGCAGTTGAGCAGCGTCGTCTTGCCCGAACCGGTGCCGCCTGAGATCAGCACGTTGCAGCGGCAGCGGCCGATGATCTGCAGGATCTCTGCGCCTTCAGGGGTGATCGCGCCGAACTTGACGAGCTGATCCAGCGTCAGCTTGTCCTTCTTGAACTTGCGGATGGTGAGCGCGGGGCCGTCGATCGACAGCGGCGGCACGATGGCGTTGACGCGGGAGCCGTCGGCAAGACGGGCGTCGCAGATCGGCGAGGATTCGTCGACGCGCCGGCCGACCTGGCTGACGATGCGCTGGCAGATGTTGAGCAGCTGCTGGTTGTCGCGGAAGCGGATGCCGGTACGCTGGATTTTGCCGCCGACTTCGATGAATACGGTGTTGGCACCGTTGACCATGATGTCGGCGATGTCATCGCGCGACAGCAGCGGCTCGAGCGGGCCATAACCGAGCACGTCGTTGCAGATGTCGTCGAGCAGTTCCTCCTGCTCGGCGATCGACATCACGATGTTCTTGATCGCGATGATCTCGTTGACGATATCGCGGATCTCCTCGCGCGCGGACTCCGAATCGAGCTTGGCGAGCTGGGCGAGGTCGATCGCCTCGATCAGGGCGCCGAAGATCGTCGCCTTGACCTCGTAGTAATTGTCCGAGCGACGGCTCTCCATCGGTGGCGGCGGCGGGGCCTTGATCGGTGCCAGCGGGGGCGAGGTGACGGCCGGGGGCGGCGGGGCGCGCGAAACACCCGGCGCCGAGGCCTGGGCAGGCTCTGGCGACACGGCGCCGGGCTTGAGGGCCCGAAGGTCGGTGTCTGTTCCGCTACGCTTACCGAACACTTAACAACTCCATGCGGCGGCTATTTTCCGCGCAACTTCTCAATCAGGGGTGAAAGGAACGATGACTTTTGCTTCTTGGTCTCGCTGCGGCCGGTCAGGCGCTGGGCGATCTGGAGGAACATGTCGATCGTCTTATGGTTGGCCGAGATTTCCGCGATCATCTGGCCGTTATTGGCTGCGGAGCCGAAAGTCTGGGGCTCGAACGGGATCGAGGCGATCGGCTGGCTCTCGATCGCCTTGGCGAACTCGGTGGCGGCGATTTCGGGCCGTTTGGGGACGCCGACCTGGTTCAGGCAGTACAGCGGCGGCCGGTCGTTCGGCCGGGCCGCTTTCAAGAGGTCGAACAGGTTCTTGGTGTTGCGCAGGTTCGCAAGGTCGGGTGCGGCCACGATCAGGATGTCGTCCGCCCCGATCAGGGCGCGCTTGGTCCAACCCGTCCACTGGTGCGGGACGTCGAGCACGATGCAGGGCATGGTCGAGCGCAGCGTGTCGAACACGGCGTCAAATGCGTCGGTGCCAAAATCATAGACCCGGTCGAGCGTGGCGGGCGCGGCCAACAGGCTCAGATGGTCGGTGCACTTGGACAGCAGACGGTCGACGAAGGCGGTATCGACACGGTCCGGCGAGAACACCGCGTCGGCGATGCCCTGCGGCGGATCCTGATTGTAGTCGAGCCCGGCGGTGCCGAAGGCGAGGTCGAGATCGGCGACCACCGCGTCCATCGCGAGGTCGCGCGCGATCGCCCAGGCGACGTTGTGGCTGATGGTGGAAGCACCGACGCCGCCCTTGGCGCCGACGATTGCGATGATGCGGCCGACCGCCTTGGCTTCCGGCGCAGAGAACAGATTGCAGATAGATCGCACGACGTCGATCGGGCCAACCGGTGCCAGCACGTAGTCGCTGACGCCGCGGCGTACGAGCTCGCGATAAAGCATGACATCGTTGATGCGGCCGATCACGACGACGCGAGTGCCCGCATCGCAGACGGTCGCGAGCTGGTCGAGCCCGCCGAGCAGGTCGGTCCGCCCGTCGCTCTCCAGGACGATCACGTTTGGCGTGGGTGCTGAGCGATAGGCTTCGGCCGCGGCCGCGATGCCGCCCATCTGGATCTTCAGATGGGCTTTGCCGAGGCGGCGGTCCTCGCCGGCCGACTGCACGGCGGCAGCGGTCTCCACAGTCTCGCAGAACGCCTGGACCGAGACGCGCGGGGCAGGTGCAATATGCTCCTCTGCCGACGGTGGCGCGCCCTGCGACTGCTCTTCTTGAGTCTGGCGAGCGTAGCTG
Organism: Bradyrhizobium sp. CB82; assembly: GCF_029714405.1. Taxonomy (NCBI): domain Bacteria; kingdom Pseudomonadati; phylum Pseudomonadota; class Alphaproteobacteria; order Hyphomicrobiales; family Nitrobacteraceae; genus Bradyrhizobium; species Bradyrhizobium sp. CB82. The sequence goes on along the minus strand of NZ_CP121650.1, from coordinate 8,536,764 downwards.
ATCATTTGCCGGTGTCGCTGAGTTTGGCCTTGTCGGCCTCGGAATAGGTGGTCGCCGTCGTCTGGCCCTTGCGATATTTCTCGAAGGCGGCGTTACGGCGCATCGTGTAGGCCGGCGTTTCAGGCCGCGGCTGCTCAAGATCCGACGGATTGTCGATCATTGCAGCCATATTCCGCTGATAGCTGCAGCCGAAATTGTAGTAGGATCTGTTCTCGAACCATCGCGGGTTCTTGTAGGAGGGACCGAGATCTTCCGGCCACAGCCCGCAGGGGCCCGCGACCGCGCCGATCCTGGAATAAGTCAGCCGGATCGGCGGCAGGAAGCGCTGATCTTCGGGGTGGTAGCGCCGCACGATGACGCCGCGCGGCGGCAGGCCGGCCGCAGCCAGCAGCGCCTGGATTTCCCGCAGCGATTCTGCGGCCGGGCGTGCATTGGGCGTGTCGGTCGGTACGTCGATATGGATCGCGCCGGTGCCCTCATGCATCCAGGACGACGCCAGACCCATGACATCGGCGCGCTGGGCTGCGGTCAGTCCGCCGCGCGCGTGACCGACGAAGACGACGATGGATCGGTTCTGCTCCTCGATCGCGATCGGGTGGCGCTGCTTGTAATCCTCGGGAATGGAGGCGGTGACGGCCTCATCGGTATGAGTGCAGGCGCCGAGCGCGATCGCAATGCCGACGAGCGCGCCGCTGACGCGAAGGGCGCTATTGCGATTCTGGGGTGATCTGGTGGTCATTCTCAAAGTCCCCCGTTCGGCCTCAGTCCGTGATGAAGCCGTAGGTGCCACGGTAATTCCGCGCGGGATCGACCCGGCCCGGCACGCCATAGATGCGGTTGATGTTGCCGAGCAGCTCGGCCTGCGGATCGGAAGGCGCGGCAAAGCCGTCATCCGGACGTGACAGGTCCTTTTGCGCGACGGCGCGCACGATATAAGGCGTCACCAGAACCATCAGCTCGGTCTGGTTATTGACGTAGTCGCGGCTGCGGAACAGCGTGCCGAGCACCGGAAGCTGCATGAGTCCGGGCAAGCCGCTGATCGCCTGCTTGGTCTGCTCCTGGATCAGGCCCGCCATCGCCATCGCGCCGCCGGAGGGAATTTCCAGCGTGGTCTCCGCCCGACGGGTCTTGATCGAGGGCACCGTCAGCGAGTTCACCGTGGTCGAGGTGACCGCCTGCGACAGGGTAATCGAATTGTCGTTGGACAGCTCCGAGACTTCGGTCATGACGCGCAGGCTGATCTTGCCCTCGGTCAGCACCACTGGGGTGAAGTTGAGCGAGATGCCGAACTTCTTGAAGCTGATCTGGGTGGTACAGACGTGCGTAGTCGGATCGCAGGCATAACCCGCTGGCACCGGGAATTCGCCGCCGGCGATGAAGGTCGCCGACTCGCCCGAGATCGCGGTCAGGTTCGGCTCGGCGAGCGTGCGGATCACGCCCGCGGTTTCCATCGCGCGCAGCGTCGCCTGCACGGAGGGGGTCGAGCCGAACTGCGTGTTCAGGCTGTTGCCGGACACCAGATTGCGGCCCAAGGCCGTGAACGGGTTGGAGTTGGTGAAGTTCACCACGGCGGTGCCGTAAGCGAGATTGGCGGAGAGGTCGATGCCGAGCTGCTTGATGATATTGCGCGCGACTTCGGCAACCGTCACCTTCAGCATGACCTGGTCGCGGCCGCGGACCACGACGGAGTTCACCACCTTGTCGGCCCCGCCGGCAAGGCGGACGGCGAGGTCGTTGGCCTGCTGCGCCTCGATGGGGTTTGCCGCCGTGCCGGTCAGGATGACGCCGTCGCCGAGGCCGTCGATCTGGATGTCGGAGTTGGGCGAGACCTGCTTCAGCGCGGCGCGGATGCCGTTGAGGTCGCGCTTGACCGCGATGTCATAGGCCGCGATCTGCTGGCCGGCGGAATCGAAGAACACGATGTTGGTCTGGCCGACGGCGGCGCCGATGATATAGGCGCGCTGCGCCGAGCGGACCACCGCGTTGGCGATCTTGGGATCGGCGACCAGCACGTCCTTGATGTCGCGCGGCAGATCGATCACGATCGACTTGCCGACGCCGAGCGACAGGAAGCGCGCGCTCATCTGGCCGTCGGCCGCGATCGGCGCCGCGTTGCGATAGTCGGCGGCGATGACCGGGGTGAGCGCCGGATTGAGCGTCAGTGCGAGCGCGGCTGAAAACGACAGAGCGCGGACCATGCTGGTCCGCATCGCCGCCCCTTTGCCCCTGCAATTCATATCGAAAGCCCCCATCGTCACTTCTGTGCGGTCATCTGGCTCGGAATGCCGAAGCGAATGACCGAGACGCTCTCGCCGCGCCTGCGCGCCGGCTCGTCCTCGTTCTCGTTCTTGGCGTTGACGTCCGCGATGCTGCGCAGCGCCAGCGACAGCGTGCCGGTCTGGCGCGCACGTGCCAGCGTTTCGGTCTGCTCCGGCTTCAATTCAAGCGTCACGGTCTTGCCGACGACGCTGTTCTGGCCGTCCTTCTCCTTCGGCGCCTGGTCGATCGCCAGCACGCGGATATTGGACAGGAGGATTTCGGAATTGACGATGTCGCCGCCCGTGGCGCTCGCGCTCGCAGTCTTGTCGCGCCGGGTGAGCAGCACGTCGACGCGGTCGTTAGGCAGGATGAAGCCGCCGGCGCCGGTCTCCGGCGAGATTTCGGTGGAGACGGCACGCATGCCGCTCGGCAGGATTGCGGCCATGAAGCCGGACCCTTCGGCCTTCACCAGCTTCTGCTCGCGGATCGGCTCGCCCTGGATGAAGGGCGCGCGGGCGATCGAACCCACGATCTGGGTGGTAGCGTCGGGACGTTCGTTGCGGCGGATGAAAACGGCGCTGGCGGTCGCGGCCGGCCAGGTCTGCCATTGCATGTCTTCGGGCTTGACGACCTGACCGAGGCCGATGTCGGACTTGGCGACCAGGACGTCGACGGTCGGAAGCTGTGCGACCGGCGCCGGGGCCGGCGCCGGGCTGTCGGACCCGCTCGCCAGGTACGCGGCGACGCCGCCGGCACCGATAGCGACCGTCAGGACGACAATGCGTGCGGTGTTCATTACGCTTCACTTTCCACAAGACGCCGCGACGCTGCCGCCGCCGTGATGGCAGTTGACCAGCTAAACGTCAAAGCATGGTTAATGAGGCGTATCTAAATCGCCTTAACGCCGGGTTTATCGGGTGAGTTCAGCGCAGCGCGAGGTGAGCGAGATCGATCGCTTTCACCCATTCCGTCTCCGGATAGACCATCAGCGCGCCGATCGCGAGCGCGATGCCGTAGGGGATGTCGCCCTCCTTGGCGTGCAGCCGCGCGAGCCAGGCCTGTGCGGCAAGTCCGTAAGGCAACGGCCATTGCCGGAATTGGAGTAGCAGCAAGGTCAGCGCGCCGCCGAACAGCGAGGCGTAGAGCAGGAAGTTCATCAGGTGGGTAAAGCCGAACCAAAGCGCGACGGAGGCTGCGACTTTCGCGTCGCCGCCGCCGATCCAGCCCATGGCAAAGCAGGCGAATGCGACGACGAGCATCAGGGCGCCGGCGCCGACATGGGTCAGCATGTCGTAAGGCGCCATGCCGGCCACGAAGGCAAGAACGAAGAAGCCGGCGACCAGCGCCAGCGACACCCGGTTCGAGATGGTCATCGTGAGCAGATCGCTCGCGGCGGCGAAGGCCATCAGGGCCGGGAAGAGCAGAAGGCGCGCGAGGTCGAGGATCATGATCTGCTTCTTAAGGGAGCGCTGGCCGGCGCGGATCGGAGCTCGCGAGATTTTAGCCGCCAGTGTTAAACAAACCTGAAACGGGATGCGGCACAGCGCTTGCGGCGGAGATCACAAGATGCTGGCGATCCGGGCCGCGAGCGCGACCAGTGCGAGCAACAGCGCAAGGCAGACCCAATAGGTCGGCGCCTCGCTGTGCGCGGAAGCTGCCGTCTCGAACACGGCATCGGTTCTGCTCTTACGCAACGCCACTGGAACTCGAGGTTTTCCGGAAAGACAAAGCCCCGGACCTATCCGGGGCTTCTGCTGCAACTGGTCGGACGCTCACTTCAGCGAGCTGCTGATCGAGCCGAACTTGGAATTCAGGGAGGTGCCGAGGTTGTTGACGACGGTGATGATCGCGAGCGCGATGCCGGCGGCGATCAGGCCATACTCGATGGCGGTGGCGCCGGATTCATCATTCACGAAACGCACAATCAGGTTCTTCATGAGCAAGAACTCCATGTAGGTGTGGGGTGGCCTCGTTCGGCGCAATTCTCAAGCATTGTGAGGATGAGAGCCCAGCCATTGCGGTACGGTTAATCTGATCACGGAAACTCGATCGTGGCGTGATGCTTTTCAGCAGAGTCAATTTCCTCTTAAGGCGCGCGCTCAAAATTCGACGCATCCGCGGCTGCCCGCGGGAACAGAGATCGTCAATGTGCAGGCGCGGCTTCACGCTCCCTTAAATTTCGAAGCGTAGGCATAAAGCCGATACAGATGAGAAGTGAGACGCTGATGTCGAGCCTGCCCGTGGACGTCGCCTTGATGCTCGGCGAGACCATCGCAAAGGTCGTTCCCGTTACCGCGGCGCTCGCAGTGGTCTTCACCGTGCTCGAGCATTTCTGGGCCTGCAACCCCGGCGTGCCGTGGTGGCGCAAGCGCGAGATCGTCACCGACATCTGCTACTGGTTCTTCGTGCCGGTGTTCGCCCGCACGATGCGAATCGGGCTCTTGATCGTCGCTGCCGGTGTCGTCTTCAACATCCACGATCCCGACGAGCTGATCGCCTTCTACGACAACGGTCACGGTCCGCTGTCAGAGCTGCCGCTATGGGCGCAGGCGGCGCTGTTCCTCATCCTGTCGGATTTCATGCTGTACTGGCTGCACCGGCTGTTTCACGGCGGCGGCTTCTGGAAGTACCACGCGATCCACCATTCCTCGGAAGAGCTGGGCTGGATCTCGGCGGCACGCTTCCATCCGGTAAATCTGGTGCTCGGCACGATCGGCGTCGACGTCGTGCTGCTCACCATCGGCATCTCGCCGAACGTGATGATCTGGCTCGGACCGTTCACCACCTTCCATTCGGCCTTCGTGCACGCCAATCTCAACTGGACGCTCGGACCGTTCAAATATGTGCTGGCGACCCCGGTGTTTCACCGCTGGCACCACACTTCGCTCGAGCAGGGCGGCAACACCAATTTTGCCGGCACCTTCCCGCTCTGGGACATCCTGTTCGGGACCTTCCGGATGCCGGCGAACGAGCTGCCGCAGGACTATGGCAAGGACGAAGCGGAGATGCCGAGCGAGATCGGCGGTCAGCTCGCCTATCCGTTCCGCCACTAAAGGCACGATCCGGACCCGAAGCGCCGCGCTAGCGCAAAATGTGCAGCCGGTTTTCCCTCGCGACAAGCGCTGAGTGTTTGCGCAGGGATCGTGCGCCGGCAAAAGCGTGCCATCACGACGGTTTTTGCCCGATCGCATCAGGCTTTAACCCTCGCGTTTGCGGAACGTTCATGAATTGAGGTCAGTTTAGCCGGGTCGGGCGCCGGCTCCGCCTTGTATCGCCTTAGTCGGCCAGGTTACGTCCCGGGGTAGAGTATGCGTAAAGAGTTGCTGCGCCGTCACGCGCGTGTTTGTGTCCTGGTTGCGGCCGCCGTCCTGGCATTGCCGGCAGCCGGTCTTGCCGAGCCGACCAGCGACGCCATCGCCGTCAATGTCGACCAGGCCAAGCTCGTGAAGCTGCCTGGAAAGGTCGCGACCATCGTGGTCGGCAATCCCCTGATCGCAGACGTCACGCTCCAGCCGGGCGGCATGATCGTGGTGACCGGCAAGGGCTACGGTGCTACCAACTTCATCGCGCTGGACCGCGGCGGGGAGATCCTCGTCGACCGGCAGATCCAGGTCGAAGGACCGAGCGACCGGCTCGTCACCGTCTATCGCGGGATCGAGCGCGAGTCCTACAGCTGCATGCCGATCTGCCAGCGCCGCGTGACGCTCGGCGACAGTGACACCTATTTCAACAACACGATCGGCCAGGCCGGTACGCTGAGCAATTCGGCGAGCGGCAACGCCAGCTCGGCGGCCAAGACGAACTAAGACGGCCGGCCTCTCCACCGGCGGCCGTTATCTCCCGTTGCGTCTGCAGCGTTTGGTCATCATGAGGGCGCGCACGCTGTCCGATCTCACCTCGCAATCGACGTCGATCGGCGATGCCGACATGACCAACTTCTTCGCTGCGTCTTACGGCATTTTGCCGCCATACCCCATCTGATTTTTGGACATGAAAAAAGGCCGTGCGGAACGCGCGGCCTTTCATTTGCTCAGTTCGTTTGGAGCGCGCCGGCTTTAGTTTAGCCGGCGGAGCGGAGGTTGTCGGCAGCCGACTTGCCGGACCGACGATCGGCCACGATCTCGTAGGAGATCTTCTGGCCTTCGCGCAGCGTGCCAAGGCCGGCACGTTCCACGGCGCTGATGTGCACGAACACGTCCTTGCCGCCGTCGTCGGGCTGAATGAAGCCATAGCCCTTGGTCGCGTTAAACCACTTCACGGTTCCCATGCTCACGTGGGTCGTCCCTTCTCAGATAACACAATGTCAAAGCCCACTCTCTCGCGGGCTGGTTCGATCGAATTTTTGGAAGGGTCGTCAGCGTGTCTGAACCGGCTGTACCGGTGGATGCTAATGTCGTCCGGCCGAAAATCGATTAATTCATTTTATTGGAAAGGGGGTCTCAAAACAATCCTGACGTGCACGATTTTTTGATCGGCCGCCCGGGAGGGCGGCAGATCGCATCAGGCCAGAACTTTATTTCCGTACCGCGGCGCGGCCGCGGGGCCTTAACGACGGCGGAACTGTCCGCCGCGCTGAGCCGCGCCCCGCGGCGGGCCGCCGGCCGGACCAGGACGTTCGTCCTTGTGGCGGAAAATCAGCCGTCCTTTTTCCAGGTCGTAGGGCGACATCTCCACCGTCACGCGGTCTCCCGCCAGCGTCTTGATGCGGTTCTTCTTCATCTTGCCGGCGGTGTAGGCGACGATCTCGTGCCCGGCGTCGAGCTGCACGCGGTAGCGCGCGTCGGGGAGGATTTCAGTGACCAGTCCTTCGAACTGGATCAGCTCTTCCTTAGCCATGAATTTCTCCAGGTCGTGGGACGGCTAGTGCGAATAGGGTTTGTGGTTGGGCCGACCATTCGGACGACTCTCGCGGCGTAAAAACGCAACGCCTTGTATCCCATCAGACTGGCCGGCGCCATGCGCGGGACGCTGTTCCGGTCGATCGTTTGGTGACGAATTCATCTTACCACCGGAACGGCGGCGGCGAGACCCCTTTGAGGCCTTATGGCCGTCGCCGGGCCTGCCATCCAGATGCCGCCCGTCGCCATGCCGGCCATCGCCATGCCGCGCGCCCTGCGGGCGTGGACCCGGGCGGCCCGGACGATGCTGCTTTGCAGGAGCGGACGGCGCATGCGCTGCCTCGCGGCCGGCGTCGGTACGGTGATCCTCGCGCGGGAGCGCGACGCGGATCAGGCGCTCGATGTCGCGGAGATAGCTGAGCTCCTCGCCACCTGCGACCAGCGAGATCGCGGTGCCATCGGCGCCGGCCCGCGCGGTGCGGCCGATGCGGTGGACATAAGTCTCCGGTACGTTCGGCAGGTCGAAATTGATGACGTGGCTGATGCCGTCGACATCGATGCCGCGGGCGGCGATGTCGGTCGCCACCAGCGTGCGGATCTCGCCCGAGCGGAACTGGGCCAGCGTCCGCTCGCGATGGTTCTGCGACTTGTTGCCGTGAATGGCGTTGGAGGCGATGCCGGCCTTGGCCAGCGTCTTCACCACCTTGTCGGCCCCGTGCTTGGTGCGGGTGAAAACCAGCGCGCGGTCGATCGGCTCGTCCTTCAGGAGCTTGGTCAGGAACGCGGGCTTGGCGGAAAAATCCACCTGGATGATGCGCTGGCGGATGCGCTCCGCCGTCGAGGACACCGGTGTGACGGCGACGCGGGCCGGGTCGCGCAGCATCGAGTCGGCTAGCTCGGCGATGTCCTTCGGCATGGTGGCTGAAAAGAACAGCGTCTGACGCTTGATCGGCAGCTTGGCGACGATTTTGCGGATGTCGTTGATGAAGCCCATGTCGAGCATGCGGTCGGCCTCATCCAGCACGAGGAACTCGACGCTGGAGAGCTTCAGCCCGTTGCTCTGCACGAGGTCGAGCAGGCGGCCGGGGGTGGCCACCAGCACTTCGACACCCTGCATCAGCGCGCGGACCTGGCGGCCCATCGGCACACCGCCGATGGCGAGCGCCGAGGACAGGCGGATGTGGCGGCCATAGGCGTTGAAACTGTCGAGGATCTGGCCGGACAGCTCGCGGGTGGGCGACAGCACGAGCACGCGGCAGGTCTTGGGCTGCGGCTTGATGCGGTTGTCCAGCAGGCGATGCAGGATCGGCAGCGCGAAGGACGCGGTCTTGCCGGTGCCGGTTTGGGCGATGCCGACGACGTCGCGTCCGGTCAATGCCAGGGGGATGGTCTGCGCCTGAATAGGGGTTGGCGTGACGTAGTTTTCGTCTTTGAGGGCACGCGAAATGGGATCGGCCAGGCCGAAGTCCTGAAAGGAAGTCAAAAGAGGGGTTCTTTCCATGTCAAAAGCGGGCGCCCACGCTGTTTCCGCATGGCGCGCGCAAGGGGCGTCGAGAAGACACCTGCGTGTTTGGGGTGTCGGATTGCTTGATGAGAGGGGCAAGCCAGAGGCCCAAACGGGCTTAAGAACACGCGGCTCGCTACGACCCGTTGATCATTCGGATGATTCGCAGGGGTCTCGGAACGTCATATGGAACATCCCGGAGGCGCTTTCAAGGCGGCGCGGCCGCAGCCTGGCGTTGCGGTGTGCGAATAGTTCTGCCGGAAATTTAGACAATGCCCGATTTTTGATCAGAAAATGGGCTGTATGCCGCATAAGCATACATTTTTTCTGCTCAAGATTTGGGCGGGTCAAGTGTGGCAAATTCTTGGTTCCGCAAAAATTCTCACGATAGATCATCGGCTTAGTCGGCGCCAGGCCCATGGCATGGTTCTTGCGATTCCGTTAACCGCTGGCGGCCGTGGGGCCGTTCGCAGCGTTTTCACGTCTGCGTCAGGGAGATGATATCTCATGCTTACTAAATCCACTCACGATATAGCGGCGTCATTTAGCCGCCGCGGCCTGCTCGCCGCGACCGCCGGACTGATGCTGGGGCTGGCTTCCTTTACCGGCGCAAAGGCCGCAGACGACACCATCAAGGTCGGTGTGCTGCATTCTCTCTCAGGCACCATGGCCATCAGCGAGACTACGCTGAAAGACACCATCCTCTTCCTGATCGACGAGCAGAACAAGAAGGGCGGCGTGCTCGGCAAGAAGCTCGAGGCCGTCGTCGTCGATCCCGCTTCGAACTGGCCGCTGTTCGCCGAGAAGGCGCGCGAGCTGATCACCAAGGACAAGGTCGCCGTCGTGTTCGGCTGCTGGACCTCCGTGTCGCGCAAGTCGGTGCTCCCGGTCTTCAAGGAGCTGAACAACATCCTGTTCTACCCCGTGCAGTACGAGGGTGAGGAGAGCGAGCGCAATGTGTTCTACACGGGTGCTGCGCCGAACCAGCAGGCGATCCCCGCCGTCGACTACCTGATGAAGGAAGAGAAGGTGAAGCGCTGGGTGCTCGCGGGCACCGACTACGTCTATCCGCGCACCACCAACAAGATCCTGGAAGCCTACCTGAAGTCGAAGGGTGTCGCCCAGGAAGACATCATGATCAACTACACGCCGTTTGGTCACTCCGACTGGCAGACGATCGTCGCCGATATCAAGAAGTTCGGCTCGGCCGGCAAGAAAACCGCGGTGGTCTCGACCATCAACGGCGACGCCAACGTTCCCTTCTACAAGGAACTCGGCAACCAGGGCATCAAGGCCAAGGATATCCCGGTGGTCGCCTTCTCGGTGGGTGAGGAAGAGCTCGCCGGCATCGACACCAAGCCGCTGGTCGGTCATCTTGCCGCCTGGAATTACTTCGAGTCGATCAAGACTCCGGCGAACGAGAAGTTCATCAAGGAGTGGCAGGCCTACACCAAGAACCCGAAGCGCACCACCAACGACCCGATGGAAGCGCACGTGATCGGCTTCAACATGTGGGTGAAGGCGGTCGAGAAGGTGAAGTCGACCGATCCGGACAAGGTGATCGATGCGCTTCCCGGCATCGAGGCGCCGAACCTGACCGGTGGCACCTCCAAGATGCTGCCGAACCACCACATCACCAAGCCGGTGTTCATCGGCGAGATCAAGGGCAACGGACAGTTCGACGTGGTCTGGAAGACGCCGAGCCTCGTTCCGGGCGACGCCTGGTCGAAGGAACTCGACGGCTCCAAGGACCTGATCGGCGACTGGGTCGTGAAGAAGTGCGGCAATTACAACGTCAAGACCAACAAGTGCCTCGGTTCGGGCTCCTGATCCCGGTCTGAGTGATAAGACGACACGGAGAGGGCAGCGCTCCCGCCGCCCTCTCCACCCATTTCTGCCGGGGTAATTCACAGTGCTCGCAAAATTGCCAGCCCGTCTCTGCACGCTTGCGCTTTCGTTATTCCTGATCGCGTTCGCGCTGCCGGCCTTGGCCGGCCCGTTCGAGGATGCGGTCGCCAAATTCGCCAACGACGATTTTTCCGACACCGAAGAAGCGATCGGCGTTGTTGCGAGCAGCGGCAATCCGCTCGCTTTTCCGATCATCAGCGCCTTGCAGGACGACCGTCTGATGGCCGATCCGGACAGCAAGAAAGTCTACATCACCGGCACCGACGGCAAGTCGATCGATGCCACAACCGGCCAGCCGGTCGCGAGCGTTCCGGACAGCGCCAGCGCGGTCCGCCTCAACAACCGCCTGCGTCGCAGCGTCGATGCAGCGCTCGGCAGCCTGACTCTGATGTCGCCGGATCTCGCAACGCGCATGCAGGCTGCGCAATCCGTCTTCAAGTCGCATGAGGAAAGCGCCCTCGACGCCGTCGACAACGCGCTCGCCAAGGAGACCAGCAAGTCGGTCAGGACGGCGCTCAGTGAAGCCCGGGCGGCGATCCTGCTGTTCAAATCCGACGCCACGGAGGTCGAGAAACTTGAAGCCGTCGCCACCATCAAGGCTAGAGGTGACCAGGAAGCGCTGGCGCTGCTGACCGGCATGGGCGACCAGCCGGCTTCGGTGACCAAGGCCGCGGCAAGCGCGATCGGCTCGATCCAGAGCTCACTCGCGGTCTGGTCCAGCGTGCAGAACGCCTGGTACGGCCTGTCGCTCGGTTCGGTGCTGCTGCTCGCCGCGATCGGCCTCGCCATCACCTTCGGCGTGATGGGCGTCATCAACATGGCCCATGGCGAGATGGTGATGCTGGGCGCCTACACCACCTTCGTGGTGCAGGAGGTGATCCGCACCCGCTATCCCGCTTTGTTCGACTATTCGCTGTTGATCGCCGTGCCGCTCGCCTTCCTGGTGTCAGGCGCGATCGGCGTCTTGATCGAGCGCAGCATCATCCGCTTCCTCTACGGCCGTCCGCTGGAGACACTGCTCGCGACCTGGGGCCTGTCCTTGGTGCTCCAGCAGGCGGTGCGCACCGCATTCGGTCCCACCAACCGCGAGGTCGGCAACCCCTCCTGGATGAGCGGCGCCTTCGAACTCGGCCAGATCACCATCACCTATAACCGGCTCTGGATCCTCTGCTTCACGCTCGCGGTGTTTGCGATCCTGCTCGCGATGCTGCGCTACACCGCGCTCGGTCTCGAGATGCGCGCGGTGACGCAGAACCGCCGCATGGCGGCCTCGATGGGCATCGCCACCTCGCGCGTCGACGCGCTGACCTTCGGCCTCGGCTCCGGCATCGCCGGCATTGCCGGCGTCGCGCTGTCGCAGATCGACAACGTCAGCCCCAATCTCGGCCAGAGCTACATCATCGACAGCTTCATGGTCGTGGTATTCGGCGGGGTCGGCAATCTCTGGGGCACGCTGGTCGGCGCCTTCACGCTCGGCATCGCCAACAAGTTCCTGGAGCCGGTCGCCGGCGCCGTGCTCGGCAAGATCGCGATCCTGGTCCTGATCATCCTTTTCATTCAAAAGCGCCCGCGCGGCCTGTTCGCGCTCAAGGGCCGTGCGGTGGAAGCATGACCCCTCACATGCTCACGCGATCGCTGGACCGCGGCGCGACGATGTTTCTTGCCATCGTCGCCGCCTGCGGCATCCTGATTCCGCTCTCCAACCTGCTGTTGCCGGCCGGCTCGTTCTTCCAGGTGCCGACCTATCTGGTCGCGCTCTGGGGCAAGTATGTCTGCTACGCCATCCTGGCGCTGTCGATCGACCTGATCTGGGGCTATTGCGGCATCCTCTCGCTCGGCCACGGCGCGTTCTTCGCGCTCGGCGGCTACGCCATGGGCATGTACCTGATGCGGCAGATCGGCACCCGCGGCGTCTACGGCAATCCGATCCTGCCCGACTTCATGGTGTTCCTGAACTGGCAGAAGCTACCCTGGTACTGGTACGGCTTCGATATGTTCTGGTTCGCAGCGCTGATGGTGCTGTTCGTTCCCGGCCTGCTCGCCTTCTGCTTCGGCTGGCTGGCCTTCCGCTCGCGCGTCACCGGCGTGTACCTGTCGATCATCACACAGGCGATGACTTATGCGCTCCTGCTCGGCTTCTTCCGCAACGATTTCGGTTTCGGCGGCAACAACGGCCTGACCGACTTCAAGGATATCCTCGGCTTCAACGTGCAGGCGGAGGGCACGCGCGCCACGCTGTTCGCGCTGAGCTGCCTGGCGCTGATCGTCGGTTTCCTGATCTGCCGGGCCATCGTCACCTCAAAGCTCGGCAAGGTGCTGATCGCGATCCGTGACGCGGAATCCCGCACGCGCTTTCTCGGCTACCGCGTCGAGTTCTACAAGCTGTTCGTGTTCACGGTGTCGGCCTGCATGGCCGGTGTCGCCGGCGCTCTCTACGTGCCGCAGGTCGGCATCATCAACCCATCCGAATTCGCGCCGGGCAACTCGATCGAGGCGGTAATCTGGGTCGCGGTCGGCGGCCGCGGCACCCTTGTCGGCGCGGCGCTCGGCGCCGTCGTCGTCAACTATGCCAAGACGTTCTTCACCTCCGGCGTGCTCGCGCCGTACTGGCTGTTCATGCTGGGTGCGTTGTTCATCCTCGTGACGCTGCTGTTGCCGAAGGGCATCGTCGGCACATTCAACTCCTGGTGGGAGCCCTGGAAGGCGAGGAACGGCGGGGCAAACGCGGCAAGCGCCGCGGCTGAAGATGGCGTCAGCGAACCTGACATGGCGGAGTAGGCGGAAATGAACGTCATGGATACCCGCGCGACTTCTGCGATGCTCTATCTCGACGGCGTGCACGTTTCGTTCGACGGCTTCCACGCCATCAATAACCTGTCGCTGACGCTTGAGCCCGGCGAAATGCGCGCCATCATCGGCCCGAACGGCGCCGGCAAGACCACGATGATGGACATCATCACCGGCAAGACCAAGCCGGATGAAGGCTCCGTGCTGTTCGACGGCGTCACCGATCTGACGCGTCTCGACGAGACCCGTATCGCCGAGCTCGGCATCGGCCGCAAATTCCAGAAGCCGACCGTGTTCGAGAGCCAGACGGTCGAGGACAATCTTCTGCTCGCGCTCAATGTCGATCACTCGGTTCGTGGCACGTTGTTCTGGCGCGGCAGCAAGGCCGAATCCGAGCGAATCGACAAGGTGCTGGAGACCATCCGCCTCACCGATGCGCGGGGGCGCCTCGCCGGCAGCCTAAGCCATGGCCAGAAGCAGTGGCTCGAGATCGGCATGCTGCTCGCGCAGGACCCAAAACTCCTGCTGGTCGATGAGCCCGTTGCGGGCATGACCGACGTCGAGACGCACCTGACCGCGGAACTGCTCAAGGAGATCAACAAGAACCACACCGTGATGGTGGTCGAGCACGACATGACCTTCGTCCGCGAATTGGGCGTGAAGGTCACCTGCCTGCACGAGGGCTCGGTGCTTGCCGAAGGCACCATCGACCAGGTCTCGTCCAACGAGCGGGTCATCGAAGTGTATCTCGGAAGATAGGTGTGAAGGCGAACAGTCAGTTTCGTGTCCCGGGCACAGCGCAGCATGAGCGCAGCGAAATGATGCGCTGTAGAACCGGGACCCATAGTGGGTCCCGCATCTGCGGTGCACCACTTCGTGCTGCACCGCGCGCGGGACACGAGAGGCGGAGTCCGAAGACATGCTGAAGGTCGACAACATCAACCTGTTCTACGGCGCAGCCCAGGCGTTGCGCGGCGTCTCCATCTCGGCCGCGCCTGGCAAGGTCACATGCGTGCTCGGGCGCAACGGCGTCGGCAAGACCTCGCTGCTCCGCGCCATGGTCGGGCAATATCCGATCTCCTCCGGCGCGATCGTGTTCGATGGTAGCGACATCACCATGCTGAAGCCCTACGAGCGGGCGCGCAAGGGCATCGGCTTCGTGCCGCAGGGCCGCGAGATATTTCCGCTGCTGACGGTCGAGGAAAACCTCAAGACCGGTTTCGGGCCGCTCAAGCGTGATGATCGCCACATCCCCGACGACGTGTTCTCGTTGTTTCCCGTGCTGCAATCCATGCTCGGCCGGCGCGGCGGCGACCTCTCCGGCGGCCAACAGCAGCAGCTCGCGATCGGCCGCGCGCTGGTGATGCGGCCGAAATTGCTGTTGCTCGACGAGCCGACCGAGGGCATCCAGCCCTCGATCATCAAGGACATCGGCCGCGCGATCTCTTATTTGCGCAACCTCGGCAACATCGCCATCGTGCTGGTCGAACAATATCTCGACTTTGCCTGCGAACTCGGCGACAGTTTTGCCGTGATGGACCGCGGCGCGGTGAAATACACCTGCGACCGCTCGAACCTCGACGCGAGCGAAATCAGCCGCCAGATGGCGCTGTAGGCTTTTCGTTCTGCAGCGGCTGGCGGCTGGGGAGGCGGATGCGCAGCGAACTATCGACCACGTCCAGTGTTTTCGAGGCCAACCGCGCCCGCGGTGCGGTGCGCTTCGACGTCCATGCGCGCGAGGGCGTTACGCGGCGCGGAGCGTTGCATGAGTCCGGCTCCTTGCGCGTGCGCTTTCCCTCGCCGGAAGGCGAGGGCCTCTCGGGCGTGTTCGTCAACACGGCCGGCGGGATTGCCGGCGGAGACCGCTTTGATATCGATATTTCGGCGGGCCAAGGCTCGCGCCTGACGCTGACCACGGCGGCGGCCGAAAAGGTCTATCGTGCGCCCGGCGCGGCGGCAGAGCTCAATATTGCCCTGAAGGTCGCCGCAGGCGCGCATCTCGGCTGGCTGCCGCAGGAGACGATCCTGTTCGATCGCGCGCGCGTCCATCGCCGCTTCGATATCGCGCTCGATGAAGCGGCATCGCTCCTGCTCTGCGAGATCGTGGTGTTCGGCCGCACAGCGATGGGCGAACGGATGGAGCAGGGCGAGTTCGTCGACCGCTGGCGGCTCTCCCGTGGCGGCCGGCTGGTGTTCGCCGAGACGGTGAGGCTCGACGGCGATATCGGCGCCAAGCTGGCGCGCCCCGCCGTCACCAAGGACGGCGCCGCGATCGGTACCGCGTTGATCGTTCCGGGCGATGAGGCCCTGGTCGAGCGTATCCGGGAAGCTTCGGAATCTTTCGCCGGCGAGGTCGGGATATCCGCCTGGAATGGCTTTGCAATGGCGCGGTTCTGTGCCCAAGATGCGGCGCGCCTGCGCGCCGACATGATGGCGGTGCTGGCGCGCACGGGTGCCGCGCTGCCGCGGCTGTGGCTGAATTGATGAACTCACGACGAGATTTCGCATGAACCTGTCTCCCCGCGAAAAGGACAAGCTTCTGATTTCGATGGCGGCCATCGTGGCACGGCGCAGGCTCGATCGCGGCGTCAAGCTGAACCATCCGGAGGCCGTTGCGATCATCTCCGATTTCATTCTGGAAGGCGCGCGTGACGGCCGCACCGTCGCCGAACTGATGCAGGCCGGCGCGCAAGTATTGACCCGCGATCAGGTGATGCCGGGCATCTCCGAGATGATTCACGATATCCAGGTCGAGGCGACGTTCCCGGACGGCACCAAGCTCGTCACCGTCCACGAGCCGATCAGGTAGGAGCAGAGCATGATTCCCGGTGAACTCTTCATCCAGGACGGCGAAATCGAGCTCAATGCCGGCCGCAAGACGGTGACGCTGACCGTCGCCAACACCGGCGACCGTCCGATCCAGGTCGGCTCGCACTATCATTTCTTCGAAACCAACCCGGCCCTGGAATTCGATCGCAAGAAGGCCCGCGGCATGCGCCTCGACATCGCCGCCGGCACCGCCGTCCGCTTCGAGCCCGGCCAGACCCGCGACGTCCAGCTCGTCGCCCTCGCCGGCAAGAAGACCATCTACGGCTTCCGCGGCGATGTGATGGGGAAGCTGTGAGCTTGAGCTAACGCGAGACGCGAACCGTGATCCACAGTGAGGTGAGCACGATTGTCTCGCTCCCTCCCCCCTTGCGGGGGAGGGCAGGGGAGGGGGGTATGCCACACGACGAGGTCTCTCCGTCTCAAAGAAGTCGCGCCAGGCAGTTGCGGCGCTCGATGACTCGCGCCGAGACATTGCTCTGGCGTCACCTCAAAGCCCATCGCCTTGCCCGTCTGGGCTTCCGCCGCCAAGCGCCCATGGGCGACCACATCGCGGATTTCGTTACGCATTCATGCAAGCTCGTCGTCGAGGTCGATGGCGAAAGCCATGATTTCGAAGAACGTCTCCGGAACGACGAGCAGCGGGACCACTGGTTCATGTCCCGCGGCTATCGTGTGCTTCGGTTCACCAATGACGACGTGATGAAGAACTTGGAGGGCGTGGCTCTGAGCATCCTTCAGGCAGCGGAGCCCGTGGCACCCCCCTCCCTGACCGTCCCCCGCAAGGGGGGAGGGAACGGAGAGAGCGTGGCGAGGAACGAAGCCGATGTCGGCACGGTTGAGACAAAAGCAGAGCCACTTGCCATGCTCCCACCTGTCCGCCTCATCTCTGAAGCTGCCGACCTGGCCGCGCGCCGGCATTGCGGGATGGCGCGCAAGGGGCGGGGGAATGAGCCTTACATCAATCATCTCGCCGAGGTCGCGAACCTGCTGGCGACAGCGACTGATGGCGCGGATGCCGAGCTGGTCGCCGCCGGCTGGTTGCACGACACCATCGAAGACACCGGCACCACGCGCGAGGAGCTGGCGGAGAAATTTTCCGACCGCGTTGCCTTGCTTGTCGTCGAATGCACAGACGATATGAGCCTGCCGAAGGCAGAGCGGCGGCGCCGTCAGGTGATCGAGGCGCCGAAGAAATCCGCGGGCGTAAAACTGATCAAGATCGCCGACAAGATCAGCAATATCGGCGCTCGCATTCATGCCGACCCGTCCGCCGAGGAGCGCGCCGACCTGATCGAATACACCGATTGGGCCGAGCAGGTGGTCGCTGGCTGCCGCGGCGGCAATCCCTACCTCGATGCGAAGTTCGACGACGCGGTGCAACGAGCGAGGGCCTCGCTGTGACCGGCCAA
This sequence comes from Bradyrhizobium sp. CB82, assembly GCF_029714405.1. NCBI lineage: Bacteria > Pseudomonadati > Pseudomonadota > Alphaproteobacteria > Hyphomicrobiales > Nitrobacteraceae > Bradyrhizobium > Bradyrhizobium sp. CB82. Next base: position 8,519,230 of record NZ_CP121650.1, on the reverse strand, counting down.
ACATTCAAACGCAAACGGGGCTTGTGATGTCCATCAAGATGAAGCGTTCCGTCTATGCCGACATGTTCGGCCCGACCACCGGCGACAAGTTGCGGCTGGCCGATACCGATCTCATCATCGAGGTGGAGAAGGATTTCACCACCTATGGCGAGGAGGTGAAGTTCGGCGGCGGCAAGGTGATCCGCGACGGCATGGGGCAGTCGCAGGTCACCAACAAGCAGGGCGCGGCCGACACGGTCATCACCAACGCCCTGATCGTCGACCACTGGGGCATCGTCAAGGCCGACGTCGCGATCAAGGACGGCATGATCGCGGGCATCGGCAAGGCCGGCAATCCCGACATCCAGCCTGGCGTCACCATCGTCATCGGCCCCGGCACCGACGTGATCGCTGGCGAAGGCAAGGTCCTCACCGCCGGCGGCTTCGACAGCCACATCCATTTCATCTGCCCGCAGCAGATCGAGCACGCGCTGATGTCCGGCGTCACCTCGATGCTGGGCGGCGGCACCGGCCCGTCGCACGGCACTTTTGCGACCACTTGTACGCCGGGCCCCTGGCACATCGCTCGGATGATCCAGTCATTCGATGCCTTCCCGGTCAATCTCGGCATTTCCGGCAAGGGCAACGTCTCGCGGCCCGCCGCGCTGGTTGAGATGATCAAGGCCGGCGCCTGTGCGCTGAAGCTGCATGAGGATTGGGGCACGACGCCGGCAGCGATCGACAACTGCCTGTCGGTAGCCGACGCTCATGACATCCAGGTGATGATCCACACCGATACGCTGAACGAATCCGGCTTCGTCGAGGAGACCATCAAGGCTTTCAAGGGCCGCACCATCCACGCCTTCCACACCGAAGGCGCCGGCGGCGGTCACGCGCCCGACATCATCAAGGTCGCGGGCCTGAAGAACGTGCTGCCGTCCTCGACCAACCCGACGCGCCCCTTCACGCGCAACACCATCGACGAGCATCTGGACATGCTGATGGTGTGTCATCATCTCGATCCCTCGATCGCGGAAGATCTCGCGTTCGCCGAGAGCCGCATCCGCAAGGAAACCATCGCGGCCGAAGACATCCTGCACGATCTCGGCGCGCTCTCGATGATGTCCTCGGACTCGCAGGCCATGGGCCGGCTCGGCGAGGTCATCATCCGCACCTGGCAGACCGCCGACAAGATGAAGAAGCAGCGCGGGTCCCTGCCGCAGGACAAGGGCAAGGACAACGACAACTTTCGCGTCAAGCGCTACATCGCGAAATACACGATCAATCCCGCTATCGCGCATGGCGTGTCAAAGCTGATCGGCTCGGTCGAGAAAGGCAAGCTCGCCGATCTCGTACTGTGGTCGCCGGCGTTCTTCGGCGTCAAGCCGGACTGCATCGTCAAGGGCGGCACCATCGTCGCCGCCCCCATGGGCGATCCCAACGCCTCGATCCCGACGCCGCAGCCCGTGCACTATCAGCCGATGTTCGGCGCTTTCGGCAAGGCGCGCACGGCGTCATCCGTCGTCTTCACCTCGAAGGCCGCGGTCACCGGCGGCCTCGCGCGAAAGCTCGGCATCGACAAGAAGCTCTATGCCGTTCAGAACACCCGCGGCAGGATCTCCAAGAAGAGCATGATCCACAACGACGCCACGCCCGATATCGAGGTCGATCCGGAGACCTATGAGGTGCGCGCCGACGGCGAGCTTCTGACCTGCGCGCCGGCCGAGGTGCTGCCGATGGCACAGCGGTATTTCATGTACTGAAATTAGCGGCGAACGCCCGCCCTCGGAGCCTATCGCGAGGGCGGATTTTCCGGTTTTGCGTCTTGTCGCGCTTGGTCTAATGTCGCGCCCGGTATCTTGAAGCCAGAAGAAAAGCCGGGAGGATTTTTCGTGATCTACGTCGTTGCCACCTTGACCATCAAGCCCGAAACGCGCGCCGAATTCATCGCAGCCGCCACCGCCTGCATCAAGGAGACGCGGAAGGAGCCCGGTAATATCGCCTATGATCTGCACGAGAGCGTCACCGATCACACCAAGATGGTGTTCGTCGAGCAGTGGGAGAACATGGAGGCGCTGGGACCACACCGTGCCACCGAGCACGTGAAGACGTTTGGCCGCGTCGCGGTGAAGTGCTTCACGGCGCCGCCGAAGATCGAGTTCATCACGCCCGCGAAGGTCGAGACGCGGTAACGGGGAAAATCGCATGATCCGGGCGACACAGGTCAGAGGACAGCACCGCTTCACGGAAGCGCCGGCGGATACGGTGGTGCTCGATTTCGACGACCGGCATCGCCGCCGCATGGCGATGACCGGCACACGCGGCCTTCAATTCCTGCTCGACCTGGAAAGCGCCGTCGCGCTGCGCGGTGGCGATGCGCTGCTGCTGGAGGATGGCCGGCTCGTCGAAGTGGTCGCGGCTCCCGAGCCGCTGCTCGAGATCCGCGGCCGCGATCCGCTCCATCTCGTTCGCGTTGCCTGGCATCTCGGCAACCGACACCTGCCGACGCAGATCATGGCCAAGGGCCTGCGTATCCGCCGGGATCACGTCATCGAAGCGATGGTAAAGGGACTCGGTGCGCGGGTGATCGAGATCGAGGCTCCCTTCGATCCCGAAGGCGGCGCCTATGCCGATGCCGGCCACGCGCATGCTGATGACCATGGGCATGATGACCAGGCGCATGACCATGTGCATCACGAGCATGGGGACCATGACCACCACCATGATGATGCCGCGCATGAGCATGGACACGATCACCATCACCACCACGACGAGCATTGCGACCATCCCGACCATCACCGCGGCCACGGCCATGTTCATGACCACAAATGAGCCGACTGGCGCCGGCCGCCTGACTGAACGCGAGGCCGCGGCGCTTTACCGGCTGATGACGTGGTTGTCACCGGCGTTTCCCGTCGGCGGCTTCTCCTACTCCAGCGGCATTGAGTGGGCGGTGGAGGCGGGCGACATCACCGACACGGCGACGCTTGCGAACTGGCTCGACGCGATGCTCGGCGATGGCGCCGGCTTCTGCGATGCCGCCTTCTTGGTGCAGGCGTTTCGCGCGGCGGAGGCGGGCGATGAAGCCCACCTGCGCGACACCGCGGAGCTTGCGGCCGCCTTCGTGCCCTCGCGCGAGCGGCAGCTCGAGACCACGGCGCAGGGCCGCGCCTTCATCGACATCGCACGCGCGGCCTGGAATGCGGATGGGCTGGACGCGATGGTCACGGCCTGCGCGGGGCCGCTGGTCTATCCCGTCGCGGTAGGCGTGGTCGCTAGCGCCCACGGCGTCCGGCTCGAGCCGACCCTGCATGCCTTTTTGCACGCGCTGGTCTCGAACTGGATTTCGGCGGCGAGCCGGCTGATTCCGCTCGGCCAGACCGACAGCCAGCGCGTGCTCGCTTCGCTGGAGCCCGTTGTGGCCGCGACCGCCGCACGCGCATTGGATGTGACGCTGGACGGTCTCGGCAGCGCCACGTTTCGCGCCGATCTCGCGAGCCTACGGCACGAGACACAATATACGCGGCTGTTCAGGTCGTGATGGCCAGGTTGGATTAGGAAAGAGCGAACTCTATGTCGAAGTCTCATGGCCCCCTGCGAGTCGGTGTCGGCGGTCCCGTCGGGTCGGGCAAGACCGCGTTGATGGATTTGCTCTGCAAGTCCATGCGCGAGCGCTATGACATCGCGGCGATCACCAACGACATCTACACCAAGTGGGATGCAGAATACCTCGTGCGCTCGGGCTCGCTGACGCCGGACCGTATCGCCGGCGTCGAGACCGGCGGCTGCCCGCATACCGCGATCCGCGAGGATGCCTCGATGAACCTGGCGGCGGTTGCGGATATGCGCGCAAAATTTCCCGGTCTCGATCTGGTGCTGATCGAGTCCGGCGGCGATAACCTCGCCGCCACTTTTTCCCCGGAGCTTGCCGACATCACCATCTATGTCATCGACGTGGCCGCGGGCGATAAGATACCGTCCAAGGGCGGCCCGGGCATCACGCGCTCGGACCTCCTGGTCATCAACAAGATCGACCTCGCGCCGCATGTCGGCGCCTCGCTGGAGAAGATGCAGACCGACGCCAAGCGGATGCGCGGCGAGCGGCCCTTCGTCATGACCAACCTGAAGAAGAGCGAGGGGCTCGACCGTATCATCGGCTTCATCGAGGCCAAAGGCGGGTTGAAAGGGGCGGGTTGAAAAGCAGGCTGAAGGGAGCCTTGCCCGCGGCGACAGGAAACGGCCTGACACGACCCGTTAATATCTGCGGCAAAATGCGTCTCCGCGGAACCAATGTTCGCCACGGTGATTAACCAACTTCGGTGCCGGAGCGCTGACGCCTGGCTGGCGCATTAAGCTTTCCGGTCAACCCAAGTTGCGTCCCGATGGCTCCTCCTTCATTATCGCCTTCCTGGGGTCTCACTCTCTTTCGGCAATTGGCCGTTCGAGCGGCGTTCAGATGCTCCGTGTTATTCGCCAGCCTCTCACCTTCTGAGTAAACGAGTGGTTCGGCTCGGATTCATCATCGGTTTTATCGCGCTGCTCGGGATACTGCTCTCCGGGCTCGCGGCCTATCGCGTCCACGATCAGGAGCTGACGATCGATCGTATCGCGCTGGCCCGCGCGATCGACGTTCATGCAAGCCTGGTGCAGGACCGCCTGACCGAGCGCGAGCTTCTGGCGCGCGTCGCCTCCGGCCTATTCCGCACGCCTGCCGTGATCAAGCCGAACATGCTGGAGCCGCTTCGCTCGGCCATTTATGCCTTCAAGACCGACTTCGTGGTCGCCTCCTGGATCGCCCGGCTCAAACCGGCGGAGCTGAGCGCGGCGCAGGCGGCGCTCAGCTCCGCCGGCTTCCCCAATTCGAGCATCCGCGACTATGACGACACGCCGCTCGACACCACGAAGATCACCCAGCCGATCAACGTGCTGATGGATCTCGAGCCGCGCAGCGAGGAGACCAAGGCGCTGCCCGGCCGCAGCTTCGATCAGGACACCGTGCGCGGCGCGATGCTGGCGCGCGCCATGGCCGAAAAGAAGTCGGTCGCCTCGGACCCGGTGCCGCTACTCCGTCCGAACGGACCCATCGGTATCATCGTGGCCGCGCCCGTCATCCCCGAAGGCGCGGCGGAGCCTGCCGGGTTCATCACGTTTTCCTACGAGCTCGCCTCGCTGATGTTGACCAACGACGACATGTCGCTGTTCTCGGTGGCATTGCGCGACCCGCGCGCGACCGGCAGCGAGCTGATCGCCAACGATCAGGGCGTCGTCAGCGCACGGACTGTCTCGCAGGATGGTCCGCAGCCGTCCTCGACGCGCACGGTCGGCTTCGGCGGCCGCGACTGGCAGCTCAGCTACTTCGCCAAGACCAACTCGGCGCGGCGCGCCGAGCAGACCGCCGTCATCGTCGCGGCGATTGGCTTTGCGATCACGGCGATGGTGTGCGGTCTGTTCGGCTATGTCGCCTACAACAATTTGAGGCTCAGCCGCGAAATCCAGGTGCGGATCGGTTTCGAGCGCCGGTTGACGGCCGTCATCGACGAGCTGAATCATCGCGTGAAGAACATTCTGGCGGTCATCCAGTCGATCGTGACGCGCACGCTACGCCACGGCTCCGACATCGACGTTGCGCGTGAACTGCTGATCGGGCGCATCCATGCGATGTCCAACGTGGTTTCGCTGCTCAGCGAAAGCCAGTGGCAGGGCGTGAAGCTGAAGGGCCTGTTCGAGGCGCGCGCCATTCCGCATGCTGATCGCATCGCCATCAGCGGGCCCGACATCGCGGTCAGCGCGCGCGCCGCGCAGAGCCTGTCGCTGCTGTTCTTCGAACTCGCCTCGCATTCCGACGAGGGCCTGTCGCTGGTCGGCAAGCATCCGCACATCACCGCGAACTGGACGGTGACGGGCGAGGAGCCCGATACGGTCTTCCATTTCCGCTGGGAGGAGTTCAACACCAGCGAGGCGACGCGTCGCGCCGATTCCGATTTCGGCCTGATCCTGCTCGACCGTGTCGCGCCCGAAGCGCTCGGCGGCGCCGCCAAGCGCTACTTCACTGACGTCTCCTACGTCTACGAGCTGACCGCTCCGATGGAGACCGTCGTCGACATGACCGAGCGCGACCGCACGGAAAAATTCTCGGCGCCGGTCAGGCCCGTGCGCTGAAGCTGCCTCGCACTCCTCTTCCTCCTCCCGCGACGGACGAGGTGCTAACTGCAAATGCCGGTCACGGGCGCGCAGAGAGACCCCTCACCCACGCCCGCTTCGCAAGATACCCTCTCCCACAAGGGGAGAGGGCAAATTCGCGTGCGCTGAATCGGTCAGCCGCCGCTGCCGCCGATCACGGCGCGCACGGTCTCGTCGGGGCCGAAATCTTCGGCGCCCTCGACATACAGCAGGGCTGCGAGCTTCGAGCGCGCGCGGTTGACGCGGCTCTTGATCGTGCCGACCGCGCAGCCGCAGATCGAGGCCGCGTCCTCATAGGAGAAGCCGGACGCACCGACGAGGATCAGCGCCTCGCGCTGGTCCTGCGGCAGCTTGTCGAGGGCTGCACGAAACTCCTCGAACTCGAGATGCGCATTCTGCGACGGCTGCGTCTTCAGCGTCTTGGCATAGTTGCCTTCAGCATCCTCCACTTCCCGCCGCCGCTTGCGATAGTCGGAGCGGAACAGGTTGCGCAGGATGGTGAACAGCCAGGCCGGCAGATTCGAGCCGGGCTGGAACGAGTCGATGTTGGCGAGTGCGCGCAACAACGTCTCCTGGACCAGATCGTCGGCTCTGTCGGCATTGCCGCTGAGTGAGATGGCGAACGCGCGCAGGCTCGGGACTGCCGCCAGGATATCGTCGCGCAGGGATTCCGTGAGAGGCATTAGTCCCTCCCATTGTTGTCGTTGGATCCCCCATTGGTTTGATCTTGGGGTGTCCCTCCCGGCGCATCAAGCTTCTTGATCAGCTCGGCGAACCGCTCGGGAACCCCCTGCCGCACGACGTCGTCGTACATGGCACGCAATTGATGGCCGATCCGGGATTGGATTTCCGGTGTCAGCCCTCCCTTGCCGGGGGTCGTGTTTCTGCTGGCTTGAGATTTGAGATCTTTCATGACCTGTTCCACGTTTCCCCGAGTTAAGTCACTGTCAAATCGAGAAATTTTCTCAACCGGGAGCTGTTCCCTGGGAATGGGCTAATGCGAACTTGGGCGAAAAGTTCCAGAGTGTACGGAACTTTTCTTTTGCTTGGGCGTAATCTCGTTCTGCAGGGGAACCCGGGCCGCCCCTGGCGATGACTGGCCCGAAGACGAATGGAGTGGGGATGTCCCGTTCACAACTTGTTGCTGAACACTTGCCGTTGTTGCGCCGGTACGCCCGTGCCTTGACCGGCAGCCAGCCGTCCGGCGACGCCTATGTCGCAGCCATGTTGGAAGCCATGCTCGGGGATCCGTCGGTGCTCGACGAGAGCCATGGACCGCGCGCCGGCCTGTTTCGGCTGTTCACCCAAATCTGGAATTCGGTCTCGCTCAACGACGATTCCGAGGTGACGACGCTGCCGATGCCGCCCGAGCGACGGCTGTCCAACATCACCCCGCTGCCGCGTCAGGCCTTCCTGCTGCTCTCGCTCGAGGGATTTTCGGAGGAGGAAGTCGCCTTCATCCTCGGGACCGATGTCAGCGAGACGCGCCGGCTTGCGGACGCCGCAGGCCGCGAGATGGCGGCTGAGATCGCAACCGATGTGCTCATCATCGAGGACGAGACCTTCATCGCCATGGACCTCGAGAGCCTCGTGAAGAATCTCGGGCACAACGTGGTCGGCGTCGCCCGCACCCACGCCGATGCGGTGGCGCTCGCCAAGAACAAGCGGCCCGGCCTGATCCTCGCCGATATCCAGCTTGCCGACGGCTCCTCGGGCCTCGATGCGGTCAACGAGCTCCTGCGCAGCTTCGAGGTGCCGGTGGTGTTCATCACCGCTTACCCCGAGCGCTTCCTCACCGGCGAGCGGCCGGAGCCTGCGTTCCTGATCTCGAAGCCGTTCCAGCCCGCGATGGTCTCGGCGGTGGCGAGCCAGGCGCTGTTCTTCCAGCGCAACTCGCGCAACCGCGCACCGAGAGCGCCGGCGGCGTAACGAGGGCGCTTGAGCGAGTCGCTACATGCATCGCTTGAATGAAGAGGCGGCGCGCTGAAGGGCGCGTCGTTTCTCTTTGCGACCTTGCGACTCAGCAGCCGCGGCAAATGCCTTGAATCTTCGAATTCACTTTGGACTGTTCCTGCACCCACTCAGCCGGCCATTCTCCGCCAGCCCAAGGCAGCATCGGTCTCTTCATGAACGTAATGGGGACTGCGAATCGGGGAAGGTCGCCTTCACCTCCGGAGGCGGCACCGGCGGTCCGGTTGATTGCAAGGATTGTTGCACGTATCGCGCTTGCCGCCTGTGGGCAATTCGAAAGGCTGCGAAGCATCGTGCGCTTGACGACAACCACATTGCCCCGTTGATACGTCGGGCCGATACCCATCGCAGCCTCAAACCGCCGGGAGATCTCGCATGTTGGACCCGCAATTCCTTGATCGTCTCGCCATCCGCGATCTCGTCGAGAATTGGGTGGTCTGGCGCGATGCCGGGGACTGGGAGCGTTTTGCCACTGTCTGGCACGCGGAGGGCTGGATGTCGGCGACCTGGTTTCAGGGGCCGGCTGCGGACTTCATCCGGGTGAGCCGCGATGGCTTTGCCAAGGGCGTGCGTATCCTGCACTTCCTCGGCGGCACCAGCATCGATCTCGAAGGCAACCGCGCCATCGCGCAGACCAAGATGACGATCTCGCAGCGGGCGCCGGTCCATGATGTCGTCTGCGACGTCGTCTGCACCGGGCGCTTCTACGACTTCCTGGAGAAGCGGCAGGGCCAATGGGGCATCGTCCGCCGCCAGCCGATCTATGAGAAGGACCGCCTCGATCCGGTCGATCCCGCCGCGGTCCTCGCGCTCGATGCGGAGCGATTGGCGGCGCTTCCCGAAGGCTACCGCCACCTCGGCTACATGCAGGAGTTGATCGGCTACAAGGTCAAGCGCGACATGCCCGGCCTGACCGGCGCCGAGGTCGAGAAGCTTTATACGGAAGGGCGGGAGTGGTTGGCAGGTGTCGCGCGGCCCGGGGCAACTTGACCGGCGATTGGCGTGCTTCGCGTGTGTGGCAACTTGCCGCGCATCATTGGTTGTGTCTGCCTCGATTTGAATGATTTGCTTTAAACAGTCTTAACGTTTCGGCGTGTATTCAGGCAGCTACGCAACTACAGGAGGTGCGTGGCAAAGGTTTTGGCGGATAGGCACCCCGATGGCCGGCGTTTCCACCGGCGTCAACCCGAAGACACCTTGAGAGCCGACCCCTCCTTAGAGCCTTATAACCTTGGCAAGAACAGCAGGGCGGCCTTTTTTGGCTTCCCAGCGCTAGCCGGATGATCGCACAGGTGCGAAGTCGGGCTCGGCCGCCCTGCTCCACGGCCACCTCGTTCGGAAAACGACCACCAATGAGCGTCAGCTGCACTGGCTGATCGTCATTCTGGTGGAGAACGCCATCGGCGCGATGCGCAACACGGAGTTGCCGCAGCTCGTCGTTTCGGCCGCGCGCAAGGGCGCAGGATCCTGCACGAGGTGTTCGATAGCGGCCTCGGCATCGACAAGGATCACGTCAGCCACATCTCCCCGCAGTCTTCGCCACCGAGCCAGCTACGGCAGGCCACGCATATTGTGCGTGCGCGCAGTTGACGACGAGAGCGAGTTACGTTGCGATTCATCTCAGCCCTGATCCTTTTGATCGCTTTGTGTGCATCGGCTGGCGCCGCTGCGATCTCTCCTCGCACCGCCAACATGCCGTTTTTCGCGCCAAGCAAAGCGTGGTCGTAGATACCGTTCCGGGATTTGCTTGACGCGACGCCCGGGCGGCCGAACCCGGCACCACTCGATCGCCTGCCCGGTCCGTACGACAATCGCTATCCGAGCTGGGGGAATGTAACCCGATTGGAAAAGGGGGCCCGCAGACAAAAAGTAAGGCGCGACTGGCATCACCCCGTCCGTGGTGAAATTCCATGCTCGTCCTCAACCGTTCGCTGCAGGCTTCTAACCCATTGTAAGCTCTGCTATAATGGCCTCACTTGAAATTCGCCGCCGTTCACGGACGTTCGCCGCCATCCGCTGCAATCCGTGTTCAATGGTGGGGCGGTTGGTGGGGCGGTTATGGCAAAAAGACAGTTGCACAAGCTGTCCGCTCGGGAAGCTGAGACTATCGTTGAGCCCGGTCGCCACAGCGACGGGGGCGGGCTTTACCTCGCGATTGAGGCTGGAGCACATGCGCGGCGCCAATGGACTTTCCTGTACCGCGTGCGCGGCACGGGCAAGCGCCGCGAGATCGGGCTAGGTGCCGCTAAGGGCAAAGGCAGGGACGGCATCTCGCTGGCGGATGCCCGCCTCAAGGCCGCAGACGCACGCAAGAAACTGGCCGAAGGCAAGGACCCAGTGGCGCAGCGGCGCGCCGAGTCAATTGCGACTATCAGGTTCGGAGAATTCGCGGATGCCTTCCTCGTATCGATCAAGGCGGGCTTCAAAGGCAAAAACACGCTGGCCGACTGGGAACGGGACCTGAAGGTCCGGTGCAAGCCAATCCGGGATATCGAACTCGCCAATATCACGGTGAACGAGGTGTTGCGGATCTTGTCGCCCATATGGATTACGATCAACCGCACGGCGCGCGAAACGCGAAGCCGGATTGAGCGCGTGCTTGACGCTGCGGAGGCCAAAGGTCTTCGGTCGGGTAAGAACCCCGCCATGTGGAAGACTCTGAAGCCGCTCTTACCGAAGTCGAAGCGCTCGAAGCGCCATCACAAGGCCGCGCCCTACAAGGACGTCCCCGGCATTGTTCAGGCCCTGCAGGCCAACCACGAAGCGGCGGACACCGCTGTCAATCTTGCGGCTGAATACATCATCTTGACGGCGGTCCGGACCGGAGAAGCCCGCCTGATGCGCGTGTGCGAGGTGGACTTCGCAGAGAGGCTTTGGACCATCCCTGCGGAACGGTTGAAAACCGAAGACCATCCAGAAGGCAAAAATTTCCAAGTGCCGCTCTGCGACCGCGCGGTTGCGATTTTAAAGGCGGTCATCCCGAAGGAGGCTGTGCGCGAGGCCTATGTATTCGCCGGGCATTGGTCAAAAGACCATGCGAAGCCGCTCGGTATGAATGCCGTGCTCCATGCCCTCAAAGGCGTCTATCCGGCGATGACAACGCACGGGTGCCGGTCCAGCTTTCGCGATTGGGCAGGTGACGAGACCCGCTTTGAGCGTGAAATTGCGGAGATGGCATTAGCCCACAAGGTGGGAGATGAAACGGAGCAAGCTTATCGGCGGGGCAATGCGTTGAAGAAGCGACGGCAGCTGATGGACGCTTGGGGCCGATACGTTGCGGGCCGACTTCCTCGTCGGGAGTCGGCATAGCTCGCCGACATGGATTTCCTCCTTGGATCAAACGTCTTCTCTCCGGCCGCTGGGACCGATACCGCCCAGACGGCTTCTCCATGGGCACCCACCTCTTGAATTGCTAGAAGTGTTCTGCGAATGCACATCACGATCAAATTTCACCACGAGCGAAGGTCGCTCCGAGAATTCGTTTGTCTGGAATCGCCACCGGATCGCGACCGCACCGATGTGCCTATCATCGGTGCGAATCCCACTCTCCCCGCCAGTGCCCCTGAAGTCCTGTAAACCCTTATAAAACAAGGACTTCGTGATGAGCTACTAACCACACGCGCAGCGCGCAACAGCTTGCGGACCTCGACACGCTGCTCGGCCTGATGCAGGCGGCCTCCAAGCTGAGCCAAGACCTCGATACGCTCGCCAACCAAGTTGGTGGTTCGCTGGAGACGATTGCGGAGCGGTTTGTAGTGCCGTTCTTCGAGGTCCAAGAGAGGCGGCTTCCAGCAACAGCTGGCCTTCACCCACCAAGCCGATCTCGCCGGTTCGCAATCGCAGCCTCCGCACCCGCATTTTCTTGAATGCTCATGCTCTCGACAATCGCAGCGATCGATGAGCGTTCAGCGGCAACGAATATTTCCATTGTAGACCGTCCAACCATCGAGGTATTTGCATGACTACCGACCCGACTTCGCTCGAGCATGAACTTGCGATCTTCCGTACGGAGGAGGAAGCAGCGCAGCAGTTCTTCTTTGGCTATCTCTCGCTGCAATTCGTCCCGGGTAAGAACCCCGACGTCCTAGCGAGGATGAACGAGACCGCTACGTTCTGGATCACTACGCGCTACGCGCTGCTGATGTCGGCATTCGTCGTGCTAGGCCGCATCTTCGACCAGGACCCGAAGTCCCTGCACAACATCGACAAGCTGCTCGGCGTGGTGACGCAGGACATCGCCTCATTGAGTGCAGCAGCCCTGGAGCAACGCAGGATCGCTCAAGGCATGACGCCGAAGGACGCAGCCGCATACGCCTGTGGCAAGTACGATCTGACGATGGATGATGTGCGCGGCATGCGAAAGGCCGTAGGCCAGTGGCGCAAAGTATATGAAGCGCGGTATCGCGAGATCCGGCACAAGATCTTCGCGCATAAGAGCATCGATCGGGCGGGCGCCGATGCTCTGATGGTGAATACTCGCGTCGACGAGGTGAGGGAATTGCTCGGTTTTCTCGACGCGCTCTATCAGTCGCTATCTCAGTTGCATATGAACGGCATCAAACCCAACGTCACTCCCGTCAAATTCGAGTTGCCGCCGACACCTGGCAGCGGAAAACCAGGTGAGCGGATCTTCCGCGAGAGCGGCGATGTCCTCTACGGAATGATTGATCCGAGGCTAAGGTCGATTTCCGATCCACAGCTTAGCGCCGAACAAGCTTTCCCTCCGCGGTCGAGCAATTTAAGTCCTACGGACTGATTGACCACGCGATACCCGGAGACCGAACGAAAGACGATCTGACGTCCAATTGTGCTGCGCCGAAAACAACGAGCGCGGCAATCCCTAGGCGGATTTGAGAATGCGCCTCGGCCGATCAACTTCGAAAACCGGCGATAGTCCGAATGCTCGAACCGCCAGCGGCCCGCGGCAATGGCTGGATGAACTCCGGCTTTCTCGGCCGCATCGATGATCTCCTCCGTGCTGCTGTCCTCAACGATTTGCTTCCAAATAGTGGGAGGGATAAGGGCATTGCGCGCGAACGCGTCCGCCTCGGCTTCGATGGTTTCGGAGCTGGCCACGTCGAGATCGTCGAGTTTCAGCTGCCGATCAGGGCTCAGGTGACGAACGACGTGTGCGAATTCGTGGAATAACGTGAACCAGAAATTGTCCAACCGGTCGTGCCGCAAGATCAGAGCAATCACCGGAATGCCGTCGCTGCGGCACATCGCGGCGCCGTCGAGAATCGCGGCGAGAAGTCGATCGTTCTCGATCTCGTCTTCAAGACCATGGGACCCGATCACAACGCTCTCATGCGCGATCTCGCATCGCCGACCTTCAAGGTCGGCGCGCGCCGGGGTCGCTGGGCCTGCTCGGCACTCATGCGCGGCAACGGCCATATCGGCTACGACGACGCGCGGCGAAGGCTCGATCAGGCCGCGCTTGTTCTGACCGCCGATGCCGTGACTGGCGTGCCGTGGATCCAGGCGGCTGCTTACCGCGGCGGAATGCGGTGTGCGAATGTTCACCGGCGGCGTCTATCTCGGCTCCGACACGACCGTGGTCGGGCAATTCGGCAGATGGCCCGTCCGTTGGCATCTCGAATTCGCGGGGTGCCTTTCTACCGCTGCGCCCGCGCAGGCCATCGCCTTACACGTCGGTACCGAGCGCCGGCGCTTGCAGGGCGGGGCGCTATGCAGGGCCGATGGCTGGGCAGGCCTCGTCGGCATCGAGGCGTTGGCCGATCCGCCTCGGGGCGGCAACGAAATTGGCGGCGTGATGGCGGCCGCCATGGCATCGGCGAGGTCTTCCGCAGTGTCGTGCTCGGCGACAAGCTCGCCTGTCGCAGGACTTCGAGATTGTCGGCGTTGTCGCCGGGCTGCGAAGACGCTGCCGGCATCGATCTCGCCTACTTGCCCGCGGCGTACTGGATTTTGGGGCTCGGCAATTTCGGTCAGGCCGCGGTGTGGACGATTGGACTTCTCCGGGCATGATCTCCCTGTTTCTTCAGGACGCGGACAAGTCCGAGGTCGGCAATCTCGCCATCCAGTTGTTGACCGGGCCAGACTGGATCGGCCGTAAGAAGGCCCGCAACGCGGCGACGTGGGCGGAGGCGAGTGGCTTCGGCACCACGGTCATCGAAAGCAGGTTCGTCGATGGCACCAAGCTCTCGGCGGACGAGCCCCGGGCTGGCGCTCGTCGGCATCGACGATCTCGCGGCTCGGCGCGCCGCGGCTGGTTCGAACTTCGATCTCGTCGTCGATGCCGGCCTCGGTGCCGCCCTCGGAGATCTTCGACATTCGGCTCCACGGCTTCCCCGGAGGGCGCTTGCCCGAGCAGGCGTGGCCCCAGCAAGATGGTCACTTGGAAGTTCCGCTGGTCCCGGCGCTCCGAGAGCTCGTCGACGCCGGTCGCATCGATCGCTGCGGGGCGTTGATGATCGCCGGCCGCAGTCTCGGCGTGCCGTCGACGGCTGTCGTCGCGGCGGCGATCCAGGCGGCACAAGCCGGCCGGTCCGTCAGCGACGACACCTTCGTCGATCTCGCCGCCATGGCGTTGAGGAGCTGTCGGCGCGCTGCCGGCCGCCGGCATATGCTGGCCAGACCCGGGATCCTTCCGTTCGTACAGTCTAGACCGGAAGCGGCCATCCGTTGAAGCGCGAGGTAGTCTGGCACCGCAGCGAAGCCGCGGAAAATCCAAGTGGATTGAGGGGTTTAGGCGGGTTGCAGCGTGTCGCCACAATATGTTAACCTCGAGTTGTGGGACGGCTTGACTACATTCGATGGAATCAGTAAGTAAAACGCATCAACACCCCCCACGCCTCTCAACGATGCGCACCAGGGGGGTTTTCTTTTGTCCAGACAGTCGCGAACGTTTACGAAGCCGGCGCTGTCGGTGCCCGACCAATTGGCCCTATTGGAAGGCCGTGGTCTGACGATTCCGGACCGAGCAGCGGCCCAGATGTCGCTCAGACATATAGGCTATTACCGACTGTCCGCGTATATGCGGCCGTTCCAATCGACGGACGGAACACACAGGTTCGACGCTGGAACCACGTTCGATCAGATCGCGACTCTCTACTCCTTTGACCGCAAGCTTCGCGTTATCTTCCTCGACGCAATCGATCGCATCGAGGTCGCGATCCGCTCGGCCCTCACCGAGTCCCTTGGGATCAAGCATGACTCTCACTGGTTTCTGGATCCGAAGCATTTTGCTGCTTCGACGAACCATGCAGAGCTTCTGCAGAAGCTGAAGGACGAGATCGGACATTCCGATCCCGGAAGAGGGCCGTGCACATCGCTCACTACTATGAGAGCTACGACGTGCCCGACATGCCGCCGTCGTGGATGATCGTCGAAGCGATATCTTTCGGTAGCCTCGCGAACTTGGTCAGAAACCTCAACTTGGCGAATTCGAAGTCGGTCGCGTGGCTGATCGGACTTCAAGAGCCTGCACTGAAGTCATGGTGCCTTTCGCTCTCCTACTTGCGAAACCTCTGCGCGCATCACAGCCGCATCTGGAATCGCGTGTACACGCTGAAGCCCACGACGATCAGGCAGTACGATGACGACTTGAATCCGAACGACCGGACGTACGCCCAGGCAGTAAGCCTCAAGATCATGCTCAACAAATGCTCGGGACCATCGAACTGGGCTCAGAGGTTGAAGGACCTGATCGACGAGTTTCCCGACACTCCCATCGATAAGATGGGGTTTCCTCGAGATTGGAAGACGCGCGCGATCTGGAAAAGCTGATCTGATCGGGCGCGCATGGGGCCGAGGGCGGCGAAGTCCGTTTGGCCGTCCAAATCGGTTCTGCATGCTGCGGTCCACCAGCTCGGGGGTACCGCGGCGCACCGCTGCCGCGGGCGGCTTCGGCCGCGAGGATCCCTTGATACTTCGTCGGAAAGATCGGTTCGGTGTAGACAAGGGCAGCACGCAACACTTACCTTGCGCGAGGAGGCATTTCAATCAGAGGTTTATGCGTGCGTTACATTATTGCGATTTCGGGACCGGTTGCGGTCGGAAAGTCGGCCTTGGCCGACGAGCTGCTTCGTAGATTCAGTTCCCACCGGATTTCCACGCGAACGTTGTTGTTGGACGAGGGGTGTCCGAACGAACGCGATGCGCTGCTCGAGGCAAGCAAGCGGTTGGACGTGGACACCGACGGAAGATGGGTCCGCGACGGCATCGCTCGATATGTCGCCGAGCACGAAGGGAAGGACGTGATCCTGATTGATGCGGTCAGGACCGCCCCGCAGGTCGCGCACCTCCGCGAGACATACGGCGATCGGCTCGTCCACGTGCATGTCAGGGCACCGTTCGAGGTGGTCAAGAAGCGCTACGAAGACCGCGGTTCTGTCGCCGACACCGGCATGACGTACGACCAGGTCAGAGCTGATCCGACCGAAGCCGGCGTTTGGTCGCTGGATGCCACGGCCGACAGGGTGGTCGAAAATCGCGACCGCGAGCCTGCATCTCTGCTTGCTCTGGCCGTGGCGGGACTCGCGCTCTTCCCGGGTGCCGCCGTTCCGCTCGTCGACGCGATCGTGAGCGGCCAGTACGGTAGCGAAGGCAAGGGGCACATCTGCGCTCATATCGCTATGGAATACGGCATCCTGGTGCGGGTCGGCGGCCCCAATGCCGGCCACCAGGTCGCGGATCCCAGGTACAACTACAGACAGTTGCCGTCCGGCACCCGGTCCAATCCGGATGCGAAGATACTGATCGCGGCCGGTTCGACGATTTCGCCCACGCGCATTCTCCGCGAGATCGCCGAATGCGACGCGGCGCGTCGCATCGTCATCGACGAGCAGGCCATGGTGATAGAGGAGGCCGACGTCGCGTTCGAAAGCCGCGAGGGTGGTCTGGGAACGATCGGATCAACGAAACAGGGCGCCGGATCTGCGTTGGCGCGTAAGATATTGAATCGAAGTAAGGAGCCGATGTTGGGCGGCCCGGTTCGGTTGGCGAAACATCATCCCGACCTGTTGCCGTTCGTCGGCTCGGTCGGCCGGGAACTCGAGAAGGCGTATTCCTCGGGAACGCGCGTGATGCTCGAAGGCACCCAAGGCACCGGGCTCAGCATCCATCACGGACACTATCCGCACGTCACAGCGCGCGAGACCACTACGGCCGGCTGTCTGGCGGACGCCGGCATAGCTCCGTCGCGCGTGCGTCGCGTCGTCATGGTCATGAGACGATATCCGATCCGGGTCGGCGGCGAGTCGGGTCCGATGGGAATCGAGATCGATTTCGAAACCGTTTCCAGGCGGTCCGGCGTGCCTTTGGACGATATCCTGAAAACCGAAGTCGGATCCGTCTCGGGAAATCAGCGACGGATCGCCGAGTTCGACTGGGAGCAGCTTCGTCGTTCGTCGGTCCTCAACGGAGCGACCGACGTTGCATTGTCGTTCTCGGACTACATCAGCGTCGACAACCGCAAGGCCCAGTCCTTCGATCAGCTCACGGCCGAAACACACCGATTCATCGCTTCCGTCGAGGCGGTTGCGAACGCACCCGTGTCGCTGATATCGACGCGGTTCGCCAAGTTTGGCGTCATCGATCGAAGGGATTGGCGGTGACGGAAGAAGATCTGCTGAAGAACTATCCGCGTCTCTACCACATGGCGGAAGACGCCAGTTGGAAGTCGGTCGCCCGCCACGGTCTGTTGTCGACGACAGCGCTGCTCGACCTCTATGAACTCCAGGGCGAGGAACGGCGTAAGCTGGAATCCGAACGCCGACCGGAATCGGTCAAGATATCGCGGGACGGGTTGCCGGCGGCCGTGGTCCGCGACCAGAAGCCGATGACCCGCTCCGCGCTGGAGAAGTGCCTGACGGACGGCACGACGCCCGAAGAGTGGTTCGAAACGTTGAACGCGCGGGTGTTCTTCTGGCTCTCCAAGGATCGCCTTCAAGGGCTCCTCGGTGCACGGGCCTATCGCGACAAACCGCAGACCGTCATCACGCTGGATACGGAGAGCCTGGTCGCCGCGCATCGCGACGTCATCACGCTCAGTCCTATCAACAGCGGCGCCACGATCTACAATCCGGTCCCGAGGGGCCGCAGCACGTTCATGCCCATCGCCGACTTTCCCTTCGATGAGCGCCGCAAGAAGTTGAAGAAGCCGATCAAGGACGCGGTAGTCGAGTTGACCGTGATGGGCGGCGTGCCTGACATCGAAGCTCACGCTCTGGCGGCGCATCGCGTCTTCAAAGGCGAGAAGAAAGCGCTGTGGCGGCGCAAAGGCAGCGATCCGGCCGAGGGACCGTAGACGGCGACCTACGCCGCCGAGCTCTCGGTCAGACGAGCAGGGCGCCGATGCTTGCGCAGCAGATCGGCCACATGTGACGTCAAGCCGACCTCGCCGCAGATGCGGACGCCGACACCCGACGGCAGGCGATGCAGCAGACTGCGCAGTTCTTCCAGTCCGTTCGACACGTCGAACGTCTCCCAGCGGTCGGCTTCGCCCGGAACGAGCGTAGACGCTGCGCTGTCCGTGGCGCCCTTGTGAAGTTGGACGATCCAGACGCGCTTGCCGTCGTGGACCCACTCGAACCGCACCGGCCCGAGCCGCTCCTTCGTCCGGCGATAAATCGCCTCGACATCGCCCACGATGTTTCGGGGCAGGCGTTCCGGCACCTTCTGGCCGAGCATGAAGCGATCGCCTTCCCCCGCGGCACCTTCGACCACGACCTCACCACGCGCATCCGTGATGGCCGCGCCGGCGAAGGAAGCAGGAACTGCGGCCTGAGAGAGAATCGCCGAGATGGCTTCGCCGCTCGGGTCTTCCGCGTTGAGCAGGCGGAACGGATCGAGCCAGCCCTTGACGGTGGTGAATCTGCCGGGCTCCTGTTCGCGCGGGCATGTGCGCGTCCACACTTCCTTCGACGAGGTCGCTTCGCCGAACGTGAACGGCGCGATGCGCCGCGAAATGCAGGTCGTGCGGGGGGCAGGCAGGCCCATGACGTGGGCGATCAACAGACCGAATGTCTTGTCGCCGATCAATCGGCTGAAGCGGTTCGGCCATCTGACGGCCGCCATGGCGGGCGCGCTGTCCGATCCTTCGTATTCCCACATTAAGGTGTGCGTTCGCCGCCAGCCACGTGGCTTGGGATGAATGCTGAACTCGAGCCGCCCGCGACCGGCGTCGACCGTTTCCACCGGGATGCCGTACACCGTCTCGATCAGGGCGAGAGCCCAGTCCAGCGGGAGGGACGCCGTGCCGCCCTTTTCGACGCAGCGCGGCGTGTCGTCCGGGGCGAACTCGGCCACGCCGCCCTGGATTACGCCGGACACGCCGCCATCGGAGACGTCGACCGTCTCGTTCGCGATGACGAACAGACCCTCGGCCGACATGCGTCGGACCAGCGCCTCGACCTGCGTGAGATCGGAGAGCCCGTAATGGAAGTCGCGGCTTCTCGGACTGTCCGGCGTGAAGCTGCGAAGATTTATCGTCCCTTCGGGACTTTGCGCGATCAGGCTGCGGAGCGCGTCCGCCAACGTCGGGAACTTGTGGTTCGCGTCGAACCCGGCGACGCGGCAGAATTCCTGACGCGGTCGGTTCGCATCGGGGGAGAAGCTCACGAATTGCGCGACATTCCCGACCCGGGCGAGCTCGTCCAACGAAACGTCCTTACGCAATGACATCGACCCGGCCCTGTTACGCATCCTGCTTCGGCATAAAGGCGCAAACGGCCGCGCGCTCCAGCCGTTCCGAAGAAATATCACCGCCTTTCACCGGTACCTGGGATTGTCCCTTGACAATCCTCTCTCGCCGCAGGGTCTCGAACCGATCGAGCCACATCCGCTTCGCGGTTTCCGGTTGAAGGTGCCGGACCAAGATCGGGGCCGGCTGTATGGTCAACCCGGCGAGCCAGCCGTCCGTCCCCGGCGGCATAATCTGCCTTTGCTCGGCCGCGAGCACCCGCAGGTCGGCTTCCTTGATCTGAGGAGGAAGAGGGGGCGCGATGCCGAACCGCTTCAGGACGGCATCCTGGACCGCGGCTTCGATCCGCTTGAAGTCGGGAAGCATCTGCTTGAGCGGGCGCGTGATGTCGCCGATAAAGGCCTCGGCCGCATCGTGCAGGAGCGCTTCGAATTCGAATCCTTCGGCGACGTCGCTCACCAGCAGGCTGTGTTCGGCCACCGAGTAGAACCGGCTGCATTGGCCGGAATACCGGCAGATGTGCGCGAGTCCGTGGGCGATGTCTTCGGCCGTGAAGCCGCTGGTGTGCGGCGAGGCGAAATCGAACCATGCACCGCTATGGAGCATGATCGACGGTCCCACTTCGACCTTGACTGCGACCATCGCGCTTTTCTTCCAGGACATCGGACCCTATCAATATAATTCGGCGCGCAACGCAGCGCCATCGTCCGCAGCCTACAGCAATGCTTGTTGCATATAAAACAAAAATGTCGCAAATGGAGACGTTCTCCCCTCCTCTCGAAATGCGGTCTATGCCCCGAGGAAAGGTCGATCACTCCGCCGTCGAGCGGCTCCAGGAGTTTGCCGGCGAGCATCCTCAATGGAGCAGGAGGGAAGTCGCGCGCCGGCTGGACCTAAACCACTCGTTGGTCACCAGGGCTTTGGCCGGACACCCCGTGACTGATGCGAGCGCGAAGCTGATCGGGCAGGGTTTGGATCGTCTGGGGAGCGGCGACAGGCCGCCGATCGACGTTGCATTTGCAACAGAATTGTTGCATTTGCTTCAGCAGGCGCTGTCCTCCCTAGATCGTTCGCGGAAGACGAAAGGCCGAGGCCGCAGATCCTGAGGCTACGAAGCCGTGGAAGGCGATCGGTAAGCCGGGGCTCGATCGGGCTGCGCGAGGGCCCGGGCTAGGTCCGTCCGAGTTCGTCGACGCTGGCGGACGCCAATCCGGTGTAGGTCGCGGGCGTGAGGGCCAGGAGGCGAGCTTTCGCGTCGTCCCCGATGTCGAGACCGCGTACGAACTCCGCCAACTCGGCCGTGCCTACGCGACGACCGCGGGTCAGGTTCCTCAGCAGGGCGTATGGGTCGGCGATGCGCGAGCGACCGGCGACGATCTCGGCGCGGACGACCGTCTGAATCGCCTCCGCGAGCACCTCCCAATTCGCCTCGAGGTCGGCAGCGAGCACGTCCTCCGCGACGAAGATCTCGCCGAGCCCGCGCTGCAGGTTGTACAGGTCAAGCAGCGAGTGTCCGAACGTGACGCCGATATTGCGCTGCGTCGAGGAGTCGGAGGCGCGAGGTGACCAGCGTCTGCGCGAGCGTGCCGAACAGCGCGCCCGAAATCTCGAAGTTCGCCTCTGCGTTCTCGAAGCGGATGGGGTTGATCTTGTGCGGCATCGTCGACGATCCTGTCGCGCCGACGACGGCAATGAAGTAGCCCACGGAGATGTAGGTCCATACGTCGGTAGCGAGGTTGTGCAGGACGCCGCAGTAGATCCTGGCCCAGGTCGGGCTGCATCTCGGCTTGGCCGTCCCGGACTGGCCGTCACCAGACATCGCGGCTTTGTCGAAGCAAGCCGTCAAGCTGCTGGAGGGCGTGGACGAACTTGAATTGTCCGTGCGGTCGGCGAACTGCCTGACAAATGACGGGATCAACTACGTCGGAGAACTGGTGCAGAAGTCGGAAGCCGAGATGCTGCGCACGCCCAAATTTCTGGCGGAAGTCGCTGAACGAGATCAAGGAGCTTCTCGCAGCATTCGGCCTACATCTCGGCAGGACTTGGACCGCAGGCCCAGAGTGCTCGCGGCCCCATCGTCTCCTACGGAGCATACCGAAGAATCGCAGTAAACAGCGCGACCAGCGGACCTACGACTGCAACGAACAGACGAAACCCCGACTCAAGCAACGAGTCGAGCGTGGATTGCTTCTGTTCGTAACTCTTGGTCAGCTGAGCGATCGGAAATGCGCTTTGGTAGGCATCGTTGAATCGTCCATAGATCACTTCACCGGCAACCCACACGGTGCCGAAGCGGCTGATCAAGTTCATGAACCTTCGCTTCTGTAGCAAATTCTGCCGCACCGGTTCCGCGAACCTGTAAGCGACCACCGAGATTGACAGCCAGAAGAAGATAGAAGCGCACTCCTCCAAAAGCTTCCCCGCCCAAAATATAAGTGTTCGCGGCCAAGGTATCGGGGCAGGCGCGGAACCCGGGGTGAGCGCAGAACTCGGTGCGGCAATGGAAATTACGACCGTTGCAACGAGGAGAGCCGCCAACGCAATCGCGGCAACCGCAAGCGGAGTACGCCAATTCCCCGGGCGAAGCTCCGTCCGAACGTTCTCAAGATCGTTTCCGAGTGTCAGATTCACGTGCTGCAGAGAAAACAAGCTGCATGACTGGGACTTCAGCCAAAAGCATCAGCTGGAAGAGGTCGCCGAGGATCGACGATTTTACCGTCTTTCCGGGCTCGGGCTTCGAGAACGGCATCTCCGCGTGGATTTCAACCGTGCTCGCACGCGAGACCAGGATCACTCCATAGTCGTATTGCAGCAGGTTGGCCTCGAATGCCCGTTCGACCTCAAAATCGGCAACGGTCTGATCGAAAAGCCAGTACCGGTTGTTGATCGACACGATCTCCCGCCCTCTTTTGCCCTCTCGGAGGTCGCTTGCATTGTTCGTGTTCGCTACGGAAGAAACGTACAGGAAAGGGTAGGAGAAAGACGGGTCTTGTCTATCGGTTTTTCGAGCTGGTCCCCTGAGGTCGAGGACGAGGTCTGGATATGCTGTTTCAAATTTGGCCCAAAATGCGGCCGCTCGATTCGAGACTTGCCTATAGGTCTGATTCCATCGTCGCACATAGCGATTGGCGGCGAGGGGCTCGGGCGGGTCAGTGAATAGGCCCGGATATACTTCCTTGAACTTGTCCCGGTAAAATCGCGCAAGTTCCGAGACCTGCTCAAAGGGCTCCGACTCGTCGGCCACCTTCAGACAGCCGTAACCCGCCGCGGGGTCGGTCAGCTTGAAGAGGTCTACCGCTTGCAGCGCGTCGTGGGCCTGAACGGACCCAATTTTCAGCCAGAAGGCGATCGTGCCAACACCCGTCCCTGGGAAGAGCGAAAAGATTGCCTGGAAGCGGAGATTCCGAATCGTGAATTGCGGATACTTTTCAGGGTTTTTATAGAGATCGAATTTTTCGATCGTCACCTCGATGCTAAACTGAGCAACCTTGCGCCAGGCTGGCTGAGCCTTGTAGATGTTGTCTCTCGCAGCGACGAAATCCCCGACCCAGTCGGGCATTTCTGCTTCGGCGGTCTCTGCCCCGGCCTTCTCTCGTTCGGCCGTCTCTTTTTTCGGCTTTACGCGCTTGAAGGGCGGCTTACTCTCATAGCCCTCGAACTCATGAATGTTGGGGTCGTAGAAGAACGGCAGAAGCGCCGCCGCGAAGACCTCGCGGTACGGCAACGGTGAGTCCTGTTCGGGCTCACCCGTCTGCGTCAAGCCTGTGCTGCCTTCCGTGACGCCATACGCCTGGTGTCAGCGGTCGCCAGGAAGCCGGCGATCTCGCGCACAGGCAACTGCACGACAGCCGACTGCTCGGCTGATGACAGCTGCGTGAATTCCGGCATTGACCTGATTTCACTGGCGCAATCGTCGGGCGCCGTCAGCAGCAATTCTTTCGCTCTGGCGAGCACGCGCTCAAGTGGGCCGGTGGTCATGGTAAACGTTCCGTTTCAAAAGCCGTGTCGCGGCCGCTATTGGCGGGATCGATCGGCGGAATGTACATTGTTGTCGCGTAATTTACCCCATCCGCCGCCAGGCTCCAAGCACAAAGCGGAACGGTCAGGAATAGCGGCTCCGCGCCGCTCTCATCGAGGTCGCAAAAGGTGATGCGATGGTCAGCGGGATACTGTCCCAGCAGCCGGTCCATCAGCGGCGCCAACAGTGCAGGCGCCAACGCTCGCTCGCCGTTCGCGGTGGGCATTCGAAAGCTGCCAATTTGCGCGACGAGGGTCGGCCGCGACGGATCGATTGAGGCCGTTCCTTCGACCAACGGGTCCGCCGAGATGACTTGGAATCCGGCCGGCCCGACCACAAGTGGCAATCGCGCGATGACGGAATCGACGAAGGAAACACCGGGTACGACGCGCGTGCGCAGGCCGCTTGCCGCTGCGCCGGCCAACATCAAACGAACGGGCTCGTCGAGATACATCGGATGCCCGTAGGTCAAATACGCGATCGGCCGCTCCCTGGCCGCCTTTTCCAAAACATGGGCAGCGACATCGGCGTAGATCTTCGATCGCTCTTTCCCTGTTTCGTAGAGATGCTCGATGTTGACAAAGTCCAACCGGTTGCTTTCAAGAAACGACCGGAGATTAGGGCTTGGCAGCGTTGTGTATGAAACCACCTGACTCAAGATCGAGAGCGCTTCTATCGTGACGTCTCGCGCCGGCAAGATGCCGCATCCGATGAGGTAAAGATCGGCGGCTTCGATCAACGGATGGCCAGGCGGAGGTGGACAGCTTTGTATCACAGGCCCATTTTATCCCAGTTCCTTCACCATCCGCTACTCCCGCCCGGGAAAATTGGGAAGCGGGGAGCGTCTGGCCCAGCGCAACGGCTACCGCGACCGGGTCTGGGAGACCCGCGCCGGCACCGTCGAACTGCGCATTCCCAAGCTGCGCAAGGGCTCCTACTTCCCGGGCTTTCTGGAGCCGCGCCGCATGGCCGAGAAGGCGCTCACCGCCGTGGTCCAGGAGGCCTATGTGCAAGGCGTCTCGACCCGTTCGGTGGACGATCTGGTGCAGGCGATGGGGATGAGCGGCATCTCCAAGAGCCAGGTGAGCCGGCTGTGCGGCGAGATCGACGACAAAGTGAAGGCGTTCCTCGGCCGCCCGATCGAGGGCGACTGGCCGCATCTGTGGATCGACGCCACTTACGTAAAGGTGCGCCAGAATGGCCGCATCGTCTCGAGGTTGCGGTGATTGTCGCGGTCGGCGTCAACAGTGACGGCCGGCGCGAAGTTCTCGGCACGGATATTGGTCCCTCCGAAGCCGAGACGTTCTGGACGGCATTCCTGCGCAAGCTCGCCCGCCGCGGCCTGCGTGGCGTCAAGCTGGTCGTCTCCGACGCCCACGAGGGCATCAAGGCCGCCGTTAGCAAGGTGCTCAACGCCACCTGGCAGCGCTGCCGCGTCCACTTCATGCGCAACGCGCTGACGCATGCTGGCAAGAGCGGGCGGCGCGTCGTCTCCGCCTTCATCGCCACCGCCTTCGCCCAGGACGATGCCGAGGCAGCAAAGGCCCAGTGGCGCCGTGTTGCAGATCAGCTTCGTCCCAAGCTGCCCAAGTTCGCAGCCTTTCTGGACGAAGCCGAGACTGATGTGCTCGCCTACATGACGTTCCCGGCTCAGCACTACGGATTCGCTCGCGGCGCAACCGGGCGAGTCGCAGAGGCGGCCAGCTACTAACTCGAGCTCTCGGCTCATCGTGTGCATCGGCCTGCCCGCACTTCGTGCTCCCGGTGCCTCTGTCCCGATGGTCGTACCATACGCCACGAGGTAGAACACCGCGGCGGAACATTGGCACCGAGCATCTCATACCGGTTACCAACCCGATCGAGCGTCTCAATGGCGAGATCAAGCGGCGAACGGAGGTGGTCGGCATCTTCCCCAATGAGGACGCCATCGTGCGCCTGATCGGCGCGATCTTGCTCGAACAGAACGATGAATGGGCCGTCCAGCGTGCCCGCTACATGACTCTGCGACAGCCCGAGGCGATCCAGAGCGTTCCTGAATTGAGTTGCGGTCATCGGACCTCGGTCGTGGCCAAAGTGTACTTTTCAATACTGGCCAGCAGAATCTTAGTGCTGGCCTGCGTGGCGGCCAGCGATGCTGAGGGACGGTATTCGACTATGCGAAGGACTTGCGGCGCATCTTCCGTAACTGTCGCGCGGACATCAGCAGGAAGAGACGAGAGCACTCTTCGGCCTGATCTACTAGGTCGGCCGCCTCGATCTCGATAATCGGGTTGCCATCTTTCCCGATGGTGGTGTAGATCTGGCGGAGATTCTGGAAACCATCGCGCCGTTGAGCGATGATCCCACCGTCAGCCTTCCGGCTATCGCCAGCTGACCAGCCCGGCTCTCGCCGGCGAACGCGGTGCCCCACCGCCAGTTACACCATGCTCTGGGACACGATCCAGGGCCGGCGAGCCCGACGGCCGCAAATAGCGGGGCTGGACTGCAAAGCAACCGCTTCGCAGGCCCCCCGGCCGCATCTTGCGAATGTTGGTCTCCTGCCCTATTTAGCGGGCCGGCTCTGGTATCAACCAGCGTCAGGAGAAAGGAGGTGCAGCATGTGGCTTCTGATTAAGAAGTTCATAGACTCCTCCCGAAAAAGCCTGTTTACCGTTCTGGTCGGCAGAGAGAACCGTATCGCATAAGCAACCCGTGTGAGACAGGCTGCCTCCCCGCAGGAGTGAGCGTGCAGACGCAGGGGATAAAGGCGCGATAGAAAGTCCTGATCTGCATAAGGGCAAAGAAAAACCCCGGCACTCGTGTCGGGGTTTTTCATTTGCGGCCTTACGAAAGCGTGGTGCCAGTACTCGGCCATTCGCCGGGCATCTGAGCACGAGATACCGCGACACTCAAGCGGCCTCACGGTTATTGTATATGTGCCTCCTCAACGACGGCGAGCAAAGCAAAAGTGCTGTCGAGGACGGCACTGCGTCCGCGTTGCGGCAGCCCTCGTGCATCTCGGCACACGACCCTGCGAATGTCGACGGCGCCATACCGGGTTGTGAACGGTGCAATAGCGGCGTCGCGATCGGCGATATCCGCGACGCGCATCGGGAGTACGTGGCTTTTCCATATTTTGACCTCCGTTTAGAACCGGCCAGAGCAGCGACCGGCGTTATCGGGGTCATAGACGGTCTATCGGTCGGTCTGCCCCGCTCGGCGACCATTTTTTTGCGCGCGTCTAATTGCGTCGGAGATGGCCGTCCGTCCTAGTCGGTATTTCCTGCCGATCTTGCGCTTTAGAGCCGTATCACTGAGTTTCCCGCCCCTCTCGGCTTCAAACTGGCGGGCGATTTTCAAATCGCGGTCGCGCGTGCTTTGAGCTTTCTTGAGGCCTCCGCGCCTGGCGCCTTCGACAGATTGATTGCGAGCAACGATGGATGGTTCGTTATCGACCACCGTCCAGGCGTGATAGTTCGCCGCAAGCGCGGTGAGTTCGTACATCGCTTCATAGGCTAGAAGCTTCACACGCTCGCAATCGATTTCGCCAACCAGCCTTTCTAGGGCTCGTTTCGCACTGAGTGTATTGTCCAGCATCTCCGATGCGAGCAAGACGCGATCGAGTTGGTCCGAATTCCTCATCGTGGGGTTCTGTCGCCAGTTTTCCTCGGCCCCTTCTGCACGTGCGATCTCTTCAAAAGTGGCGAGATTTCTGCGGCACAATTCGAGCCAGTTCGGGCCGAATGTGATGACCTGCTCACCCTGGCTTCCGGCGGTCGTAATGAACGACATAAGCGGGTTTTGTGCAGCATCTTGGAAACCCTTCCACCCTTCCCCGGTCAGGAGGTTGAAGGTCGGACCTTGCTCTGTTCGGCTTGTCATCAGGCCCCTCGGGCTCGACCGCGTCTTAGACATTATGCTGCCTCCTCATCAGCTCGGCGTCATCAGAGCGTGAATTCAGCTTCCAGACGTTGGAGGACGAGTATAGTGGCGCCGCTCGCAAAAATCGAATCTTCCTTGGCCTCTATGGTTTTGGTCGTCGCAAGAGAGGGATCGAGTGGAACGTCGCGCCACTCACGTCAGCAATGGCGAGAACGCTGTTTTTGTTTATCTTCCTCAGCGCCCCAACCTCGCGGACTAATTGAGGGTGCTCTGGTCCCTCGCCAGAACAGCGCATAGACCAGACGACCGGGGCGTCGCTTCGCTCTGTTGCTGCACTGAGCGGATATCACAGTTGTAGCCCGGCTCATGATATATGCGCGGCGTGATGACTATGCCTGTGATCTCGACAATCCCCCCCGATGTCATCGCTCGACCAATCGCCTAGGTGGCTTTCGGCGATTAGGCGACCTGCACGGCCCCCACGGCGGTAAGTGTAAAGATCAGCGGGAGCGGACGTCTCATTGATTCGGACCTGTTGTCGCTTAAACTCTGCGGGCTTGCAGCCATATTCCTCGTGCGGGCGCATTTGCAGCTCAGATATTCCGACGTGCACTTCTCGCGGCCCGGCAAGCCGACCGACAACGCGTTCATTGAGGCCTTCAACGGCCGCTTCCGGGCCGAATGCCTCAACGCCCACTGGTTCCTGTCCCTTGCGGACGCCCAGCAAAAAGTGGAGACTTGGCGCAGATACTACAATGAAGAATAACTCCATGGGTCGATCGGCAATCGACCGCCGATTTTGCTGCACACCCACGTCGGCGCAACCAGCCCGCCAACGTGACAGAGGCGCAAAACTCTAGGTCTGAGTGGTCCAAACTTCGGTCTCGCCGCAGGCCAATTAGGCTACAGACGAGCTGCTCTCGCGCATGGCTCAATAGTCAAACGATAGACGACAAGAGCTCCGTCCCCGTTGAAAGTCTCCAAAACTTCTTCGCCGGCCGGACAGAGATATTCGCCTTTGGTGCTAGGCAGGGAGTCAAGTTCGAGCCGCTGAAAGCCAGCACCACAGTCACTGCATGTTACGGCGCTGTTCTTCATGCAATGCTCCCAGAAGTTCGAGCTCTAATATATTGCATAATTGAAACCGTTGAGATCTTTGAGTGTGTTTTGGTGCCTTCATCACGTAGTGGCGGTCGCGGTGCGTCGAAACAATGCGCTTTGTTACGAAAAAAGATGAAAAGCTGCGTGCTGACCTAGCTAGTTAGTGTGCAGGGCGAGGGTTGAAGTTCGTTCACGAGCCTTCGCAATGTTGCCTCTTCCCGAACGCTGCTGCACTCCAGCGAGCGCATTACGCGCAAGGAGTGGGGAAGGAGCCGGCCTTGCGAATACTCCGACGGATTAGATGAAGTCGCTGGCTCGCGAGAAGATATTCTGGCTCCCGTCACTTCGACCAGAATCCGCTTCGCTTGATCGACCATACGAAGTTGTCGCTGAGAATGTAGGCAAAGAGCAGCGCCGAAGCGCGCTGCGCTTCTAGCGATCATCCGATCAAAAGTTGGCGTCCCGCTAACATTGGTAACCCAGTTTAGTGCCGCGTTGTGGTATCCGGCGGTGCATTAGAGAGAGGAACCGATGGTTGGGAACGATATCCGCTTCAGCGCCGGCGCTCTTGTCATTTCCGGGGGGCTGTTCGCGATCTACCGGGCCCTTCGCCCGTTCTCCGACGAGAGGTCATTGCTGGGGGGCGCGGCGTTCGGATCAGCGGCATGGTTGGCTTCGCACATGCTTGCCATTGCTGCGTTTAGCTTGTTGCCGCTGGGTTTGCTCGGGCTGCAACGCTCTCTTCGCGGCACTTCGGCTGAACGCCTGCTCTTGTCGCCATCGTCCTGAGCCTGATCGGCGCGGGGTTTACGCTGCCGTTCTATGGCGGCGAAACCTATGGTCTTCACGCGCTGGGCCAGGAAGCGCGGCGGCTACACAATGACGCTCTGCTGGGCCTAGTAGAGGTCATCCGCTCCGGCCCCGGTCTTGTCATGTTTCTTGCCGGTTTGCTGCTCCTCGCCGCCTCTGCTATTGCGACTGGAACGGCGCTTTGGCGCTCCTGTCGCTACCCGAAGCCGTGCGGCATTCCCTTCGCCGTCGGAATGTCCTTGGTACATTCCGCAATTTTTCGGCTCGCAGCACCTCCGCGTTGCACATGGACTGCTGGTCGCAGTCGGCTGCGTATGGATGACCGCCTGTCTTTTGCGGCGAGGGAAGGTGGACCAAGATCAGGAATCTGTCGGAAGTGGCGCGGCAATGATCTGACCGTCTACAGGGAGGAAAACGATACGCCTTCGCCGGAGCTGAGCGTCTTCCCATTGATGCCCATTGATACCTTGCGCGAAAGAGCACAGGCACAAACTGAATTCACATCGATGATGATTTTCGCGAAGCTAACAATCTCCTCATCACATTCATGAAGTCCTATATTAGAACAAGCATCGTTCGGTTGACGTTTTTCCGATCGCTCGGTCGATTGTCGACTGCTGAGCCTTTGCGTGGGGCCAAGAATGACACTATTCGAGACGGTGAGCCCCTCGAAAAACGGGGCGCTTTCGCGAACATCGCTGCTCGTCGCTGTTTGTCTCATTTGATCCCGCCATCCGATTTGTTGGCATCTTGTATATCTTCGTACCGGAAGAACAAACGTTCGTGGCGACTTATCGGAATAAGAAGGTAATATTACGCGGATGGCACGCAAACTCTGGCGGATGGCTTATCGCTTTCACCGCAGGCGCAAGTCGGACTCAGTTGGGCCTTACGGCGACGACCGCGCCATCTCGCTCGCTAGGGGGCGCTCACAGCGGGACGGCGCAAAGGCTTTACTAGCACAAGAATCGCGGGCCGTTCTCTCGATCGATAAGCAATTCGCACGGCATCGTTATGCGGCGGAACGTCCCTTCGGAATGGCTTACTGAGAAGAGGACCGAGAAGATCAAGCGCGGCAGAGTTGTCGCCATGCGCAGTCCCCAAACCATTGCAGGGCCGGTTATCTTAAGAGTCATTTCGGCAAGCTCTACCGGCAGGATATCACGTGCTCGCCTTTTTTCGGACGATGCAGAGTGAAGGCAGGTTAGAAACACGTGACCGAGTCCACAGTATCGGTGAACAAGTCTGCGACTACGCCGACCTCGACGGCGATGGCTACAATCCGTTCCGTGCCTGCAAGAAGCAACTCGCTCCCAACGTCTCGACACCACGGCCCGGCGTCACTGACCCGCAGGATGTGGTTCGTCTTTTCAGGCTAATCATGCCGCCAGATTTGGCGACGTGGTCGGTGATGCCCTTCGGTTCGATGCATTTACTATTCCTCGCCCGGCATGATTAACGAGATGGAATGGACCGAAATCGATTGGGATGCCAACCGCTGGACCATCCGGGCGGCGAAGATGAAAGCCGGATGGGACCATGTGATCCCGCTGTGGCGCCAAGCTCTCGCAATCCTGCGGCGCGTGCAACAGATCAATGGTCATCGGCGCTACGTGTTCGCTTGCGCCAAAGACGCGCCGTCGTCTAACGCGACCCTCTGTCATCGGTTGCGCGCTCTCGGCATCGACACTAAGACCGAACATTGCGCCCATGGCTTCCGCACGACGTTCTCAACCCTTTGCCATCATGAGGAATTCAACGAAGCGAAGGCATGGGACAGTGATGTCATCGAATTACAGCTGGCGCATCTCGATAGTTGCTCGGTAAGGGCGATTTACAGGCGGCACGGGCCGCTGGCATTGATCGGCTCGCGCGCCAGGCTGATGCAGCATTGGGCTGACCGGGTCGATGGCTTTGCAGATCCAAAAAAGATCGAGTCGTTCGCACAACCCGACGGTACAGGAGGCGCGGTTCGCGGGCGGTGGCTTGTTCGTCTAACGGTATGAATCCTCGGGCAGGCACTCCGGAGGGGTGTCGCCGGATCTAGGACATCACGACTTTCTCTGATGGCATCATCCGGAGAGAGGCCCGGCGGCGGATAAGGCGGGAAATGGCGAGGGCACGCTCGCGGGCAAGGGGGGCGCCGCGATCCCGCATCCAGCCATGTTCGTCGCATTGGCGGATGGCTTCGGCTTTCTGCAGGACCGCAGCATCCAGCCGGTCCGTGAAATCCGGATGCAGTTCGTTCATCCTGCGCTTGTAGGGCAGGAGCTGATCATCGGGTTTCCAGCGGTCGTCGAAGTAGTGTCATGCAAGAATGTGGACAACGTCGCGTTGCAAGGCACCGAGAGCAAGCTGGTCATCGATGCGGACGCCCTGATACTGGGTGCGATCGATCAAATCCGAATGTCGTACCGGAAAAGCGCTTTTTGAACGCCGCTTCAAGTCCGGCAGCCCCGCGCGCCCCGGCGCGAGTTCGATTGTGACGATCAGCGCGATCGCGTCTTCCGCGGGCGGCGACTCGGCCGGCGGGCGTCGAAAATCGCCAGGATCGCATCGCCGGTCACCTGGACCACCGTGCCGCCCGGCTGATCGGGGAGCGTCGGCTGACTCGCTTTCTCCGACAAGATGGCGTCGAGCGCGGCTTGGACGGCGGTCGCGACCAACTGCCGCTGCGCTTCCGGCAGCTGCCGGACGTTTTCGGCCTCCGGATCATCCAGGTAGCAGTTGCCCTCGATCTTGTCTGTTGTTCGGGCATCCCTGAATGGGCCGAGCTCTCTATCGCAGACGTGGTTGATCAGCACGGTGCTAGGCGGCAGACAGTGGTGGTCGAGGAGTCGCTTCGGTTCCACTCGGGAGGCGATAGGCGGATTGGATCGACGCTTGGATTTCTTCATGTAGGGGACCTCAATAGTCACGGGCCTGGCCGCGGCTGGCCTCGATGTGTTTCTGGTTGTCCGTATCGTCCATGGCCGCCTCTCTTTAGATTTCGATGACGAGGTTCTGGTTGAAGTTCTCGTTGTCCCAGGTGCGCGGCTGGCCAGGCCACGGGCCGTAGCCCTTCGCGTTCGAGACCACCCGCGTCTCCCCGACCAATAAGTCGAGGGATTCGTGGGTGTGGCCGTAGATCCAGAGGTTCGGCGGTCGCAGCGCGCCCCGTCCGTCGTCGGGTGCCAGCGACATCAGCGCGGTGAGGTCGGAGCGGTACGCCGCGCTCAGGATCTCGTCCGAGGTCAGCGGGTCTGACGGGGCCAGATCGCCCGGATGCGGCGCGTGATGCGTCACCACCACCAGCTTCTCGTCGCTGCCGCGCGGCTTGCGGAGCTCGGTTTCCAGGAACGCGCGCGAATGCTGATGCTTGGCGAGGGCGTGGATCGGCCGGAAGCGCTCGACATACCGGGAGGTCCGGATCTTCCGAAAGTCGTTCATCTTGCGGGCGGCGACGGCCATCGCGCGCCGCGGATCGCCGAGCAAGGCGAAATCGGTCCACAGCGTGCAGCACACGAAGGTCACGCCGTCGATCCGGACAGCCTCGTTCTCTAGCGCGTGCACATTGGTTCCGGCGGCCGCGGCCTTGGCCTTCTCGTGCGTGCGATCGACGTCGCCCCCGTAGGCTTCATGGTTGCCCATGACGTAGATGACGGGCCGGTCTGGCACGCGCTCCAACAACCACCGAACGCCGCGTTCGGCCCTCGTGACCAGGTCGCCTGCTACGACAAAGACGTCGAAATGTGGACGCGCCTCTCCGGACGGCAGGTCCCATCCGTGCGTCAGTTCGACGTGTACGTCGGACATGGTCCAAATGCGCACGGCGCTACTCCTCGATCCCGACGGAGGCAGGGTCGACCGACAGGAAGAAGTCAGTCTCCCGGTCGTACCGGCGGCAGGTGACGT
Source organism: Bradyrhizobium sp. CB82 (assembly GCF_029714405.1). NCBI lineage: Bacteria > Pseudomonadati > Pseudomonadota > Alphaproteobacteria > Hyphomicrobiales > Nitrobacteraceae > Bradyrhizobium > Bradyrhizobium sp. CB82. Next base: position 8,485,751 of record NZ_CP121650.1, on the reverse strand, counting down.
GGCTCTTGCCGTCTACGAAGTGCCGTACGATGTGCATATTGTCGAAGCCGACGCGGGGCCCGACCGCCGGGCGTCCCTCCGCCTGCGCCGCGCAGCGGGCCGTCAGCCAGGCGCCGCCGTGGAGGCGGCCTTCATCGCCGCAGATCTTGCGGTCACGGCGCTGCGCATCTCGGCCAGCACGATGGCTTCCTTGATCTGAACATCTGTCGCCGGCGAAAACCTCGCCGGTCCAGTAGAGCTGAAGTCTCCCGTACTTTTCCTTGATCTGGCTGAACTTGAAAGGGCCGCCGTCGGCCTGGACCGCGATCCGGATCCGAACGAACAGCCTGTCGAGCACGGCGTGCCAGCCCGCGTCGCATTCGACGAAGCCCTGGGCCGCCCCTAGGTAGTCGGCCGGTTGCTGGAAGAGGGCGGGGTAGGTCTCGATCAGCTCGACCCTAAAGCTCCGAACCGCGCTCGACATACCAACCTCAACCGAACAAAACGAGAACATTCAGATCAGGAAGCCAAGCTGAAGTCAAGCGCTTTAGCCTCGCCTTCTTATATAAAAAGGTGTGGCTTCTTATATAAGAAGGCGTCCCCGAAGGTTTGGTGAGTGGCCGGTGGCGCTTATGGTTCGGAGCGCACCTCGCGCAACGGATGTTGGATGGTCGGCAAAAAGAAGGCGCCGAAACGAGGCAAAAGGACCCCGATTGGGCATCGGGTTACGTTCATCGCGATGATGGACAAGGACGTCATCGCGGACATCAAGCAAGTCGCCATCGACGAACATCGGGCTGCCTGGGACGTGATGGAGCAGGCGGCCCGAGAGTTCCTGAAGCGGAAGAAATCAAGGAGAACACCCTGAAACTCCTCCGTTTATTCTTGCGGTTGCGCGTCCATAACGGTTCAATCGGCCGGCTGAAGGACCGATAGATGAAGCTGTTTGGCTATCTTCCGGAGACCCTTTTCAGGCCCTTATCGGGGCCGAAGAAGCACGTCTATGCCCGGCTTCTAATGCGCCTCTACGAGAGAATCTACTCCGCTCGCATCCTTGAGACGCCGCTCAGGGAAGAGGTCGTGAAGCAGATCGAGATCGGGCTCTCCGAGTTCGGGATCGGATCGATGCGCGATCTTTCCGAAGGCGATCCCGAGGAGGACCAGACCACAAGCCAGGCCCACTACCTCGCCTACTACCGATTGCGTGATACCGGCTGGCTCACGGAAGAGACCGAGAAATGGCGCACCTACGTCGACATGAACCCGGACGCGTTCATGGTCCTAGGTGCGATCACGGACTTCGGCAACAGCCGTGTGCGTGTCGCCGGCGCGGTTGTCGACGTCAAAAATAACCTGGAGGCCGCGTACCGGGAGCCGGAAACGATGGCCCAGGGACTCGCCAACGCGCACGACACTGCTTTGCGGTTCGCCCGCAGCATGCGCCGCATCCTCGCCGGCATGCATGAGATTGAGGACGGCATTCTGGGCAATCCGAACGCGGCGGCCATCCTTCGCACGTTCTTCCAGGACTTCGTCGACGGGTTGCTGATCGCCGACTACAAGCAGCTCAAGACGTCCAACAATCCGTACCGTCATCGCCGCACGATCGCTTCTTTGGCGGGCGACATGCTCGCGGACGCCGAGTGCCTCGGCAAGATCGCACGCGCCTACATCGAGCAGGCTGTCATGGCCGCGGGCGCCACGATTGCCACGGCCGAGGAACGCGTCATCGCGGAGCTCGAGAAGATCAAGAGCGTGTTCGAGGACGTCGGACCGTTCATGGACAAGATCGAGGACTTTCGGGATCGGCTCGAACGCCGCATCCGAACCACCGTGCACTATATGGACGTCATGGGAGAGGGCTCAGCCGAGCGGATCGTCCGGTTGATCGAGCAGCTCTCGAAGATCGGCGGCGACCAGGTCGAGATCCGTCTGAGATCGCCGGATGTCGGTCTGCCAGTCACATCGCTTGCGCTGTACACGCCGGCGCCGCCGAAGGCGCCGCCCGAGCGGACGCGCTTCAAAGTGCCGAAGCAGGATCCCTATCTGCGCGCCTACGTCCAGGCCACGACCGAGTTCGATCGGATGGTGCGCGTGTCCGATCAGAAGCTGCTCGAGTTCGCTCGCAGGCAGATGCAAGGCCGCGATGCCGTGTCATCCGCAGAGATCGAGATCGAGAGCATTCCAGATCTCTTCGCGTACCGCGCCTTGCCAAACCTGGCTGCGGTCGGTCGCTCCGTGCGGTTGGGCGAATTCACGATCAAGCTCGAGGAGGGGCGCACAGCCAACGACTGGATTGACGTGACCGCCTTCCGAATCGAGAGAGTGAGGACCTCGGCCGATGCTGCGTGATCTTTCCAAACTGATCGACGACGAGGACTCCGAGGGCGGCGACGGCGACCGGCTGCAGAAGGAGCTGCGCCAGGCCGCGCAGTCGCTCTGGCGCACCCAGTTCATCTACGAAAACGACTGGGGCATGAAGACGTCGTACGAGCTACTCCGTCGCTACATGAGCTACTTCGAGAACCTGTTCGATGCGCTCGGTTACCGCGTCGTGGGCAGGCCAAACGACGGCTATGTCGGCCTGGTGGCGAACGAGCTACCTCCCCGTCAGAGCATGAAGCTCGATGAGAGCCTGCTCCTGCTGGTGTTGCGGCTCCACTACGAGGAGGCGTTCACGCGGTTCGAGGCCAAGGAATTTGGTGAGGTGGAGGTCGAGAGCGAGCAGATCCTGCAGATCTACGAGGACCGGACCCATCGCGAACGGCCCAACTTCGGGCGGGTCAAGGAAATCCTGGCGGGCTTTAAGCAGCGTGGACTCGTGAGGATCGAGGATCGAGACGACAGGAACTTCACCCTGTTCCTACGTCCCGCTTTGCCGATCGTCGTCTCCAAGGACACGCTCGGCTCGCTCGAAGAGTTCGTCTCGCGCTCGACCGCGGCGACGGCAAGGACCGAAGCCGCGAGCGAGGTGCAGGCGTGATCGAACTGCGTCGCATCATCCTCGTCGACTGGTACCTGTTCCGGGCGCAGCAGGTCGATATGCGCGGCATGACCGCGATCATAGGCCCGAACGGGGCGGGAAAATCGGCGATCATCGACGCTGTACAGACCGTGCTCTCCGGCGCAAGCATGGCCAGCATCCGCTTCAATCCGAGCGCCCAGAGCAACGTTAGGAGCAAGCGGACGCTGCGCGACTACTGCCTCGGCGTGGTCTCGCTCGACGAGAAAGGCGAGCGGTCCGAGCCGACGCGGCAGCATTCCTACACCTACATCATCCTGGTCTTCGAGAATCTGGAAGACGGCGCGGAGGTAAGCCTGGGCGTGGCTTTTTCGGCATCGGCATCGAGAAGCGACGAGTCCTGCGAGGCACGCTTCATCGCCAAGGGAGCGCTGACCAAAGACGACATCCTCGCTGTCGTCGGCGACGACGAGGTCGAAACGTTGCAGTGGCATGCCGTGCGCAACGCTCTGCGCGCTCGCAAAATCGAAGTGGACGACGCGTTCTCGAGCGCAACCGACTTCGTGGCTGAATCGCTCAGGGCCTTGTCGCCGGCGGGGTTTCCGCTCGATCCCAGGCGCTTCCAAAAGGCTTTCCGGAATGCCCTGCTGCTGAAGCCGGTCGACAATCCTACGGAATTCGTCCGGAACTACGTTCTGGACGTTCAGCCCATCCAGGTCGATAGGCTTCGGCGTGGTATCGAGCATTGGCGTTCTCTGACGCGCCGCATTGAGGAATTGAAGGCCCAAAGCGCGAGCCTTGCCGGGATCTTGCGGATTGTCGGCCGTGCAGTCGAAAACGAGCGGGTTATCGCAATCACTAGCTGGCAGATCGCCCGTCTGGAATGGGAGAAGTTTCGGCGGGAGACCAGACGGCAGGAAGAGGCTCTCGCGAAGCTCCGGAGCACGGCAGGTAAGGCCGAAGTCGAGGCGACCGCGGCCGCGGCTAGGCACGCCAGGCTCGACGCCGAGCACAAGACTATCGAGCTATCGATCAGGACCAGCGACGCCGAGCAGCTTGCCCAGATGTACGAGTCGGACAAGACCGCAACTCTGAGCCAGCGTGCCAACGCCATGGTGCCGATCAAGGACATCGATGGTCTCGTCGCGTCGATTAAGAAGGCCGTCGAACTCAATCTGCTGGTCCGTCGCGACGACCTGCTGCACGCGCTGCTGAGCGCGGTCGTCGTCGCGCGGGGCAGGGCGCCGCTTTCCGAGTGGGACAAGACGCTTCCGGAGGGATGGAGGGACAGCGCCTCTCATCTCGACGCCGCTCTTGTCGCCGTCGACCAGGAGCGACTTTCTGCGGTCCGCAAGGCGTTCTCGGATGTCCATTTCAATGCCCGCGTCGCGACCAAGGATCTCCAGGATCGTATCGATCAGATCGACAGCAATCTCAGGCGAATGGAGCAGGGGCTGAGCCCCATCGAGCGTGGGACCCGGGATTTGATCGATCAGCTTCGTTCGCATGGCATCGAAGCCGAACCCTTGTGCGACTTGGTGGAAATCCGCGACGATAGGTGGCGGATGGCGGCCGAAGCCGTCCTGGGTCGCTCCCGTGAGGCGCTGATCGTCGAGCCCGGTCGTGCCGTCCGCGCCCTGGAGATCTACCGGGAGGGCGGGGAATATTCATTCCAACGCGCCGAGGTCATCAACACGACCAAGACCGACAGCACGCGAGCGGCCGAAAAGGGTTCGCTGGCGCTGATCATCAGCACGGAAAACCGGCATGTGCGCGCCTTCCTGAACTATCGGCTCGGCCGGCTGATGATGGTGGAGACCATGGACAGGATGGTCGCCGCCGAGAACGCCATCACGCCCGACCGCATGATGCAGGGCGGTCGGACGGTCCGGCGGCTTCCTAAGCCGGAGTACCTAAAGCTCGGACGCGCCACGCAGACCCAGATGCGTCAGCAACTTCAGGCCGAGCGGCAAGAGCTCACGCTGCAGCTCGCCGAACGGGCTCGCGAAGTTGGACGGCTGGAAGAAGAGGCGCGGCTGTTCGAGGACATGTTCGCCCGCTTCCAGAAGTTGATCGAAGCTGGTCTGACCTGCGTCGGCAGCGGCGAGGTCCTTTCTGCTTTCGATCGCAAGCTCGCCGAGATCGGAAAGAACATCGAGGACGCCAAGCGGAACCGCGATCCCAAGCTCGTCGCCGATCTGGAGCGCCTCGCCGGCGAAGTCGAGACGGCCGGCCGTAGGAAGTCGGAGACGCAGAAGGCCTTTGATAATGCGAAAAGCGCTCGAGACAAGGCCGACGGAGCGCACGAGGACTACCTGAAAAACAACCGCGAAGCCTTGTCGGCGGCGCGGCGCGACCGCGCGCGCCAGATGCGGGATACCTTTCCACAATCACCGGCCATGCGTGAGTACCAGGGGCAGGTCCCGGCGATCGCCACCGAATCCATACAGAATCTCATCGCCGGCTTTGTCGCGGATCGGGATCGCCGCTCGACGGATCGCCGCTCGAGTCTCATGCGCGAAATGACTGGTGCGATGAACAAGCACGGTCAGGAATTCCATGTTGTGCCGCCCTTCACCGCGGAAGAAGCGACGCCGTCGGCCGTCGAGCAGTGGGCCGCGGCGGAAAAGGAGCGCCTCGACGCGCACGAACTGGTCCAGTATGAGGAGCAGTGCCGGAACGCCGCGACCGAGATGACCTCGGCATTCCGGGATGATCTCCTCCATCGCCTCGACGACGCCTTCACCGGCATCAAGGCCACCCTGAAAGAGCTCAACCGCCACTTGGAGGATCGTCAGTTCCACGGTCGGGACTACTACTCATTCAAGGCGCTGGAAGCCCCGACCCATGTCGACATGATCGAGCTCGTCGAGGAGTCCCGCAAGCTGGAATTCAATCTGCCGCTTTTCGAAGATCGCAGCGAGGACGCCAATTCGCCCATGATGCGGGCCGTGCGCCAGATCGAGGAGATCCTGGCGAATCCCGAGGCTCGGACCGAGGAAATCGAGGATCCGCGCAAGTATTTCAACTTCGAACTCTACATCCAGGATGCCGAAGGCAAAATCCGATCGTCGCTGACGAGCCGCGCGGGCACGGGATCCGGTGGTGAAGGCCAGTTGCCGTTCTACATCGCCATTGGTGCCTCGTTGGCCGCCACGTACCAGAACCGGCGCACCGGCGAGAGCGGACTGTCACTTGCCATCTTCGACGAGGCCTTCAACCGCCTGGATACCAAGGCCATCGGCCAGTGTTCGGAATTCATGCGTGATCTCGGCCTCCAGGTCATGCTGGCTACCCCCGACGAAAAGCGCCATGTGTTCATGGAAGTGGTCGACACTGTCGTGAACGTGAACAGGCTGGGCAACCAGGTGATGATCGACACCGAATTCCTGACGGAGAAGGCCCGCGACGCCATCGTTGCCATCGATCCATACCGCAAGGGCTTCGACGTGTTCAAATCCGAGCTGATCGCTGCCGAGAAGGCTGAAGCTGTCCCGCGGGACCAGGCTGCGGAATGAGCGACGTTCGTACGACGGATCCGGGCGTCGAATTCCTCGAGCGGCTGCTGGAGCGGAGCGAGCGCAACCCTGATCGCTCACGACCGGCAACCGCAGCCCCGGAGTACGACAGGCTCTCGACCGCGCAGCTGGTGAGCCGTTTTCACGATCTGATGGCCGCAGCGGAGAGGTTCGGCGCCGTTGAGGTGCAGCGGGGCAAGAGGGAGCGGGGCCACCTGATCGAGCGGGTCCGCGTTCGCGATCCTGAGCTGCTCGCCAGGCATCTCGGACGTCCGACTGCGCCGGCGACCGCTCAACGCGTCAGACAGGACTTGCTTCCGGTCGCAGCGGCCGGAGAACCGTGGGTCGTAACCCTATTGGACGAGATGACCGCTAAGTGGTCTCGCGGCGAGACCGCCTATCGCCTAACAGCCGCTCAGGCCGATGCCGCCACGGAGTTCTTCACGCTGCTAGCGTCCATCTCGCGAGAGGAGGCTCGCGGACTGGACGCGCGCACCTTCTCTCTCAAGGCAACGGACGATACGAAGACCTTCGATCGCCACGCATCGAGGCTTGCCGCCGTCATCGCCGTTCGGATCGGCCAGCCTGGCGCGGCGGCCGACGTGGTCTGGACGCACATCGGGCTGGAGCGTTTCAGTCATCCTGTTCATATGAGGGGGCCTATTGCCGTGGAGGGGGGGATCGGTCGTCTGATCGATGGCCGTGCCAAGCCGTTCGCCTCAGTCCATCCGGAGATGCTCTCGCAGCTGTCGATTTTGGAGCGGCCGACCGCCATCCTGACAATCGAGAACTACGCGAGCTTCAATCGGCAGGTTCGCGAGATCGAGGACGGCAGCCTGGTCGTGTACACCGGCGGCTTCCCGACGGCGGGGGTCATCGAGCTTCTAGCTAAGGTTCTGAGGCTCCTGCCGGCCGAGCTGCCGTTCCTTCACTGGGGTGATGTGGACGCCGGCGGCCTGCGGATCTTCAGGAATCTTGAGCAAAATCTGCCCCGCGGGCCTCGTCCTCACTTGATGACCAGGGAGCTGGCCGAGCGAGCGGGCCAGCCGGCAGATGCGGATCCGAGTCTCGTCTCGATCGCAAAATCCGACAGTGCAATCCGTGAGCTTGCGGAGTGGTTGGCGTTCGGATCTGACGTGCGTCACCTGGAGCAGGAGGCGCTGGAGCCGGCGCCGCCCTCAATTAACTGGCTTTCACCATCGTGGTGATCCATCGTCATCCGTGCCCGTTCGCCCAGTCCAGGGCCATATCACACGCTAAACCGGCCGCGGTAGCAGCTCGCGAAACCGGAAAAGGAATGAAGTAGGAATCGCCGCAGGCGAAGTTAGCGCTTGTGGCTCCAAGTTCGCCTTGAAGTCGGTAGAGCAAATTCCGTTCAAGTTGAACGGTGTGCTGCGGCAAGGAAGTCGTTGGCGCTTTCGTTTGCCGTGAATGCTCGGCAGTCGGCGATCGCTTCTTGTTAAGAATAGAATCCCGGAACCGGGTAGCGGCCGGTCAGGATGAAGCAGCCCAGATCTTTCAGCTTGTAGTCAACCGGATCGTGTAACGAATGGGTTCGCAGATTGCGCCAATAGCGGTCAAAGCCATGGCGCGCGTGGGTAGCTCGCGCGCCTGTAACGTCGAACAGTCGTGTTGCGATATCGAGCCCCGCCTTCATCGCGGCAACTTTAAAGGTGGCGATTGCCACCGCCGCCTCTCCTCTACCTTCGGCGGCAAGTTTGTCGCCCTCATCCCAGGCAGCCTGCAACTGCGAAAGTGCACGCTCTGAGAGGGCCTCGGCGCCGGCAAGCGCGACATGAAACTCGCCATAGTGTTGTTGAATATAAGCATCTTCCAACGCTGTCTCGACACCCGATCCCGGCCAGGGCCGCGAATGCTCTCGCGTGAAAGTAATCGCCTGCTCAAGCGCTCCCTGCGCAATGCCCAGATAGATCATGCCCAGCACGGTCTGGGCGAGGCAGGCGCGGAGCGACGCACGTGTACCGAAGGGACCAGGCGGCCCAAGCACTTCGTGCTGCGCCACTGCAACACGCTCAAAGGTCACGGTGCCGCTGTCGGTCTGACGCTGGCCCATATTGTTCCAGTCGTCCAGTACAGTGATGCCTTCACGCACCGTTGGCAAGGCAGCGATGTGGAATCCGCCTCGGGCATCTTGTGTTGAAACCAGCAGGCGATCCGAGTCTCGAGCGCCCGAACAAAAGCTCTTAATGCCGTTGAGGCAGAATCCTGCACCGTCTGCCGTGAGGTGTGTACGCGGGTCCCGTGGATTGAGCGCGTTGCCCCAAAACCAGCCTTGTTCGACCGTGCCACGCAGCAGCGACGCCTGCTGTTCACGACTAGCATAGAGCAGGATCGAGCCGATTTGGAGATGTTGGAAGGCGAAGAGATGGGCGAGCGAGGGATCGACCTGCGCCAACTCCCGCACCGCGCCGAAGATATCGATCCAGGATGCGCCGATACCGCCATACTCACAAGGCACGGACAACAGAAGCAGGCCGGAGCGGCGCAGAAGATCGCGCTCCGCCTTGGCTGTACCTCCGCTGCGGTCGCGAGCGATCGCAGTTTCCGCCAACTGACCACGCACGTTCGACAGAACTGAGCGCCACCCAGCCCCACGAGATTTCACGCTCAAGATTTTTTCCACGGAAGATCTACCCCTACGCACAACGCGTCATGATGCAGTCCACAGTGACCCGTTGCGGCCGCCTGAGGCAGCAACACAAAGAGCAACTCGGCCACGCGAGGCCGTGTTTCGAGAACGCTGTGTTAGACCGAAAGCACCAAGGCGTCGATACCCAACCCTTCCTTCATCTGCTTGTTGGTGAAAGCGCAGATTAATTGCAATGTGCGATCAGCAAGTGATGCTTAATCGAGCTGCTCGCGCATCGGCTTTCTTTCACGATGCCACGCAGCCTGTGCTCGGTGACATGAATTGATGTGATGCAAGACGAGTTACGCTGTTCATGTTCTGCGCAGCGATGGATCGAGAGAATATCTTTGCCAGAGCCGGACGCAGCAAAGGGCTTCATCAGGGCGGTCAATGAAGTCGTTGTCAGCGGCGACAAGCGAGCTGTCCCTCACGAGATCTGCATCGTGCAGTAACAAACGATCCGTTTGCCGCAAATCTAAGGAAGCGATTTTTACGAGTGCGACGAAAAAGAGTTGATCTTAGACTCGTGCGCTCGTTGTTTATCTGAGACTATTGATTGTCGATCAATGGTGCTCGAGAGGGGGAGCTCGATGATTTGCAATGATCTCGTCGATGACGCCGCAGGCTCCGATACATTTGGAGCCGTGTGTCGCATGGCGCGTGCGCCGATCTGTTGACGATGTCAATCTCGTATCGACTTAAACAGCACCGCAGCTCGCCAAGACGCCTCCAAATCATAGGCTAGTTCCGAAATAGGCGTGCGATCGCGTATCGAGCGACGTGAATGCGGTGTGCTGCCTGATTTCGTCCACATCGTCGCAACCCAATTCACGAGAGGTGACCGTATGACCACGAACAGCGATCCGATCAAATTTGCTTACTGGGTCCCCAATGTATCCGGCGGGCTTGTTATTTCTTCTATCGAGCAGCGCACCAGTTGGGATATCGATTACAATCGGAAGCTTGCCCAGATCGCAGAGAAGGCCGGCTTCGACTACGCCTTGAGCCAGATCCGCTTCACTGCGGGCTACGGTGCCGACAAGCAGCACGAATCTGTCAGCTTCTCGCATGCACTTCTTGCTGCGACCGAGAAACTCAACGTCATCGCCGCGATCCTTCCCGGGCCGTGGAATCCAGCGCTGGCCGCGAAGCAGATCGCAACGATCAGCCAGCTGACCAACGCCCGCGTTGCGGTCAATATCGTCTCGGGCTGGTTCCGCGGTGAATTCCAAGCCATTGGCGAGCCGTGGCTCGATCATGACGAGCGCTATCGCCGCTCCGAAGAGTTCATCAATGCACTGCGTGGGATTTGGAGCCAGGAGAGCTACACGCTAGGTGGTGATTTTTACCGGTTCCGTGATTATTCGCTCAAGCCGAAGCCGCTCGATCCTCTGCCGGAGATTTTCCAGGGCGGCTCCTCGCGCGCGGCTCGCGACATGGCGGCGCGGGTGTCAGATTGGTACTTCACGAATGGCAACACGCCGGGCGGGCTGAAGGCGCAGGTCGACGACATCAGGACCAAGGAAAAGGCTTTTGGCAAGAGCTGGCGAACCAAGATCGGCATCAACGCATTCGGCATCGTCAGGCAGACCGAAAAGGAAGCCAAGGATGTCCTCCAGGAGATCCTCGACAAGGCAATCCCGGAAGCGGTGGGCGGCTTCCATCACGAGGTCCAGAATGCCGGAAATGCCAGCCCCGAGCGCGAGGGCAATTGGGCCAAATCCACCTTCCAGGATCTGGTTCAATACAACGACGGTTTCCGCTCGAACCTGATCGGGACGCCGCGGCAGGTCGCCGAGCGCATCATCGAGCTCAAGCGGGCCGGTGCCGACCTCATCCTGCTCGGCTTTCTGCACTTCCAGGAAGAAGTCGAATATTTCGGCGAGCACGTGATCCCACTGGTTCGCGAACTCGAGGCCCAGAACGCGCCACACGTTCAGGCGGCGGAGTAGGGCGACGTATGAGCCTCATTGCGACAGCGCCCGGTAACTCCCTGATCGTGGCGCGTGCGCGCGAGCGCACCACCGGGCACTCGAATGTAGCGGGGGGAACGCCTCGTGCCGCGGGCGCTGCGCGCGTCGATGCTGGTGCGCCGGTATTGACGCTGCAGGGTATCTCGCTCAGTTTTGGCGGCGTGACTGCGCTTGACGGCATCGATCTTGCCGTTGCGAACGGCGAGATCCGGGCCATCATTGGTCCGAACGGGGCCGGGAAGAGCTCGCTGCTCAATGTGGTGAGTGGGCTCTACCGTCCTGATCGGGGCGTGGTGCAGCTCGGCAGCGAACGGTTCAGGCATGTGCCGACCGCGCGGCTCGCCGCGGTCGGCGTAGCGCGCACATTTCAGAACCTTGCGCTGTTCAAGGGCCTGTCGGTGCTCGATAACGTCATGATGGGCCTCGTGCACTGCCGACGGGCCGGCTTCGTGCGGCAGATCCTGTCGACGCCGCAGGCACATCACGAGGAAGCCAAGGCTCGCGCCGCCGCCGAGGAAGCGATTACGTTTCTTCACCTCGACGCGGTCAAACATCAGCTCGCAGGCGGGCTCCCTTATGGAATCCTGAAGCGGGTGGAGCTCGCACGAGCGCTGGTCGCCCGCCCGCAGCTGTTGCTGCTGGACGAGCCGCTCGCCGGCGTGACTCTCGGAGAGAAACGGGATTTGGCAGCACACGTCCGCAATGCGCGCGACGCATATGGCACCACTATTGTGCTGATCGAGCACGACATCGGCGTCGTCATGGGTCTCTCCGATCGAATCGCGGTTCTCGATTACGGCCGCAAGATCGCCGACGGCTCGCCGGATGAGGTGCGGTCCGACCAGGCAGTGATCGACGCTTATCTCGGTGTAGCTCATGAGGGCGAGACGGAGCTCGTGATCTGATGTTCGACTATCAGTTCTTCATTGAGGTCCTCGTCGGCGGGCTGTTATCCGGCGTCATGTACTCGCTGGTCGCGATTGGCTTCGTGCTGATCTACAAGACGTCCGGCGTCTTGAACTTCGCCCAGGGAGCGATGCTGCTGTTCGCGGCTCTCACCTTCGTGAGCCTGGTCGAGCGCGGCGTGCCGTTCTGGCTCGGCGCGGGGGTCACGCTCGTGATCATGGTGGCTCTCGGCGTGGCCGTCGAGCGCGTCGTGCTGCGGCCGCTGGTCAATCAGTCGCCGATGACGCTGTTCATGGCGACGCTGGGCCTCTCTTATGTCATCGAGGGCGCCGCGCAGCTGTTGTGGGGCACCCAGGTCCACGGTCTCGATCTCGGCATCAAAGATATCCCGTTCGAGGTGGGCGGCGTCCTGATCAGCCAGTTCGACCTGTTCGCTGCGGCGATTGCCGGGACGCTGGTCACCGCCTTTGCGGTGTTCTTTCGCTACACGCGAACCGGGCTGGCGTTCCGCGCGGTCGCCGATGATCAGTTCGCCGCACTAGCGGTGGGGTTGCGGCTGTCCCGCGTCTGGGCGGCGGTGTGGACCGCAGCGGGGATCGTCGCACTGGTCGCTGGTCTATTGTGGGGCGCGCGTCTCGGTGTGCAGTTTTCGCTTTCGCTCGTCGTGCTCAAGGCGCTGCCCGTGCTGGTGCTCGGTGGCTTCGATTCGGTGGCGGGCGCCATCGTCGGGGGCCTCCTGATCGGCGCCATCGAGAAGCTGGCCGAGGTCTATGTCGGCCCGCTGCTTGGCGGCGGCATCGAGGCGTGGGCCGCCTATGTGGTGGCGCTCGCTTTCCTGCTGTTGCGTCCGTCAGGGCTGTTTGGACAGAAGCTGGTGGAAAGGGTCTGACCGATGACCACGCCCATTCGTTCCGCTGCTGTGCGCTGGTTCACGCCGAATCGCTTCGGCCTCGCGGTCTTGCTGATCACCGCCTACGCCGTCATTCCGTTCGCGGGCTCCGACTACCTGTTAGATGCGGTGCTGACGCCGTTTCTCGGGCTCTCGCTCGCGGCTCTGGGCCTCAACTTGCTCACCGGCTATGCGGGGCAGGTCTCGCTCGGGTCGGCCGCGTATCTCGCGGTGGGCGCTTATGCCGCCTATAATTTCAATCTGAGGCTGCATGGCCTGCCATTTCTCGCCAGTCTCGGGGCCGCAGGGCTTGTCGCTGCTGCGGTGGGGATCGTATTCGGTCTCCCAAGCTTGCGACTGCGCGGCTTCTACCTGGCGGTGTCGACGTTGGCCGCGCAGTTCTTTGTGCAGTGGGCGCTCACCAAGTTCGGCTGGTTCTCGAACAATAATCCATCCGGTGTGATCGACGCGCCGCCGCTGGCGGTAGCCGGCCTGAGCTTCTCCGGCGCAGTCGGGCGCTACGTCTTCTCGCTGACCGTCGTCGTTGTTGCGACGCTGCTCGCGACCCGGCTGCTGCGCTCGCAAGTCGGGCGGAATTTCATTGCTCTACGCGACCACGAGATCGCGGCCAAGATGATTGGCGTACCGCTGCTGCGCACCAAGCTACTCGCCTTCGGGGTTTCGTCGTTCCTGATCGGCGTCGCCGGGGTGCTATGGGCCTTTGCCTATTTGCGCACCGTGGAGCCCGCCGGCTTCAATCTGGATCGCTCGTTCCAGATCCTCTTCATCATCATAATCGGCGGCCTGGCCTCGATCCGCGGCGCGTTTCTCGGCGCGGGGTTCATCGTCGTATTCCCGCTGCTGCTCTCGCGGTTTGGCGCCGCACTGCTCGGCAATGTCTTCGATTCCGGCGTGCTGGAGATGAGCCAGCGCATCGTCATCGGCGCATTGATCATCGGCCTACTGATCGCCGAGCCGCGCGGCCTGATCGCGCTGGTCGATCGTGTAGCGGACAAGATCTGGCGCCGACTTTTCCCTCCGCAGCCCGATCCCATCCATTCTTGAATTGTCCCCTGAATGAAAGGAAAAGTTATGCTTCTGTCCAAATCTCTCCGTACTGCTGCGCTTGCCGCGGCGCTCGCCATCGGCGCTGCGCTGCCGGTCTACGCCGATGAGCAGTTTTTTCCGCTGCAGAGCTACCGGGTCGGCCCCTACGCGGCCGGCGGCACCGGCTTTTTCGGCGGCTTCATTGACTATCTTAATCTGGTCAATATCCGCGATGGCGGCGTCAACGGCGTCAAGCTGACCTGGGAGGAGGGCGAGACGCAGTATGAGGTCGAGCGCGGCGTTGAGGTCTATGAGCGGCTGAAGAACCATCCGGGTGTTGCGGCCTGGAATCCGCTTTCGGTCGGGATCGCCTATGCGATGATCGATCGGATCACCAAGGACAAGGTGCCCTTGATCACCATCAACCACGGTCGTACCGATTCCACCGACGGTCGCGTGTTCCCTTATGTGTTTCCGCTTCTGCTCAATCCCTACAGCGAAACGTCGGGTATCGTGAACTACATCGCCACGCGCGAGGGCGGCACCGATAAGCTCAAAGGCAAGAAGATCGTCGTGCTCTATCACGGCTCGCCCTATGGCAAGGAGACTATCCCGATCTATCAGCTTCTCGCCGACAAATACGGCTTCTCCCTGGAGCAGATCGAAGTGCCGCATCCCGGCAACGAGCAGCAGTCACAGTGGCTATCGATCCGTCGCGCCAAAGCCGACTACGTGGTCTTGCGCGGCTGGGGCGTGATGAACCCGGTGGCATTGAAGACAGCGCAGAAAGTCGGCTTCCCGGTCGATCACATCATCGGCAATGTCTGGTCGAATTCGGAGGAGGATGTCATTCCCGCGGGCGATGCTGCCAAGGGCTATGTCGCAATCACGACGCAGGCCTCGGGCGCCGAATATCCAGTGCTGCAGGAGATCATCAAGACCGTCTACGGCGCCGGCAAGGGCAATCTCGACGACAAGAAGCGGATCGGCAGCGTCTATCACAACCTCGGTATCGTCAACGGCATCCTCAATGTCGAGGCGATCCGGATCGCCCAGCAGAAATTCGGCAAGCGCACGCTGACCGGTGATGAGGTGCGGTGGGGCTTCGAGCATCTGCAGCTCGATCCGGCGCGAGTCGAGGCGCTGGGCGCCAAAGGGTTATTCCATTCCATCAACGTGACCTGGGACAATCACGAAGGCGATGGCCGCGTGACCTTCCAGCAGTGGGATGGCGCGAAATGGAAGGTGGTGTCGGATTGGATCGCGCCCGACTGGACTTCACTGCGGCCGATCATCGAGAAGTCCGCGGGGGCTTACGCGGCTGAACACAACATCAAGATCCGTACCTCTGACGACACGGCAGTCAGCGAGTAAAAGGGACCCGAGACGACCAGGAGCCGGTGCGCCGGTTCCTGGTCCAGAAAATCTGGATCACCACCATGAGCGATCATCTTCTCATTCTCGAAGGCTTGGCCGCGACCTACAACCATGCCATTCGCGCGCTGTCCGATATCTCGCTCACGGTGCGCCGCGGCGAGATCGTGGCCCTGCTCGGTGCCAACGGTGCGGGCAAGTCGACCACGCTCAAGGCGATTTCCAATCTGCTGCATGCCGAGCGCGGCCAGCTCATGCACGGGCGCGTCGTGTTCGACGGGCGCGATACGGCCGCGCTCACGTCGGCCGATCTGGTGCGCCTCGGCCTCGTCCCGGTGCTGGAGGGCCGCCACTGCTTTCGTGCGCTCAACGTCGAGGAAAACCTGGTGGCCGGCGGCATTGGAGGGGGCTTGTCGCGTGGCGAGATCGCCGCAGGACTTGAACGCATCTACACATTATTTCCGCGCCTGAAGGAGCGCCGGCGTTCTACCTCGGGCCTCACCTCGGGCGGCGAACAGCAGATGACGGTGATCGGCCGCGCCTTGATGTCGCGCCCACGGCTCCTGGTGCTGGACGAACCGTCGATGGGCCTTGCGCCGCTTGTGGTCGAGACGATCTTCAGCACCCTGAAGCGGCTCAACCGCGAAGAAGGATTGTCGATCCTGATCGCCGAGCAGAACTCGACAGTGGCGCTGCGTTACGCCGACCGGGCTGCCGTGCTCGAAGGCGGTTCGACAGCGTTGTCGGGCGATGCTGCTGATCTGCGGGGGCGCGCCGAGATCAAGGCGCTCTATCTCGGGAGTCCTGAGGAGAGCGCGGCACATCTTGCCGCGTTGCACGGCCCGTCACCGGTCGATCACGCGGCCGCTTGAACAGTTGCACTGGAAGACACTGAGGAGATTATCATGAGCAAGAACAGCCTCGCGCGCGCCGCAGAGGGCGACATCTATTCGCGGCTCGACGAAGCGATAGAGACGACGGTCAAGCTCCATGCCGAGCGCAATGACCTCGAAGGCCGGTTTCCGAGAGAAAATCTTCAGGCGCTGGCGGCGGCCGGATGGACAGGAGTCCTCAACGAACTCCGTTTCGGCGGGCTCGGATTGAGCCATGGCGACTTCGCGGAGGCTGCCTACCGGATCGGTCTGCATGATGCGTCGACAGGCCTCATTTACGTCATGCATGTCGGCGCAGCGCAGACCATCAACCTGTTTGGCAATGATGACCAGAAGGAGCGTTGGCTCAAGGCGAAAGGCGGCACTTTGCTCGGCACCTATTCGACTAGCGAGCGGGCATCGGGCGGACATTGGTGGTACAACTTCTCCGAAGCTTCGCGTGACGGCGAAAACTATATCGTCAACGCAGAGAAATCCTTCACGACGAGCTCGGGTCAGGCCGACTTTTACGTGATGCAGACGCGCTCTCCGGGCGCCAAGGATCAGACCGACATCTCTTTCTTCATCGTCGACGGCAAGGCGCCAGGAATCGAAGCCGGCCCCTGGGAGGCGCTCGGCGTACGGGCAAATCACTCTGGACCGATCCGCTATAGGGACGTCAAGGTTCCAAGCCGCGACCGGCTCGGCGCTGAGGGGCAGGGCAAGGAGATTATCTATGACGGTGTCTCTCCGGTTTATCTGATCGGTCTCGGGGCTGTGTGGGAGGGGGTCGCACGTGGCGCTCTCAATGCGGCGGTCGCCCATACCTCGAGCTTCGTTCACAAGGACAAGAACAAGAACTTGTCGGACTATCAGGCGATCCGTCAGGAGCTCGGCGCAGCGAAGGTGCTGGTCGAAACCTTGCGCCCATGGCGCAACGAGCTCGCCGCCAAGCTGGATGAGCTGTGGTACGCTGGAAAGCCGCAGAGCGAGATCCTGATTCCATTGACGGAGTTCAAGGTCCACGCCGCCGAGGTAGCCAACAAGGTGGCGGCCGCGGCGTTGACCGTAACTGGTGGTTACGGTTATCGGCGTGGGCCGATCGAACGGTCGTTTCGCGATGCCCGAGCCGGTATCGCCATGGGGCCCTCCAACGTGATCGCGCGGGACTGGATCGGCAAGTCCCTGGTCGGCCTGCCACTCGAGCTATTCTATGAGGGAGGCGAATAGTGCAAGTCGTGCTCGAGGTGTCATCTTCTGCCTTTCGGGTCAGATAGACTTTGACCACGACGATGTCAGCGAGCCCCGCAGTTTCTGGTCGCCAGCATCCGGCCGATCTTGTCGAGGGTTAGTCGCTCTGCTTGGCGAAGTCGCCCCGAAAGCGGACTTGGGGCGCATATTGCGCGGTGCTATCCTCGTCTTCAGCGCCGACACCCCGCACAGAAATTGTCCGGTTTCGTCCCGCGATCGTGACAATGTCGTTAAAGTGCCCCTGATGCGAGGCGACCAGGTTGAAGGCGAGCTTGGAGAATTGAAGGTCATCAGCCCGCAAGTGCTGATGACAACAAGAGCAAAGAGCCAAGTGTCGCAAGAACAAGGGGCTGGATGCCTGTCTCAACTGCCGCTTCCGTTGCCTGTTGTGATCACGCGGGCTCAAACTACGTCGCGTCCCGGGCTTGTGTGCCAGCAAAACGCCAAGCCTTCAGTCGAGCAAGCCTAACCTCCAGATATGGTCTATCTGATAGATGGGGTCAGTCCGCTGTGACCGTACTGGACCCGAGCGTCACAAATCGCATCAGGTGATCGGACGCGCGGTCCTGATTGTAGGCGAGGTAGAGATCGCTCTTGGCTTCAGCCGAGGTCAGCGGCCGCCGCACGACATCGTTCACGACGATCTTGCCGTAGCATTTCGGCAGCACGGCAACCCCCAAGCCCGCGGCCACGAGGCCCAGAATGGCACCGCCGTCCTCGGCTTCCTGAACCACCTTGGGCGTGAATCCCGCGCTTCCGCAGAGATGCACAACGTGGCCATTCAATCCGCGTCGGCTGGGATTTGCGAAGAAGATGAACGGCAACGGCTTAAGCGCCTGCACAGCGATGGCGCCGCGCTCGCGCAGTAGCGGATGCCCCTTCGGTGCAAACAACTCCAGCGGATCGGACCAGAGCCGACGAATGGTTACGTTCTTGGGGAGCGGATATGTCGGGGAGGGTCGGAGGAATCCCAGATCCAGCCGGCGGCCGGTCAGCATCTCGGCCTGTTCACTGGTGGAAGCATGAAGCAGCTCGAGGTGTATCTCCGGATAGGTTTGCGAAAAGCGTCGCAGGATCTTCGAGAACGACGCGTGGATCGGAGCTGACCCTGTATAGCCGATGCGAAGCAGGCCCACTTCTCCGCGCGCAGCCCGCTGCGCCGTGCCCATCGCTTGATCGAGCTTCGCAAGCGCCTCGCGCGCCTGTTCAAGCAGGATCTGTCCGGCCTGGCTCAACTCGACGCCGCGGCGTTGACGCAGAAAGAGCGGCGCGCCCACCTCATGCTCAAGGGCCTTGATCTGGAGGCTGAGCGGAGGCTGGCTGAGGTTGAGACGGCGTGCAGCTCTGCTGAAATTCAGCTCCTCGGCGACTGCGATGAAATAGCGAAGCTGTCGGATGTCCATCCTGGTATTTAAGAATCATATGGGTAACGCCGTCAAATCAGTATTGGACGAAATGGGAACACCGCGGCAATCCTGTGCTCAGCGCAGAAATCGAGACGCAGTCGCGGCCGCGGTCGAGACTGCGCCGAGCGAGGATAGATGGCAGACCTGCCAAACGAAGTGGAGATCCAGGAGGAGGGCCCGCGCGAAGGCTTTCAGATCGAACCGGGACCGATTGCCTCCGCGAACAAGATTCGCCTCATCGAGGCTTTGGCGCAAACCGGACTTCGCCACATCCAGGTTTGCTCCTTCGTCAATCCTCGCCTCGTGCCCGGATGGGCTGATGCCGATGACGTTGCCGCGGGCTTTCGGCCGGCGCCCGGTGTTCACTATGTCGGGCTCTGGTTCAACGACAAGGGACTCGACCGGGCCCTCGCACATTCGGACAAGCTGACGCTTTCCGGCTCGATTGCGCTGTCCGCGTCCGATGCGTTCACCCGCAAGAACCTGCATCGCAGCCACGCGGAAAACCTGGAAGCGATGCGCAAGCAGACCCTCCGTCATCTGTCGAAAAACGTTCCGGTTCGGCGGATCGGAGTTATGGCGGCGTTCGGCTGCAATTTCCAGGGCGATATCACATCGGCCCAGGTCATCTCTGCCCTTCGCGACGGCTTTCGCATTGCAGATGAATGCGGTGTCGCGATCGGCGACATTTCCCTGTCGGACACGATGGGCTGGGCGACGCCGCTACGCGTCGAAAAGCTGCTCGGGGAGGTGCGAAGCAGGTGGCCGCATCAGCAGATCACGCTGCATCTGCACGATACCCGCGGGTTAGCGATCGCCAACGCGATGGCGGGCCTGCGCATGGGAGTGACGAAATTCGACTCGACTGTCGGTGGATTGGGCGGTTGTCCCTTCGCCGCGCACAAGGGCGCGGCCGGCAACATCTGCACCGAAGAGCTCGTGCTGCTTTGCGAGGAGATGGGGATCAGTACGGGCGTCGACCTCGATCTGCTGATTGAAGTCGGACGGATGGCGGAAGAGATCGTCGGCCACCAGCTGCCGAGCGAGCTCCTCCACGCCGGAAGCCTCAATTTATTTCGGAGGAAGGCGCCAGGTGTCCACTAAACCGCTTATGGGACTGAAGGTCCTCGAGTTCAGCCACACGATCATGGGGCCGTGCGCCGGCTTGATACTGGCCGATCTCGGAGCCGATGTGGTTAAGGTCGAGCCCGCGCCCGACGGCGACCACACGCGCCGTTTGCCTGGATTTGGCGCAGGTTTCTTTGCCGGCTTCAACCGCAACAAGCGCAGTATCGCGATCAACCTGAAGCATCCCGAGGGACGCGTGGCGGTCCATCGGCTGGTAAAGGACGCCGATATCGTCATCGAGAACTACGCGCCCGGCACGATGGAGCGGCTGGGATGCGGCTATGCTGACCTGGAAGCGATCAATCCACGTCTGATCTATCTGGCGCTCAAAGGTTTCCTCGCGGGTCCCTACGAGCACCGGCCGGCTCTCGATGAGGTCGTGCAGTTTCAGGCGGGGCTCGCCTATATGACCGGCCCTGCGGGGCGGCCGTTACGCGCGGGGGCTTCCGTCAACGATATTGCAGGGGCAATCTTCGGCGTCACGGCCGCACTCGCAGCGCTTCGCGAGCGCGACGCGACCGGTCGAGGCCAGCGGATCAGCAGCGCATTGTTCGAGAGCGCGGCGTTCTTCATGGTCACACACATGGCGGGCGCGGTCGCGAGTGGACACCCGCCAAAACCCATGCCGGAGCGCCGACATGCCTGGGCGATCTACGACGTCTTCAACACGATCGACGATCAGATTTTCATCGGCGTCACCAGCGACAAGCAATGGAACCGGTTCACCGAGGAATTCGGACTCACCGCCCTCGGCGATAATCCGGATCTCGCCACCAATGTCATGCGGGCGAGCCATCGCAGCTGGCTCATACCCGCCGTGCAGGAAGCCCTTGCCCCATTTTCGAAGGCGGTGATTGCCGAACGTTGCGAACGCGCGTCCGTCTCATGGGCGCCAGTCGGCAAGCCGACGGACCTGTTCAACGATCCGCATCTGGCCAGTCATGGCGGGCTGATAGATGTTGCGATCCCCACCATCGAAGGCACAACACAGATAACGCGGCTTCCCGCCATGCCCATCGAATTCGGCGCGGAACGCGAGCGACCAGGACTGGCCCGCCAGCCGCCAAGTCTAGGGGAGCATACAAACGAAATTTTGACCGATGCCGGCTTCGACCGGCGCGAGATCGAGAGGCTAGCACGAGAACAGGTCATTGCCCTGACGCCGTAGGTCGTGCGTGCTGAACAAGAAAAACCAAATCGAGGCAAAGGCCAGGATCAACGCGTGCATAGGCCGGCGACACGAACGACCGTAGCACCCGCGGATGGCAGCGGAGTGAGGGCGCTGGACACCGATAACCCATCGGCTGCGGCCATGATCAATGCGCGCCTTGACCGTCTTCCGATGAGCCGGCCAATCTGGAAGCTCGTCTTGATGGTCGCCCTCGGCGCCTGGTTCGAGATCTACGATGTCTTCTTCACTGCCTACATCGGACCAGGGCTCGTCAGAAGCGGTATTTTCACGACCTCGACTGCGAATTTCTTCGACTTCGCCGGACTGGGAGCTTTCGTGGCCGCCATGTTTGCCGGCCTGTTCGTCGGAACGCTCCTGTTTGGCCAATTGGCCGATCGCTTCGGGCGCCGGGTCGTCTTCACGGGCGCGCTGCTCTGGTATACGGCAGCCGCCGCCTTGCTGGCCTGTCAACACAGCGCAGAGTGGATCATCATCTTTCGATTTCTCACGGGAATCGGCGCCGGTGCCGAGATCGTGACGATCGACTCCTACACGACCGAGCTCGTGCCGGCGAATTCGCGCGGAAGATCGTTTGCCTTCCTACAGGCGATACAATTCTCCGCCGTTCCGATCCTCGCGCTGGTTGCTTGGTGGTTCGTGCCGACGGCTCCCGCTGGCTTTGACGGATGGCGCTGGGTCATCTGGATCGGATGTCTGGGCGCGGTGGCCGTCTGGTTCATCCGCCTCGGCTTGCCGGAAAGTCCGCGCTGGCTGGCGCAGAGAGGCCGTGTTGCCGAGGCGGACGCAATCGTTTCCCGGCTTGAACACGAGATCGTAGCGCGCACCGGTATGTCTTTGCCCGAACCGGAGCCTCATCCTCCCGTGGCCTAGGAGCAGAAAGTGAGCTTTGCTGAGCTGTGGCAATCCCGATATCGAGGCCGTACCATCATGATGATGGTGTTCAACTTTTTTCAGTCGATTGGATACTACGGCTTTGCCAGTTGGATTCCGACCCTCCTGATCGCCAAGGGCATCAACGTCACGCACAGTCTGCTCTATTCCTTCGTGATCGCGATCGCGAATCCTATTGGACCGCTGCTCTCGATGTCATTCGCCGAGCGAATCGAGCGCAAGTGGATCGTGGTGGGATCCGCCTCATCGATGGCGGTCATTGGAATAATATTCTCCAAGCAAGAAGACACAGCTCTCATCGTCACCCTGGGCGTTGCCATGGCCTTGGCAAGCAATTGTCTCACATTCTCCTATCGCGCCTATCAGGCAGAACTGTTCCCCACGCGCATGCGCAGCCGCGCGATTGGTGTGGTCTATTCGATCAGCCGCATCAGCGCGATGTTTTCGGGTTTCCTGATCGCGTTTTGCCTCCGCGATTACGGTGTGACCGGTGTGTTCGCCCTGATCGCGGGGGCCATGACGATCGTCGTTGTGACGATCGGTGTGTTCGGCCCGCGCACCAACGGACTAAAACTCGAGGCAGTTTCAGGGTAGCTGACGCACAGTGACAAGACGTCGAGAACGAAGCCATTGTGGTCGACGTCGGAAGGGAGAACACAAAGATGTTCTCCCAAGAAATAACCGTCAGCTTACCGACAGCTAAGCTCCTTAGCGTCAGAATGTGCCTATCGAGACTGACCGGCCCCGCTTGATCTCTCCGCGATCTGGCAGCGGAGAATGGGATGGTCCCTGTGACAATATCAGGCGATTCGGCGGCCCAGATTCCCTACGGACGTGCAAAGTCAGGCTGCAACTGCCCGGCGGGTGAATTGGCGGCGTGTTCGGCGGACGGTCGCCGTCCGCGACGGCAGCTGTCGGATGCGAAAAGCAAATTCCCTTTGGCAACCTAAGAGGCGGCATTAATGGACACAGGGCGGGCCCAGCGGGGCACTGGCATTACTCCCGAAGCTTCCGAGCGAGCCCATCGCCAAGGTTGCCTATGCGGTCTCGCCCGCGCCACAACGGAGTGGGTCGGGGCCTTGACCAGAGCGCGGGCCTCCAGCCCTGCCGGCAATCCAACCGACCCTCAGGCCCCCGCCACCAGAGAGATGTCACTGGACGGGCTCTTGGAAGGCTGGGCTGCCGAAGAGGGGCAGGGCGAACACGAGGACCGGCAAGAAGCGGTAAGACGAACGAAAGCTTTGTGCGAGGAGATGCTCAATGTCAATCTGCCGCCGTCGCTGGATCTTACATCGCTGTCCCTGACCACCCTGTCTGCCGCGCTCCCGGCCGGACTTCGACGCCTGACCATCTATAACAACCAGCTGACCAGCCTACCCGATACCCTTCCGGCAACACTTCAGAGTCTCGACGTCAGTGGCAACCAGCTGAGCGCCCTGCCTGACCTCCCGGCCGGACTGCGGCACCTGAACGTCGACGACAATCAGCTGGACAGTCTGCCCGATATACTTCCGGCGACGCTTCAGCAGCTCAACGCCTGCGGCAACCGGCTGACCAGTTTGCCCGAGACCCTCCCGGCTGGAATCCGGCAGCTCGACGCCGGCCGCAACCGGTTGACGACGCTGCCCGAAGCCCTCCCAAGCGAGCTCAATTGGCTCAACATCAGCGGTAACGAGCTGACCAGTTTGCCTAACACACTCCCGGCTGGACTCGTGACGCTCTACGCCGATCACAACGAGCTGACCAGCCTGCCTGAGACCCTGCTAACGCAGCTGGGCTCAGAGTGCACCATTGATCTGGATGAGAACCCGCTGCCCGAGCGGGTGCGGACCAACCTTGCGGCAGCCATGAATGTCGAGGGCTATGCCGGCCCGCAGGTCTTCTTTTCGATGGGCGGCGGTGCGGCGGAAAGTCAGACGCGGCCCCTCGCCGAGGCAGTCGCGGCCTGGCTCAAGGACGAGCCGGCGGTGGTGATCGCATGGCAGGGCTTCGCCGATGAACCGGGTGCCCAGGAATATTCACGCTTTCTCGACAGGTTGCGGCTGCCGGACACCGTGAACCATGGTGATGCCGCGTTCCGGCAGGCGGTGGCAGACGGTCTACGGCATGCAACGACGAAGCCGCGATTGCGCGAGCAATACTTTCAGCTGGCCATCGGAGCGAACGAGACTTGCGAAGATCGCATCATTTTGACCTGGAACAGCATGCAGACCGCACGTCTGAACGCTGATGTCGAGGACGGGGCCTATGACGAGCGGCTCGACGAGCTCCTCCAACAGGGCCGCGTCATGTTCCGCTTGGACGCGTTGGAGGGGATTGCGCGCGAGAAGGTCCGTTCGCTCCGCTTCGTCGATGAGATTGAGGTTTATCTCGCCTATCAGGTCAAGCTGCGCGAGCCGCTGCAACTGCGGCACATCGCCCCCAACATGCGCTTTTACGCCGTCGCCCACGTCACGGAGCACGACATTGCCGCGGCCGAGATATTGGTGCGAAACCAAGAAGCGACGGGGTTCACTGACTATCTGGCAACCCGCTGGCAGCCCTGGGAGACGGTGGTGAATCGCATCGCACCCGAAGCCCATGCAGCGACGCAGAGGCGGCTCGCCGATGCGATGGACGGTGAGTTTCAAGGCCGCTTGGCGCAACGGCTCGCCGAACATCAACTGACCGGCGACGCCGATGCCGAGCGGGAAATCGGAGCCCAGATCCTCAAAGAAATCACTCGCGAGATCAAGGGCACGCTAACGCACCAGGTGCTCGCAGACCGGGGCCTCGTCCTGTGAAGCCCGCCCTTCATTTACAGAGGCGGCTCTCAATCCCAGTTGCACTGGCACAGTCATGACGTCGGATCGGCCATTCGCGCGCATGTAGCGTTGATCTGCCAAATGTCCGGATCTTCGCGCCTCGCCGAGCCGCGCTAGTAGGGCCAGCCGTTGTGCCAGCAAGGCTTACAGGCTATCGCGGCGGCCGAAGAAGATGTCTCCGCGGAATTGGATTGGTCTGAATTTGATGAGGCTGACGAAATCCTCCGGAAAACGGATGGCTCTCGATCGGCATACGCTGATCTGTTCAAAGCCACTCACGAGGGCGGGCACCCTCGCTCCAACCTGTTACGTCGCGAACCTGAAGGCATGACGGCTGTCTGAGGATCATGAGTGGCATCACGTAAACCTAGCGGCGCATCGAAATATTGAGTGAGGCGCAAACGGCCGGTGGGCTCGCCCGAACGATGTCCAGTCCTTGTCGTGCGATCAAGTTCGACCACTACACAGATCACCGTTTGTGACGCAGTAGCACTACCTGCGGCGCCATAGAATGCTCCATTGCCGTTTCTGGGAAAGAAACGGTGCAGTGATACAGCTGTGACGCAAATCCAATGATGCGGTTGCCAGTCAGGTCGCCTAGGCTCCCCTATAGCTCCAAGCTCGTAAGAGCTACCGCCGTCAGCTCGCCGTCAGCCTTGCTGCCTATCATTCGCTGTGATGGGACGGTGCAACCTTCATGCGAGGCGAGAATCGAGATGCACAATCGAATCGGCCAATCATCAACTCTTCCGCGCCAAAATGACGAATTGAACAATTCGCTCAACAGCGACGGCTTCGATAAACAACTTACCGATCTTGCACGGTACAGGAATCTACCGCCTGGGGATCTGCCCGAAGGAATGGGGTGCTGCGCCAGTAATCTTGCCAACAGTACATCGTCCCCTGCAAGGATGAGCACCTCTGTGTTTCAATACAGGACTGCTGAATTGCGCGATGCGAATGTCCAAAACATTTGCGTTGGGCTCGTGGCTGGATGGCTTCCCAATCTCGCGCAAAGCCCAAGATCACGAATGACTGCGCTGTCACGCGGATCGAACGGGCACCGCTCAGCGGCCAGCTCTCAACAACGGTATGAAGATAACTTTGGATCGTTGCGAGAGGACGGCGTAGAAGGCGCTGAAGCCAATTTTAGCGCACGGGCAACCTTGCTGAGGCAAGCGGGCTTTTTTCCAGCCAACGACGGTATTACGTACGCGTTCGGCGATACCGAGCAATTCTTGGAATTGAAGGACAA
Source organism: Bradyrhizobium sp. CB82 (assembly GCF_029714405.1). Classification (NCBI taxonomy): domain Bacteria; kingdom Pseudomonadati; phylum Pseudomonadota; class Alphaproteobacteria; order Hyphomicrobiales; family Nitrobacteraceae; genus Bradyrhizobium; species Bradyrhizobium sp. CB82. The sequence goes on along the minus strand of NZ_CP121650.1, from coordinate 8,459,654 downwards.
GATCGTGTCCGATGGGAGGACGTATTTGCTCAGCTTGGCTTTCGAGCGCGATGGGCGACAGGAACATCACTTAGTTGCGACGTCAGCATCGGATGAGATAGTGACGCTCTTCGACCCAAACTACGGAGAATTTACCATTGAACCGGCGGATGTGGGTGAGTTCTTCAGAAGCCTCGCAAATCGGTACAGAAGTCCCCCCAACAGAATGGAATTGCTCAGTATCACCACACAAAGGGTACGGCTGACTAGGGACTAGCCGATGTGAAATGCACTTCGATCCGCAAGGCAGGCTTCCTGACATTCGGCAAGAGTTGATGCCCCGGCGTCTGAGATAGCCGGGGCTATTTTGCGGGTTGCGGTCCGAGATGTGGTGCGTATCCGGAACAACGCAATCGACGACATTGTGAAGCCGGCTGGTTACGTCGTCAGGCTAATTGGCTGAGCGATTGACTTTGTGGCGTTCAGGATAGTCCGCTTTGGTGCGAGAAGCTGATTTTTTACGACGAACGAAGCGACGGAAAAAATTACAAAGTGGGCGATCGGCCTCCGCCACTGCGGGATGTGTCGGCGCCCATTCTGGCTGCGCCGGAACGGTGATCGCAGCCAGGGGCACCCACGCTCGTTCGAGCGTCACTGGATCGCGCGGCTGGGCGACTGTCTCGGTGCGAATGTCCAGCCACTCGAACGAGCGACTGTGGACGGCGACAAGCTGAGCGGGCCTGAGCGCAGCGAAATCATCTCGATGGAAAATCCTTATCACTCGACGGACTCGACTTGGATGTTGTCGAAGGGGTTCAAGATCATGTTGCCGACTTCATCAATTACAGGGAGTAGGGGGTTGACGGTCGCAAAGCCGGCGATTCAAAGGTCCGCCCCACAGAAACGCTGAAGGACGGGAACTTCTGCCGAGCTATGTGAGAGTGCTTTTTTTGGTCCACAAGGTTTAGTGCTGCGCGCCTGCGTCACCCAGCGGAACGAACCTCGGCGTGGTCCGCGCCAAAGTGCGTCGCAGCTCGCAGCAAGACATGCTGCCGTCAACGGCGGCGACCATCCGCTATCGCGAAGATGGCGTTGCCATGCCTGCCGGCCTCCCTCGCCAGCTGGAAGTTTGCAGCCGGCCCGATTTGGGAATTCCAAATGCTTCCGGTTGGCTAGTGCGTGCGCCCGATCACCAGTTCCTCCTCAGGCGCTACGGTGGCAGATTGGCGGAGCAATGCTGCAGCGAGCAAGGCTGAAAGAGCATAGCCGAGCCCCGGCACTATCAGCGTGACCCCATAGCCCAATCTCGCGGCTATAAACCCACTCGGCGCGAAGCCCGCCAGTGCGAAAGCCGACATTACCGAAGTCAGGAACGTGACATCGGTCCCCGCTTTGCCTGGCCGGGCGAGTCCGAGAAACCAATTCGTGAATGTGACATGCTGGACTGCGAGTGCCGCGAATACGAATCCAACACTTCCTACAGCGCTCACGCGAACGTCGACATAGCGATCGATAATCGAAAGCGCTCCAAATCCGATGGCCAGGACTGCGCAGCCCCAGATCAAACCTCGCTGCGGCGCCATTCGGGCCAGGATCGCGCTGGTCAGCGGTGCGACGATAGTATACGTCACTACGTTCGAGAGCGCTCCGATCCATCCGATATCTGCCGCGGCAAAGCCGAGATCAACGAGCCGCAGCTGCACCGTTGCGAACGCCACAGCGACCCCGATAACGCCGGGCGCGATCAATGCGGCCGTCGTCCACAGGCCGCTGTTACGTAAGATCGCGAAGATAGATAGGCGCTGCGGCGAACGCCATCGGTCTTTGCAAAGGAGCGGTTCAGGAATCGCAAACACCCATCCAGCGAAAACGGCTAACAGCACTGCTAAACTCAGCAAAGCCGGGCGCCAACCGACAATCTCGATCAATTGGAGGCAAACCGCGCCACCGATCACGTGGCCGATGACCCTGCCCCAGCCCAGCAGCGCAGCGCCGAGCGGACGTTCGCCGGAATCGAGGGCTTCCGCTATGTAGCCCAACGTTGCGATCCGCTGTGTGGCTGCGACAGTCGCAAGCGCCAGAGAAACTAGAAAGATCGCCACAAAATCGGTTCTCGGATTCAAAAATGCCATCGCTGCAAGCACGGTGGTCGTGGCGACTTGGGTCAACAGGATCCATGAACGCCTCAGTCCGAGACGATTGAGGCTCCATCGATCCACGACCGGGGCCCAAAGAAAGTTAACGGTGAAGGCAAAGAATACCGTGCTGTACAAGCCGACCGATTCGAGGCTGGCGCCGTTGCCTCGAAGGATCACGGGAATGGCCGAATAGATGAACGCGATCGCCAGATACTGCTGACTCGCCAATGCAACCATGCCGATATGTGGCATGTAACGATTTCCCATGAGCCTTTTCCTTCGAAACAGCAGTTTGGCGTGTGCTCCCAAGAGCACGGTTTGAACAGGCAGCGGATCGTTCCAGCGCAGGCAGCGCCTCGCACTGCCGGGTGTGCAACTCTCAAGAGGGTCAAGAAAGCGCTGAGGCCAGCGGCAGCTCGCTCGTTTCATCGTTCGTTCGAAGTCGCCGCCTTGAAAGTTGCAAAGTCTTCCGTTGGCGGCCGATTTGCCTCGTGCCTTAAAGGATTCGCGCCCGTTCCCGAGTTTCTCGCGCGATATCATTGCAGAGCACTCAGATTGAGGAGAGGGCAAGCGTTGTCCCCTCAGCTGCGTTCAGGCCTGAGCTTTGGAGCTTGCGGAACTAGCTTTTCGTGCAGTCGTAACGGGCCGCAACATCGTTGTTCGTCGCCGGCGCCGCGTCGGGCTGGATCGGATTCCGGTGTTGCTGCGTTCGCATCAGGCCGTGCTCAACGACGACGAACACCTGCGGTTGACCCCATCTTGTCGACCAAAATTACTTGCTACGAAGACGCGGTGGTCGACGTCGTTGCCACGTCGGCAAATACGTCCCGTAGTAATCATCGCCGACCTACGCGGCCCCTATATCTTCCGATCAGCTCCACAGAGGTGGCGGCAACTTCAATGCTGGCCCAAAGCCCACCGAATTGGCTGCGCAGCTTGCGAAGGGCGCAATCATTGCGGCTCCGCAAGAACGAACTCCAGATCTCATTATACACTCCGCTGCGTTTTCCCGTTTTTCAGCCAGCGCCGTGAAGTGGCGTCGGGCGACGGCGGTGCGGATGAAGCAAGCGGCGTGCCGCTTGAAAATTGGCTTCTTCAAGTGCTCCGTATCGGGTGAGCGCCTCGAATGGAGAAATTTGTCTCAAACCCAACAATCGCGTGGTTCGCGTTCGACGATACGGACTGCGTCGAACCACACGCAATTCGGTGTCATCACCGAAGTACAGCGGGAGGGGACCAGGGACAGCAGGTCCACTCCTTACACATCACCGCAGATGCCAGAGGTACAGAAGCAAACGACGGGCCGAACGCAGAAGATTTGCGTCTGCGCGCACCATGCGTCGCATTGTCGACATTTGGTTCGGCGCGGATAGTCGGGAGGAAAGAGTCGATTGCCGCCACGGACGAATATGCCAATGGCATCACCGCAATCCGCAGCAATATAGCTTTCTGGTGTCGAACACAAAACGGGTCGAGTTAGCCACGCCGCTTGATCATGTTATCTATGCAAAATCCCGCATAGCTCATCGCCATTGCCGAACTGAAACCCCTTTGTCGTCGTGTGAAGTTGCCAGAACGGACTCTAGTTTCCCCTTCCAAGAGTAAAAAAGTTTCTCTGCCTAAGCGCAAACATGGAATCTCCACATCATGGCCGCCGTCGGCTCTCGATGGACAGGGTTCCGGCTAACGAAACTACTTGCGTGTGCAGTGCGGTCGCGTATTATTGCAGTGCGGTAGCGCCTTGCTATCGTGCCCTCCTTGGGCGTTTCCTCCCTAGACTTGGGCCGCTTGTGAATCAAGCGGCCCCTTTTTCTTGCTCATTAATCCTAGGACTTGGCTCGCATAGGCTAGCATTAGATTTGCGTTTGATGCGGAACGACATAGATCGCGACCAAGGACTTGAACGCCAGGCTGCGTAAGCTTGGCATCTTCGGCTAGCACCTCGTGTGCCCTGTGCTGGGGTGCATTACGTGTTTGGGCATGCAGCTACCAAGTCCCGTAAGCGTTCATTCTGGTTCTGATTCATGGGCTCAGCGGCAAGCCTTTTTTGATTTGGACGGCAAGTTCCTCGGCTATCGCGGCGTCAGCACGGACGTGACCGCAACGATCCGCGCAGATCAGTCGGAGCAAGAGCTGCGGAAGGCTCAGACCGAGCTCGCGCATGTCAGGCGTGTGACAATGCCGATGGTTGACGACCTCTATCGCCCGCGAGATTAACCAGGGGATGTCCCGATCGCTGTTGAACTACGTCGGGCCGACGTTGCCGGAATGAATGTTACGCGGCCCTCGTGACGTGGGCAACGGGGTTGATCGTCATGCGATTGTGGCGAGCTTGAAGGGCCGCACGCAAAACCGACAATTGCTTATGCGCCTTCAATCGTCGGAAGCCCTTGTTGGCCTCGATCATGCCGGCCGCGACCCATCGCAAGGCCATGCCGGCATCCCGCCAGCGTTTGACGTTGCGCGTGACGCGGCGAATGGTGCCCATCATGTTCTCGGCGATGTTGGTACAAGCGAGCGATCGACGAAGCTCCTTCGGCAGCTTCAACCGGACGACAGTCAGGATTTCGTCGAGGCCTTCGAGGATGCTGGCCGCTACGCCGGGCCATTGCTGGTCGAGTCGACGCGCGAGATTGCGGATCAATTTTTCAGCCTTGTCGGCGTCATCGAGCTCCCAGGCCTGGCGCAGCACCCGACGGGTGGCCGCATGATGCTCTTTCGGCAGGCGTTCCATGATGTTGCGCGCCTTGTGGATCTGGCAGCGCTGGATCGCAGCGGCCGAACCGAAGGTGCGGCGGATCGCCTTCGACAACGCCTTCGCGCCGTCGGCGATGAACAGTCTTGGCACCGTCGGGTCGAGCCCGCGCGAGACCAGGTTGTCCAGCAGGGCCTGAACCGTTGCGGCGTTCTCGGTCGCCCCTTCCACCAGCGCCAGCGGATGCTTGTTGCCTTCGCCGTCAACCCCGATCGCGGCCACCAGCACGAGATCGTCGCCGAGATGCAGCCCGTCGATTTGGACCACCAGAAGGTCGAGCGCGGACAGATCGGCAGCCATGAAGTCGGCCAGCCGCGCCGCCGACAGCGCTACGAACCTCCGCGAGGCCGCCGACTTCGAAACCCCCGATCCGGGCGGTGCCGGCACGTCACCCTCGGGCAGCCGGACAGCGCGGCCGAACCGGCGCGTCGACACATTGATCAGCATCAGGTTCATCGCCCAGCGACCGAGCCAGTCCTCCTCCGCCGCCGTTTCCCAGCTCGGGATCGTGACCTCGCGGCCGTCCACGCCCCGGACCCGCGGGCGCTCGACCTCGATCTTGCCGCCGTGGAAGCCGATCCGTCCCCGCGTTCGGCCCCAACGGTGCGCCCGCCGCGCCGCGTCGCGACCGTGGCGCGGCCCGCAGGCCGCCGTGACATCCGCCTCCATCATCGTGCCGAGCGCCTCGATCCCTGCCGCAAGGCAGAACCGATCGAAGCTCGCCCGCACTTCTGCAAACGCTTCGTCCACAGCCCCGGTCGCCGGCCAACCAGCCGGTGTGATATCTCTCGTCATGGCGTTGCTCTCCTTTGTGGAATCAGCACCCCGAGCCTACCGGCTCAAGGTGGGCAACGCCGACCTCTTCAGAAATTCAACAGAACCCGGGACATCCCGGATTAACCAACCACTCGCCGCGATTGTTAGCAACGCGGACGCATGCCTTGGTTAAGTGACCTGAGCAACTCTTGACTGGATATGATGCAATCCAGGCAAGCGAAATAATCCGCCGCTTTGTCTACCTGCGAAGAAAGGTAATATCGAGATGGAGCCTCTCGATATCAACGATGTCGATGGCAGTCAGCTTGTCGTCAGCTGGCCCGCCTAATCTCCCAGCGCCAGAAGGGACGGTTGCCCATCACTACGACTCGGGCCGGGAACGCAATAGCGCCGATGCAACAGACTCGCAGTAAGGCTGGGCGTCCGCCTGCAGCGAGCCCGGATGGCCCAGCAGCATGATGGGCTCTGCCTAACTTTCCCGCCGACACCGATTCGCTACACACGCGCACGCTGATCACCGCGGATGTGACAGTTTATGCCGGTTACACTAGAGCACGCGATCATCATGACCTATACGTTAACAATCAACGGCACTTCGGGCGCCGATATCCTGTTTGGCGGCACCGGCAACGATCTCCTAACCGGCGGCGCTGGCAGCGACCTCTTCGTTGTTTCGAAGAGGTATGGCTCCGACACCATCAGCGACTTTCAGGGCAGCACCGGCGGCGACGTGCTGCGCGTGCAGAACTACGGTTTTGCAACGTTTGCAACTTTCATGTCCGCCGCGAAGCAGACGGGCGCGGATGTAGTCGTCACGCTCTCGTCGAGCGAGACGCTCACTTTGCAGAACGTTGCGCTGTCGTCTCTCACGGCGGCAAACGTCGTCGTCGATAATCCGCTTCCTGTCAGCGCATCGCCGAACACGGCGTGGACCACGATCGGAGCCGGGGGGACGCTCACCGGTGGCGCGACCAACGACTCGCTGCAGGCGATGGGCGACGGCGTTACGCTGATCGGCGGCGCGGGCGACGATTCGTACTTCATGTACAATCACGAAACGAAGGTGGTCGAACTCGCCGGTCAGGGCATCGATACCATCTACGATGGCATGATCGACGGCTACAGTCTCGTCAATGCGCAGAATGTCGAGAATCTGACGCTGGGGGGAAACTACAACGCGCCTGCGACCGGCAACGATCTTGACAACATCATCGTCGGCAACGCCGGCAACAACATGATCGACGGCGGCAAGGGCAATGACGTCCTCACCGGCGGAGCCGGCAGTGACACATTTGTCATCCGGACCGGAAATGGCAACGACATCATCACCGATTTTCAAACCGGCGCTGGCGGAGACATTCTCCAGATCAATGGAACGACCTTCAAGACGCTCGCAGACGTCACGGCCGCCATGCAGCAGGTTGGCACGGATGTCGTTCTGTCGCTCGGCAACGGCGAGAAAATAACGCTCGAAAATACCCAGGTTCAGAATTTCACGACCGCCAACATCAATATCGTCACAGCACCAACGGGACTGATTCAGACCTTTGGCGGCGATTTCAATTCGCTGTCCGCCGGCCAGGACCCGCATCTGACCTGGAAAACAAACTACGCCTGGAGCGGAACAGCAAGTTATACGCTTTCCGGTGAGCAGGAGGTCTACGTCGACCCGAGCTTCACTGGCCTGCCTGGTAGCCAGGCGTCGAGCCCGCTGGGCCTCAATCCGTTCTTCATACAGAACGGCCATCTCGTTATCACGGCAGCACCCATTCCATCGACCTATGCTGCCTATGTCGGTAATCATCAGTTCTCATCGGGCGTGATCACGACCGAGAACAGCTTCGTTCAGACCTACGGCTACTTCGAGATGAAGGCCAGCTTGCCCGACACCAAGGGCGCCTGGCCAGCCTTCTGGATGTTACCGATCAATACGCACGGTCAGGCGACGGAACTTGACGCGCTGGAAGCGCTGGGTCGGGATCCTGACCAGGCCCATTGGGGCTTTGTTTCATCGAGCACACCAAATCAGGGCTATTGGGCGAATACCGCCAACCTCACCGCCGGCGATCACACCTTTGGCGTGGAGTGGACGCCTTACACGTTGACCTATTTTGTCGATGGCGTGGAGGTCGGACAAGTTGCAACCCCATCTGACATGAACACCGCGATGTACATGATCGCCAATCTGGCGATGGGCGGAAGCTGGGCCGGCAATGCGGATCCCAGCGCAACGGCGCAGATGAGCATCGACTACATCAAGGCCTATCAGTTGCCGGAGTATACGCTCGCGAACTACACGCTTCTGACCAGCGGAGCTCCGACAACGACCATCGCGGGCACCGCGAATGCGGATACTTTGACCGGAACGTCGGGCAACGACCTGCTCGGTGGCGCAGGCGGTGCCGATACCATGACCGGCGGTCTTGGCGACGATACCTATATTGTCACAGACTCGAATGCCAAGGTCATCGAAGGCTACGGCGGCGGCGTCGATACGGTCTTGTCCTCCGTCTCGTACACGCTCTCTGACTATATCGAGAACCTGACGCTGACCGGGTCAGCCGCGATCAACGGCACCGGCAATTCCGAGGCCAATATCATCATCGGCAACGCTGCGGCCAACATCATCACCGGCGGACTTGGCAATGACATCCTGACCGGCGGCGGAGGCGCCGACACCTTCGTTATCAACTCGGGCGACGGCTCGGACATCATCACCGGCTTCGCGCCGGGCTCAGCCGCGGGACATGATATCGTTCAACTGAACGGCTTTGCGTTCACGTCCTATAGCGACATCAAGGCAGCGATGACACAGGTCGGAAGCGACGTGTATCTCGCGCTGACGAGCCAGGACACGCTGGTTTTTCGCAACACGACAATTTCGGCCTTTGCCAGCGACGACTTCCAGCTGCCGTCGACATTGCCGGTGGGCGGCGCCATTACCTCCTGGATCAGCGGCTCGACGAGCAGCCATATCGTCTACGGCACTGCCGCGAACGACCAGATCACAGCGGTGAACGCCGATGACACGCTGATGGGGTGGACGGGTGACGATACTTACGTCATCGGCAATCCAAACCAGAAGATCATCGAAAATCCCGGCGGCGGCATCGACAGTGTTCAAGCCTGGTCATCCTACACGCTGTCAGCCAATGTCGAAAACATGACCCTGATGAAGGGAGGACTGACTGGCGTCGGCAACGAACTGGCCAACCGGATGGTTGGCTCCAGCGGGGATGACATCCTCAACGGTGCTGGTGGCGACGATTGGCTGTCCGGCGGTGCCGGCAACGACACGTTCATCCATGGCCTCGGAAGCGGCCACGACACGATCGCCGATTTCCACGTGCTCACGAGTGCTGCCGCAGAGCACGACAAGCTGGTGCTGAAGGGCTACGACGCCAGCGCTTATCTGACAAATGTCGGGGACGAGTGGACCGTTCACTATGCAGGCGGAACCGACAGTTTCCGTATAGCCGGGGTGACACAGCTGTCATCGTCCGACTGCGCGTTCGTCTCCGCCACCGGCGCATCCATGACCATGGTCGGCCTGCCAGCACCGTCAATTTCCCTTAGCGGTTCGACCTCGCCGGCCGCCGCCGGACTTACGAACGCAAACCAGCTGACCCTGACCGGAACGGCCCAGGCGGGAGTGACGATCAAGGTTTTCGATCAGACAACGCAGATCGGGGTAGCGACGGCCGATGGTAACGGCGTCTGGAGCTTTTCGACCTCGGTCCTTGCCGACGGAAGCCACTCGTTGATAGCGATTGCGGCAGACGGCGCCGGCGATGTCAGTGGCGTTTCAACTTCCGCTGCGATCACCATCGACGCAACTGCACCTAACGCGCCCGACGGTGATCCGTCCGGTTCGGACATCCTCGATCTCAAGGACATCTCGTTCGGATCACGCACGAAGGTCGCCTATTCTGGCGGCACTTCGGGTAAGCTGCCTACCGTCTCGGACGCGCAGAACCCCACCTCGCAGACTAAGCCGGTTGAAGACTACACCCATTCGACGTTCAATCTGTCGAGCAACGGAAGCGAAAGGACTCTGGTCATCGACCCGCCGGTCGACCAGTTCAATTTTTCGCCTGCGAAGGCCTCACCGCCGACTCCAACGCCAATCCACGCTGCAGTCGCTGGTGATGCCTTCATCTTCGCCGGGACTGCCACTGCTGGCTCGGCTCACCCCCTGATCTCGTCCGATCACGCACAGGACAAGGTCTTATGGACCGAAAATCATATCGGAGGGACCCTCGATCACGCCCTTGCGCATGGGATGTCTTATATCGAGGTTACATCTCATATCGACCCCACAGATTTTCATGGTTACCTCCTGCATGCTTAGAGCGCCCCTCGCAGCTCTCGCCTTGGAGCGGCGAGCAGCGTCGACAGCTGTCCCTTTTAATTTCGTGCCCCGCGGGAAACATGTTGGTGTGCTTTTGGAGTTGGTGAGCGTCATTTCGAACGAGGAAGAGTTGTTTGCGACAAGTTTATCTCGTCCTCCGTTAAGAGTCAGGAACAGCGGTGGTCGCGCAGATAAGCAAGAGCCGTTCGAGGAAAAAGTCTGAGGCTCTTAAAGCAGCGCGTGGAGACCACCATTTGGCCACCGCCGGGCCGAACTTGTAGTTGGACCGTACGGTTACAAGATTCGAAACTTGCGTTCGTTTGATGAAAAGACAGGCGTTGCCGATGGCTTCTCGACGAAGCGCGCTCTCGCATATCTCGGCAAGATCGCGCGGCTCGGAGGATACTAGGTCAGAGCCAACTATCCGGCTCCAGGAAATACCGCGATCTGGCGCAGACTGTCGCGGCTGACCGACATCGAACTTGAGCTGGGGTTTATACGTCGGCCAGTCTCTGCGATAAGGCGTCGAGTAACCGAAGGCGACAACCTTCGCGTGGTTTGCAGGACGAAATAGGAGACATTGGGTTGCGAACAGATTTTTCGCGCATCAATCAATTTAAAGCTGTCTTCGATGACATCTATGCTTTGGATGATCCGAGGGCATACTTCTCTGTCCTGGGAGACTTGGACTATATGATCCCGGACGTGGCGGAGCCAGTTGTGCGCCAAATTCTGGCCGCGAAAGCTTCGGCAACTGGAATTAAGCCGGTCGTGCTTGACGTCGGCTGTTCATACGGCATCAACGCAGCGGTGCATCGGTTTCCGCTGACCTTCGGGGGCTTGCGTCATCGCTACGCCCGGCGCGAGATGAGGGCGATTAGTTCTGAGACACTAATGCGTCTCGATCGCAATTTTTATGCAGCCTGGCCTGATGTCGGTTTGGCGCGATTTATCGGCCTTGATGTATCGGCGCCGGCGATCAGCTATGCAACAAGAGTTGGCCTCCTTGAGCAGGGCATTGTCGCTGATCTTGAAACGGAGGCGCTATCGACGGACAGCGCGCGTACTATTCGCTCCGCTGATGTTATCATGTCGACGGGGTGCATCGGCTATGTGACCGAGAAGACGTTCACCAAAATTCTCGATGCGACAGAGACGCGTCCTTGGATCATCTCCTTCGTGTTACGAATGTTCCCATTTGATTCTTTGGCCGCGAGATTTGCGGAAAAAGGGCTTGTGACAGAACGTCTTACCGGCGCGACGTTTATCCAGCGTCGCTTTCGCGATGCTGACGAGTTCGAAAGTTGTTTGGCCAGGCTTGGCAGCTCTTCGCGTCGATCCTACCGGTCTTGAAACCGAAGGACTGTTTCACGCCGATCTGATCTTGTCCCGCCCTGAGGCGGATGCGCGCGCCGCGCCTCTGGAAGACATTGTCACCGTAGCTAGCGGCAGAGGGCGGCCGATCGGGCCGCGTTATGTTCATATTGACGCCAACGAAGGTTTGCAGATCGCGCTGGAGCCTTGATAGGTTCTTTTTACCGATCCTTCAATGTTCTCAAGGGCCGTTCGGACAAATTGCTTGCAATCGCCGCACTGAACACAAACGGCTATTCGGGCCTGTCCGAGCGGCAGAAGGTGCATTGCTACGAGTGCCGAAGGGGACTTCGATAATCTGGCGACGGGCCGGTGGAGCGGCTCCGGCTAAGACGGCCTTACAAGAGGTTGGGGCGCGAGAACTTGATCCAAAATCTTTTTCATCCCGGGCGGCTGGTACCCCTTATCCCTCATGCGAGCGATGATCACGTTCCGAAACGCCTCGTATTTTACGCCTCCACCGTGGCGTCCAACGAAGAGTTTTAGGATGTCACGCCCCCTGAAGGATTTCCTCCACTCCCCATTTTGCAGATCGGCTTGGAAACGCTGCTGATGGGTCTGCGTCATTCGTTCGAGAGCAACAGGCGAGAGACTGTTTTGGATCAACTCGTCGATCCTACTTCTTGAGCCCTGAACTGCGTTTGACAGAGCTTGCCCAGGATTTGCTGATCTAGGATCAATCCTAGTGCTTATCGCCGCGATGATCTCACGGTTAGCGGCATCGCAAGCGTCATGCACCACCAAGGACACCAGTGTTTCCCGTGCGCAGTTGACGAGTTCGTCCTCGATTGCCTTCTCGGAGGGGATGTCCTTTCCACCTAAAATATCATTCAGAGCACTCTTGATGAATTCTGGAACGAGCAAATAATTTTCAATGTGATACACGTCCCAAGCGAACCGGGTGGTACCAGCAACATTTCCCTTTTCGGAGTCCTTATCTGTAATTGAATAGACACGCATAGGCGGAAGTCGATCCGCTTGCACCAGCGTTTCTAATAGGGAGTGAAGTCCTCTCACTCGTGTTTTGTTGGTTCCCGAAACAGCATTCACTTTCGCAAGCAAGTCAGGGAACAACTCTGAAGTCATCCTCACATCAAAATCCGAGTCCTCGCCTTCGAATATCATTACCTTCGCCCCCGGATTATAGGCAGCCAAATCTCCCACCATGTCGATGACCGCGCGCTCAAGATCCTGATCGGCTTCGATGCGATGTGCCTGATCTTGTCCAACCGGTGTATGAGCACTGAGGGTCATGTGAAATACGGACACGCCCAGCCGCCCAACACTTTCCCTTAAAATCGCATCCGAATGCGTGATCAGCCAAACCTGATTTCCCAACTCCTTAGCCAAGTGCCTATGATAAAAGTCCGGAAGATTTCGTGTCAGCCTCGGATTCAGATGCAGTTCAGGCTCATCGAGCAGGACCACCGAACGTTTAGGCGCGGAACTCCGCAGGCGCAGATAGCCGTACAAGATTTCTTTTTCGCCAGAACTTAATTCATCGAGATCATGTGTCTCTCGGCCGCCAACTTTAACAGGGAAATATAAGCTACCGTCCGGACGTGGTTGCGGCCCAAGAAATTCCTTTTCAGGAAAGAACGTTGCAAAAAGCTCTTTGAGAGTATCAGTGAGCGAACTTTGTCCATCCAGTTTAGTTCCAGCCTTTTCAGCCAAAGCCTCACGCACGTAAAGGGCGGCCATCTCACTTTTTACGTTGGAGTACTTTGCGTTATAATTATAGAGGACACTTTGCTTTCTCTGCTCCTCCACGGCGTTTAGGTTGACATTGATCTGGTTGATTTGCTCCCGATTGAACATGCGGTGAGCGCCATGATAATCAATCACGCCAACGTGTTCCGGATCGAAGTTGGTGAACATCAGTTCCAGGGTTTTCGATGGAGCAAATTCGGGAGGCTGCCCGGGCTCAATGGTGAGAAGTGCTGATATGGTCGGCTGATCGATTTCAGCATTGAACAGATCCTGATCGCGCTTGGCCGCTTCTTCCACCTCCGAATGGCGGCTCCTGAACTGGGCTGTAAACGGCGCTGCGTCCAGACTGCGCCAACCCTGAAGCTCTGGCATAAGCGTTTTCCAGACCTGCATCGTGATCAGGTCTTTCGCTTGTTCCTTCAGATGACGGCGTTCCTCTTCGTGAAGCTCTACTTCGATCTGTAGAAATAGGCGCTTTGTGGAGTCATTGAAGATTGAGGCAAACGCTCGTGGGTCGTTAAAATTGATCTGGAACTCGCCGAACCATTGGTGAAATTCATTCGGCTGGTAACCGCCATAAACAGACTTGAGGAGACGAATCGCATCCAATATGCACGATTTGCCCGACCCATTCTGCCCGGCTAATACAACCATCTCTCCCAGATCGCTCATAACAGCCGAGCGCACACCACGAAAGTTTTCGACCCGAACGCTTTTGAGCTTCACCTCGATCTTCCCCCGCTTGAAGTGAGAGCGCACGGCCCCACCGATGGGGACCCTGCATACATCCGTTCGAATATTCAAAGAAGCCGCTGATCTCCCTCTAAGGCTGTAAGAATACTCGTTGTCCACCAGAAACATACTTGCATCGGTCTGCGCCGGGTGACAGCAGCAAGCGCTCGGCCACGCCCGCCCCTTCGTCTTTCTACCGGCCCGAGGGCGTCGCAATGGCCTCCACAGGTAGATCAGCGGAAGGCCGCCATGCATTCGGAATTTTAACCAACCCCCCTCGAAAATTTCTGAGCCTAGTCCACCCAGGGCACTCGGGGGCAACCGCATTGTCTCCTAGGCGCGGGACCCGCCGCCCAAATGACGGTGTTATTGTAGCCCCTTGCCGACAGGCATTCAGCGCGCCTATTGCGTCGGAAGGAAGAACTCAAATTGATCATCAAAAATGCGCGCTCGTCACGGTTCGCTCATGGCTTCTAGCCCCGGCTTCGCAAGCGGCTACGCCTGGTCTTCGCCCTTCGGGCAACGATCCCCTACTAAGCCGTGCTGTTGCTGACATGAGGGAATCCTTCAAAAAAAATGCTCAGACGCGCTTTTGGAGCGCCGCGAGCGAAGCCATCGCAGTAATCGATACCAGATATAGCCTATGTATGGACCAAGGCGCGCGAACGGGATCAGGTACGCCGTTCTCTTGACGAAAAGCGACTTGGACTAAGAAGGTCAATTCAAAAGCTGGGCGAACTCTATTCGGTTTTTGGCGGCAAACTCCACCACAACAATCAGCTAATGCGGTGTGCACTCTAACGGCGCCAGAGTAATGCGCTGCGAAATCTCTGCTGCTGCTCGAAATGAAGAGGACATGGCTCTTCAGGAGTTACGACGATGCTCGATGAAGACTTGGCTCAAATTCGCGCTCACCGCAACAACATGCATCGGTGTCGACGGCTGCTAGGGACAAGATTGTCCGACGCAGAACGCCAGCTCATCGAAAGACGCCTTGCAGAGGAGCGGGCCGCGCTCAACACTCTTTTTGCCAAGACCTTCCCGCTCACATTTACACTTCCGAAAGAGCCGGCCGACTGCCGCAAAGCATAAGATGGCCAAGGTTGGTATCGCGCGCAGATTCTGAACAAACTTTGGAACGGGCTTTCGAGCAAAGTCAGACCGATTTGGTCAATCGCAATTGGTCAAGAAGACAGAGCGGGTCGGTAGGCATTTGGAGCGGCCGGACCCGTTCGCCCCATGCTGCTTGCTTCCAATCCACCGTGAAATTGGTGATAAGCGACGGAGCGATATTGCCTTGAATGGCGTCGGACTCACGCCGCTAAATGCTTGCCGCATCAGTAGTCCGGTACTTAAAAGGGATGAAGCGTCACCCAACGGCGTTCCTCGCGATAAGCATTCGTTCGAGTCATGAAATCGCGAATTGCAGGATATCTGGCTGTCAGCTGACTTGGCGAGGGTACGAGAGTCTCGGTCCCGTAATCAAGTTGCATTAGTTCGAGATAAAGCTGCCGATAGCGCTCAATCGTTATTGCCGTGCGGTTGGGATTGAAGAAGCTTGCCGGCTCTGGTCCGATGGGCACAAAACCCAAGAGAAGGGATGTTCTCACCTTCTGCGCGTCGTCTGAAGCAGGCCTCGTATATGCGGCGGCCGGGTCCGGATCACAGACAAAACTTGTGCCTAAGACGCGTTGGAGTAGAGATATTCTCATTGCTGAACGTTGCATGCGCTCTTTTCGAAAAGAACCATCAACTAGCATACAACGCGGATTTTCTGCCTCGCTCAGAATTCTGCGGGCGCCCATCTTCCGCGTGAATTCGGCGAATAGTTGCTTCATCCTCCGGATAGACAATCTTCCTCGGTCGGTTGCGCGGATAGCAATGTATGGAACGTATATCGATTGTGGCATCATCGGGTTTAGTCGAATCAGACCAGCCCCCATTGGACGTTGCCCGCGAAGGAGCAGGAAATACCGCGCTATTCGAGGTCTATGAAACAGCTCGTCCAGTTTGTCGTCATCCTCTAAGTCCGCCCGGTCAGTGAATGCCTCTTTGAGAATCGATCTTGCACAGCGATACTGAGCTGCTGCCTCGACTACCATTAGGATGTCAGATCCTCCGCCGTAGCCGTCGGCTGACGTATTTCGTCTGTCGCACGTGTGATTTGTAGATCCTGCTCGGGCTTCTTCAGTACACATGGTAGTCCCACTGAAAATCAAAATCGCGCAAGAATGCGCTCCTCGGTCGTCCTCCTCTCGCGCATTGAAACACTTGCTCCGTTGTAGCCCCTTCCGTTGTCTCCACGAGACTCGAGGTTTGCTTGGGACTTCACGGCGGCAACCATGAACATGACATTGGAGGCGCGACCTATTGCTCATGATTGAGCGCGCAACCCCTCCGCGATGAACCCAAAAGCCTGGATCCGCCCTACATCACCGGGGGTAGGAAGGGGGCGGTGATGCTGTCTATGACAAAGCAAGCATTGTGCCGAACCGAGATCGCCACGACTATATGCGACGGCTAGATATATGTTCGAGACGCCGGACCTTGCGTTGTGCCAGTTTGCCCCGACTTGTCTTCAAAATGACATACGAGGTGAACCAATGTGGGCTTCAGCCAAATAATTGGATGAGCTGGCCGCGCTTGGCGTGTGTTGCCATAGCGCCTCGGAAGTTCGCGAGAGACGTTTATCATTGATGCAAGATTAACGAGGATGTTCAGCAAGTTTGTGGTCGTAATAGTCGAACCGATGCAGCTGTTTGCCGCCCGTGCGTCAAAAGCCGGAATACAGCGCAACTGAGTTTTGTAGCGCCTGCTCTGGGCGAAATCCAAATCTTCCGGACCTCCATCTGCACATTCTCGTGAGCTTTGCTGGTCGTGAACGACACATATCAAACGGCGGTGCCGACGTAGAATATTTCTAATCCAATGAGCGTAGTGGCGTGGACACATTGATCGCTTCTGCCCTCGCCGTACCGCAACAAGCCATTATTCCACTAGCGCGCTCAGCTCGTCTTGTTTGTTCTGCGGTATTACGCCTAGCTGGTCTGCGTAAAGCGCGTGCCCTCACGGATCGTCGAACAGGTGGGTAAGATCGCAGGTAATCTTTCACCAGGAAGTGGGCTGTGGCGTCGTGGAGTATGCCCCAGCGTGGTTCGGTGTTAGCTGAAAGCGGGGTCCATCGATGCAAATGCTCGGCAGCAAACCGCTAAACTACAAGTGCCGTAATCGTATCCATTCGCGCTGTTTCCGCGCACCTAAACACTTGCTTTCCTGCAACGGAGGTTTCATGCGTTGTAGACGCTCAGCACGTCATGGCGGAAGCCATGCGCAAATGCGACGGCGACCGCATAAGCCCGCGCATGGAGTTTCATTGTGTGACACACCAGCATAGATCGTGAGCGGGCGGACCCGGCGCGATTAGCGCCATTGCCACCTCGGGTCCGCCCGACATCACCGCGAGAGGAGCGGTGATGTGGCCAGCACCAAGCAAGCAGCGTGCCGATGGAAATACGCGCTTCCTAGATGCCACGGTCATCGATGTGTCAGAAGCCGAACTTAGTATCGGTGCCCGTTTGTCGCATTGTGTTAAAGCAAACAAACAAAGCGGCGCGGCGATTGTGACCGCTCCGAGCGCTCTCCAGTGTTAAGAGGAAGACAAATCACACGGTAGAACGGTCAGGCGGGCAGCTTGGGCCTCTACGCTGTCTCAACGAGATCGCTTCCGATCCTCATAGGTTTAGATCATCGACGCTCTTGCGCAGGCAATTCGCGCTTCCTTGCCTTGCAACAAGTTTTAGTGACTTCACGATGTGTCAGATAGCGTTGTGATCAACAGCCGGCCCTGAGCGAACAGCGCCAAAACCTGTCCGTCGTTCCAAGCAAATAAGTGAAACTTGATATCACCGACAATCTCACGTGACGCGAGAGTGCCAGCGCAGCCGAATATCGAAACAACATCTGCGTAGCGTGAGCCAAACCGTACGGCGCCGAGCTCAAGGTCCGTCACGTGACAATGTCCGGCCGGGAATGACCGAGCGTTAACTGACTTGTAATTCCTATCCAGATCGTCAGGCGCGGCCGGATCGGCGAGAATCCCACTGGACGGAGCGCTGGCATGTGCTGGTCGCGGCTCCATCGAGATTGGACTCGCCTGCATGCACAGCCATCCCCATGCCATCATCGTTGTGATCCGCAGGATCATCTGCCGGTTGATGGAACAGCCGCTCATTGCAGACGCTTGAGATAGCTTCATCGAATACTACTTAGTTGTAGGCCGCGTCAGAGGCGCCAGCCATTCCTGACGAACCAAGTGATAACAACGTACTTTCATCTTGCGTCATTTTGACCAAGACGCAGAACGTGCGATCCTAGCGCGGCTGCGGCCCGCCAGGCGTCGGTTCAATCAGGCCAGTCCGGCCGACTGAAAAAATGGGGCGGACTCCATGCCGCTTAAACGGACGCTGGGCCCGCCGCTACATCACGGCGACGGCTTCGTGATGGTATTCTGTTGAAGCAAGCGTTATGCCAAACGAAAAAATGGACGGCCTTACATGATGCCGCAAGGCTTCGTCAAAGCTGTCCGTATCGAGCCGGCGAAATTGTAATCTACACCGCAGAAGCAGCTGTCACGCGAGCTGCGCACTCCGTCAAACCAAAAAAGGCCTTCGCGCGCGGAACCTAAAGCACGGAGCTGTTTATTCGTGGCTGCCGATCGAGTGATCTCTGTCATCATCATGTAATGCACTTATTCGAAAGAGGTTGAATCGATCGTGGCGTCAGGTTGTAAGCAACATGCGAGAACGCTGGCCATGAGACCTCTGAATGACAAATCCGTTTCTTGCGCCTGCGGAATCCATTGCAGGCAACATTGTAGAATTCGCGTTAGGAGTTGACGGAGCCAAGTCGGCGCTCTGGGCTGCCGCGTTCGTTTTTGCGTCTATATTGGCCGCGATGCCGTCCGCCGCGCAAGCTGGGTCCGCTGACAACAGTCTGAATTGGTCGTCCAGCACGAAATCAAACGGCGCCTCCGAAGTCGCCGTCAAAAAGTCGATCTCTCCGTTCTGGGACACTCGGATCGGAGCCGACATGACTGTTGCGCGGGAGCCCACCACAACATGGGATTTGCTGGCTGAGAAGGCTGCTAATGGCGGCAACGCGCCGCAATCCTCCGGCATCGCCTGGGCTGCAGCCACTGCTCCCGGCGCAGGCTCCGTCTGGGATAAAACCGTAGTGAACGCGCGCTTTGATACTGGGGAGCAAAGTAGCAAGATCGGTACCTCACTCATCAAGTCGGTGCCCCTGCGGAGCCAAGATTCGCTGGCATTGCAGATCGATTGCGATGTGGTTCAGAAGGGGCAGGTGCCGCTCGTAGGGCTGTTCGGGCAGGTGACGCGCAACTACGAGACCCATAACTCGGCCAAAGTCACAATCACCGGGATCGGCACGAGCTTTGTCGTTAGCCAGACTATGTCGACTACCGACGACAAATGGCTGCGAAGCTTTGGCGCCGAGCAAACGCTGTCCAACGGTATCACCCTCTCCAGCGCCGTCGGGGAGACCGCACAAGGCAGCACCAACTTGAGCGTGACAGCCGGATTTAAGAAAAGCTGGTGAATGCCGATCAGCAGCCGCTCAGAAAGCGCGACATCTTCATGTTGATACGTTGATACCCTCGAGAAGGACGCTTTCTTCAGATCGTACGCAGAACGTTCAGCAGGAGACGGACGCCTCCGCAGCATTTGCCGGTTAGTTGGCCAAGCCAAGGCATCAGGGGTTGTGTCGAGAACCGAAGCGAGATTGCGGGTTTGGCCACAACCATGCTGTTCCAATTCGGACGAAGCGCCCTAAAACAGAGGGGCACTTGTCCGGCTCGAGCCTTTCTAAACGAAGGGACGATCAAATGGATCGCGAGCAAGTCCTGTTCATCGGAATGGCTATTATGGTCGGCTCATCCATGTGCGCAGCGCTCGCGCTGTGGCTTCTCGGCTGGTGAAACAGCAACGCCGCCCGCTTGAGGTTCGCTGTCGCTGGTGGCCTTGCCCCGGATTCGGAAGGAGTGCAAGATCACGATAATGAGCGGGTCAGCGCGTCCCGTGCCACGGTAGGCCTCGGAGCAGAGACACCCGCGCGGCGAATTGACGCAAAACAAAGCCAGTACATAGTGCACAACTCGACGGCGCTTTCATCCCCTTTCTTTCCCGGAGATGCTGACCATCATATACGCATAAGCTTCGCGTCGTGCGCTACCAACCGGATCCGCCTCCGGGACGCAGCCCCAGTTTCACGCCACTCCTGACGACAGGTCGCGAAGAGTAGAGTGGGGCGGCACCGACGACAGGATCGGAGAAAACGCCGATTCCGCCCCCCACATCACCTGGGAGCATTGGTGATGCGACTTTGAAGGTAGCAAATAATCCGACGCTGCATCTACTGCAACTATCTCAGACCAGGATGCTCGCGAATGTGGGTTGAACCTCACGCAGCGTCAGATTGTACGCTGTGAGCCCTTGTGTTCTGCTCGGTGTAAAGAGAAAGAAAGGGCCGCGGCAGCGTCATGGTAACGAGCGTAAGTGACGGAGAACGTGATGGCAGACCAGGCGAAGGATGCGGTCCGGAGCTTAACATCGATGAGCGTCAATCTGAGTTCGATTGCTGACCTGGTCAACTTGATCAACTCATGGTTCTCACAAATTCGGTGGTGTGTCAGCTGCTGACCTCCTTCTGCGCTCCTGGCGTTCTCTTTAGATAGAATTTGTCCAGTTGGTCGATCAAAACGACTGCGCCGGATCGGTCCGTCGATCGGAAGACCGTCTCTTGCAAAAGGCGGTTGCGTTTCATACCAGCATCCTCGTTTTCAGCCAGAGTTCTTGAACCCGTACTCTTGGACCCCTGCTCTTGGGTCGGGGCAAATTTCACGCCGAAGGGAATTCGGTATTGATCTTTGTCTGTAGGGAAGGGGCCCGGCTGCGTCAGTCCCTCGATCTTTATTCGAGCTGAGAGCGGCGCACGGTATGAGAGTCAAAGCACGCCTGCCATTGCACCTTCCCGAACTCTTGCGAAGCGCGATCAGTGCTTAGAGCTCGCGATTGGCGCTGGCATAGCCCTTGCCCCGTCTCACAGTAGGCCAATCGAGCCAGGTTGAAGGAGCTAACATGAGCAGCACGACGAGATCTCGGGCCGACGGAGAGAATGCGCCGATGCCAAGCCAAATTCGTGACTCTTCGAAGCGCGGCGGTTCTGGGTCCATGCCGCAAGACACGAAAGCGGTGGCCGAAACAGCGAAGGTCTCTGGCAAATCGGGCGCACTACTGCCGGCAAGCAGGGCGGAAAGCTCAGTACCGCTGACCTCGCCTAGCCCCCTGACGGCAGGGCGAGGAAGGCGCCTCTGCGCTGGATGTATGGTTTGAGTGGGAATTGACCGTCTTTGCGCGGAGCAGGAGCAATGAGCGAGGCCGATCAGATGTTGGACAGATCGTTTTCTTGGCTTGCGTTCAAAGGATTGGCGGGAAACTCGCAACATCCCTTGTTTGGGAAGGAACGCCTAAGATCTTCACGCGCTAGTTCCACCTGACCCAGATAGCGCAATCGTCAAACACTTGATCAACGCGGCCGTGGCAAAAGGTTTGGCAAGAAAGCAAATTCCTCCAGCCTTGATCGCTCGCGAGCGCACGGCATCATCTGGAAAGGCCGTGATGAAGATGAAAGGCATACGATGACCGAGGCTGCGCATATGCGTGAGCAGGTCAATTCCGCTCATGGCCGACATTTGGACGTCAGTAATCACGCAGGATGTTTCACCCAATTGGGGCGCGCGGAGGAACTCCTCGGCGGAGGCAAAAGTATGGACCAAGTATCCATACGCTGCCAGAAGGTTGTTCGTTGCGGTACGAACGGATGGATCATCGTCGATGAGGGAAATGACAGAGGGCATTGACAAACTGCTCGCCGCGGTTGCGGCCGTACGTTGGAAAGTGGAGGCGGGATGCAGGATTGGAAAGTATACTTAGGTTTGTAAGTTCCCTTTTGGGCGGGAAATTCCGAGAGCTTCACTCATTCTAATGAGATCGGCCAGCGACTTCGCGCCCATTTTGCGCATGACCTGCCCGCGGTAGATTTTGACGGTAATTTCTGCCAGTCCAAGCTCGCCCGCCACCTGCTTGTTCAGCAGCCCGGAAGTGACCAGGGCGAGAACATCGCGCTCGCGTGGGGTCAGATTTTCGAACCGGGATCGCAGGTCAACGACTGTTTTGTCGAGGTCGCGCCGCTTGCGGTCTCGTTCGATCGCGGCCCGGACCGCGTCGAGGAGGTCCTGCTCGCGTACCGGCTTGGTCAGGAAGTCGACCGCACCGCTCTTCATGGCCTGGACGGTCATGGGAATATCGCCATGACCTGTGATAAAGATAATAGGCGTGTCGATCTTGGCCTCGGCGAGATCGGACTGCAGATCGAGGCCGCTCGATCCTGGTAGGCGGATGTCGAGCACGAGGCAGCTCGGCACCTCGGGCGGCTTCGCCTGCAAAATCTCCGCCGCTGAGCCAAAAGCCTTGACCTTGAGCCCCACCGATTCAAACAGATTTGTGAGAGCCTTGCGCATCGAAGCGTCGTCGTCGACGATCAAGACGATCGGCTCATCGGCATCTGTGCGCGGCTGCGACGCTTGCGACAGCTCGCTCATGATGCATCCTCCTGTTGCACGCGCAGGTTCATGTGAAATGTCACGCCGCATCCCCTTTTAAATGCGAAAACACTGAAAGGCCGCCAAGAGGGCTTGTGCGGCCGAATCCTACAATTTCCCTTATCTGGGTCAGTATTGATCGCAAAACTGCCCATTTTGCGAATATATGGGCGATTCGTTCGCAGCAAAAGGACTAGGGACCCCGGCCCGGGCCCGTATTGTGGGCGATCGAAGGCCTGACTGCCTCTGCCGTAAGCGTGCCGAAGCCCTCGTTGCGTCGGCGGTTTGGAGGGGCGCGCCAATTCCGTTCCCCGGGTGGAACCCTAAGGTTCCCGGTGGCGCCTACACACGGATTTTTGCAGGAAATGCCGGTTGCTGATGCAACTGCTAGCCCGGTCCAAGCGACTCAGGTTAAGCAACCGTCGTCGATGAGACCAACATGCTAAAGGAATGAAATGGTTGCTCCAAAACTTCCCGCTTCCGGTTATGCTCTCGAAGTAGATGGCCGATTCAAAGCCGAATTTGCGACCAAAGACGGGGCTTTGGCAGGAGCGCGGGAGCTGAAGCAGCGTTTTCCAATGCTTCAGGTCAGAATTTATGATGCTCGGACAATGGCCAGAGAGGAAGTCCACCTTTCGGGCGCTTAACGTCTTCGCGTTTTCCTGCGCGCGCGACTCGCGCCGCACCGCCCTCGAACCGAGCCGCGTTAGCGCCTCTGCCATCCGGCTTCAACAACCCACGCGCCAAGATGTGCTCCTCGCCGAAGGGGTTCTGATCCAGAGCCCCATTGCGTTCCGCGAACCGGGTTCGGACATTCCCTTCCAGGGGCATCTTTGCGCTTTAAGGATTGCCGTCGACGCGGGGGCATGCAATGCGGTGCTACTTTGTGAGCTGCCGCGCGTCTTCTCGGGCCGCACTATACATTCTCCCGGCTGCGTGGCAGCGCCACGCGTCAAGCCAGGCCAGTAACGTCGCAGATCAAATTCTCCGCTTTTTGCTGGGTGCCCGCACCGAGCCGCGGAAGGGTATGCACCCGCGATCTTACGTGAAGTCTCCTTCGTGGCTTCAAGAGCACAATGAGACCGGTGGTGGGATTTTCGGCGAAGGGGAGAAAGGTGGGCGTAAGTTAAGGCTCCAGCTGGTCAGCGCCGAGAACCGAACGACATAGTTGTCGATCTCCTATTCTCAGTCGGCGATATTGTCTTGGCAGCGCGCGAAATAGAACATGGACCGGACCATGTGGGGTCGCGTGAGCGCAGGGTGTGATGCGGGTTTCCCTCTGGAAAAACGCGGCGTTTTGCAGCGGAGATCAACTCGAGCATGACTTAAAGGGCGACGATGATCCATCCCAATCTTATCACGCTTGAGTACTGAGCCAGTCCAAGATCCACGCATGAGGACTAACGCATCAACCATCGAGCATCGTGCAGCGCCCTTTGAAGACCTAAGAATCTGAGCGATCGATCCCGAAGGGAAGCAAGCGTTCGCGGTCACGCATGAACGTTTTGCCCCAACCACTTTCGAGATCGAGACAAGCGTCGCTGATGCTGTTGTCAGATTTGCGACCTGCTGTCATGGCCACGACACGACAAATCCGGCAGATCGGCTTCTAATTCAAGGCGCTCGCATTGGCATGAGCTTTGAATAGCTTGACCTATTCAGAACAGCCGCTCGAGGATCACGTTGTGTGATACCAGCTACCAGTATGCGTGGGTCGCAACTTTGGGATCCTCAAGGTCACGCAGCCCGGCTGTGGGTCCGTGTGCGATTTTGACAATGCGATGGAAAACGCCGCAATCCAGTTCGCACCATGCGGCACCAATGATCGGCGATCGCTGCGTAATGACCAGCAACTGCATCTTCTTTCAACAGAGATGGAGCGCTAGTAGAGGTGGCTGAGCTGCTCTCGTCACAGCGAGAGCAGCGGATAGAAACCAAGCTTGCAAATCCATCGCGCTGATGCGGGTCGTCTCGAACTGACCTGAGCAAGATCTGACGTGGCATCGTTTCGCTAGGTCCGAGGCCGAGACAAGCGGATATTCTTCTTCACAAAGCAGCGATGATGGGCCCGAGGAAACAAACCGGACAGCGGTGTCGTATGAACCAACGAGCGGAAAAAATGGTCCTGGCCATCCAGTTCAAACGGACGACACCTAGCGCTTATCTTCAGGTCGCCATCGAGCTTGCCGAACTTGCGAAGCTCGCATGGCCGATGGTGCTGACGCAGCTTGGGCAAGTCGTAATGATGGCCACCGATCTTGCCTTGATCGGGCGCATCGGCCCGGAGGCGCTTGCTGCGGCGGCGTTAGCCATCACGATCTACCTCATAGGGTTCACCCTCGGCATTGGTTTGCTGACCCCGATCGCGCCGCTGGCAGCGCAGGCGCTTGGGGCGAAAAACCGTGCCGCTGTGCGACGTACGCTGCGCATGGGACTCTGGGCGGCATTGCTGCTATCGATCCCCATCATGGCCTTCGGGCTACACGGAGAGCAAATACTGCTTGCTTTGGGCCAAGCGCCCGAGATGGCGCGCCTCGCGCAGCAATACCTGTTCGGACTAGTTTGGGGCGCGGTGCCGGCACTGTGGTTTCACGGTTTTCGCAACTTCATGGCTGCGGTCCACCGGCCGCAGCCAGTCTTGTGGATTGCGATTGGGGCCATCCCTCTCAACGCGCTCGTGGCTTATGTGCTGATCTATGGGAAGCTGGGTCTGCCGTCGCTTGGGCTTTTCGGAGCCGGCCTTGCGAGCAGCTTCGTGAACTTGACGATGTTCTTGGCCGTATTGTGGTTCGCTACAATGCGCCTCCCCTTCCGTGACTATCACGTGCTCGCGCGTCTGTGGCAATTCGATTGGCCGTTCATGCGGCGATTGATTGCGATGGGGATTCCGATCTCACTCATTGTTTTGCTGGAATACGGACTTTTTTCGGCCGCGGGGCTGCTCGCGGGCCTGGTCAGCATCAGAGCGCTTACTGCCCATCAGATCGCCCTTCAGGTCGACTTGGTCCTATTCGTGGTTCCACTAGGCATCAGCACGGCGGCGGCCGTGCGCGTCGGTCACGCCGTCGGTCGCAGCGACGGTCCAGGCGTCAAAAGAGCAGGGCTGATTGCTATACTCCTTGGCACTATCGCTGCTGCGATACTGACTATCGCGGTTGTCGTCGTGCGTTTTGAAATTGCCCGCCTGTTTCTGGACGGGACGACTGATGGTGTCGGCGCGACGACAGATTTGGCCGCAAACCTCCTTTTAATCGGCGCGAGCTTCTTTATCACTGATGCCGCGCAGCACATTGCGGCCGGCGGTTTGCGTGGACTTAAGGACACCCGCGTCCCGCTTCTGTTCGCCTGCATAGCTAATTGGCCGATCGGTTTCACCCTTAGCTACGTGCTTGGCTTGAAGATCGGGCTTGGTGCAATTGGTATCTGGATCGGCTTGTCAATTGGCACGGGCATCTACGCGGGTCTTCTCGTCGTGCGTTTCCTGCTGCTCGCGAGCAAGTTTGCTCCCCAGAGGTGTCCCGCAAGCTCTTAAGTCAAACTTATTGGTCTACCGGAACTCCACCAACCCGTTTTGGCTGATGCCTTTGGGCGAGCCCTCCAGTCAAAAGATGATTTTGCTGTCGGACAATCTTGTCCATTTGGGCTGGCGTCGTTCACACGGAATAGTCGTTATTTGAGCTGAGATCGACATACCGCAGTGGCACATCGAGACACCAAACCCTTCCCTCCGCCGAGATCAGTTTGCGCAGTCGGGCATCAGGTTCTCCAACCGAGAGTTGTCGCCTGGCGGCTCGCGGGGCTTTGATCCCTGGCGATCAATACTTGCCCGAATTGCTTTGTTCCGGATCTAGTCACTCCAGCGGGTGCCCTGTTAGTCCGTTTTGGACCGAAGCAGATCCGGCGTCGCCGAAGGCGAGGCGCTATGTTGACTCCTGCCGCGACCTTCTTTGGTACGCCCGCCGCGAACTCCAGCGCCATCGTTTGCAGGATGCCGAAATTATTCTCGAGCTGGCTTGTCAGCTTCGCTCTGTGGGGCTGCCGTCGCAGCCCGACCATATCTGCGTTTTGCTCGGCAGAGCTTCCTAGAGCGAGAGGGGGGATCCCTTTGCCGTGACGGGTTTATAGCCGCGAGAGAGTCTCGCCGGCGCCCGTTCTCGGAGAGACGCGATGTGTAAACGACATCCTCGCAACGCGCCGGGCCAGAACCGGGCAGGCCTTTATGCCGAAATTACCGATAACATCATTGCCGAGCTCGAAGCCGGCCGTGTGCCATGGGTGCAGCCGTGGGGGACGGCGGCGGCAGAGGCGCCGCTCGCGATGCCAAACAACGCCGCGACCAAACGGCGTTACAGCGGCATCAACATCCTGATACTTTGGGGCGCGGTCATCGAGCGCGGCTTCGCCGGTCAGAGCTGGCTCACCTTCCGCCAGGCGCTATCGCTCGGCGGCCATGTGCGCAAGGGCGAGCGTGGTACGACAGTGGTCTATGCTGACCGCTTCGTGCCAAATGATGAAAAGCAGCGCGCTACAGAGACTGGCGAGGAAGCACTGGCGATTCCGTTCCTGAAGCGCTTTACAGTGTTCAATGCCGATCAGTGCGATGGCTTGCCTGCGGAAAT
This sequence comes from Bradyrhizobium sp. CB82, assembly GCF_029714405.1. Lineage (NCBI taxonomy): Bacteria > Pseudomonadati > Pseudomonadota > Alphaproteobacteria > Hyphomicrobiales > Nitrobacteraceae > Bradyrhizobium > Bradyrhizobium sp. CB82. The sequence continues at coordinate 8,432,542 of NZ_CP121650.1, read as the reverse complement.
CGCGACCACTGCGCCTCCTCCGCCGCAAGGACTGATCGAGCCAGCTGTCGAAGCCTTGATCAAGGCGACCGGCATTGACTTCCGCATTAGCGGTGATCGCGCTTTCTATGCACCGGCAGAAGACTATGTGCAGGTACCGCCGCCGCAAGCCTACTTCGAGCCGATCAATTGGCATCGCACCGCCCTCCACGAGCTTGGCCACGCAAGCGGTCATTCTTCACGGCTCAACCGCGATCTTAGCGGCTCTTTTGGCACCAAGAAGTACGCCTTTGAGGAATTGATAGCGGAGCTGTCAGCCGCATTCTCCTGTGCCTCGCTTGGCATCGTTCCGACAGTGCGGCACGCCGATTACATTGCCTCGTGGTTAGAGGTTCTGCGAGAGGACAATCGGGCGATTGTCCGCGCTGCAAGCCAGGCCAGTAAGGCAGCGGACTACATCCTGGGCTTTTTGCCTGGTGCGGTTGTCGGCGCGACAGCGGAGAACGTGGAAAGTGAGGCCGCGTGAATAATCGTTTCAGGCTTCTCAAGGAGTTTAAGAAGAGCTGGGCGGATTATCTGCGACGGCTGGCAGCCGAGAAAGAGGTTCTCGGCCGGCAGTTGTGAAATCAAATATTTGCAATATGACCCTGTCACCCTCGTGTGAAAGGCCCTTCAGGCTGGTGTGTTGAGCCGGCCAAAGGCCGCCTGCCAAGGCGGCTGCGTTCGAGCAACTCGAAGAGGGCATTGCCCAACGTGCCCTGCTTCGTTGCCGTTTGAGCCGCTTCTGGCCAAGGAAGCTCGCTTCTATGGCGATCAATCAGGATGAGAGCGGCGCGTCAATCAAGCAAGATGAGACGAGGCGGTCTCGCGGGCGCCGGCATCACCGCGTCGATGAGCCGCAAGGCCGTTTGCTACGACAAGGCCTCGATGGAGAGCCTCTTCCGTACACTGACCGAGCTCGTTCGTCGTCGCAACCATAAGACCCGCGCCGATGCCCAGCGCATTAACTTTCATCGAGGGCTTCTACAACCCGAACCCGGCTCCATTGCGCAAGCGATATATCGCCCGATCGAGATGGAGCTAAAAGCCGCTTAAACCCCTCCACTTTTTCGGGGAAGATCAGACGGCCCTAGATCTAGAGCCGAGTCCCCTGGATCGACGGAGACTGGCGAAGGTATGGATTGATCATCAAGCAATCGCCAAAGCTCCCCTGGAGAAAATTGCTCTAGATCGAAATTAAACTCGTCTGGATCGGCGGAGAGCGACGGGCCAGGGTGTCCGTGCAGCTCGTCATGCAAGTCCTTTTCCAGTCGCTGAAGCTCCCCTGAGGCGACGGAGACTGGCGACGGTATGGATTGATCATCAAGCAATCGCCGAAGCTCCTCTGGAGAGAATTGCTCTCGATCGAAACTAAACCCTTCTGGACCGGCGGAGAACGACGGGGCAGGGGGTTGGTGCAAATCGTCCTGCAAGTCCTTTTCTAGTCGCTCAAGCTCCTCTGAGGGGACGGAGACTGGCGACGGTATGGATTGATCATCAAGCAATCGCCGGAGCTCCCCTGGAGAGAATTGCTCTAGATCGAAACTAAACTCTTCTGGATCGGCGGAGAACGACAGGGCAGGGTGTCGGTGCAACTCGTCCTGCAAGTCCTTTTCCAGTCGCTGAAGCTCCTCTGAAGGGACGGAGACTGGCGATGGGATGGGTTGATGATCCAGATGATCCAGCACTTCCCGAAGCTCCCACTGATGAAACTGCTCTTGATTGATCGCGACGTGCCCTTGGACGAAAGCCGACGGGGCGGCTTGATCCTCATGCCTGTCCCGAAGCTCCTCTGGCCGGCTGCTAGCTTCGTGCGACGCCCTGTGCTGTGCAGCGGCGTCGCCGATGAGCATCGGTTCCATCACTGCCGCGCTTTCGGGATGGTTGGGAGCCACGTTCGGGGGGCGGACGCGACCGCTCCGTTGGCGTACGATGACTTCGCCCGTCGACCGAAAGGTGCGGAGATGGTCTAATGCTACAAGGAGATTTCGGGAATTCCCCTTTCCGACGAACTCGTATACGTCATCGCTATTGCTCAGCGACTTACTGTCCAGCCGAGCAACAATGCTCGGTCTGCGTTTTGCGAAGAGCCAACGGCTAAAGCTAAGAAGAGCGCCTGCATTTTGCTTCGCCCCACCAGCGACCATACCGCCCTTGATGAGAGCCTCCTCAAGCCTCAAGATTTCGGAAGCATCCTCGGAATAAACCGGCCGCTTGTCCAACTGATGCCCCCGCACCACAATCCCAGCCGGCTGCACCGCGGGGGCTGCTAGCATTGCTCCACCACCACCTGAATTGGCGATCTCGCTCAGCTGCTGCTCAATGGCAACGCCTTGCGGATTGTTTAGGACCCTCGGCCTCTTCGCTGCTCTCAACTCAGCTGTGTTATGCCCATCGTTGATGAGGACCTCGCTTGGCAAGAGGTTGCTCCTGGCAAGTGCACTCATCGGCTCGGCCGTAGACACATTGGTAGAGGGGCTACCGCGTGGCCCACCGTCAGGTATCGCGTTATCGGCTTCGCGCACCTGGTTTAATTGCTGCTCGAAGTGCTCTTGCCCGGACCGGTCGGGTTGATGCTCTTGCGAGACCTGTACCCGGGGCCCAGCAGTTACATTGAATGCGTCAAAATTGTGCGGGTCCACATTAGCCTCAGTCATGAAATCAATTGAACTAGTCCTACTATGAACAATCTTTCGAGAAGCTGACGAGGCCGTCGCCCGCGGCTCTCAATCGTCGCGCGGCTTCTCGTGTTCAGGACCCGTCTTCGGCGCGGCTGCACCACCCGCACCCTGCCGCCAGACGGGTCCGAAAAGCGCGACGCCGATGGGGACGGTCCTCCGGTCGGCCTACGCCATCCCTTCGGTCCGTCCCCATCGGCGCAGTCTCATCCTGATTGTCGGTCTCACTTTGATCGCCGCCGCCCAGCTCGGCGTTGCGGCCGCCGCCTGGCGCCTGCGGCTCGTCAGATCGGCCTTCGGCCTGACGCTCTCTTTGTGGCTGGAGCGCCCGTACCCCAACAGGGTTATGCAGACCCGGCTGTTCGACAATGAACAAGGCTCGTCAGCTTGTCGACAGGTATGCCTTTTAGGAGGAGAACATATCGAACTGAGGTCCGGCTTGGTCGGCTCGGATCAATCAACCCATTCGAAAGCCCGGATTTGTGTGGACCTGCTTGCGTCCTGCTGCAAGTGCTCGGCCGGTGAAGGGGCTTCAAGATTCACCGCTCCGGCGTATTCCCTGATTTAGCTATCGAAGAATGGAATCGATGAATGCAGAGCGGGCCCAGCTTGGCGCTGGCACTTCTTCCGAAACTTCCGATTCTGAAAATTACGAACCAGGGTCCCCGGCTGCGGCGCAGTGGGGTGAAGCCTTGACGGATGCGCGGGCGGGCGCGACGAATCCGGCCTCATCGCAGGATCAGGTCCTGGCGAGCTGGGCTGCCGAAGAGGGGCGGCACGCGGATGAGGATCGGCAACAGGCGGTCAGTCGGACGATGGCTTGGCAGCAGGAAGGTGATCTCAACGAGACGCTGGATCTGTCGTCCCTGTCCCTGACCGCATTGCCCGCTTCCCTGCCGGCCGGGCTGCGTCGCCTGAACGTAGACGATAATCAGCTGACGAGCGTGACCCATAACCTTCCGGCCGGTCTCCAGCGGCTCTACGCTAGCAACAATCGGCTGACCAGTCTGCCCGAGCTTCCAGCCGCGCTACGGCGGCTCTACGCGATCAGCAACGGACTGACCAGCATGCCTGCAAATTTACCACGTGGGCTCCGGCGCTTGAATGTCACCAACAACCAGCTGACGAGTCTGCCAGTCCTTCCGGCAAACCTTCGAGAGCTGGACGCCAGCGGCAATCGGCTAACCAGCCTGCCCGACCTTCCAGCCGAGCTCGAGCGTCTGAACGTCGACTACAATCAACTGGCCAATCTGCCCGAGCTCCCGGCCGGGCTCGAATGGCTCAGTGCCAACAACAACCAGCTGAGCAGTCTGCCCGCGTCGGTGCCGCCAGACCTCCTATGGCTCGGCGCCAGCAATAACCAGATTACCAGCGTGCCCGCGACCTTGATGACTCAGCTAGGCCGCGACTCCAGCGTTGATCTCGAGAATAATCCGCTGCCCGGGGTGGTGCAGACCAACCTGGCGACAGCCATGCATTCGGGGGACTATGCTGGCCCGCAGATCTTTTTCTCGATGGCCGAAGGAGTGCTGGAGGTTGAGCCGCGGCCCCTACATGAGGTCGTCGCGGATTGGCTTGAGGGGCAGCCGGACGCGGTGGTTGCCTGGCAGGGCTTCGCCCAAGAGCCGGGTGCCCAGGATTATGCTCGTTTTCTCGACAGGCTACGGGGCACTGTGAACTCTAGAAACGACGCCTTCCGACAAGCAGTGGTCGACGATCTGCAGCGAGTGGCGGTCAGGCCGCAATTGCGCGAGCAGTTTTTCCAGCTGGCTTTTGCAGCGAGCGAGAGTTGCGAGGACCGCATTACTTTGACCTGGAACGGCATGCGGACTGCGCGCCTGAACGCTGACGTTCAGGACGGCGCCTACGACGGACGCCTTGACGAACTGCTCCAACACGGCCGTGTCATGTTCCGCTTGGAGGCGCTGAACGAGATCGCGCGCGAGACGGTCAATTCGCTCCGCCGCGCCGACCCGGAGGCCGACATCGACGAGATAGAAGTCTATCTTGCATACCAGACCCAGCTGCGAGAGCCGCTGGAACTGCGGCACATCGCTCCGGATATGCGCTTCTTGAACGTCTCCCACGTCACCGAGGACGACGTTGCCAGGGCCGAGATGTCGGTCCGCAGGCAGGAGGCGACGGGCTTCGCGGACTATCTGGCTACGCGCTGGCAACCTTGGGAGAGCGCGGTGAGGCGCATCGCACCCCAAGAGGAAGCAGCGATGCAGGAGCGGCTCGTCGATGCGATGGACGATGAGTTTCGAACTCGCTTGCAGCAACGGCTCGCCGACTATCAGCTGAGCGGCGACAACCCAGCATCCTCATCCACGCCCTGGCTGCACGATGCCGAGCGGCAGCTCGGAGCCGAGATCCGCAATGAGATTGCCCGCGAGATCAAAACCGAGGTAATGCACCGGGTGCTCAGGGATCGCGGCCTTAGTTTATAAAGCCCCGATTGCAAGGTCGCAATTTTTGCCTTTCCCTCAAACTCTCACGATTCGATCCGCCCTTAAACGTGAGATGCGCCTTCTTCGAGAAGATCGAGGAAGTCGCTTTCATTGCGACGATGTGCGAAGGGGCGGAAAAAGCCGCGGCAGAGGCGGGCACCCTTGCCGCCAGCGGCAGCGCCTCGGTATCACTCGGGCGGCGGCCAGACGTACACGCGGCAGCGAAGGTAGAGACCCATCTGACGCCATCACGATCACGAACTTGGTCTTGTGTTGTCAGACGCCGGCGGACAGCCCATCAGCCGTTGTGCGTTGGTGACCCGGTCGGCTTCCCCGCTTACGAATATCGACCTTCGAATACGCACCTGATATCTTTGACGATGAATGGGCTGGAGCATCGGCTTTATCCACTCTCCAAAATTTCGTTAGCCCGTCGCGCTGCGGATGATCTTGTCGGCATTGACAACGAGCGAAATCTTCTCAGCCCATTGCCAATGGACGCCGATTTTCTTCGCCGGCCTGAAAGCTAACCAGATGCGCGCGCCACAACCCTTTTGGATTGCGGCCGATTCGCGGGATCAGAACATTGCCGCCTAACAGCAAACTGCTTTCCGATCGTGGCGGCGTCATGCGTCCCGCCACGGCACTACGCCCGTATTTTGATCAAGAAGTCGTTGACCTGTCCCTCCAACGAACCAAGATTCGTGCTCAGCTCTTGGACGTTATCAACGACCTGGCCCGCCGATGAGCCAGAGGCGCGCGATGCATCATTCAGTCGGTCAATATCTCGGGATGCCTCGCCCATATCCGAACTAATGAGTGTGATGCTCTTCGAGATGTCATTTGTGACAATTGATTGCGCTTCTATCGCAGCCGATATGCTGCTCGATATTTCGCGCATCTTGTCTATGATCCCAGCGATGTCAGCCATCGCCGCAGTCGTCAATCCCGTCCTTTCCCGAATTGCAAGAATCTGAGCATCAACCTCGCTCGTCGCCTTTGCGGCCTGGGCCGCAAGATTCTTTACTTCGCTTGCCACCACTGCAAAACCTCTGCCCGCTTCCCCAGCTCGCGCGGCCTCAATCGTCGCGTTGAGCGCCAGCAAATTGGTCTGTGATGCTATTCCCTCGATGAGTTGGACGACGCTGCTGATCTTCGTAACCGACGCAACGAGCTCGTTGAGTGTTGCTTCAGCGTGCGCCGTCTTATCCCGTGCAGATTGCGAAATGTTCGCCGCTGTCGAGACCTGCCTCCTGATCTCAGAGATTGAAGCGGAGAATTCTTGGGCAGCTGAGGCAACGGCGCTCGAGTTTTCCTCCGTCTTTTTCACGATCCCGGTCATGCCCTCAGTGCGAAGGCAAACATCGTCTGTGGATGACCTAATTGTCAACGAGACTGTTTGCATGTTCCTTATGGAGCTCGCCACAACATCGACAACCCGCGACACATCGTTTTCGAAATTGTTCGCAAGGCACAACCGCTCCTCGCGCATCCGGACCAGATCAGTTATGTCCTGCCAACCACTCACGACTATCGGGCGGCCTTCGAAGTTCGAAACGACAAGACTTGTTCTGACCGGAATGGAAGTCTGATCTTTGCGGCGAAGCCACCACTCGATTGCGACATGGCCTGCTTCCATTACCGCTTTATTGGTCTCTTCGAACATCTGCGCAACGCTCTTGCCGTTCGGCTGCGGATCAAGCGAAAGCGAGGCAAGTGCCAGCCCTCTCATTTCATGTCTGTTAGCAAAGCCAAGTATGTAAGCTGCTGCATCGTTGCTCAGGACGCAGCTGTCGGCGTCGAAAACCACGATACCGTCTTTAAGCGACTCAAACGCATTGACGGCCATCCGGTCGTCCAGAGTTGCTTCTGCAGCCTTCGTTCGCGTCGATGTCGCGAACGAAAGAACCAGCATCAATCCACCAACGAGCAGCCCGCTCCAGAAGTGAATTGACAACACGTCTGTATTGGCAGCCACGGTTGCAGCCGGAACAGACAACACCAGCGCGAGATTAGATATTCGATTGTGCCACATCGGCGCCCCAACTGCGAATGACCCTAATGCAAGTGGCTATATCGATTCTCGATTAAAACTCTCTTTCAGAGAGAAACCGGCCTGTCGGGGCGGCATGCTGACAAAGTCGAGGACACGAAAACGCTTGGAATGCGATCAAATCGACGTTCAGCCAAGAATAAGTACTTCGTTTTCCGCAGTCTGCGCGTCGATACAAGACCTATCTGTTGCTCGGGCGGCTCGACAAGCGGACATCAATGATACCCAGGAATCATCGTTCGAACCGCGCGCACATACGAGAGTATGCTGACCTATACGTAGGTATGGTCGGAGCTAAGCGATTCATACATTCCCTGAAAAGCGTCGAACCGTGACACAAAACGGAGTGCGGCTGTCCGACCCAGCGTGTCCGCCCCCACAAAGTTTCTTTATGTCGACGGCGGCGCACAACTAGCCCGTTCGCAGAATTGAGTGCATTGGGCACTGCGTGCCGTTCTCCTCGCTTTCTTTTGGGGCGACGCAAAATCAGTCCGCACCCGATCGTCGGCTTGCCGGAGCTCGCAAGAATGAGTTCAAGCGTAATGCGCGGTATGTGCCACAAGCAAATGCGGCCGACTTACGTATGCCCGAAAGAAAGGCCGCCAAATGGCGGCCCAAGAAAGTCAGACTTCGCGCTAGGTCAAACGATCACGTCCAAAAAACAGCCCCGGGTAAAACAGATAACGATGCAAACCAGATGTCCGGTGCGGAAAAGCTAGGACATTTCGACGACGGACAGCAATATCATTTGTTCTGTTCCTACCGAGAATGGCGGGGGCTGCGGCCTCGGCCCGGCTGTGTCGAGCAGCTTCATGTGGAGCTGTAGGGCAAAAGGCCGCGTGGCATTGGCTTGATGGAAGCTTGGCGAATGCGCCGCTCGCTGCGCGAGCTCGTCCGCGATATCGGCAGTGGCAATCGTACAACCAGCCCAGGCCGGCTTGTACGGCCGAGGTCAGTGTACCGCCGTTGCTGCCGTAGCGCTTTCGAATCGCGATAATGTCAGAGCGAGTGCTTGTGAACCCGATTGCGAGGAGATCGTTAGGAGCGGTATAGCGCGACAATCAGGATGAGAGCGGCGCGTCAATCAAGATGAGACGAGGCGGCCGAGTCAGGAGATAATTGACGCTGGCTGTCGGCTTGGCAAGCGTTGATTGACGCTGCGCAACGATCAAGCGGCGCTGCCAGCGTCAATCACAGCCTTGTCGAGCTCGTTGGGGGTGGTGTGAACGGGCGGCCGGCCTGGGCCGCGCTTGCGATCGAGGGCAACTTTTCGGCGGTAGCTCTCGACGTTCATCTCGAGGATCGTGGCGTGGTGGACCAAACGATCGATGGCTGCCAGCGTCATTGCCTGATCCGGGAAGATACGTCCCCATTCGCCAAATGGCTGATTGGCGGTGATCAGCAGTGAGCGTCGTTCGTAACGGGCCGCGATCAGCTCGAACAGCACACTGGTCTCTGCCTGATCCTTGCTCACATATGTGATGTCGTCGAGGATCAGGAGGTCATAGCGATCGAGTTTGGCGATCGCGGACTCCAGCGCCAACTCGCGCCGCGCGACCTGCAGCCGTTGCACCAGATCAGTGGTGCGCGCGAAGAGAACGCGCCAACCGTTCTCGACGAGAGCCAGGCCGATCGCTGCGCCGAGATGGGTCTTGCCGCCGCCCGGCGGACCAGCGTCATAATGCCGGGTGTCTGGGATCTGAGGTGGAGATCCTTTACCCGTTCCATCCGCAATGCGGAGCGTCAGTCGTCGTTGTCGCCTGCAAGCGGCTTGGTGGTGAGACGCATTTTGTTATCAGACAACCTGACGCCACGCTAACGCTGCTGCCGGCATGGATGGCGGCTCCCGCCGCCGCTTCCTTCCATCTCAAAGCTGATCCGCGGCTTCCGGTGGATCGTCTACTGGAGGCGCGTCTTCTTGTTGACGCGCTCTTAGCCTCCTCTTCCAGGGAATCGTCCCATTCGCGAGGAGGCGGTCATGGCGGACGCATCACGTCGTCAGGGGGATCTGTTCGAGAGCCCTCCGACATACAGCAGCATTCCAATCGAAGCCCATCAGCAAATGCTGGAGCTCTTAAAGGAGCTTCTGACCGAAGCGCTCACCGACAGCGCAGTCGAGGCACACGACGTGAACCGGGAGGACAGCGGTGAGCAAGATCACGCCTGAGCACCTTGCTCGCCAGGCCGTCGTCTACATTCGTCAGTCGACGGCCGACCAGGTTATCAACAACCGCGAGAGCCAGCGCCGCCAGTACGGCTTGGCCGACCGTGCGCGGCAGCTGGGCTGGAGCGAGGTGGTCGTAATCGACGACGATCTCGGTCGCTCTGGTGGCGGCACCGCGCGTCCCGGGTTCGAGAAGCTGCTCGCCGCCATTTGCGAAGGGCGAGTTGGCGCTGTGGTCTCGATTGAGGCCTCTCGGCTGGCCCGCAACGGCAGGGATTGGCATACGCTCCTGGAGTTCTGCGGGCTCGTTGGAACACTGATCGTCGATGAGGATGGCGTCTACGATCCGCGCCACCCCAACGACCGCCTTCTGCTCGGCATGAAGGGCACGATGAGCGAGATGGAGCTGTCTATCTTTCGGCAACGCTCGCTTGAAGCCTTGAAGCAGAAGGCACGCAGGGGTGAGCTCTTCCTCAACGTCGCTATCGGCTATCTCAAGGTTTCCCACGATCGGATCGAGAAGGACCCTGATCGGCGCATTCAGGAGGCGCTCGCACTCGTGTTCACTAAGTTTGCCGAGATGCAGACACTGCGCCAGGTCCACCTCTGGTTACGGCAGGAGCGAATCACTTTGCCCGCGGTCGGCCGTGGCCCCGAGGGCCGCCACGTCGAATGGAAGTTACCAGTGTACAATACGATCTACCACATCCTGACCAACCCCGCCTATGCTGGCGCCTATGCCTTCGGGCGCTCGGGCAGTCGGGTGACGATCGAGGCCGGCCGCAAGAGGATCGTGCGGGGCTTCCGGCGCGAGCGCAACGACTGGGAGGTTTTGATCAAGGACCACCATGAGGGCTACATTACGTGGGCGGAGTTCGAGAGGAATCAGCGCCTGATCACCGACAACGCCAACGGAAAAAGCTTCATGAGTCGTGGCTCGGTCCGCCGCGGCGAAGGCCTTCTCGCGGGGCTTCTTCGTTGCGGCCACTGCGGCCGCAAACTTCACGTTGCCTACAGCGGCACGCACAGTACTGTCGGGCGCTATCATTGCCGCGGTAGCCAGATCAACCATGGTGGAGATCCGTGCATCTCATTCGGCGGTCTGCGCGCGGATCGCGCGATCAGCGCGGAGGTCATCGCGCGGCTGCAGCCGCTGGGTGTACAGGCGGCGCTGGCGGCCATGGAAGCGCGCGGGCGCGAACACGCCGACAAGCTGCGTCAGCTCGAGTTGACTCTGGAGCAGGCACGCTACGAGGCAACTCGCGCTCGTCGGCGATACGAGGCTGTCGATCCGGACAATCGCCTTGTTGCCGGCGAGCTGGAGCGGCGCTGGAACGAACGCCTGGTCGCTGTCCGCGAGCTTGAGGGCGAGCGCGAGACGTTGTTGGCTACGCCGGAGATGACGTTGAGCGACATCGATCGCGATCGGTTACTTGCGCTTGGTGCCGATCTCGAGAGAGCTTGGGAAAGTCCGGGTGCAACAGCTGCGACGCGCAAGAGGATCATCCGATGCTTGATCCATGAGATCGTTGTGCGCATCCGCGACGAGGTGCTGGACTTGATTGTCCACTGGCATGGCGGCGATCACACGGCATTGCAGGTGAGGAAGAACCGCACCGGCGAGCACCGCTGGAGCACCGCGGCAGATGTGGTCGATCTCGTTCGTGTCCTCGCGCGTCAGATGCCCGACAGCACCATCGCCGCGGTTCTCAACCGCGCCAGTAAGTCGACGGGGCGGGGCAACAGTTGGACCCGTGTCCGCGTTCGCAGCCTGCGCAACCAACACGCCATCGCGGCCTACCGAGAGGGCGAGCGCGCCGAGCGTGGAGAGGTCACTTTGGACGAAGCTGCAACTGCGTTGAAAGTCAGTCCTTCGACGGTTCGCCGTCTGATCGAAGAACAGAGCTTGCCTGCGCAGCAGCTATGCAAAGGCGCACCGTGGATGATCAAAGCGGTTGATCTGGAACATCCCAATGTCAAGCGCGCCGCGCATGCGCGGCGGTTCCGGCGGCCATCGTCTGGCGATCCGGGTCAAAAAGAACTTCAACTCTAAGGGGGTAGCGAGATGGGCAGTATGAATCTGACTCGGGCGGGCCGAACAAGAGCAGATTGGCACCGGCCTTCAACCAGGCGTCGCCGGCGGCGAGCGCCATCGCCTGTGCCTTCGACAGCATCGGCACGCTCTCGAAGTCGAACGTGGCGAGCGTCTTGCCGGCAGGCAAACGCGCTTCCACCATGTGTCGTTCGATCCGACGGCGCGTGCGGTCCGCGGCCTCGTGCTCGGCAAGGGCTGCGAGGAAGCGGGCGGCCGGCCATCCTTCCTTGTCCGACTGTGCGGCGAGCTTCGGCCAGATCGCCTTGACGCCGGGCAGGCGCAGCTCATTGAGCAGCAGCTCGACGCGGGCGGCATCGATGGAGGTAGCGATGCTGGTCATGCTGCTTCTCCCAGGTTCGAGCGGCCCGACACGATGCCGACGGAGGCCAGCTCATCGTAGACATCGAGCGACGCCAGCTTGACGGCGACACTCGGGATCGAGGCCGCCTCGGGTCGGAAGCGGTCGCGCAGCGCGGCAAGATCGGGTAATCGTCCGGCCTCCAGATCCATCGCGATCGCCTCGGCGAGTTCTGCTTCGCAAGCTCGCTCGTGGGCCAGCGCCAGAAGTTCGACCGTTACCTTGCAGGCGCGCCGGTCATCACCATGCTCCCGCAAGGTCTCGAACAGGCGCCTATAGGCCGTGCGCGGGAAGAGCTGGTCGCGATAAACGAGATTGAGGAGCGCCATCGGCTTGCGCCGCAGGGCATGGATGACGTGCCGGTAATCCACGACATGACCGCCCTGGCTCTCCGACACGGGTCGCCCCCGCCGCAGCGTCACGACCGGCGTGACGCCAAGGAAGCATTCGAGCCGGTCGTCGAAGATGCGTACACGCAGGCGATGGCCGATCAATCTTGAAGGCACGGTGTAGAACACCCGCCGCAGGATGAAGCCGCCTGACGACGTCACCGGGATCACCTTCTCCTCGAAGTCGGTCGTGCGGCCTTTTGGCAGCGGCGCCAATGCCTCCTTCTCGAGCGCGATCGGCTTGGCGAGGTTGGCGTTGCGCCGGCCGACAATCTCGTCGACAAACGCCCGGTACGCATCGAGACTGGCGAAGTCGCGCGTCCCCCGCAGCAACAGCGCATCTTCCAGTGCCCGCTTGAGATGGCCATGCGCGCTCTCGATCGAGCCGTTCTCATGTGCGATGCCCGCATTGTTGCGCGTTGGCGCCATACCATAGTGGCCCATCAGCCCGGCGTAGCGCTGCGTCAGATCCTCCCGTGCGTCGGCGGCCAGATTGCGGAATGCTGCCGACAGGCTGTCGCTGCGATGCTCCCGCGGCACGCCGCCAAGCGCCCACAGCGCGTTTTGCAAGCCCTCCGCCAGGGCGACGAAGCTTTCGCCGCCGAGCACGACATGGGCATGCTCGAAGCCGGAGAACGCCAGCCGGAAGTGATAAAGCCGGTGATCGAGCGCTTCATCTGCGATGGTAATGCCGAGCGCGCTTGTGTCGGTAAAATCCGACAGACCCAGACGGCCGGGCTCGTGCTCCTGGCGGAAGATCACGTCCTGTTCGGGACCGTTGAGCGCTCGCCAGGCATTGATGCGCCGCTCCAGCGTGCGACGAATGTTCGCCTTGAGGTCGGGATGCCGTCGGCGCAGCTCGTCCAGCACGCCGATCACGCGGATGCCGGGCGCAGCCTTCAAGATCGGAACGATCTCGGCGTCCCAATAGGACGCAAGTGGATCGGACCGGCGCCGGCCCCTCGGCGCCTTCTTCTGCGATGGCGGACGACAATCGCCCTCAATTCGATACGCGCTTGCCTTCGAGAATCCCGCCTTGGCCGCGGCGGTCTCGGGGGACAGTGTCTGTCGGTAGGTCATGTACAGCCTCATCTGGTGGTCGGTGATGTGCAGGCCAGGCAAGGCATCGATTCCCTCTTGTCGAGACGAATCAATAGCTTGCACTAGCCCCGCCCAGCCGCCAGACGGGTCCAAAAAACGCGCGACGCCGATGGGGACGGTCCTCCGGTCGGGCTACGCCCTCCCTTCGGTCCGTCCCCATCGGCGCAGTCTCATCCTGATTGTCGCTGGAGTCTCACCCTGATCGCCGCCGCGCAGAGCGGTGTCGTGTGGCTCTCCACTCGGGCCGATCCGCGTCCAGAATTGCGTGCTATCCGCCAGGACCATCTGACCCCGACCCTGCCCGTCTGTAAGCCTGAAGCAACTGCTCGATCGGGGCTCGGTCGGCGGATCAGGACCGTCTCGTCATGCTCGCTCTGTGAGGGGACTGCGCCGCAAGCGAGCCGAGTACGAAGGTATCGGTGGGACCGGACCACGGGGACCAAGCGTCAGAGTTCGGCTTTTCGTGCTCGCGCGTTGCGCTTCAGACAAGGTGTCGGGAATTGAACCAGACGAGATCATCGTTGGCAAACCAAACGGCTAGAGATTTCCACATGCCGTCGCTCTTCGCGTCCCAATTCGTCTAAGGACCGGAACGGCGCTTGCTTAACGACAGGGGGAGCCACGTCTTCAAGTGCCGGCGGTCAAATATATTCGCCTGTAATGGGTCCGGGACATCGGTTCTTCAACAAGAGGGGCTGATAACATGTCCGGTGCTGCCGCTGCGTTTCTGTGCTCTTCAAGCAATTCACGAGCGACGGTCTATGATCGGCTCAAGCAAATGGTTCCGAAGCTCGGCGACCGCACCTACGGCACAGGCCGGGCGCGACCTGACCGCTCGCCACCCATGTCCGGCGCACGCACGTTATCCTGCGCAGAACTCGGAGGAGCGTCGTCGTCAGGTTCTCGACAGCTATCGATCATAGCAGTCTCCAGGACGAAATCATTGCTGCGATCGCAATGCAAGAACGCTGGAGCTCGTGGTCGGGATACTAGGACGCGGCATGTTGGGGTGTTCACGCTAATTTTTGCTCGGCTCCGATGCAGTCGGCTCATTCCGTGGCAAATCACAACCGACCCCAGGCTTCAAATTGGCCTATAATCCGAAAGTGAGAACGAGTGGAGTTCCCATCAACCAACTGGGTGCGCCAACAATCGGGCAGTGCGGACCCGCAAGAGAACTCCCCGGCTCCGTCCGCAGATGCGGCGGCCTTTGAGCAGCAGCTGAGCGAGATCGGCAATTCAGGCAGCCGGGTGATGATGCCGTCGCCCATTCATCAACTGGGCGCATCGCCATCGGAGGCTCAGCCCATCATGCAAGGGAGCGGGCCAGAAGACGCGCCAGCATCGCAGAGTGGTGGCGGTGGAGCGATGGAGGCCGCCTCGGCGCTGCAGCGGACTCAGTCAACTGGGGTTTTGGCGGGTGGTAGCAAGCGCCCTGTTTATCCCCAGGATGCCTTTATTATTTTGAGACTTGAGCCAGCTCTCATAAAAGGGGGGGCTGCGAAACGCACCGCAGGGAACAATGTAAGTAACCTTCTTACTTTGGACCGTTGGCTCTTTGAAAATAAGAAGGAGGCTATTGCTTCCCGGCTTGATGATGAGTCACTGGCTGCTGATGTCGCCGAGTTCATAGGAAAGGGTGGTACCAAAAAGGTTCGCAAGGCGCTAGACCATCTCCGCACCGCCGAGTTATCGGGCGGAATCGTGCCGATCACTGGCCTTGCCGAGTTGACTCCTTATCCCGAGGACGCGGCTCTCATCAAGGAGTACAAAAACGAAGAACGGACATCTACCGCCCGGAACTATTCAACTGCTCTTAGCGGGTTCAGTGACTACCTGCGTGAAAAGAAAAAACGCGGCATTACGGGTCGGCTTTCCGATAAATCGCTGGACGAAGATATCCGCGCCTACAAGAAAGGGCCCGTTCGTGACCCGCAGATCGGGTCCGCACTGGCGCGTCTCCGAAAGTCTCGAGCGGGCGCCCAAGCGATAGAACTCGAGCGTCAGGTGCTCCCAGCTCCTTTGAAAGACGCGATCCTGATGGAGTCGCCATGCGTTCGGGACGCCGCTGCGCAGCACAGCGCATCGGAGCTCGCCATCCAGTGGCCAGAGGTGCTTCGTGCGGAAGGGCATGATGGGGATCTGGCTTCGGGCACGATGGACGAAGCCAGCCCCTCGTCGTCTCCCGAGAGAACCGCGCAGGACGGAGCATCGCCAGAGCAGACGCCGCTCATCATACAAGGGAGTGCGCCAGAAGACATGCCAGCGTCTCATCGTGGAGACGGTGGAGCGATGTTGGGCGCCTCGGTGCTGCAGCCGCGCGAGTCAACTGGGGTTTACGTCGATGGCAGCATGCGCCCTCTTTATTCCGATGACGCATCCCTTATCGTAGGGCTTGAGGAAACCATCGTTGGGTCCAATGGAGAGCATCTTCTCAACTTGGCTCGTTGGCTCTTTGCAAACAGCAGGCCCGGCATTGCTGCTCGGTTGCACGACGATTCACTTAGCCAGGATGTCGAAGAGTTCGAAAGGAGCTATGGTTCATCGTCCGTCGTTACGGCCTTAGCTCTTCTTAGGGCTCCTCGGTCGACGGAAGTAGTGTCGCCGCGCGTGAAACGCGCTGTTCTGAATCCTTATCCCGATGATGCAGCGCTCATCAACCAATACAAAGCAGCGCCCGCGCAAGGGATCACTCAAGATACCGCCAAGAGCTACGCAACTCTTCTTGCCGACTTGAGTAACTATCTGCGGAATAAAATCAAGGCGGGCATTGCTGCTCGGCTTGCCAACCGGTCGCTGCATGAACTAGATAAGGATGTCGAGGCCTATAAGGACTCCGGTGGTAAACGGAAGATCCGTACCGCACTCTCTCATTTCCTAAAATCGCCGGCGGTCGCCCGAGCGATGGGGCTTGAGCGCCAGCTTCCCTCCCGACCTGAACGTGCGGTCGTGACGGAGCCGAGATTCGTTGGAGATGATGCTACGCAGCATAGCGCATCGCTGGGAGCTGTCAGCGGCGCGGAGGTCCTCCCTACGGAGGGGCACGATGGGAATTTGACTTGGGAGATGATGGACGAAGCGTCGTCGACGCTTGAGCCAACCGCGCGGCCCACTGCGTCACCACCGGCGACCCAGCCCATCATGCAGGCGAGCGCGCATGAATACACCCGCGCGTCGCAGGAACGCCGTGGGACGATGCCTGGGGCTTCCGCGCCGCAGCCGGGCCAGTCGCCTTGGGCTTTTGCAGGTCTGATCGGAGATCCTCTTTATTCCCGGGACGCGTCCCTTATCGAAGAACTAAGACCAGCGCTCATCAAACGCGGCTTCAAACCCCGCAGCATCAGGGACAATGTCAATGCTCTTCTCAGATTGGGGCGTTGGCTCCTTAAAAACAACAAGCCGGAAATTGCTGCTCGGCTTGACCACGAGTCGCTGGATGAAGATACCAGGGCATTCGACAAGACTCGGAACCGGTCCATCCTTACGGCATTAGGTCATCTCCGGGCATCCAAGTTGGAAAGCGGAAGCAAGCCGATCGCAAGCCGCGCTGACTGGAATCCCTATGATGATGATGCGGCCCTCATTAAAGAATACAAAGCAACCGTCACCACGAACCGCAAAACTGCGAACAAATACGCAACTGCTCTTAGCAGCTTCAGTGAGTACCTTCGCAAGGGCAACAAACCGGGATTTGCTGCTCGGCTTTTCAATAAGTCGTTGGATGAAGATGTCACGAGCTATAGGAACGAGCCCGGCAGTAATCGGAAGATCCGTGCTGCACTGTCTCACTTACGAGAATCGGCGGCAGGCGCCCGAGGAATCGAACTCGAGGAGCCGGCTGATCAACCTGGCGACGCGGCTGACGATGACGAGTCCTTGGGTCCTTTCAATGGGCCCCGCGACCACAATCACTTTCTGGACGAGCTGATGGGTTGGAGCGATCTCTCTCCAAGCGAGGAAGTCCTCATCAACAATGAGCAAGACACCCCGGAGGTGAGACCAGCGGAGAGACTGGGTGCTTTGAAGAATTCGCAAGGCCTTCCCAGTGAGCACCAGCTCAGCGAGAGCGACAACTTAGACGGTCGTGTGCCGCAGGCCTCCGCACACGACGTGGATGCAGCATTGCCTGAGGTGCGACCCACGATGCATGCAAGCGCGCACGAATACTCCACCCCGTCGCATGCTGCAGGCGAGCGGATCAAATTCCCCACCGGGTCGAAGGGACGTTCTCGTCGCGGATCCCTTGCTGGCTTGGGGCCTAGCACGCGCCCCATTCATCCTGAGGATGCGTCTTTCATCTCAGGGCTTAAGGAAGCAATGGTTCTGGCAAATTACCGGGAGACTACCGCAGATGCCAATGTACGTGCTCTTCGCAGGCTGAGCCATTGGCTCTTGCTCAGCGAGAAGCCGGCCATCAACGTTCGGCTTGAGGACAAATCGCTGGATCAGGATGCCGAAAAGTCCGGTGATCGCTTCATCGGTATAGCACTAGCTCATCTTCGGGAGTTCAAGTCGCCCCGCGGAATTGCTCCAATCGCACGGCGAGTTAAGGGGGCGGGGGAGTCCGCAGCGCAGCCCATCGCCTCGCAGGGGCCTTTCAGTTGGCCCGAGGAGCTCCCCCCGGGGGAGGATGATCAGGATGTTCCCGAGGGAGCCTTAAGCTGGCCAGAGGAGCTCGCTTGGGAGAGTAATCATCAGATGTCTCTCGAGCCATCGGCGCACGAGCGTCGCGCGCCCGATCCCAGCGGGGCTTTTCACGCCTTGAACTGGGACCGTGAGCACCAGCAGGCGTCAGATGAGCTGCTGCATGGACTTGAGATCAACAATCTCCCACCAGGTGAGGAGGTGCTCATCAATTATGAGCAGAGAACGGTAGAGTTCACAGCAGCGAAGAGGCAGAGGACATTAAGTCCGCAACGTCTCGACACGATCTGGCAGTCGGCCGGGGCAGTTATGCCCAACGCAGGAGCGGTTGACGATTCTCTCTATCCCGGCGACGCGGATCTCATCAAGAAGTACAAAATGAAAGCTGCGACTGAGGGTACTTCAGGTACGGCTAACATCTATGCGTCCATGCTCAGCGAGTTCAGTCGCTACCTTCGCCGAAACAACAAGCACGGCATTGATGCCCAACTTAACGACCCGTCGCTCAATGAACTGGATCAAGATGCCACGCTATATAAAGGGGCCGGAGGTTACAGAGCTATCAGCGCAGCGCTGGCTCATCTCCGGAACGGAGCGAGCAAACGCATTCCCGCTCCTTTTTACGTTGCGGACGCGTCTCTTATTGCAGGACTCGAGCCCGTGCTCATCGACGCGGGGTATGAGGCGAACACGGCCAAGACCCAATATGTTCGTCCTCTTCGCAGATTCAGCCAGTGGCTATTTGCAAACAACAAGTCGGGACTCGCTGCTCGGCTCAACGAAGAGTCGATAGACAACGATGCAGCGGAATTCGAAAAAGGTCGGAAGAAGCGGGTCCTTCCTGCCGCTCTAGATCGTCTCCGGAACTCCCAGTCCGAGGGCGGAATAGCATGGATCACAGTCCGCTCGAGAGACGTTGAGAGCGTCGCTCCGGAGCACAATTGGCCAGAGGAGCTTCCCCCGGAAGGTGACGATCAGGATCTGCTTGGGGAGATAGAGGAAGAAAGCCGGCCGTACGAGAGGACCACCTTTGAGCAGACACAGGAGGTAGAACAAGTTCGACGGTCGGTATCCAGGTCCAGCTCAACCTGGTCGCCACAGATGCCGTTTGACCTTGATTGGAGTCTTTGGCCGGCTTGGGAAACCACGCCATCATTGCCTATCGCGGCTCAATCGCTGTCCATACCGCACGAGCTGCGTGACGATGCTCACTATGCGTTTCCGCGCACGCCGCCCTCCGGTGCTCCGGCCGGAACTTGGGATCCGACAGCCTCGATTCCCGGCTCCAGCGGGCGGGTGCTCGAGGACTTGGAATGGTTGGGCGATGAGCATATCGGGGCGGATTACGCACTCCTGTTGCAGGAGTTGCAGAGGGACAATCCAGATCTGGCGGCCCGGACTCGATTAGTGGAGCCCGCGACAGCCCATCTGCTGCGAAGGACCCCGAACGAGGACGTCGTCCTGGAAAACCTGCAGGGGATCGTCAACGACCAGGATGGCAACGATACCGCCCGCTTCTTGTTTATGCCAGTAAATGACGATGAGGAGAATGGCGGCCGCCATTGGTCCTTGCTGCTCCTTGATCGCGGCGCGCCGGAAGGGCCGGTTGCCTATCACTACGACTCCGCCGGAGGACGCAATCACACCTATGCAGCAAAGCTCGCAGAAGTCATGCTCGCCTGGAGCAATCCCGAATGGCTCAGCAGCAGAACAGTTGCGATTGCGGCGTCTACGTGGTGGATGGCACGCGAGAGCTGGTTAGCCAATTGTCGCAAGGGCAACGGCCAGAGCTGCTAAACCTCGACAATCTCGTCGCGGATCGGCGGGCACTCCAATACCGTCTCAGAGCTGACCGCGGCACGGCCAATGGGTGCTCCCAATTCGCAATGTAAGGACGAAAACTTGGACCCTTTCACCCCGCGATGAGGAAGTTACAAGAACGCGGCGAGACCATGTTGCATGGTTTAGGAGTTGGCCTTGACAGCAACTCTCTCCTCGGTGCCGGCGACACACCGCCAGGTGTTTCGGAGGCACTGCTTTGCAGACAGAAGGCTGGCTAGTGTGAGCGTGCGGGTCACTTGATCACTGTAGCGGCCGAAGCTGCTCGAGCCCATATGACCTGCTACTGAGCTTTCATCAGCGGCAGTTAGAGTCTCGGGGTTCGTGCAGCGAGACCGAAGTTTGGACCACCCAGATCTAGAGTTTTGCGCCTCTATCACGTTGTCGAGCTGGCTGCGCCGACGTGGTTGCGCGGCAAAATCGGCGGTCGACGATCATTCCCTGTCGTGGGACCTGGCTCCGTTCGTTATGGCGGTGTAGGGCTTGCTTGAGCCGCCGCCAAGCCGGCGAGCGCAACCGCCAACGATAAGACCTATCGGGTCGCCGTATGCGCGCCGATGACTCAATGGTCACGCGGTGCACGAACTGTCGACCGCCAGATTGATGCGGCTCGCAAGGCCGCTCGCCCCAGTGTCGATCAGTTGACGCAGAAAAAGCTGCCGGTGGAATCCGCCCTGATGTTAAGAAGCGATCACGATGGCGGAAACTCACTCGAACTCATCCTTGTGTTTTGCCTTCCGATAGGTTTTAAGCCTGTAAGTTCATTGAACTCGACGTCAACGGAAACCGATCTTTGCGGGTTTGCCCTGCTCAAACAAAGGTAACCGAGTCGGCATAGCTCACCATTTGAAGCTTCTGCGCCTCTCAAAGGAATGCATCATGGCTAAGATGACCAAGAATCAGCTTATTTACGCGATTGCTGAAGGAGCGAACATTTCCAAGGCTGACGTAAAGGCCGTCATCGAGCAGATGGCGGCTGTAGGCTATAATGAGCTGAATAAGTCAGGTGAGTTCGTCATTCCGGGGTTCGTCAAAATGTCGGTCGTGAACAAGCCCGCTACTGAAGCCCGCACCGGAATTAATCCCTTTACGAAGGAGCCGATGGAATTCGCGGCGAAGCCGGCCAGCAAATCAGTTAGGGCATCACCTCTCAAGGCTGCCAAAGACGCAGTAGCGGTATGACCAGGCCGGCGGTCTCTGGATTGTTGCAATTGGTGCATGGCCAACATGCCTGGTGCGATCGTAGCAAATCGTAGCCCACGCGCTTCAGGTCTCTCACGCTCCTGATCCGGTGCTTCCGAAGTATCTACGGGGAAGGCAACGCATTGTTCGCGCGGGTGGAAGAACCTGAGGCAATGCAGCGCACTGCCTCCGCTTGCAAAGAGGCCTTCGAACAGGTTAACCACGGGTCCTTTCGCGCTTTGCGATTATGGAAAACTGTCTCATTAAAAAGGTACCCAGAAGTCAACGGGCGATCGCCTCGGCATCGTGTCAAGAACGAGGGGAAATCCAACCGGATGTAACTTTGGTATGACTGCGATTGTGTCGGACGCACGTCTTGATGTGTGCCCGTCAGTCGTGGAATACCGCTCACGCCTTACCACGACTGTGCGGCGACGGAAGCGGAATAGGTCGCGCTATGGTGCTTGAAGGGCGTGATGGGTTACCTGCCCAAACTTCATACTGATCGGCAAGCTTCAAGAGACGTTGCTTCGTAAACGGATCAGCTCGCTCAGCAATCTCGCGGACTAGGGACGCTCGCGCCCGATAGAAATCCTCGTTCATAAGACACCAAGAGCATGTGGCCCCCTCTGCAGTCTACGCGTAGGTAGGGGCGCGCCTTTTTGCCTCCTCGCGAATTGCTCCGCATATCGAGCAAGCATTATTGCAGCGTACGCGGGGCAGCCTCCATCGTTCTTGCCAGCAGCCGGTCTTCAAGCTGCCGGATTTTGTCCAACAGCTCATGGGCCTCGACGGCATCGCGGGCGTGATGATTGATGACGCCGCCCGTGAGAAACGCAATGGCCAATGTTGCGTCTGAAACATCCTCGTCGATAAGCGTGGTTGCCAGCTTCTCAGCCAGCAGCTTTGCGCGGGCCAGCGGATCGCCTATGACCTGTGGCGGCACGGGCCGTACCGGTTCTGCCATTCGGAGCTATCCTTGCGTCAGCTTAACTTGTAGCATCTACATTCCCGAGCATTCAATCTTTCGAAATCACAAATACCGAGGCTGAATGCAATTTATCCCAACGTTAGCGTTATCAAATGGGGATCATTCCTCCACCTGCGAAGTCAGCTTTCGGGTGGCGAGCAGGAGTCAGCGGATGGTCAGAGCCGACGGCCGATTGAACATCACGTAGCGGAATCTGCTTTCCCCGTTAAGGTGGGTTATGAGCAAGAGCACCGTCGATATTGTCCCTGACATTCCCGAACGATTCTGGCAGTGCACTATGACACCGCCCACGATCCGAATTCGCCGACTCTACAGGGCATCGAGAGCGGGGCAAACTGCCAGAACTTCGCCTACGAACTGCTGCGGCACTTCGGGCGACACGTTCCCAACCTGCGATCAAGCAATCTTTGGGAGGATACGCTAGATACGGTTCCTGTTGTCGATTATCAGCCGCTAGACCTCCTGCTATTTAACAGGACTAGCGTCGGGGGTGCCCATGTCGCCGTCTGCGTTGGCAATGATCGGGCGATCCATCTATGCAGCAGTGTTGGCGTAGCCGCCGTATGGCCCCTTGTGCAGTTTGCTCAACGTCCAGAGTACCGGGTTCTCGTTGCAAAGCGTGCGATACACCCCACGTCCGATCGCTAAACTTGCGTAGAGCTGACGAGTCTCACTACCTGCACGCCGCAACGGTCAACGCCGAATGGAAGTGTTCGAAAGCCAGCCTGCGCGGCTGCATAGGGACGAAAGAAAGTCGAGGCCCCGCTTGGTTTCCAACTGAGACTTGTAGCGCGAAGGTTGAACCGGCAAAGCCAGAAGCGCAAGCTCAACCGCTATCTCAACTGCGTATTTGGACAAGACGCTGGCCTCAGCCGCATCTACGGTTGAGGCCAGATAGCTATCTTTTCGCGATGATCGAGAGCATACACCGGGGACGAGTTCTTCTATTCCGTCCTCTTGACGATCTTATCATTGCGCACTGCCTTACCCATTTCAGGTGAGCTTCGTCGGTCCGCAATGCGAAACCCGCATGACGTGGCATCGGGCGATCAGCGTAGAGTTAAAGTTGAGCGGATGGCTCGTTGTCTCAGGCATCGGCGTCGTCGCGGTGTTGCTCCAGTGCGGCATCGAGGTGCTTGAACAACGTATGGCCGGCGAAGGGTTTTGGCAGGAACCCAACTGCTCCCCGATTCAGCGCAGAGGCGCGAATGCGGTCACTACCGAAGGCAGTCATGAAAATGAATGGTGCGTCGTATCGCTGGGCCCGCATCTCTCTCAGTAAGTCCAAGCCGCTCATCACCGCCATCTGCACATCCGTAATCACACAGGATGTTTCGCTCAACTGGGGCGAGCGCAGGAACTTTTCAGCCGACGCAAATGTATGGACGATGTAGTCGCGCGATTTTAAAAGGTTCTCTATCGCAAAACGGACCGACGTGTCGTCATCGACGACGGAAATCATAGGCGTAGACAATATGCGCCCTCCTGACGCTGAAAAGAGCTTGCCGAAGCATTAGCATCCTGGACGACAAGTAGGCTGGATGACGAATTTCTAAAATCATACTTAGGTTTGCCGCAGCGATTAGTATGACTTTTCATTTGCTCAGTCATCTGATCAGGTCGGCCGACGAGCATGCGCGCGAAGTGTTTGGCTCCCGCGCGTATTATGCGAAGGCCGAAAATCGCCTCGCCGCGGCTTGCCGATAGCTATCTGAGCGCTACAGACGAACCGAGCAGCTTGGGAGCCGCCCACCTCGGGGCGTGCGAGAACATTGCCCGCTCTCTGAGCAGAGTGAGCTTTTGCGCCGATCGCATCTGGTACCTGCGTGATCTGCTCTCGCCAAAATCGGTTCTGCCCCCGCATGCCTATTCATTGATCGTGGCTAATTTTGCAGGTCGAGAAAGCGCAAGGGATTGTCGATCCAGGAT
This sequence comes from Bradyrhizobium sp. CB82, assembly GCF_029714405.1. NCBI lineage: Bacteria > Pseudomonadati > Pseudomonadota > Alphaproteobacteria > Hyphomicrobiales > Nitrobacteraceae > Bradyrhizobium > Bradyrhizobium sp. CB82. Next base: position 8,408,651 of record NZ_CP121650.1, on the reverse strand, counting down.
CACGATCTCGCGTTGAGAATTGCCCATGAAATCAAGGATGCCCGCCTTGTGCAGTTGCGACACCGCACGCGATACAGTCTCGAGCGTCAGGCCAAGGTAATCGGCGATATCGCGGCGGGACATCGGTAGCGAAATTACGCCGGCGGCGGATAGCCGCCCATCCATCTCAAGCAAGATCGCGGCAACCCTCTCAAGTGAGGTTTTGCGTCCCAGCAACAGCATATTGTTTTTGGCGTGCTGCAGGTTGTCGGTTGTCAGACCGAGCAGGTTACGCCAGACAACGACATCACTGTCGGCAGCCACTTCAAGGCTTGCCCGTCTCCATCACGCGAACAGTGGTTTTGACCACCGCTTCTGCGGTAAATCGATGTGTCTCACCGTTCTCGAGCCCAAAGATGTCGACGTCCAAATGAAATGCGCCGATCTGGCGGCGACCGTCAGAGAGCAATTTATAGCTCCGCACCGCTCCGCGTTTGACCTGATAGATATACTCGGCGGCTTCCTTCTCGCCGTAGATTTCCCATCCCTTTCTGTAAGTGAATTCACCTAGGCCGATCATTGGGGTGGAATCGCTCGACAGGCCAAAATCTCTGAGCGAATCTGAGCGAGGCGTCTGGTTCACCGGAGCCCGAACCCGGGAGACCACGTCGCTTGGCCTGTCAGGCGATGAGCGCGTTGCTTGCCGCGGCTTCATGCTGCCATGAGTTTCGCGAGCCACGTCAACGCTTCGCGTTCCTTGGTGGCGATCCACGTGCGCAATTTGACCTCGTCAAAATGTCCAAGCCTTGAATAGCTTTCCCTGGCCAGGAATTTCGCCCCGAGCTGCCGCTGCCTGTATAGTTCTCTTGTTCTCGCCTGTTATTCGGGCGACATCTTCTACCTTGATGGCATTTGGGCGTCCCGTTCATCGGTTCTTCGCGCCAATCACGGGGTCGATTAACTGTCTGATGGCTTCGGGGCGGGTAAGATTTTGCTGTTTTTGCTGGCGCTTCAATCGTGTCCGCTTGTCGGCGTGTATGTCTGAATCCCGACACGAAGGCGTAAATGATCGGCAGGCGCGGCACAGTGCATTGATTTTCTCTTCCTCAAGCAAGTCTCGCACAGATACTTTTGCGGCATGCTGATTGCAGGGAGACTATAAAGGACCGTTTCGGCAATCGTGGTCTCTCGGTCAACGACGCAGGAAAGATGAAAGTTCTCGATCCTATGCAAATTGATACCAAACACTGCCCCGGTAAGGCACTTCCCCTGCTTTGTCCATCGCGGGTCCCTCCATCGTTCTTCACGACGATCGCAGACCATGTCGTTCACGCAAACTAAAAGCGAAGCTCCCGGCACAGGAATTCTGATGAGCTCAACGCAAGCAATTCGTGAACGCCTGCGCGACGCGGGCGCGTCGTTTGCGGCAAACGACAATATCGCAGAATACCTGCTGCCTGGTGATATTGAGGTGATCCAAGCCGAGGTCGAGCAGCACGTGCAGGCTGTGCTTGAAGCCCTGGTTATCGACACCAGCCGCGACCACAACACCAAAGCGACCGCGAAGCGCATTGCCAGGATGTACGTGCGCGAGGTTTTTGCCGGGCGCTTTGAGCCCGCGCCAGAGATTACGGACTTCCCGAACGCGAGCGGCCTGAACGAACTCTACACGTTGGGTCCCATTGCCGTGCGCTCGACGTGCTCGCATCACCTCGTACCCATGATTGGCCGCATGTGGGTCGGCGTGGTGCCCGGCGAAAAAGTGATCGGTATCAGCAAATTTGTGCGCCTTGCCAACTGGATCATGTCGCGCCCGCACATCCAGGAGGAGGCCGCTGTTATGCTGGCGGACGAACTGGAACGCCGTATCCTGCCGAAGGGATTGGCCGTCATCGTTAGGGCGCAGCACCAATGCATGATCTGGCGTGGTGTTCGCGAGGCTGACACCATCATGATAACCAGCATCATGCGCGGTGCTTTCCGCGACGACAGGACATTGCGCAGCGAATTTATGGCACTGATCAAGGATCAACCGTGACGTACCTATCGACGAAGACATACGGTCATGAAATCGGACTATCCGCTACGTTTCGCCAGTGGCGCGCGCTGTCACACTGTCGTCTGCTGCACGGTTACTCGTTATCATTTCGCTTCGAGTTCGAGGCCGACACCCTAGACGACAAGAATTGGGTCGTCGATTTTGGCGGCCTCAAAGAGCTGAAAGCGATCCTCGAAGACACGTTTGACCATAAGACCGTCGTAGCTGCGGACGATCCGGAGCTTGAATGGTTCCACGAAGCGGCGCGACGCGGCGTGGCGGATATCGTTGTGCTACCTGCTGTCGGCTGCGAAAAGTTTGCCGAGCACGTCTACGGCATCGCGAGCAAGTGGCTGCTGACGGAGCGACTTGCTCCGCGTTGCCGGCTTGCATCTGTCGAAGTCAAAGAGCACGGTGCGAACAGCGCGATCTATCGGGGAACGAGCCGTGCTGCCGGTCAACGAGATCTTTGAAACTATTCAAGGCGAAGCCTGCAAGAGCGGCACGCCGACCGTGTTCCTGCGGCTACAGGCCTGCCCAGTTGGTTGCCCTTGGTGCGACAGCAAGCATACATGGGTCGCAGATCCAGCACACCAAGTATCGATAGCCGAGATCACGGCCAAGGTCGAGGACGCCAACACCTGGGCTATGATGTCGCCGGAGGAAATGCTGCTCGCCGTAGAGGGGTTTCGGGCTCGGCATGTCGTGATCACGGGTGGCGAGCCCGCAGCGTACGACCTTCAGCCATTGACGACGCTACTTATCAAGTCTGGCTACTCGGTGCAGGTGGAGACATCGGGCACCCATGCCATTCAGGTGCACCCCTGCACGTGGGTAACCATCAGCCCGAAAATTGGCATGCCCGGCGGGCTTGTTGTTTTGGATGAAGCGCTGCGGCGTGGCAACGAGATCAAACATTGCGTGGGCAAGCCTGCTGATATCGAGAAGCTCCTGGCCCTCAACATCCCGCGCGAGTTCATGCCGATGATATGGCTGCAGCCCTTGAGCCAAAGCCGGAAGGCGACGAAGCTTTGCATTCAGGAGGCGACCGCGCGCGACTGGCGTGTCAGCATTCAGACACATAAGTTTCTCGGCGTGCGGTAAGAACCCGTGCGCGTTCAAGCGTTCTGCGGCTTCACCTTTGAGACGATCATGAATCGCGTCCTCTAAGTCTGAATTCAATGAAGGGAAAGCGGCATTCATCGCAGGCTTCTTGCCGTTGTTCGCCATTGCCAAGCGCGCCTGATCTGAACTCTTCACATTCTAAGCGAATCCTCCCAATGACCGATTTCACATCCGGAGCCGCGCTGGTTTTGTTTTCTGGCGGACAGGATTCCGCTACCTGCCTCGCTTGGGCGCTGTCGCGCTTTGCCCGGGTTGAGACCGTCGGCTTTGCCTATGGCCAACGCCATGCGATCGAGCTGACCTGCTGCGATCAGTTGCTGAACGGACTGAAGAAGCTGCGCGTAGACTGGGCGAGCAAGCTCGGCGACAAGCATACGCTTGAGATCCCCACACTGGCTGCGATATCAAAGACCGCACTGACCCGCGAGATGGCGATCGAGATAGGCGCGGACGGGATGCCCAACACGTTCGTGCCAGGCCGCAATCTGATCTTTTTGACCTTTGCCGCGGCGCTCGCCTACCCGCGCCGGATTTCTCATATCGTTGGCGGCATGTGCGAGAAAGATCATTCCTGCGCCCCCGATTGCCGGGACGTGACCATCCGCGCGCTGAACAGTGCGCTCAACCATGGCATGTTGAGGGACTTTCATCTACACACGCCGCTGATGTGGCTGGACAAGGCGGCGATTTGGCGGCTTGCCTCCGAGCTCGGCGGAGCGGAACTGGTCGACCTGATCCGCGAGCACTCACACACCTGTTATCTCGGCGAACGCGGTGCCCGGCACGACTGGGGGTTTGGCTGCGGTGAATGTCCCGCCTGTGCGGTGCGTGCAAAGGGCTGGCGGGAGTTTTCCTGTTAGACCTGGTCCAGGCGGTCTATTGACATAGTCGGAACGGCATCTCCCGCAGCACAATGGTGGACCGCGCAAAAACCCTGTTCCAGCACTTCGTGATTTGTCAGGGACTGCTGTCGGATGCCATGGCCGTTATCTGGAAAGAGAGAAGTTGGCGCGCGTCATGCCATGAGGAAACCTGGCTGGTATTCGTTTCCTTGGCTCGCTGAAGGATGATGCGGTCTGGCCGGACCGAGTATGCCGCGTCGTGACAACGCTCGCCGGCCATCGCTAGTCGGGACCGGTCAGGAGTAGGTCAATCCGCTCTGGCGCTGAAATTCGTCGAAAAACGCAGCTAAACACAGAATTTAAGCGAGAACACCCTGCTCATTGCACCAATCACATTGGATCATAGCGCATAATCAGCGTCTGTTTTCACGCCGGGGCCTTCCGACAGCCAGATCCTCGTTGAGTGCGCGTACCAACAGCATTGCAACGGAGCCGCAAGTTCAAATTGAGATTGCAGGTTGTTTGTACGAAGCGCACCAATCTGAGGCCGAGAAAGCCCATTCAGGTGAGAAACGATAAATTGTTCGTTCACTATGGGCTGCATTTGCGCCATTGGCTCTCACATCCAGTTCTTCCTTCAGGACCACTTAATCGCCCCAGAGTGAGCCGGCAAACTGCGCAAGCGCCGGTACGCGTCAATGCTCTAATCTTCGCCGGAGCAGTGAGATGAGCACTTTTAACCGGGAGAGCGTGCTGAGCGTTCATCACTGGACCGACAATCTCTTTAGCTTCACCACTACGCGGGATCCGTCGTTTCGCTTCCGTAGCGGCGAATTCACCGAGATCGGACTCAAGGTTGATGAGAAGCCGCTGCTACGTGCCTGCAGCCTGGCCAGCGGCCAGTACGAGGACCGGCTGGAATTCTTCGCGGTCAAGGTGCCGGACGGTCCCTTAACCTCGCGTCTGCAGCATCTGAAGGCGGGGGACGAGATCCTCGTCAGCTGCGAGACAACCGGAACATTGGTCATCGACAATCTCGAGCACGGGCGCAACCTCTATCTGATCGGCACAGGCACAGGACTTGCGCCGTTCCTGAGCGTGATTAAGGACCCTGAGACCTATTTGCGGTTCGAGAATGTCGTGCTGCTGCATGGCTGCCGATGCGTCGCCGAGTTCGCCTATGGCGAGATGATCACCGACAAACTGCCGAGCGACGAATTGCTCGGCGACTTCGTGCGCTACCAGCTGATCTATTACCCAACCGTGACGCGCGATCCCTTCCACAACCGTGGCCGGATCACCGATCTGATTGCGTCAGGCAAGCTGTGTACAGAGATCGAGCTGCCGGAGCTCGATCCGCAGCATGACCGTGTCATGATTTGCGGCAGCCCTGCGCTGGTGCGCGATGCCCGCGAACTGCTGATCGCGAAGGGCTTTGTTGAAGGCAATGACGGTGAGCCCGCGCAATTCGTGGTCGAAAAGGCGTTTGCCGAACGCAAATGGTCTGAGCCTCGGAGAAGGGTTCTGCATGAATCATGACAGCAAGTAGTGCCATGAACCATCGGAAATGACGCTCGTACAGCGCAACCTGGAGCGCTGCAGGCAAGAATCACCGAGACGAAGAGAAATTATCATGAACTGCCGAGGGTGATAATCGAGGTGCTTGTTTCGATGCTTGCCCGCTTGCAGGGTCCAAGAAGACCAGCTGGCTGCGCCGCTTTCTGAATTCGCCTTGGGCAATGTCCGCAACAACGTAAGAGCACCAAAGGTCGAAAATCAGAGCACCCCGATGTCACAGCGAGAATTGTGACCCGGCGAAAAACAAGCGTTGCGCGTTGCACGAGAAGTGCGGTGTTTCTCGGCAGCGTGGCTCCCTGTCTGCACAGGGGAGCAGCCCCGCCCCTTTTCTCCCGGGGCGGGGCTCTTCATTTCTAGTCGTTACCGACGAGCCTATCCAACTCGGAGATTTTCGGCGGAGGGTTTCCCGGAGCGGCCGGTCTTGGGCTCATAGCTAATTCGGGCGCCCTCCGCGAGGGCATTGTAACCGGCTTTCTCGACGGCACTAATGTGCACGAAGATGTCCGGGCCTCCATCGTCTGGTTTGATAAAGCCGTATCCTTTGGTCGGGTTAAACCACTTCACAGTACCTATTGCCAATGCAGTATCTCCGAATTGCAGCCAGTTCATCTAGCCGATGGGGGAGGCAGACATCAAGTCAGGACTGCGAAAGGCGCCTCTCATCCAGATTGTTCTCGACGCGGAGTCGAGCAGTTAGGCCGTGCTCCTATATGATGTTGGCTTCGCTTACAAAGTGACCGAGACCATGCGGCGGCGCTATATTTCGCGAAGGACTACGAGCGGACCTTCGCGGTTCATGAGCGACGGCCGCAGCGGTTGTCAAGAAACTAGAAGATCGGCAAGTAGACGACTTTGGCTTACCCTGGGCGTTATGGAGCGAACAATTGCTGCTCGGACTTGCGTCACCGCCCCCACTCGCACGCATCCAGCGTTGCACCTCGCGGGTGAGACGATCCAACAAGTCTCGTTCTTTCGCTCTCTCCAATTATTGTCAAGTCGCATATTCATCGCCATGAGTGCGAGTCCACCCAAAAGCCGATCATCAAGGACCGGCCGCGCTCCCGCCCCCAACGGCTCTCTTCAGAGCCAATATGAGGTGTTGTTCGCCGCGCCAGGTTCCAGAACCATTGTCACGTTTCAGGGCGTTGTCTTATCCTCGACTTGAACCAAGACGGCAGTGAAAATCAGCCCGTCCGCGAACATAAAGCGACCGCGAAGCTCACGCGTACCGCCGCAAGTATGTGGTAGGGGACGAGAAAGGCGAGCCCGGAATGCATGATCATTTGCACTAAAGGTCACCATAGCGTCCTGGAACCCCAGCCACGCCCCGGTGAGCGGAAACCACGCCTTGAAGATGCTCTCCTTGGCGCTGAAGAGCAGCCGATCCCAATGGATGTCCCCGGGGGCGCCGGTGAGCCACGATTGCTCTTCGTCGACTGCGATGTATGCCAACAGACCCGGTGGCAGCGCCTCGTCGATCTCTGCGTCAATTCCAATTGAATGATAGCTCGCGCGGAAGGCGACAGCTGCTGCGCAGAATCCCGGACAATGCGTTATGCTCCCAACCACAGCTGGCGGCCAAAGGGGTTCACGATGTGGGCCGCTGGGGATCGGGCAAGGAGGAACGCCTAACTCGGACAACGCTGCTCTTGCACAGGCACGTCCGACCGCAAACTCATGCCTTCTTCTGTCGACGGCCATGGCCACGGCTGCTTCCTCCGAGGGCAGGAGTTCAGCTCCGCCGCTCCAAGTACCGGCACAGGTTCGCAAAACAACGTTCGACGGCAGCAGCTGACGGCTCGATCGCAAGCACAGCCGCTCAAGACCGCTATAGCTCCATGACTCTTGCACGTTACGCTCTTCACTTTCTTGGATCGCAACACCTGCCGACCATGTGGGCTCAATGCTCTGGCCGCGATGATGTCCGTTGTCAGGTCAACTCGTCATCGCTCTTGAAGTCGGGTGCCGTCGTAGCTCGGCGAACTGGTTGAACATGACAAACAGCGCGATCATTCCGGCGCCCAGCTCAGCGAATGCTTGACTGGCCAACAGCCCGTTGAAACCCCAGATGACCGGGAATAACAGTACGGCCGGTATGAAGAGATAGCTCTGCCTCGCCAAGGACACAACCGCGCTGAGGCGTGCCCTCCCGAACGACTGAAGCATGGTCGTCACGAAGCTCTGAATACCAAAAAGCCAAAAAAAGAGATGAAAGACGATGCAGCTTGAGACGGCGATTTCCGTGACCTTCTCACTATCGCTGAACAACCTGACCAAAGGTCGGGCCAAAATCACAACGGCCGCAGAATATGCAACGGAAAGAGCAAAAGCCACGGAGAGCATGAACTTCGCAGCCTTCAATACCCGAGCAAAGTCGCGTGCGCCCCAACCGAACCCCAGGACAGCTTGAGAACCTATGCAGAAGCCGGTGATAGGCAGTGCGCCGATCACCAGCAATCGCACAGCTATTCCCACTGCCGCGATGGAATCGTCGCCGAACGGGGCAGCAGCTCCGTACAAGAGCATAGAGGCAATGGCGGATAAAATACTGGTCATGGTCGCTGGCGCTCCTATGAGCGCGAGCTGTCTGATGCGAGCCGCTCGCAACGAGATGTGAGAGATCCTGACGAGGACCATCCCGCGGAGCTTTGTAAAATACGCGATATAGAGGCTAATAGCAGCGATCTGAGATACCAGCGTTGCCAAAGCTGCGCCTCGCACGCCGAGGTCCAGCAGGAATATGAGGACAGGATCAAGCGCGGCGTTCAGTATGAAGGCGGTCATCATCGTCCACATGCTGAATCGTGTGTTGCCTTCGGCTCGGACGATGAAGCCGTTGACGATGTTCAGAAGCATCAGGGTATACCCGAACAAAATCGTCGCCGCATAGTCGAGCGCCAGGGGCATGATGGTTGGCGTGGCTCCCAGCGTTACGAAGATCCCTCGCAGATTTAAAAGCAGAGCGGCGGTAAACATGATGCCGATCGGAGCGGTGAACGCCAGTGCAGTACTGGCGCCACGACTCGCCTCAAGGTACTCACCAGCGCCAAGATGACGAGATATGAACGAGGCTGTTCCAACGCCAATCCCTTGTCCGACTGCCGTGAGCAGGACCACGATCGGAAAGGTCATGCTGACGGCTGCGATCGCCTGCGTGCCAAGTGCGCCAACAAAGATCGCGTTGACGACCTGGTGTAACGCGTTGATCGATAAGCCAACAATAGATGGAATGGCGAGCCGCAGGATAAGGCTCGAGAGATTGGGGTCCGATAGATCGATGTTCTTTGGCATCGCGATCGCCCTCAACGGCAACTTCCGTTTGCGGCTCATTCATGGATGATTTTAGAATTCGCTGATCGTCTGTAACAGCTCCTGTCGCAACACCGTGCAAAGATTGCGGGTCGCCTCATAACCCACTTGGGTTGGATTATATCTCGTTTCGATCTGTAGCTGGCCGGCTTCATAGCCGACACTGAACCAGAAGAGGTAGTTCACGCCTGCTTCATCCATGTCTTTGCCGATCCAGAGTGGAGAAGGGTCCTTGGCTAGGAAGTGCCGTGGAAAATGGCGCTGCAAACCCACTCGATAATTCAATCCAATTCGGGGTAAGGGCAGGCGATCGATCCGGCTCCGCACGGCAGGATCTCGGTTCAGGAATTTCATGGCGCGAAAGCCTATTGCGCTGCGCGGCAGGGCACTGCGCTGGCGGTAAATTGAACGAGCACGATCGGGCCGGGGCTCCGTGCCCGTGAGAACCAAGGGAAGCGGAACGATCTCGCTGATAACGCCGATAATCTGAGATGGATCGAGATCATCAAACAGCCGACCTCGGGTGGAGGTGAGGCTATCAATCCAGAGCGAATAGCTGCCGAAAACGCGTCCAATGGCGCCAGATAGGGCGGCAAGGAACACATCAAAGTCCTGACACTGCGCCGATCTGGCCGCAATATTGAGGAGACGCGCTGTCGCTTCCTTGTCAATCTCCAGATAGTACTTGGCCTGATCTTCCCAAAGGGACCGGCAAGCTGCTTCATTCAAGCGACCCTCAAGGCCCGCATAGTGAAGCTCTCTTGCGGTCACTTCCGAAAAGCTCGCAGCCCCCGATGAAGTATCGCTGATATGTAAATCGAACTGATGGTAGTCAATCCCCTCCCAGTATGAGAGTTCAGCTGGCGCTTCGCTGTTCGCGTAGTGCTCAAGGCGCTTCAACCATGGGAAGAGCATTTGTATGTTCTCGGGACCAGTCACGGCGTGGCCCGAGGCAAGGGCGCTATACGCCGCATCCATTGCTTCCAGGAACAGTCGATAGCCTATCCCGTCCGCTACAAAATGATGCAAAAGGAAGAGCAGATGGTAATCGCCGCTTTCCGAGGTGCGGAACGCCGTGACGTTAACAAGAGGCGTCTGGCCGTCAAACCGAAACATATGTTGACGCCTGGCTGAGATGCTCTCGATTGCCTTACGCTGCTCTAGACCGGTCATTCCGACAAGATCGATCTGCTCCACGAGGCGCTCAGCCACGGAAGGTCCAATTGTCAGCCGTAGACCATCGTCGGTTCGGGCAATGCGGAGTCTGAGGCCTTCGTGCCTATCCATGACATGGGCAAGGGCACGCTCGAGAATTTGAATATTCAGTAGTCCCCGGGGCAAGAAGAAGAGATCGCCGATGTTGAAATGCTCACCGAAGCCGGCGAGACGGTTCCAAGACGAGATGGCAGGGGTGACTGGCAATGAGCTGCCCCCCGTAGGGAAGGTATCGGGTGTAACCGCCGCGCCGTTTGCCGCTAATTCCCTGATGGTCGGTGTTCGATAAAGTTGGTCGACAGTGAGGGCCAGCCCGGCTTTGCGCGCCAGCGTGACGCAGCGCACGCTCAGAAGAGAGTTTCCGCCGATATCAAAGAAGTTTTGATCGATTCCGACCCGCTTGGCGCCCAATAGATCCTGCCAGATCGCAGCAAGAATATGCTCCTCCCTCGTGCGGGGCTCAGCAGATGGGCCGGGCCCGACCTCGCGGTAAGGAACGGACGACAGGCGAGCACGATCTATCTTTCCGTTCGCTGTAACGGGGATACTGTCAACCAAACGGAAGGCGGCGGGAATCATATAGGAGGGCAATGTTTGGCGCAGGTAGGTAACAATATCTCCAGAGCTCAGACTGTCGCGAGCCGGAACCACGCTAGCGGTCAAGCGACGATGATCCTCCATGCCGTCCGCGACGACCGCGGCCTTCGCGATTGCCGGATGAGACTCAAGGGCCGCTTCGACCTCCTCTAGCTCGATGCGAAAGCCCCGCACCTTGACCTGGTTGTCCGATCGGCCGCAAATCTCGAGAAGGCCGCCAGTTGAGATGCGTGCGATATCGCCACTTCGATAAAGAATGCTGTATTGTCCGTCATCATACGGATTGGGCACAAAACAGCGGCAGGTCCGATCTTGATCCCGCCAGTACCCAGCACTCACGCAGCGCCCCGCGATGCAGAGTTCGCCGGCGGCTCCAACAGGGACTCTCTTCAACTGGGCATCGAGCACGTAGAGTTTGACGTTATCGATTGCGCGCCCCACGGGGACGAGCGACGAGCCGTTGTCGGCATCCGATGTTTCGTAGATTGCGGCATTCGACGCACATTCTGTAGCACCATAGAAGTTCCACAACGGCACGTCCGGGAAATGCGTACGCCAGCGAACGGGGAGCGAGGCAGGCATCGGTTCGGCGCTGCTTGTGACCAACCGCAAGGCAGTCGGTCGCGGGTGTCGTTCCTGGGAAGCAATGAGGCCGGAAAGGAGTGGGGGCGAGGCAAATAAGTGTGTCACGCGATGTCTTACCAACATGCACAATAATAGATCTGGATCCAGCAACTGCTCTTGGGTCAGGATCAGCGCGGGCACACCTCTTAGAAGCCCCCCAAAGTACTCCCAAGCGGACGCAACAAGTGATGCGGACTTCTGGATAACCATCACGTCGGTACTGTTGAAGCGAAAGCTTCGCCACATCCAGTTCAGTCGATTGAGAATTGCCGATTCCGGTATCAGAACCCCCTTGGCGTTCCCGGTCGAGGACGACGTGTATATAAGGCTCGCAATTCCCTGATCGGATGATTTGTCGCTGCGCTCAAAATCGTACGCGGGCGCGTCGCACTCTTCTAGGTTCAATAGACAAATCGACGGCATGTCAAAACCAAGGTCAGCGGCATTTGCGTGGACCAACAGCTTTGCCTGAGTATCTCGCAGGATATGTTCGATCCGATGACGCGGATAATCCGGCGATATTGGGACAACAATGGACTGCAAGGCTCGCGCCGCAAGAAAAGCAGCGGCCACGTCAGGCGACCGATCAACCAGGATAGCGACCATATCGCCAGCCCCGACGTCGGAAGCCTGCAGCAACGACCTGATAGCTGTTACGCGCTGGCGCAAATGGCCGAATGTGATCTCTCCGAAATCACCAAAATATGCCACCCGGCTGCAACTAGAGACGCTGATCTGATCGAACGCTTCGACAAGCGGACATTCAACCTCATATGGCTGCGCCGAGCCTTCCAGCGAGTCCAGCATAGTGACGTCTGACGCGCTAAGGCAGCTCAGGTCTTTAATGGGCGCAAGCGGCTTCTCCACGCAGGCTGCAATCAGACAGCGCAGATTGTCGACCATCCGGACAATCAGATCGCTGGAAAACATGTCCTCGGCATACGCCAACTGGAGGGCAATTTCGTCGTTCTGATCTTGCGCGTACAATGTCAGATCGAATTTTACATAGCCGGTGTCAAATTCGCGGAATGTCAGATCCAACTCATGTTGGCCAAGTGGCTCCGCGGCCTCGGAATACATGTTGAACATGACCTGGAAGATCGGTGAGCGTCCGGCCTCGCGATGTAGCCGGATATCCCTTACCATCCAGCCGAATGGATATGCTGAATTTGCGATGGCATCGCTGACCAAGTCCTGGATGCGTAAGGCATGAACCGCAAACGACTGGTCGACATCGATCGCGGTGCGGATTGGCAGCATATTGAGGAAGAAGCCAACAATTTCAGTGCTGCCAGGTTGATCTCGTACGACGTGCGGTGTGCCAACGATAATGTCGTTCTGACCGCTATACATCTTCAGTAGCAGCTTGAAGCATGCGAGGAGTGTTGTCGACGTGGTGCACCTATGTCGGCGCGCAAATTCCCGTACCTGATTGGAGAGGTCGCTGCCAAGCAGTACCGCATGCGAGGCGCCGCGGTAGGAATTTGTCTGCGGCCGAGCTTTGCCCGTTCCAAGCGAAAGCACTGGCGGATAATCACCAATCTGGCGACGCCAATAGCTACGTTGGTTGGACAGCGTCTCCGGCGTAACGTGTTGCTTCTCCCAGAGAGCGTAGGTCGAGAGTGATGCGCGGTTCTCTGGCAAAAACGCAGCCGCATCTACGTACCGTTGTCGAAGGTCCCTGATGAGAACAGAGATCGACCAGGCGTCGATGATAATTTCGTGAGCGGTGATCAGTATGAGATGGTTGTCAGAGCCAAAACGGATCATGCGCGCGCGAAACAGACGGCCTTGGCTGAGATCAAAGTTTCCGTTCAGCTCTGTGCGCCGCAACTCTGCGATCAGCTCCTCACCTTGCTGCGCCGTGAGATGAGACGCGTCAATCAATTCAAGACGTGCGCATTGCGGAGCATCAAAAAGCTGAACCGGACCGTCCTCGTCGACAAAGCGGGCCGAAAGTGCCTGATGGGAATGAACGACATCGGTCCAGGCGCGATTGAACGCGGCCAGATCGATGGTTCCCCTTATTCGCAGGCCGCCTTGAATGACGTAGTTCCTGGCAGACGGATCGAGCTGCGAGAGAAACCATAGGTGCTCCTGAACTCGCGTCAGAGGCGAGCGCGTAAGCTTTCCGTAGGTCGGGGCTGTGCACGGTTTGGAGTCGATTCGGCCCGAGATCGAAGCCGCGAGAGATCGGATCGTTCCATTCAGCACCATCCTGAAATCCGTTCTCACTCCGAGTTGGGTCTGTAACTGGCCCAATATGAGCATTGCCCGGAGCGAATCTCCGCCGAGGCTTATGAATTGATCGTTCACGCCAATGTTCTCAATACGCAGAACGGCGGACCAAATTCGACGCAGCTGGGCTTCGAGTCCTGTTTGCGGTTCCTCGAATGGCGTCGGCAATGGAGGGCGAACACTGGTCGGGTCCGGCAATGCTCCAAAATCGACCTTTCCGTTTTTGGTCAGCGGAATACGGTCGACGTGGATGATCCTCTCTGGCAGCATGTAGGTGGGAAGCGCTTCGGCAAGAAAGTTCCGAAGCTCGCCTTCCGCCAGTTCAGCGGGAGCTGATACATACGCGATGAGTCGTCTCGATCCGGTGTCCCCCGCGACCCCGGTTATGTCCCTCGCCATTAGCTTTACGCCTGCGCAGGCGGAGGCGACCGCGACGGCGCCACGTACCGAATGATGAGCGGAGAGACGGGCCTCGATTTCTCCGAGCTCAATTCTGTGCCCGCGGATTTTGACCTGACGGTCCCTTCGACCGAGACATTCCAAAAGGCCATCGGAACGAATGCGCCCGAGATCACCTGTCCTGTATAGACGCCGGAATGACGGGTCGTTTGAGAACAGATTTGGCACAAAGGCTTCATTGGTGCGGACATCGTCATTGACGTAACCAGCAGCGACGCCAACACCGCTAACACAGATTTCGCCGACCTCTCCCGTGTTGCACAGCCGCGATCCGTCGACGACATAAACCTCAAGGTTAGAAATCGGCTTGCCGATCGGCACATAAAGGTCAGCCGGCGCAGGCGGCACCGAAACCAGATGATGTGTAACGCCGTCCGCGCACTCGGTCGGTCCGTAGTGGTTGAGAATGGGAACCCGGGGATACAAGGCAAGCCACGCGCGCGCCAGTCCGGGTGTTAGAGGCTCTCCGACCGTAGAGATAATCCGCAAACCGTCCAGAGCTCGCTCAGGCGCCGCAAGCGACTGCAGATATTCAATAAATATTGCAAGCATCGACGGAACGAATTGAACAACCGTCACGCCGTACCCTTGAATTGCTTTGAGAAGGGATGCTGGCGATTTCAATGTCGCATCATCAAGGATCGCGATGCAGCCTCCGACGCAAAGCCCTGCCAGAAGCTGCCACAACGAGATGTCAAAACAATGCGATGCCGTCTGCGCGATGCAATCCGTCCGAGTGAGGGCTAGGGCATTAGTTTTCTCCGCCAGATGATTGTTTAGGGCTGCGCGCTCGATCATTGCGCCCTTAGGCTGGCCCGTCGAACCAGACGTAAACAGAATGTAGGCGAGTCCATCCTCGTTCGATGACGGCACGACAGACGAAATCTGGCCATGTCGTAACGCGGCCTCTATGGATATGAATTGCGCGGCGACTTTGCTATTCGCCTGTAACAGGTTGAGCGAATCCAGCTGGTGTGGGCCAATAATCAAAGCGCAGCGGCTCTGCTCGATCATGAATGATGTACGCGAAGCCGGTAACGATGGATCGAGCGGCAGGTACGTTGATGCCGCCTTCAAAATTGCGACGACCGCCGTCGCCCAGTCGAGGTCTCGCTCACCCAAATAGCCGACGACCGCGCCCTGAGCGCCATGCTCTTGTAACGTCCTTGCGAGGGCATCCGATCTTGATCGCAGCTCCTTGTAGGTGAGTTCGCCCGCGCCGACCCTCAGCGCAACCCTCTCTGGATCCGATCCTGCAATGCGGTCGATCGCCATGATCGCGTCGATCGGCAGACATTCCACAAACTGATTCTTGCTGGATCGATCGTCGGTAGCCGTACGTGTCACGCCATCCATCGCTTTGTGCGGCCCTTAAATCAGAAAATTGTTGGGAGCCCATCGATGCAACGGCCCGCCGGCAGTGATCGACGCTCGGTGAACTGAACCCTACCAGCTCTCAGCATCAGACGTGCCAACTGTGCCAAAGGACGGATGCGTATGCTTTGCGTCGACCGGGGCAGGGCCTCGTGTGTTCATTGTCTGGCCCCGAACAAAACCGTCTTCCATCGAACGCGGTCATGTTAGGTCATTGCCAATCATTCTTGACTGGATAGGGCGACGGTATGAACACCTCGTCGTTTGCGCCCAAAAGCGAATATGGCCGAGCCAGATGGTGCCAGCCACCCTCCGCGCTATGACCACTCGACCATACCGCTTCGATCTCGTCTCTTGAAAAATATATCCTCGACGCTAACGCGCTGTGTTCACACCGATAAAGTTGTCGCTCACCTTCGCCGCCATTTTGAGCTGTCACTGGTTCCACGCTCCCTTCGAGCTCAAAAACGGCTGACCCCCAACCGATCGGACGTGCCGATCTGCCCGGAGGCGATGCGCGCTGGTGGCATCTGGATGGAGGCCACGTTCACTTATGCCGATCTCGCCGAGCGCTGACATCAGCAGCTTGCGAACGGCCCCGCCTCGACCTTGTCCTTGCAATCGCGCCACCGCAGCCGGACGAACGTGCGGTTTCATAGCGCTCCCTCCCGATTGCGCGCGGCGAGTAGGACGGTCCGGACCGGACGCCATGAGCCAATAAAGCCGAATCCTTCCAGTTCGCCGGACGGGACGTGGTGATAATGATTTGAATAGAGCAAGCAGCGTGCTGATTGAGGACTGCAGCCACTCGCGCTGTAGCGCCTTAGAGGCCGCAACCGCACGGAACGTCACGTCGTTGGGGGAGTTGCCTCAAAGCTGGCATCGACCTTTATTGCTGGCGCAACTCTGGCTAGACCGGCCGTGTCCGCAGGGAAGCTTCGGCATCTGGAGCATGCGAAGGGTCTTCCGAATTTCGCTCAATAAGCCGTTCGCAACATCGGCGTGAGTGGTGGCGAAGAACCGTGCTGTATCTCTCCAATAACCTTGAAGCCGTGACGTTGGTAGAAGGGAATGTTGTCCGGATTCGAACTTTCGAGGTAGGCAGCGATGCCCTGCTCATCACATCGTTGAAGAGCGTATTTCATCAGCAATGTGCCAAGCCCTTGTCCGACCCAGTTTGGATCAACGGCAATGAGCGGCAGATACCAATGTGGCTCGGGGGGGTGATGTTCGGCCATTCCCTGCCGTAGGTGTGCCATATCTTCGGTGATCTCCGGGCGCAGGGACAGCGCCATGATTGCGTCCAGCGCATCCTCATCTTGCTGCACGTCGGGAGGCAGCCACAGGGCCGCGGCGCGACTCTCGCCCGTGACGTACGCGGTGCCATGCTCGAATGCTCCTCCGCCACAGGCGTTGATGAATTGAGGCATGCTCCTAAGATATTGCCCTGGGTCAGGCCAACTCCAACGCATCAACGGATCGGCGGCAAAGCCGAGCACAATTGTCCAGACGGTGCTCGCCCGAATGCTTGCGTTCGCAGAGGTGACGTCCGACTCCACTGTCATGATGTCGTTTTCGGGGAGTTGCAAGGGTAGAGCACAGTACCGATACCTCTGAACGAGAGCAGACTGGATGCACCACGGAGGTTTTTTCGGACGCTTTTGGTTCGCGTTCCGGGCTTGCCTCCTGCCTCAGAAGGCCGCCTTCGACGGCCGCTTCGGACGAAGGCTCCGCGGTGGTCATCTGGATCCT
This sequence comes from Bradyrhizobium sp. CB82, assembly GCF_029714405.1. Lineage (NCBI taxonomy): Bacteria > Pseudomonadati > Pseudomonadota > Alphaproteobacteria > Hyphomicrobiales > Nitrobacteraceae > Bradyrhizobium > Bradyrhizobium sp. CB82. Next base: position 8,391,521 of record NZ_CP121650.1, on the reverse strand, counting down.
GCCCTTCCTAAAGGAAGCGTCGACTTTCTTGGCGTCGACAACGTTCGGCAGCCCGCTCGAAAGAAACGACAAGAATGCTTTGAGATTGCAAGTGCGAAGAAGTCACGGCACGCGATCGATGCGAACATCGTGCGATGGCGGCGCTTGAACCGGGCTCCCGGCACAGCCGAGCACGTTAGCAAGCGTCGCGCGTCGAAGTCGAGATTAGGCAACATCGTTTATGAGGTATCACCTCGTCTCCCATTGAGCTATTCTGAGTAAGGCTTCTTATTCAAAACACGTGCCAACTGCGAAACCGCTTAGACTATTGCCCTCAGTCTCTTCGCCGTCAGCGCCCTTGAGAGAAATTGAGAGACTTTTTCGAAGGGATGATTTCCAGTTCATCGTAGCCATAAGGGGCGAAGCTGAAGCCGCGGGTTGTCCCGATCAGTGTTGAACGAAGCAGGTTTCATCATATTAGCCAACGGATGCCGGGCGTGATTCCGTCTTCACGCTGACTCGCGGAGGTAGGGCATGTCAGGTAAATCACCAGTCGTGGCGAGTGAACAGCAGCTGGCGGCACTGCGGACCTTGCAGCCTCGCACGGTCACGGGGAGGCCGATTGCGCGAGAGCCGTATTGCTGACGTTGTCGGGTTGACCAGCACGCATTGCGCAAACCGCTTCGGTGTGAGCGCGCGAACGACGGCTCACCATTCAACTGTGGCCGAAAGAGAGCACTGCTTCCGGACAGGCAGTTTTCATCACTCTGGCGGCTGCGGATTGTTGACGGGATTGGTGTCGTACTTGATTATCCGCGCAATCAGTCCGCAGCTGACCAGCGGCTGCAGGGCTCTCTCCAATGCATCGGCAGTTGCCTTGGCATAGACTTCGCGGTCGTCCACGTAGACTGCGAAGTTCTTCAAGTACTTCTCTCGCTTCGCCGGATTCTCGATCGTCGCCTTTGTCCATTCGTAGAGCGGATACCGCTCGACGCCGTATTTTTCGCCGGCGGCCACATACTCGGCAAAGGCATCGAACAGACATTTTGGCGCGGCACGATGGGATACGAGGATATCGAACAATGGCCCCAACTTCGGCTCTTGGCGTCTTAGTCGTATCGCTTCCGCCGCAGCCGAATCGCTTACATCAAATCTAAGCTGGTATTCCCAGTGAGGCGTCACGGCTTTCCTCTCGCACCCGAGTGTCCTCTCTAGCTACTCCAGGCTCTTCCGAAGCAGGTCGTTCGGCAAGTTTAGGGTGTCAACTAGCATCGCCCCGGAGCAGGCCGGGATTTCACAACAACGAACAAATTCTGCTCTGCAAGTATTCGGCTGTGGACCAGTTCCGCCTCCGGTGGGGTGTGCGTCGGCGAAGACGACGGCAATCTCAGCGACGTTTCCCGCCCCGACCGTAAGCTTGAGCTTGCCACGCGCATATGAGGGAACTGCAATCGGACAAGGCGTCTCAAACGTAACGGCATACAATGCGGTCAATCGAATCCCTAAAGCGGATCGTTGCATCAACGTTTAAGCTCCCGTAGAGCGGACCTCGATAGGCCTGCTTCCGCCTCGATTCGGCAACTCCCCAGAACGTCCCGCATTGCTGGCCCGCTACAGGCTGGCCTACCGCTGCATAGTTCGTGAGAACTCATCTCCCTTGGCGATCACAATCAACCCTTCCACATTTCACTCTCGAAGGTCGTGCTGCCGACCAACAAAACGCAGGCGTATGTGAAGACATCGCACTCAGCGATCTTAAGTCCATGGCCGCTTATGGCCAGCCATGTCCTCTTCGCCAGTCGGTCAGCGATGCAAGCTGCGATTAGGCGAGGCCGTGTCACTAAATATACTAGTGAAAGCAACCTTGCGCTCCTCCGGGAAATGGTAGGGAGCGTGCGCTCTACTTTCGGATATCTTCCGCTGCCTACACTCAGGAGCAAGAGCGGGGGCGAACCAAGAGTCGGGCGACCAGCGCCGGGAGAAACTCATAGATACGTTACAAGCAGATCACGGACGCGATGATCCGTGGAACATCCAGCTGAGTGGTTTGGACATAAGCGAGTCTAAACGCTTTCAAGACGATAGCATATGGCCTTACTTCGAGCGGCTGCGAAGGGAAGATCACGTGCACTACTGTCAAGACAGTCCGTACGGCCCATATTGGTCGATAACCAAATACCGCGACATCATAGCGGTCGATACAAATCATAAAGTGTTCTCGTCAGAGCAAGGCGTCACCACTGTCGATGTGCCAGCGGAACATCTTCCTCCGGGCCTTAAGTCGCGGTAGAGCGATTTTTCACGGCTTGCCGTGCAATGAGACCTTCAACTGGGTTGACGACGCAGATGCCGAGCCTCGGCTCGACTTGATTTCGATGATGGCGCATTCACCCGCGACCCGAAATATGGACTCACGAGAGTTCCTTGGCAATCTTATCCTCCTGATTGTGGGCGGAAACGACACCAAGCGCAATTCGATTAGCGGTGGCCTCTTGTTCACGAACCAGAACCCGTCCGAGCTACGAAAGCTACGAGACAATCCTATGCTGCTGTCGAGCGCTGTGTCCGAGATTATGCGTTGGCAGACGTCCATCGCACGCAGGCGCGGCGACGCCTCGCAGGTGATCTTCCCGGGTTTAATCGGCGGCGCGCTGACACGCATTTCTATCGACGCACGCACGTTTCGCCTGCGACGATTTGCGGACACGAGGCGCATGCCGACGTGAACGCAGCCCGCAACATTCTCACGGCCGGAATGCGGCCCGCGGTGGATGTCCCCGTTCGCCGCAAATCTCGTAGAGCCGCTCAAATTAAGGCTCCTCGGAAAATCCCCTCCGTTCAGGGAGGGGAAGACGTTAAGAGACGACTGGCAGCACAAATTGAAAGGTCGCGCCCGGCTCTTGCTTGCGGACGATGGACAGGCGCCCTCCGTGAGCTTGCACGATCGAACGACAGATCGATAGACCCATTCCAAGGCCGCTCGATTTGGTAGTAAAAAACGGGTCTAAGATGCGATCAATGTCTTCGTCAGCGATTCCGGCGCCGCAATCGGTCACGGAGAGCTGCACACGCCCCTTATCGTCCATGGATGACTGGATCGTCAATTCGCGCTTCCGGTCGCCAATCGTATGCATGGCCTCGATGCCGTTCATCACCAGATTGATGATCACCTGTTGCAGCTGAACCCTGTCACCGAGGACGGTGGGAAGCGTTGGCGCAAACTTAGTTCGCAAGGTCACTTGGTGATTAACCAGCTCACGTGTCACCAGCCCGATGACCTCCTTAGCGACGTCATTGATATCGAGCGGTACCATCTCGATCTCACCTTTCTTCGCAAGTGCGCGGACCCTGCGGACCACCTCGCTTGCCCGGATCGCGTCTTCGATGATCCAGTCCACCGATCTGCGCGCAGCGGGAAGGTCGGGAGTTTCGCGACCCATCCAGCCGAGGCATGCGTCGGCGTTGCTGATGATGGCGGCGAGCGGCTGGTTTACTTCGTGGGCGATGGAGGCCGTTAGTTCCCCCAGCGTCGTCACGCGTGTCACGTGCGCAAGGTCCGCCTGTGCCTTCCGCAGCTCTTGTTCGGCCTGATCTGCGCGAATTCTCGCGGTGATGTCAGTGCTGACGCCACGGTAGCCGAGAAAGTTGCCGGCTAGATCAAAAAAGGGTTTACCGCTGGTCCGGACGTAGAACGCAGACCCGGTCTTGTTGACGGCGCGATAGATCAGATCGCGAAATGGTAGATGTGCCTCTAGCGTCGCCCGATGCTGCCGCCACTTCTCGGGTTCTTCATCAACATCGCACGCAATTTCCCAGCGAGGCAGGCCGATGACCCCTGAGGCCAAGATGCCTACTGCGCTGGCGTGCTCCGATAAGTGGGTGACCAAGTGGTCTGGTCCGGTCTCCCAGAGCCAGTCGGAAGCGGTTTCGGCGTAGTCCCGAAAGCGCTGCTCGCTCTCGCGCAGCGCAGCAAGGGTGTTTTCCAGACGTTCCCTGGCCGCGTGTTGCTCGGTGACGTCCATATGCGTTCCGATGAGTTCGACGGTGACGCCATCGCTTCCCAACACAGCGTGCGCAACTGAGTGTATGTGCCTTATCGCGCCATCGGGAAGACGGATTCGGAAATCATATTCGAAGTTGCCTGCCTTCTGTTCAATAGCCTGACGTTGCACTTCCTGCGTCAGCGCTAAGTCATCTGGATGGATACGCGACCTGATGGTCTCAAGCGATACAGGCTCGTCTGGATCCAAGCCAAACAGTCGATTCACTTCGGCAGAGCGATACGCAAAACAACGACGGTGGCAATCCCAGGACCAAGTGCCCATGTGACTGAGCTGCTGCGCGTCGGCCAGATAGGCTTCACTACGGCGCAGCTGCTGTTCCGTTTGCTTTGCTGCCGTGATGTCCGTCGCCGCCCCGACAAACTCGATGTCGCCAGACGCGGTTCTCGTGGCCCGTGCCAGCGCGTGAATGTGCTTTACCGACCCGTCGGGCATCAGCAGTCGGTATTCATGATCGAAATCCTGGCCTTGAGACGCTCGATCCAGAATCGCTTGGACGGAAGCCCTATCTTCTGGGTGGGTGCGGTCAAGGACGTGTTGCGGTGTCGGTATCGTCTTCTCGGGATCGTAATCGAAAATCCGAAAGTTCTCCTTGGACCAAAAGACCTCGCCCGTGGCGGTGTTCCAGCCAAAACTGCCAGTATGGCTCAATTCCTGCGCCTGCTCCAAATGCGCTTCGCTCCGTTGCAGGGCAAATTCCGTCCGCTTTCGCTCAGTAATATCTTCGCAGGCAATGAGGACGATGGGCTTGTCGTCGGCCCAGAGCATTGCTTTGGCGTTTTCGCGCACCCACAGCACCGAGCCGTCCTTCCTGACCTTCTGGATGTCCCAGGTGTGCGACTGACCGATGTTTGTGAGACACTCCTCGATGCATTTGCGAACGACTTCACGATCTTCTTCCTGAAAGACCTTCAGCACGGATAGGCCGACCAGTTCCGCAGGCGCGTAGCCGAGTTGAGAGGCGCCGAAAGTATTGACGTTGAGGACCGTTCCGGCTTCATCGACCATGAAGTACATGACCGGATTATGCTCAAAGATCGCGCGCCACCGTTTTTCGCGGTCATGCAGTTCGGCCGTGCTGTGCCGTAGCTTGGCTGCGACCTCACGCGCAGCGTCCCTTTCGTGGCGGGCCTTTCCGATCAGGTGCGTTCCGATAATTGAAGCGGTTAGGAAGGCGACAACCACCAAAAGGTTCTTTGGGTCATCGATCCGGAGACTGAACGTGGACGGTATAAACAGGTAGACTGACGCAGCGACGGAGACAATGGAAAGCACCGACGTTGCGATGAAGCTGCCCATCAGCGAAAACAGCATTATCACCACCAGATAGGCGAACGCCGTCGCTGCGAAAGGGCTATGAATATACAAGGATATTAGCGTCACCGCCGCTAGCGCAATGCTACCAAAAACGAGCTGCGTCGCTGAACGTCCCAAAATGGTGAGCTGGTTAAACATGCTTATAGCAGTCCGGCCCTTCTGGCGGAGAGGTTAAATACTTCAATTTAATTCGGCGCCGACAGGCGCCCCGAGTGATTTTGAGATCGCTACTGATCAGACAGCCGAAGAAGGCGCACTACAAACCTTCGTATAGTTACAAACCTTCGTATAGTTCTAACTATATTAAATCGAACGGTCACGTAGGGCAATTATGCCTTGGTGTCACGCGGCGATGATAAAGGGCCCGTGCCGTCGCCGGATTCCCTCTGAGCCCAGCAGGAGGGTCGAATCCAATCGCGGTTGATCCGTCGGATAGAGCTTGGGCGATGCCAGTTGCACCCATAACGAGAAAGTCCGCTGTGTCGCACGCTGGATACGAGAATGGAGTCGGTGGGGCTTTCTTATCTTCAACGCGACGTAGCGGCCCGGCACGAACTTGCCCGGCCGTGCGGTCAATCGCAACCTTCCCGCGGTCGCTCCGCCCCGCGGATGGTGCTCGCGCTTGACGCTGAGAAGGAGGAGCTGCGCGTGCAGATGCATGCGTTCAAGGACTTGGACTTGGAGAAGCGCTGGGAGCGGCTTGTGGTGCTCGTCGTCAAGAAGCTGGCGCTGCTTTTCCACTGAAACCAGCTTGAAGTGTCCCGAAGCACCTTGGACAGGTCAGGCTGCTTCAAGTTGACAAGCTTGGCGCCTTCCGTCTGGGTGATCTCCCGCTCCGCCCTCAACCGTCTTAGCTGAACAACTACAGCAGCCTTGAGTTGGTGCTCCTCGGCGTTCGGCAGGCCGAGATCGGCGAATATGTTGCCTAGCCCCAGCTATGGGCGGGCAGCTTTTTCTTACTCTTCGACAGTCTCCCTTTGTCGTCCCGTGGATAGCCTCGGCGTGCCGTAGGCGCTGCCGAATCAAGTCAATGTGTCGTTGCGGCGTGGTAATGCCGCTGGTGGATATTTCTTCTGGAACGAGGCCGAGTTGCAGGCGCTCGAGCTGCGCAGGGACCCGATCCTTTCAACTTGAAGGAGGCGACAAATCGGCGGTCGAAACGTTGGATGAAGAACAGCGGCGAAGGCGACTTTGCCGGAAGTCGTAGTCCACCGCATGAAGCGACGGCGAGGGACGGGTTCTCCCGTCCCTCGCACTTCTTCTTGGCTTTTGCCGATTCGGCTCCACGCCTGTGGTCCAGGCGAGGGCGTTTGTGCGGCTCCCTGTGATGAAGAGGAAGAGGGGCGACGGGCAGGTTTGAGCCCGTCGGATCACGAGAGAGCGCCGGCGGCTCGATGCGCAACCGCTCTCCTCAGGTTTTCCATATGTTCAAGCCATCAGATACTACTGCCGCGGCTGCCGCAACGTTCTCGCCAGCGGCAACATCTTTTCTTCGTGTCACGCGCCGTCTACTCCCAAGCCGTGAGCGCCGCCTGTGCATCGAAGTGATCTTGGGTCGCGCCATGGAAGTTGGGTTTGATCTCATCGACGCGACCGGCTCCTGGGATTGGAACAACGCCTGTGACGCCTGCGAGGCGGCAACCGTCCTGTCCGTTCGCTCGGTTATCCGTGCCAAGCCAGGATCGCCCATTTCCATGCTGCCGATGCTTTCGAAAATCACGGGGTTTCTCACGGCCCGAGCACGGCGCCGGGAAGATAGTGGGGCCCTTGAGCCGTTGTTGATGCAGCGCCAGATCGGCGGCATCTTGATCCACGATTGGACGATGAGACGGCTGCGCGGCGTCTGGATTAACAAGTCGGACAAATTGACGGAGGATGCACGGCCTGAGTGGTCCGTGCTCGATGTGGAGCGGCTGCTTATCACGCGTCTCCGACGGTTTTGCCCGAGCTCGCCGATCCGGATCCGGCTTGCTTATGGCGTCCTTTTTACGACCTACGCCACGCTACGCGCCGATCGACGAGGCAAGAAGCTGTCGCGCGTCAGGCTCATTATGGAATGGTCAGGCTCTGACTTCGACGGAGTGATTGCTTTCGACGGCTACGCAATACGGAATGCCTCTGCCAATGTGCCGGCAATGACAGCTGACGCCCGTAACACACCAGGGCGCTCGATGTTCGTGCGACTGATAGCCTCGCCCAAGGGGCCAGCCGGCAAACGGGTTGCGCCGCGAGTTATGTCGCGCATCTGGGCTTGGGTGCTGTCTCACGGACGCTTGGCAGCTTCTACGCAACACAATGTCAGCGCTCGGGAGGTCAGGTGATGCCCCGTGGCGCTTCCGAACTGGCGCGCCGTCTCGCCCGTGATGCCGAGGCGGTCTGCCGCCATTACCTGTCCAACGGGCGGCGCCAGGGGCGCTACTGGATGGTGGGCGACGTTCGCAATACGCCTGGCCGGTCGATGTACGTCCGGCTCAGCGGACCAGACTCCGGTCCCGGCGCCGCCGGACATTGGACCGATGCTGCCTCGGCCGAACATGGCGATCTCCTCGATGTGATCCGCGAGAGCTGCGGTTTCACAGATTTTCGCGATGTCGCCGAGGAGGCACGACGCTTTCTGAGGCTGCCGCGCACCGAACCGCGCCGCAGCCCAAAGACCATCATTCGCACACCCGTCCCCGCCGGATCGCCGGAAGCAGCGCAGCGGCTCTTCGCCGTGTCGCAGCCGATCCGCAGGACGCTCGTCGAGACCTACCTGTGCAATCGCGGCATCAAAGCTGTTCACGATGTGGGCGCGCTGCGGTTTCATCCGCGCTGCCACTATCGCCCGGACGACAGTTCGCCGACTGAGACCTGGCCGGCGATGATCGCGGCCGTCACCGATCTTGCCGATCGCGTTACCGGCGCGCATCGCACCTGGCTTGCGCCGGACGGCTTCGGCAAGGCACCGGTCGACACGCCGCGACGGGCCATGGGCGGTCTCCGCGGCCACGCCGTCCGCTTTGGCGCGGCCGACGACGTCCTCGCTGCCGGCGAAGGCATCGAGACGATGCTGTCGCTGCGCTATGCGCTGCCTGCCATGCCGATGGTCGCTGCGCTCTCGGCCAACCACCTTGCTGCCCTTCTGCTCCCGCCGACGCTACGCCGGCTCTACATCGCCCGCGACAACGATGCGGCCGGCGACGCGGCTGCGATGACTCTGACCGAGCGCGCCCACGCGGACGGTATCGAGGCGATCATCTGGTCACCAAGGCGTGGCGATTTCAACGAGGATCTACGCGCCCTCGGCCTCGATTCACTTCGGGCAGCCTTGCGGGGCCAGCTCGCACCCCAGGATGTCGCGTGATTAATGCTTCGCTGAGGCCGGGGCGGTTTGACGATCGGCCTGCGGCGGCAGATTACGTCGTGTTGTCCGTTATGTGCGGACTGCAGTCGATATTGGACGCTGGAGCGGATAGGCGGCCTTGTCCGCCTCTGTCCGACTTGCGGTGCAGTAAGCCGGCAGCTATCTGAGATACAGCCACCGTGGCGCTAGCGCATTTCGGAAGGTAGCTTTTGACCCTGAGTAGAACTCGTTGAATTGAAGAGTGCTCGCCAACTTCAAAGTTTGGCGGTTGGGAGAACAAAATATAGAGGCTGAAGAATTGGCTTCAGAGCGCCATGGGCGGATCGGTTCACGCCAGATCTACGAAACACTTCGAGATCAGATTCTCGAAAGCGTCTACAGCACCGACGGCCTTTTGCCCTCGTCCCGCGCACTTGCCGACGAGCTGGGCGTCTCGCGCTCCACCGTGACGGTCGCTTATGAACAACTCGCCGCGGAGGGCTTCATCGAGATACGCCATGGCGCCCGGCCGCGTGTCGCCCCCGCCATCGTCGATCGGGGACGTGAGCGAGTCTCGTCCCGGGCAGCGACGCGCAATGCTCGGCTGTCGAAGTTCGGCGAGCGGTTGCGACAGGACCTCCCTCGTTGGATCGAACCGCCGCGCGACCTCGTCGCGAATTTCCGGTATGGCGATCTTTCGCCGTCGGACTTCCCGGTGCTCGCATGGAAAAAAGCCATGGTCGCGGTAATGACCCGCAAGCCGGACCGCCTGGCCTACGACGATCCCTGCGGCGCGCTGCGGCTCCGAACGGCGCTCCAGGGATATCTTTGGCGGTCGCGAAGCGTGCGATGCGACGTCGATCAGATTGTCGTCGTGAACGGATCTCAGCAGGGGCTCGACATCTGCGCGCGGCTCCTGCTCGACGCCGCCGACTGCTTTATCATGGAGGATCCCGGCTACCTGATGGCACGGCACACCTTCGCGGCAACGGGCGCCACCGTGGCCCCGATCCCGGTCGATCGAGATGGCCTGGAGACGGAGCGGCTCGATACGGTTAAGGCAAGGCTCGCGTACGTCACGCCCTCGCATCAATATCCGCTGGGCGGCGTCCTGCCGATCGGGCGCCGGCACCAGCTGCTCGCCTGGGCCAGAAAGTGCGACGCCTACGTGATCGATGACGACTACGACGGTGAATACCGGTACGATACAAAACCGGTCCCTCCGCTTCACGCCCTCGAAGGCAGCGATAATGTCGTCTATCTCGGGACCGTATCCAAGACGCTCTCGCCGACGTTGAGAATCGGCTACCTCGTCGTTCCTCCGGGCTTGCGATTCATGTTCCGGGCAGCAAAACAGATCATGGACAGGCACACACCGTTGGCCGGACAGGGTGCCCTCGCTTCAATGCTTGAGAGCGGCGCCTATGACAGCCACGTCAAGCGTGTCCGCCGACGCAACGCTGAGCGCCAGCGGGCCCTACTCGACGCCTTGCGCCACAGGTTTGCAGACCGCATCCGGATCGACGGCGCCGACGCCGGTCTTCACGTCGTGGTGTGGTTCGACGATCTGCCGCAGGAAGCCGAAGAGGCACTGATCCGATCGGCGCGGTCGAAGGGCGTGGGCGTCTATCCCGTCTCTGTCCTCTACGATCACCGCCGGGCAGGCCGCCGACCGCGGCCGGAAACCGTTGGTCTAGTTATGGGTTTTTCGGCTTTGGAGACGAAGCAGATCGAACGCGGCTGCAAGCTCCTGGCCCAAGCCATCGACGAAATCAGTGGTCGGCGAACTGGACTGGCAAAAAATGAGAAAACTGGCAGTTCAACGTGAGCCAGATTCGCCTTATCTCCGGACGCAAGAACGGAGAGACGGTATGTACATTCCCCCAGCCTTCAAGGACGACAACATCGACAGCATCCGCGCGACCATCCGGGGTGCCCGGTTGGCGAACCTGGTGACGGCCACTGCCGAAGGTCCTGTGGCGACGCCCCTGCCGCTCTTTCTCGACGAAAGCGAGGGCGAGCTTGGTGTGCTGTACGGACACCTGGCGAAGGCCAACCCGCAGTGGCGCGTGCCTCGCGTCGGCGACGCGCTAGTGATCTTCATGGGTCCCGAGGCCTACGTGACGCCGTCCTGGTATGCGACCAAGCAGGAGACCGGAAAAGTCGTGCCGACCTGGAACTACGTCGCTGTGCATGCCTACGGTCCAGTCGAGTTTTTCCAGGAACCCGAGCGCCTGCTCGACATAGTGACGCGGCTGACGAACAAGCACGAAGGGTCGCGCGCCAAACCGTGGGCCGTCTCCGATGCCCCCGCCGACTTCATTACCGCCCAGTTACGCGGAATCATCGGCGTGCGCATCCCGGTCTCGCGGTTCGAGGGCAAGCGCAAACTGAGTCAGAACCGTCCGGAGGCCGACCGCGTGGGCGTAGCAGCCGGCCTATTGGCGAGCGAGAACCAGGATCGGGAAGTGGCCCCCTTGATACCCGTTCCGGCTTAAGCGAGACGGAGGGAGCGCCGGATGCGGCCGGAAAAGCGGGAAATCGGATGTTCGATCTGCAAACCCTCCTACTGTTCCTCGCGGCTGCCATGATCGTGGCGATCACGCCCGGGCCGGGCATCTTCTACATCGTTGCCCGAACGCTCGTTGGCGGGAGAACCGAAGGGCTGGCGTCAAGCGTCGGTTTAGGTCTCGGTGGCCTTGTGCACGTTCTCGCCGGGCGATCGGCATTTCCGCCCTGATCATGGCGAGTGCCGAAGCCTTCGCTTTGCTGAAAATCGTGGGTGCCTTCTATCTCATCTGGCTCGGTCTCAAGATGTGGCGCCAGGCGCGCATCGCCGAGCCTGCGGAGATTCGCACCACCGGAGCACGCCGCGCACTGCGAGAGGGTATCGTCGTGGAGGCGCTCAACCCTAAGACGGCCGCCTTCTTTCTCGCCTTCATTCCCCAGTTTGTCGACACGACCGGAAGCGTGGCCGTCCAGTTCGTTGGACTCGGGACGATCTCTGTCGCTCTCAATACCAGCATCGATCTCATCGTGACCCATTGGGCGTCCAAGGCGAGAGCCGGTCTCGCCGAACGGCCGGCATTCATCGCGAAAACGCGAAAGGCATCCGGCGCCGTCATGTGCGGATTGGGAGCTGCACTGCTCGCCGCGCGTCGGCCGATCTGACCGTCTCAATTCGCTGCTTAGCCTTTTCCTGCGCTCAATGCTGCCCGGTCGCGATCGAGGCCGGTTGAACACAGCCGGCAGCTTAATGACCGGCCCTGTGAGGTCGACCCTTGCGGATAGAGCCGCCCCTTGGCCTTCTAGAGGCGATCGGACGGCAGGCGGCACGGCCCTGCAATGGCAAAGGTCACGGCTATTTTCCGCCGGCGCGTTCCGCGCCTTTGCATCGCGAAACAAAATAGCCGCACCTCTGCCATCCTCCGCTTCGCTTCGGCCCTGCGCTTCGCTTTGGGTTCTGGTCCGTGCCGCTCGCCGTCGGATGATCGCCACGAAGGCCGCGGTGGGCGCGGCCGATCCGAAAAAGGACCTCACCCATGGCGACCGAAAACGACGATCCGCAATTCGAACCGCACCACGCTTCATCCCCGACCGATCACACTCTTGCCGAACTTCAATTGTTTGGCTTTCGTCCTTTGCAAGATGAACCCGATCCTCGGCCCCTTCCCGAAACCAATGCAATCACCGGCGCCATCGCCGACATCTTCGATGCGCTAGTCTCGACCCTGAACGATACGTGCCTGGAGCCTGACCTTGAGGACTTGCTCTGGTCTGCCGTCAATCTCTTCCATCGCGCTGCCGAACGCATCGAACGAGAACTTGACACCAATGAGCAAGCGCAGCAGAGGAGCCAACGCGAGCAGAACGGATCGGAAGTGGCATCCGTCGAGCTCGAACGGCTTACCGCCGAAGGCATTACGCTGATCGAACGTCGCAACGCCATGGAGTTCTTTCGCGACCAGGCTGCCGAAAGTTTCGAAGTTCACACTGGCTCGCCGTGGCGGGCGCGCTCTGGTTCAGTCGTCAATCATCGCACTCTCACCGCCGCGATGATCGACAGCCGAGACTTTCTCGCTGCCAGGCGCAGGGCCGAAACCGAAGTGATGCTCCCTCGTGGGCCCAAGATCGCGCTCACCGGAGGGCTGGATTTCAACAACGTCAAGCTCATCTGGGATCGGCTCGACAAGGTCCACGCAAAACACCCTGAGATGGTTCTGTTGCACGGCGGCTCGCCGAAAGGGGCCGAGTTGATCGGTTCAAAATGGGCCAGCAATCGCAATGTTCCGCAGATCGCCTTCAAGCCGGACTGGACGAAACATGCAAAGGCCGCACCATTCAAGCGCAACGATGCGATGCTGGAGGTCATGCCGATCGGAGTCATGCACTTCCCGGGCACAGGCATCCAGGACAACCTCGTCGATAAGGCCAAGAAGCTCGGCATCCCGGTCTGGAAGTTTAGCGAAGACGGCGCGTGAGCGCCGTCTTAATTGACGCTGAAATCGACGTCTCAGCACCATAAAGAAGATAGATGTCCAAGCATTTTCATTGCTGCATCCGGGTGCTGAGCGGTCCGGGCCCGCTGCATCCCGCATTCGCTGACGCGCTTGTGTCAAATTTGAATGTCCGCCTCGACTAAACTATTGGGGTCTAGTGAACGTTTCTCTGGCGTTTGTTCTTGCGGACGGCGCAAATCGTGCGGCGTCTGATCTAGCGGTCAATGATCCGCCGAGCTCATGCTGAAACGCGTAGTTTCTACGGCTCCGAATGGGGAACGGATAACAACATCGGCGCCGGTAGATTGAAGACCGATTTTCCCGCGTAACCGAATCAATTCCCAAAAGTGTATCTGCCGTTTTATTGGCCGACCGCTTTATCGGCCGCCGTGAACGCGAAGAGGTGCGGCTGTCTTAGCGAGCCAACTAAACGAAGCCTTAGCGCCCTCAGATGGAGCTCTCACGCCTCCGAGTCACAAGGCCACGCGCTCCGACGGTGATCGACAACCGAGATTGAGTCTTACGGAATGGTGCGTCGAGCACCTGCTCGATCGACGTGATTGAACAAGCTTGGAGTTGAATGGGCTCTTGGAAACTCGCTCTTGTCCCTCCAAGTCGTTCGATCAAAGGATTCTCTTAAGTGGTGAGCTGGCTGATGCGTCGGCGAGCGGGGTAGGCTCAGCTTATATAGCCTGCTGCGCCCGCCGCGCTTCTCGGAGCCGAATGCGTTCTTTCGGAAGAAACATGACCTTGGAATGCGATTGCTTCCGGCCGGCCTGTTCCAATCCTTCTCCTTCTTTATTAGGTTTTGCCCTGCAATCAGATTGTTCTTGCGAACGCGCTGCCTCGCTCGCCCAAATGTCGGCCCCCACAAGAAGGCGCTGCACACGCGCGCGGCGCCAAGGCGATGGAGACTGCCGTGCGCTTTACCTGCATTCGTGCAGTCAGTGCTGTTGCGATCAAACCAGCCGAGAACGTACTGGCTGGCCCTGACCACTCAATTCTTTTCGCCACTTGGAGCGGGTGAGGGAGGGCTTCGGCAAGCCGTGCTCGCAGAGGGACTTCCCTCACCCATATCGTGCGCCCGGCTAGAACTTCTTGGTCGATATCGTCGTCCTAGAGAACACCTAAGATGACGCCCTTGCGTGATCAGGCATTAGGACCCTCTTGCGAAAACGGGGCACTGCAACCGCTATTTTCGCGAGCAATCTGTAAACTAGGTCCTTAGCGTCGGCACGCCTCCGGGTAACGTGAGCAGATACCAGCGGGATCCGGGCTGGGATCTACACACTCCGGGTCACCGGTGCAGAGAACGGGTGGTTCGGCTGCGAATGTATTGATGTCGAAATATTGTGCAGCGTGCCTAGCGACGTAGACGACACTGGACACCGCCGCAGCGAACGCGAGCGCGCCCGCCGATATGAGCAATAATTTTTTCATTCCGAACGTCACTTCCTTAGGTTGACCTCAGCCCCTTTCAACCTAACAGTGTCAACGTGAAATGCAAATCTAACACAACGTAAGGTTTAGAAATTTACAGTACCGCGAACGATGGCGGCTAATCGCGTAGCCCGATTTCGCCGAGTAGCGGCAGGTGACTGCCGACGCGGCAAGTTGAATTGCGCGACACCATCATTTGCAATGGCCATTTCCTCTGATGTCGCACTGATGAGGAACATAGATCACTCTTCATGTCTTCCGGCGATATCGATCTGTCACGGCTGAGCTGACAGAGGCTGTCGGCATGCGTTGGTGTCTGTCAGGAACAGCAGGGATAACGATTGTCATCTGCCCGATGTTAAGTCTGCCCCAGCTCAGAACAAGGCGAGATCGTTGGCTCACCCACTTGCGGCGCGCCCCCGGTGCAAACTGTTCGATCAACCCGCCTCTTCGTGCCGCGATCTATGGGCCTATAAGCAGGTTTTTGGCCTTGCCAACAATGTAAGACACTCCAACTGGGCGGCGCCTCGTTCACCCAGCCTCAAATGCGCCTGTCGCGCTGGCGAAGACGGTGCAAGCGCGACCAGGCTGGCGAATCGAAAAGCCGTGGTTGGGTGCCATTAGCCCTGGCCCGAAAGCGGTGGTCTGATGCCCGCTCTCGAGGGCCACGCAATTGGCGTTTGACGCTCGAGACTTGTAGCTGGCAAAAAAAGCGCTTTTCCATCAAACATGAAGTAGCAGCCGAGCGCCAATTGGTCTTACTCAAGATCCGTGCGGGGCCGTCAACAATGAGGTCCCAACCGCGATCTTTTCGGGCAGTCGTTTGCTCCCTGAACCCGGCGGCCGGGAGCTCGGCCACTCGCGGTGCTACTTCCAATTACCAGACGAACTTCGCTCCGTCCGGCAGCTCGCACACGAATTCACCTTGATTCACGACTTCCGCCGATCCAGCGGCCAGCTTGGAGGCCCTCACCGTGAGCTTGCCTTCACGACTGAGGCTGTGGCGGATGTATTCCGTAACCGGGTGTCCTGAGCTGTCCAAGGTTTGATGCGCATTGGCGAAGCTGATGCCGTTCTGGGCGCTCACCCTGAAGGCGTTGATAGTCAGTCCGCCCTGCACGGCTGGCCCGGTCTTGTTCCCATCGGCGCTGGCACAGCGATTGAGATCTAGTATGACCTTCACATCCTTGCCGGCCTGCAGGGCATTGAGCACCTCCGTATATTTCGGCGAGGTCTCATCGGCCCTGACGGTCGTGCTCACGCCTGCAGCCAAAAGCAAGGATAAGATCGACAGGCGTCTGCCACTGAACTGCATATGCTCTTCTCCACCAAAAGATTCGCAGACGAAACAGCAATCTGCCAGATGTCGTATTCGGAACACCTTGGCGGATTTCAGACGTCAGACGAAGGTCGCATTCGCGACAACAACATGTGTTGCAACAGCATGCAAGTTCCAGCGAGGGCAAAGCTAACCTCACAACCTCGTACGTCAGCTTTGCAAAGTGAGATGTCGATTTGTGATATTTCCTGCACTGTTTATTCCGCCAGGAAATCTTGCGACGAGGCGCGCGGGGGCCTCACGAGCGGATTGGTTGCTGTCGCTCACTGTCTATGCCGCGCAATCTAAATCGAGGCTCATGCCCGTCCTGCATTAAAGAAGCGGCCCCTGCATCTGCGCTGGTCTTCGCTGTGGGGAGCTTGTTGATGAGTAGCTACGTAATGATACGGAGGTCGGCCGTCGCACTATCTTGATCTTCGAATTGCATCCTCTCCACATGACGCCATACAGACCAATCTATGATCCACAGTTCTGGCGAGATCGAGCGAAAGCAACGCGGACCAAGGCGGATGCGCTCGTACCCGGCAGACCCAGAGACAGGCTCCTGAAAGTGGCCGAGGAATACGAGAAGTTAGCCCGACATGCAGAAGAGTGCCGAGCGCTCAGAAACGATGAAGATTAAGCTTTGTGTCACGATTTCTGATCGTTCTTCGCCTTCCCGATTGAACTCTCGAGCGTTCCCAATCCATTGGGATGTCGGCGCCTTTTCGGCTCGCGGACGCCGGAACACATTGTAATCCGCCGATCTGCGCACTCCAATTCCGCAACGTACGTGTCCACCCGCGGAGTGCACACACTTTCGTCGATAATTGATTTCAGAGTTGGGCCCACGATCAGGAGAGGCAATCAAATTTGATTCCGATCGAAGAAACTGTCGTCGACAATATGCTCGCATCATTGACAATCAGCGCGCTGCAGAATCGGGCCGCTCCCAGCCACGAACAGGTGATGCATCACTTGGACATTGCGTGCGAGAGAGCGGGTCTCATCCGGACGCATGCATCTACGATCCGGATATTGGAGCGTATCTCACGTGAGATCAGTCGGGCGGAGTCGGTGTTGGACTTCATCGGCCGAGGTGAGGTGCAACCACACTGAGTTGGCGAATGAGGTTCCTCATACTTTTGTGACGCAAGGAAGCGGGACCGATCCTGACTTCGTCGCCAAGATTCGCGATGTCGTCGGCCTCTACGTGGCCCCGCCCGAGCGAGCCATCGTGCTGTGTGTCGACGAAAAGCCGCAGATCCAGGCGCTGGATCGGAGCCAACCCTCGTTCCCATGCGGCCTGGTCAGGTGGAACGCCGCAGGCACGACTACAAGCGCCATGGCACGACATTGCTATTTGCCGCTCTTGACATCGCAACCGGCCGGGTCATCGGCAAGTGTTACGGGCACCATCGCGCCACAGAATTCCGCAAGTTTCTTGATGAGATCGAAGTCGCCGTGCCGGACGATCTGGACGTTCATCTCGTCATGGACAATTACACAACCCATAAGACGCCGCTGATCCGTGCTGGCCAAGAGACCGCGCTGGCACGTCCATCTGACGCCAACCAGCTCATCCTGGCTCAATCAGGTCGAACGTTTCGTTGCCGTCATCACCGAGCGCAAAATCAGGCGCGGCATCTACCGCAGCGTGGCGGAGCTATGTACTGAGATCACGTCCTTCATCGAACAGCACAACGCCGACCCCAGCCCATTCCGATAGACCAAATCAGCCGACGACATTCTCAGCTCCATCGAACGCTTCTGCGCACAATGTGTCAGCCAAGGCCCAAAACGCCATGAACTTCTGGTGTAGGACACTAGATTATGCGCGATGCCCCGGATGCGGATTTTCGCCCGAAACGTCCGCGCGCCCATTGATGCGCCGATCGCGGGCAATTTACGGAGGAAAATGAACCCCCAATGCAAGGCGATCGAGTGGCGGGGTGCTGCCCCCAGCGCGCTCGCGAAAATTTCGCGCTTCAGACTGCGGTCATGTACTGCAGGTGATGATCCCGCAGCTGAGGCGGTCATCCCGGCATCGCTGTCTTCCCAGTACAGCAGCTGCGATGAAAGTGGACCCCAGGCAACATGGGCTTGTGCATCGGGAAAAACGCTCTTGGTCAGCTACTCGTCAGCGAAGCGGTCTAGCCAGGAAGGCTGCGCATTCTCGACTCTTCTATCGGAGATAAAATATGACGGGCATCGGCCGACCTGGCAAATCGCACGTTGGAGCTGCAGGAGCCGACAGCACTGGCGTATCGAGCAGTTCGAGCCTGGAGTTCGGCCTCGTCCCTGGGGAACGCAGTCAATCTTTCGACGCCGTCGTGGAGCGGATGCGCTCCGGGCCTCAAGATAGAACCGCGCCGCTCGTGAACCGGCAACCAACTTCGGATGTGGCGGCGCCAACACAAGATGAGATTAAGGCAGCCAAGCGAACGTTGGGCAGTCTGCTTGAGGACCTTAATACTTGCCGTAGGGCAGCCACGCGCGGCCGGACCTTGTCCGAGAGGCAAGAGCTGATCGATCAAGTCGTCAAGGCGGGCTCAGCAGTTCTAGACTACTACGCTGCTCTGCGCCGAGGTTTGGCTCGGCGCATTCTGCCCGACGATCGGGCTCGCCAGCTCCGCGATGAGACGCTGGCCGCGGCCGACGAATGTAACGCCGTGGCCGGTACTATTTTTGAAGGCCTGGACAAGAGCAGACAGAAAGCAGCAGACCTGGTCGGCAGGATCATGCGCACCGCTTCGCCTGACCAGCGGAACCGCGCGATTTCAGGCCTTGAGCCCTACTATGTGCAGTGCATGGAGTGGTGGGGAAAAAGAGCATTGCGCTCGGAACGGATGCAGTCTGTCTGCGCGGCTACTGCCGACCTACCAAGCTGCACGCCCGAGATGCGGAAGTCGGAAGAGGCCGCGCTCCGACTGCATACCGGCTATGCACTCAATATGAAGTACAAGTATTTGGAGTCGCAGATAACTCTCGCCCAGCTCTCGCTAGCGAGCAGGTTGGGACCAGCTGTGCGGGACGCCCTTATCGATGGAAACGGGCGCGTGCGTCTGCTCAGGACCTTCATGGAGGATGTTGTTCCGGCGTTCGACTCGACGGCCGACGCTGTAATGATGGGCAAGGGAGCGGCGCTTGACGCTGAGCACCGCGACGTTCTCGAAGGTGTCATGGAGCGGCTTTCGGAATTTGCGTCAGGAGTGAGCGGCATGATCTCCAGCCTGACTGACGCCGGAGCGACAGCCGATCTTCCCTTAAAATTGCTGGACCAGATCGTGGAAGGCGCTTGGCTTACAGCGGACGAAGTCACGCGGCTGCTGGCAGTTCAGCCAAAGACACCAGCCACGATTGAACCGCCGTCTTGGGCTGCGCTGCCGGAACATACTGCCGGGGTGGGCGAAGGCACTGCAGCGCGCAGGAAGGGCAAAGGCAGGCGCGCAACGGCCGCAGGCGAGGGGAGTTCGACAGCTGGGAGCGCTGAGCCGCAACTCGCCGGCTCCGACGCTGGCACGGGCCCAACACGCAAGGTTATCGTCCTCTCGGATCTGGGTACAAAGAAACTCACGAGCGCGGAGGAGGCGCGCGCGAGGGCGTCATCGTCGGCGAGCGGAAACCTGACGATGTGGCAGGCTCCGCCCTCCAGAGAAGCGCTGACGGGGCTGTTCAAGCGATTGGACGAACTTTTGCAGTTCGATCTGCCCGCTCAGCAAAGCGCCGTCTCGCAAGCGCGTCAGATGAAACCCGAGGACGCCGACCACGTCCTAAATATCGTCGTCGAGCGCCTCCAAAGACAGGCCGCCGAGATCGAGGCCTGTGTAGCCGCGCTGGAGGAGCCTCGTCGAAGTGGCTTGCTCACGCCCGCGCAAGTACCCGAAGTGCACGACAAGATAGTCCGGCTCAAGGCGATGTATTCCGAGGTGCAGGGACAGGCCAACTCATTGAAGAGGCAAAGAGCCGCGATCATGATCGATTGCATGAAGAGTTACGGCTTTCCCTCGCAGAAATACCTTGAACGGTTGCGGGCGGCCGGGGAGTTGGAGCCTCCGGATCCACCGCGCGCGTTGAGCGGCGATCCGGGGACGCTGTTCGAGACTAAGCTGCGGCCCAAGGCTCTGCGCAACGGTGCGGCGGCAAATCCGATGTGGGTGCACATCCATACCAAGCGGCCGGTACATGGGTGGCAGTTGGCGACGGCGGCTGACGCCGACTTTGCCGCTTGCCATGTGAAATCCAATGAACAGCGCGGCTACAATCGGCACTGGCAGAGCGCGCGAGCCGCGATGGGGCACGAAAACGTCGTGATCCACCGCGGCAAGCTCACGCCTGCATTCTGTAGGTCCTTGTTGAACGACGCAGTTGGCGGCCTGTCCGACGTCGGATAATTTGAGACTGATTAGGCTTTTCGCGAAGAGAGGCTCTGGCTCATCTAAGTTAGAGTTTAAGCAGCCTGCAGTTGATGCTGCAAGCGGCGTTTTGCGATGGTGCCGCGCTTGATGCGTTTTCGTTTCGCGAGGATCGCCTCAGCCCTGCCGAAGTACCGATGATGCAGGTGGCCAAGCAGCCAGCGCTCGACCATGAGGACGGCCTGCTCGACCTTGGCCTTGCGCGGCCGCGCCGGCAGATGGCGGTGCCGTAATGCGCCGCCATCTCCGCATAGGTATGATTGATCTGCGGGTCGTAGAGGCTCGCCTTGATGACCGCGACCTTGGTGTTGTCGGGCACCAGCAGCGCTGGCACGCCGTCGATCGCCGCGAAGGCGCCAACATGGGCGCTGATCCAGTCGGCGAGCCTCTGCGTCCACGTTGCCCGCGCGTAGGTGAAGCTCGATGCGCCGAGCACGGCGACGAAGATCTGCGCCGTTCTGCGCTCACCGGTGAGGCGGTCGACCACCACCGGCGCGCCATCGCCGGCATAGTCGACGAACAGCCTTTCGCCGGCTGGCAGGGAATCGGATTTCCCATTTAAGGCAGAGTTGCGTCTCGATTTCATCATTTTTTGGTTCTATACACCAAAGTGTGCCGTGGTGGTGGTGGAAGGCGCAGTCGCAACGCTTTTAAGCGGGACCACCACCGTGCTTGCCCTTGGACTTGCCCTTAATCTCGTTGGGCTCGGTCTGCTGTTCTGGCTGACCGTTACTCTGGCAGTATACGCCCTCCCGTTTTTTGTTGCCGTCAGCGCCGCTGCAATGGCATTGGATCACGGCAGCGGGATCATTGCTGCGCTCACCGTCGCCATCGTCAGTGCTGCGTTGACGCTTGCCGTTGCTCAATTCGCCCATTCCATGACACGGCTGATCACTGTGCGCGGCGTGATTGGGGCGGTTTTTGCTTTTCCGGCAGGAATTGCTGGTTTCCATTTGATGCTCGCGTTATCGCGGATCAGCGTGTCGTCGCCGTTCTGGTGCGAGGCCTTCGCGTATGTCGGCGCGACAATCATCGCGGGGAAGGCTTGGATGCAGGTCACTTTCGTTATCGGGCCAGGTGGAGAGCCAGCCATGACAAATTCTGCCTCAACCGGCTCTGACCGACGCAGCGCTTGAGGAATAGCCTCTGGCGATTGCTTTCCTTCGGCGTGGTCACCGGCCTTAGATTGGGCTGAGCAATTCGTGGAAGTTCTCCGCGCAAAGCACGTCCGTGACGGCTGGAGAGTGGGTGAGCGCGGAGCGGCGTGGTTCCTGGACGTCTTCCGACGAAACGTCCGCAGACCCGCATTCGTGGGGATGATTCGCGGCGAGCTCGTCACTCGGAGTGCGCAGATGCGTTGGCGGAGCTGGCGCGAGTTGTCGAACCCGATCCCATATTCGCCGCTCTCGCGGAGTACGAGAAGGTCGACGAAGCCTTGGCAGGCACAGCCGATGCGCTGAGACGGCCGAACGGCAATTGGACCAAGCAGGCGATCTTGATCCGCGCCTGCTCAGCGTCGGCAATCCTCATTATGACAAGGAGGGGCCGCCTTCGATCTTACATTGGGAGATCGACGAGTACACTCCGGTCGCCTTTTTGCGTTGCAAGTCGAGCTCTGCCACGTCTTCCGCTTAAGTCTGCGTTCAGCGCTCGGACGCACCTCGCCTCGTTGGCTTGATCTGGCCGAAGACCGGCTGCGCCTCGATCGTCTGTGCCGCAACGCCGCCGGTTGAGACTTTCTTCCCCTGGGCTAACGCCCATTCCTCGCGAGACAAGAAAGTCTCCCCGTCGGCGTCCTCCGCTTAACGCTCCGGCCCGCGAGAAAAAGCGGGTGCGTCGCCGATCGTCTTCGGCCCTCAGATCGCCATCGAGATCCTATGATCAATGGCGGCGACGTGTTTTGATGTGGATGTTGTGGCCGTCGAACAAGGAAGAGCAACATGACTCACAATGAACATCCGAGCCAGGCAACGCACAAAGAGATCAACGCGATCTTTGTTTCAGTGGAGTTGAGTCGGAAAACTTGGCTGATCACGTCTTTGTCACCAGGAGCTGGCGAGAAACTGTCCCGCCACACGGTCACGGGCGGTGACGTTGCCGGACTCCTCGAGCGACTCGTCGGCCTGAGACAGAAGGCTCTTAGACGTACGGGCCGGTCTTACCCGGTCATTGTCATTCAGGAAGCAGGGCTAGACGGCTTCTGGATGCACCGTGTTCTAGAGACGGAAGGCTACGAAAGCCATGTCGTTGATGCGGCCTCGATCGCCACGTCGCGGCGTATGCGCCGCGTGAAGACCGATCGGTTGGATGGAGAGACCCTCATCCGATCCTTGCTGGCTTTCAAGCGCGGCGAACCTCGCGTCTGCTCCATGCTACGGGTACCGTCACCAGTTGAGGAAGATCGCCGCCGCATCGTGCGGGAGCGCAAGGTGCTGATGGAGGAGCGCATCCGGCACAGCAACCGGATCAAGGGACTTCTCTTTTCGCAAGGGATCATTGGCTACGATCCACTGCGGCGCGATCGCCGAGAGCTGCTCGAGAAATTGCAGACGGGTGATGGACACACGCTTCCTGATCACATGAAGCGCCAGATACTGCGTGAACTCGATCGGCTGGAAGTGCTGCTGGACCAACTCAAGGCCGTCGAAGCCGAACGGAACGCCTTGCTTGAGGAAGAACGGCAATCAGCCCGCGAGGTTGGTTTGCTATCAAAGGTCGTCGGCGTCGGACCTGAGTTTGCCGCAGTGCTCTGGGGCGAAGGACTGTTCCGGCACTTCGACAATCGAAGACAGGTGGCGGCCTATGCCGGCCTCGCGCCGACGCCCTGGCAAAGCGGATCGATCGACCGAGAACAGGGGATCGGAAAATCCGGAAATCGACGTTTGCGCTCAACACTGTTGGAAATGGCCTGGCTCTGGCTACGCCATCAGCCGGGTTCGACGCTCAGTCGCTGGTTCAACCGGCGTGTCGCCCAAAATGGTGGCCGCTTCAAGAAGGTGATGATCACGGCGCTGGCGCGCAAGCTGATCGTAGCTCTGTGGAAATACGTCAGCGCGGGCGTTGTGATAGAGGGAGCGGTCGTCCGTCCATGACGACATCACCAGATCGCAATTCGGCCAGGGCCTAATCAGCCTGCCGGAACCAGGTGGACGACCGCACCGCGGCTTGGCTGAAGCGCCGTCATCGAGAATGGTCTCGTCCTCCTGAACCCTTGCCGCCGAAGGCGGGATTATGGTGCGGCCGCACGTGCGGCGACCGGATGTGAGGTTGATACGTGCATAAGCGCGGATCAGGAAATGGGTTCAGACCTTGGTTCAAGAGCGGAAACAGCCAGTACGGGTAGCGAAGAACGCGCTGAAGAGGCGCCGATCGCGAGCGTCGTTCTCTGCTGATGATGCCGGCGAAGCCCCGATACGGCCTCTCATTTCGGCGGGTCTAGCGTCGGCCCGGTCTTGGCCTGCAACGGCTTCGCCGACCTTCTTCCCCTGCGGCTGTGCCGCATTCCTCGCGCAGCAAGAAGCTCGGCTACCGCCGTCCTCCGCTGACGCTGCGGTCCTTCGGATGCAGACGTCCGGTCCGTCGCTTCTTGCCCGCCATCGAGGCCGCATCGGGCGGCTTCGGACAACTCTCAGGAGATACGACCATGGCTCAGATCGGCACCTTCACCCGCAGCGAAGACGGCTCCTTCGTCGGCACGATCCGCACTCTCAACATCAACATCAAGGCGACCATTAAGCCCGCCGCTAAGGAGAACGAACGCGCTCCCGACTTCCGCGTCACCGCCAATGGCGTCGAACTCGGCGCCGCCTGGAGCAAGGCGGCGAAGGACTCGGGTGCCGAGTACCTCTCGCTCAAACTCGACGATCCGTCCTTCACCGCGCCGGTCTACGCCTCCCTCGTCCAGGGCGACAACGGCGAGCACAAGCTCATCTGGTCGCGATGACCGACCAAGGGCGCTCCGCTTCCCGGCGGGGCGCCCAGATTTCTTCCTCGCCACTTCGCAGCGTGCATAGCGCCTTGACGAGTGGCTCCTCATGTGAGGCCGCGGTGGTCGCGGGGCTCGAAACAACCTCAAGGAGAAGTGACATGGCTAGCATCGGTTCTTTCAAAAAGGTCGGAAACGATTTCCAGGGTGAGATCGTCACGCTGAGTCTGCAGGCCAGGGGCGTGCGCATCGTCCCCGAGGCCAACCGCTCAAACGAGAACGCTCCCAGCCACCGCGTCTATGTGGGCCGGGCGGAAATCGGGGCAGCCTGGTCCAAGCGGTCCGAGGAAGGTCGCGACTACCTCTCGCTCAAGCTCGATGACCCTTCGTTCAACGCGCCCATCTACGCCAACCTGTTCGACGATGAAGCCGGCGAAGGCTACACCCTCCTCTGGTCACGGCCGCGCAAGTCCGGCGAGTAACCCTCGCTCCGCCAGCGCCCCGCCCGATCTCATCGGGCGGGACGCTTTTTCTGAGCCGACAGGCGAAAAGTGGAACGAGGAGACTTGTGCTGCAGTAAAAGTGAGGAAATCGGTACGAATCCGGGAGAAGGAGACAGTCGCATGCCGATAGGCCCGGAGAGTCAAACTCCGGCATTGATGCTGCCGCGACTGCGCCCGGCGGCCGCTGCGAGAGCCGCCTTGTAGGGCAAAGTGCCGGCAATTCGGGCCATGAGTTGCCTCAGCCACCGGTGGGCGGCGGAATGATGCGTCCGGGACGTCCAGGTCATGCCGACTTGAAACGGTTCGGGGAACGGACACGACGTTGCTACGACGGATTTGGCGATGTTCGAGGCGATGCGGCTTGGCACCGTCGAGACCAGATCCGTGCCGGGAAGAATGTGGGCGAGATCAGAGATGCTCGGTACCGTGACCACTTGGTTGAGCGACAGGCCGCGTTCATCGAGCCCTCTAAGATAGCCTGAGCGCCAGGTACCTCCATAGCTGACGACGGCGTGGTTCGCCTTGATATAGTCGTCGACGCGCAACTTCCTGCTCGCCAGCAGATGATTGCGGTGCATAACGCACACATAGTGGTCATCCAGCAGATGGCGATGATAGAAGCTGTCCTCCTGCACCTCGTAGGGGCCAATGAGAAGATCGGCTTCGCCGCGTTTGAGAAACGTAATGCCTTTGGCGCGCGCTGTCTTGACCTCCAGCAGCAGGCGCGGCGCTTGGCGCCTGATCTCGGCGATGGTGCGCGGCAGAATGATCGAGCGTTCGTAATAATTGCAGGCGATCGTGACCCGCCCTGACGCGCTTGCGGGATTGAAATCCGCTGGCTGCATCAGCCCCTCGAAGCCCTCAAGCAGGCGGCTTGCACACTCAACAATCTCGATGCAGCGAGGCGTTGGCGCGATGCCGCCGTGCTGGCGCACGAACAGCTTGTCGTGGAACGCTGCGCGCAGACGGTCCATGGTATAGCTGATTGTCGATTGGTTCGTACCGAGTGCTTCGGCGGCCTTCGAAAACGAGCCGAGTTCCGACACCAGCCGCAAGGTACGGATCGCGGCAAGATCAATCGCGAGCGGATCCCGATCCTTTGCCATCTTCTTACGATCCTCCGTGCGGAAACCAAACCACCATATCGAAAGAGTAGATAAGGGATATCAACTCTGTCCGATTGTCTCATAACCATTGCCAACGCAATCTGCTCGAAAATGGGAGTTAAGACGGCAAGCCCGCGACCATCGACCAAAACATGGAGATAGCTGCGCCCATGAACGCACCCAAACCCTTTCCGCTCAATGCCTGGTATGCGACGGCCTGGTCCCACGAGATCGCCCGCGAGCTATCCGCCCGCACCATTTGCGGCAAGAACGTCGTGCTCTACCGCCGTCTTGATGGCGCCGTCGCGGCGCTTGAGGATGCCTGTTGGCACCGACTGCTGCCCTTATCGCTCGGGCACCTTAAGGGCGACGACGTCAGGTGTGGCTATCACGGGCTGGTCTTCAATTCGGCCGGCCGCTGCTCTTACATGCCCGCGCAGAAAACGATCAATCCGTCTGCCTGCGTGCGCGCCTATCCGGTGGCGGAGCGGCATCGTCTGGTCTGGCTATGGCCCGGCGATCCGGCGCTGGCCGACCCTGCCAAAATTCCGGATTTTCACTGGAACGACGGTAAGCAATGGGTCGGCGAGGGCGGCACCTTCTATCAGCTTAAATGCGACTATCGCCTGGTGATCGATAACCTGATGGACCTTACGCACGAGACCTATGTGCACGCCGGCAGCATTGGCGACGAGGCGATCACGGCTGCGCCCTTCGAGGTGACCCACACGGGCAATACGGCGACGATGACGCGTTGGATGATCGATATCGAGCCACCCCCGTTCTGGGGCCGCCAGCTCGCACGGCCTGGCCGGGTCGATCGCTGGCAGATCGTGACGTTCCAGGCGCCATCGGTGGTCGTCGGTGACGTAGGCGTGGCATTGACACATACAGGCGCGCCGCAAGGCGACCGCTCGCAAGGCGTCAGCGGCGCATTCTTGGCAGCGATCTCCCCGGAAACTGAGACGACCTGCCACTATTTCTGGAATTTTGTCCGAAATTATCGGAAGGAAGACGCACAGCTGACGAGCGAACTCCAGCGCGCCCATGTCAATGGTGGGGCAGGCGTCTACGATCAGGATCACCGAGTGTTGGAGGCGCAGCAGGCCGCCATCGCCAACAACCCGCGTTCGCCTTTTTACGATCTCAACATCGACGCGGGCGCGCTCTGGGCACGGCGGTTGATCGACCGAATGCTGGCCGATGAGCAGGCCCCCGTAAGCGCGAACGTTGCGGCCGAGTGAGTGAAAAGTCATGGCCAAGCCGATGGAGCGGATTAGCGCACGCCTTCGCGCCACTCGCGATCTCACTCCTGACGTCCGTCTCTTCGAGATCGAGCCGGACCGTCCATTGGTTAACGTAACGCCTGGCAGTCACATCGACGTTCTTGTGCCGACTGATGGGCGGCCGCAGCTTCGCAGCTATTCATTGCTGGGACCTTGTACCGACGGACTGTATCGCATCGCCGTCAAGCGGCTCGCATCGAGCCGGGGCGGATCTGCGGGCATGTGGCGCCTCAAGGTGGGCGAACGACTCATGATTTTCGAGCCGAGAAACAGTTTCGAACTAAGCTACGGTCGGCCCGACTACCTGCTGCTGGCCGGCGGCATCGGCATCACGCCGATCTACACGATGGCGCTGGCACTGAATCAAGCTAACGCGAATTTTCGCTTGCTCTATG
The DNA here is from genome assembly GCF_029714405.1 of Bradyrhizobium sp. CB82. Classification (NCBI taxonomy): domain Bacteria; kingdom Pseudomonadati; phylum Pseudomonadota; class Alphaproteobacteria; order Hyphomicrobiales; family Nitrobacteraceae; genus Bradyrhizobium; species Bradyrhizobium sp. CB82. Next base: position 8,363,955 of record NZ_CP121650.1, on the reverse strand, counting down.
CCGCACGTAGCCGTCGCGACCTCGCGCTTGCCGACGAGCTGACCACTTACGTCGGCGAGCGGCTTCAGCTTTTCGTCGGGGAGGAGGGACAGCGGATCGACATCGGCAGCGAGATCGCCCAACTTGACACGCGTGGTGAGCTCTACGTGTGTGGCCCGTTCGGCATGTTGGAGACGGCCAAACAGCTTTGGAGCCAGGCGGGCAGGCCCACGGCGCACCTCCGCTACGAGACGTTTGGCAATACCGGTGGCTTCGCAGACGCCCCATTCAAGATCAGGATTCCCCGATTAAGCCTGGAAATCGACGTCCCTGCTCATCGCTCCATGCTGGAGGCGCTTGAAGATGCCGGTGTCGACATGATCTTCGGCTGTCGACGCGGAGAATGCGGTCTTTGCGTGCTGCCGATCCTGGAGGCGTCGGCTGAGGTCGATCATCGTGATGTGTTCTTCAGCGGTGAAGAGCGAGCGATGAACAGCAAAGTCTGCACCTGCGTGTCGCGCGCGGCGAGCGGTTGTGTAACGATTGATACCCCTGATCGAACGCCAGACCAGCGTCATTCCTCCAAGGTCTCGTAGGCCGGGTTCGGGGCCACACGGGCGAGTAAGCCTCGCTCGCCAGCGCCCCGCCCGATCTACTCGGACGGGACGCACCCTTGGGAGTCAACAACAAGGCACACGCGACGGCGGTCTGCCTCATTCCAATCGGCGCCCGGCCAGACGACCAAATACTTACGCACTCGTTGAAACGCGCTATTCTAGCAAGGCCATCGACGGCAGATTTTGCACCCTCAACGGTCGCAGAGTGCAAAATACCTCTGTTCGTGGTAGGATGTGCTCATACGTCCGCTGCCAATAAGCTGCCAACCCGGTCATCTGCCGGGAGCGTTTCGCGAAGATCAGCGCCGTGGGAGGCATCAAGCCTTGCGCCATGACGAAGCGGGTTGCCTAGTTTGACCGCGATGGGCTGTCGGTAGCTGAGCGGCGCCGGCAAATCATCAAGGCCTACAAGAAGAGCTCGCCCCTTCGATGTACGACGCCGTTGAAGTCCCGTACTGCTATCCGGGCACGACGGTCCTCAAGAACAAACTGAACCTCAGGAAGCAAACCGAGCTGGACGCCTTCGAGGCCGAAATCACGACTCAGCGGGTCAAGGAGCCGTAGCCTTCCGGCAGGTTAGGCTACGCGCACTGCAAGCCCATCGACAAGCACCTCTTCCAAGATGTCCTTGTCTGAGCGGGAATAATCCGCAAAGTCCGGATATCGAAGGGAGGCAGCATGTTCTGCCGTTTGGAGAGCATCGACCGCGAGCTGTCGAAGCTGTTCGGCTCCCTGGCCACGCAAAAGCATAAGGCACCATGGCCAAAGACTTTGCGGCAAAGGCCGCACACTTCCTGGCTGAGCTGAATGCGATCCATCCCTTTCGCGAGGGGAACGGTCGCACAAAGCTCACCTTCCTGACGCTGCTCGCCGATACTACCGGTCACCCTCTCGACATCGAGCGTCTTGATCCGGAAGCGGTGATGGGCGCCATGATCGAAAGCTTCGGTAGCGATGAAAAGCCGCTTGCCGAGCTTATCTTCGGGCTCGTCAGTAAGTAGTGCCCCCAGCGCCTATGCCGAGACTGCGGCTAGTAGTTCATCACAGTGATTTTGACGTTTTGATGCCGAGCCATTCGAGGATGGGCAAGTTTTCGGGTGGCAAAAGAATCTCGATGCTCCGGGGAACACCGGGCTGACGGCGAATGAAGCCGTTTCGTTCGAGGGTGACGATCATCTGGTGGACCGACGGCGGGCTGACGCGGAAATGGCGCTGCATGTCGGTTTCGGCGGGTGGGCGTCCGAACATGTGCGCGTAGGTGTAGATAAAGGCCAGGTAGTGCCCCTGCTTCTCCGTGAAGCGCGTGCCTGATTTTTGACTCATCGCTGGATTCGTCCCGGCCTCCGACAAGGAGGCGAAGCATGAATGTACGTTATCGGGTCGAATTGAGCCAAATCGAGCGGGACGAACTGACGGCGATGCTCGGCGGCGGCAAGCATGCCGCCCGCAAGCTCAAGCGGGCGCAGATTTTGCTGGCGGCCGATGCCGGTAGTTGCGACGCGGAGATTGTCCGAACCGTCCGGGTCAGCCTGTCCAGCGTCGGCCGGACCAAGCGCCGCTTCGTGGAAGGCAATCTGGAGCGGGCCTTGAGCGAGGAGCCGCGTCCGGGCGCAGAGCGCAAGCTGACCGGCAAGGAGGAGGCCCTGCTGGTGGCGACGGCATGCGCCAAGCCGCCCGCCGGCCGCAAACGTTGGACGCTGACGCTGCTGGCCGACACGATCGTCAAGCTCACCGATCATGACAGCCTGTCGGGCGAGACCGTGCGTCGCCGGCTGGCCGAGAACGACCTCAAGCCATGGCGCAGGGACATGTGGTGCATCCCCCATGTCGATGGCGAATACGTCGCCCGCATGGAGGACGTGCTCGACCTCTACGCCGAGGCGCCGGATCCCGTCCGGCCGCTCGTCTGCTTCGACGAGACCCCCGTCCAGCTCATCGGCGAGGTCCGTCAGCCGATTCCAGCCGAGCCGGGACAGCGCGAGCGCTACGATTACGAGTACCGCCGCAACGGCACCGTCAATCTCTTCGTTACCTTCGACCCGCATCGTGGCTGGCGCAACGTCAAGGTTACAGACCGCCGCGCCGCCGTAGACTACGCGCACTGCATGCGTGAACTCGTCGACATCCATTATCCCGACGCCGCCTGCATCCGTGTCGTTCAGGACAATCTGTCGATTCATACCGCCGGCGCGCTGTATCAAGCATTTGCGCCTGCCGAGGCCCGTCGCATCCTGCGCCGCCTCGAATTCCACTACAGCCCGAAACACGCAAGTTGGCTCAACATGGTCGAGTGCGAGATCAGCGTGCTGCAGCGTCAATGTCTCGGCCGTCGCATCGACGACCCCAAAAGGCTCCGAAACGAGATCGCCGCATGGCAACGGCCGCGAAATAAAACCCGACAACGCATCAAGTGGATGTTCACAACCGACAAAGCCCGCGCCAAACTCCGCCGCGCCTATCCAACGACCTCCAAAGAGTCAAAACCACTGTGATAAACCACTAGGCGATGCCCAGCCACTGCACGCTCAAGGGCGGCCTGCCGCTCGTCTTGGCCCTTGATGCATGCCGGACACGATGCGAGTGGCCCGTGGAGGAGCTCATTCGGATAACGGATAAGTACCAGCCCGATTACATTGAGCGGACACTCGGCTCGCCGCAATCGCCAAATGCGCAGTGGCGAGCAAAGTCCGCCTTAACCGGTCCGCATGGAGTGAAGGAATAGTGCTTGGCCGCTATGTCTGGGATTGCTTTCTTTTCGGGCGGCCCCGATCATTGAAAAGCTTCTGAACAGGGCGGCGGTCTTCGTTCCGCTAGACCACGGCTGGGCCGGCCTTATTCGGCGCTATCAGGGGTCAAAGGGGAGACGGTCGGGGTTTTTTCTCAGCGACAATGTCGCCGTTTCCCGCACCCTCTTTCTTTCTCTACCTCGAAACCGGTCGCCTTCTTGTATTGCAAGTCGAGCTCTGCCAGGTCTTTCGCTTAAGTCTGTGTTCAGCGCTCGGACGCACCTCGCCTCGTTGGCTTGATCTGGCCGAAGACCGGCTGCGCCTCGATCGTCTGAGCCGCAACGCCGCCGGTTGAGACTTTCTTCCCCTGGGCTAACGCCCATTCCTCGCGAGACAAGAAAGTCTCCCCGTCGGCGTCCTCCGCTTAACGCTCCGGCCCGCGAGAAAAAGCGGGTGCGTCGCCGATCGTCTTCGGCCCTCAGATCGCCATCGAGGCCGCGGTGGTCGCGGGGCTCGAAACAACCTCAAGGAGAAGTGACATGGCTAGCATCGGTACGTTCAAAAAGGTCGGAAACGATTTCCAGGGTGAGATCGTCACGCTGAGTCTGCAGGCCAGGGGCGTCCGCATCGTCCCCGAGGCCAACCGCTCAAACGAGAACGCTCCCAGCCACCGCGTCTATGTGGGCCGGGCGGAAATCGGGGCAGCCTGGTCCAAGCGGTCCGAGGAAGGTCGCGACTACCTCTCGCTCAAGCTCGATGACCCTTCGTTCAACGCGCCCATCTACGCGAACCTGTTCGACGATGAAGCCGGCGAAGGCTATACGCTCCTCTGGTCACGGCCGCGCAAGACCGGCGAGTAACCCTCGCTCCGCCAGCGCCCCGCCCGATCTCATCGGGCGGGGCGTTCTTTCGCGCCGGCAGAAAGGCGTCGTCAAGACGGACGGATCAATCACAATGGACTGGATCCTCTTAATTTCGCTTTGCTGTTTTGGGAGACGCTTTGCAAGATTCCTTTCGGGTGTCCTTGCGACCTCGAACAGGGTGACCACAGTGTGAATTGCTGATCGAAAAATGACCCCCATCGGCGTCTTCGGGACCCCATCAAGTCATTAATTGCACTGAATCTGATTAGTCGGCCCCCACGCAGATTACGGTCGAGACCCCACGCCGAAACACGCGATCCGGCTGCGGCGATGGCCGATCCGACCGTACGGCGCGCCTATCTCGGCGTGATCCGAATGACATCGTCAGCGGCTGCGAATGCACTCCGGTTGAGGCCGCTGAGGCTCAGGCCCACTGCACCGGCGGCCGTGCTCTTCAGGAATTGACGTCGTGTGGTCATGGTTTCCTCCTCATATTGTTTGCTTTATTGATGTTCGTTCGCATCTGTCTCAGGTCATTCGCACGATCGGTTTGATGACCTCGCCGGTTTCCGAGGCGTGGATGGCCTTGTTGATCTCGTCGAGCGAGTAGAACTTCACGAGCTTATCGAAGGGGAAGCGCCCCTGCCGGTAGAGATCGATCAGCATCGGAATGAAAATGTCCGGATTGGACTCGCCTTCGACGATGCCGATCAGGCGACGGCCGCCGCTCATGAAGTGGGTTTCGTTCAGGACGATTTCGGCATCGGGTCCCGAAGCCCCCAGGATGCCGCAGGCGCCGCGCGGGCCGAGGCTTTCCACCGCGCTGCGGATTACGGCGGGAAGGCCGGTCGTGTCGAGCACGAAATTCAGCCCGCTGCCGGTGATCCGCATGATTTCTTCGACCGGATTGACCTTGGTCGGATCGATCGTGTGCGTCGCGCCAAGCGCGTTGGCGACGCTCAGCCGCGAAGGCTTGGTGTCGACCGCGATGATCGTGGTCGCGCCGATGACGACCGCGGCCATCAGGGCCGACAGGCCGACCGAGCCCGCGCCGAACACGGCAAAGGATTTTGCGGGCAAAACGCGCAAGGCGTTCAGGACCGCGCCGGCGCCCGTCTGCACGCCGCAGGCCAGCGGTCCCAACAGCTCGAGCGGCGCATCGCTCGGCACCTTCACGACATTGGCTTCATGGCAGAGCGCGTGGGTTGCGAAGGAGGACTGGCCGAAGAAGTTGCCGTTGATGCGCTCACCGTCCTTGGAAAGGCCGCTGCTGCCGTCGACGCGCGTCGCGAAGAAATTGCGCGGGAAGAATTCGTGGCAATAGGTGGTTGCGTGATCGCGGCAGCTCGGACAGGCGCCGCAGGAATTGAACGTCATCACCACGTGATCGCCCGGCTTCACCTTGGTGATGGCCGCGCCGACAGCTTCCACGAGGCCAGCGCCTTCATGGCCGAGCACGACGGGCAGCGGCGTCGGCAGCATGCCGTCGCGCACGACGAGATCGGTATGGCAGACGCCGGTCGCGGCCACCTTGACCAGGATTTCGTTAGCGCGTGGATTTTCAAGGTCGACGCTTTCGAGGCTGAGCGGCGCGCCCCTTTCGCGGGCGATGGCGGCACGGATTTTCATTTGTGGGATCTCCGGACAGGGAATGAGGGGATTGGGAGCGTGGGCATCCGGCGCAGTGCGCGCCGGACGCCATGCGGAAGATCAGAACGGGTAGGGCGTTGCCTGCGGCTTCTCGGAGGTCCAGACCCACTGTGTAAACTCCTCCCAGATGGCGGGGCCGCTGACGCGGCTGCCATTGCCGGAGCGGCCGCGGCCGCCGAAGGGCGCGAACGGACCGCCGTTCACCGTCTGGTCGTTGATGTGGAGCTGGCCCACGTTCAAGCGCTCGCCGACCGCACGGGCCCGCGCGATCGAGCCAGAGATGACGCCGGCGGCAAGCCCGTAGTCGGAGCGATTGGCGAGCGCGACCGCTTCATCGTCGGTCTCGAAGCTGACGAGGCAGGCGACCGGGCCGAAGATCTCCTCCTCGAAGGCAAGCATTCCGGGCTTCACGTCGGCCAGCACCGTCGCCTGATAATAGCGGCCGTCATGCACGCCGCCGGCGAGCAGCCGCGCGCCCTTGGCCACCGCATCGTCGACAATGGACTGGATCTTCGCGACCTGTGCGTCGCTGATGATCGGTCCGAGCGCAACACGCTCGGACGAGGGATCGCCGGCCGGCAGATGCCGCGCCTTCTCTGCGATGCGACTTGCCAGCCCTTCGGCGATGTTCTTCTGCACCAGCACGAGACCGGTCGACATGCAGATCTGCCCCTGGTGTAGGAATGCCCCCCAGGCAGCGTTGGACGCCGCGATATCGAGATCGGAATCGTTGAGCACAATCAACGAATTCTTGCCGCCGAGCTCGAGCTGAACTTTTTTCAGGTTGCGGCCGGCGACCTCGCCGACCTTGCTGCCTCCTGCGGCCGAGCCGGTGAACGAGATCATCGCGATGTTGGGATCGGCGCACATGGCTTCGCCCGCGTCCGCGCCGCCGGGCACGACCTGCAGCACGCCGCGCGGCAGGCCGGCTTCCTCGAAGATGCGCGCGATGATGATGCCGCCGGACACAGCCGTGCGCGGATCGGGCTTGTGGACGACCGCATTGCCGACCGCGAGCGCAGCCGCGATGGCTCGGATCGAGAGCACCAGCGGGAAATTGAATGGCGAGATCACACCGACGACACCGTGCGGTACGCGTTTGGCTGTGTTCGAGCGGCCTGGCTCCATCGACGGCAGCAGGATTCCGTTCGGCTCGAGCGCAACGGCGGCGGCATGACGCACGAAGCCGGCTCCGTGCTCGATCTCGATTGCCGCCTTCGGCCGGATCGACCCGCTCTCGCGTATGATCCAGCCGATCAGCTCCTCGGCATTGCGCTCGAGGAGGTCGGCCGCCTTGTTGAGGATTGCAGCGCGCTCTTGAGGCAGCCTGGCTGCCCAGGCCGGCTGTGCGAGCCGCGCCTCTGATGCGGCCTTCGCGACGTCAGAGGCATTGCCGATGCCGACCGAGCCGAGCACAGCGCGTGTCGCGGGATCGCTGACATCGGCCACGCCGCCGCCGGTCGCCGACCATTCGCCAAGAAATGCCTTGCCCTGCCATCGCTCGATGGCGATGAAATTGTGAGCCTGCGTGTTCATCAAAGATCCTCCAGTGTCCCCCGCCAGCGCGGGCTGTTGTTGCAGATCCGCACGGCGCGATGCCTGCGGCATGGGGGAGGGAAACAGTCGCAAGAGCGCACGCCGGCGATGTGTAAGATCGTCGTGACCCGGACGCAGATGAGCTCCATCCGTCGTGCTCGGGACTGCGGGCCAGCCCTCTTGTTTTCGTTTTCCTCCCTTAATCCGGGGGAATAGCAAGGCCGGTGCCACGCGGGTTCTGATCACCGGCAAAGGCTCTGGATGTGATAAATTATCAAATCATTTCAAATAGATGAGGTTGCTGCCGAACCGGCGAGGGCGCATGGGGGCCCGCGCCCTCGCTCAAATCTCTCTTTATGAAATCGTGAAATCCCTCTAAGCTTGATTTCATGATTTAGTGAAATCGAAGGCCGGCATGCCCGACAAGGAGTCCCTGATTTCGCTCGCCGAGGCGTCGCGCCGTTCGGCGCAAATCCTCAGTCGCGGCGCGAGCAGCGAGCTTCATACCGGCGCTCCGCCGACCTTCGACGACCTCGCGGAGTCCCTGCATTTCGCGCTCGGCGATGGTCGCATCTGGCTCAACGACCAGCGCATGGTGTTAATGCAATCGCAGGTGCTGGGACGTCTGCGCGCCGAGATCATCGACGCCTTCGGCATGGAGACTGCCAAGGCGATCTTCATGCGCGTCGGCTACATGCAGGGCGCCCGCGACGCCGCGCTGATCCAGAAGCGCTTTCCGCATGAAGACCTGACGCACGCGCTGGCCGCCGGACCGCGGGTGCACACGCTGGAAGGCTTCGTCAAGGTCACGACGCGGCACTTCGAGTTCGACCGCGACAAGGGCACCTATTTCGGCGAGTTCTACTGGGACGATTCATCGGAAGCTGCCGAGCATGTTGCGAGCTACGGGCTTGCCACCGAGCCGGTGTGCTGGCTCCAAGTCGGTTATCCCTCCGGTTACACCACAAAGCTGTTCGGCAGGCCCGTTATCTTTCGCGAGGTCGAATGCGCCGGCATGGGCGCGCCGCGCTGCGTGATCATCGGTCAGCACGCCGACGCCTGGAGCGACGCGCCGGAGCGGCAATATTTTGGTCTGGAGTGGAAGAGTCGCCCGCTTCACTCCGCGACGAAGGTCCCCCTTGCCGAACAAGCGGCGCTTGCGGAAGTCGATGCCAAGAGCGATGTCGCTGTTGGCGTGTCCGCGGCCTTCGTTCGCACGCGGCGCCAGCTCGAGCGGGTCGCCGCCACCGATGCGACCGTGCTATTCGTCGGCGAGTCCGGCGTTGGCAAGGAGCTGTTCTCCAGTCAGTTGCACGCAATGAGCCGGCGCAGTGCCGGTCCCTTCGTCGCCATCAACTGCGCCGCGATCCCCGAGCAGCTCGTCGAATCCGAATTGTTCGGCGTCGAGAAAGGAGCGTTCACCGGCGCCATCGCTTCACGCGCGGGCTATTTCGAGCGTGCCTCGGGCGGCACGCTGTTCCTGGACGAGATCGCTTCGCTGACTTATTCGGCGCAGGGCAAAGTGTTGCGCGCGCTGCAGGAACGCAAGATCGAGCGCGTCGGCGGCATCAAGACCATCTCTCTCGATGTGCGAGTGGTCGCGGCGTCCAATGTCGATCTCAGGGCAGAAGTCGCGGCCGGCCGCTTCCGGCAGGATCTCTATTTCCGCCTCTGCGTGTTTCCGATCGCAATCCCGCCGCTGCGCGACCGGCGCGACGACATTCCGCTCCTGATGGCGCATTTCCTCAGCGTCTACTGCGCGCGGCATAGCCGGCGTCTCAACGGCTTCAGCCGGCGCGCAACCGATGCGCTGCTCAAGTACAATTATCCCGGCAACATCCGCGAATTGCAGAACCTGATCGAGCGCGGCGTGGTCTATGCCGACGATCGGGGTGTGATCGACCTCGGCCATCTCTTCAGCGGCTCCGAGCTGCTGCCACCGTTCTCGATCAAGCTCACGAGCGAGGGACGGCTCGGACGGATGCCGCTCCACGCAGACGGCGCCCAGCCTGAGGCGCCTGCTGCGCCATCAGCCGATCCTGGCGCGTCCTTTGCGGATGTTGAACGTGCCACCTATGAGGCGGCTCTGGCGCGGGCCGGCGGCAACGTCTCGGCTGCCGCACGCGCGCTCAGGATTAGCCGAGCGCAACTCGACTATCGGCTTCGGCGGCTCGGTCTGAACCGATAGGTTCGCGGCGAGGGAAGTAATCTGGAAGAACGCCGGCTTGATGAGCGACATTGGTCGTCTGTTCGGCGACGCGGCCGAACGACTCACCAAAACTGTTGCGCGCGGCATTCGTCGGCGTTTGCTGATACCCGTAAGGTGAACTTGCGGGCATCGATATATTGATGCCAGCGTCGATCGCGGCAATCAGGATCGCCGAGCCAACACCTGGACACAATGATTGTCGACTTCATCATGAAAGCCGCCATAGCCTTCGGCATCGGTGCCGGCAATGCCTCCGATCTGCAAGGTCGAGCCATTCGGGATGCGACACTCCCGCAGCCATTCAAAGTTTCGGCCAAATTGCTATGTTTTCCGCGCGAATTTATGCGAGCAGTGCCTACTTCTTTTTGTGACGTGAACGTGTCGGCTTGCGGCCTTTGCGCAATGTCTTTTGAGATGTCGCTCCTTTGGGTGGTTGAACAAAGAACTCAGATAAATGAACACCTAACGTTTGAGCGATCCGATCGAGAAGATCAATTGTGGGGTTCTCCTTTTGCCGCTCAACGCCGCTCATGTATGAGCGGTCAATCCCCGAATCGTAAGCCAATTGCTCCTGCGGAATACCGAGACCCACACGGATCCTTCGCACATTCCAGGCTACAAGCGCACGAGCTTTCATGCGCTGAAGCAGCCATTTGGTGGACCATCAAACCACTGGCTATAGCCAACCTATTGCAGTAAGTTCGTCAGATAAAGTCAACGCACTCGCCGTATGAGCTCACATGAAAAAATTGGCGTTAGATCCAGAGATCGCAGACGTCGTGCCGAATGAGTCGGTGCTGACGACCTACGACGAGCAGCATCTGGTGACGTATTGGCGTCTCCTCGATGCTGAGACGGATGGCGCCGACTGGAAAGAAGTCGTGCGGGTCGTGTTGCATCTTGATCCTGAATGCGAGCCCGTACGCGCTCGCAATGCATACGACAGCCATTTGGCTCGCGCAAAATGGATGGCTGTCCACGGCTACGGCCACTTGCTTCGCATTGGCGATCCCAAATAGTAAAAATCTATCGCCGGGGTTGCGCCGGAGAGAATAATTTCTCTCGTTGATGGCGTGATCGATTACGTGCATCACGTGTGATGCACAATTCGGGGCTTCCGCAGCAACCCAGGGCTTTATAGACACTGCGCCGCAATTTTGCTTTGGCGGGAGATCACACAGTGTCTAAATTCGATTGGCGCTCACCTCAGTCGTATCAGAGCGTCACCGCCGGCGAGATGTCGGATTTCGCTTGGGAAAGCCTCCGTCGCAATCCTGAATATCAAGCTGACTACCGAGACACGCTCTCGAAACACGGGCAAGTGACTCCTGAGTTTCGGAGGAGATGGGGCCTCTGCTTTCGCCCATGATCCGCACAGGTCTTTTCAGGAGCAGACCGTCTTCTGGGCGCCGGAGGCTATGCCTTCAGTGCTACCGATCGTTGAAAGCGCGTCCGGTTCGGACGGCTTTGCCGCTGAGCTTGAGCTTGCCGATCTTGCATCGGACAGCATCAGACAGGCAGATGATGGTTGGCATGCTGTATTGCGCATTGACGGAACCCAGCATCACCTGTGGCTGAAGCAGGCGCCGCGGTTCGGTGCCGCTTATGCCATCGAACTGCCCTTGGAGGACGCGGACTTCGAGATTCGCGCGCACGCCTCATGTCGATTGTGGCGTGCAATCAAGGGGCGTCCGCCAGGACCTCCGCTTCGCCAAATATCGGCACAACAGCGTGAGCGATTGGCCTTGAGCCTGCGCGCCCTTGATGGGCACATGGACGGCGCCTCCTATCGTGCCATCGCCGAGGTACTGTTTGGCCAACGACGCAACTCTGAGCGAGCCTGGAAAACCCACGAGCTACGAAGCCGAATTATCCGCCTGGTTCAGGCCGGTTTGGCACTGATGCGCGACGGCTACCGCGCATTGCTCCGTCCTTGATCTCGCAAGGAACAGAAAAGGGTGTTGAAGATCGCTCGCCCGCCTTTGAAAGTAATCCATCGCGCCGTCGCGACCGGACTATGACATAAGTCTTGGGGGAGCCCTGCAGAGACGTCGACTGCCTATCGCCACACCGGGTTCCTCTAGCTCGAGCATGCGAACGTCTACTCTGACGCCGGTGGCCAGTTTGGCGTTGTGTAAGGCAGCCAAGGCCAAGACTTCCGATGCTCGATGGCGCTGCCGCCTTTCCCCGACTTTCGCGAGTTCAAGTATGGAAGGACGGCTTGTGCATGGCGCGGGCGCCCGGAGAACACCAAATTTCGACGAGAGCAAGTTAGCAATTGTTCTAATCTTTGCTGGATATCTCGGCCATTTATGCGTCAAATGCCGCAATTTGTCGTTCTCCGCTTTCATGTTGTTTGCGCGTGAGGGCTGAAGCAGCGCCTCGAGTTGCTTCTGACATCAAAAGGTCTCCCCAAACGCGCTAACTTGCCTCTCGACTGCATCACGCCGTCACGGATGGCCTCCTGGCAGAGCGGCCCTCGAAGCGGTGAGCGCTTCAGTCAACTCCGCGGCAATTGAATTTGCGACCCGCAAATTCTCCTCCCTCTTGGATTCGGCCAGACGTTGCGCTTGCAGAAGTATCGAGGGGCCGAAAGCCAAAGGGAAGTTCTCTCCAGCTTGCCCGCCAATACTGTTTAGCTCGGCGCCGCTAGCTGCAGTGTCAAATAATCCTCTCTTGCTCTTGAGGAAATCCCAGCAGCTTCGAAACAACTGGCGATAGCTTTCGGTGACTTCCCGGCCCTTATTTACAACGCCAGCTTGTTCTGCGAACCGAAGATCCTGCTCATAGCCGAGCTCGATCAAAAGCTGGACACCAACCAGATCCGTCACCACCTGCATCTCCTCGATGCTCAATTCGGTTTGCCAAGCCTGGACTGAGCGATCGTCGATGGCTTTTTTCTCTAGAATCTTTCGATCTCCGAAAGTGCTGGACCTGAGATAGTCCGTTTGCTCCAACGGTGCCGATGACATCTCGGCCGGAGCGTAACCAAGGCCGGCCAGCACGCGCCGGAGTTCCTCGCTAGGATGCGCCACAAGAACTTCATAGTGCACCACTTGCGTCCGAGACCGACTGCCGTACGCCGCGAGCGCAGGCAGACCCAGGACGAGGTCGGCAAGAGAAGACGCGATCGCGGGCGTAGGCCGATCCAGCACGATATCGGCGAGACAGGCTGCGACCGCGGACGGGGAACTTGCCGACAGAAGCGGGACGCCCCACGTCGATTTCAGTGAGGCGGCAATGGCATAGGGATTGCGCATCAGAACAATTCGCGGCGCCTCCGGATAGAGGGAATCCAAAAAATCGAGCACCATCCAATAGCGCGGAGTCTTGTCTATCAGCGTGCGTTTGCCGGCGGCTGCCAAATACTGACCATAAGCTGCATCGGAAAAAGCACGAGTGACGCTCGTTCGATCTATTCGCTCTAAGAATTGCGAGGTTGCGGCCTGAACTAGCGACGCCCCGGCCGGATGACAGTGGTCGACCCGACCAAACGCCTCAAGTGCCAACATCAGCCAGGGCTCAGGCGGAGCCGCAATTGCCGGGTGCCGCTGAAGCAAATGCGCCAGCAGTGTCGTCCCCGAGCGGGGAAGACCCAGAAGGAAGCATACTGCAGGCGAATGGTTTATGTCCTGGCTCATTATTCCACATTTCTATCTTGGACAGACAAGCGGCCGTTCTGAACCCTTCATCCGATCGAACGACGCAGCACCAGCAATGCACTCGAGATGCGTTTCAACTGTGTCCATCTATCCAGGAGGGTGAGTTTCATCCGGCGACAAAGTCAGAATGAAATAGATGGGATCAAGCTTTGATTCTTCTGCTCCGTGAGCCCTGAATTCGGTGCAGCCCAAGGGCGCACGCCCCATAAGGCGATACGTGAGATCGTTCAGTGTTGCAAAGGGCAGATTTGCATGGCGTGTGGCATCCGTTTGTGCCCCGTTGTGAAGATAGCCTGTGCATGTTCCGAAACTCAGCTGCCACGAACTCCATCCATTTGCCAGGACCGCACTACTGGAGCGGCAATCGGCAGCGATCACGTCCTCGCGGAGCCCAAGCAGCCAACCGGTCGCCAAGCTGCAAGCAGCTGAGCATTATCGAGACGGAGAGGTGAGGCAAACCTATACTTGTGTTTATTGGAAATAGCCGCGACCAAGAGGAATGAGCCGGATGGCACGATCAGGGGCACGTTGTCCTGCGAAGAAGGCAATTACAATGGGCTTGCGCCTCGGCTGACCCTCGCTGAAGATCAAAGATGACAGCCCGTCCCGATAAACCTTAAGTACTCCAAGCCGAGATTGTTTATCCCTCATTCCTAGAATCAGGGAAAATCAATAGTTTTGATGTGCCCGCATTCATCGAGTGGATAGATGTCAACTCGGCTCGACGTCGTCTGTCTCTGAACCAGCACGGCAATTCCGTGCCACTATTTGGTCAAACTGCCGCTCGTTGCAGATTTCGAGATCGGCGCAGGCGCCTCTTACCGTCTGTGGCGCGCATTCATGGCCGTCGACCAAAAGCTATCTTTCATTTCCCTACGTCGCGAAGGATTGACGTTGGTGGCGCGCCTTCGATGGTCAGATCGACGAGTTGCGCGTCACTCCAACTGTGAATCGGGCCGGGAAAATTGCAGCGCCCTCGAAACCCACGAAAGGCGTAGGACTATCGCTTTGCGCTATCTTTCCGGCTGATGTGTGGGGCCGACCAATGGTGCTCTGCTGTCATATCGGAAGGAATCGAGCAGGGGTGCCGAAAAAGACACCTGTAACTTCGGCATCCCCCTAAGTGCTTCTACTCCGCCATGATGCTCGTCGGCGCGCAATCAAACTCGCTCGCCCTCCAGACGAGCACGGAGCTTCTCGAATGTCCGATCCCACCGCCGGCCTGCCACCGCGATATTTGCGTACCCCCGAAGCGGCGCGATTTCTCGGCCTGTCCGGCCGAACTCTGGAAAAGCATCGCACCTATGGCACGGGGCCGATCTATCGCAAGCTCGGCGGTCGCGTTGTTTATGCGGTCGAAGACCTAAAAGCGTGGGTCGATCGCGGGGCCAAGAAATCGACCAGCGATCCAGGCATAGGTACGGTACTGCCCGCAAAGCGCCAAACACCAATTCCGTATGCGGGCAAGGAGCGGCGCTGACCCATGTCGGACAGCAAATCCTCCGCCCATGGGCGACGTCATTCGGAGCGCGGTCAACTCGATCTGTTTCGCTCATTGCGTCGCGATCTGGCCCCGCGCGACGCGCAAGACTTGATGGCCTATCCGTTCTTCTCGCTGGCAAAATCGAAACGCGTTGTGCCGATCGACTTCCGCGCTGGGACAATCACGATTCGTGTGGAAGCTGTGCCGGAACATGGAATGGCGACGATTTGGGATGCGGACGTCTTGATCTGGGCCGCTTCACAGATCGTTGAGGCTCGCGATGCCGGCCTGAAAACGTCCAGGTTGATGGCGGCCACCCCCTACGAGATCCTGACCTTTGCGGGCCGCGGCACCAGCGTGCGCGATTATGAGCGCCTCAAGGCTGCACTCGACCGCTTACAATCAACAACGGTCCTGACCTCGATTCGCCAGCCGCCCGAGCGCCGGCGGCATCGCTTCTCCTGGATTAATGAATGGCGCGAGACGGCCGACTTGCACGGCCGCGCCTGCGGAATCGAGCTGATCTTGCCGGATTGGTTCTACACGGCAGTTCTGGATGAAGCGTTGGTGTTGACGATCGACCGCGCGTATTTCGATCTGACGGGCGGATTTGAGCGCTGGCTCTATCGCCTCGTGCGCAAACATGGCGGCCGTCAAGCGGGCGGTTGGAGCTTTGATTTCGTCCACCTTCATGCCAAGTCGGGCAGCCTATCCCCGCTCAAACACTTTGCCTACGACCTGCGCCAGATCGTCCATCGTCAGACTCTGCCCGGATATCGGCTTGTCATCACGCGTGACAATGACGGTGTGGAGCGATTGAGCTTCGCGCCACTTCAGGCCCGTCCCAATGCTGAACGGCTGCAAAGGCGCGGGCGCATCTCTCAGTCGGGGGAAAACCTGTGAATTGCATCGTGCTATCAGGGACCAGAACTTTCGTGCCATCGGGGACCGGACCTTCGTGCTATTGGGGACGGAAATTACAGCTAACCTTCTGCTGTGCAGTCGCTTTTTGCGCCCGTAACTCTGCTAACCAGGAATCCTTCGGATTCTTGCTAACAATTCAGAGCTATGTGCCTGCAACTAGCGAAATTGTCGGTCTTCCGCAAACCGAAGACTGGGGGCAGTAGATGAATAATCTGCCTCTTAAAGCGGAGACACGTTTCCCCTTAATCGTAGACCGGCACAACGGCGAGTCTCCGTTTGGGCTTCGGCCGACTGCGTGGCCAGGGGCCGTACTGGCGCAGCAGCCGATCGGCGATGTGGGTCGTGATTTCGATGCAGAAGCGTCGAGCAGCTTCGTTGACGACGCGGTACGCCCGCCATCGCGGGCCATCGCGCGGCGCGGCCGCGATACAATTGATCAGCTCCTTCGTCTGAAGTTCTGTCAGATATTCCAATCGCGGGCGCTCGAGCGCCGCGTCGAGTTCGGCTTCCGCGCCGCGCCTCAGCTTGCTGCCTCGAAGGCGGGTCGCAACCGTGACCACTGCGCACGCAGGTCGGCGCGGTACTTGATCTCGACGAGCTCGCTTCCGGGGCTGCTCACCACACGAAAGTCCGGCGTGTACCGGCGTGACCGTCCCTCGCTCTCGAACTCGATGGGCTGCGAAGTGATCGCGGCGCTCGGATCGAGGAAGCGCGTCAGCAACACAAAGTCCCGCTCGAGCGCGCTCTCGTGCTCGACCGTCTCTCCGTCGAGAGGCCGAAAGCGGGTCACGTGCGACCGGCGACTGAGTCGGATGCGTCGCAACCGACACTCCGATTCACTTTGCAACCTGAGTTTACACCCGCGGCTGCCAGGCAGTCGAAGAATTAAGGCAACAGTAGATGCTTAAAGGGAAATCTATCGATGCACAAGAGCCCGAAACGACTCGGCTGCTCCGCTCGCCGAGACTCCACTTTGCGGCAAAACGACACAAGGCTTTCCGAGCGGCGCCTTACGTGGCGTTTCGCCGCTGCCATCCTCGTTGTCGGCCTATTCCGAAGGATAACCGCAGCTACGCGCGGCCTAAAGACGCCTCCAAACAAGGGAGCCGTCGGATGAGCGATCTCACCACAGTTGAACTCTTGTGGCTTAAAGGGCGGATCGAGAATCGCATTCGCTTCGGTCGGCCCGTATCGGAGAAGATCATTGACCGACACCGGCGCGTCCTTTCATTTGCGACCGGAAGCATTTTCGCTTTCGTGCGGTGGACATCCAATGATTTTGGAACCGTTCTGTCCCGCATCGACATTTTACGCGCCGCCTCGTCACGGCAGCGGTACTCAACTATCCCCTGGGTCATTCCCGGCGGAGAGAGCCTGCTGCGATTGTCAGGATGGGCAAAAGTCGAGCGCGCGCTGCAATTGATTGATGCTGTGGAGGCACTTGGGATCAATCCCGCCGATGCTGCGCCGGATTACTGGCATCATGTTCATAACCGTCTTTCTGTCAGCGAAACCCCGCGAACCTACACTCAGGCGCGCCATCAGGCCTGGCTGCGCCGTCGAAAGCGAGAGCTCTGATGAGACAGCTGACAATTGTTTTAGCAATCTGCGGATCGGCAGCTCTCGTGATCTGGTCTGGCGAAGAGGTGACGCCGTCGTACATCTGGAACGCGTCAGAGAGCGTTCCGATCGGTCTTTATCGTCTACAGCCAGCCGGGCGATTGGCTCTCACTGAGCTTGTGGCAGTTCGGCCGCCCGAGCCGCTTGCCAGCTTCCTGGACTTGAATGGATATCTGCCAACTGGTGTGCCCATGCTCAAGCGCGTCCTGGCGTTGCCGGGACAAACCGTTTGCAGAAATGGCCTCACCATCTCCGTCGATAGCATCCCAATGGGACAGGCGCGGGAGCGCGATGCACGTGGCCGGCCGCTGCCGTCATGGCTCGGATGCCGCCTCCTAGCGTCAGATGAAGTCTTTCTCATGAACTGGCAGTCGGCCGATTCGTTCGATGGGCGTTACTTCGGGCCAATTCCAGTATCCGCGGTCATCGGACAAGCCCTGCCGGTGTGGACAGAGGGAGACTGATCTTGCTCCGCCCCCTCCATGGATATGTAGTTTCGCTGGTCGATCGATCACAACGGTCCTGCTCCGTTCCGGCCAGATCTCTGAAAACAATCGTGCGCCGTGCCTGTCGCCGATGGCTTCGCGCTCAGCGGTCGGACCTGCTACCCACAGTGTGCTCGAGCGCAAGCACCGGCGCGTTTATTCATGCAATGGCGATCTGGCTGGCGGCAACTGTGCTGGTTCTTCAATTGCCGTCGAACGCTTTGGCGGAGACGGAAATAGCCGCGTCCGGTGTGCACTCGCTGAGCTCTCCGCAGACCGATTTATACACTGCCTTCTTGACTGAAGCTTCCAGACGTTTTGCGCTCCCGGAGCACTGGATTCGGGCCGTGCTGCAAGTCGAGAGCAGCGGCAATGTGTGCGCCGTTTCCCCCCGGGGGGCGTTGGGCCTCATGCAGATCATGCCACAGACCTGGCTCGAGTTAAGTGCACGCTACGATCTCGGTGCCAATCCCTTTGACCCCCGCGACAACATTCTCGCAGGCACGGCCTACCTACGCGAGATGCTCGAGCGGTTTGGACCTGGTGGATTTCTCGCAGCGTACAACGTTGGTCCAAAGCGCTACGAGGAATATCTCGCATCGGGGCGACCGCTCCCTCAGGAAACAAAAACTTACGTTGCCAGGCTCGTACGCTTGATCGGCATCAAACAGCACGAGCAGGCTACTTTGGCTATCCGACAAACCGTTCGGTGGCGGCAGGCAGCATTATTCTTCGACCGCTCCGACGGCTCGTGGGTTAATGCAAGATCGACATCCGCTCTGGATTTCATGAATAGCCCAAAAGGCTTTCCAAATATGGACGGGCTCGCGCTCGTACGTGGCGTGAGCCAGCTGTTTGTGCAGCGATCAACCGAAGCGGAACTCCGATGATCACAATCGCATTTCGTCGCGCGTTATCGCGAGTTGGAGAGTGCTGGGGAAGGTGCAGGGACTAACCGACCGCGGATGGCAAGGGAAAAGGCCGGCCGTCGGTCCGGCCGTTGTGGTTGGTTGGATTGGACAATTTAGCAGTTGCGCAACTGCTCCTGCCAGCCGTTCTAGAAATTACTCCAACGAAATCAACCGTCACTGCGCCATCTCAACGATACGGAGTCTTTTTGCGCCATGACAATGCGCGACGATGACCTGCGCGTCCGGCCCGGGCGCATTGACCACGGCAACCGCGGTGCGAGGCGGCCGCAAACCTTCGTCGGACAGGTCATGCGTGCCGCTAAGAGGGCCGGACACGTTGGCAACAACTTTCAATCGGGCTCGGACCGCGGCCGCTCGAATTTTGGCCGCGGCCGGCGTGCGGCAATCTCGATCCGCTTGCGCTCGAACGCCCGGCGCGTGGTCACGAAAGCGCGCGTCGTTCGCCATCGGGGAACGCGATTCCGCTCGGCGCCACTGGCCAAGCATGTCGCCTATCTTAAGCGCGAGGGCGTTACACGGGATGGCCGGGATGCCTCGATGTTTGACGCGAGCTCTGATGCAGCCGATGAGCGGGGCTTCGCCGAGCGCTGTGAGGGCGACCGTCACCATTTCCGGTTCATTATCTCGCCTGAGGATGGCGCGGCGCTAGGTGATCTAAAGGCTTTTACGCGCGAGCTTCTGCGCGATGTCGAAAAAGATCTCGCGACCAAGCTCGATTGGATCGCGGTCGATCACTGGAATACGGACAACCCGCATGTCCATCTCCTGATACGTGGCCGTGCCGATGACGGACAAGACCTCGTGATCAGCCGCGAGTACATCAGCCGCGGCTTTCGCGATCGCGCCGCCGACCGCGTTACCCTTGAGCTTGGGCCCCGCAGCGAACAGGAGGTTCGCACCGGCCTTGAACGGGAGGTCGAGGCTGAGCGCTGGACCAGCCTTGACCGAGCGCTGCGCGACATCTGCGATGACTGCGCCGGCGTGGCGGACCTCAGGCCCGGTCGCCAGGGTGAAGATCCAGAGCTACGCCGGCTGCTGCTCGGCAGGGCTGCCAAGCTCGAACGCCTCGGCCTCGCCGAACCTACAGGGTCCGCCTGCTGGAATTTGAAACCAGGGCTCGAGCAGACCCTTCGCCAGCTCGGCACGCGCGGCGACATCATCAAAACCATGCATCGGGCGATGAGTGCCGAGGGCCGGGAGGCGGACATCGCCACTTTCGCCCTGCACGCAGCCGAACCCACAGATCCGGTCCTTGGCCGTCTGGTCCAACGTGGTCTGGACGATGAGTTGAAGGGTACCGCTTATGCGATCGTCGCAGGCGTCGATGGCCGAGCCCATCATCTACGGTTCGACGATCTTGAATTGACCGGCGATGCGCCAGCCGGCGCTATCGTCGAGCTGCGCGGCTACACCGATGGAAACGGACAACGTCGCATATCGCTCGCCGTTCGCTCGGACCTGTCTATTGAGGAGCAGGTGACCGCGAAGGGCGCTACCTGGCTCGACCGCCAACTCCTCGCCAAAAATGCGCCGCTCAGCGGTGGCGGGTTCGGCGCCGAGGTCCGGTCCGCAATGGATGCGCGCCTTGACCACCTCGTTGGCCAAGGCCTTGTTCACCGCAACGGACAGCGCATCGTGTTTGCACGCGACTTGCTCGCGACTTTGCAGCAGCGCGAGCTGCACGCAGCGTCCGCCAAGCTTTCTGCCGTCACAGGACTTGCCTATCGGCCCTCAACTGAGGGCGATAATGTGACCGGAATCTACCGTCAGCGCGTGACGCTTGCCTCGGGGCGTTTCGCCATGATCGACGATGGATTCGGCTTTGAGTTGGTGCCTTGGCGGCCAGCTTTGGAACAGCATCTCGGAAAGGAGCTATCCGGCGTTATGACACGTGGCGGCAGAGTCGAATGGAAGCTCGGCCGCAAGCAAGAGTTGGGGCTATAGGGTGACGTGGCGTGCCCCATCGGATCAACCGGCAAGTATTGCTCGGGCACAGCTTGGAGAAACAGCAGCCGAGGCCGGCTGCCATCTCCGGCAGTTCTGCCCACAATAGCGAGGAGAAAGTGCATCGAAGAGGTCGGCAGATCGCCGCCGAGCTCCGGGTCCAAGATCATTCTGCTCCGCAAACGCCGCCATTTCTACGCTCGCGCAAATCTAACGTTGTGGATCAAGGCTGGCAGGGTTTGATGAACGCTTATCATGTCTACGACGAAGGTCCTTTGGGGCCAAATCATTCTTGTCCTTGCCATCGTGCTCATGACGACCTGGGCGGCGACCCAGTGGGTCGCTTGGAAACTAGGATTCCAGCCGCAACTCGGGCCGCCTTGGTTTGAGCTCGGATATGGCAAGCCCGTGTACCTGCCGCCCGCGTTTTTCTGGTGGTGGTATGCCTACGACGCCTACGCCCCAATGATATTCATTGAGGGGGCTTGCATCGCAGCGTCGGGTGGCTTCATTTCGATCATAGTTGCATTTGCCATGTCGATCTGGAGAGCCCAGGAGGCGAAGACGGCCGCAACCTACGGCTCTGCGCGTTGGGCGCTTCCTTTCGAACTTCGATCAGCGCAGCTTACCGGACCGGATGGCGTCATCCTCGGGCGGTTTGACCGCAACTATCTTCGACACAACGGGCCCGAGCACGTACTCTGCTTTGCGCCGACGCGATCAGGCAAGGGCGTCGGCCTTGTCGTTCCTACCCTTCTGACCTGGGCGGGTAGCTGCATCGTCCACGACATCAAGGGCGAGAACTGGACTTTGACGTCTGGCTTTCGTTCTTCGCATGGAAGGGTGCTGCTATTCGATCCGACCAACCGAAACTCGGCGGCTTACAATCCATTGCTCGAGGTCCGTCGGGGAGAAATGGGAGGTCCGGGATGTCCAGAACATCGCGGATGTCCTGGTGGACCCCGAAGGAGCACTAGAACGACGCAGTCACTGGGAAAAGACAAGCCACTCGCTTCTGGTCGGCGGCATCCTGCATGTGCTTTACGCCGAGCCGGACAAGACATTGGCGGGCGTCGCCAACTTCCTTTCCGATCCCAAGCGGCCCATCGAGGCGACGCTGCGCGCGATGATGACGACGCCGCACCTCGGCGATTTCGGTCCGCATCCCGTCATCGCGTCCGCAGCGCGCGAGCTCCTGAATAAGAGCGAAAACGAGCGCTCCGGAGTACTGTCGATCGCGATGTCCTTCCTCGGGCTGTACCGCGATCCGGTGGTGGCGCGGGTCACGCGGTGCAGCGATTGGCGTATTCGCGACCTCGTGGAGGCGAGGCGACCGACGACGCTCTATCTCGTAGTGCCGCCCTCAGATATCAGCCGAACCAAGCCGCTGGTGCGGTTGATCCTCAACCAGATCGGACGCCGCCTCACAGAAGATCTCCACGCCGAGGCACGCCGGCATCGCGTTCTGTTGATGCTCGACGAGTTCCCCGCTTTGGGCCGGCTCGACTTTTTCGAATCGGCGCTGGCGTTCATGGCGGGTTATGGCCTCAAAAGCTTCTTGATCGCCCAATCCCTAAACCAGGTCGAAAAGGCCTACGGCCCGAACAATTCCATTCTCGATAACTGTCATGTCCGCGTCGCGTTTGCGACGAATGACGAGCGAACTGCAAGACGGGTCTCGGAAGCTCTCGGAATGGCGACCGAACTGCGCGCGATGAAAAATTATGCTGGGCACAGGTTGAGCCCCTGGCTGGGGCACCTGATGGTGTCCAGACAGGAAACGGCACGGCCCCTGCTGACACCCGGTGAGGTCATGCAGTTGCCATCGGACGATGAATTAATATTGGTCTCGGGCTGCCCGCCGATCCGAGCCAAGAAGGCACGCTACTACGAAGATCAACGACTGCGTGAACGAGTACTCCCTCCAGCTCGGCCCGGTGAAGATGCCATCCAATCGTCGCCCGACGACTGGAGCAGGCTGCCTTTGCCTAGTGCCTTAGGAACCAAACAGGAGCGGTCTACAGAGAAGCAGCACAGTACTTCTAGTAGCGATCCGGCCAATGGTGGCATTCGGCGTGAACCCGAGCTCGGCGAGCATGAGGAGGTGGAGTTCGACCGCAGCCCGGAAAGGGCAGAGTTCGAGTTTGCCGATGAGGAAGCTGACGATGGGGTTCAGCGCGCCGGCGTTCTTCGCAAACAGGCGTCAAGTCTTGCGCGTCAGGCTGCAATGGATCCGGCCGACGGTCTAGATCTCTGAGCTGAGGACATGCGGACCAAGCATACCTTTCGCCTGCCGCCGGATCTCGCGATTCAGCTCGCCGACTATGCCAGCCGCAAGCGGGTGGCTCAGGCGCTGATTGTGGAGACGGCGCTATCCACGTTCTTGTCGCCCGATAGTTCGGAGCGAATGGAGGCGGCGCTCAGCCGGCGATTGGACCGGCTGACCCGCCAGCTCGAGCGGCTTGAACGCCACGTCACAATTTCGAACGAAGCGTTAGCCCTGTTCGTCCGGTTTTGGCTGACAGCGACTCCGCCTTTACCAGACACGGCGCAACCAGCAGCCCAGGCGAAAGGACGCGAGCGCTATGATTCATTTGTCGAAGCATTGGGCCGACGCCTGGCAAAGGGACAAAGCCTGGCGAAGGAAGTTAGCTCGGATGTAGAGCCACGTCGTGAAGGGCCGGAGAAGTCCGATCCCGTGTAAGCTTGCGGGCCTTTTTCTAGTCGCCATAAGAATTGTGTAGGAGGATTGAAGGCGCTCGCCCGAGCACCATCAATCCTTCGTTTCAACTCAAACCTCGCGCGCGTCTATCGGTCGTTCTGCGCCGACAACCGTGGTCAGCATGAGACCGCACAACAACAGATCGAAGGAGCTTGAATCGGACCTTGCGTCAAGTTGTAGATTTCTTGTGAAGACATATCCGCGAAAGCATCGGCAAATGAAGCAACCGTTTCTCATTATTGTCCTGTGTTCTGCTTTCGGGTTGCTCGGGCCGACTGGGGGGACGCTCGCGGACTCAATCCGACGCTACGACTGCACCATAGACGGAACCGATCGAGAGCCGGTAGGTGATCGAAACGGGCACATCATTATCAGCCTTCAATATACCTGCCGCATTGCGGATGGGCTGCTGAAGGACGCAGGAATCACATCGATATCGGTCAGCGAATGGGACAGTGAGAAAGGGACGTACCTGGCTTCTCTCGACGTTCACCGCGCGCTCGAAGGATATGCGGTCGGTCAGCTCTTGGAGGGGGACGGCTCCTTGGTCATGGAGGACAACAGGGCCGCCGGTATCGCAGCTACCGGTAAGACGGTGTTCAAATTCGCATCCGGCTCGTTGGCGGCTCTCTCCGGAAAAACCCTCAAATTCACGACCAAACCCGCCGTCGGCTCTCGTCGATTCGAGATGGAGTTCTCAGATTGGCCTGAAGCTGCTCAACCAAAGTGACTGGGGCCGCGGCTCCCGTCACCTCATTTGCGTGGCCGGTTGACTCGGTCAAGCCGCATAGTCAATCTGAAATCGTGGCTCGAACATCTGTATTTGTTGCTGTAGTCGGCTGCGGGAATCTGGGCAAGTTTTGATGACCCCGCGAAAGGGCTGTCGCATCCTAGAAAAAGACCGAAGACGTCAAACTGGACGGCATCGCCAAGCGCCGCTTCTTGGGATTCTTGAGTGTGTTTCTCGAAAGCGCTTTTGGCTCAGTGACTGATGCGCTCTATCGATCTGTCGTTCGTAAGGGCATGCAATTGAAGACTCTGCGTGCTCGCCAGTTGCGGATCCGACGATCCATTCAATCAGCTCTGCCATATAAGACGAGGACAAGCGGCCGATCCGGCGCGTGCTATCGCGTTCGTGAGGGCAGCCTGCACAGTTTCCGCTACATTGGAGATGGATTATGAGGCCCATTGACGAGCGCGGCAAATCGCCCATTTCAGAATTTGGTGCCAACGAAGGTCGAGGCGCTGAGGGGTCTAGCACTGGGCGGGCTTCTGGTCCGGGTGAAGAGGGCCGATCGTTCAATTCTGTTGTGGAGCGGATGCGTTCTGAGCCTCAGGATTCCGATGCTGCATATTCTCGCGTCCCGCCGCGCGCCAGTGCAGGCCGGTTTGCCGGTCCCGCCGGCCCACATCGACTCCTCGGGGCTGCGCTGCAAGGCGCAATCGGGGGAAACCGTCGTCGTTTGCGCTCCTTGCCGGAATCCGGCGTGTCGCGATCTGAGGTGGAAGCGCGGCGCGACGATCCAGAGGCTGAAAGCTCACGAGGACGCTCGCTCCTGTCGCACCCAGCGAGCGGACCAGAAGGGGGGCACGTCCATGATGTGACCACCCAGACGGTCCAAGGCCGAGGCCCGCAGCGATCTTATAGACCTGACAGTGGGGGAACAAGTCGAGACGCAGGCCCCTTGCGTGGCGAGGAGTTCTGGCGTGCCGATCGAGAGGCTGGAAGCTCGCACGCGGGCAGACGCCCGGCGGATACGCAATCCGTGTCCGAGGGCAGCGGCAGACCAGGACGGTCGCGCATCGCCAATGCGCCGACTCATCCAATCCAGCGTGAAGGTTCCGAGCGATACGATCGTACTAATGATGGCGCAGCAAATCGGGAGGCACGCCTGTTGCGTTCTGATGGCGGTCGCTGGCGTGCCTCCCGAAATGCTGAGAGCTCGCAAAGAGGCGAGCTCTCGCCGAATACGCCATCCGTGTCCGAGCGGGGTGACAGGCCAGGAAGCTGGCGCAGCGGCGGTATTCCTGCGCAGCCAACCCAGGCTGAGGGCTCGGAGCGAGTCCATCGAACTCATGGTGGCGCGCCAAGGCTCGGAGTTGACCCCTCGCGTTCAGATTGCGGGCGGCGGCGCGCCGATCGAGCGGCCGAACGCTCGCAAACAGAGCTGGCCTCGTATAGCCAATCCGTCTCTGGCTTGAGTGGCGGACCTGGAAGGGCGAACATCGACCATGCAACCATGCAGAACGTCCAAGGTGCAATACCGGGAAGGCATTCGAGACGATCGGATGAACTTAACGCTGCGCTAAGAGAAATCGCTAGCGCTCGCGACATCGGGATATTCTCACGTGCAGTGGTGCGTTACAGCAATCAGCTGCGGAGGCAGGATCTTTCAGAGTTTCTGCAAAACGCGGCTGACCGTTTCGACGCTCGATTTGTTGCGCAGTTGGAAGAAAATATCCGCTCGTCGTGGGGGTACGCCACCACATGCAACGCGGTGAGCCGGGAAGCCGGAGGTGAGGCCGGCATACAAGCTAGCCGCGCCTTAGCGGTTCGCGTGTCGCGTCTTGACAAGACGCTTATGAAGCAAATGAATCCCAGCGCCCTTTCTCTCTTCGCATCATCGTTCGGTCGGCATCCCTCGGCGGCGGAATGCCACGCAGCAATCGTCACCATCGCCGAATTTTGTTGCGATGAAAGTTTTGCGTTTCAGGAACTGCAAAACCAAAGCCTGGCATTGTTGGTCAACGGCTTCAGTAAATGGCCAGCCGAGGAGAGCTGTGGCCGAGCCACAGAAGCGATCGCCCGAGAGGTTTGTGACTCCCGCTTGTCTGAATACATTCCGCAGAACCTGGCGAATCTGGTGAACGGCTTTAGCAAGTGGCCTGAACAGGCACACTGCTCCCAAGCCGCGGGCTTGCTTGCTGGCGAAATCCTCCGCCGCGCCGCTCGCAGGGATGGGCTATTCGATTTTAATCAGCAGGGACTAGCCAACCTGGTGAACGGGTTCGGCAAGTGGCCGGAAGACCGCTGCGGCGAGGCTATTGGTGCGATCGCCAAGGAGATCGTCGCACGCCCCGACCAACTTCCTGATTTCACTTCACAGGGACTGGCCAATTTAGTGAATGGTTTCAGCAAGTGGCCGGAACGGGAGGACGCCCGCCGAGCCACAGCCGCGATCGGCGAGGAGGTATTCCGCCGCGCCCAAAACAACGAGCTTCGAGGTTTTGTCCCGCAGGACCTGGCGAACCTGGTGAACGGCTTCAGCAAGTGGTCAAACGAGGCGGGCTGCCGCAAGGGTACTGTCGAAATTGCAGTCCAAATCTGCCGCCGCGCCGCGCGCGACGCTGGGCTCTCTGATTTTATTCCGCAGCACTTGGCGAACCTGGTGAACGGCTTCAGCAAGTGGCCGGAAGAGGCAAATTCTGGTCGGGCCGCAGGCTTCATCGGCGCCGTACTCTGTCGCCGCGCCGCCCGCGCCGACGGGCTGTCTGATTTTACTCCGCAGCACTTGGCGAACCTGGTGAACGGGTTCACCAAATGGCCGGACGACACTGGTTGCAACGAAGCTACCCTAGCAATTGCCGACGAGGTTGTTCACGCCGAGGCAAGCCGGCTCTCGAGTCTTACTCCACAGCTCCTTGCCAACCTGGTAAGCGGTTTCAGTAGCAGGCCCGCGGAAATCAGTCGCCGAGCCACCGTCAAAATGGCGGATGCGATCCTGTCCCGCGCGGACCGTGACGGCCAGTTTCCTGCCTTTGGTCCGCTAGGCATGGCAAGCCTGGTGAATGGCTTCAGCAAATGGCCGGAACAATGTCGCGACGTTACAGTCGCGATCGCCAACGAGATCCTCGCGCGCAAAGAAGATCTTTCTGCTTTTGATCCGCAGGGACTTTCGAATCTGGTGAGCGGTTTCAGCAAGTGGCCGAAAGAGACGATTTGTCACGAGATCACCGTCGCGATCGCCAACGAGATCGCCGCACGCAACGAAGGGCTCTCTGATTTTGATTCGCAGGGACTGGCGAGCCTGGCCGACGGGTTCATCAAGTGGCCGGACGAGAGTGAGTCTGGTTCGGCAAGAATTGCGATCGCCAAGGAGGTCATTGCACGCGCCGACCTACTCCCTGATTTTGCTCCGTCGGAAGTGGCGAACCTGTTCCATGCGTTCAGCAGCTGGCATGAGATGGAGGACTGCTTCAAAGCAGCAGGCTTGATCGCGACCGAATTCTGCCGCCGCGCCGCCCGCGATGACAAACTGCCTGGTTTTCCTCCACAGCACTTGGCACTCCTGGCTAATGCTTTCGGCAAGTGGCCAAAGGGAGAGCTGAACTCCCGCCAAGCCGCAGTCGCAATCGCCGATGCCGTCCTTGGCCGTGCGGACGAACTTTCGGTGTTTACTCAACGGGACCTGGCGGCGGCGGTGAACGGTTTCAGCAAATGGCCGGAAGAGGATGCCTGTCTGCAAGCTGCAGATTTGATCGCTGCTGACCTGCGCCGCCGCGCCAACAGCGATGGTGGGCTTCCTGACTTTACTCCGCAGCAATTAACGAGCCTGGTAAACGGCTTCAGCAAGTGGCCGGAAGAGGAGGACGCAGGCCAAGCTATAGTTGCCGCCGTAAGTGAACTCGTCCGCCGCGGCGCCGAAGGGCTCTTCCATTTCAATGACCAGCAGTTGGCAATCCTGATGAATGGCTTGAGCAAATGGCCAACAGCAGAAGCCTGTCTGCAAGCTGCAGGCTTGATCGCCACCGAACTCTGCAGCCGGGCCACGCGACTGCCGGATTTTACCGAGCAGGGTCTGGCGGTCCTGGTGAACGGATTCAGCAAGTGGCCGGAAGAAGAGCCCTCTCGCCTGGGCACAATCGCGATCGCGCGTGAGATCCATCGTCGGGCTGACGGCCTGTCTGTTTTCTCCAGCCAGGGATTGGCAAACCTGGTCAACGGTTTTAGCAAGTGGCCGGGGGAGGGCGACACGCAACAGGCTGCCCTCGCGATCGCCGGTGAGGTCTATCGCCGCACCGACCAACTCTCCGTTTTTACGGGACAAGAGCTGGCGAACCTGGTGAGCGGTTTCAGCAAGTGGCCGCAAGAGGATTTCGCTCTGCAGGGCACGATCGCGATCGCCAGCGAAGTCCTTCGGCGCACACCGTCTGAATTTACTCAACAGGAGCTGGCTAATCTGGTGAACGGCTTCAGCAAGTGGCCGGAAGAGGAGACGACTCTCCAGGGCACAATTGCGATCGCCAGTGAAGTTCTTTGGCGCCAACCGTCTGGTTTTACTCAGCAGGAACTGGTCAACCTGGTGAATGGCTTCAGCAAGTGGCCGCAAGAGGAGTCCTCTCGCCAGGGCACAATCGCTATCGCCGGCGAGGTCCATCGCCGCGCTGATAGTCTCTCTGCTTTGACTAGCCAGGGACTGGCAAACCTGACGAACGGCTTCGCCAAGTGGCGGGACGAGAACACCCGCCGGGCCACAGTCGCGATTGCCGGTGAGGTCTGCCGCCGCAGCGACCAACTCTCAGCTTTTGCTCGGCAGGAGCTGGCAAATCTAGTGAACGGTTTCAGCAAGTGGACGGAAGATGCGAACACGGGCCAAGCCACAGTCGCGATCGCCCGCGAGGTCCGTCGCGGTAACGATCAACTCTCTCGGTTTACTGAGCAGCAGCTGGCGAATCTGGCGAACGGCTTCAGCAAGTGGCCGGAAGAGGAGGACGCACACCAGGCCACGGTGGCGATTGCAAGTGAGTTTCTTGACGGCGACCGGCTCTCTCGGGCGGATAATCAAGCTCTATCGACGCTGGTGAACGGCTTTAGCAAGTGGTCGGAAGATACGGACATTTGCCAAACCGCAGCCGTGATTGCGCGTGAGGTCTGCCGCCGCCCGCTCCCCGATCTCACGCCGCTGCAATTGGCATACCTGGTGAATGGCTTCAGCAAGTGGCCAGAAGAAGCGGCGTGCCGCCGGGCGGTAGTGGACATTGCGCGTGGACTGGGCCGCGGAGGCCAACGATTCGGTGCCTTCACGACGCCTCAGTTCAGCATGATCGCCAATGCCCTCGGGCGAAGTATCACGAAAGGGGATGATGCAGGGGAGATCATTGAGACCGCTCTGCTGAAGGATCGCTTACATCAGCTGGCCCATCACCTGCACTATGACATTGATCGGATGGCGCACAGCGATGTGCCGGCCATTGCCAGCATTTTCAAGGCCCTGGCGAAGGCCCGGCTGATCGAGGATCTTGGTTTACTCGCACCGACCGGGTTAGATCGGCTCAACCAATTGCTTCGTGCCCCTGAATTTGCCGCTGAGAATAACCTCGAAACCATGGGCAATCTTTGTGCCGCTCTGGTGCCGCTAGCGCGCAGCCCGCACCTGCGCTGGCACCGGAGACAGGCTCTCTACTTGCTGAACGACCTCCAACCGGTTGTGGAGCAAAAGATCAAGGCACATTTCAACGCAAGTAAGGCCGAGCAAATCCGTGGGCCGCTGGCCAGTCGCGGTCCCGCCCTCTCGATCTATCAGGTGCTCAAATCTCGCGCGGTCTTGGCGAACATGTTCAAGCGCCCGGACGTCGAGGGCAAGAAGTCCGATTTGCGGACGAGGCAGCACGAGCTGAAGGACGAGACCAAAAAGATCCTCGAGAGGACGCGCGACCTCATCCAAGGCGATCTTTCCAATATGAGCTGGAACCTGATCGCGCAGATCGAGGCGGATAGTCCGGTCGATGCGCTGGACACATTCGTCGAGCAGAATGCGGCAACGATCCAGGCCAAATATCAGGCGGCCGTATTTGATGTCCACGAGGTCTTGCGAGCCATGGACCACGAGCCAAGGCCCCCACAGGGCGAAGCGGGTCTGATGCGGTTGCCAGTGGTGGACATGCAAGGGCGGCTACTGCCCACGGAGCCCGAGACACGATATTCGATTTTTCACAGGCTGACCTCGGGAGCGATAGAGGTGGTGGCGGTGCAGCTGCCAGCAAAGCCGAGCGCGTTCATGCTGGCGCGTACGTTCACGTATAAGGGTGTGCCATATCGCATGGACCTGTTCGGCGGCAGCAAGTTGAAGGCGCCAAAACGGACCGTGTTGGAAATCGCGACCCATGCTCCAGGCGCACCGGCCGCAGCGTCTTCGGGGGGAAAGCTGCTCGCCATTCCCTATGCTGAAACCGCTCCGGGCACGTCGTTCGAGAAGCTGTTGCGCGCCTGGGCGCCGTTCAAAGAGGCCTATTGGTATACTCAGCGCAGGGGGTTTGCGGCGCCACCCGCCCTGAAGGATCTAGGCCCTCATGACTACGCGCTGGAGGGCGCCTTCCGGCTATTGCTGGCGCCGGACCGCCCGACCCACGAGGCTCACCCCTTCAAACTGACTGGACCGGAAGGCCCGATTGCTTTGCGACCGCACGACGGCTGTGGCTTCATCAAGGCCTCGCTCGCCGAGCTTATGCCAGCTATTCGTCGGGCTGGCCCCAAGGAAGGCCCCGATCGGATGCCGGCCTTTGGTGAGGCAAGGAGATCGTCCGTGCCTGCCTCGGCGCTGCAACATTATCCGCGCAACGAGCGGGTGGCGGACGAGGCCCGCGAGAAGACCAAGACTTGGCTTGAGAGCAGAGGAGAGGGAGGCCTGATAGGCGAGCAGCTGTTTCGCATGGTGACGGCAGGCCACATCGATGGTCCCGGTGCGGTTGCCGTTCCGTCCAGTGATAATGACCTCCATGTGCCGAAGCGCAAGAGCGAGACGTTGACGGAAACGGGAGGCGTGCTGATCGGGCGATCTCCATATGACAAGCCCAACATGCGCCCGCTCGCCGCCGAACGGGTCAAGTCGGCAGCTGATGGGGATCCGACTGCGGCATTCCTCGATCGATGCGTGGCCATGCAATACAGTTTCAGTGTCGCCCAGAAATCGGGGGAAGAGCTGGCGGCCGACGATCCCAGTTTCTTTGCCAAAGGCATCTTGATCGTGGTGCCGGATGAGATGTGGCCGGCCGATTACGCCGACCGTGGGCTCGTGATGTCGGCCGAGGACGTCAAGTGCCATTCGAGCTGGACCGAGCGCAAGGACCGCGCCAGGGTAGACACGCCGGTCGACTGCGTCGGCATCCTGCAGGCGACTGAGGTGTTTGCTCCGGGGTCGTTGGTTGCCGTCCCGACTGACGAGCAGAAAAATCTCGACGGCGACTTCGACGGGGATACCGTCGTTATCATCGGCGACCGGCCGCAGCTTTATGAGCATGTTCGCCAGTTCGACGAAAAGGAGCAAGCTCGCGGAGTTCGTTCGCTCAAGCCGCCAAAATCGTATACCCCGGCGATCGAGGGCAACAATTACCAATTCGGTCGTGCCAAGCAGATCCTCGCGGCGACGCGGGATGCTTTGGAAATTTACAGCGGCCTGCAGCGCAGCTTTCTGGCGCAGTCCCATCAAGCACGACGCTGGTTTGCCGAGCGTGCCGTGTTTGGAACTTACGAGGGCGTTCACCACGAGCTACGGCGCGACATCCGTCAGCTACTGAACCAGGAACAGGTGAGTGGTCAGGATATAGAGGACAAGCTCGACCGAGCGAGGCGCGAGATCAAGGTCGCAGACCATCCTGTGGCCCACGAGTTTGCCGAGTTGCTCGTCACCGACCTCCAAGCGTGGGCAGAAAGCGCGGATGAGCAGGTGCTGCCCGAAACAGCCGAAAGCGTGAGCGACACCAAACTGACGGTAAGCCTAGCGCTGACGGAGCTTTTCCCAAACCTAGCGGAGGCTTATCCGGCAGCCATTCACCCACGCGACCGCATCCAGGCGCTGCTCGACCACTATCCTGCGCGCATCGATCCGCGTCCGGATGGGTACATTGCGGATGACCTCGTGCAAAGCGCAAGCAACCTCCTGAGCCTCGGTATCAAGGTTGGAACGGACGCCTTTAAATCCGACACGAGCGTTGAGCTTTTTATGAAGAAAAGCCAAGGACTCCAGCGGTTGCTGCAACAGACGCCGGGCGTGAAGCCTGTGCCCTATGTCAAGAGCATGGCCGCAACCCTCAACCACGGCAGGTTCAACGTCGACACGACCTTGGAGGATCTGAAGGACAATCCCACATTGGCGGCTTCAATCATGGAAGCCTCGATTAAGCTTGCTGCGGAGAAAGGGATTCTACCCGGCCCCTTTGGCCAACAGCCAGCCGAGGAATCTGCCGTCACTTCAACGCTGACCCGCGAGCAGGCTTCAGAGCGCGCCCAAATTGAGGCTGCTCGCGCCGCGGCCGAAGAGAAGGAGATCACTGCAGCGGCGCTGCAGGTTGCCGAAAACCTCCGGCAAAGAGACATCGATGTGAAAATGCCCCATCTCGAGAATCGGTTGAGATCGGAGAACTCGCTCAGAGACCAACTCATGGAGATGAATGATGCTTCCGAAGGCGACTCACAGCTAATCAGCAATGCCGTTCGCCATGTCTTCGAAGTGCCGGATAAAAACTTTGCGCGTGCCTTCCGACAAGCCATACTGGCGTTTGAGGAGCAAGGCTACGCCGAAATCAGCACAACCAACTGGTTCAGGATGAGCGCTCCGACGTTTGTCGGCATGAAGACCGTGCTCGCCACGCCGGATGGCTACCGCTTCGAAACGGAATTCCATACGCCGGGCAGCTACCAGGCCAAAATTGCCAATCACGACACGTATAAGGAACTGCAGCGACGGCGCAGAAGCGATGCACCGGATCCCAGCAAAATGGAGCAGCTCGCGCAGCGTGCTCGAGAGGTCTGCAAAGAAGTTGCGATACCCGAAGGTGTCGGAAACATTTCACACTGGTCAATCGAAGGGATGCGCGCCGGTGGCGTCGGCGCGGCCTTCGGCTTACGATCTGCCGAACAGTCAAGGACGCTCAAACCTAATGCAAAGGAGGTTGTCGTGGCTCTTGACGGGCGGCCGATCGTGCTCGTCGGCATGCCCGGTTCCGGAAAATCCACCATTGGCCCCTATCTTGCGAGACGACTGGGCCTGCCCTTCATCGATTCCGACAAAAAAATCGAGGCGGCGGCTCGCATGTCGATAACGGACCTTTTTGAGACCAAAGGAGAGCAGCATTTCAGGGACCTCGAGGCGAGGTCGATCGCGCGGTTTCTCGAGAGGGGGCCGGTGGTGCTGGCAACCGGTGGCGGCGCGTTCATGCGTGAGGAGACGCGGCGCCACGTCGCTGAGAAGGCGGTCTCGATCTGGCTCAATACCGACATAGGCGAGATCAGGAAACGCCTTAGTCGTGACACCACCCGGCCGCTGTTACAGACCGCGAACCGGGAGGACAAGATCGCGCAGCTGGTCCGCGAGCGCGCGCCATTCTATCAGCTTGCCGATCTCACGATTGTCCCCGGCCAAAAACGTGACAACAAGAACGCGGATCAATGTGTGGCCGCATTGCATGCCCACCTTTGCGACGGAGGGGAAAACGCGGACCGGCCACCGGCCACTGTCATGGGAGCTGCACCGTGACACTCGCCGCTCACAACGCCTTCATGACTCGAGCCGAGCAATCGGGCTGGACGGTCCCTTCGCCTCGAGCGCGCACACCGCTCGATTCTCCACGATGCAGCTACGGTTGGGTTCGCTACAACACGCGTTTCGATCGGCAAAACGCGAGCACGCCGCTAGCGATATCAGTCGTCCACCATGACTGGCCGCGGCAATGCGCCGCTGATCCCGTTGGCCAGCGTGGCGACTTCGGCGAAATAGCGGTCCACCGCGCTGCGGGCGCTCGCCGTGCCGGGGTGACGGAAATTCAGGTAGATTCCCTCGTGCGATCGGCTGACCCACAAATATACCTCCTGCGGGTCGCTGCAGCGGCTTATCAGAAATCTCGTTCGCCAGCGCGCCCAGCAATCCGACCCGGGCACCACCCGATCGTCCATATAGGAGACCACAAAGCGATCGCGCAGTGTGCTGCCTAGCACTTCCATTGCTTTGGAAAATGGCACCTGCGCGGTTCTTCTGGCCCGCTTCAGTTCGAGCCTGACGGAGCGTAGCAGATCTGGGAACGCGTCGGTCACTTTGAAGCTGACCGGGCTCATCCCGACATACCAGCCAACCGAGTGCTTCCACTGCGACGCATTTCGCGTGTGAAAGGGAACGACGGAGTAAAATTTCTTTTGGTTGCCCAACGCTCTCCCTGCCAGAGCCAAGCATGCAAATATGCCTGCCGCTGTGTGTCCGCCCTGGACGCGGCACGCCCGATCGAACCTCAGCGCGCTGTCCGCGTCAAAGAGCCAGATCCGTCTGGTTTGCTGCACGGCGTCGCCCAGTGCACCTAGTGGCACCGGAAAACCCGGCAGTTGACCGCCAGTGGCCGCAATCAGCTCGCGCCAGTGTTCGATTGCCGAATGCCGGTCGGTCAGATCGCTCACACGGGCGCGCTCGGAGGCAGCATAATCCAGATAGCTGTGTGCCGGCGCCACTCGGGGGGCCACTCCTCGAATCGCTGCGCAGTAGAGTTCCCAGATCTCGTAGGGTACCGAGGCCATTGAGTACGCGTCCGTGACTGAGTGGTCGGAGGCGACGATGAGAGTGGTGCATCCGGGCCGGCTGATTGTGACGAAGACATACGGCGGCCAGTTCAGCGGCTTTGTGTTGGCGTCGAACACTTCTTCTAGCATCCAGGCTAGTTCGCCTGGATCGGCGTAGTCACCGAGTTCGACTAGGTCGAGTGTTTCCGCGCCCGGGCCAACCGTCGCGAGATGGATTACCGAGCCATCCTTGGCGAAGCGGCAGCGTAGTGCCTCGTGCCGGTCGACCCAGCCAAGGATCGCCTTGCTCAGAGCGGTCGTATTGACCTCGCCCGACCATTCAATCGCGACGCCCAGCCAAGCGGGCTGGCTATTGTCGAAACGGCAAAGGTGATCCTCCTGAACATGGGACGGCCGACGCGGATCAGGGCGCCAGCTGTCAATGCCGGGCACGCTGATGCGCCACAAGGTCAGCCGGCCCGGCCACAGCTCGAGGTCCCCGAGCACATTGATCTCCATACGCGCGACCTGCCAGCCAGTCCGTGGTCTCAGAGATGCAAGCTGTGGGTGCGGCGCAGAGGCGATCGCGAATTCGCAGCACGGAGGTCGCGCCCACTGCGCTGCTGGCCAGTCGCGCAGGCCGCAGGCCAGGTCCAGCATCGAGCACATCGCCAAGCAGCGCGCCTAGTGGCGCACGCCCCCACGCCAAGAGTCGGATGCTCGCATTGACGCGGCCCAGCACCCGTGGCGGCCCAGCGGCCGGCCAACTGCGGAAGCGGACCGAGTTGATTGCCAGCGAGGCAGGGAACGGCAGCCGGCCCAGGCATCCGCACGCATCGGCGGTCAATCGGCCCTGCAGGCGGCAAAATCACTTGGCGGCTCGAGTGAATCTGCGCCGGCGAGCCGCGCCACCCCATCCGACGTTGGAACTCCTCGTAGTAGGGGCGTAGGCCCGCGTAATCGATGGGCCAGGCCGGGTCGATGGGGTCAGGGGCTACATGCGCTCGCGCGTTGAAGTCAACGGTGCGATATCGGAAGGCGATCCCAACGTACAATGTCATTCCACCGCTGAGCGCCGACACAGTCTACGGCCGTCCGAATGGCGTGAATTTGCCGAGCGATCCCGTGGGCAACGATCGTGACACTGGCACCGCTCCCGACCACATACGTCAACGGCGTCGGACGTCATTGTCCCACCTGTGGCAAGGAACGTCGGCCATGCCCCATGGCGACGCGCTCTAAAACGGCCAGGTCAAGACGGCTAATGAGAACTGTCAGTGCCAGTGTTGAACGTACGCCCAGCGAGACCGTCGGGAGCTACTTTGAAATTCGTACATTATGACGCACCGTAAGATTCAAGTCCTCTAAGCGGGCTGTCGCATGAATACGTTACAAGATCCACTGAAGCAGCGAGACATGAAGGATAAGACCGGTATCCTCAAAGCATCTGGCGATATGTGTGGTGGTGCAGTAGCCCAGCGTGCGACTTGTCGAGGAGTAGGGCGGTTCTCCTCCCGAAAGCTCAGGCTACCACTTTAGAGAGGCCGACTCTGGTTTTTTCGTCAGCTTTTCGAAAGGTCGAGCGTCTAACTTGAAAAGCAAGGAAGTCCCGAACTCGTCGCTCTGATTGCTCAATCGGAGGTGTAGAATGGATCCGTTTAATGTCGTGAAGGCTGTCTGTACAAGTTCTCGTGGCACATCGCGCGCAAGGCCGGAGCAGCTGAAGATGAGCCAAGTCGCTTTTGAGCATCACCTGAGCCAAGCAGCACAGGAGCGGTCAAGTAAAGCCGATGCAGAACTTTTCCGTCATGCTGCCTTTGCTCAGCACGAGGCGGGTATCGGCATGGTGTCTCATCAGCCAGATGAGAAACTTGTTTTCGTTTCGAACCGTGTTTCAACCATCGATCCCAACAAACCCAAAACGGGTGGTCTTGCCGCGGTCCTTGAGCCCGTCGTTGAACGCTCTGGCGCCGTTTGGATGGGGTCCTCGGGGACGCTAAGCGAGGGCCGTGAGCAGCTAAATGTTCCTGAGCCGCACGGCCGGGGTGAAGTTGTAAAGGTAGATCTACCGGCCGCTCACTATGATAACTTCTATTATGGATTTGCAAATTCCACTCTGTGGCCGGCATTTCACTCGTTGACCGAGCGGATGTCTCCAGCTTCGGAGGAGCATTACAAAAGCTATTGCGAGATCAACCGCGCCATGGCGCGCGCGCTGTCACGGCTTAAGAACCGAGGCGCGATTTGGGTGCATGATTATCATTTTCTTCCTCTCGGCAATGAGCTGCGCGAGCGCTCGATTCAGCAACCGATCGGCTTTTTCCTGCATACGCCATGGCCGAAGCCTGATGTTATGGAGCAGGTACCTCATCATCGCGAACTAATGGAGGCGATGTTGGCGTACGATCTAGTCGGCTTTCAGACCCGTTGGGATCTGGATAATTTCCTCTCCTGCCTGCGAACGCATCTAGGGCTGGAGAGCAAGAGCGATTTTGTGATCTCGGATCGCGGCCTTACGCGGTGCCAAACCTTTCCGATCGGTATCGATCCCAAGCAGTTCGAAGAATATGCCGTGGAATCGCTCGCGACGCATCGAAATGAGATCTCGTCGATGCAGAACAAACTCGATGGCACGAAGCTAGCCATCGGTGTGGATCGCCTCGACTATACCAAGGGTATCGACAATCGGATCAAAGCTCTCGATCAGGTTTTGGCAGACAAGCCGCACAGCACCTCGCTGTTGCAGATTGGGACGTCTTCGCGCGCCGACATTCCAGCATACGGTGAATATCAGCGCGATATCGACAGCCTTGTCAGCGACGTCAATCGTAGGCATAGAACGGACGACGGATGGAAGCCAATTCTTTATGAGAAGGGACACTTCCCGCAGATGGAACTCGCCGGCCTCTACCGCACTGCGGATGTTGGTCTGGTGACGCCGTTGCGTGACGGCATGAACCTGGTGGCGAAAGAATATGTTGCTGCGCAAGATTCGAACGACCCAGGCGTGCTGGTTTTATCGAAGTTCGCGGGGGCGGCAGAAGAACTCAACGAAAATGAGGCGCTGCACGTGGATCCGGCCTCGCCTCGTGACATCGCGACCGCGATTTCAACTGCAACAGACATGCCGCAAGA
This sequence comes from Bradyrhizobium sp. CB82, assembly GCF_029714405.1. NCBI lineage: Bacteria > Pseudomonadati > Pseudomonadota > Alphaproteobacteria > Hyphomicrobiales > Nitrobacteraceae > Bradyrhizobium > Bradyrhizobium sp. CB82. Next base: position 8,325,989 of record NZ_CP121650.1, on the reverse strand, counting down.
GGAGCGCATCGAACGCTGGCGAGCGATGATGAACAAACTTGAGGCGTATACGATCCACGACTGGTCGAAGGACTTCCTTCGCGAGCTCGGCCACAGTCGGGTGGCCATGCCGGCGGATCAGTTCCGATATCTCGGTTTCGGTTGGATCAACGAGGCGCAAATGCCCACCTATGCGACCCAGGAGGAGTTGAACGTCGCGGTCAAGCAGGTACAGGATCCGCGCTGGATCTTCCCTTCGTAGTGCGTGCAGACCAGACGGGAGGCGGCCCCGGATGATCAACGAGGGGCCCTTTCAGTAAGCCGTGTACCCGTAAACCCGGCGGTGCGATGCGACTAACGCCTCCGCTTTACCCTATAGCGACCAAGTCCGTGCGGCAGCAAGCCTGTCGATCGGCCGGAGTAGGTGGTCGGCGGGGATGTGCCTAACGGGCGAGAATTCATAGAACAACGCAGCCTGTTCGACTTGCCGATGCCCCATCATGACCTTCAGCCCTGCTAATTAGACCGCGGCGTCGCAACCGCCGTCCTTTTTCAACAGAATAGGCCAAATAGCCGAAGTCAGCCTCCATTCCTTGTCACGTCAAACATGCCGTGATCTCGGAGCGAGCATTGCGCGCGACATAGGCCAGCGCAAGCGCAGGTCTCTCTGAAGAGCCAAATCCTTCAACCTGACCCGGAACTTAAAATGAAGCGCCGGTCCCGCTTCTGGACGGGACGGGCATTCATGGGGAAGAGCTTGCCGAAGCCGGCGATATCGGTCTCATCCACCTCAATTGGATTGGCCAGGACGATCCAATCGACTGTCTCACTACACGGCGGCGTCGTCAGTGATCCGGCATAGTGGTAATATGCTCGTTGCGTCGGCAACAGTTGGCTGGGGTCGATTGCCGGATCAGCTGGAACGGCTCGTCCCTTGTCTGACGGCATAGCCGCGACAATGCTTTTGAAGACTGCGTTCGGCTTTCCAGCGACCATAAGCACGCCAACGACGGCCAGCCCGTCGGCATCGGCGTGAACGAAATGCGCTTCCATGGCGAAACGCTTACCCTCGACAAGGTGCTCGCTCGGATGATGGAAGTGGAGCTGCTTCAGCGCATAGGGGCGGTCGCCCAAGTGGAGCGTGTCGCCTTCGGCAAGATCAAGCTGAATGGTATGGCCATTGTTGACGATCTTATCCGGCCGCCTGGCCCAACTCATCCTAAGCGGCGGCTGCGGGGCAGTAATGGTGCCGGTTATATCGATGGGTGACTGCTGGCCGCCGATCGCGCACGCGGCGTCAGCGGCATCCAGACCGCCCCATTTGTCTGGCCCGGTCTCTCCCTCGTAACTCCAACGATGCTCCGCCGCGGACGCGCACAGGGGACATAGCGCGAAACCAGCGAAAAACCCTAGAGCTTGCCGACGATCCATGACTGTCTCCCTGTGGTGCGGCCACGGTTCGATGTTTCGATTATGAACAAAGGACTCACGCGTCGCCGGAGCCTTGATCGATCGTGAGCTCAGGAACGGTCATCCCGAGTTCGCAGGATTCGTGCTGATGAGGAGGAGGGCGTCAACATCTCAAAAATCAGCGTGCCGACGCTACTGGTTGGGCGAATTCACAGGTCCGGCAAAGCAGATAGCCGTCCCTTCCATTCATTCGATCGACAATTTCGCAAAACGTCGGTCCTTTGAAGAGATCTTGATATTCATCGCGAAGAAGATTGCCCAAGATGTGACGTCGCTCAAAATCCATGCAGCACAGCGTGACGTCACCGTTTGGGAGAAGAACATTACGATGTTCTCGTTCGTCAGGACACGTTAATACTCCGACGATCGGCTGTCGTGCCTGAACGGTCTTTGGATCGACGCTTCCACCCCTGCTGCTCAGCGGACGTGAGCGAACCAGCGCTTCCTCGGGGATTATCTCGACAAGCTCGGGATGGACTTCACCCATGACGACGAATAGCATTGATGAAATGCCTGCGTCGACCAATTGACGTAGCAAATCGACATAGTTGCGCCTGACTAGGCGACTGTTCATGTAAGTGCCGTCATCAAAAACGTGCACCAGGAAAAGCCGGAATTTCAGCGCTTGCAAGCGTCGTAGATTCCGCTCTTTCATTCCTACGAGTGTCGTGGAAATCCGAATGCTATGGCCGGCTTCGTAAGCATGCTCAACCATTTCGGTGCAGGCCGGATTGAGCCAGGCCTCTGAGTACCCGGAAAAGCTGATATCGACAGCCTTTGGTACGCGCGCCAAACATTTCTTGAAATCTTCGAGACGAAGATGCTTTGCATGAGACACGACCCTTTGCCTCTCGGCAAATTTGTCCTGCGGACAATAAGAACATCCGACGACGCAGCCCGTTGTCGTAGTTATCTCCAAAACCCGTTCGCCGGGAGGGACCGCGCCGCCCAAGTCCTGTAAATTCGTCGAGTGTGAATCAACCATTTGCAGGGTTCTCCCGAATGTCCAGCACAAAGAGCGTCCCCACGCAGCCGACTGGCGGCCTTCATGAGGGCTTGCTCAGCATGAGCTCGGATGACTGGGCGATAAAGATGACATAGCTAGGGCTGAAAGGCATTTGGATCGAGGTTATCCCGCGTTGTAGGGCTTCTCCCGTTGCAACGAGCTGAATTCCCGGCAGGAGTGCGATGCCGAAGTAAGTGCGCCGACCCCGGAGGCAAACTCATTGTCGGGTATAGGCGAGTTCGGTAACCGCGGCGCAAGTCCGATCGCCAGGGCATTGGTCATTGTTCTCTCGCCTCTTGCAATAGACATTGGCCATTCATTGGCGGCGGTGCATCGATGGGGTCAATCAGGTTCCGAGGACCCAACCGGCGTCGGGCCGTTTGATGCGACCAAGACAGTACAATATGACGCTACGTACGATTCAAGCCCTCTCGAAAACGAGCGGAACGGAAAAAGCGCGTTGTCAACTCACGCGAACTGCTTCGCCGCCAAGTGGCGCTCTACCGATCAAGGCGTGCGCCTGATCACATGTTCTGGACTGACTCAAGCCCCGGTGCAGAACGAGACGATCCCTAGCGTATGAAGAGTTCATGCAAAGGCTTTATCAGCCTGTCTGAATTGCGCAGCTCGCTCGCGTCACTGGGCGCTTCGTCCTATCTTTCAGCTCCCACCAACTTCCTCGCTGAGGAAACGGCGAATATCCAAATCGGCACGACACACGCGCTTTCTTTTTTCTTTCGTTTTTCCTTTTATCGATGATCCATCGCAAACCTGTTTTGCGGAGCCCGCATCGCCTGTCCTTGCAAGCACCTATTGAGGGACGCCTGCACGCGCGGCCATCACCGCGGTCGTGCTCACGGCCGGAAAAGTTACCGTTCCCATCTTCGTCCCTAAGCTCGGCAACGCTTGCCCGTCAGCTTCTCATCAGCTTGTCCCAATATCATTCACAGCAGGGCCCAGGCAGGCCGAACGCACTGCGAAGAGACACCCGTTGAAGAGAAGCGAGAATCGCCGTGTATAATCGAATTGAATCCACACGTCCTAACCAAGCTCACGAGCCGAGCCAGTCGGTGGACAGCGACAGCTTTCGGCAAATACTTGCAGGCATGTCGTCCCGATCGGTGCCAGATCACCATGCGAGTTCGCCTTCGGCGCTAACAGGGGCGAACTCGCTCGTTTCCCAGCCTCCTAGCATTGAATTTGAAAGGCTTTCACTTGGCAGAAATAGGCAAAATCTGACGTCGCGAAGGAGACTGCCACCTGGGGAGTTGCCCGACAAAATGGGGTGCTGCGTCAGCACGCCACAGACCACCGATCCTCACATTCCCAGTACATCCTCTCCGGCGAGGTGGAGCACCTCCCTGTTCGATTACAGGACAGCCGAATTGAATGACGCAAATGTAGACGGCATCTGCGTCGGGTTGACGGCGGAGTGGTTCTGCATTCTGAGCAGCAGCCCGTCGGAGCGAATGAGTGCGCTAACACCCGGATCACAAAGGCACGCCTCAGCGGCTATGCGGCAGGAGCAGTATCAGGATCACAAGGATTACTTGCGAAGGGGGGGAACAGGAGCTTCTCAGGCAGACCTTGAGGCACAAAACAGGGTGTTGCGGGAAGCAAACCTGGCGCCATCCGGAAAAGAGAAGGTATACGAATTCGGCGACTCTTCGAGCCTCTCGCGCATGGTGGGGAAAATCACCGATGACGGATCGAAATATTTGCTCAGCTTGTATTTCGCCGAAGGTGGCTCACACGTAGTTGCAACATCGGCGTTGAATGGAAGAACTACACTTTTCGATCCTAACTATGGAGAACTCACTGCTCATCCAGGGGAGATGGAAGGATTGTTGCAAAGCCTCGCCAATCGTTACAGGAACCCCAACGGGCAGACTTTGACGACAATCACCACACAAAAAATATACTGAGCCGGGCCTGCACTCGGCGGACGACTGGCCTTCTATGAAGGTCATCCATCCCCCGCGTGCAGCACAGAGCGCGAGGTCAGCTAAATCGATTGAGAAAATAGAGGTTAGGCCACCTCCGTGATGAGCTCGGAGGTGGCCTGTTGGCCGCAAAGGGTGGTCAAGCTAGAAAAGCTGATCGTCCAGTTCCAAAACAATGGGCCCGTCGAAGTCTGGCACATAGCCCTTGTAATTTGCATTGTGGCCGAGCCGACAGCCGCTTCGAAGGCCTAGCGCTATTCGATTGTCCAGAGATCTCATACTAGGGCGCTAGATCTTAAGAAGCTGACGACCCCAGCCAGATAGTTGGCTCGGCATTGATGACGGCATCGCGTCCTAACCGCAAGGAATGCTAACGCCGACAACCGGGCGGTGATGTCCTGTGCGTCTACCGAGTTGCGATGCTCGGAGCCATCTAGCTTCATGGTGCGAGCTGTGCGGAGTGCGGACGAGCCGCCACCAGCCGAATGACCGAGGTTACCACAACTGCCGTCCCGCGGGACTTCGTCGGCCGGTTGAGCACCGGGCCAGAAAATCGGCAAAGATCAGGCCTCGTTCGGCTGCCCTCAATCGAACGGTGTACCTTGGACCCAGATGCACTAAAAGAACTCTGGCGAACTTACGCGCAATAGCCACCTTTGCCTTCCCCGCCAATCCGCTTGGGAAGCTTCATTCCCCAGGCCTTAAGAGAAGAGTTTCTTTGTTCGATAGCCAGCCGTTGGCTCGAACAGGTACGTTCGGAAGCCTATTGCCCTAGCAATACCCTGGCATTGATGTCGGTTTCGCCGGATGGGTGCACCAGATATTAAGATCAAGATAGGCGACCTACAGTCGATGCCGATCGGAAGCGGGACGAGTGATCGATCGTATGGCGGAAAGTCAACACCGTCACCACGTCGATGCCATGATGGTCACAAGGCGACGTGTTCTCTCATTTGACCACGCTTCTGGCAGCCCCTAGCGCCGAATAACGTCCAAGCGCGTCGTTTGGCAGATGCCGCGTCGTTAGTCGTGCAATTTTCTCATTAATACTCCCTTCAATTAAGGCACCTTGATATGCCGGCAAGCGGCATCGAAAGCGTGGCGCGTGCGATGTTCGATCCTTTTAAAAAAGAAGCCTGCGGCGCCCGGGCCGTCAAGCCCATGCCCCCATGGCGCCGCCTCTGATACCCGCTTCGGTTCCCCAATGGTGGATGTTTTGCACGCCATCGGGGATTGCGACCTCTTTGCAAACCTCACGCAGGCGCTGCAGGTTTTCATCTAGTGCATTGATCCTGCCAAGCCGCAGCATGCTCTTGTAGGTGTCGTGATTGGCAAGCTCGGCCTTGTAGCTGTCCGGAGTATGGAATTCGAGCTCGAAGCGGTAGTCGCGTTGAGTGGTGAGCACAGTCTTGATGCCGACAAAGGTCGGATTGCGCATCCTGAACCAGTTGGTTGTGCTGACCTCGGCGTAACCTTGCTCATAGAAAGCCAGAATGGCCTTCTTGAAGGCGCGCGCAAAATCCTGGTCGGGGACTTCGAAGACGTGACGAACGGCATTGTTGATCAGCTGCGAGTTGCCACCTGCGGTCATCCCGGTGAGCTGGTCTGTCATCGATTCTTGCGATCTCAAGCGGCGATCGAAATGGGGCATTCTGGATATTCGCTTGCTTGAGAGCTTCGGCAACGCACAGTGTCGTTGTGGTGATTTCCTGCTCTTCGGCTTTAGCGCGAGACTTTTCGATCTTGGCGCGCTCCGCAGCGTCCTCACGGGTTAGCAGGACCCTCATGAGGGAATCCCCAGCTGTAGGCTGCCGCCGATGAGGTTCGGGCAGAATACGGTTCTCCACGGCAAGCTTGATCGAGGTCTCCATGATTGAAGCCGCCAGCGTCGGATTGTCTTTCAAGTCCTCCAGGGTCGCATCGACATCGAGCCTCCCTTGATTGAGCGGCGCGGCGATACTCTTGAGGTAGGGGACGGACGAAAGGCCCGGCACCCGTTGCAGGAGGCGCTGAAGCTCACCGCTTTTCTTCATAAAGAGGCGAGCACCGGTGTCGGACTTATAGGCATCGGTTCCAACCTTGACGCCAAGGCTCAGGAGGTTATTCGCGCTCTGGATCAAATCGTCCGGATTGTATCCATCTGGTCGGGGATCGATGCGCGCAGGATAATGGTCGAGCAAGGCCTCGACGCGGTCGCGTGGTTGGGGAGAGGCCGAATAGTGTTGAGCCAGATCCGGGAAAAACTCCCACAGCTGCCCGCTCAAGAGCGGATTTACATCGCTCCCGCTTTCGAGTGTTTCGGGCAGAACCTGCGCATCCGCCATCGCTGCCCAGGCCTCAAGGTCAGCAACGAGCAATTCGGCAACTTCACGGGCGAGCGGATGGTCCGCGGCCTTTATATCACCGCTCGCCCTCTCGAGCAGGCCTTGAATATCCTGACCGCTCACCTGTTCCTGGTTCAATAGGTCACGGATATCTCGTCTGAGCTCATGGTGAACGCCCTCGTAGATGCCAAAGATAGCCCGCTCCGCAAACCAGCGCCGCGCTGGCTCGGATTGCGCCAGAAAGTCTCGCTGCAGGGAGCCATAAGTTCCCAGGACACCTAACGTGGCAGCGAGGATCTGGCGGGCACGACTGAATTGGTAACGCTCCTCCTCGATCGCCGGGGTATGCGACTTTGGCGGTTTGAGTGAGCGAAGTCCGAGAGCTTGCTCCTTTTGATCAAACTGGCGTACATGCTGATAAAGCTGCGGCCGGTCGCCGACAATAACGACGGTATCTCCATCGAAATCGCCGTCGAGCTTTTTTTGTTCGGTAGGCGGGACGGCGACCAACGACCCTGGAGCGAAAACCTCGGTTGCCTGCAGAATGCCGACGCAGTCGACCGGCGTGTCCACCTTTACGCGGTCCTTGCCGTTGGTCCAGCTCGAATGGCACTTGACGTCCTCGGCAGACAGCACCAGTCCACGGTCGGCGTAGTTGGCCGGCCACATCTCATCCGGCACCACAATCAGAATACCTTTGGCAAAGAGGCTATGATCCTTGGCCGCCAGTTTCTCTCCCGACTTTTGTGCGACATTAAAGCTATATTGGATGGCCACGCACTTATCGAGAAACATAGCGGTCGGATCGCCATCGCGTGCTGATTTGACTTGCTCGGGGGCAAACGGGCGCAGGTTCGGCTTATCATAGGGGGCTCGTCCGACCAGCACGCCACCAGACAACATGTCGCTCTTGAGCGTCGGCACGTGGAGGGATCCATCACCGGACGGGACGGCGACGGCGCCGGGACCGTCAATGTGTCCGGCCGTCACGGTGCGAAACAACTCTTCGGACGTCAGCTTTTTCTCTTGCCTGCTCTCAAGCCAGGCCTTGGCCTTCTCTCGCGCCTCTTTCGCCACCTGCTCGCTGCGCGGATAGTGTTGCAACGCCGTGGCCGGCAGGGACGATCTCCTTCCCTCAGCGAAGGCGAGCACCCGATCTGGACCCCCTTGGTGGCCAGCCCGGAGAACAGCTGGCATATGCTTGGCCAACGAGGCCTTGATGAAGCCGCAGCCATCATGCGGTCGCAAGGCAATCTGGCCTTCCGGCGCCGTCAGTTTGAAGGGATGCTCGTCGTCGCCAGACCGGTCCGGCGCGAGCAACAATCTGAAGGCGCCCTCCAGGGCATAGTCGTGAGGACCCAGACCTTTGATCGACGGAGGCGCCGCAAAGCCCCTGCGCTGGGTGTAGTAGTAGGCTTCTTTGAAGGGGGCCCAGGCCCGCGAGAGCTGCTCGAAGGGCGTACCCGGCGCAGTATCGGCATACGGAATGGCCAATAGCTTGCCCCCGGAAGTCGTTGGCTGGTCGCCGGGACCACGGGCGGCGATCTCCGCAACCGTCGGTCTCGGCGCTTTTAACTTGCTTCCGCCGAACAGATCCATGCGGTATGGCACACCATCGAAGGTGAGCGTACGCGCCAACATGAAGGCGCTCGGTTTTCCCGGCAGCTGCACCGCGATCACTGGCACAGCTCCCGAGGTCAGGCGATGAAAAATCGAATATCGCGTCTCGGGCTCCGTGGCCACTCGCCGCCCCTGCATGTCCACGACAGGCAACTGCATCAATCCCGCTTCACCCTGCGGTGGTCTGGGCTCGTGATCCATGGATTGCAACACCTGATGGACGTCGAAGACGGAGGCAGGACGTTGAGACCGGATCGTCGCCTCATCCTGCGCCATGAACGCGTCCAGCGCATCAACCGGACTGTCCGCCTCGATCTGCGCGATCAGATTCCAGCTCATATTGGAAAGGTCGTTTGTGATGAGGGTGCGCGTCTTGGCCAGAATCTCCTTGGTCCCGCGCTGCAGCTCTTGCTGCCTCGCCTCCAAATCGCGCTTCTTGCCCTCGACATATGGTCGCCGGTAAAAGTTCTCCAGGATCCCACGCGCCTTGAGTACTTGATAGACTGACAAGGCTGGGCAGCGGCTCGCGAATGGTCCGCGAGCCCGCCCAACGTTGCTTGCTATGAGATGTGCCTCGATCTTGTGCTCGATAACTGGTTGGACGACGTTCAGAAAGTTCAGGGCTTGCCTGCGGTGCCGGCGCAGCTGGTTTCTTGGGCTGCGCGCAAGAGGCAGCAGAGCGGCGCAGAGATTGCCCATGGTTTCGAGATTGTTCTCGGGCGCAAAACCAGGGAGGCGTTGCAACTCGGTGAGCCGATTTAGCCCTGACGGTGCAAGCAAACCGAGGTCATCGAACAGCTCGGCCTTGGTCAGCACCTTCAAAATCGTGGTGATGTTCAGAACGTTCGTCTCCTCCAGCCGTTCATTAGCATAGTGAAGGTAACGGGCGAGCTGATGCAGCCGATCCTGCAGCAGAGCAGCTTTGGCAATCTCCCCGCTGTCTTCTGCCTTCATGATACCCCGCCCCAGAGCATTGGCGATCATGCTGAGTTCAGGCATCGAGAACCCGCCAAATTGTCGATTTCCCCGACCAAGACCGCGCGCGATGTACACCAGGGCCTCGGAGCTCGGCTCATCCGGCCACTTGCTGAAGCCGTTCAGCAGGTTCGCCAGTTCCTGGCCATCAAAGCTTGAGAGCCGGTCGGCCCGGTGAGCGGGGCCAAGGATCGAAGTGGCTATCGCGACCGTAACTTCCCCGCAGTCCACTTCTTTGGGCCACTTGCTGAAACCGTTCACCAGGTTCGCCAATTCCTGGTTATTAAAGCTTGAGAGCCGGTCGGAGGCGAGAACCTCTTTGGCTATTGCTACCGTGGCTTGGCCACAGGTCGTCTCTTCCGGCCACTTGCTGAAAGCGTTCACCAGGTTCGCCAAGTCCTGCTCATTAAAGCTGGAGAGCTGGTCGTTGTCGCAAACCTTATCGGCGATCGAGACTGTGGCTTGGCCACACGTCGGATCGTCCGGCCACTTGCTGAAGGCGATCACTAGTCGTGCCAAGTCCTGGTTTTCGAAGTTCGAGAGTCGGTCGGCACGTCGATCGGGGCCAAGGATCTCATTGGCGATCGCAACCGTGGCTTGACCACAGGTCGGATCATCCGACCACTTGCTGAAGCCGTTCGCAAGATTCGACAGGTGCTGCGGAGCAAACTCAGAGAGCCTACCATTCCCGCAGACTTCACCGGCGATCGCGACTATGGCCTGGCCGCAGGCCGAATTGTCCGGCCACTTGCTAAAGCCGTTCACTAGGCTCGCCAGCTCCTGCGGCTCAAAATTCGACAATCGGTCGTTGGGATCGACGCGGCGGCGATGGATTTCATTGGCAATGGCGGCGGTGGCTTGGCCACAAGTCGCGCCCGGCCATTTGCTGAAAGCGTTGACCAGGTTCGCCAACTGCTGCGGAGTAAACTGAGAAAGCCGACCGCTCCGGTCGACTTCATCGGCGATCGCGACTGTGGCTTGGCCACAAGTCGGATCGTCCGGCCACTTACTGAGGCCGTTCGCCAGGTTCGCCAACTCCTGCGGCGTAAAACCATAGACTCGGCCATTGGAATTGGCGCGGCGGCGAAGGATCTCACCGGCAATGGCGGCGGTGGCTTGGCCACAGTCTGTCGTGCCCGGCCACTTGCTAAACCCGTTCACTAGGTTCGCCAGCTCCTGGTTATTAAAGATTGAGAGCCGTTCGACGCGTCGATCGCGGTCAAGGATTTCATTGGCCAGCGCGACTGTGGCTCGGCTACAGGTCGGATTGTCCGGCCACTTGCTGAAACCGTTTACTAGGTTTGCCATCCCTTGCGGATTGAAAGCAGAGAGCCGTTCGTTATCGCAGACCTGACGGGCGATTGCGGCTGTGGCTTGGCTACAGGCTTCCTCCTCCGGCCACTTGCTGAAAGCGTTCACGAGGTTTGCCAATCCCTGGTTCATAAAACCTGGGAGGCGGTCGGCACGGTGAGCTGGCTTCAGGATCTCATTGGCTATCGCAACTGTGGCTTGGCCACAACTCGTCTCTCCGGGCCACTTGCTGAAAGCGTTCGCCAGATTCGCCAATCCCTGGTTATTAAAATCCGAGAGGCGATCGGCACGGTGGGCGGGGCCGAGGATCTCATCGGCTATCGCAACCGTGGCTTGGCCACAGCTCGTCTCTCCCGGCCACTTGCTGAAGCCGTTCACCAGGTTCGCAAGACTCTGCGCATTAAAGTCAGAGAGCCGGTCGCGACCGCCGACTTCCTTTGCAGCCGCGATGATGCCGTTGCAACAGTCCACCTCTTTCGGCCACTTGCTGAACCCGTTTACCATCAATGACAGATTTTGACTGTTCAGCTCCTGAAGTATCCAGCTTTCGTCGTGGGAAAATCTCGCGATTCTCTTCGTTGCATCGCGGCAGTTCGTCGAATCCGGGTGACGACTGAAGGACAATGCCAAGAGCGAAAGCGCTTTCGGCTCGACTTTCTTGATGAGCCGATTATCAAGCCGCGACACCTGTTCTGCCACGGCCTCGCAGGCTTGCAGACCTGCTTGACCTCCAACCGGCTGGCTCAAGGCGTTGCATGTCGTCGCATACCCCCATGACTTCCCGCGGCGGACATCCTCCTCCCAGCGTGGCACGAACTCGTCCTTGAAATGGGTCGCAGCCTTTTGCAGGAAGGTTGCCAGTTCCGGCATCTTCAGCTGCTTGTGATGCCCCTGTTTTGTATGCTCCACAACAGCGGTTGAGAATTTAGAGATGTCATGGGCCCGACAGGCGCGGTCAATCGTTTCCATCGCCTTACGAAATCTTGGCTCGTCAAGCCGTGCGCGCTGATGTCGTTCAGAGTTTACACCATGCGCGCTAAAGCCGGCCGCCTCGTCGAGGCGCCCCTGCGCGCCGCCCAGGACAGATCTTGGCTGGTTACCTCGCAAGAACGCGCCCGCGTGTGAGGTCCCAGCCGCTCGATCGCCCCGCCAACGCTCGCCGCCAGAGCGCACCGAGGTCGTTCCCGGATTTGCCTCTTCATGATCCGATCTATAAGACTGCTCCTCGACGCTTACCGACGCGACTTCGCCGCTACGCGGCCTTCGTGGTCGAACGGGCACGGACGGAGTATGTCGTGGGGCTGCGTCCAGTTGCGCGCGCCCTTGTGCTTGATCCGTACGCAAGGCGTTACCAGGGAAACGCGAGGAGCTTGCGCCTCGATTTATTGCGTCACGGTAAGATCTATAAGACCGCTCATCAAAGCTATCACCGATCGGGTGCTTGCCTGGTTCAGGCAGCAGGGATGCGCCGCCGGGACGGGGCGCACCTGTTTGCGAGCTTCCGGATGCTCGATCGCCCCGCCAACAATCATCGCCGGAACGCGAGGAGCTTGCTTCCCGATGTGGTGCGCCGGACTCTTGAGGATCAAAGCGGACCCGCTGCACGATAGAGCTAAACGATTGGCCTCCTTCTCCCGGGGCACCAGCTGGTCCAGCGCCAACTCCTTCGGTGCCGTCGCTACCATCAGTTCCCGATCCAGAAGCCTCCGACCGCCCACGTCCGCTAACGTTCATAAAAGTCCATCTCCGATGCAGGCAACAATGTGATCGCTATGGTGGCTGAATCCCTGACCTGCTTTTTCAGAACGCATGAGCGTCTATGCAGCGCTTGGACAGATCATCACGGGCGGACAAATTTGGTCTCGGATCAGGACCTCGCTCGGCCACGAAGCTTCTCATCTAGCGTCAGTGAACCATTTGGAGGTGCTGGCAGGTTGCATCAGTCATGACGAGGGCGGCCGCGATGTCGAGAAAGCAGGGCCTCGCGCAAATCGCGAACGAGCCGCTCGCGTCTGCCTTCTGGAAGGGCGCTGAACCCGTCGCGGCCGAAACGGTTCGGAGCGAATAGGGGCGGCGTTCGGATAAAGGTTGAGCAGACGGGGGACGCTGAAAGCACAAGCGTAATGTCTGTCCAAGCACCAACTGGCGCTGGCCAGGGCGGGCGCAGAGTGTGGTAAGCGTTGTCTGTCTGGAAAGATTATGCAAGTCCCAGCCTATTCCTGCAATCTTGCTGTTATTCTCGGTCGTCACAGACGCCGCTTCCGCGCACCTCGAACCGCAGCCCGTCCCGGCCTTTGCGTGGTCCCACTTTCGGTGGCACAATTGCTGCCATCTGCAACTGAGCTCGCATCGCGCGCTCAATCTATCTTCGTCCATAGGCTGCATCAGGGATCTAGCCTGCACCGATCTTTTCACGCATGCGATTTTGCTATCGCCTAACGCAATTTAGCCGACCCATGCGCTCGATCGCGCAAGCGGCGTCATGCAACGATCCGCAGCCAACCTGCAACGGCCTAGCACCACAACGCCTGCTCGCAGTCTCGGCTAGCGCAAAGGCAAAGCGATCGGAAGCTGCATGCAGATTGCGTCAGCGTCAGGAATTCACTCGCTTGGCTTAAGAGTGCGCGGTTACGGCGCGCACTCTTCTACGTCGCTTATTAAGGGACGGCTTCGCGGTGGAGAGGCGGCGCCTAATCCGCGAGGTCCTCGCCGTTGCGCGCCTGAATGTGGCAGCAAAGTTTGCGCGACGGCGTCATTTCAAGAACAGACTCCAAGTCGGAGACGGCCCGCACAACTCGCCTCATGCCACATTCTGAGATGACTCCGTGGTGGCGTCCTTGCTCGGAACATCTGCATCTCGCGTGGGCTCGGTCTCAAGCTTTTCCTTGAGGTCGTTCAAATAGTTGTCCGCATAGGATTGCGCCTCCGAGATCGTCATATCGATCCCCCTCGCCGCAGCCTCTTCCAGCACCGTCTTTGCGAGACCCTCGCGTATCGCCAATTTGACCTCGGGCCCAGAGATACAACCAAGGGCCTGCGCCGCGAGATTGATGCCGGCTTCTGCCAGCGCCTTCTTCATATTGCCTCCGGTAATGGCCGTGTGCAGAATGTTCGCTGCTTGCGACTCGAGCTCAAGCCCCATCGATATGGCATCGGCCACTTCGCCCAGGACCGGAATGAAGCCGAGTAAGCCGACTGCCGTGGCCGCCACGTCAAGCACCTTAGTGCCTACCTTGAGCACGTCATCGACCACATGCATGAGGGCTCCGCCATTCTTCTTCGCAGACTTGATATCGGGTTGGTCGGCAACCCCGGTCATCATGTCCGCGACAGCGTCCTGGTCGGCGGCGGTCGTGGGGGCGTGGGTCTTTACCTGCTGAACGGTGCGATTCGCACCTGACATGTTGCTGTAGAAGTGCGTGAAGTCGTCGTTGCTGATATTACCGGAATCGACCGTATGCCCGCCGCCGAAGTCGAAGAACTTATGATGGGTCTTATAGCCCGTAATCGAATTGTTCAGCAAACCAAACAACAGCGGGTCCGAGAGCAGCTGTGACGCTGCTTGGCGTACGCTTGGATCGAGACTCTTGTCGTCGGCCATGCGCGCCAGCTTGTCTCGTGTCAGGTCACCGTCCCCGAAAAACGCGGACTGATTCTTGTTGATCGTTCCGAGCGTGTCGAGCTCGCTCTGCGTGAGATTCATGGATGATGAAGCGACTTGCAGAAAGTCCTCTTTGTGGACTTTATCGATCGCGCCGCCGTACAACCCCTTCCAGGCGTCCGCGTGGTCGAGGAAGTATTGTGCCGCCGCGATCACCTGGGGGGGACACTTGCCCGTCTTGGCCGTGCCGTCGACGATCTGCTTGAAATCGTCCAGACTCAGAGACTTGGGCAGGTAGTCGGAATACCGGTAAAGCTCGCGCAATGCATCATTCAAGGCCATGACCGACGGTTGACCATCTCCGGTACCATCGGATGGAATGTAGTTCTGCTCGTAGCTGTGCGCCTGCTGCTCCTGGAAATTAGCCACCTGTGAGTGACTGGCGGAGAACTCGGTTAGATCCTTCTCCTTGATCTTGCCCCCGCAGCGGCCGTCGCCTTGAGAGCCGATCGCATAGAAGAGCTCCGGGTCCTGTCGCAATTTGTTGATCGCCTCCTTCAGATCCGGTGGCGTCGAAGGATCGTTGGCCTTATCGGCCAGCGAATCCCAACTGAGCGGGCATTGATCCTTGTGCCGATTCAGCACGGCCACGATCTGCAGCTCCTCATCGGTAAGCGTGCCGCCGTTCCACGTGATCCTCGAGCTTGCCACCGGCTCGGCCGCAGGTGGCGGAGGAGGCGGCGCTGTTTCCTCGACGGGCGAGTTGGAGGACTCGTCCTGCGCGGATGCCTTTTCCTCATCGGATGCCTTTTCCTGCTCAAACGCCTTGTCCAATGCCTTAATTGTCGCCTTCAGATGCTCCGGCAGTTCGTCCGTCGAGTCCTGCGCCATCTGCAATTTTGACTGCCGCTGATCCGCTGACGTGGAGGGATCTTCGGATTTGTCTTGCGGCGAATAAAGGGACACTGCTGCCTCGAAGAGCGAAGCATCGCTTTGCCGCGACGAAGCTCCCGGAACAAGAAACTGAGTGTGATTCGAACTGGCGGGTTGCGAGAAGTTGTTGAGTTGCATGGAGTTCATTCCCAGGGCGATAGAGACGGCATCGGCGTCTTGAGATCAACGTTCTCATAGAGCAGCGAGCTTTCGAGAAGCTGACGAGTTTCAGAAGGTTCACGTTGAGCCAGCGGCGCCCTCCTTGATTTCCCCGGAGAGGGACTGCATGGTCCTCAATCATCTCTGGCCGAGCGCAAGCGCGGACATGACGCTATCCCGGCGCGGTCTGTCGGAAGTATAGGAGCCTTCCGGTCATCCATCGCGAATACTGTTGTCGAGGAGTCGCGGAACAATAGCCTCTACCGATTCCCTCGGCGGCATCTCCGACAGTTCGTGGCGGGTCTGCGCCCTACACCATCGAGCGTCTGATCACGAGTGCGATGACGTATGGTGGATCAGGTGCCAGGACTATCTGGAGGGTGCGGGAGATGTTGCAGAGCTTAGGTCGCGCGGCCATTGAAACTCGCGCGGTGACAGATACGCCATGGGGCGGCGGAGCCGGACTCTCATCTCAGTGCCGATTTTCACTGAAGTTGTCGCTGGATTCGTTCTTGGAGTCGTCAGCTTCTCGACAGCTACCCCCACTAGCATGAGCACTGTGGATCGCTAGTCGGCGATGCCACCTTTTTCGGAACTGAAGTGAGAAGCACCAGATGTCCGGCGCAATCGAAGGCGTGGTTCACACCAATTTGGAGAGTGATAGTTCGCAATCTGCAGCTCAGCGCCAAGAATTAGAATCAGCTTTTGGTTCGGTTCTTGGATCGGTCGCGCTGCAGATGATGGACCGAAACATGGCGAATCTTCACGAAGCCGTGGCTGAAACAGAAGAGGACACCTGACGCCGAATAGTTCGATGTCAGGGGAGTGTCGCCATAGTTGGCGGCAGATACAAACGGAAGGTGAAACGATATGGTCAACAAAGTTGGTTCTGGCTCTCATGGTGGTGATCATGAGCTCGATCAAAGCAAGGTTGAGAATAAGTCGGCGGGCGACAAGTCAAAGGACGCGGCCGATAAGTCGAATAATGCTAGCAAAGGGTCTACGGCAGCTTCGGGCACTGGAGCTGTAATTGATAAGGTTGGCGGCGCCGCCACTTTCGAGGCGCTCATCGCGGAATTGAAGGCGGTTAACCAGGAGGCCATGGTTCAGGACATACGGTTGCGCTCATTGTCTACTGAGCTCTCGAGCGAGAGGAAGGCGGCCAGCGAGCGTGTCAACGGGTAATGCTGGAAAGCGGGGCACTCCTTGCTCCGCTTTTTCCGTGGCGGCGATGTGACTAGTGCGGCTGAGAGTGAGCCGTGCGGCAATCGCCTGCCCCTGCTCCTTTTGGTTCATGGGGATTGTCCGTGAATGAGGCTGCCTCCCTCCATTTCGAGGTACTATCGGGACTTTATGTCGGGCTAACCGGAAAAGCGTCTGTCGGAACGAGTCTTATCGGTAGTGGTTTCGACGCAGATATGATCTTCGTCGAGCAAGAGCTTGAGCCGCATCACCTTTGTGTCACCCTCGTTGGCAACTCGATCGAGATAGAGGCCCTTGCAGCCATAAGCACTGCTGCGGGCGAGGGGGAGATTGCCGCAGGCGAACGCGTTGTTCATTCCCTTCCCGTCGTCGTTCACGCGGGCGCGATGTCTATTCGCTGGTCGTTGCCGAATGCGGTCGTAAACAGTTCGATCGTCCCATCGCGCGCTTCGATCCCGGCGCTGGCCGTCGTGTTGCTCGCCGTTATCGCGATCGGCGCTTTTTCGACCGTTTTCTTCAAGGTCAACGCAGGTGCCCCGAGCGCCAATGCGCCGTCTGCCGCCGAGCTCGCACCCAAGCCGCGGATGAATCGGCCTAACGATCGGCATGCCCAAGACGCAGCCGAGCTGTTGAAACAGGAAGTTGTTAAGGCGGGCCTGCTCGATATCAAGGTCGGTTCTGGGCCCGGCTTTGTCAGTGCTGAGGGAACCGTCACACCTGCAACTCTTGCGAAGTGGCAGGAGCTCCAACAACGGTTCGATGGCCAGACAAATGGCGCGCTAACATTAGTAAACGGCGTGCTGGTCAAGGAGGATAAGCAGCCATCCGCAATCGCTCTCGAGGCTGTTTGGCGTGGAGAGCAGCCCTATTTGCTTATCGGTGGACAGAAATATTTCGTCGGTGCTCTGTTGGCTGACGGATGGTTGGTTGATCGAATTGAGGAGGGGCGCGTGCTGCTAAGTCGGAATGGCCGCTTTGCTGCCCTCGCCTACTAGACGTTCGAAAGCTTCGGAAGGAAACTAGGAGAGCGTCATGTCAAAGCTGTCGCGCCACGATGTCAGGCCTGGCACCGCCTCGCAGAGATTCGACGAGCACCATCATGCACCAGGCATCGAGCCAACCATTCGCCAACTTAACAAGGCTGAGATCGACGGTCCTCCTGCAAACGGCGAGAAGGATCACGCGTCGGCTCGGCGGGAACCGAACGCGTCATATTTGCCGCTGGATACGGCGATCGAAGCCGTATTGGAGGCCAAAGACATTGATGCAGTCGGGCGCGTCGGTCTCAACCGCACCCGCATTAATGAGGTCGACTCACGCGCAGGTCTGTCGTCGCTTCATGGGCGCGATATTGCGTATGATCTCTTCGCCTTCGTCACGCCACGGCTGCGCAATCCGGACATGCTGCGGGCAGAGCCGTACGGTATTCTCCTGGAACGTCTCGCCTCTAAGCTCTTGGCCGCGCCTGCGGATACGATGGCCCGCGACGGTCTCGTCGTCCTGCAGCAGACACTGCAGTGGCTAATCCTGCTCCGGCAGAATAGGAACAGCTTGATCGAAGCCTAAGCATGGTCATCTCCGATGGAGCGCATCCGACAACAGAGGTTTCGAAATCCGGTAACGTCTCGCTGAGCTCCGGGCAGGCGCGCGATTTGCTCTGCGCCCTTTCCTATCTTCATCTTGCATGCGGGCAGGGCGCACAATGCGTAGCTCTGTTGCGGCTCATCGTCGGCAACGACTCTCAAGACGTCGATTTGCTACGGATTCTCGCCTACGCTCTCATCTCGGAGGGTCTCGGCGACGAAGCGCTGCCGATCTTGGATAGACTTGACACACTCGATGACGATCCGTCCTCGCGCATCCCGTTGATGCTTTTACGTAGCCATGCCTTGCGGCGGGCCGGCCGCATGGACGAGGCGCGCGCGGCTTTCCAAAACTATGTTTCGCTGCGTGCCGGCACGGTTCTTAACGACCAACGATCAGAAGGGCTCCATGACCAACGTCCTGCGTGACATCATTGTGCGCGCGTCGGCCAACTCCGATTTGATGGTCGCGTTGATGCTGCTTCTAACGATCAGCATGATGATCATGCCGATCCCGATAGTAGCGATCGATACGCTCATTGGCTTCAATCTGGGCTTCGCCATACTGCTGTTGATGGTTGCGCTCTATATCAGCACGCCGCTTGAGTTCTCGTCCTTGCCGAGCGTCATTCTGATCTCGACAGTATTCCGTCTGGCGCTCACCATCTCGACGACGCGACTAATCTTGGCCGAGGGGGATGCTGGCAGCATCATTCACACGTTCGGTGACTTCGTCATATCGGGAAATATCGTCGTCGGCATCGTCATATTCTTGGTCGTGACCATGGTGCAATTCATCGTCGTCGCCAAGGGCGCTGAACGGGTGGCGGAGGTGGCGGCGCGCTTCACGCTCGACGCTCTGCCCGGCAAGCAAATGGGAATCGATGCGGAGCTGCGCAATGGCCATATCGATCAGGACGAGGCCCGCAGCCGGCGCGCGACATTGGAGAAAGAAAGCCAGCTTTATGGGGCCATGGACGGCGCCATGAAATTCGTGAAGGGCGATGCCATCGCAGGGTTGGTGGTTATCTGCATCAATATGCTGGGTGGGGTCACCATTGGCCTGCTCTCCAAGGGCATGACTTTCGCCGAGGCGCTCCAACAGTATACCCTGCTGACGATAGGTGATGCGCTCATTTCGCAGATTCCCTCGCTCCTGCTCTCGATTACAGCCGGAACAATCATCACTCGCGTCAATGGGGTTGCCAAGCTCAATCTTGGAACCGATATCGTCAACCAGCTCACGGCCAATCCTCACGCATTGCGACTGGCTGCCTGCGTCCTGGTTGTAATGGGGGCGATTCCGGGTTTCCCGCTCCCCGTCTTCTTCGTTTTAGCCGCGGTTTTTGTGGCAGCGAGCTTTGCCGACGGTGTGATCCACAGCGCTAAGAAGAGCGCGGATGTCTCCAGCCAGGCCACCGCTCAGCCTCCCAAGCAAACCGTGCCTGCGGAGGCACTTCCAATCGCGTTGTACCTCGCACCAAGTCTGATACAGGCGATCGACAAAGACGAATTGCAACAGCACATTGCGCGCGTTTCGGGATTAGTCTCAGCTGATCTGGGCATCACTATACCGCGCATCCCCGTCGAGGTCGACGAGCGCTTGCCAGCGTCACAGTTCAGGGTGGATGTCGAGGGCGTGCCGGTCGATCAGGATCTAATTGATCCAACGCAGCTCGCGCTCAACGATGATGTGGCCAACATTGAACTCAGCGGCATCCCGTTCCGGCATGACCCGGAGACGGACAAAATCTGGATCGAACAAAGCAATGCACCGGCGCTCAAGGCGGCCGGTATCGGGCACCGCCGTCCTGTTGAAATTCTGGCCTTGCGCGTCCATTCGGCGTTGACCCGCTATGCACAGTGCTTGGTGGGTATCCAGGAGACGCGCCAATTGCTGGCCCGAATGGAAGCGGAGTATTCCGATCTGGTGAAGGAAGTCTTGCGTACGACCCAGATTCCTAAGGTCGCCGATGTCCTGCGGCGCCTTTTGGACGAGGGAATTCCGATCCGAAATACCCGGCTGGTTTTGGAAGCATTGGCCGAATGGAGTGGACGAGAACAAAACACCGTCTTGCTCACGGAATATGTTCGCTCCGGTTTGAAGCGGCAGATCTGCCACCGCTATGCCAACGCGCACCGTGTCGTGCCCGTCTTTATCATCGAGCGTCAAACTGAGGAGATCGTGCGCAGCGCGGTGCGCGATACCGCCAAAGGACCCTACCTGGTCTTGACGGAGGGGCAAAGCGAAGCGCTGCTGTCAAAGATGCGTCAGATCAATTCGAACAGAGTTCCAGGTCAGACCCAACCAGTTATCCTTGCTTCGATGGACGTACGACGCTTTGTCCGCGGTTTCCTCACCCGCAATGGGATCGATCTTGCTGTTCTATCCTATCAGGACCTTGCCCCGGACTTCACAATCCAGCCAGTTGGATCGATCACATTGACAGCTGCGAAGGACAAGGCTCCCTCGGAGCAACTTCGCAACATGCTTGCGACAGCCGACTCACCGGCTTAGCACTCGATTAGAGAAGGGTCGTATGAATTCACGTCGGAAAAACGCTCCAACGCGCCTGCGTTTATTTTGTCCGCTCTCGTGCTCGGCTCTCCTCGCCATTCTGGGGCTCGGAGGTTGCGCTAGCTGGGATAGACCTGCTCTTCAAGTGCAGGAGACGCCGTCGCCACAATTGCTTGGCGCCAAAGATATCGATCCCGCCATGCGTGAACGCATCGATCGCGCGATCGGCCGGAATTCTAACTAGAGGCTTTGCGCGACACGCTGAGGCAGAAAACCTCGGAATGTCGATCGCTTTGGACCGTCTCGCCGCAAAGCGCCCGCATTAGCGGCCTGAGATACTCGTCAACCTTTTGCCGGTGTGTCGAGGCAACCCGCAGGCGCCGATGAAAAATCCTTATCCCCGACAACGGGGCAGGCATGGCGAGGCACAAGCACAGTATCGACAAGCAACCGCGGCAGCACAAGTGAACCCGATGTTGCGTGGCAAATTGACATGTCGGTGACGCTCGATGCGAACGCGATAGGCCATCATGCAATGGATGAGCAGCCGTTAGCCACGCCAGTATCTGAACTTCACGCTCCCGACCTATCTTCTGAGTCTGAGACGTTTTGGCTTCTCGAAGGCCAGCCGCCGGGCACAGAAATCTCGGTGTCTACACGACAATGCCACGCCGGTTTCGTCAGCTCGTGGTCAGCTCGGCGCGTTAACTAAAACGTCCGGCTACTTAGCTTCGTCGCAATCCAATGGAGTCAGCGAGGAGCATGTATTCTCGTTGCACTTGCGGCTCTTATTTTGCAGCGATGGGCCGAGAGGCATGGCTCATGCTGCCTAAAGTGCCGTCATCTCGCGAGGCGCGTGCCTCGGCACACAACAACGCCCCGCGCCTGAATTTTCCGATCTCACGAGCACTCAAGCACCCGTCGGCTGGTCACAGTCACGGCGGCGCATTGGCCGCGCGCAAGTGTGGCGTCCGATTTGTCGGTCTGAGCGTGAGCGAGCAAATCGAGTGCGCCCCTGTGAAGTTCGTAGCAGGGCACTGGTGGCGCGCATTGGAGGTTTAGCGTGAGAGATATCAGCAGTCGTGGAAGGCCGCGGGGGACTAGAGCTGACAATCGCGGAGAGGTCGGCGATCCTCACGCTGAAGGAGGTGTTGGTCCTGAAGAAGGCGGACAGTCGTTCGGCTCTGTGCTTGCGCGGGTGCACTCTGAGCCGCACGATTTTAATACCCCCTCTATTCCCATCCGTGCCGATGACCGGAGCGCCCAAAGGATCCACGGTACGAGCTCCGAAGTCTCGTACAGATCTCATAGTGACACGCAACATCGGGAAGAAACATCGTCAGGTTTTGGAGGTTCGCGCAGCGATCGAGCATTCAGAGGATCGCGAACTCACGCGCTCCCCCCACATGGGCGATTCGTGTCAGGCCGGGAAACTGGATCAGAAAGGCAGCGTCTAGACGAGTTCGCGGCGCAGGCGGGCTATCGTGTAACTTCCGAACGGCCTTATAGATCTTATCGTGACGCCCTAGGTCGGGACGAAAGCTCATCGCGTTCTGGGTTGCCCCGCGAGCTTGCACGGGGAAGCGTGCAACCAGACGCCTTGCCGCGGACATCGGCAATCCGCGCCCGACTTTGCATCTAGGCCAGGATGGCAGCGCATCCGCGGGGTCGAGGCGCAAAGCAGCCATCGTGCAGGCTTTGAACGCCCCTATGGACGAGATCGTGACGTACGGGACCAAGGCGGCGGTGCGTTGCGTTCTCATAGTGAATCCTGCCGCTACGGTCCAGCGCAAATAGATCCGCTCCCGCCGCACAGGCAATCCGCGCCCGACGTTGGTCAAAGACCAGGAAAGCGTCGCTTCGACGATGTCGCCGCGCAGAGCAACCATGGTGCGATATCGGAGCGACCCGAGCGTGCCTCAAATGCACTTAATGCAGCGCTAAGAGACATCGATTGCGCCCGCGACATCCGTGAATTCTCAGGTCCCGTGGTCAAGCATGCCAGGCAACTACGGATGCCGGCCCAGGCGATATTCTTGCAAAAGGCGGCTGCTGATTTCCAAGACAGATTTGTTGCACGCTTGGAGAAAAATATCCGCTCGGGGAAATCCTGGAACTACGCGACAATATGTAACGAGGTGACCCGGGAGGCTGGCGGTCGGGAAAGGTGTGGAACCTTGCAAGGCCTTGGCGGCTCGGGTGTCGCAGCTCGATAACCCCCTCATGAGGGAAGCCGAAGGCCGAGCTCTTTCGCTCCTTACACCTTCCTTCGCACGGCACCCACTGGCAGCGGAATGACGCCATGGAGCAATCAGGATTGCCGAATTTTACTGTGATGAAAGGAGGCTACTTCAGGAGATGATCGGTCAAAGTCTATCCTTGCTCGTGAATAGCTTCAGCAAATGGCCGGAAGAGCTGGCATGCCGCCAAGCCACGCTCAGCGTCGCTGATGAGGTCGTCAGGCGTCCCGACCAGCTTTCTTATAGCCCGCAGGGACTGGCGAACCTCGTAAACGGTTTCAACAAATGGCCGGACCAGGCGGCCACCCGCCGAGCCACGGTTACGATCGCCGGTGAAGTCTGTCGCCGCGCTCCCCGGCTATCTGATTGTACATCGCGGGAACTTGCGAACCTGGACGGTTTCAGCAAATACCCGTGGATGCGCGGCAAACCACAGCTGCGATTGCTCGTGAGATCCTTGGCCGCGCCGATCGTCTTTTTCAGTTCACTCACCAGCATTTGGCAAACCTTGCGAACGGCTTCAGTAGGTGCCCAGAAGATCGGGCGGCGAAGCTATCATCGTGCTAGCGCGTGAGGTCGTTAGCCGTGCCGACCAGCTCTTTCGCTTTACTTACCAAGACCTGTCGAACCTGGTGAACGGGTTCAGCAAATGGCCGGAGGCTGCACCGACGCGCCAAGCCAAAGTTGGTATCGCTGCCGATTTCCCTGGGATTATTACGAGCGGATTGCCACCATTCCAGCGGCAGAAGCATTCCGCAGTACGGCAGCATCCGGATGCAGCGCAGATCAAAACGAAGCGAAAGGGCGGTGAGAACTATGCACTACCCGCGCATGTCGCGGCGGAAGCAACAAGAGGCGTCGGATAAAGTCGATCTCGGCTCGGGCTGCATCAATAGCGACTGCGCAATCAGGCGGGTGCCCCGGCCCTGCAACAATAAAGTGATCGGAGAGAAGTTGGACGAGTCCATGGATTAATGGTCGCGGCCGTCCTTCTGCCAGATCATGATCGCGGCGCCATACGAAACAACACCACAATGCAGCCAATCGCGTTCGCACCGTCCGCCGATCCAGCGCGCCTCTCCGCACAAGAGGCGCTCGCGCCATTCGCGAGGGACGACTCGCTGTTCTTTCGTTCGTGAAGGCCTGTCTTGACCGCATCGCGGCGCGCGAGCCGGAGATGAGAGCGTGGAGTTATCTCGATCGCGATCTGGGATGTGAACAGGCAAGGCGCGCAGATGCGCGGCAAGCCGTTGGCGAGCCGCTCGGTCCCCTGCACGGGCTCCCCGTCGGGGTGCGAGACGTCTTCGATACTGCCGATATGCCGTCGGAATACGGTAGTGCGCTTTATCGCGCGAGGGTACCGGAAGCCGACGCCGCTGCGGTGAGCAAGCTGCACGAGGCCGGGGCAATCATCCTCGGAAAGACTGCGACCTCCGAATTTGGCATGTACCATCCACCGCCCACGCGGAATCCGCATGACCTCTTGCGCTCGCCAGGAGTTTCCTCCTCCGGCTCGGCCGCGGCCGTCGTGGACTATAGGACGCCGCTTGCCCTCGGGACGCAGCATACTGCCTCGACCACGTTGCCCGCGTCCTTCTGCGGCGCCTTCGCTTTCAAGCCGTCGCTCGGTTTCACGAAAATGACGGGCTCGAACATTCTGGTGCCAGCGCACCTGGGTCTTTTGGCGCGCTCGGTCGATGATCTCGCGCTCTTCGCCGGCGCATTCAACCCGGCGCTTGCGGAACTCGATCCGGTCGAAAGATTTCCATCCCCCCGCATCGCCTTTGTGCGCGGACCCGGTTGGACCAATGTGACCTTCGACGCGGCAACAGCACTTAAAACCTTGCTGTCGCGGATCCGTGTGCCGACCCCGAACCGGTCCTGCCACCCGAATTCGATCGGACCGTAGAGGTGACGATGGGTCTGCTCGATGCCCATCTTGCCTTCCGATTTGGTGGGCTGCCGGCGGAAGATTTCGCGCAGCTATGCTCGTCCCTACAGGCCGGAGTGCAGAACGGCAAGAGCATGAGCACGCCGCGCTATCTCGAGCTCGATGCTCTCGCCGATCGTCTGACGGCGCTCGCAGATCGTCTCTTCGCGGAGCACGACCTGCTTATCACTCTCTCGACGCTCGGCGAAGCGACGCGGCTCGAAGACGGGCCTGGTTCGGGCGTGATGTCGATGCCCTGGAGCCTCTGCGGCTTACCAACGCTTTCCCTGCCGCTGCTGCTAGGCAAGCACGGTCTACCGATCGGGCTTCAACTCATCGGCCCAAAGGGCGGGATCGCTCTCACTTGCAGGTCGCCGCCTGGGTCGTCGCCGAAACCAGCCCAATCATCTTACACCAAGCCTGGGAATTCCAATGTCGCCTGAATTGTCGTGGTCGCATTCTGATCCCGCCCGCCCGCCGATCGAAGTCAACGGCCGTCTCTATCGCTGGCCAAAGCGACCGACTGTGGTGGTTTGCTTTGACGGCTGCGATCCGTCCTATCTGCAGGCCGCAAGTGCGGCGGGGGTTATCCCGACTTGTGATCGCCTGCGGCGTACCGGCTATTGGGGGACGGCGCTTGCCGCAATGCCTACCTTCACGAATCCCAACAACGTATCCATCGTCTGTGGTGTGTCGCCTGTCGTGCATGGCGTCTCGGGCAATTTCTACATCGACCGCGAGACAGGCCGAGAGATCATGATGGTCGACGCCACGCCGATGCGCGCGCCGACCGTTCTTGCTGCCTTCTCGCAAGCTGGCGCTTCCGTCGCAGCCGTGACCGCGAAAGACAAATTGCGCAAGGCACTCGGGCGCGATCTCAAAGGCATCGCCTTATCAGCCGAGGGGCGGATTGTGCGACAGAGTCCGAGAACGACATCGCCGACGTGCATGCACTGGTCGGCCGCACCGAGCCGGATCAATATTCGGCTGATCTCTCGCTCTTCGTGCTCGACGCGGGCGTGAGACTGCTCCAAACCCGGCGGCCGGAGCTAATGTATCTTTCGCTCTCCGACTATGTGCGGCACAAGCACGCACCGGAAGAGGTCGAGGCTGTCGATTTCATGGCCGAGGTCGACAGGCGCATCGGCGAGTTCATTGAGCGCGAGCGGTGGTCGGTATCGTCGCCGATCACGGCATGTCTGACATGGCGACGGCGGATGGTACACCGAACGTGCTCTATCTCGGCGATGCAATCGATGAAGCGTTCGGTGCCAATGCTGCCCGCGTGGTCTGCCCGATCACCGACCCCTTCGTCCGACATCATGGCGCGCTCGGCGGCTTCGTGCGCGTCCACCTGCTGCGACGGGACGTGGAGATCGCCACGATCGCGGCATTCATTCGGAGGTTGCCCGGAATTGCTCTCGCCCTGCCTCGCGACGAGGCCTGCGCCCGCTTTCTGTTGCCCGAGGACCGGGAAGGCGATCTTGCCGTCATCGCTCAGAAGGGTGTGGCTCTTGGCGCGCGCCGCGCGGAGCACGATCTCGCCCAGCTCGCCGGCCAGCGCCTTGCGCTCGCATGGCGGCCTTTCCGAGCAGACCGTCCCGTTCATCCTCTCGCATCCGCTGCGGGCGGATGCGGCTGCAGCCGGCTCTGGTCCCCTGCGAAACTACGACGTCTTCTCGCTGGCGCTGAATGCGGTAGAGGTCTGAACCATGCGCCGCGTCGTCATCGTTACGCTCGACGGCCTGCGAGGGGATATGATCTCAGAGCAGACAACGCCGAACCTAGTCAGCTTCGCCCGTCAGGCCGAGCGTTTCGCCGATTACCGGACGGTCTTTCCGTCATGCACCCGTGTCGTCTCGGCGAGCCTCGCCACCGGCTGTTACCCCGCCCGCCATGGCCTCCAGGGCAACTCCGTCGCACTGTTGGAGGACGGCAAACTTGCGCTGCGCGACGCCGGCGATCCCGAATTCCTGCGGCACAAACGGCGCGTAACGGGCACCTCGCTTGCTATGCCGACACTGGCCCAGCGGGTGAAGGCAGTCGGCGGCGCCATCGTCTTCAGCAACGTCTCGCCCGGCGCTGCCTATGCTCACGATCCCGATGGGCATGGCCATGTCTACCATCGTGCCGGCTCCTTCGAGTTCGGCCGCGTGCCGGTCGCAGCCGACGATCATCTTAACGTGTCGCTCGACGTCGAGGGCGACAGGCGCATGACCAAGCGCTTTATCGACAAGGCTGCTGCGCCGGCCACCCCTGGCTGTGCTCTGGCTCGGCGAGCCGGACCATATCCAGCACGAAGCACCGCTCGGCTCGCCCGAGCACCTCGCCGTGCTTGCGGCGGCGGATGCTCATGCCGGCCTGGTCACGTCCGCGGTACAGCAACTGCGCGCTGCTGGCGACGACATCCTGCTTCTGATTGGCTCCGATCACGGCCATCAGACCGTTACCGGCGTCGTTGACATCGACGCCGAATTCGTGATGGCGGGTCTGAAGGAGAGCGATAGCTCCAACGATGTGATGGCCGTCTCGAACGGCACTTCGGCATTGATCTATGTGGATCCCGATCGCGCCCACGCGTTGCCGGCTCTCCGCAGCTTTCTCGCATCCCGCGACTGGGTCGGTGCGCTGTTCGGTCCCGACGAACTCGCACAGATCGGCCAGAAACCGGAGGGCGGCCTCGCCTTCGGCGTCTCGATGGCGGCGAGCGAGGCGGCCAACGATTTCGGCGTCCCGGGCGCGAGCCTCGTTGCCAAGCCCGCCATGGGCAAGCCGGACCGCCTCGGCTGCGGCCAGCATGGCGGGCTGGCGCGCTATGAGCAGACACCGTTTCTGATGGTGTCTGGTCCCGGCTTCCAGCCGGGTGCCGTCTGGCGGGACGTCGCCCGCATCGTTGATATCGCGCCGACTGCGCTCGCTCATCTCGGCCTTGATGCGACTGGCATGGACGGCGCGCCACTGCAACGCCCGGTGGCTAGTACCCAGACGGAGGAGACGCGATAGGCGCCCCATCGTTGAGAGCAGCCTCGTCAAGACGCACGGGTCGACCGCCGTGCGCGCGGCGTGTCGCTCGACATCCGCGACGGCGAGTTCCTGACGCTGGTCGGCCCGTCCGGCTGCGGGAAACCGACCCCCTAACGCAATTGCTCGCCGCCGGCGATGCCACGCGCGAGTTGGAAGCCCGCTCCTTCGGCGAGGACAGCAAATAGGCGCGCAGCCGCCGCCGAGCGAGCGTGACCCCGATCAATTTGTATTCTTACCGAACGGTCCGCGGCGGCTACTCGCTGGTCGAGTCCGGCCGGAACGAGGTGAAGCCGAGCGAAAAGCTCAGCGTAGGAACTGCTTCTCGACTATTTTCACCCGGTCCATTCCCTGCAGGCGAAAGATTTCTTCTACGGAAACGATATTTTCGTTCACCGTGTGAATGCCGCCATCGCGCCGAATGCGCGCAAATATATCCTTCATTGCCGTCACAGACGCACGGATTGCGTGGTTGCCGTAGATCACCATCCTTATTTTGCGCAAGGCGGATATCCGGCTCTCGTTCATCTCCGGATAGGCGGTGGGCACAATGACTATCGGAACATCGCCGCTCCAGGCGCGCACAAAGCTCTCCACCTCATCCGGCGTCTTCTGCTTGGAGTGGATGAGAAGCATGTCGGCGCCAGCCGCTTCATAAGCTGCCGCGCGCCTGAGTGCCTCCGCCTCCCCTAGACCCGCAATCAACGCCTCTGTGCGAGCGATGACTACAAAGTTGGGGTCTCGCCGCGAGGCAAGAGCCGCAGCGATCTTGCCCTGGAATTCCTCGATCCGGACCAGCTCCTGCCGGCCCGTAGACGCAAGGCTGGAGACCTTGGGAAACGTCTTGTCCTCGATCACGACGGCCGCGGCGCCGGCACGCTCATATTCGGCAATCGCGTGCGTGACGTTGATCGCATTGCCATAGCCAGTATCAATGTCAGCAACAATAGGCAAATGCGCAGAGCCGGACATTGCACGCACCATGTCGAGGTGCTGTGTCATGCTGACAAAGGACAGATCGGGCATGCCGTAAAGAGCCGACAGCTCAAAGCCGGAAGCCCAGATTCCATCGAACCCCGCCTCCTCAGCGAGCTTTGCGGACAAGGGGCTGTGAGCCGCCATGACATGCAACAGCCGACGCTCGGCTAATTTTTCTCGCAATTTTGAGGCCATAGTGACTCCGTTCCCATAGCATCTCTTCAGCCGCATTGAGCAGCGATCGTCTTTGATACATTACCCGCGGGTCCGCGATCGAGGAGAGCTGCTATCCGGGTGATACCGACCGTAGCAGCTCTCCGGCTCGACGGAGTTGAAAGCGACAATCGCACCGCGTTCGGCACGGGCTGATTGTCAACAGCGAAGAGCTTGGCACTCCTGATTAATACCCCAGCAGCCACCGCCGATCGCGCAAAGCCGTCAGACGTCCACGGTGCCGGCAACGGCAACCAGACGTGCATCGAACCCGGTTTTGAGACAAGGCCGAAGCGGCCTAGGGCACAACGTGCCATGGCCTCTCGCGCTGTGTTCTCCTCTCGGATCGCCGCGGAAATCAAATCCGCCGCGCCCGAAAGCGTCCAGTTTGCAATGGCAGCGGTCAATAGGGGAGCCGCAGTCCAGAACGAGAGCCGCTCGACGGGCGCCAACGCGGAATCGCAGTGAGCTCGCGAAGGCCCGACCACGTATGCCAAGCGCAATCCGTGCGCGAGTCCCTTGGTCGCGCTCATGATGTACCACACGACATCAGGCGCGATCTTGGCAATCGGTGGGGCGGCATCAGGATGCAAGCGTCCAAGGGCTTCATCCTCGATGATCGGCACGCCGTAACGGCGGGAAATATCTGCAAGAGCGAGCCGACGGGACAAAGGCATTATTGCTGTTGTCGGATTCTGCACAGTGGGATTACAGTAAAGGGCGCGGACGCCACCCTTCCGGCAGGCTTTTTCGAAGGCATCAGGCAGAATGCCGTCCTCGTCGACATCAAGTCCCACCAACTCCACCCCGGCGATACCGGCAAGCTCACGCAAAGCCCCGTAGGACAAGCGCTCGGCCAACAAGCGGCCGCCCTTGCCAACGAGGTGATAAAACAGGAGAAGGAGTGCGCTCTGCGTCCCGTTGGTCGTGATCATACATTCGATATCGATCGCATCGCCAAGGCGTGGCGACAGATAGCGCGCCCCACCTAGTCGCCCGCTCGACGACCCGCGCGCGATATCGCCATGAATCAATCTGTTCAGACTACGGTCAGAACGAAGCCGCTCAATCGCGCCAGCAAGCTTGGCATCAAGCATAGGCACCTCAGGCGGCAACGAACGCGTGAAATCAATAAACTGATCGACGGCTTGGCAAATTTGGGGCTCTTGGATTTCCATAGAAGCTGGGTCGTATCCGAAAAGGAATCACTCGCAGCCGTGTCTGGGCCGCCACATTTTGAGTCTATAACCATAGACCGTTGTGGAGTCAAAGGTTCTATGCAGCTATTCCCAAAACAGTCTACAAGTACGTTGCGGACACACTTAGGGAATGTCACAGTGGTGAAGGAAAACTCAAACCGGATTGAGCGAGCGGGTATCACTATATGGCGTCAAGTCAGTGACGCGCTCGCCGAGGATATTGCAAGTGGGACCTTTGCGGCGGGCGAGCGCCTACCTTCGAGCGAATCGCTAGCGGCTCGTTTCGACGTCAACCGACACACGGTGCTGAAGGCCATCGCGCAATTGGAAGCGGAGGGCTATCTAAGGATCGAGCGCGCGCGGGGCGCTTACGCCGTCGTAA
Source organism: Bradyrhizobium sp. CB82 (assembly GCF_029714405.1). Taxonomy (NCBI): domain Bacteria; kingdom Pseudomonadati; phylum Pseudomonadota; class Alphaproteobacteria; order Hyphomicrobiales; family Nitrobacteraceae; genus Bradyrhizobium; species Bradyrhizobium sp. CB82. The sequence goes on along the minus strand of NZ_CP121650.1, from coordinate 8,295,401 downwards.
ACCCCATTGAATTGCGACTCGGTGCTAGAAGTTGGTTCGAGCAGAATCTCCGCGACGGTAATCGGACGCCTGCGCGCACGGTGATCGGGATGGAAAGAGTTCGCGCCACGCTGGAGATCGCGACAGCACTCCAAATTAAGCCCGGCAGCCCGGTTTTCTTTGTGACCCTGTTGGGCGAAGCCGATGGATTCCCGGTCAACTACAACTACAACTATTTTCCAGTGCAGCGCATGCCAGGCGTCGAGGAAGCTTTCCAGGCCGTCGGTAAGGGGCCAACGGAGGACTTTTCTTTCGGCAAGATCTTTAAATCTATTGGCGTGAAGGATTTTCGGCGCAAAACCATTCGAATTCGTGCGCGACCTCCGAGCCGCGAAGAGGCAACGAATCTGAAAATGCCGGTGAGCGCTTACGTTCTAGTAACAGAAGTTGTTCAGGTCGACAGCAAAGAGACTCCGGTCGTATACGCTGAAAGCTGCTACAGCGCCGGCCGCGTGAGCTTACTCGTGGACATCTGACGCCTCGCAATTGACAGGCTCGTGTCCGCTCGGCCGAACCCTGGCTGGCCCAGCCTGGGCGGCGCGTGCCTCAAGCTCTCGCCGAGGTTGGCTTCAGTCGCGGTTTCTCCTTTTCTGCCGGAGCTTCCAGTATCATCAGCGAGCTAGGCCAGATTGAAGGCTCCGGCCGGCCTTGGCTCTTGGGCATTTGCTCAACAGACCTCTCCTGCCAATCCTGATCACTCTGCGTAGCACCCAAAGATCCGATCTATACGTTTTAGAACATTCGGTCTTTTGAGCAGGACAAGTTTCGTCATCAAACAGTCATGTGGCAATGGTTCTATAACTAATAGCATAGCGAAGACCAAATGATGAGGGGATCCTTTGGCAGGCGTATCCGTTCGCGGAATTTCTAAATCATTCGGCTCCGCTCTCATCCTCGATGGGATCTCGCTCGACGTCCGCGACGGAGAGTTCTTGACTCTTCTCGGCCCGTCGGGCTGCGGTAAATCCACTCTTCTAAGGATCATCGCCGGACTTGAGCGGCAGGATTGCGGGACTATTGAGGTCGCCGGCGTCAAGGTCGATCACCTTCGTCCCAAACGGCGCGATGTCGCCATGGTGTTTCAGTCATACGCCCTCTACCCGCATTTGACAGTCTCGGAAAATATGGCGCTGCCTCTGAGGATGCGCCGACTTTCGGCCTGGCAGCGGCTTCCTGTCATAGGCGCTCTGCTCCCAAGGGCCCGCTCGGTGAGCGCCGAGATCAAGACCGAAGTGGCGCGCACCGCGAAGGCGCTCGGAATCGACCATCTCCTCGCGCGCAAGCCCGGCCAACTTTCCGGCGGTCAGCGCCAACGCGTGGCCGTCGGGCGCGCCATGGTTCGTCATCCCGCAGTCTTTCTGATGGACGAGCCGCTCTCCAATCTTGACGCAAAGTTGCGCGTCCAGATGCGTGGTGAAATCAAGGAGCTGCATCGTCGTCTGGGCGTAACCTTCGTCTATGTGACCCACGATCAGACGGAAGCCATGACCCTGTCCGATCGCATCGCGGTCATGCTAGACGGTCAACTGGCGCAAGTGGCGTCGCCAGAGCAGATCTACGCCTGTCCCGCCGATCGGCGCGTGGCCGAATTGATCGGCGCGCCCAAGATCAACCTGCTCGAGGCCACACCGAGAGGTGAGGGGCTTTTGGCCGTTGCGGGGTCTACTCTTGCGCTTGACAGCAAGCTGGACGGCGGAAACTGTGTCACGCTCGGTATTCGTCCGGAGTCGCTGCAGTTTGCCGAGCGGGCTGGCCTGAACACATTGACGGGAAGGCTGTGCTATGTCGAGCATGTTGGCGCCGATCTGTTTGCTCACGTGGACATCCCGGGCTCGAGCGAGCCTTTTGTTGCGCGCCTTCCGGTCGAACTCGCATCAAGCCTTCAATCCGACCAAGCCGTGCATCTCCGGGTTCGGCGTGAGCAGGCGTTGCTGTTTTCCGCTGATGGGCGCCGGCTTTCCGAGGGCGATGGTCAGTTTACGCAGCTTCGGAGCTGCGCGGGGTGACGTCGGAACAGCCAGCCATTGTCGACCGGCAGTTGCGGGTCGAAACGGGATCTACGGAGAGGCTTGCCGGCTATGTCCTGGTCGGGCCGGCTTTGGTCTTCATTCTTCTGCTCTTCATCCTGCCGGCGGGCGCCGTGCTCGCGATCGCTGCGACCGACTGGCATCTTGGGGCAAAGACGCTGTCGTTCATTGGCGCAGCGAATTTCACCAGTCTGCTCGCCGATCCAGCGTTCCGTGCGGCACTCTTCAATACGGCCGCTTACGTCCTTATGGTTGTGCCAAGCACGCTGGTTCTCGGGCTGTCCCTGGCGCTCCTGATCGAGAGCGGTAAGACCCTGCGCGCCTTCTATCGCGCGATCCACTTCTTGCCGTTTATGACCTCGCTTGCCGCCATGGCAATCGTGTGGGAGGCGCTGCTGCATCCGACCATCGGTTTAGTCAACCAGCTATTTGCGGCTGTTGGTTTGCCGACTGCCAACTGGTTGCGAAGCGAGTCGACCGTTTTGCCCATCCTGGCCGTCATTGGCACTTGGCAAAGCCTTGGCTTGGCGCTGGTGCTGTTCCTCGCGGGCCTTAAAAACATTCCGCAGGATCTCTATGATGCCGCCGATATCGACGGCGCCGATGGGGTGCTGGATCGCTTGCGGGTCGTGACACTTCCGTCGCTAGCTCCGGTCTCCCTCTTCGTGCTCATCGTCGTGACACTGCGCGCTTTCGCGACCTTCGACACCGTCCAGATTCTGACGCGGGGAGGGCCTGACAACGCATCCGTCATGCTGTTGTACGCGCTGTACCGGGAGAGTTTCGAGTATTTCAGGACCGGCTACGGAGCCGCTATCGCCGTCATCTTTCTGTTGATTGTTATCGCGCTTGCAATGCTTCAGACGCGTGTCGTGAACACCCGGGCGCCCCACCAATGACCTCACATGTGAAAATTCTGGCTGGCGCGCTTCGCCACGCCATACTGCTCACGACTGGCTCGCTCGTCCTTGCACCCTTTGTCTGGATGGTGAGTTTGTCGTTGAAGCCGCCGGCCGAACTCTTCTCGTCGAGCTTCACATTGCTGCCGGAGCATTGGTTCGCGGTGGAGAATTACACCAAGGCGCTCACCGCGGCGCCTTTGCCAAGATTCATGCTGAACGGAGTGATCGTATGCGCGGCGATCCTTCTGCTGCAAATCATCATTTGCGCGCCAGCGGCCTATGCGCTTGCGAAAATTCGTTTCGCCGGTCGCCAAGCCTTCTTCGGGCTTGTGCTGATTGGTCTGCTTATCCCGCATCAGGTGTTGGCATTGCCGCTGTTCATTCTCTGCTACTGGCTTGGAATTCTGAACACTTATGCCGCGTTGATCTTCCCGTTTGTCGTCTCACCCTTCGGCATCTTCCTGTTCCGCCAGTTCTTTATGTCCATCCCTGACGACATCATCCATGCCGCGCGCCTGGATGGCCTTTCGGAGCTAAGCATCGTGTGGCGGATCATGCTGCCCATGTCGCTTCCTGCAGTCATCGCCTTTTCGATTGTCTCGGTCGTCAGCCACTGGAACGATCTCTTCTGGCCACTCCTCGTAGTGCACTCTCAAGAGTTCATGCCTCCGTCACTCGGCATCGTCACCTTCGCCAATGCGGAAACCGGCAATGATTACGGACCCTTGATGGCAGGGGCTAGTCTGGTTGTCGCACCGCTGGTCATTTGCTTTTTTGCCGCGCAGCGTTGGTTTATCGACGGACTCACGGCCGGAAGCGTCAAATGAGAGCTATGAAGATCATGAATCTGCGTTGCTCGCTTGCTGCGGTAGTCCTTGTTGCCGTTTTGATCGGAAACGCTGCATATGCCAATTCCAACGTCTTGCGCGTTTCCGCGGTGCCTTCGACATTTTCAAAAGCCTTTCGCGCCCTGGCATCAGCGTTCGAGAGAGAGAACCCCGACGTTCGCATCGGACTTGACGTCTCACAGATCGACCAGCCCGCGATCATGCGGCAGACTCTGCGAATGGCAATCTTCGGCGACTTGCCCGACGTCTCTTTTCAGGGGTCCAACTATCTCCGCCTACTTGCCGACCGCAATGTGCTGATACCGCTGGACCGTTTTATGAATGCCGATCCTGCGTGGAATCCACAACTCTACTCCCCTTCGGTAGCATCCGTCGGCCGCATCGGCAACACGACTTACGGTCTGGGCGTCGGGATGTCCTTTCCTATTGTCTTTTACAACAAAGCTCTCGTCTCGAAGGTTCAGGAGGGGGCTGGTTCTCTCCCTGCCAATTGGGATGGCGTCCTGGATGTTGCAGCACGTATCCAGTCAGAAAATAGCCAGGTCCTCGGAATCTTCTCCGAATACAACTCATTCATGTTCCAAGGGATGGTGGGCTGCTTCGGCGGATTCATGATGAATTCCGACGACTCTCGGGTCACGTTCACGGAGGGTGCCGGCCAAAAGGCGATGGAGTTGCTACGTCGCATCGGTCTCGCCGGACAAGCGAAGGTCGACATGACCAAATCGCAATCGCGGCAAGCGTTTACAGGAGGCCGGATCGCGATCCTGCTAGATTCGAGCAGCAGCCTCGCATCATTTGAAAACGAAGTGGCCGGGCGGTTCGAAATCGGAACGGCCCCGCTGCCAGTGATTGAAAGCGATGCGTCGCTTCCTACGGCCGGCATAACGGCCGTCATGCATACGACCGACCCGGCCCGCCAAGCCCTTGCATGGCGCTTCATGAAATTTGTAACCGGCGTAGAGGGACAAACTGTGGTCGCAACGGCGACCGGCTATGTTCCCGCCAACGAAGCTGCGATCGCGCAACCGGGGTCCCTCGCGGACTACTATGCGGCGCACCCAACTATGCAGGCGGCGCTGCGTTCCATCCCGCGTAGTCGAGGCTGGTATGCCTTCCCCGGAGAGAACGCTGGCCAGATTGATATGATGATTGAGGATCGTGTGGGCGAGGTCATGAGACTTCGTCAACTTCCAGTTCCGGCGCTCGATCGCCTTGCCAAAGATATCAGCGCTCTGCTCCCAAAATGATGCGAGCACGCCCAGCAACGTACTCCGGCGCTCGGCAAAACTCTAAAGACAGGCCTATTCGAGTCGCGATAGGGACGCTCGTTTCCCGGCGCCAACCCGGTCGCGGGAGGCGGTCGCTCCGCCTCCCGCGACCGGGGAAGCCAGTGTCCCTACAGCGACCAGTGTCGTTCACTTCGCGGAGGAATATAGTGCCAATATGTCGGCTGAAATTTTCCGAGATATCCGGTCATTTCCGTCCTCGCCATAATGCCCGCTGTCCATGTAGACCGGGCTGGCAACATCGGAAAAGATATTACGCAAATCATGAATCACGTTTTTCCCCAAACTCTCAAACTCTCTCTTGACCAAATTGCTTCTCATCAGAGAGTGAAGATCGTTGTATCCTGGAAACCGTTTCTCTGATTTTAAAAGCTGATCCTCTTCATATTTTGTCCTGTGTGTTTTATCGGACAACTGGGGCTCAAGGTAGAATAATGTTTTATAGGATAAGCTCCGTGAAATCGCCTCTATAAGCCGAACATTCCCTAAATAGACATCTAGCGCTCCATCCGACAGCACGTCTAAGTTTTTCAAGCACCCTACGAATTGCTTTTTGCCAGCGAGCAGTCTTATCAGCGCCCAGTTTTCTAGCTTTATACTTATGCGCGCTTTTGCCTCTTTCTCAGAAGAGATTCTTTCGAGGTTTGAGCTGCCAAGTGGAACACCCGGTTTTCCTTCATAACATGCGGAGACAGCGTCAACCAACCCGCCGTAAAACACGACCAAATCGGGAATATTCTGCCTTCTCAACTCGAGAACGAAGCGAATCAAACTTTGAGTAGTTACATCCCCCCTTACTGCATAATTTGTGACGTTAGCGCTGATTCCATCTTCAGCTAACTTTTTCGCGACAAGAGAGGGAATGGTGAAGTCGTCGCTAGATCCACCCCCCCACAAAGTAGACCCGCCAAAAAAGAATATTTTCAGCTTGGTACTCTTATCATTGTTGATTGCCTCGGAATTCCACGTGCTTCTGATACCGTCATTTACATTGACAAATTTGCCCGTGTAGTCTGCTTGCCGTGATTGCGTATATGCAGCCCACGGCTTATGCACGGCATCGACGAGTTCTTTCAAATACCCCTCCGCTAAGTCGGCATTTGCATATGCGCCAGAATTGGCTGCAGCCTTAAGGGCACTTTGAATTTCTTTTTTGTCAACTCTCTCGTAGTAGGAGGTCAGCGACACTTCCAGAGTCGTCATTAAAAGAAGAGCAACGCCAAGGATTACCCATATTCCGTTCAATAGGGCGGCTAAGCGAACAACCCTCTTCTTTGCTGCGGATGTTCTCAGTAGCGCATCATTTGCTTCCATAGGTATTTTCCGCGGGAGGAAACTTGTTCAGCTTACAGACACTCGAATGTCTTCGGGATTACTGAGTCACGCCGGGTGTGTCACTAACCCTTTTCAGGTTTTGGGCGTAACGCCACATTTCTGTCTCCATCAACGCGCGTCGAGTTTTAGCAGGCCGGCAGCCACGCTAACGGCTGTTGACGGTATTCCGAAGATTGCGGTTTTGGTTTTTACATCCATGTGAATGGCTTCCTCGGAATGCGCTTCCTGTGACGAGAAAGATAGAAGTAACGGTGCCCGCGAGGCAGCTTGAACGCCTCTAATCGAGTTCATAGCAACTACGATAGTCCTTCATTAACGCCCTGCTCTGGTCTTCTTTACGCAAGAGCGAATTGCCGACGACAAGCAGTTCAATTTCCGTTCCCATGAAACAGCGGAACGCATCCTCTGGAGTGCAAACGATCGGTTCTCCTCGCACGTTGAACGAAGTATTCACAAGAACGGGGCACCCGGTTAGCTCCTTGAACTTCGATATCAATGTATGAAATCGCGGATTGGTCGTGCGATGCACAGTCTGCACGCGCGCGGAGTAGTCAACGTGTGTGACGGCTGGAATTTCCGAACGCGCGACGTTCAATTTATCGATGCCGAAGAGCTGCTTTTGCTTTTCTGATATCGGCAACTGCTTCGTGCTCATCACGTCGGCCACAAGGAGCATATATGGGCTGTCGGAATCCAGCTGAAACCATTGCGACACGTCCTCTCGCAGAACACTCGGAGCAAATGGGCGGAAGGACTCTCGAAACTTCACCTTGAGATTTAGCTGCTTCTGAACAGTCGGTGAGCGAGGGTCAGCAATGATGGAGCGGCTGCCGAGCGCTCGCGGACCGAACTCCATCCGACCCTGCATCCACCCAACCGCCTTACCGTCGACGAGAGCATATGCGACATTGTTAATCAGTGCTTCGTCTGATTGGGTCGTGAATACGGCGCCGGCCTTTCTCAGACTCTCCTCGATTTCGCACTGGCTGAACTCTGGTCCGAGATACGCGCCGTGCATGCCATCGCCCGGACGGATGCTCCTGGGCTTTTCAAGCATGAGATGGTAGGCGGCGAGTGCGGCCCCCACTGCGCCACCGGCGTCGCCGGCAGCCGGCTGAATCCAGATGTTATCGAAGAGCTCTTCACGCAGGAGCGTTCCGTTTGCAACACAATTAAGCGCTACTCCTCCTGCGAGGCAGAGTTGTCTCTGACCGGTTGTGGCCCGGATTTCTCTTGCAAGCTTTAGGACGACCTCCTCAGTAACGGCCTGAATGGAGGCGGCTAGATCCATCTCCCTCTGCGTCAACCGACTTTCCGGGCGTCGGGCCGGACCACCAAATAGCGTGTCGAACCGATTATTGGTCATCGTTAGTCCGGTACAGTAATCAAAGAAGCTCATGTCCAGGTGGAATGACCCATCCTCCTTGATGTTGATCAAATGCTCCTTTATCAGATGCACATACTTAGGCTCGCCGTAGGGCGCCAGTCCCATTACCTTGTACTCACCGGAGTTCACCTTGAAGCCGGTGTAGTAGGTGAACGCTGAGTACAGCAGACCAAGTGAATGTGGAAAGTGGATCTCCCTGTAGACCGATAGTGCCTTTCCCTTACCGATCGCAAGAGAGGTTGTCGTCCACTCTCCGACGCCATCCATCGTTAACACTGCGGCTTCGTGAAATGGCGATGGGAAGAAAGCTGATGCGGCGTGGCTGAGATGGTGCTCTGAAAAGCGGAGTCGACTCGACCAATCAATGTCACTCCCAAGCTGTTCATTCAGGGCGTCTGTAATCAGCGTTCTTTGAAACAGCTTGTCCTTTAGCCAAACCGGCATTGACATCGCGAAGCTCTTAAATCCCTTTGGCGCAAAAGCTAGATAGGTTTCAAATATCCGCTCGAACTTGCTAAAGGGTTTGTCGTAGAAAACTACATAGTCGATGTCGGCCGGACATAGCTCTCCGGCGCGGAGACAGTAACGAGCCGCATAGGCTGGAAAGCCCGGATCGTGTTTTTTCCGCGTAAAGCGCTCTTCTTGCGCGGCAGCCACTAGCTCGCCGTCTGAGACGAGACAGGCGGCAGCGTCATGGTAGTAAGCTGAGATGCCCAAGATATTCATCTGTCAAAACAGCGCGTAAACGAACGGCGAAATGACGGAACCTTGCGCCAGAACGAGCAGAGCAGCTATGATAACCATGAGAACAATTAGGGGGGCGAGCCACAGTTTTTTGCGAACTCGCATGAAAGCCCAGAGTTCCGCGATGAAGAGATACATATGCGCCTCAAAATTGGCGTGTGAAGGAGTGACCTGTCGGACCTGGCGGGTTACGACTGATCCAGTAGCTCGCGACCGGTCGTCGCTTCAAATGAAGCTCATCGCGCCCCCGCAAGCGAGCGACGAGGGCGATCGGCACTAGAAGCCCGAAATAAATGATGCCCAGAACGAGCGGGCTGACTACCCGCCCTAGCAGCTCGCCGAAGTAGAACCAGAGTAGGTTGAGGGGCGCGAGAATTCGTGGAACGGCCAATGCTGTGCCGGCGAATGCGACGCTGATCGCAAAGAGCGACACGTAAGCGACGGGGACGTGTCTCTTGACGGCCGCATATGCGCCCAACGCAAGGAATACGGCGCAGAATGTGAGGCCGAAGCGTCGGTTGGACGGCAGCTTGGCCCGGACTCTCATGATACGCCCCCGCTATGTCGTGGCTCAAAAGAATGGGCAGCGCGGCAGCCCCTGATTTCCGCCACATTGTGAGGGTGGCGAAACTCTTGCTTCCCCAGAGCCCCCTGTTGCCGTTGACTGCTCCCGGCCAAGGGCCAGCAATGTTTGTGCCAATACTGCGTTAGAGGACGAATCGGTGCATCTGAAAGCAGATCGCGTGCGCGCACTGCCCATCTGAACGTTGTTATACCTCCGCCATGGCCGCAGATCGCTGTTGCAAACCCGACAACAACAGCAGGACGCAGCGTGTCGCTCATCAGTTTGGAGAAGATGAAAAAGGGACGGCGACCTGCGTTGCAGCAGCACCACGGGCACCCTCAGAATAAATGACGGCACGATCGCGCGCGATCACTTCGATGCCTAGGCCTTATGTTTGCCCCCTGAGGTGACGGGTGGCCCGCCCCGCGGCAAGCTCCTATCGAGGGTTGCCGGATGGTCCGGCGCCGAGTCTCAAGCATGGGGAGCGGGCCTGATGAACGATAGCATTTTCGCGGGGCTGGATGTGCACGAGGCGACGATTTCGGTTGCAGTGGCCGAAGCGATGCGCGGCGGGGAAGTTCGTAACTTGCGGATCATCCCTAATTGCGCCGATCAAATCGCCAAGCTGGCGAAGAAGCTTGGCAAGGGTGACCGGCAGGTAAGTCTTTGTTACGAAGCCGGACCCCGCCGATATGACTTGCATCGACAACTGACGGGACAGTCGCGACCCTCGCCGCGATGCTCGAACGCGTCCAGGCTGTGCTCGGGCTAACGCCCGCGCCGACTCCCCAGGGTGCACGCGATCTCAATCCTTTCTGACCTCAGCGTTCCTCGACGTGATCTGACCTCAAATTGGGGCCCGATGTCGCTATCCTCTCTTTCGGCGAGACGTATCCTCCCACTATTCCGGAATTGGCGCACCAGAGACGCTGAGGCGATTGGCTTTGTCGACAGCCAATTCGGCCGTTTGCTCATTGGTGGGAGGCCGAGGACATTTCTTAGGGCGTGCATCTGATCGCTGCGATCATGGCCACGTCATTGCGCATGCGCCGGCAGATCTCGTCGACACGCTCGAGGCGGTCGGGCTGCGCTGCGCCCCTGCGCCAGGGATCGACGCCATCGATCATCATACCATGGAAGGTCGGCGCGATCTATCATCTGATGAGGCCCAACGTTGTACTGAAGCGGATTAACGACGGCGTAAGAACCTTGGCCGCGTTCGATCCGCACCCTGCCTTCCGTTTGAAGATGTCCGATCATCGTGAGCATGGTGCGTCGACTGACGCCAAAGCGTGTCGCCAGCGCTTCACTCGACGGCAATCGCTGATCGGCTATAGTAAATTTTCGCGCTCGGGGCCGGCGTCTCACCGATCTGGCGCCACAGCGCCATTCCCGAGCTCGCCATCCAAGTCTCCTTCTCTGCCAAAGCGGCTGACTGTCACATCACATTCATGGTCATCTGGTAGCACCGCTTCAAAGACGGCATTGTGTATAGCATTCTAGAACGAATGGCGAGCTGCTTTCATGGGCAAGGTCAAATTCTCGCACCTTTCCAAGACCTTTGGCTTGACCTGCGTGCTTGAAGACGTGTCGCTGAGCATTGCGGAGGGTGAGTTCGTTATGCCGCTTGGGCCCGACCGGATGCGGCAAATCCACTCTGCTGAGGATTCTCGCCGGCCTCGAGGCGGCCGATGACGGAAGTCTGCTTATCGATGGCTAACAGGCGGACTGCATGCGGCCGGAGGCGAGCGATGTTGCCATGGTCTTCCAATCCTATGCGCCATCATCCATGCGGCTCGCTTGGATGGATTGTCAGATCGGGATCGTATGGCGGATCATGGTACCGATAGAACTGCCTGCCATCTTGGCCTTGTCTATATTCTCTGTCTTTGGCCACCGGAACGACTCTTTTGGCCATTGATCGCCGTCACCGGTTAAATGGTCCATCTTAAGGTAGGAGGAAGGGTTCGATGTCTACCCGCAGTGAATTTCTAATGCAAACCGACGCAGCCAGTGCTGCGGCGGCCGCATCGGGAGAACTCGTTAAAGCTGGGGAAGAGGTGGCGAATTCCAAGTCCACTGCGGACTCTGGAGAAAAAGGCGTCCAGACCATAGAGGACTTTCTGGAGAAAAGCGTTGTTCCGCGCGATGTAATCGAGCGATTTATCCGCGGACCGGAATCAAATCAATTCGCTCGATTCGATCCGGAGGTGGGATACCTTCCGAGTAATAGCCTGATGCCGGATGGCATCGACGGTAGCTCGACAGTTTCGACCTTTCAGTCCAATGGCGCTCGCGCCGCCTTTAACTACGCCGACAGAAAGCCGCGCATCAACACCTACGGCGACAGCTATACACAGTGCCATGGAGTAAGCGATGGTGAAACGTGGCAGGAATATCTAGCGGCGCACCTGGGTGAACCCATCGGCAACTTTGGGGTAGGTGGGTTTGGGGTCTATCAGGCTTATCGCAGAATGATTCGTGAAGAGAGAACGGATCATGGCGCGCAATATTTGATTTTCCATATTTACGGAGACGACTCGATACGAAGTTTGTATCGGTCGCGCTGGGTACAGACTCGGGAGTGGTTTTCGGCCAGTAAATACGAGGGGAGCATGTTTCACGGCAACTGTTGGTCCAACGTTGAAATCGACATGGCCACGGGACAGCTGGTGGAGAGGGAGCAGCTTCTGCCGACCAAAGAATCATTGTACCGCATGACAGAAGCGAAATGGCTAGTTGAACACCTCAAGGATGATCTAGCTCTTCAGCTCGCGCTGTATTGCGATGGTCGTATCCGCGAATTGAATCGCGCTCAGATAACAAAACTCGCTGCTCTACTTGACGTCCCTTTCGACTGGGACCTGGATTCGAAGGCAGCGGAAGTTCTTCCAAACCTGTATCGTAGTACAAAAGAAAAGGGTTCGGCGATGACACGCATGCAAGCCCAGGCAACGAAGTTGCTCGATCGGTACTCCCTGCGTGCCACGCGCTTCATCCTGGACAAGGCTCGGGCATTTGCCAACCAAAACGGCAAGCAGCTCCTAGTTGTGTTAATTGACCCGTACCGCGCCATGAATGAGCTGCGGCAGCACGGTACGCGGTACGACCAGGAAATAGTCGATTACTTGGTAAGGGAAAAGGTGAACTATATTGATATGAACGAAGTGCACCTGGGAGATTTTAAGAGGTATAATTTGAGTTGGGATGATTACATCAATCAATACTTCCTCGGCCATTACAGCCCGAACGGAAATCATTTCTTCGCTCATTCGATAAAAGACAAGGTCGTGCAATGGCTCGACCCCAAGCCCCTTACGTATCAGCCACTTGATCAAAAGCACATCAGTTTCAAAGGCTATATAAAGGGGTATGAGTAACCTGGAGTCCGTTGGCTGCAGGTGCGGTGCTCCCCGACCTTGGCCAGCGGGAGTTGGAATTTCTGGGGTTGCTAGCAGCCCCGTACGTGCGGAACTACCGCATGCGGCTGCTACCTCGGGTTATGGCGTAAAACGATGGTTGGGATAGGGATGCAGTGGAGCGGACTTTAAGGATTTAGAGCGGTGATCTCCTGGAATCGCTCCCAAGTCATGCGAGAGCGCTGGCTGCATCGCCTTATACCGCGCAACCAAGCTACCAACATCTCCGTCAGCGGTTTTTCTCGCCATCGCCATGGGCGCGTTAATTTTGCGACATTGTGAGGCGGTAATATGACCGTGAACCGACGGTGCTTTCTACGGACTACAATCGCTGGTGCGCTAACGACTTGTGGTTTTCTTGCGTCCGGTGTTTTTGAATCTCCCCTCTCCGCAGAGGGCGCCAATTCCCTAAGAATTCCAATTCTTATGAGCCACGGTATCGATAGGGTGCCGAGGTCAAGAGCAAATGGATTTCGATCACTTTCCGCGCTCGAGTTCGACGCGCTCTACAGCATTGCACGAGAGCTCGACTGTGAGACGATAGGCTACGATGAGCTCGAAAAGTGGCTCGAGGGAACAGGCAGCTTGCCTCGGCGACCATTGATGATCGACTTTGACCATCCGACGATCACGATGCGATATGAGGTCAACGACATCATGCAACGATATGGATTTCGGCCAACGTTGTTTATCAATACAGCCGGAATTGAGGTACAGGCTAGGGGGCCCGTCCCGAAGATTGAGGAACGGCAATTCATGACCTGGGACGAAGTTGGCGATCTGCTCAAGGCAGGGTGGCGTATCGGGGCTCATACCGTGAATCATCCAAACCTGTCGGATTTGAGTGTACAAGATCCGACCGGAGCCAAGATTGTCGAGGAGCTGGACCAAAATAACGAAACCATCGAAAGGAGACTGGGGTTGAAGCCGCGGGACTTCGCGTACACGGGGACAAGCTTCAGTACCCAAGCGGAACGGGAGGTCAAAAAACGTTATCGCTTTGGTCGGCTGTGGATAATCAACAGCCAATACAATATGGATGGCAAACCAGCACGCATGGCCGAGGTGATGGGCATGGCGGGTGCTGATGAAGCTGACGGTGGTCCTCCAAAGGCGAGCCGATATATCACGCGCAACTCTAATCCTTACCGTCTACCCTCAATGGACACCAACTATCTTATTCATGATCAGGGTCCATTTCGCCGCTATCTCGGGGAAGCAAACGCATAAAGACTGCAAGAAAGTTTTTGTCTTCTTCCTGAGCTATTCGGTCGAAGTCGCTAGCAAAGTCCTAGTCACGGTAGGCTTTGTCTGTCCTTGGAATAATGAAACAGGCAATATAGGAGTTTGGCGCCGGCAGCAGACCGAAATCCGGTTCTCGAGCTCAGAAGTCAAAATAGATAAATTTGGCTGAACTGCCTTGGCTCACCGCAATCGCGAGGGCCGATGCCGTCAACAAGATTGCCCAGATGACAGGTTTTTGGGCTCGTCTGACAGCCAGCCGAACTCTTGCGTGGTCATCAAATCGGTGTGCAGCAAGAAATGCCAGGAGAAGTACGAGTGGGTAAGCGTGCTCTAAAAGAAACGCCCAGAAGCCCGTCGATGAACTGGTGAACGGTCCAGCGAGGACTTCATGTGCCGACGTGAGACTCGGAGCCCGAAAATAGATCCAGGCAATCGTGACAAAGTGAAAGGTGATGATGATTCCCAGCCAGGCGGGTAACCTGGTCTTCGGCCAGGCGCGATTGAACAAATGATTGATACTGATGCCGATGCCGTGCAGGCCGCCCCAGATAACGAACGTCCAGTTGGCGCCGTGCCAAAGTCCGCCGATGAGCATGGTGATCATCAGATTGGCGATTTGATGGGCAAAGCCCTGTCGGTTGCCCCCGAGAGCTATGTAAAGATAATCGCGCAGCCAGTGCGACAATGTGATGTGCCATCGGCGCCAGAACTCGATGATCGAGTTTGACGTATAGGGAGATCGGAAGTTGCGGGGTAGGCGAATGCGCAAGAGATACGCCAGACCGACAGCCATATCGGTATATCCGCTGAAATCACAATAAATCTGCATCGAGAAACCATATATCGCGAGCAGATAATCATACGCGCTGTGAGCGCCGGGCGCATAAGCGAGATCGACATATGGGGCAATCGCATCCGCAAAGATAAGTTTCTTCGCAAACCCAAGGACGAACAGAGAAGCGCCAAGAGTAAAGCGGGCATCGAGCGCTCTTCTGGCTCTCGTCAGTTGAGGAAGAAGTTCGTGAGGTCGAAGGATAGGGCCGGCGATCAGGTGGGGGAAAAACAACACGTAGCCGAGAATTGCAGTGAGCCGCCTCTCGATCGGAAATAGTCCGCGATACACGTTGACCGCATAGGCCGTGAGCGTGAACGTGACAAAGGAGATGCCAAGTGGAAGCGCGAAGCGAAGTTCGTCATCGAAACGGCGTGGTCGTGCCGCCCTGAGTGCCCCGGCGACGTCGTAAATCAGGAAGTGAGTGTATTTGAAGACTATAAGCGGCGTGAACAGGACGGCCAGGACCATGATGAGCCGCCACTTTCGAACGTCCGGAGCCTTGGCTTGCTCGATCCAAAGCATACCGCCCCACGCAATGATACTTAATAGATAAGGAAGCCATGCGTACTCGGGTTTCCACCAAGCGTAGAATCCAGTGCTTCCAAAAATCAAAAGATAAAGTTGATACTGCGGCGGCGTCAGGAGATGAGCGCTGAAATAGAGAGCGAAGAAGACGAAAAAGACCGGATCAGAAAAAAGCATTGCGTTCGCGGTTCCCGGCTATTGATCGAGAACGGGAAGAATGCCTTCCGCCATTAACTTATGTCCTAACGGGTTGGGATGCGGGTCTCCCGGCATAGCCCAGATTTGTTCTGGAGAAAGCTTTCCAAGCACGGGCAACAAATCGACGAATGTATATCCATCCGCTTGCGCAATTGAACGCATCTTGTCGTGAATAAATCCAAATGGATAATCCTTTAGGTTGTGAACATCCGGCGTCATGGCCAGGTACAGGCGAATATTCTTCTTGTCGGCGTATTCGGCCAGTCGACGAAGTTGCCGTTGCATTTCGATGAAGCCCGGCTGATCATCGCGGTAGACATCTTGATAGTGTTCAACGAGTGAGCGCTCTCCAGACTTGTTGAGAAGTCTGTTGATGGCGATCCAAATTGTTACTGCAAGCTCGCTATGCCTCAGGAACCAATTGCCCGCAGTCGGGTCGAGCTTCTCAGCATCGCGAAGGAAGTACTGCACGACGATATCGGTCGGCTCCAACCCCTTAAGCTCGTAGAAAAAGCGCTGTACGTATCGTTCAGCGTTGTAGTTGCCGACACCGCCGTTCAGCACGTCGACACTTTCGCCCTTCTCACGCAGCGCGGCCTCGACGCGGGACGTAATGGTTTTACCTTCGGGCACCCCCCAGCCAAGCGTTATGGAGCCGCCCAGAAACAAGATGCGACGGGCGACCTGATTGCGGGGCAAAACTGGGCCCCCGCGCAACTTCCATTCGTTTGTTCGGATCTCAACGGACTGGAGAATCGCAGAGGCATTCTTGATGTGATCGTGACCAAGCTCCGGTCGCGGGCTTGGAGCCTTTAGCTCCCGCGCATATCGCCACATCTCGATATCGTAGTTCTGCATTGAGCTGTTCTTGAGCCGCAAAATCCCTTCGGCCGCGAGCACCGATGCTGCCAACGAAGACACAAACAGGAGTACCGAGAGCAGAACTTGTTTACGCATTCAGTCGGGACCGTTTAAGGAGTAGCAGCCCTCCGGAGGCAGGAGATCGGTGGCGACCTCCTGGGCCTGTCCAGCGTTGCGAGCAGGGAAGCCCGCCACTCACGCCCCGGGAACACTCAGATGAGTCCTGCCCATGGTCACCGCTCCTTTTCCGGGAATTTCAGGCCATGAGTATTCTATTGGCGCGTGAACGGCGGCGTTGAGAGTATCCGCGAGAGGCTATGGGAATCGTGACTCATCGGTGAATACAGAATGTCGGGAGAGACTCGGCACGAGGTCACCTTTCGTCAGCGCACGAGTGCGGCCACAGCAGACAGAAATGGTCGCGATGATAAAGCCCAGCTCCTCTTCGGGTCCGGACTCTAATTAGGCGAATCTTGACAGCATCCATTCGGCGGAGGCCGGAGATGCAGTGCGTTGTTGGCTATCGCCGCTCAAGAGGTGGAGTTAAGGATTGCTCGATAACTTGTTGGGTAATTGTGGTGGCTGACCGCATCCGCTCAGCAAACCGCCGCTCTCCCTCGCCCAATACGTCAGCATAGATACTGGTCGTGCCCAGTGAGGCGTGGCCGAGCCAACGCTGCAGAAGATGCGGAGGAGCGGCGACCTAGAACGCACCTACTCTGAAGGTGTGCCGCAGTCCCCTCGGTGACGCGGCCGGCGTTGCAATTGACGCTCGCCGCACCACCTACCGAAACGGTTGCGACGCAACCATCGATCGAAGCCGTTTGCGATAGCTGATTGAGGTTGATTTTGCATGCCGAATTCCTTTGACCTATGACCCACCAGACGGAGATGATCCAATCATTGACATGCTTTTGTGTTTTTGATCAATCACGAGTGTTGGTAGTTGACCGCAGCGCAAGTATTTGCGTGCTGATATCGAAGTGAAGCACCAGCCTGTCGCGCGCCATGCAAAACTGCCCCTTCATATTGCCTCAGATAAGAATGTTACCGAAGCGCATCCCCGTTTCTTCTGGAAGCCGCTTGCCGCGGGTCCGAGCAAGCCACTCGCGAAGCGCGCCCTCCATAGCGCCGTAGCGAGCGAGCGGCTTGCGGTGATTAGGCGAAGGCATCTGTCGGGATTAGAACCTCAGACAAGGAGCGTGGGGCGATGCTTAATGTGATCTCTTCGCTGCTGATGAACTATCGAGCTATCTTTGATCGCCAATTCTTCACCAGTCGTTGCACCGTACGCAGGTGACGGCCGCCGAGCCGACCGGGCGCGTGCCCTTCCAGCCGGGAGAGAATACCGACCGGACAAGAGCGGTGTCGCGGCGAGCCATTCCTCGATGATGGGAATGTAGGGCTCGAGCATCGATGGCCGACGTGGCACAGGCTTGCGCCGAACATAGCGGCGCCGATGAATGACTCGCCGCTCGCCCTGTTTCCAGCCGTCGCCCAGTTCTCGGGCAAAAGCCACCAACTCGCTCCGCACCGGCGCGATAGTCGCTCCTGGCTTTCCAGCCCGCTGATCAACGCGCGTGCCCAGTTCATTTTGAGCGTCCCGCATCTGTGCATCTGTGCCTCTGTGCCAGCGATGGCAGCGGGTCAAGCGTGCGGTAGATATCTCGCAGCTTTCGTTTGGATGCCTCATCGAGGCTCGGATGGACCAACGCTCGTTCGTATGGCGTTGCGGGAGGAAGATAGCGCTTGATCACCCTGGCGCCTTCGCGGTGCTTCTCCTTTAGCTTAGACGAAGGCTGAAAGGAGTTGATGTGCAGTCGTGCCGCGGCAAACAGGCGAGCTAGTGAGCGAGCGGCATCGATGCCTTCAAACCGCCCGTAGCCCACCAGGCGGCGAACGATAGCTCCGTTTTTTTTGCTCGACGAACGCCTGATCGTTCTTCTTGTACGCTCTGAAACGAGTTACTTCGACATTGTGAGAGCGGCACCACGATACGACCGTGTCGTTCATGAAAGCGGTGTCGTTGTCAAAATCTAGCCCACGAACAGGCCAAGGAAGTAGGTTCTGCGCGCGGTCGAGAGGCTCGACCACAAGAGCTGCCTCACGCACGATGAGCGGAAAGCATTCGGTCCACCCCGTTGCGACATCCACCATTGTTAGCGTCTGAATAAATGCGCCGGATACGGACATGCCGCCATGTGCAACCAGATCCGCCTCGCAGTAACCCGGCGGAGGTGATCCCCAGTCATTTGAACGTGCGCACCGGGACCTGCCGCCGTACGGCACTGGAAAAGCCCGCCCGTCGTCGGCGGCCTCCGGCTGCTGCGATCTTTACGTCGCTCAGCAGGCAATCGATCGGCGCCGCGCTCACCTTCAAAACCAGCCGCCGCTCATCGGCCGAGAGCTTCAATGCGTATTCCAGGGATGGTGATCAGGTGTTCCAGACGATGTTGATCGCGGATTCCCATGATCGTGATCACTGGAGACGAACACGACTGACGATTTTAAAGTGTGCTGGAAATGGTCTCTCTTCGTCAAGGCTGGTGGGCTGGCTTGGAGATCGTCCCGGCGGTCCATCGGAGGGCCCCGTGCGCGGCGCGCAGTGCCCCACGAGCGACGCAGCGACGCGCGCGGGAGGGACCTGTGGGCCGGCGGGACGATCGCGCGGGAGGTGATCACGCGCTTTTCCTTTCGCCGGCCTGCCGGCGCAGGCTGTCGCCTTTGAGCTCGAGGCGGTGCGCATCGATGCGATCCAATATCGCGTCACCGAGAGTAGGATCAGCGCCCATCACGCCTTGGCGACCCTCAATAAGATACGCGGGCATACGCGGCAGAAACCGCCCGGAAACAATCTACTTTCTGGGTCTAACGCTCTATTGCACGCGAAACCAAAGAGGCAACTTCAAGGTTGGGATTTGTACCGAGAAATCTCGGCTAAAGCGCAGCCTTATGTCTCTGCAGGAGCTGATGCGGCGAATACGGCATTACAAGATCAGTGACCAGGCCGATGAAATCAACGTCGTCCTGCGCGGCCACTATGGCTATTACGGCGTCGCCGGAAATCTCCGGAGCCTCGTAAAAGTTTATCGGGCAGTGGAGCTTTACTGGCGCGGAATGCTGCGCAGCCGCAGCTGGGCAGGCCGACGCCTCACTTGGGACGCCTTCAACCAAATCAAAGAACGGACACCGTTGCTGAAGCCCAAGCTGCGCCTCCCTTATCGGGAGCTGCAGGCGCTTGCAGTGCTGTGAACCAACCGTCGAAGAGCGTCGGTGCGGGAAATCCGCACGCCACGTTCTGTGGGAACGTGCAGCGAAGCTAGCTGCCATTGCAGCGGGTGGAAGTCCCGCCGACATAGGAGTCCAATCGATGTCGTAGTTATATCCAGCGACGGTAAGGGTGACCGCTCCGTCGAAAGCCTGGACGTAAAAGCCTCCTGTGGCTGGAAGCGTGTTCCGGTCAGATCCGTCCGGGGAGGCGAGCAACCTGTCAGGCTGTAGCAGTTGTGAACCCGTGCAGCCCCGAAATGAACGCCCACGTGAAACGGATTGTGGAGATATCGGGAGTGTCGAGCCAGTGTTCCCATGGCGAAGACCATGTCGGCATCGTGAATTTGGACGATACGATGTTCGAACTCCCCGGGGTCGGAGAGGGCGGCATGACAGGAAGCAATGTGCAGCGAAAGCTCGGAACCACTCGTGGGTCGCCTCGGCGCTCCCGCACAGCGAAGACATCGCGTATAAGCCGCCGTGCGGTGAAATCGCGATGTGCCCACAAGTGGGGCGGATGGGGTCGATTAAGTGATGACGGCTCGAGACAACATAACTCGAGCAAGAGCGAGGACCCCTGGGGTAAGTGGTAATCCCACTTCATGGCGGTGCACGATCGAGTCAACGACCCGACACTGTGCGGGATAACTGTTGGACCACGACGTGTACGAAGGGTGGATGCAAACTGGCCAACGCGCCGCGGATGTCGGGAGCAGACTTAAGCTCGCGTGGAAGCCGGGAAGGCCCCACCTGAAAGCCAGCCTTCCAGCCGTATCGGGGTAAACCCGCCGTACGGAATGATAGGGGGGATCGAGGAAACGTCGGCATCATTCGAAGCCCGCTACGCGCCTCGATCCTACCCGACCGGGGGCGGGCGACCGCCTCCGGTGACCCGGTCGGGAGGCGGCCGACCGCCCCCCGCGACCCGGTGGGCGCTGGGAAACCAGCGTCCCTACCGCGACTTCGCGGTTTTTGCGCGCCCTGATTTGCTAGATTCCCCATTGCCTTGGCACGCGCGCCTCGCTCAGCGATTACCAGTCCATCCTCAGCGGTAATGAGCAAGGCCGGCAAGCAGCACAAAAAGCATGCGCAATATTTTGATTGTCACAAAACCTTCTAGTCGCACCTATAATTATAGAACTATTGGGGCCAAACGCGCAGACGATGAGCAGGTGATGTCTGCTCAAATCTGCAATAGGAGAGGTATAGATGCGACGAGTTTCGGGTACCGCAGACCGGCGGGGGATCAGGCGCCAGTACGCTGCGCTTTGGCTGGCTGCAAGTGTTCCGCCGGTGATTGGGGCGACAGGTGCTCACGCCCAGCAGACGACGGACCTCGGGACTGTCGAAACCTCGGATACTGCGGGCGATGTGAATTCGGCTGTCTATCAGGCGCCGACCACAACTCCCCTGACTGTGACCCAGCCGACCTCGGTCATCAACAGGCACTACATCGAGAACAATATTCCGGCGACCAGCAACTTCGATAAGGTCATCAGCGTCGCGCCAAGTGTAATGGTTTCGCCCAGCGGAAGCGGTGGAGATGACGCGAACATCTCGATCCGTGGCTTTCAAAATGGCCAGTTCAACACCACCCTCGACGGAATCCCGCTTCGGCTCTTCAATGGGAGCCAGCGCAGTGGAACCTTCATCATGACGAACGACCTGGGGCAGGTTACGATTGACCGCGGCCCGGGTACGGCGTCGACCGTGGGTGATGCGACGTTCGGCGGCACGGTCGGGTTGCAAACCAAGTCTCCAATGTCGACGATGGCTACAACGGCGACGACGGGCTACGGCAGCTTCAATACCCAGCTCTACGGTCTGCAATTTGATTCCGGTCAGATCAAAGGAACAAACGGCGCGTCGCTGTTCCTCGACACTCAATTCACAAAGAGCGACGGCTATTACACGAACACTGCCAAGGAGCGAGAAAACGCGGCGCTGAAAATTCAGCAGCCGCTCAGTGACAATACGATGCTCACCTTCGTATCAATCTACAACGATGAAACGCGAAATTATTTTCAGGGTGCCTCGCTCGCCCAGATCGCCAAATACGGCCCGAACTACGGGCTGTCCTCCGACCCAAACCAACAGAATTATGCGGGCTACAACCGCTGGAGGCTCCAGACCGACTTCGAATACCTCGGCCTAAAGTCCGACTATGGTGAGGGC
The DNA here is from genome assembly GCF_029714405.1 of Bradyrhizobium sp. CB82. Lineage (NCBI taxonomy): Bacteria > Pseudomonadati > Pseudomonadota > Alphaproteobacteria > Hyphomicrobiales > Nitrobacteraceae > Bradyrhizobium > Bradyrhizobium sp. CB82. The sequence continues at coordinate 8,273,737 of NZ_CP121650.1, read as the reverse complement.
TGGCATCTTGAGAACAAGCTCTACACCTACGGTTATTACACCGCAGCGCTGATTCAGGGAAAGGATGTCAGTGACAATTCCCGCCTCGGTACGATCTTCGGCGCCAGCGACGTACCGGGCATCCGCGGTCCTGTAAACTCCCGCTCCTATGGCGATGTGGTCGCGCTGACCAAGGACACGTTTTTTGGCGACGTGAAGGTCGGGGCATGGGCCGAGCACCAGCCGAGCTATCGGGGTAACTTCAACGTCGATATGACGTTGGCGCAGAAATACATCTCCACCAACTACGACCAGCACCTCGGGCTGGATACTTTTCAACCCTATGTCGAGGCAGACTGGAAAGCGCTGCCCGACCTGACGATTACGACCGGCGCGAAATATGCCTATTCCGCGCGTAGCCAATCATCGCTCGTCGATTTTTACACGAAAAAACCACTCGACTACGCTCAGAGTTGGGCAAAGGTCCTTCCCTCGCTTGCCGCGAATTACAGGCTGTCGGCCAACTGGTCAGTCTACGCGCAGGCCGCGGAAGGTTTTTTGATCCCACCCGTTGTGAGCTCCGGATCCAATGTTCAGCCTCAAACGACTTGGAATTATCAGGTCGGCACATCCTACCAAAGCAAGGCCTTCACGCTAGCCGGCGACGTCTACTACATCGACTTCGACAATATGATCGCATCGCAGACGATCGGCGGTATCACCAACTACTTCAACGCCGGCGGCGTGATTTACCAAGGCGTGGAAGCCGAAGGAACAGTTCACGTCGGCAACGGCTTCAGCCTGTTTGCCAACGGCAGCCTCAACAGCGCGAGGAACAAGCAGACCGGGCAATGGATCGCCAAAGCGCCGAACGCAACGGCTGCGGCCGGCCTGATCTACGAAGAGGGAAATTGGCATGCTTCGCTGACGGACAAATGGGTCGGCCAGCGCTTCGGTGATATCGGAGAAAAGCAGCCGCTGTCACCATTCAATCAGCTTGACATGGCGATCACCTACAAGGTCAAGAATCCGCTACCCAATTTGGCCGCAGTGACGGCAAAATTCGGGATCGACAACATCCTCGACAGTCATGCGATCGTAGACTTTGGTGGCTATTCCGGCGGGTCAGTGACGCCGCTGTTCTACGCGCAGATTGGCCGGAACATCTATACCAGCCTGACTGTGCAGTTCTGACAGCAGATCATCAGAAGGAATGAACATGACCCTGGATCGTCTCACCGACCTTGCGGCCCCTTCCGACGGCATTCTCCATGTTATGGCCGTCCTGCTGCTAATCGCGCTCACCGTGATTATCAATCGCTTCTGGTTTCTCGGTCGGACCATCCGCCGTGGAAAACGCGTCACCAGTACGGTCGCGCAATTCGCGCACCTCGACCGGAAGACGCTAGCAGACCTCGTCGAGAAATCGCCGCGACTGCCACATCCCGCTTTGCTGGATGTGCCGCTGCACCAGTCCGAGCTGAAGGATGTGCATCGACCGACAAATAGGTCGGCCAGCGTTTCGGCGATGTCGGGGAAAGGCAGTCGCTATCACCATTCAATCAGTTCGATATGCCCATGGCCATCACCTAGAAGGTCAAGACCCCCATGCCTAATTTGGCCGCAGTGACCGCAAAGTTTTACGTCGACAACTTCCTTGATAGTCATTCGATCATAGAACTTTGGTGGCTATTCCGGCACGACGTCGACGACGCTGTTCGATACGCAGATCGGCCGCAATATCTATACCAGTCTGAACTGTGCAGTTCAGACAGACGATCAACACAGAAGGAATAAACATGACCCTGGACCATCTCACTGAGCTCGCGGCGCAATCAGACGGCATTCTCTATGTTATGGCCGTCCTGCTGTTAATTGCGTTGACTGTAATTATCGATCGCTTCTGGTTCCTTGGTCGGACCATCCGTCGTGGAAAGCGCGTCACAGCTACTGTCGCGCAATTCGCGCACCTGGACAGGAAGACGCTTGCAGACCTCGTCGAGAATTCGCCGCGGCTGCCACACCGCGCCTTGCTGGAAGTGCCACTGCAGCATTCCGATCTGAAAGATGCGCATCGGATGTCCGAGTTGCTGGAGGAGGCAATCCTATGGCAAGTCCCCAAGCTGGACAGCCGGCTGTGGCTGCTCGATACTATCGTGACGCTGGCGCCGTTGCTCGGCCTTCTCGGCACCATCGCCGGCATGGTCAAGGCGTTCGCGGTCCTTGGTGATGTTGGCAACGCGCCGACCCAGATCACTGGCGGCGTCGGCCAGGCTCTGATCGCCACCGCATGCGGTCTACTCATCGCCATCGTCGGTCTCGTTTGCTTCAACAGCCTCAACAACTGGACGCGGCTCATCGTCCATCAGCTTGAAACGTTGAAGATCTCCATGGTCAACCGTCTCGATGCTCCTCGTATGGCTTCAGCGGAAAAGCGTCCGCATGGGCCCGCCATCCACCCGCTCGCGAATACGGGAACCTAACCAATGCGTTATCTTGAGGTGCGGAAGGGCCGCATCGAAATCATCCCGATGATCGACATCATGCTATTCTTGCTGGTGTTCTTCATCATGATCACTTTACGGATGATCCCGGCGACGGGAATCGCGTCGCAACTTCCGCAAAGCAGCACCACGCAGGATCTGCCCCACCCGAAGATCGTCGTCACGTTGTTTGCCGACGGCAGTATCGAGACGGATGGTCAAAAGCTAACCATTGACGATTTGACGGCTAAATTGGCGGGGGAGCCGGACCGCGAGCATGCTGCTGTTACCATTGCCGGAGCAGGCACCACCACGCTGCAGAATCTGCTGGCTGTGATGGATGCATGTCGCAAGGCTGGCATCGTCCAAGTGGGGCTGGCCGCGAAGGACGCCAAGTAGGAGTGCAATCGTTGTGACCATCGCGACAGCCGATCATTTCTGCCCACGGCAGGGGCGCTCCGCACTGCCCGCTTCGTTTGCCGCTGCGCTATTGCTGGAGGGCCTCTGTTTTCTCGCCGTCGTGGGCTGGCTCACACAACACCCGCGCACAAACGTCTCGTCGGCGCCGACGATGCAGATCTCGCTGGTCGTTGCTCCACCTGCGCCGGCCGAAGCTCCGGCGGATCCGCCTCCTATGGTCACGGAAACTCCGCCGGTGCCCGAAGAAACGCCTCCGGTACCTGAAGAGCCTCAGGTTACTCCAGCGCCCCCGGAGGTTCCTCCACCGCCGACTGAGGTTGCTCCACCGGAGCCTGCTCCGCCACCTCCGAAGGCGGAGGCACCGGTCGTTCGTCCGAAGCCGGCAAAACCACCGCAGCAGGTCCACAGCAAGCCGTCCCCGCGCGCCGCGCAGCAACAAGCGGCAGCCAGCACAGCACCAAGCGCTAGCGCGATGTCGAGCTTTCAAGGCCAAATGCGGCGAGCTGTCGAAAGTGCGCTGGTCTATCCGGCATCGGCGCGTGCCTCAGGCCAGCATGGTCGCGCGCGCGTGACGTTCGACTTTCTCGATGGACGCGTGTCGGCAGTCAGCTTGGCGCAATCGAGCGGGTCTTCGCTTCTCGATCAGGCGGCACTCGCCACCGTCAGGAGCGCAAATTATCCGGCCCCGCCTCCCGAACTGAGCCATAAAACGCTTCATCTCAGCGTCTACGTTGAATTCAAGGCCGGGCAGTGATTGCCGCACGCGATGTTTAAGTGAGGGACGCAATGAGATTGAACATAGACCTCGATCGGGAGGGCAGGCAGACAGGAAGCATCAACCTTGCTTCGTCGACTAACGATTCTGCCTACCAGCAGATTCAAATACCCATCGTCGCGTTCCGTAATGGAGACGGGCCACGTATCCTGCTCATGGCGGGCAACCATGGCGATGAATTCGAAGGCCAGATCATATTGACAAGGTTGGCGCGGCAACTCGACCTGCATCACATACGCGGACGTCTACTGCTTCTTCCCGCCATCAATCTGCCGGCCGCATTGGCGGGCACGAGAACGTCGCCGCTCGACAACGGCAATTTGAATCGCAGTTTTCCCGGCAATCCCCGCGGCACGCCGACCGAGCGTATCGCAGACTTTATCGAGAAGACGCTAATCCCTGATTCGGATTTTCTCATCGACCTTCATTCTGGCGGAAATTCGCTCAATTATTTGCCCGCTCCCAGTGTGACCGACACCGAAGACGAAACCGTCCGTGCGAGACTGCTCGGTATACTCCGCGCATTTGGATCGCCTCTTGGCTACGTATTCTCTGAGCCGCCAACTAGGGATGTGGGAACAATCGGATCCTGCCGCCGCGCAGGAATCGAGCGCCTTGGCACGGAGCTTGGCGGCGGGGGCGGGGTATCGCCGGAAGCGGTCGCGCTCGGAGAAGCTGGTGTGCTTCGCGTGCTCACTCATCTCGGAGCACTCGATCCCGCTGCCATTGCAAATTTGCCTATACCAAGTCCGATGAAGATTCTCAGGCGACCTGCACCTCACACAGGTTACTATATTTACGCTGGGAGCACAGGCGTCTTCGAGCCCTTCATCGATCTTGGCGAGCGAGTTTCGCCGGGCCAGCGGGTGGGGCAGATTCTTACGCCGGAAATTCCGTGGCAGGATCCAGTCACGATTCACTCCAACGTTTCGGGCACGCTCATCTGTCGGCGTGCGTTGGGTCTTGCTCGCAGGGGCGACGGACTGATGGTCTTTGCTGACGACCTCGCTGGCTGAACCGATGACAGATCGCACATAACGCGCCCGCCACGCTCGGTACACGGAAGTAGCGCAATGAGCACAGGTCCAACGCAGGACGGTCTGCTGCCGTCGGAGTTTCTGGTAGAAGCCTCCGGCGTTCCGGCCATCGCATATGTCCGCGCGGGCTTGCCAGGTGCCCCTACCATCGTTGGACTTCCTGGCGGTGGTCATTTGGCGAGAGTATTCTACGGTCACCCCGGCAGCCGGGCAGAGGATTTTCTTGACTGTTGGCTCGAGAAGCGCGGCATTGGCCTCATCGCTCTTTCGTATCCATCCGATTATCGTGCCTTTCGCCGTCGTCTGCCGGACCTGACCGTGACGGATTGGGGAAACGCCGCCGCGCAGATGACAGCCGAACTTATAAGAGCGCGAAGTTTGCACGGTCCGATCGTGCCGGTCGGATGGAGCATGGCCGGCCGAGCGAGTCGAGCGTTCAATGTCGCCGCGTGTTGCTTGGGTCTCAAGATGCCGGGCTTCATCGCACTCGCGGCGACCCCGCCATTGCCCGGCATGGTTCGCGTGCAACCGGAAGGAGAGGCGTTTACAGCGGAAGGCTTCTGGAGAACCGGAAGTAATGATGCAGACACTCTTTCCGCCCGCAACGAAGCCTCTCTCCGAGACATCAATTGGAGAGGAGCAGAGATCATCGACGCTGCCGCATACGCGGCGCACTACATTGTGAACACTCCGATCCGGTTACGAGGTGAGCCCAACCAACGAACCGGCCTTGAACGCAATTCGCTGCTCGACACAATCGCCGACCTCGGAACTTTTGCCTATCCGGCATATCCGTTCACGGGCGTGATCGCGCCCACGCGCGCAAGCGACGCGCGGCACGCTCTTACGGATCAGGCAACGTGGGGTTTCCTCAACAGTCAGAAGCTGTTCTGCGAGTATACTGCCGCGAACTCGATGTCCACGCTCGGTCTGGCCTGGAACGAGTTGAGAGAGTTAGCCTTGCAGCTCCCGACACGACTCTGTCGGTATGTGGAGGGCGGTCATTGCTTCTTTCTTGGACGCGACGGCGCCGCGCAAACCGCATCGCATATTCAGGACTTGTGCGAGCAGCTCGAGGAATTGCGGGCGACCATGGGGCGGCTCTTGGCACTATGAATAAAGCCAGAATGGGCTGTAGGGAGGGACACTAGAATTCTTGGTCGTGGCCGCTCGAGAGAGGGGCCTCAACATCAAAACAAGTAGAGCGAGCGCTTCGAGCATTGCGCGTTGGATGAAAACCAGCAAGAGGCTGCGAGCAAGAAGAGAGCTGGGCGCAACTGGAGGAAAAGTGACGACGATCCTGCCTGCTGTCGTCGCGCCTGCTGCTACGGCAGACAGGCCGCTCTCGGCTGCGCTTGCTGCAACAGTGGACTTAGCGACGAACCCGAGGGCGCGGAGCCGGAGAAAGCGATAAGGGGCAGTGGGCCACTCAGTCGATGCGAAGGCCGACTAAACAGGGGGGTAATTGCATCACGTAGTCGTCACGAAATTGTCGTTCAAGTCACCTATATGCTTCTATAAGTCTAGAAGCTATGACTGCTGTAACCAAGACGCGCGTGGGCGTGGCAATCGATGAATATCGTCCAGGATCCGGCCGCGCCGGTAATGAATTGGTCGCGGCTGCGTGCGAGGAAACCTGTCAAAGATTCAAATGGACCTGCCAACAGTAAAGGTCATTGCAATACCTAGTGTCAGAAGAGCTGCCCTCTGGCTGTTGGTACCGTGCAGTTGAAGATAAAGAGCAAGTAGGTGATGTCTCGGAGGTCAAACGGCAAAGACGCGCAGCGCGCGGCATGGGACGCATGCGTGGTGTCCTTTCTATCACTGAGCTTGTTGGCGGCTGTTACCGCCATCACCTCCGCCCACGCGGCTACCAGCTCCCAAGTGGTGAGCATGAGGCGCCTGACCCAGCAGGAATATCGCAACTCCATTGCCGACATTTTCGGCAAGGAGATCGAAGTGCGCGGCTCCTTTGAACCCATGATTCGGGTTGGTGGTCTGCAAGCGGCCAGCACATCGGTGCTGTCGGTGACGCCCTTCGGCTTCGAGTCTTTCACCAACATGGCGGACAGCATTGCCATCCAAGTAACGGGGGAAAAATACCGCGCCAAGCTTCCTTGTGTGCCCAAGGCAACCAAAGAGCCCGATGATGCCTGCACCGCCCAGATACTCAGCCAATATGGGCGGATGCTCTATCGTCGGCCCTTGACCTCGGACGAGATTCAGTCCGCCGTCAATCTAAGCCATGGCTTGGCCGAGTCCCAGAGCGATTTTTATGCGGGCCTGCGCTACGGTCTGGGCAGCCTGCTCCAGGCGCCGGACTTCGTATTCCGCATGGAAACCGCGGTGCCCGCCGGCGGCATGCAATGGGCTCTGGACCCTTACAGCCGGGCGACGCGCCTCAGCTATCTGATGTGGGACTCCACGCCGGACGAGGAATTGATTCAGGCGGCCGAGAAGGGTGAGCTGAATACAGCAGCGGGACTTGAGAAGCAGGTCGACCGCCTGATGACCTCGCCACGGCTCGACATCGGAATGCGGACTTTCTTCAACGACATGTTGGAGCTCGACACTTTTGATACGGTGTCCAAAGACAGCATCCTTTACCCCAAATGGAGTTCAGGCATCGCGGCTTCGGCGAAGGAGGAGACGCTGCGCACCGCCATCGATCTCGCGCTGCATGAGAACGGCGACATGCGCGACCTGATGACCACGCGCAAGACCTTCCTTAATCGCAGCCTGGCGGCCGACTACCAGCTTCCGTTCCCCTTCAAGGGCGAATGGATGCCCTATGAATTCCCTGCCGATTCCGGCCGCAGCGGCATTCTTACCCAAGCCAGCATGCTGGCCATGTTCTCCCATCCCGGCCGCAGCTCGCCCACAAAGCGCGGTGTAGCGGTGATGGACATCTTCCTTTGTGAGCCGACGCCCCCGCCGCCGGCCAATGTGGATTTCTCGGTGGTCAATAACACCAGCGGTCCATTGAAGACGGTGCGTGAGCGCCTGATGGCCCACGCCACCAACGGCAGCTGTGCCTCCTGTCACAACCACAGCGATCCGATCGGCCTGTCGCTGGAGGGCTTTGACACCATCGGTCAGCGGCGCATTATGGAAAATGGCATCCCGATCGATGTTTCCGCCACGATAAAGGGCAAGCATTTTGTTGGTGCAGAGGGCCTTGGCCAGTTCCTGCACGACGATCCCAAATACCCAGCCTGTCTCGCGCGCAAGGTGTACTCCTATTCCCGCGGCGAGAATAGCGAGGAAGTTTCGGCTTCCGCGTTCAAGGCCGCCTACAAGTCCTTCGCGGATTCCGGTTTTCGAATGCGCTCACTGCTGAAGGCCATGGTCGAGGACAAGGACTATTTCAGCGCGCCTGCACCCATTCCCGAAACCATCAGTCCCTCGGCACAGTAGAAAGAAGCCACTCATGAGGATCGATCGCAGATTTCTGCTCCGCGGCACATTCCAGGGTGCCTTGGCCGTCATGGGCCTGCCGTTTCTCGACTGCTTTCTGGACAGCAAAGGCGAGGTGCTGGGCGCGACCGGGCGGCCGCTTCCTACGCGCTTTAACACCTTCTTCTACGGCTTGGGCCTGACCAACCAGTTGTGGATTCCGAAGACGGGCGGCAAGGACTATGAGATTACCACCCAGCTGAAGCCGCTGGAGCCGTATCGCGCCAAGATGAACGTGTTCAGCGGGCTGCGCGTCCCGCTCGACGACAATCCCAATTACCAGCACTGGTCCGGCGCGGCCGCCGCCGTCACCGGCATTTCGCCCACCAAGACTCAGGAATTCAATTCCAAGACCATCGACCAGCAGATCGCCGACGTCATTTCGCGCGGCGCCCGCTTCAAGTCGATTTCCGCCGCCGCTGCCGGCGATCCGAAGCAAAGCTATTCCAGTCTTGGCGGCCCAAATGCTATTCCGGCAGAGGCTTCGCCGCTTTCGCTGTATACCCGCTTGTTCGGGCCCGGCTTTCAGGACCCGACCAAGGGTGATTGGAAACCCGATCCGCAGGTTATGATCCAGCAAAGCGTATTGTCGGCGGTGGCTGACAACCGCAGGCGGGTGATGCAGAATCTCGGTGCCGCCGACCGCACTCGCATGGATCAGTACTTCACCTCGGTGCGCGAGGCCGAATTGCAGATGGCGGCGCAACTGCAACGCCCGGAAATCCAGGCCAAGGTGACCATTCCCGCCGCCCCCCCCGACATGGTGTGCAACAGCTCCTTGCTGAACCTGCGCAAGAGCACGCCTTTGATGGCGCGGCTGGGCGCGCTGGCGCTCGCCACCGATCAAACCCGGGTGTTCAATCTTAGCGTCTCCGAACCGACATCTGCGATTTTCATGCCCGGCGACCCCTTGGGCTATCACAACACCACCCATGAAGAGCCCATCGATCCGGCTCTCGGTTATCAGCCGCGAGTGGCGCAGTACAATGTCGACGTCATGGAACTGTTCGCCCTGCTTCTGAAGGAGCTGGACGGAATCCCCGAAGGCGACGGTACGGTTCTCGACCACAGCTTGGTGTTCGCCTTTACCGACCAGAGCTATGCCAGAATCCATGCGGTGGACGGTCTTCCAATTTTTGTGGCCGGCGGCGCCAGCGGCCGAATGAAGACAGGCTATCACGTCGCGGGCGACTCTAGTCCGGTGTCGCGCGTCGGCCTGACCATCCAGAGGGCCATGGGTGTACCGGCTGAGGTCTGGGGCAAGGGCTCCATGGAAGTCAGGCAGCCTTACACCGACCTGCTGACATAGTCGTATCCGTTCATCCATCACGAGTGTGACCGTCGCATTGGTTGGGGGTGTTGTTCGTATGTCTTTGTTGAGTTTTCGTTGTCTCGCCGCAGCAGCGAGCGTGGGGCTTGGTGTTGCTGTGTTGAAGGCCACCGCCGGCCCGGCAGAAGTCGCTCAGATCAAGCCGCGCCAGGATAAGTTGCGCGACATGGGCGGCGCCTTGAAGGCGATCAATGATGAGCTCAAGAAGGGACGAATAGATTGGGACAATACGGTCATTCCCAATGCGCAAACCATCAAGGACCGCAGCGCTTACTTGCTGAATTGGTTCCCTAGGGGCAGCGGTCCTGAGTCTGGGAAAAAAACTTATGCCTTGCCGACGATCTGGCAGAAAAATGACGAGTTCATGAGGCTCGGCAAGGCGGCTGAGGCCGAAGCCGCCAAGTTGAATCAAGTGGCGCTCAGCAAGGATGGCAATGCGCTGAAGGCGGAGGCGCGAGCGATGGGCAAAGCCTGCAAGGCCTGCCATGATAGCTATCGTTCGGCCGATTATGAAAACGCAGATGAAGACCAGGACATTCCATGACTTCGTCTGAGGCCGGCGGCATGGAAGCGGCTCTCGCCGATACAACGAATCTCAGAGTCTGGGATCTGCCGGTGCGCGCCATGCACTGGCTGCTGGTGATCGGGATCGGCGTATGCTGGTGGACTGGCATCAACAATGAACTCGAATATCACCTGTGGAGCGGCTACGCGGTCCTTTGGATCGTGCTGATGCGCCTCTATTGGGGTCTAGTCGGCTCGCCGACCGCCCGCTTCGTCAATTTCGTGCGGGGGCCTAAAGCGATCCTCGACTATGTCAGCACGCTGCACCGGCGCGACACGCCCCACAGCCATGGCCACAATGCGCTGGGAGCGATTAGTATTGTTGTGATGCTGGGCCTCGTCCTGGCGGTGGTAATCCTTGGCCTGTTTGCGGTCGATGTGGACGGGCTCTATTCGGGACCCCTATCGAGCTACGTCACCTTCAAGCGGGGCCGCCATCTCGCGCATCTCCATTACCATTGGTTCAATATCCTCCTATGGGTGATCGCGCTGCATCTGGCGGCGGTGATCTTCTACTTTATCTACAAGCGCCGGAATCTCATTGGCCCCATGATCCACGGCAGGCGCCCACTTGATGCAGGCAATGTTGGCGACGCTGCCGAAACGGAAATGGAGGACGCGTCCCTTTGGCGATTTGTAATCGGCGCTGTCGTCGCTACCGCCATCGTGTACGCGGTGTCGATCGCCTTTTATTTCTAGCAATCCAGGGGAAAGAAGAATGAAACGCAGTATTGCTACCGGGTTGGCCCTTGGCGCGCTGTGCGCCGCGGCCGGAATCAGTTTGGCCGCCGATCCGTCGGTCACCGCTTCGACGCCGGCGCCAGCCAAGCCCGCCCAGGCTTCCTCCGACAATCTCCCCATGGTGCCGCTCGCCAAGCCGGGTATTTTCACGGCGACGAAAAAGGGCGCCCACCGGTTTCAGCTGGTGGTCGCCGGCCACAAGTGCACGACCAAAAGTGATATCGAGAAATACCTCGCCTATCGCGCCGCGGAACTGACAATGGAGCAGAAGGCGAACTGGTTCACATTTGTTGAATCCCGCTCCAAAGGTGACACGGCGTCCGTACCCGGCCGCGATCCCGGCGGCCTACGTTACAGTTTCCGCATGGAGTATTTCCGTCCGGTCTGGCGCTTTAAGACCAGCGGCTCCCCGAGCTGGAAAAACTGGAGTCCTTTCGCAGGTTCAGCCTTCATCACGGATGATCCAAAAACCATTACGGATTTCGAGGCCAGCGCCGACATCGTGCTCCATGAAGGCCAGATGGATGACGCTAATCCCCTGGCTTTTGAGGCCCGAGCGGTTTCCGACCTCCTGATCAACCAGGTCTCTCCGCCGGAATAATCGCAAGGAACGTCTAATGAGGATTCATCGTCGTGCTTTTACTCAATTGCTCGCCAGTCTTGGGGTTGTTGTGACTGCTCCTGCATTCGCCGAGGGCAAGACCGTCGAAGTTTCCATGAAGAACAGTCCCAAGGGCATGTTCGTCCCGGCAGCCGTGAATATCAGCGTGGGCGACACGGTGAAGTGGACCAATCCTGGCGTCATCACCCACTCGGTCACCTTCGATCCCGCGCAGGCATCCACGGCTTCTGACGTCGCGCTGCCGGCGGGCGTAGCGCCGTTTGATTCCGGCAACATGGAGGAAGACGGCACCTTCACCCATACCTTCACAGTGAAGGGCACCTACAAATATGTCTGCAAGTTTCACGAAGCGATGGGAATGGTTGGAACTGTTGTCGTTTCCTGAATCCTGCCGTTTGGCGAGAACGTCATGAAAATGAGTAGAGCGCTATTGGCTTTTGTGGCTGCTACAGGCTTGACCCGCAGCATCACGGTGCCCGCCAATGCGGCTCCCTGGACCCGCGGCTTTGTGGTGAGCGAACTCGGATATGCCTTTCGTTACGGAGGGCGAACCGATTTTAAACGTGGTGCGGAGGTTGAACCGGGCGTCGACTGCCCTCATGGGAGCTCAACCCACTTTGCCACTCCCGACAAGATCAGGACTGCGCTGGCGCGCCAGGCCTGGCGTTCGCAGCAGGAGATCGATCGGATCATCGCGCCCCCGGAGCTGGACCAGGCTGGAAACCCGGGAGGAGCGCGTCACCAAATCTGTGAACGCGCTATCGCCTATCGGGGATATAATCGCGGCATCGAGACTTACGTCAATCCCTGGGCTGCGGAAGATACTGGGCAGCCGGAAGTCACGAGCCGCATTGGGGATGGTTTCGATCTGGACGGCAAGATCGGGCCCCATGACTTTGTCGGCGCCGACGGCGAGAAGGGCATCGACAACGCTCTTTATCGCGCCTGGGGATGTGATGCGCCCTGGCGCGGTGATGGCAATAGCGTGTTCAACCTTCGAATCAACGAGGCTTTGCGGAGCGGTCTTTATACGATTGTCATCCGCATTTCCGGCAACCAGGATCCGGTGAATGACAGTGATGCTACAGTTGAGATCGGCTATTCTCCCGACAAGATCGTGAAAGACGCTCGCAACAGCATCGCGGCGGACTATTCCTACCGCATTTTGAAATCAACCCAGTATACGAAGTTAAAAGCCACGGTCAAAAATGGCGTAGTGCAAACCGAACAGGTCGAGCATCTGCACATGCCGCGGATCGCCTGGTTCGACCGGCAAAAGGGCGATGCAGATTTCATCAATGGCAGGATGCGTCTGAACATCGATCCCGATGATTTAGGCACCCGCGGCATGATCGGCGGCTATCGCAGTTGGCGTGATATTTACGCGGAGAATAGCTTCAAGGCTTATGGCGGCAGAGCGGATACGACGTGGCATGAAGACCATGTGGCGCTTTATTACGCCCTTCGCCGCAATGCCGACGGCATTTATAACGAAAAGACCGGTCAGTATGACGGCATCTCGACAGTTTACCGTCCCAGGATGTCGCCAGTCTTCGTAGTTGATCCAGACATATCAATCGATCTCCCGATGTCGGCAGATGAACAGCGACGAGTGAACGCTTTCGAGGCCGTTAGAACAAACTTCATCAAGAGCGTCGAAGCCCGTACGCCCCAGGATGTGCCACCCGGTAACGGAGAAGCTCAATATCCCCTTTTCGAAAGAGCGACCAAGGATCTTCCCAGCCGGGACTATTTTCTCAAGACGCTGGATCGGCCTCACTATCCGTATGGCGTGGGCACCGACGAATTCAACAACCCGATTGATGACGAGGGTAATTGTATCGACAGGACGGTGGCATGTGCGAGCCGATAGCAAAGGGTGCGAGACCATCATCGGTTCACCCCGTTGTTAGACAGGAACTCATGATGCGTAAGAGTCTGTACCCGACAAAGATCGCACTCCGGGATTTGCTCCTCCGACCGGCTTCTTCCCGCTTTCGCACGCGTACCGAAGGTAAATCTACCGAAAGGAGGACGTTTTTCCGGTCGCTCGCTCTCGCGACAGGAGCGCTCGCCTCCCTATTTGTGGGAAGCTTGGCGCGGGCTTCCAGCGATCGCGCCGCGGAGCCGCCTCTTCTTCTGGAACGAGAGGGATATTTCTACGTAGGCGGCCATGAGGTCACGCTTCATGCAGGCACACTCGTTGCTGACGCGATGTTTGTGCAGTACCAAGTTCCGGGAAAATTGAAGCATCGCTTTCCGCTTGTTTTTATAGGAGGGGGATGTGCTTCAGGATCTCTCTCATGGCTTGGAACGCCGGGTGACAGGGAAGGCTGGGCCGAATACTTCGTTCGCCGCGGCTATTCGACCTATATCATAGACAGGCCTGCTTGCGGTCGATCTGCTTACTATCCCGAAGTGGATGGGCCGATCGGTGTCGGGTCGGTCGAGCGGCTGGAAAAGTTCGTCTATAACCCTGATCGCTACCGTTTGTGGCCACAAGCAAGACTCTTCACCCAGGGCCCCGGCAATGGAAAAGAGGCGAGCGACGCAGTCTTCCGGCAATATCTGTCTCAGCCGATGGCGGGTACTGCAAATGGGCGCCAAGCGGATGAAACAACGCAATCTGCGCTCGCAGCATTGTTGGATAAAGTGGGGCCGGCAGTCCTGGTCGCCGTCTCCCACGGTGGGCAGTTCGCGTGGCTGACTGCAGATGCTCGGCCTCGCTTGGTTATGGCCATTGTCGCGCTCGAGCCCGCCGGTCCTCCGTTCAGAGATGATCCGCTGGTTGCAACGAGCAAGCCGTCGAATGATGCGAGCAGCCGCGCCTGGGGGCTAGCGGACGCCCCCCTCACCTACGATCCACCCGTGATCACTCCTTCGGAGCTACGGTTCGTTGACGAGCCTGCCGCAGCCCCGGATCTCGTTCCGTGTCGATATATTGATGGACCTCCGAGGACGTTGCCGAATCTGGCTGGAAAGCCGATTTTAATTCTGACAACCGAGGCCAGTCATCACGCTCGATACGATTATTGCACGTCACGATTCCTATCCAAGATGGGCGTTGCCAACGATCATCTCCGGTTGGAAGACATCGGAATCCACGGCAACACACATGGCATGTTGTGGGAGAAGAACAGTCTGCAGATCGCTGCCGTAGTCGACGCCTGGCTCAAGAAACATGTAGCGAAGTAAGAGGGGCGCATAGAGATGATGTCCGACAGACGCTTTGCCAGGATATTAGGGCTGATGATCGCGGCGTTCGCGAGCGGATTCGGGCAGGTCGCTCATGCTGCTTCACAAGATGAGCTTCAGTCGTGGATCACCAAGAACGCCGTCGCAATTCGGTTGATCGACCCCGCGAACGAGAATTTCGAAGACTTGAAATTCTTCGACGTGATCGGCGATGCGCAGGTGGTGCAACTGGGCGAAGCAAGCCACATGAGTGGCAGCGCGCTTTCGGCGAATGCGCGGCTCGTGAAATTCCTGCGTGATCCGATGGGATTTGACGTCCTCTTATGGGGCGAAGGGATTTACGACATGCGATTGGTGCAGGCGGCCTTCAGCGGACCCGATGATGCCGTAGCCGCGGCGCAACGCGGCATACGCCCAGGCCAGTCGAAGAGCGCGGAGCTTAAGCCCCTGTTGGACTATGCCAAGGCCAGTCTGATAGGCACTCATCCATTGGAAATGGCGGGTTATGATGCCAGGCTCTCCTCGCAATCCTTCGAGCACTTCGCCTCCGACCTGCGCTCGTTCGTGGGCGCGGTAAGCGACATCGGTGTGCGCCGGCACGCGCAAGATCTCGCTGAAAGGGCTCTAGCGGCCTATGACCGCATCTGTCGCGCCACAGACGCGCACCGGGGAGCACAGGAGGATTTGGACACCCTGCACCACACCGCAGACGATCTCCTCGAAGAAATAGGGAAGAACCGTCGACTGTTCGAGCAGGTCCATGGAGCCAGGGAGACCTCGTTCATGGAGCGAGCTGTCGAGAGCATGCGGAGTGACGGGACCGGAAAATTCTATCTGGCACAAGCGACCCCGGACAAGTCGAATGAGACTCCGCAGCTTGCTAAGTTTTCCCATCAGCGCGAAGAGAAGAGCGCAAAAAACCTACGCTGGCTTGCTGGAACGAGATATCGTGGCGAAAAGGTCATTATCTGCCCATAACGCTCACCTCATGAACGCTTATTATTCGCCCTCTTTTAAAGAGGTTCATCTTGATCCCCAACCCGGCGATCTAAAGCCCGTCGGCGTTTACATGGCAGGCTGGTTGGGTCGAAAGATGTATACGATCGGGCTTGCCAGCTATGAAGCCCATCAAGGAATGTTCGGGAAGCAGACTACGGTGGCCCCATCGGTCCCGTTGGGGAATCTCGAGGCGCGTTTGCACAGCATCGAACAGCCGTATCTATTCTTGAACCTTCGTGCCGCGGATGCGGATCCAGGCCATCCTTTGCATAAGCCGCAATCGATCCGCATCATGATCCCGGACAATCATAATGTTTCCGACGTGACCCGGATATTCGACGGAATCCTTTATATCGATCGCCTCACGCCGATAACTATCGCCCCATGACCGGAAAGTTGGCTCGAGATCATCACCCTTGAGGCCGGCGGAGGGCGCAAGAGCGTGGCAATAATCATCGCCTTAGTAGTCTCAACAAGAGGATAGCAGCGTCTACCCCCCACACCGGCCTCGGAGCAAGGACAATGACGGTCCGGGCGATCAGGAGCCGGGTTACGGCAGGCGTGGCGCCATTCAATTCCGGCAGCATGGAAGAGGACACGGAGAGGGGCACCTACAAATATGTCTGCAAGTTTCACGAAGCGATGGGAATGGTTGGAACAGTCGTCGTTTCCTAAATTCTGCCGTTGGGGAGAACGTCATGAAAATGAGTAGAGCGCTATTGGCTTTTGCGGCTGCTACAGCCCTGACCTGCAGCGCCACGGTGCCCGCCAAAGCGAACCCTTGGACGCGCGGCTTTGTCGTGAGCAGCTATGGATATGCGTTCCGCTACGGCGGCCGTCCCGGGTTCACGCGCGGCACGGAGATCGAGCCGGGCGTAGACTGCCCGCACGGAAGCACCAATTTCTTCACTGATCCCGAGCAGCGCAAGATCACTCTAGCTCGCCAGAACTGGTATTCACAGCAGGATATCGACTTGATCGTTGAGCCCCCGGGGCTGGATCAGCTTCGGAACCCTGGCTATGTGCGCGGAAAAATCTTTTCCCGCGCCATTTCTTACCGCGGCTACAAGCGAGGGATCGAAACTTACATCAATCCCTGGGCGGCGGAGGATCCGGGCCAACCGGAGGTGACCAGCCGCATTGCTGATGGATTCAATCTGGACGGCAAGATCGGACCCAACGACTTTGTCAGTCCGGATGGCGAGAGAGGCATCGACAATGCGTTGTACCGCGCTTGGGGATGCGTTGCGCCCTGGCGCGGCAATGGCAATGCCACCATGGCCCTGCGCTACGATACTGCAATGCACGACGGCCTCCACACCATGGTGATCCGGATCTCTGGCAACGTGGATCCGATGAACGACAGGGATGCGACGGTCGAGATCGGCTATTCGCCCGACAAAATCGTCAGGGATAGCCATGGCGGAGTCGGGGTCGACTATTCGTACCGCATTCTGACTTT
This sequence comes from Bradyrhizobium sp. CB82, assembly GCF_029714405.1. Lineage (NCBI taxonomy): Bacteria > Pseudomonadati > Pseudomonadota > Alphaproteobacteria > Hyphomicrobiales > Nitrobacteraceae > Bradyrhizobium > Bradyrhizobium sp. CB82. The sequence continues at coordinate 8,256,674 of NZ_CP121650.1, read as the reverse complement.
GGCACAATATACCAAGCTGAAGGCGACCATCAAAAACGGGGTGGTGGAGACCGAGCAGGTCGAGCATCTGCACACGCCGCGTATGGCCTATTATTATGACCAGACCGGCGACACGCACTTCACCAAGGGCAAGATTCGTCTGAACATGGCTCCTGACGGTTTGAGCGCCACCGGCCTGATCGGCGGCTACCGCAATTGGGGCGATGTTTATGCCGACGACGCCTTTGGCGGGAGTAGCAACTCTGGGGCCGGCGCCCTGGACGAACTATTGCATGAGGATCATGTTGCGCTTTACTACGCGCTCCGCCGCAATGCTGATGGCATGTACAACGAAAAGACCCGCCAGTATGACGGTATCTCGACTGCCTACCGTATAAAGATGTCCTCAGCTTTTGTGGTGGAGCCCGACATGCCTATGAATATCCCGATACTGGCAGGTGAGGAATGGCGAAGGACCGTCTTTGAAGCTTGCAAGACCAGCGTCGTCGAGGGCACCGAAATCCACATTCCTCAGGATGTCCCGCCTGGCTGTCGAGAAGCCGCCTATCCCTACCTTGAAGGACTGATCAAAGATCTTCCCAGCAGGGACTTTATTCTCAAGACGCTGGATCGGCCGCACTATCCGGACGGGGTCGGCTTAGACCTGTGCGGGATCCCGATTGACGACCAGGGTAACCGTAAGCGCGGCAACAACTTTGAAGAGCGACTGGAGCACTGTCAGTATCAGTAGCACATCACGTGATCAGCAAGCGCGGGAATAAACTTGATGAGTAGGGTGACCCAACTAAGGACGCAAAAGCCACAAGCGTCGGCAATAATTTTACGCCGGGGCCGAGGGCAAGACCGTCGAAGTTTCCATGAAGAACAGCCACAAGGGCATGTTCGTCCCGGCAGTCGTGAATATTAGCGTGGGCGACACCGTGAAGTGGACCAATCCGGGCGTCATCACCCGCTTGGTCACCTTCGATCCCGGAAGGCATCCACGGATTCTGCGGTCGCGCTGCCGGCGGGCGTAGCGCCGTTCGATTCCGGCAACATGGAGGAACGGCAGGATTCAGGAAACGACAACAGTTCCAACCAGTCAGCTTGGCAATCGGGTACGACGCACCAAGCGTTCGAAGAAAAAGGCATCATGAAGTCATCGACCCGCCAATCACGTCGTGCCATTGCTCCACGGGGAGTTGGCTGGTGACGATGGTTGAGCGGCGGCCGTATCGATCTTCGAAGATTTCCAGGAGGTCGTGACGGGCGCCCGCGTCAAGCGGCTCGAGACCCCAGTCGTCGAGGACCAGGACCTCGACGCCCAACAGGCGTTGATGGCGACCATCGCCGCGCGCCAAGGCGAGCTCAGCGAACGCCGCGGCACGCGTCATCGATGAAGACCTGGGGCGCTCGGGAGGTGGCACCGCGCGCCCCGGCTGTGAGCGTCTGTTAGCCGCAATCTGCACCGGCGCAGCCGGTGCCGTGCTGGCCATCGGGGCTTCACGGCTAGCGCGCAACGGATGCGATTGGCACACGCTCTTGGAGTTCTGCACGTTGGTGAACAGCGTGATTATCGACGAAGACGGCGTGTACGATTCAAAGCTTATCAACGATCGTCTGCTGCTGGGGATGAAGGGGACATTCAGCGAGCTCGAGCTTTCGCTCTTGCGCCAGCGCTCGCAAGAGGCCTTACGCCGCGCGCGGCGGCCTCCACACGAGCGTTGCGGTCGGATATGTGCGCAGCGCTGATGACCGATTGGAGATCGACCCCGATAAACGTGTACGCGAAGTTCTTCATCTGGCATTCCTCAAGTTCGCCGAATTCGGCAGCGTCCGCCAGGTCGCCATTTGGCTTCACAACGAGGGTTTGAAAATGCCGATTATCGTGTATGGGCCGCGCGGCCGGATGGTGGAATGGCAGCTGCCGCGTTAACGGACCAGTCAGGCTCGGGCACCTTGCGGCGGCCCCGCTTCACGCCCGGCACCCCGTGCAACCGTTGCTGCAGCTCGGCGTCGCCTATCGCTTCCGGCGACGGGCCACGCCAGACCCGCGCGCGCAAACTGCTTCAGCGTGTCACGTACCGTCGTCGGTCCGACGCCCACACGCTCGCCAACTACGCGCGTCGAGAGCCCAGCCTCAAGGCTCAATCTCACAATCTCGCGCACCTGGCGCATGATAACCCTCTTCGTCGGCATCCAATTCTCCAAGCTGGTTCCAGCCGGAGAAATGGCCAACGATCAGGCCTGACACCATCCGAAACTGCGCCCGATCATTTCGGAATGCTGCGCGCCATCAACTCGATAGGTGCGCGCGATGACCTCGGATTCGGCATCCCTAGCGATTCAGCCTAGCCATGAATTGCTCTAGCTTCACGGCAGGATTGCTCCGCCAGTGTGGCGGGGCGTACGGGCCTCAGCAAAAACTGCCTGTAAGCCTCCGGATCATCCCCATCATTGATGGGGGCTTCGAACGAAGCGGCGACGACGTAATCCGTCTGGCGGGCTCCAAAGGAGGCCATAACACCGGATTGGTCAAGATGATGCGTTCCCTCCGGCTCGATCAGTACCCACGCCTTGGCCAGATCGGCGCAGTTCTCAAGTCCGAGTGCTTCCGCCGCGGCTACGTTACTGCCGGCGTATGGCACGAGCGGCCTTGGTTGGCCAAAGTGTGCTTCGATAGGGTCCCATGGCCCGATCAGCCATGGTAGGCCGAGCGCGCGCGTTTCGAGCACAAACAGGAGGCCCGGCGAGCGGCCAGAGAGATCGACCATAGGGGTACCGACTTCAAGGCCGGCCGCACGAGCCTGGGCTCTGGCCGTGGCCAGATAATCGCTGAGTGATTGCGGGAGTACCAATGTTCCACCGCGCGGCAGGGGGGTAACTGCGGCATAAGCGCGCAGATCGTTTTCCTGCCCCCGCGGCCTGAGGATGGCATCATTGATCACTGATGCAGTGAACAACTGTGCCAACGCTGTTAGGGGCAGCAGGGTGGCGACGACGCAGCGTCCCTTTTGCGCAAGAGGGCTCAGGAAGGCAACGACCGCGAGCATCCAGAATAAAGCGGCCTTCGAACCGCCCCACCAGTAGTTGACGTTGGAGCCCAGCGCGGACACGTGCGGGAGGACCAAAAAGGTTAGCGCTAGAGCGACACTGGTTGGCGTTTGGGTGCGCAGCACCAATCCCTCTCTATAGATCATCGTGCCAATGCACGTGAAGGCCGGCAGAAGGAACAAGGTTGAGAGCTTGATGCTGATCAGATCGGCCCCCAGCAGCGCAATCGCAATTGTTACGATCGACACCGCAGCGAGAGCCAGTGATGGGAGAAACGTGTGCCTAGACCCCACGAGAATGGTGAGCAGAAGGGCTATCGCCGTTAAGATAGCGAAAGCGAGTTGCGTGCGACTGGTCTCGAGCCAGTCGATCCGAAATATGAAAGACACACCGTGCCGGGCACCCAGCAGGATTTCCAAATCAGCGCTGTTGAGCATACGGGTCACCAGCCCGATGATGCCGCCGTCGATCAAGTAGGCGGTAACGATCAGCAGAGCGAGAGCGACCAGCGCTGCGCCAAGCATGGGCAGCAGCGACTTTCGGCGCAAAGCGACGACATACAGCATAACGACCAAGGCGATGGCCGCGGCGGCGGTCAGCTTGGCCATGAAGCAGGACCAGCCGCCAACGCCGACCAGGATCCACCCCGAGACCTGTCGGATGCGCCCTGGCCGATCGGCCAGCAGCAAGCCGATCATCACCATCAAGAGCGAGTGAAAGGTCAGTGTGTTGTAGTTGGGGGTGCGCGACAGCGTGCTGTGAAAGTTGACTAATGCCAGACTGGCGATCCCTGCCGATAGCACCGCTGCATGCGGCCACTCCACAGTCCAGAAGCGCCGGATCACGAGGAAGCTGAGAATCCAGCCCAGCACCATCGTGAGCGTGACGTTCGCCACGCGAAGCACCGAGATGTCGCCACCCGCCCACTGATATGGCCAATGATAAACGAAGCTAAAAAGGGAAGGCGGGATATGGATTGCGTAGGCGAATGGGTTCGCAATGGAGTTGAGGTAGAGACCTTCACTGCCGAGATTGAAACCGAAACTGCTGTAGTATAGCAGCCAGGCGAAAAGGGTCCCTGTGGTTGCGGCAGACAGAGGCAACATAGTCCAATCGAGCAAAGCCGACAACGTCTTTCCGTTTGCAAAGAATTTATCTCTTGGCATAGGCCCCCTTCCTGCCAGCCTCGTAGACGAGGCCCATTCCAGTGGATATCCGCCTCAACGAGCCCTATAAACTAACCTGAGCCACGCGTTCTCCTCCAAGAATTGGTAGTGTCCATCCCAGTCTTGTAGCGAGACCGGACTTTGGATCACCCAAACCTAGTCTTACTACGTCACGAATTTTGATAGCTACTCTTTGACTTGAGACTGCCCAACAAGGGCATCGAGGTAGTGTGGACGCGAGAGCGACGCTCAATCCTCGCCGAACGGTCGCATCCCATCAGCAGCCATTCCTCCGGCCGGCTTTCGGCGAGCCAGTAATCTCGAATGGCCGGAGGGCGAAGAAGCACCCACCAAATATTGGTTCTCGACGCTTCCGGCGAACACCATTGGCAGACCAATCGCAAGCTTCTTAACTGAGATCGGTTGATACTTGCCATCACGTCGCAGCAACTTCGGAGGTCGTCCGCTTCCCGACCACTTCTTCGGCGCCCGCGGCCCAGTGCCAGGGCGCCATACGGTCGTTTGCGGCTGGATGCCGGCCACATAGGATGCTTGGCGCAAGATCACGTGGCGTGAGGGGACGGCAGAACGCTTATCCTCGCGCTTTGCCCGTGTGCGCATCCGTGCGGCACATCGGAGTTTTGCGCTTCTGTCACGTTGGCGGGCTGGTTGCGCCGACGTGGGTTTGCAGCAAAATCGGCGGTAAGGTGATGGACACTACCAATTCTTGGAGGAGATCGCGTGGCTCATGTCGGTTAGAGGTCGTCGAGACTGATATCCGTTGAAATGGATACGAGGCGGGCAGGAAGGCGCCTATGCCACGAGATGATGCGGTCGCGACCAAGTATATCTGCCTCACCCGCAACTATTTCGCGAGCCGCGGCTTCGTCGAATACCGCAACGCGGAAAAGCGCCGGTGCAACAAGACGCGCTCGCCTGCGGCACTGCCGAGCTGATGGTCGACATCACCAAGACCCAAGCGACCTTGGCCGCCAACGGGCTGAAGGTGCTTGACGATGGCGCAATCCTGCGCAGCCACGCCAATCTCGTAACCTCGCGCGAAGCCGACTCGTCGGGCGATACACTGAAGGCTGCGCGTCATCCTCGATCAGACCTATGCCCGAGCGCGGGCCAGCAAACTACCGCAAGACCTGCACCTGTTTCAAAGGATGCGATGCAGCAATGCTCGCGGAGCAATGGCGCGACACGGTGTCGGTGGCTTCGCTGGATTATCTATTCGACCGGAGGGAAAAGCGCGCATTCGCTCGGCTTGAAGCGATCCTGCGGACTTGACCATTGGGCCGAACCGCCACTGAATTGAAAATCTAATTGATGATGCCGAGTCGCGACGTCTCAAGCCTGTCCACGACCGCGGCGATTGCCGCGGCGAAGGGATTGTCGATTGTCGTGCCCGCGTATAACGAGGCGGCCGGCCTTGCTGCACTCCATCAGCGGATTTGCAATCTGGCCAAGGTGCTGCGGCAGCGCTACGGACTCGATTGCGAGGTTGCCTATGTCGACGACGGCTCTAGCGATACAACGCTTTCGATCGCCCGCACGCTGCCCGCCTCTTCGCTCGACGTTCAGGTCGTTTTGCTGTCACGCAATTTCGGCAAGGAGGCCGCGCTAATGGCCGGACTCGATCATGCCGGCGCTGTGCTGTTTATGGATGGCGACGGCCAGCATCCACCGGCGCTGATCGCACAGCTCGCGCGCCACTGGATCGATGGCAGTTAATGACGTGATCTATACGGCCAAAGCCCATCGTAACAATGAACCCCTGCTGCGGCGCCTTTCGGTGCGCGGCTTCTACGCCCTGATCAACTGGGGCGCGCGGCGGAAGATCTCGGAAGATGCCGGCGACTTCCGCCTGCTCTCGCCGCGCGCAGTCGCAGCGCTGCGGCAGCTTCCCGAGCACAACCGCTTCTTCAAAGGGTTAGCGAGCTGGATCGGCTTCCGCCCGATCCGGGTCGACTACGAGCCGGCGCCCCGCGCGCATGGTGTCACCGCCTTCAGCTTCATGCAGCTGCTTGGGCTGTCTATCGAGTACCTGACGTCATCCTCGGTGACACCCTTGCGCTTTGCGAGCCTGCTCGGCGTGCCTTTGGCATTGGCCGCCCTCTTGTTCGGGCTCTCGATGATCTGGGAAGTGTGGACCACCGGAAAGCAGGTGCCCTGCTATCCGTCGTTGGTCATCAGCCCCATGACGATAGGAGGCATGCAGTTCATCATGATCGGCATCGTCGGCGAATATATCGGCAAGATCCTGTCCGAATTGAAAGCGCGGCCGATCTACTTCGTCGCCGAGCACAGCGAGTTCGATGCTGAGGGGCGCGGAAGCACGAGCAAAAGACCACCGCAGAAATTGGGAGCTGCCAATGCACAAAAGTGAGGTTGGACGGCGGATCCATCTGACCACCGGCGTGGTTTCGGGCCGCCGCTGCCTGGCCTGTGGTGCGATCGAACCAGTGGCCGGCGATGAACCGATTTGGCCGCCCGCCTGGCGCTGCCCTCGATGTGCGCACGTCGTTCCACAAGCGGAGGGGATCCCGATGTTCGCCCCCGAGCTTGCAAATACCGCCAGTGGATTTGATCCCGATGCGTTCGACGTGCTTGCCCAATTCGAGGCCGGGCATTTCTGGTTTGTCGCCCGCAACAGCTTGATCGTCGGTCTGGTGGATCGATTCTTTCCACGAGCGCGCTCGTTCATGGAAATAGGCTGTGGGACTGGCTTCGTGCTGCGGGCAATTGCAGGATCCCGGGAGTGGGATCGTCTGGTCGGATCCGAATTACATCCTGCAGGACTTGTATATGCGAGGAAACATCTGCCGTCGAAGGTAGAATTTGTTCAAATGGACGCTCGTGACCTTCCAGCGGAGAGTATCTTCGACCTCACGGGTGCATTCGACGTGGTGGAGCACATTGCGGACGATGAGGCGGTTCTGAGAGGACTGCGAGCTGCCACGAAAAGTGGAGGCGGAACGATCATCACGGTGCCGCAGCATCCGTGGCTATGGAGCCGCGCGGACGAGATCGTTCGCCATCAGCGCCGTTATCGCCGAGGCGAGCTGGAAGCGAAGCTGCGTAGCAATGGCTTTGAAGTTCGGTTTTCATCGTCTTTCACTTCATTGCTCTTGCCGCTGATGATGGCCAGCCGCTTGATGCCCGGAAAGCCGAGCGTGATTGAAGACATTTACGAGTTCAAGCTAAATCCCGCCACCAACGGGCTGTTTCGCGGTATACTCGAAGCTGAGGTTCGCATGACGCTCGCGGGCGTTCGCTGGCCCGTAGGAGGCAGTCGGGTTGTGGTTGGACGTGCAGTCTAAATTGTCGCTTCGAATCCCATGCTTGCGAGCCAGGTCAGCCGTCTTCGCCCCAGCCTCACCGCGATCATCTGCGCTTCCGTGAACCGAGCCGCTGCGTTTGATCTGATCAACGATAAACAGCGGTCTGTTCTTGGTGCTGAGATATATGCGACCAATGTATTCGCTGATAATACTCAGCGAGGCAAATTGGAAGAACGACACGATCAAAAGCGAAATCATCAAGCTGGTCCACCCGGGAACCACTTCAAAGTAGAGCCAAGAGTACAGTGAGTAGACGGAAGCCGCGACGATCGCTACGACCAGCAGGGCCGCGCTCGCCGATGATAGGCGCAACAAGACCGGCGAATAGCTGAGGAATGCATCGATCGCAAGACGAACCAGTTTTGATAATGGATACTTCGTTTCACCAGAAAATCTCCGATCCCTATCATACAAGAACGGTACCTGCTTGAAGCCAACGGAGGCCACTAATCCTGGTATGAACCTGTCCCGCTCAGGCATCTGCGCTATAAGTTTAGCGACCCGGCTCGTCATTAACCTGAAGTTACCGGCGTCGACGGGAATCGAAAGGCTGCTCGCTTGTTTGAGCAGGCAATGGAAGATGCTTGCTGACTTCGTCTTAAACCAGCTTTCGCCAGCACGTGTCTTCCTCTGGCCATATACGACGTCCGCGCCTTCGCGCTTCATGACCTCCACCATGGGTGAAAGCAATTCTGGAGGGTCTTGCAGATCCGCGTCGATAACGAGAACCAACTCGCCACTTGCCGCTAACAGGCCTGCCGTTAGCGCTACTTCTTGCCCGAAGTTCCGTGACAGCCTGATGCCGACAATATGCCGGCCACGCTCAGTCTCCGCTGAGATTTCCTGCCACGTTCCATCGGCAGAACCGTCATCCACAAGCACAAGTTCATAGTCATCGCCGACCACTTCAGAAGCGCTCTGCTGACATCTTCCAATGAGTTCAGCGATACCATTCTCTTCATTGTAGCAGGGTACCACAATGGATAGGGACTTCGGCCGGCTTTGCCCTGACCGGCTATCGGCCGATTTATCGATGACATTTCTACCCATAGTTATCCCCTTCCGATGGGCTGCCTAGGGCAGGAAAGCGAGCGTGATCCGCGGCGCTATCCACGCTTCGAAAGCCGAGTCTCGCCTTCTATCGGTCATTCGTAATCCATTGATGCAGTGTTTCTTATGCTTGCGGCCAATATTGTTCGGTGGGCAAAACCAGGGAGCCGTGCGCTGCCGTCCGCGCGGCGAAGCGCTTCACCAGCGGTTGCGACAGTGGATTGCCTCTTTAGGCGAACTCGCTGAACCCGCCCACCAGGTTCGCCAGATCCTGCTGAATAAGATAACAGACCGGCTGGTTGCGGCTCGAGAAAGCCCGGTGGCGACAGGAGAATGCGTTCGCGATGAATTTGAGGTAGGAACATTCGTTGCTGAGATCGATCCGCTAACTGCTGTAGTATAACAGCCAGCCGAAAAGAATTGATGTGGTTTTGGCGAGCGGAGCCACCGATCCAGCAAGACGGACGACGTCTTTCCGTTGGCAAAGTGGTTAGCTCTTGGCATAGGCCCCTTCCTGCCCGCCTCGTAGAAACGGCTTCTAATGGATATCAGCCTTAAGGAGTTTCTAACTGATCTGAGCCCTGCTATCTCCTCCGAGAATTGGTAGAGCCACCGCCTCGGTGCAGCGAGACCAAGGTTTGGACCAACCTAGAACTAGAGTTTTGCGCTCCTGGGCTGGTTCTTGTTGGGCCAGAGCCTTCAGCCTGGATTAAGCCCGGGGGCAACGTTCGGACGCACGGTGCCCTCGACTTTAGTCCGGATTCTGACAGCGGCACTCAGACTTGTGAGATTCAAAACATCGTTCGTCAGTTAGCATTGGGGAAGCTTTCTCAAAGTGCAATCAAGCGCCTATTGCGCGCGAGGAGCACTGGCACGGCCCTTGCCCTTTGTCCGTAGGCCAAGTTGAAGGAGCTGAAGATGCGCGACACGACAGGATCTTGGACCTGCGGAGAAACAGCGCCCGATGCCAAGGGGAGAGACCGAAGCCAAAGAAATTCGCGAGTCTTCGAGCCACGTCGGTGTTGGGAGCGCCGCCACATGCGACAGTTGCGGCTAGAACGGCCGAGAGCCTTTGAAGAATAGCACGGCAATATCGGCGACTAAGTAGGACCGAAAGTTCGGCGCTTACCTCCCAGTTCTACTCAGCGTCCTTCTTTAACATGTGTAATCGGCAGAAAGCGCTAACGGTTCCATGAGCAGAGCGGAAATCGTTGTCGTAACGGGTGGACTTGGCTTTATTGGCAAGCATTTTGTGCGCCAATGCCTGGATAAGGGGCATTTCGTCAAGAATATCGATCGGATCAGCTATGCGGCGGATCGTTTGGTGAACGCTGAATTTTCCCAGAGCAGCAATTATCGATTCCACGAGGCGAATATCTGTACGCTAGATTTTCTCCCGGAATGCGACATCTTTGTAAATTTTGCTGCTGAAAGTCACGTCGATAACGCAATTACGAATGCGCGAAAGTTTTGCGAAACGAATTTCCTCGGTGTCCAAAATTGCCTCGAGCTGATCCGTCGCAAGCACGAGCACGAACGGCCGAGATTCATTCAAATCAGCACTGACGAGGTATATGGGGACATTAGAGACGGTTCCCATGCGGAAGCAGATCCACTTGTGCCATCCAATCCGTATGCTGCGACAAAGGCGGCTGCGGATATGCTGGTAAAGAGCTGGGGGCGCACTTTCGGCGTAAGTTGGAACATTGTACGCCCGACCAATAATTATGGAACACATCAATATCCGGAGAAACTGATCCCAAAGAGTGCTTGGCGCATGAAGCGCGGTTTGCCTGCTATCATGCATGGTGACGGAAGCTACATTCGCTCTTGGTTGCACGCGGATGACACCGTTCGCGGCATTTCGACGGTGATCGAAAAAGGCAGAAGAAATCAGATATACAATATCGGCAGCACGGAAGAGCGGAGCAACATTCAGGTTCTTCGTCGAATTGCTCAGATTCTCAGTATAGAGGAGCGCGCCGCCTTTGTCGCAGCTTCTGATCGATCGGGGCAGGATATCAGGTATAGTCTTGATGACTCGAAGCTGCGCGCGCTTGGTTGGTCGCAAATGAAGAAATTCGACGAGGAGATTATCGAGATTGTCGAGAAGCTGGACACCTCGAGATTTGTTTGAGCGTCCCGTCCCGTTAGGATCACGTAAGGTATGAACGCCGAGTTTTATCGCCATCCTTTGAGCAAAGCTGATGCTGCCGCGGTGGCGGCGGTGCTTGACACGCCCTTTCTCACCACAGGTAAAGTCTGCGCGTCTGTCGAGCGGCAAATCGAATCGTATTTTGGAGTGCCCCACGCGGTTCTAATGAACAGCTGGACCAACGGCGCGTTCGCTGTGCTGCTTGCGATGGAGCTTCAGCCTAGCGATGAAGTCATCATACCGGCCATGACTTTCATCGCCACTGCCAACGTCATAGTGTTAGCCGGCGGCACGCCAGTGTTTGTGGATGTTGATCCCCGTACACTGCTGATGACGCCAGAGTCTGTGGAGAAGGCCGTTACGGCGCGAACGCGCGCAGTTATGCCTGTCCATCTATACGGTCAGATGTGTGACATGCGCGGTATTCGTCATGCCGTGAGTCGCGCCCGCTCGGTCGGGTCCGAGCCAATCATCATCGAAGATTGCGCACATTGTTTTGAAGGTGCTCGGGACGGATATAAACCAGGACGCTATTCCGACGCCGCGATCTTTTCCTTCTACGCCACCAAGAACATAACTTGCGGAGAAGGTGGAGCGGCGATTTTTAACTCTGAGAAACTCTATCAACGTACACTAGAAACGCGGTCGCACGGAATGTCGGCGACTGCGATCGATCGTTTTAGAGAAGGGCGGTACAATCATTGGGATATGAACCGGCTTGGCACCAAGGCCAACCTGCCGGATCTGCTCGCTGCGTTATTACCCAAGCAGATCGCCGCGATTGATCAGCGCCTTATTGAACGAAAGCGCTTGGCTGAGCGCTACCGCTCTGCTTTCGAAGCTGGACCTCTGCGCCTGGTAGAACAGATCGGCACAGGCGTTAGTGCTGAACATCTGTTTGTCGTTGGCGTGGGGAACGGCGCACGGGATGTTGCCATCGCTCGATTGAATGAGGCCCGTGTCGGTGTGACGGTAAACTACCGCAGTGTGCCTGAGACGAGCTTTTACCGGCGCCGCCTGGGCGGCCTAGTAAACGAATGGCCGGTCGCAAAGAAATGGGGCGATGAAACCTTGAGCTTACCGCTTTTTCCCAACCTATCCCAAGCCGAGCAGGACTACGTCATCGCAACTGTCAGGCGGGTAGTCTATCCGCTTGTCGACGCTTAAGAGGTCGGCTTGTGGCTGGGCTTGACTGTGCGCTTAAATCTGGCGCCGCGACGGGGCTGTTGGAGTGATCACAAAATGGGACGAAGTCGTTGGGACTTGCTACACTGATCCCCGAGCACATGAAGGCTGATCCATTCTCGGGCGCATCTATGTTTCGCGCCAAGCTTGCGGACCGGACCAAGCTGAGCTTTTTCAGATGGAGGGCCTACACGGCATCGTTCGACAAAAACGAGTTTCGCTCCACCACCTCCCAAAGTTCTGCCTACGTCGTCGGTCAAGAGATGTATCGGAGCGGCCCTGAGAATCTGTGAATATGCGAGACGACGCGCAAGCCGAACGCAGGGTGTGCAGAAGCGATGTCCTCGAGGACGTGTTTGTCAGCGAGCATCACAGTTAACGGCGGCTGGACGCTGACGTCGGGCGCGGGATAAGGCTTGAAATTCGATTGAACCTGCTGGAGCAACCCTTCTGTCAGGGTATTTCCTTTGTCCGCTGCCATTCCGCGAGAAACATGGCGTAGGCGGAGCGCCCTGGAAGAAGATTGTACAATTCTTCGAAGGGAAACAAAAGGGGAGCAAGATATGGCTTTGCTCGCAACCGCACGCGCGTGATCAGGCTATTGAAAATAAGGTAGAAAGCGGGCCCTCCCGCATAGATAACGCGTTTCGTTACGAAATAGGGCGCCGCCAAGCTGGCGATCTCGTCGTGCTTTAATGCCGCTTCGGAGTCCCCTTCAAACCAGCGGTCTTTTCGGTACCAGAGGCGACGAATAGAGCTGAGGAGGAACTCGTCGTTCGGCTCCATCATGAACAACCGTCCACCGGGACGTAGCATGCGCGCGACGTTGCGCATCGTCGTCTCAAGATCGACAATGCAGTATTGAAGACCTCCGATGACAACCGCGGCGTCATGCGTTTCAACCGCATTCAGCGGGCGTGTTAAATCGACCTGATGTGCGGCGCTGCCCACGCTGGTCTGATAGTCGCGACAGGCCCTTTCTGATATGTCATAGCCGGTTGTTCTTACCGATGGAAAGTACCGACGAAGTGCGAGAGAGTTGTGACCGCTGCCGCAGGCCAGATCGGCGACTGACGCTCGATTTAGTTGAACGTTAGCAAACAGCGGCGCGTAGATAAACTGATGCCGGTAGGCCATCGAAGTCTTGTCGTAGTAATGAGCCTCGTAGGCGTCATGAATAGATTCGAAGTGAGCCTTTTGGTTGTTTGTGTGTTCTGTCATCTTAGCGATCCAACTCACTCTGTACCTTTAGCTAGCACGGCGGTCCAACGATGACAGTGGCGCTGACGCAGCTTCGACCGGTGTTTCGTCCTTTATGGTGCAGTAGCCTGTGGATAGTCCGAACGGCGATCCCGCCGCCGGGACTGAAAAATTTGACGATCTCCACTACCGCGAACTGGTCTCCATCAACGTGTTCGATGATGTCGGTGGCAACTCGACTGAGCCGCTCGGCGAGCCTCGTGATTTGACCTTGCCGAGGCGCACATCCTTAAGGCCCTTTCCGCACATCAGCGCGCGTCGTCTGGACTGTGGTCAATTCCGGTTACGTACTTGAAGCCCCCTTGCCGCGGTAGCCGCAAATTAGCACCTGGTGCCTGCATCCACGATTGGCGCCTCGCCAAGCAGTAAACAAGCGGCACTGTTCGACCAACCACCGGTGGGGTGCCTCCATCTTCGCCTCTGCAGCAGATGCCGACTGATCCAAAGCTGAGAACTCCGTTTAAAAAGGAGGGCGCAGGCGTTCTACAAGCGCACGCTCGTCCACAACGATACTCGATGATCCTCACCGTTCGACGCGGAAAGGAAAGTCAACGCAGTCAGCAGAAGGCGCGGCGTTTGATCATTGACATGCCCTCATAGAACTTGAGCCATATCAACAGGCCAGCCAATAAGGAAAGCAGCAACAATACTAGTTCGAAGCGACCGCAAGCAGTGTGCATGGCCAGTCCGACGTTCATCAACCAAGGTGACATACTTCTGTTGTCTAGATCAATTACGAGCGTTGATGGTTGACGGGAGCGAAAGCTTATGCATCCGGCTATGGGATGGCGCGGGGTCGCGGCTACCCGCGTAGGCGAAACGTCGGTGAACAGGCGCTCAGTAACGCAAAGATACCCAAAAAGAGGTCAAGTATGTTGGGCGAATAGCGGTCGGCGAGCGGATTTCCACTACCTCATCCCTGTAACGGCAGGCAGGATATCGGGGATCGAGCGATCCTGGGCCAGTCGCCGTGGCCAGCGCCAGGGCATGGCCCACATGGCTGCCGGGCAGAAAAAGAGTCACGGAAAGCCGAGGACACAAGTTCGGCACAGCCCTTGCTGCTGCTATAGGGCAGAACGTCGCGCCAAAACACGTTAAGGCCGGCACCAGGAACAGAGTCGAGTACTTGATGCTGATCAGATCGGTTCCCAGCGCACGAGATCGTCTGGCGTGCGCCAGATAGTGCCCGCGTCCTTAGTATCTTTCAAAATCCAGCCTATGCTGGAGCGTATGTTTATAGTCGCCGGCAAAAAGATCCGAGCCGATGCCGGCCGGGATCGCTGACGGGAACGGGCGTCCGGATGCCGCTAAGCGGCGTCGTGGGAACCAGTTATGAGGAATAAGCCAAATTTGATGTGGCGCGTTTGCTTGGCAATTTATAGTTTCCTCATGCTCGCCAACGCAGTCGCTTGCTGACGGAGCACGCCGCGCGGCACCATTCATCGCCCGGATCATATCAAGGTGTAGAAGTGTAGATCGCTATTGAAGTATGCAATCCTTCACGCTTCCTAGGCACACCGTCCAAGCGCGCCAGCGGCGGCCGTCCGGGCGCGCCGGCCCAACATGTTCCGGAAAAATTATGCGGCAATATCTGTTCGATTGTAAAGAACGCAGTGATGTCCGATTAGGTAGCGGTACCTTGATCAGCCCGATCACTTGTATAAATGTGCGACAGATCGGGAGGATGTCGCAGACCTAGTCTCTCCCGCAGCGTGCCCGCGCGGATGGCAGAAGAAAGTAGGCCGCGACGTTGCAATTCCGGGATGACCAAGTCCTTAAAGTCGTTCAACGAACCCGGCAGCAGAGGCGGCATGACATTGAACCCATCCGCAGCGCGGGAACTGACCCAGCCTTCGATGCAATCGGCAATTGTTGCAGGTGTACCCAAGACCTGCAGATGACCTCGAGCGCCTGCGAAGCGCATGAACATCTGCCGAATCGTCAGAGAGTCGCGCTTCGCGGTCGCGACGAACAATTTTTGCCTGCTCTTGCTTGAGTTCGTCGCGTCAATAACTGACGGAAGCATGTCGTCGAGAGTAAGTCCTGACAGGTCCAGACCACCGAGACGGCTAATGAAAGGAATGGCAACGTCCGGATGCAAGAAAGACTGCAGGCTTTCAAAGCGATCCTCGGCTTCGCTCTGGCTTCGCCCTACCACTGGAAATATGCCTGGCATGATAATGAGATCGTCTTCGCTGCGATCATAGCGCTGGAGGCGGGCCTTCAACTTCGCATAAAATTCTCTCGCATCTTCGATATTTTCTTGCGCAGTGAACACGACGTCGGCGGTCGCCGCAGCAAGATCCTGACCATCTTCCGACGATCCGGCTTGAACGATGACCGGATGGCCTTGTGGTGATCTGGGAATGTTCAATGGGCCGCGCACCGAGAAGAACTCTCCACGATGGTCGAGCAAGTGCATTTTAGTCGGCTCGAAATACATTCCCGACGCCTTGTCGCGCACAAATGCATCGTCATCCCAGCTATCCCATAGGCCCTTGACAACAGAGACGAACTCCCGGGCACGACGATATCTCGCCTCGTGGGGCGGAAGATCGTCATCAGATAAATTCAGCGCCTCGAACCTGTTCGCGGAGGTAACGACATTCCAACCCGCCCGACCATCGCTCAGATGATCGAGCGAAGCGAATCTGCGTGCGACCTGATAGGGATCATTATAGGACGTGGAGGCAGTCGCCACCAAACCGACTGCCTGCGTGAATGGCGCTAAAGCCGACAGAAGGACGATAGGATCGTAACACTCCGTGCGCGCGTTGCGGCTGATCATTGGGAGGTTGTCCGAAGTGATACCAAGGGTGTCGGCAAGAAAGACAAAGTCGAAGAAGTTGCGATCCGCAGTGGTTACGACGTCGACGTATCGCTTAAAGGTCATCCCCTGACCGGAGGTCGCGTCCGGATGCCGCCAGGCCGCCTCGTGGGAGCCGTCGATTATGAGGAATAAGCCTAATTTGATGTGGCGTGTTCGCTTGGCCATTTATAGTTCTCCTCATGCTCGCCAACGAAGAATGCTAGTGCCCCAGCACCGTCGCACCCGCTCCTCAGTTCTTGGTGACTTTGTAAGTCCAAGCTCTTGTCCGCCACGCTGTCCTCAACGATCGGACGCTGCCGACCCGTGCGCGAATTTCCTCAAGCAGAGCGAGCCATGCCGTTCGCCCAATTTGACTCGGAACATAATGGGCCGATCGCCACGTCGCCATGAAGGTCTCCGGCGACATCTCGTGCCAGTCAACGCGATCGCAATAAATGAACGGTACAAAGTATGGGGAGGCAACGATAGGCTCGATAGCCTTCTCGGCGTTCGTAAATGTCTGAGAGATGGCCGTGGAAGATGCCCGGACGAGCTCGTCAATTGAACGCTGAAAGGCATCGACCAGCAAGTCTCTTGGATTCCAGAGCACTGTGAGGAAGCCGCCTGGCCTGAGGATACGATTACATTCCTTGAGCGTTCGCTGCGCGTCGAGGAACTGAAATGCGTTTCCGATTACGATCCAATTCGCGCTCTTGTCGTTCAACCCGCTTTCTTCGGCCGTACCCCAGCACCATTCGAACAAATCGCCTCCGCGATGAAGACGCCGAGCCTCGTCGCGCATCACCGCCTCTGGCTCAACCGCCCATCCTTTAAGGTTGAGCGCGGCCAGCGTCGCTGTCAAATTCCCAGTCCCTGCGCACAAATCAACCACATGTCGTCGCTTTTGATCGATGCGAAGACCTGCAGCGAGCGTTCTCAGCAATGCTGGAGAATGCGGCGGGCGTTGGCTGTAGTCATGAGCGCTCGTCGTGAAATCACCCCATTGGATCGCAGTATCCATCGTCACGCCCTCCTGCTGCGGAGCTGTCTTGAGCTGGCTTCCTCCCGATTGCCAAGCTTCAGCTCATATAGTCCGACAAGGCCGGAGATGTGATGCGGCACGCCGGTAAGAACCATTGCAAACCCCAGCTTAACGTAGAAGCCGCCGACGCGTTCTTGTGCATAAAGCCAGACTGAGACTTCTCTATCGGTTATCAGATTGCATGCGGTTTCAACCAGTTGGCGTCCAAGTCCAGTTCTACGCAAACGGCTGATAACTGCGACGCCGCGAATGCGCCAAGCGGCGGCGCTGTTCAATGGAGGCGGCGCTGGCTCTCTAACGGCCGATGCAACTCCGACGACTTGATCTTGCGATGTCGCGGCGACGTGAATGCTATCCGCCTGAACATCGCCAGACGTAATGGTGTCCTTGGGGTGTCTTTCGGGGCGGAGTTCTGATGCTCGCAACGGAACAACGACCGAAAGAGGAACGCGTGCTATCGATATTTTATGCATATCATCTTGCCTAGCCATTTGCCGTCAGGGGCCCGCGTCCGCGATCTCTTGAACATTTCGTCCTAGGATCTTGTCCAGGATTGAAAGCCCAACCACAAGGTCATTGGTGGTCGGCGGTGCGGTTAGCGATACCCGGACCGCGTTTGGTATTCGGAAGTCGCTGACAGCGAACACCTCTGCAGGACGTATGAGAATGCCGCAGGTCTTTGCGGCGTTCACAAGCTTATGCTGCTCGATACGGTCCGGCAACGGCACCCAAATGTGGAGGGATCCAGGCTTCGTCACGTACTCAGCGGCCGTCAAGATCTTGGATGCGACCTCATGGCGTTCGCGAATATCCGCCCGTACGGCATCGATAATGTGCTGCGCAAGGCCAGTGCTGATCCAATGATTTATGGTGAGAGAGGATAGAGCGTTCGGAAACCACGAGGACAATCTCTGCACCGGTGCCACCAGCTCCCGTGCGCGGTCAGCGGTCGGCGCAATTAGGTAAGCAACGCGCAAACCCATCGCGAAGCACTTCGAGACGCTCATGCAATACCACGTAATGTCCGGCGCAAAAGCGGCTATGGGCGGCGGCGCATCGGGATGCAGAAAGCCTAGTACATCGTCCTCAATAATCGTAATCCCATGTCGCCTACATGTCTCCGCGAGGTGGATCCTGCGTGCGTCCCCCATCACTGCTGTCGTTGGATTATGGACCGTAGGATTACAAAACAACACTCGTTGGCCCGATCTTTCGAGACAGCCCTCCTCAAGAGCTTCGGGAATGATACCCTCTTGATCAACCGGTAGACCGACGGGCTTCAACCCAGCGCGCGTGGCAAGCTGTCTCAACACGGCATAGGTGACCGATTCCGTGAACAAGGTCGCTCCGGGCTCGATTGCTCCGAATAGTAAGTTCAACGCGCTCTGTGTCCCATTTGTTACAACAATCCGTTCAGGATCGAGCTCTTGTCCAAAACGGCCACGAAGCCAGAGCGCCCCGCATTCAACATCTTCCCTTGCTCCGCCCGGGCGGTTCCGACGGATATCCATCGCGGTCGTATCCGAGGCACAAATTTGCCGAAACGCATCTTCAAGCGCTTCGTGGATAGCGTGCGGTGCAGGCGGCAGGGCCGTGGTCAGATCGATCGACGACTTCAGGCCGAAATCAGGCATCAGCTCCTCCGCGTAATCAATTCGCCGTTGCTCGTTTATGTTCTCGTTGCTAATACGATAGATGCCCCAACACAGAACGCGGTGACGACGAGATACATGACGCCAGCCGTCTTCGGCACTCGCAGGGGTGCAATGTGGAGGACAGCAATTGCGACGAGGACGAACGCGAACAGGTTCGGGAAGGTCGCCGCGGGAATAACCGGCCGGAACAAAAATATGATTGCCGTTACCGGTACCGCATAGGTGGTCGGCACGCCAATGAACCGGCCACCCGGAGACCCGAATACGTTGAAGTAGCTTAGTCGCAGGGCACTAGCCACAACGAGAATAGTTCCTGCGGCAACGGAGATCGTTGAACCATGGCCAACGATTATCGACGTTACTGCCGGAAAGATACCGGCACTCACCAGATCTGCAAGCGAATCCAGATTTTTCCCAACCTGTCCTGTCTCCGCAGCGCGGCCTTGCGTTCGCTGGGCGACAACCCCGTCGAGGTGATCGGCGAGCAACGCCCAGAGCACGATCGCTACTCCACCCTCCGGAAGGCCGGCGATAGCACAGTTGATACCGATGACCGACAGCACCAGACCTGCTGCAGTTACGGCATTGGCCGGATCGATAAGCTGGCGGAGCATTGGAGCTTCCCCTCAACTTCCAGTCTGATGCTCAAACGACCCGGCTGACGAGCGGGGCGATGCTGTTGCGAAGATGCTTTCAGCGATACGCAAGTCGTCCGTGCTGTCGATCTCATACCAACGAAGATCGTCGCAGCGCGCTGCCGCAAGCTGCAGCCCGCTGCTTTCGACGAGATGGGCCAGCAACTCCTCGGTATACGTCTGCGTAGCACCTGAACCGATTAAGTCGTTCAGGGCAGGCACAATCGTGTTTCTCAGCGTAACGGAATTAAACCTCAGTATATTCATGGTCTTGAAAAGTACCGGGCCATTCCCGTCAAGATTTGCTGCGGTCTGCTTCAGACGGAACGCAGAAATGAGCCCATTCTCTGAGAGCGTTACGGCGGACCCTTGCATGCTCGGCTCGAATGGTGCAACCGCAGCAACGTCGAGCGCATCTACAAGGTTGAGATAGCGGAGCGTATCCTCCTCAAAGAAAACATCACCTTCCAACAGGTAGCAGTCTTCGGAAAGAAGTGCATCACGCGCCAGCCATAGGGAATAGGCGCTGCCGGTGTGGTCGAAAACGGTTGACTCGATGTAGTTGATCTTAAGTCTACCGAAGCAGCTGCCGCAGGCATACTGAATAGCGTCTTTGCGATAGCCGACGACCAGCGTCGCCTCTTCGACGCCGACCGCTTCCAGGTTACGCAGGGCGTTGTAGAGGATCGGCGTGCCGTTGACCTCGACGAGGGGCTTCGGGCGCAAATCTGTCAGCGGTCGCAGGCGAGAGCCGAAACCGGCGGCGAGAATGACAGCTTTCTTCGGCGTATCGGCGCTCATTTCAATCACCTTCATTGTTGCGCGATATCGCGTCGTCATTCCCAGGAGCAGAGACTCTCCACAAGTCTGTTAAGGCTGGTCCCGTACTTTTCAGTTGAATGTGTCGGCGCAGGCTGCAAACGTATGGCCCGTTCAATAGCCAACTACGATGGTTCTTTCGGCATCGCAAAGGGCGGCGAGGTTGCCGGGTGTGGTGTGGAAGATCGGCGTGCCATGCAGTTCGCTTAGAGGCTTTCGCCGCGTCTCTGCCATGGTCGCGCAGGCGCGAGCCGAGCCCCGCTGCACGGACGACGACGTGGCTTGGCTTGTCAGGCATGAGGTTAACCTCCAGGCATCTTGCGGGGCCGAGAATTCAGTTCCAAGTGTTTAGAGTTGTGGTCAGGCGTCGCAAGCCTTTGTCGAGTAGGTCTCGATCGATGCCGTAGGACAGTCGTAGCCCGATGGGGTCGCCAAAGGCTGTGCCTGACACTGTTGCGACACCGGCATCCGTCAGCAGCGCGCTAGCGACATCATCGGCACTCAGTTCGCGGCCATTGGCCTTGGCGGATCGCTGCAGGTCGCCGAGGTCAAGATAGAAGTAGAATCCGCCTTGGGCGATCGGCTGAGGGACCGATCTCAGCTCTGAAAGGACCGACAGCCCAAGCGCCCGGCCGTCGGCAACCTGACGCTGCAGTTGCATTTGGAAGGCTGTATCGCCAGATTTCAGATGATGAAGCAGCGCATGTTGCGCAATGACATTGGGACTGGAAGTTGTATGGCTTTGGAGCGCCTTAACTGCGCCGATGACCGTCTTGGGGGCAGCGAGATAGCCAATTCGCCAGCCGGTTAGAGCCAACGTTTTGGAAAACGAATTAACAATCAAAGTGCGATCCCGGGCCCGGGGCGCCACCGTGACGATCGGATGATGGACATGTGGGGAGTGGGCGAAAGTCCCGTAGCATTCATCGAAGATGATCCAGAGCTCACGATCGACGGCAAGTTGAGCCATCCCAGCAAGAGTGTCGCGGTCGTAGACAGCGCCAGTCGGATTGTTCGGCGTGTTGATTACGATCGCCTTCGTCTTTCGTGTAACTGCCGCCGTGATGTCAGCAAGCCTCGGCACAAACTTGCTGTGTCTGGTCTCGATAAAGACTGGCGTGCCGCCAGCAATTATGATCTGAGCTGGAAAAGTGGTCCAGTAGGGAGCGGGGATCAGGACTTCGTCCCCGGGATCCACAAGGGCCATCGCTGCATTGAAGAGCGCCTGTTTGGCGCCGGTCGTCACCGCGATTTCATCTGCCGACCAGGGTTGAGCGGTTTCTGTGGAAGTCTTGCGGGCAAGTGCATGGCGTAACTCCAGCAGACCGAGCGTGTCGGTGTAGCGGTTAACGTTGCCGGTAATGGCGGCGATCGCGCCCTCCTGCACTAATGGCGCCGTGTGGCTCCAGATCTCTCCGGCGGTCAGATCGATGATTTCCCTACCGGACGCAGCGGCTGCTTTGGCGGCAGTCCTTGCCGCAGCGGTACCAGAAGATTTGAACAAGGCTGTCCGTTGCGCCAACATGCGCGCTCTCCGTCGATCCAAAGTGTCCCTTGTGGTGGCCGCTGCGTTGTGAGGTCTACAAGCTTCCAGAAAGACGGCGCTCACATTCTAAGACAGATCGTCGGTCGCGTTGGCGGAGCTCTAGGAGCGAAATGAGCCCGCAGCTCCTCGTCGGCGACTGGTGGTTCATTGAAATGAGCTGGGAGATCGGGCTGAGCGACTGCCGCAATGTACAGATCGGCTGCGTAAGAGCTGTCGCGCCATTCGATATGCAAGGGTCCAGGATGGAGACGTGTGCTTCCCCGAAAATTGCGGTTGGGCGTGATGGCAAGGCTGCCGATTGCATGACTCTGGTCCTTCGAGAATAAGTATGTTGCAGTGTGAACGAGAAGCCATTGCAGTCGGTCAGCATATGGCGCGCTTCCGCACGGGTAAGTTCGTCGTACCTCTACAGTTCGAAAGACGTTGAGCGGGCTTGGAGGGGACAAATTGTGATTGGTCTTGCCTGCCAATTCCTTGTTCGTTTGAGCGGCCGACGTTCATCAGCGATAGGTGACATGCTTCCGTCATCTAGCTCAATTGCCAGCGTTGGTAGTTGACCGGAGCACAAGAGTTGGCGGCCCACGATATTTGGCAGCCCACCGTAGAAGTGAGGACGAACGTCTCGGCTGCGTCCTAATAGTCAGCAGACCTTCAGCGAACTGATTGCCGCCTTAAGAATGGTACTGCTCGGTTCTCATGAGAAGGCCGGACAGACGGAGGCGTAACCGCCCAAGTGAGCTGCAGCCATTACGGCTCACCACAAGGCCTTCGCCGCCCGCGGCTGACCTCGTGACCTTCATCTCGGGGCGCGCGTACGACGCTGCCCAGAAAGGCCGGTGTATCGTGGAAGACGGCAGGCCGTGGTGCGCCGTGAGGCCTTAAGCGCTGCCGATTACGGGCGTCGCGGCCGTTTCTTCGGACTACCCGGGTGTCGGCTCTCCCAGGATTGTTTAGCCGTCGAGGTGCTGGCGGCTGTGTCCTCCTCACCCGCCCAATAGCCTTTCATGGCGTCCGGGTATTGAAAGGAAAGCGTATGGCGTCAAGTCTGATGGCGGCCTGGTATCTCGGCATGCTAAAAGCGAGGCGTAAAGTCGTTTCCCCGCGTTAGCGGTGCTCCATAATCCTTCTTCATGGCAGAGATGAGCTGTGTCACCTGCCGGATTTTTTGTCAGAAAGCAGCCAGGAGCCGGTGGCATCTACCGTGTCGCTTGCAAACAAAGCCTCGAGCGTCTTCTTCGGTGACACAGTTTCGGCTATTGCCCGGGAAACAAGGAGAGCGTGGATTGTCGCCGCGAGCGCGGTGCGTCCTCACCCCGTCTCCACCGTGGCCTCCGCAGGCAGCGGCATTGGCACTGTCGCAAACGTCCACGCCGAACGGGCGGTGTCGACATCCCGAATTTCCAGAAACAGGATGATGGAGATCTTGTTGTCGTTGGTATACTCCAAGATGTCGCCCAAGCTTGGCAGGTTTTCTTTGGAGACCGAATTCACGTTGGCGCTAGCTGTCCCTATTTCAACTGCTCCGGCGGATGATAGTAATGCGACAGCGGCGGATTGTAGCCCGTGTCACTGTATGGGTCATAGTTTTGCATGCCGTTGACTGCGCCGACGTTCGTGGTGCGGCCCAGCTTGGTGTCGTGGAGCACGATTACGTCGCCCCAATTGGTCGAGCGCAGATCAATTTCAACGCATTCGATGTTCTTGTCTGCCGCGGCCTTGATCGCGCCACGAGAGTTTTCGGAAATATCCCGGATCTCGGGAATGTGGATGTTGGTACCAACCAGCGTGCCATGCAGGCCTCGATGGGCGCACACGAGCGCTGCGCGAGTGGAGCAGAACTTCGCCGAACTTGTCCGTGTTGTATTGGCCTGCGAGCGCCGTGCCTGTCATTAAAATCAGCGCTAGGGCGGCCGTGCCCAGCGCCTTAGTCGTGATAGAAGTGCATTTCTTCATGGCAGGTGCCTTTCGTCGCATAAAAACGGCGTTTGTCTGGAGCAAACGCTACAGACACGGCAGGGAATTCTCCGGTTCGGCAAGGAGGGAAGCAAGCAATGGGCCAATCGCCTGAAACTTGCGTGCGCGGATACCGCCTAACAGCTCGTCAGAACGAGCGTGCAGCGCGCGCTTGCTATCCGAAAGAAACTCGCTCCTGTTAGATGTTCGCAATGTCGCACGCGACACCGCACACGAAGTTGCAACGAGGTGCTGCATCGCAAAGAGCGATATCCTACACGTCTGATGTCCACGTGAAGAGTGGTCTGCGATGCGAGATCTGAAAGCTGAAAGGGAACGGGGTGTCAACCGTGAACGAATTCGCCGACGCTAAGGATATTTCAGCTGCGTTGGATGCAGTCTCAGGATTGCCCTCGAGTCGGCCCGCTAAAATCTGCAACAAATCACTGCATTGAGAGCCCGGCA
This sequence comes from Bradyrhizobium sp. CB82, assembly GCF_029714405.1. Taxonomy (NCBI): domain Bacteria; kingdom Pseudomonadati; phylum Pseudomonadota; class Alphaproteobacteria; order Hyphomicrobiales; family Nitrobacteraceae; genus Bradyrhizobium; species Bradyrhizobium sp. CB82. The sequence goes on along the minus strand of NZ_CP121650.1, from coordinate 8,232,554 downwards.
AAGAATAGGCGTTCATTGCCCAGTGCGGATGGTTGACGGACGAGCAGTGGAAGCGCATCCGCAAACACTTTCGGGAAGAGGAGGTTGCCGACCGCCGGCCAGGGCGGAAGCCGATAGCGACGCGGCGAGCTCTGGAAGCCGCGCTTTTGATTTTGAACAGGGCGCACGCTGGGCTTGCTGTCGCAGTGTCATCCGAACTTCCAGGCCGTGCATCGTCGCTTTCTGAGCGGCGGCTGGCGGTGCTTCTACCGGCGATCGGGCTACTCCTGAACCGTTGATCCAGCGTCGTCATAAATATGTAATCTTGGACGTTGGAGGCGTAACTCGAGGCGATGCGCGACGATCGTCCGCTTATTTTCGGTGCGGCGGAGCCTACGGACTTCTTGAAACACGGACCCTACATCTTAGGATACACCGACATCGTCCGCGTTGGCGTTTTTCAAGAGAGGAATGAGCCTGAAGGCCTCGTGGGTCACGGGATGGTCGTCGAGATGGGAAGATCGGATCTAGATATTGCGCCAATCAAAATCGGTCGGGTAAGAGCTGTCGAGGTAATCGTTCGCAAACGCGATGGAGTGAAAACCCGTTTCGACGGCAAGTTCAGTTGAGTGTGTTGAAAGGCAGCCAGTTGCATGGCGATGATCCTCCGAGAATGAGTGGGCACAGGGTGAATGAGACATGCTGTCCTCAGTCAGGAGAGGCGAAGATAGCGCGCTTCGGCACGGGCGAGTTCGTCGTACCTCAAGAGTTCGAAGACCTCGTCGAGAGACGCAATACTCGGCTCAATGCTGGCAGTGTTCTCCTCAGTGAAGATGCGGTGGCAGACCCGCCGCATTGCCGCAATTGCAGCTCGCATGGCATGGTTGGCCCAGATCACCGTAGAGACGTGGGCCTTTCGGTACGCCGAGGCCGGCGTTTGATAGTATTTCGTTGGAACGATCACAACTGGCAACCTGTTCTGCCATGCGTTCGCGAACGAAAAGATCTCGTCCGCGGTGCTCTTTCGTGAGTGAATGAGGATCGCATCGGCACCGGCATCCGCGTAAGAATGAGCGCGCGAAATTGCGTCGTCCATTCCATGGCCGGCGATCAACGACTCGATCCGGGCCACGAGGACCAGATCTTGCCCGACTGTATCCTTCACTGCACGCAGACGGCCAGAGAATTCGGCGATATCGACGAGGGGATGCCGCTCGCCAATAAGAGAGTTCGTTTTTGGAAAATAGCTATCTTCCAGGGCAATCCCAGCAGCGCCGCGTTGACGGAGTTTACGTGCCAGAAGACGAGCGTTGTTGAAATTGCCGAAGCCGCCATCGCCGTCAACCAGAACAGGCAGCGTGGTGGAGTCCACGATCCGCTCAACGACGTCAACGAGTTGGCTCCATGACGCCTCGTTGGCATCGCGGTAGCCGAGAGAGCTGGCAATCGACAGCCCTGACGCCCAGAGACCTTTGAAACCTACGCTCTCGGCGATCGCGGCGGAGAGTCCGTCATGCGACTCCATGAGGAAGGAGAGTTTGCTGCTGGCGCAAATTTCAGCGCGCAGCATTTCAGTTCGTGAGGAATCAGCGCGCGGATCAAAGGCACTGACGGGAACAGATTGCTGTGATTGGTTTTGCATACCGATGCCTTGCCGGCTGCGGTTGGTCGGCCGACGCTCATCAGTGGAAGGTGACATGTTTCTGTTATCGACATCAATTGCGATAGTTGGTAGTTGACCTTGCCGAAGTTGTTGCGCAGAAATTGATCCGGCGCTCCAACGCCGACTGTCGAACTTGATTGCCTGGAGACAAGCCGCCTTCAGATCAAGAAATCGCGGGGATGGAGTTTGGGAGGGCGCAGCAAATGTCGCTATCGCAGTCTGCGAGCGCCGAGCCATCCTTGGCCTCGGGCCATCTTGAGCGACCGAAGCCTGGCCGGTCCAGCGCGGCTTCGAGCCGTTTGGACCTGCCGGCGCATCCAGGGGTCAACGTGGCGGCGGAGGACTTCCCACATGCGGACTTCACACATATCGTGGAATTGGGATGGAAGCGTGGCCGCCAGCCGGCCTCCGATGCCCTGAGCAGCGCCCTGAATAGAAAGGGCTTGCTGCCGACGACATCGATCCAGCGGGCAAGGACAGCGGCTTGATGAACGAGCGGCCCATTAAGAGCTCCATGACAATGAGCTGCTTTGCAATAGTGAGGTTAGATCCTCCGTAGGAATCTGGTCGTTCCTACACCACCGAACTGGGCAAGGAACAAGAGACCCGACCCCGAACATCCGGCGCCGGGAAAATCTATTCGCGCGCAGCGAGTTCAACGATCACGGCCGTGTCGAGGACCTTGCCGGCAAGGTCCTTGATCAAGACCTCGTTCCCAGATTCGGCGAGCTCATTGGCCTTGGCGAGAGCTTGCTTTGCGGAGGAGGCGACAACCACGATGGCACCGTTGCCATTTTTCGAATACACCTGATATCCTACGTCGCTCATCGCCCCTCGCTCACGATGATCTCTAGCGGCCTTCCAGATCGGCGCCTAGTGCAAACGAGACACAGCTTGCACGTCCGGAATATATCGGGGGTCACGCGCTTGCCTGCAAAGGATCTCCTGGCCGGCCGTCGTGCGATAGAGTAGGGGAGTAGAAAAATGCAGCAGGCCCTCCAGAGGATGCCTCCTCAGTAACGGCTTCACGCTTAAACTTTCATTTTGATCGGATCGTTGTTCGCCGGCCTCTTGGATTTGCAGTGAACGGTGCCGTAGCTGGGCGGAACCGAAGGTCACTGTTCTTGCAGCCCGCGAGGTGCAGGAATAATCTTAGTTAGAACAGCTCAAACGATAGAAGCGACGCCGGAAAGGAAGGAGGCGAGCAAAAAAAACCCCGGCATTGCTGCCGGGGTTTCGCATTTCGTTGGGAGCGTCGGGCTTTAGAAGTCCATGCCACCCATACCACCCATGCCGCCGCCAGGAGGCATGGCGGGGCCGGCAGCTGCCTTCTTCGGCAGCTCGGCGACCATGGCCTCGGTGGTGATCAGCAGCGCCGCCACGGAGGAGGCGTTCTGGACCGCGGTGCGCACGACCTTGGTCGGGTCGATGATGCCCTTGGAGACAAGGTTGCTGTACTCGCCAGTCTGCGCATCGAAACCGTAGGAGTACTGGTGATTCTCTAGCACTTTGCCGACCACTACCGAGCCGTCTTCACCGGCGTTGATGGCGATCTGGCGAGCCGGCCAGGACAGCGCCTTGCGCACAATCTCGACACCGGTCTTCTGGTCGTCGTTCTTGGTGCGCAGGCCCTTGAGCGCTTCGGTGGCGCGGAGCAGGGCAACGCCGCCGCCCGGCAGAATGCCTTCCTCGACGGCTGCGCGGGTCGCATGCATCGCGTCATCCACGCGATCCTTGCGCTCCTTCACCTCGACCTCGGTTGCGCCGCCGACGCGGATCACCGCGACGCCGCCTGCGAGCTTGGCGAGACGCTCCTGGAGCTTCTCACGGTCGTAGTCCGAGGTGGTCTCCTCGATCTGCGTCTTGATCTGGGCCACGCGCGCCTCGATGTCGGCCTTCTTGCCGGCGCCGTTGACGATCGTGGTGTTCTCCTTGTCGATCATCACCTTCTTGGCGCGGCCGAGCATCGAGAGGTTGACGTTCTCGAGCTTGATGCCGAGATCTTCTGAGATGGCCTGGCCGCCGGTCAGGATCGCGATGTCCTGCAGCATCGCCTTGCGACGATCGCCGAAGCCCGGAGCCTTGACGGCCGCGACCTTCAGGCCGCCGCGGAGGCGGTTCACGACGAGGGTCGCGAGCGCTTCGCCTTCGACGTCTTCAGCGACGATGACCAGCGGCTTGCCGGACTGCACCACGGCCTCGAGCAGCGGCAGCAATTCGTTCAGCGAGGAGAGCTTCTTCTCGTTGATGAGGATGTAGGCGTCGTCCATCTCAACGCGCATCTTGTCGGCGTTGGTGACGAAGTAGGGCGAGATGTAGCCGCGGTCGAACTGCATGCCCTCGACGACGTCGAGCTCGGTCTCGAGTGACTTGGCTTCCTCGACGGTGATGACCCCCTCGTTGCCGACCTTCTTCATGGCGTCCGCCAGGAACTTGCCGATCTCGGCGTCGCCATTGGCCGAGATGGTGCCGACCTGGGCGATCTCCTCGTTCGAGGTGACCTTCTTCGAGTTCTTCTCGAGGTCCGCAACGACGGCCGCGACCGCGAGGTCGATGCCGCGCTTTAAATCCATCGGGTTCATACCAGCGGCAACCGACTTGGCTCCCTCGCGCACAATTGCGGCTGCAAGCACAGTCGCCGTTGTGGTACCGTCGCCGGCGGCGTCCGCCGCCTTGGCCGCGACCTCGCGCACCATCTGGGCGCCCATGTTCTCGAACTTGTCCTCGAGTTCGATCTCCTTGGCGACGGCAACGCCGTCCTTGGTGATGCGGGGAGCGCCGAACGACTTGTCGAGGACGACGTTACGGCCCTTCGGTCCGAGTGTGACCTTCACGGCACTGGCGAGGATCTCGACGCCGCGCAGCATGCGGTCGCGGGCATCGACGCCTAATTTGACTTCTTTGGCTGACATATTGGTTTCCCTGAGTTGTCTTGGTCTCATCTCACCCTTGGCGGGGCGCCCGCAGGCGCTCCTCAGGGATGAGCGGTGCGAGCAGTGGAATTAGGCGGCCTTCTTGCTCGAAGACAGGTCGGTGAGAACGCCCATGATGTCGCTCTCCTTCATGATCAACAGCTCCTGGCCGTCGACCTTGACCTCGGTGCCCGACCATTTGCCGAACAGCACGCGGTCGCCGACCTTCACGTCGATCGGGATCAACTTGCCAGCCTCGTCACGGCCGCCGGGGCCAACGGCGATGACTTCACCCTGCGAGGGCTTTTCCTTGGCTGTGTCTGGAATGATAATGCCGCCAGCGGTCTTCTCTTCGGCGTCGACGCGCTTGACAACGACGCGGTCGTGAAGTGGACGGAAATTCATGCAGTCCTCCTAAGTATTTGCACGAGTGGACGGTCCTGAATTGCTAGCAATCGAGGCCCGCGAGTGCCAGCGCAGCTTGAAATAGGACAGTGGTTTTACGGGAGCAAGGGTTGGTAGCAAAAAAAATTGGCGCCAGCCCCCGCACAGTGGATGCCGCTGAACGCCGCGCTCATGACGTTGGTGGCAAATTGTGAGACAGCCCACGTGTGGGCGGAGAATGCGCCCGGAAAGTGGGGCTCCCGTCAAAGAGCTGTTCGAAGATAGCCGTATTAGAAAGCCGTTCTCTGGACGGAAGGAAATCACCTCGATGGTCGATTTTCGGGTCCCTCATCCCCTGGTGGACAATGCCGGGGACATTTCGCTGGAGCATCAGCTTCGGATGGATGGCGACACCCGCCGCTGCTATCCCATCCGATAAACGAGGCGGCAAGAGACCGGGCCGCGACGCTCGGTATTGTTGAGGTAAGCAACTGCCTGATGGTGCTTGGCCCTACACGGTCCGACAAGTGGACGAACAATAGCGCGGGTGAATGGCAGCGAGCAGACAAGCCTGCGCTTTATCTTGCGAAGGCTGAGGAGAGCGATCGCAGGTATGCCGAAAGCTCGGCACGTGTAGCAAATAGGACGCCCGATTGGGAGGACGACTACGACTTCATGCAGGCCAGGCAAATCCGGCAGCGAGAGAGGGGCGTTGAGGCTGCTCTCTCCCGCAGACTTGCGACAAATTGTTCGTAAGACCGTATGGTGCGCCCCGATAGGGCCTATTACCAGTGGAGGAAGGATCCGCCCAGAGAGTTGTCGATTGATCTGGTAGCTAACGAGCGGCAATCGGACGATCGAAGCCTCGTGACAAAGATCGCTTTTGGCGGCCGAGCAATCCGGCGGGCCGTAACGTGAGTGAGGCCTGAGCACGCCTCGAAAGTCACAAAGTGAAGCCGTTCAGATCAAATTTTGACCTCTACCACGAGCTTCCCAATCCTCGATCCGAGCTTACACAGGACATCGTTTGGACCAAAGGCGCGCAGGTAACCGCAAAATTCCGTATTTCATGGGGGCGATCCTCGCCGGCGGATGGAGGCCTAGTGATGACTCGACGAGCGAAATGAAAATCGGGATCGGACTGCAACTATGCGCGGGCGAAATCGATCAGCGTGTCTTTGCCCGCACAGCTGGGGCCAACAACGAGAACCAGGTGGCCGCGCGCAGAGGTCATCGGCTCATGCCGCGTTTTTGAGGACGGGGCAGCTCCCCAAGGTAAACTGGGACCGCACGACAAAATCCGCGCTAGAATGTTCCTGAACAAAGAGGGAAAGAGCATCGATGGTGCAGTCTTCGCGGCAACGGGCCGAAGACCGCATCCAACTCTCTCTGCACGTCGGGCCAGCTTTCGGCGGAAACGCGATCGGTCAGGGTCATGTCCAAGCTGAAGCGATCGAAGACGCAAGGATAGCCCCATCACACGAGATGAGTCGTCTCAGTCTCGTCGAGTGGCTGCGCAAATGCCGCTGAAACTCGCCCTGGCTCAGGGGCCCGGAAACGCTCGAACTACTCGATGATGTGCGAGGCAAATCCGAGCAAAGTAGGAATCGGATTTGTGGGAGCCAGTGCGAAGAAGCCGCCCAGCAGGTCCACATGGATCTGGGTCCTCGAGGTAGATCTGTGAGAGGGATCGTCGCATTCTCTCAGCTAGATCTGAGCCAACCGACCCGGACCTGCCAGTCGGGATAGAGACGTTCGCAAGCTACGGGGGTTAGCTGTCGATAGGCTGACGAGTTTCATACAAAGGGCGCACCGCTTGCCAACAGCCGCGGCTTGGAGGATCGGCCGCAATCGGGACAAAACCTCGCCAAGCGCAAGCTTCGGCACGGGCTATGCTGGTCTATCAGGATGTTCCTGATCTCGGCGCACACGACTGCTCGTCCTTCATTGATCCAGCCTGAAACGAGCCGTCGTCCGCGATATGCTCCTTTAACGTGACGGCTAGCTTAATGCACTCTGCACGCACGAGTGAAATAGCTTCTATCGTGTTTAGCGCGACCTTCTCATTGCGTACTCCGCAAATCCCGGAGATCGTTTCCGCGAGGCGCTTGAGATCGTCCGACCCGAGGAAATCAAGCTGCAGGAATTTCACTGCAGCAACCACCTGATCACCAAGCGCGAGACGATCCCCGCGTCCTCGACCGGTACACACAAGCGCACCCGGCCTCGCCATGACCGCCGCAAGAAAGAACTTGATGTCTACGTAGCGTCAGATTGTACGGTCTGAAGCATACAGCCAGCCACTCACTCAGAGGCTTCATGATCGCGAGCAAAGGTTTCAATGTCTCGAGTTCTATGGTGCGCGAGAATCTGTTGCTGCGGAGTCCTGACTCGAAGCCCCTCGCAGCGAATGTGGGGCGGTGGAATGAAGAATTGAAGCCGGACCAGGATGTGCAGTTCAAGATTAAATCCGGGCGTCCCGCTAGGCAATGGGACGAGCCAAACGTTGTTGCCTTCCGACGGGGCAAATTTCTGTCTTTCCCTGTCTTCGGAATTATTTTGAGTCCAAGGTTGCTAAGCGACTCCAAGCCTCCTTAATGAACGGCTCGGATGAACGAACGGATTGTCGCATGATTGCGCTTTTGGCGCGCGCGTGGCCACCTGTTGGCTAGGTGTGAGTAATGCGCGAACTCGGAGTGGCGCGCGCCGAACGTGTTCTTATTCCGGTTGGCCATCTTGGCAATCGGCTTTCTGAAGCTAGAATCTTTGTGGTCAGTGCACCGGAGTCTAGCTCTGAGGCAGCTATGAAGATTCATCTCATCTAGGGAGCGTAGTGTGGAGACCAGCCATAACGATCCGAACTATTGGATGCGGTGGTACGCTGAGCAGCAAGAGCTGCAGCGTGCGCGGCAAGAGCAGGACAACGAGCCTGCGGGTCAAATCGGCTTTGAGCAGCAGTTGGACAGGCTGCAACTCGGCTCCCGGGAGGAGATATCCGCTGACCCTAGTTCGCCCGACACTCGGGCCGCAGAGGCGCATGGAAGTATCCGGCGTACTGACGTTGGTGGTTCGATGCGGATGCCGCGCCGATCCAACCTGCAGGACAATTCGTTCAGTAGCACGCGGTTCAGTGTCGATATTCCGCGCGCTCCCCTTGGCTCGGCTGCAAAGGATTCACAGTCTAACTTGCGGGACAGACCATTCAGTAGCATGCGCTACACAGTGCCATCGGAAGCGCAACCTGCGACGCGGACCAAGGACAACAAGCCCCGTGGACTGTTCTCTCGGGTCAAATCAGGGCTCGGCAAAGCTTTCAGGAAGAGTCGTCGCGAAAAGTTGTCCGACGGTTCGGCGCCGGATATGTATCCAGAGCTTCGCATGGATTTCGTCAAGCGCGACCGTGCCAAGGCGGGCGTCGGCCTTGAGGATTTCAGGGAAACTGCGCGCCGCACGTCCTCGGCGGTGCCGGAGGAAGCCACGCCTGAGCCCGTCCGTCACGGCAGCACCGCCTCCCGCATGTTGCCGGTTACGCAAGGCGCCCGGGCAGACGCCGCGCCAACCACGGAACAGCTTACGGAGTGCGAGCGAGGTCTGCGCCATGATGAGATCGAGCAACTCCGTCAGCTGCGTCGGTATCAGCGCGAGCAACTGCGCCTTGCTGTGCAACCCGACCTTCCACGGGAACATCACGTGCGGCATCCTCGAGCGTGCATAGAATTGGCCCGCGACAACGTGTTGGCAGACCGCAATGGGTACGGCTGGGCGCTGCCATTTCTCGACGGCGGTGCGACGCCAGAGAAGAACGCAGGATGGCTTAACAGGTACTTCCAGATGTTGGCGCGCTCCGCCACTTCTGCACAAAGCGATCAGTATCGACCGGATCTGGAACGCTGCACGGACTTGGCCGCGCACTACTTGGTCAAGACCGACTGGTTCGTAGACGCCCCGCTGCAGCAACTCGTGCATCTGGGTAGCCAGCTTGGCAAGCACCCGGGCAGAGCCACGTGCATGCAGGCCGTAGCTTGGCTCGCCGGTGAGGTGCTGGAACACGACAGCCTGCCGGAGCTGAGTGGCAAGAACCTGGCATTGCTTGCGAACGCTCTGTCGAAGAACACCCGCAGCTATCGCTGCGAACAAGCCGTAGCTCGGCTAGGACGCGTGCTGCTGCGTGAGCGGCTGGACCGGGACCTAACGGCTCAAGGGGCCAGCCTAGTGCTCAACGCAATGAGCAAGTGGTCTGGCAATCCAGACTGCCAGAGCGCTGGCGAACGTCTCGCCGGGCGAATCGCGCACGATGCCGCCTTGATCTGGGAGATGGTGGCTCAAGCGGTCGCCATCTCGCTCAACGCAGTGAGCAAGTGGCCCGACAGTCCTGCCTGTCAGAACGCCAGCGAACGTCTGGCTGAACGAATCGCAAACGATGCAGGCTTGGTGCGGGACATGGACGCACAAAATGTTGCTAACTCGCTCAACGCGCTGAGCAAGTGGCCCGGCAGCCCCGCTTGCCGAAGTGCCGGCGAGTACTTAGGCGAACGGGTCGCGAGCGACGAGGCGTTGCTGCAGGAGATGAACGCCGAAGCGGTTGCCAGCGCGTTCAACGCCGTGAGCAAATGGCTGGATAGCCCCGTCTTCCAGATGACTGTCAGACGCATGGCCGAGCGAATCGCCAATGACGCGCTCCTGGTCGAGGACATGGATGAACGACATCTCGCCAACTTGCTCAACGCACTGAGCAAGTCGCCCGAGAATCGTTCGTGCAGGAAGGCGGGCAGGCGCTTAGCCGAACGGATCACGCGCGACGACACGTTGACGCACGAGATGAACGCGCGAAGTGTCGCCCACTCACTCAACGCGCTGAGCAAGTGGTCCGACAGCCGGATCTGCCGGGACGCGGCCCAGTGCCTCGCCAAGCGAATCGCAGTCGATGCGACCTTGGTCGACGATATGGACGCACAAAATGTCGCCAACACGCTCAACGCGCTGAGCAAGTGGCCCGACAACGAAGTGTGCCGGGACGCAACTGAACGTCTGGCCGAACGGGTCGTGAGCGAGGACACGTTGCTGCAGGAAATGAAGGCGCAAGAAGTCGCCATGTCGCTCAACGCCCTGTGCGGGTCGCCCCATGCGCCCGACTGGCGCTGGGCATCGATCGCGCTGGCTGATCGGGCGGGTGGGCCCGACCTTCCCTGGCGCGATTTCGACATGGCCACGCTTGCGCGGGTCGGCAACGCCTTGTCGCACCTTTCCCACTCAGCAGTGGATACGGAGGACGAGGCGGAGGTTCAAGCGCTCGCGCGCGCGAAGCTTCAGGGGCTGGCCGCGCACCTTGACCTGCATCGGGATCACTTCGGGACGGCGCAAGCCCAGGACATCGCCATGATCTTCAAGGCGATGGTCATTGAACAACTGCAACGCGACATGCGGCCGCTGGCCAGGCCGGCCTTGAACAGGGTGGCAATCCTGTGCCGCGAAACGAACTTGCGCGAGACGGACCTTGAATCGGTGGGCAACCTATGCCTGGGCTTGCTGCCCTTGGCCCGCAGCCAGGAACTCTCTCGCCATCACGGCCAGGCACTGTCCGTCTTCGATGAGATGCAGCCGATCGTCGCGCGCAAGATCGATCGCTTTCTGCAGGGACGGCAAGCCGATGGCGCAGCCACTGTTGCGAGCGCTGCGTCCGCCGACGAGCAGTACACCACGCGCTGCCCGGCACTGACGTTCTATCAGGTGCTCAAGGCGTACGCAGTGGTGAGCAGGCAGTGGAAGCCGCGTAATGTCGAGGGGCAGCGCTCGGCCGTGCGAGCTCGCCGCGAGCAACTGGCCAATTGGGTCACGGAGACGCTCCGGCGCACACGCGAGGTGATCGAGTCAGACCTCGGGCAGACGAGCTGGAACCTCATCGCGCAGATCGAAGCCGGCGATGAAGTGTTGGACGCGCTGGACTTGCACATGCTCGCGCACTTCGAGCAGCTCACGCAAAGCCATGCGCCCTCCGAGTTCAGCGTGCAGGACGTGCATCAAGGCATGCAAACGCGGCCCGGCCGACCCCAACCGCTGGCCCCTGGCACAGGCGACACTAGGCACGTCGTGGTGGACATGCTGGGAAAGATGCTCAAGAGCAACGTGGACGACGAGAGCAAGCCGTACTCTCTGTTTGCGCGCCTGACCGGTCTGCCCCTGGTGGAGGTGCAACTGCCTGGTTCGCTGTCCGCCTTCATGCTGGCGCGCACCTTCAATTTCCTGGGCGAGCCGTGGCGCTTCGATCTGTTCGGCGGCAGTCGCTTGAGCCGAGCGGGCCATCAACGGGCGTCCGGCATCCTGTCCGGCAGCACGGCGGCGGCGTCGCTGCTGCCGGCGGTTCGCTATGCCGACACGGCCCCCGGCAGCGCTCTGATGCAGCTGGCCGCAAAGCTCGCGCCGCAGCGCGAGGACTGGTCGCGCATGCAACGCGCGCTGCTGGAGATGGTGCCGGTCGACCACGTGGTCGAGGGCACGCTGCGCATGGGCTTCATCGACGACGTGCCAGGGCCGCAGCACCCGTTCAAGCTGGCCGGACCAGGCGGCCAGTACATCGCCCTGTGCCCCAATGACGGCTGCGGCTTCCTCAAGTTCGAGGTGGCCATGCGCATTCCCGCCGTCCGCAAGCACTACGAGGCATGGGTGGCAGTGCGCCGAGGTCATGCCAGCGACGAGCAAAGCAAGCTCATAGTCGAAGAGAGCGAGCTCAAGAGGCTGGCACCTCAGGCGCTACAGCACTTCCCATACGACGTGGAAGCTATCGCGGAAGCGCATGAAGCAATGCAACTCCGCCTGCACAACCTGGCCCGGCAGCAAGCAACTTCTGCTGCCGGACAGCCGCGCCTCGGCATCGATGCAACGATGCTCTATGACCTGACCGTCAGCGGCGGCTATGCGGGGCAGAAGATACGTGCCGTGCCGTCCGCTGACAACAAGGTGCATCTGCCGCACCAGCGCAGCGACGCCTTCGACCGTGCAGGCGGCGCGCTGCTGCTCGGCAAGCCGCCGTACGACAAGGAAAACCTGCTGCCGGTGCACGAGGACCGAGTCGCCACCACAGCCCAGGGGGATGCAACAGCTGAATTCCTGTCGAGGTGCTTTGCCATCCAGTACAGCTACACGGGCTTCAACGACGACTCGGGCGAGGATGCCGAGATGCTGCACAGCAAGGGCATGCTCATCATCCCACCCAAGGGGTGCTGGTCGCCAACGCACGAGAACATGGACCTGGTGTGCTCGAAGGAGGACCTGAAGACCTTGTCGCGCTGGATCGCCGGGCGAGACCGCGCCGCCGCCCCGAGCAACATGGTGAGTACCGGCAGCCTGCGCGTCAAGGAGATCGTGCAGCCCGGTCGGCTGGGAGCGTTGCCGATCAATGAACTGCGCAAGCGCAACATGGATTGCGACGGCGATGATGCCTTCATGTATGCCGGTTACCCGAAGCTGGCGACGCTGATCGCGCGCGTGATGGACGAGCGCGCCGCGCGGCGCGGCCAGCCCCGTTCCTTCAAGCCGCCGAAGACGGCCACGCCGGCATTCGACGCTGACAGCGGGCACTATCGGCCGGGGCGTGCGCCCGAGATCCTGGCCGAGCAGCGCGGACGCAGGCTCATGGGCACGGCCAGCACCCTGGCAACGCGCTTCCTCTCGCAGCCCGACGACCTGCGCGAGGCGATGGCGCGCGCCATGATGTTCGGCACGTATGACGGCGTCGAACGGTCGCTGCGAAACGGCCTGAGCGCTGTTCTCGAGAGCACACAGCCCGACCCGCAGGCCCTGCATTCATTGGCGATGCAGGCGTACCAGGCGATCGGCCGCGCGCACATGCCCGATGCGCGAGAGGCGGCCATGCTGCTGTATGGGGAGGTCTTGCGGCATCACCAGGCCTCGGGGCAGCCCACGGCATCGGGGCCTGCCGAGCTTTCCGAAGCGTTGGCGCAACGATTCCCGGACTTGGCCCGGGCCTACGTCCAGGCCGTCGACGTCCCGGCACGCATCCACGCCATCCTGGACAACTACCCGGTCTGCCGGCTGTCGCATGAGCGGTTCCCCGATGGGCAGCCCGGGCTGGTCCCCGGTGAGCCGGAGCTGACGATGCGCAACCTGTTCACCATCGCGATCAAGGTCGGCACCGACGCGCTGAAGTCCGATACCGGCACCGCGCTATTCTCCAAGGTGATCGAGGCATGCGAACGCCAGGAAACCAGGTTCCCTGATCGTGTACGCAACGTGCCTCATGGCAAGGAGACGGCCCGCGCGATGCGCCACAACCGCTTCGATCCCGACCAGGCCAAGGCGGTGTTGCAGCGCATGCCAACCATGGCTGCAGGCGTCATGCATAACGCCGTGCAGTCGCTGCAGCAGGCAGGCATGCTGGCCCCGCCGCCAGCACCGGCTGCAGCACGGCTTGACAAAACGCCTCGAGCGCAAGTCGCCCAAGCCGCAGGTGCGCTGTTCGAACGCGCTCAGCAGATGGATCGCGAGATCACGCCGATGCTGCAGCAGATCGTGTCCACCTTCGGGGCTGATCTCGCCGGCCTGGAACACCGGCAAAAATCCAAGCGCTCGCTGCGCACAAAACTCGATTCGCTGATGGCAGCAAAGAACAAGACGCTCGAAGAGGCCGTTGCCGCTGTCAACGATGCCCTGCGCTACAGCGTGGTGCTTCCGCCGCAGAACTTCACCGAGGGCTGCCGCCGTATCCTCGCGACGCTGGACCAGCAGGGGCATGCCAGGACGGCGCTGACCAACCACTTCACCAAGAGGAACGAAGCGTTCAGCGCGGTGAGCGTCACCCTGCGCAGCCCGGCCGGGACGCCTTGGGAGATCCAATTTCACACGGCCGAAACCTTCGAGCTGAAGGAGCGCTATCACGATGTTTACAAGCGCGCTCAAGACATGCATCTGCACGGGGCATCCCTCGAGCAACGACGCGAGGTCACGCGCGAGGCTTGGCTGGCCTTTCGCGACATCTCGATACCGCCTGGATGTGACGAGATCGACGATTGGCAGGAGCACAGCTACGCACACGGCGCTGAATCATGGAACGCGCCGAGTTACCAAGCCAGCGCCACGCGACCGACTGGCGCGCAGGACTGGGGTGGCGCAAGCCGGCACAGCGCCGCCGCCGCATTTGACGTGCCGTCCGCAGCACATCACCAGGCGCCGGCATTCGCGGGCGCATCGCTGCCTGACTTGCCTGTCGGCCCGTCGAGGTACACGCTCCAAACATTTTTGGGACGATTCAACGCCGACGTGGGACAAGCCAGTGGCCAAGGACTGAATTGCCTTTTGGACACGGTTCTTCAATTTGCCCACAACACGATGCGCCTGGACCACGAAACGCCGCAGACTCGGCAAATTGAACAAGAGGTTCGGTCGTTGCGAAACGCCCTGGTTCAAATGGGCGTAGTCGATCCGCATGGCGAGATCGACCTTTACGGCGCTGAGGGCGTCGGGGTCTTGCTGGCGAACCATCTTGGCGTGCGCATTCAAGCCATCGAGGCAGATGCGGCAGATGTGAATGCCAGGCTGACCGTGCATCCAGTCCTGGGTGAACAAGGTCGACTGGTGCATATTCTACATACGCCGGGGCATTTCCAGCCGCTGTGGCCTCGGCACTAAAAAATGAAAGGCCCAAGCGCCGGCGCCGCTTCCTCGTAGCAAAGCGCCAGCGACTGGGTGATCTTGGTCTACGTGATGGGGCGGCAGCATCATAGGAGTCGCATCGGCGTGCTGCCTGAGAATCGCAGAGAAGAATCCTAACCAAGGCCGCGCACACGTTGATCGTCGCATGCCGGGTGCCGCAGCCTCAGCGGCACGCTCCTGCTCGACCTCGTCAATGTAAACCTGCACCTGGTCGGTACAGGATCTCGCGAAGCCGCGCGCGCTCCTCATTCGAGAGCAAGTCGAACGCATTTGTGGCCTGGATGATGTCAATGGCTGTCCGGACCTGGATGTCTCGGCTCATGCAAGCCTGTCCAAGAACATAATCCCCATGAGTGTCGCGTGTCGTGACAGTGAACTGGAGCGACCCCCTGCAGGGAATGCAGCATCTCGTCCCTAATTGGCGGATAGCTTGGCGGGAGGTGTGATCTTTTCAATCGAACCTATAGGAGGCCTGAAAGAACGTGCCCCACCGCTCCATGCTGAACGTTGCAAACGCAGGTGGCGCTTCGGTGCACTCGCTGTCGCTGCCTTTGCAGATCACCTCGCCACGCTTCTTAGTCCACATTGCCCAATAGCGCCCGCCGACGCCGACGCTAAAGTTTTTGGTGATGAAGTAGGACAACACTCCTTCAATTTGGACCCCGCCGCCACCATTGCCGCGCTGTTCAGCGAAAGTGGTCTGGTTGCGCAAGAGATGATTGTCACGCCCCTTGAAATCGGTCCAGGGCAGGTAGGCGATATCGGTGTTTAAGCGCCAGCGCTCGGTCAACATGGTTTCGGCGCTTAGGCCGATCCGAGGCGCATTCCACTGAGTATTCTGGCTGCCAATGATAGTGTCGTCACGGCGCGACAAGCATCTCGTCTTCGGGTTGGCGATCTCTACACATCCCCTCGAGTCGGAGCTCTGTTTCGTAGTAGGTCCAGCCGATAAATCCTCCAATCTTGTAGTTGGCGGCGCGCAGGAGATCGTAACCCGCATCGGCCGTATAATACGTGAACCTCCCGTTGGCCTGGCCTGATATCGTGTTCATATACGAGAGGGGGTATTTGAGTTGGCCCCAATCTTCATCGTTCATGTGTCCATTGTCGAAGCGCCCAAGGCCAATGTTGCTCTTACACTCCCCAGGGGCTATCAACACGGCCAAATAGCTCTCCGGAAAGTCCGTCAAGGCCGTGATAAGTGAGCCTCGATAAAACGATGCTGGGGTCTAGAGGCCAGCCATAGGGCATTGCGCTGTTATCCCATTGAAATCGTCCGCGGCTGAGCCACAGCCGCGATCCGCCTTCGAACGACCAACCGGCCGCGTAAGCAATCGGCGGCGCACCGGCGGGTTCTTTCGCGTACAGTGGCGCATTGGACCATTGCGCCGTCCACGGGTCGGCGCCAAAATGGTAGTTCAACCCGATCTTTCCGATGTGATAGTCACTGGATAGGCTCGTTGTGTTCGCCGGAAGAATCGCAGGCGGCGGATCCTGCACCGTCGGAGGGGTTGCGACACTCGGCCCGCCGAAATGCAGATAGTCATACTCAGCTTTGACCGACCATGCAGGTGTAAGCGCTTGCTCGACCCCCAGCCCGATGATGCCACCGAGGCGGCCATAACCGAAATGGGTTTTGTCCTGTGGCAACCGGCCCCCCTCGTTGTTATTGACGACGTCGCCCTGATTGTTTTGCCAAGCCACACCTCCCTTGAGGTAGGCCAGCGTATGGCCCAGCGCGCCAAACGCGTAACCGACGCGGCCAGTCGCGGTGGCGAAGGCGTTGGGACCTGCCTTTTGCGCTTACGACAAAGCCGTAGGCGGCGAGGCAGGTATTTGTGCCGTTGGAGGCAGCGCCGCTAGCATAAAGCTCGACGCCAAAGACCCAGCCGTTCTTCTGCCAATTGTAGCCGATCTGGCCACCTGCGAGGAATACTGGAGTATCGACGACATCGCCATAAATCGACGGACCGTAGGGATTGCTGAAGGAGGTTCGGCCGTAGCCGCCGCCGACGTACCAATATAGCCTCCGGACCAGTTCCACACCGCCGCGGGCAGTTTCACTTCCGGCTCAAGGTCTGCCGCATTTGCTGCACCGGTTGCGACGAGCGCAATTGTCGTGGCTCCCAAAAGACGAACTCCAGATCGCATTCAACACTTCCCTGCATTTTCTCGGTCCACAACCGAGCGCCCATAATGTCGCGCAGCAAACCCTCCGAGCGGATCAGACGCTAACAGCGACGCGCGCCGAGCCCGTCCCGAAGACCATCGCACTGCGATCGGTGATGATGCCGCAAAGAGAGCAAGTCGCGTGCCGAAGTGAATTCGCAGGCTATGCAGCGCTTCGTCGCGACGTGTGGCGTCAAGTCGCTGATATTGTCCCAATACGGACATTCATGCAGCCACCGTCCGACAATACGTGCAGTGTCAGGCCGATTACCACAACCAAGCGCTCAAGCTCGAACTGGTTGAATTAGACGAGCTCGCGCCAGGCAAAGGCACGGTTGATGATCGTCATCGATGCGGCCCGGGAGCGTTGCAAGGTGAGCTCTGACGAGGCGTACAAGGTGGCAGCATGCTCATGCTGCATGGAATTGGAGTGGCCATGTCGGATGTGTCGAGCCGACCTCATCGATACCGTCGAGGACAGGATCCTCGCCGAGCCATCAACAAGCAGTGGGAGGATGGGTCCAACCACTTCCGCCTCATCTTAGCCGATCCGGAACGCGCCTTCCGCTCCGCAAATTTTGATGCCAAGGATCGGATGTGAGGCGTGACGCAATCGTGACCTTGCCCGCCTCGTCGACCAAGCCATGGTTACCGAGCCGTTCGCGCCGCGCAAGCCGCCGTATTTGGCGGGTAAGGCTGCGGATATGGACAGGTCTGCCGCCGTTAGCCCGAGAAAACCTGTTGAGCACAAACGTGGCGCGGACGGACTACTGCGCTTAGTGGCGGGTCCGACTGGGACCATGATGCAAATCGTGATATCAGTCAGCGCTTCTGGCGCGCCATTTCGTCCATTATGCGCTTGTCTTGGGCGATCCGCTCTGTTTCGGCGGCTTTAGCTTCATCGCTGGTGCGCCAGCTGCCAGTCAGAACTTTGGGTAGAACGTCATCGAGTTGCATCGCCAAACCGACAAAGGCGATGCGGCCGTCACGGTCGACGACGAAGGTGGTGGGAATTCCGACAGAACGGCTGGGACGCAACCAAAGCTTTTCCATTTTGCGTGTGTAGTCGAACCCAATCCGGTAGTTGAGATTCGGCAACTTTTTGGTCAACCATGCGTCCAACTTGTTTTGAGCCTTGTCCGCTGTTTGAGCGCGTTCAAGGGCTGCGAGTCCGAGCACCTCAACTCCGCTGTCTTTATATTTCTCTTGCAACTGCACCAGATGGGACAGGGCCGCCTCACACGGTTTGCACCAAGTTGCCCAGAATTCGACGATGTATACTCTTCCGGGCTGGAAGCTCGCAAGGGACTGGCCACGCAGCCAGTTTTCGACCTTGATCGGAGGAGCTGGGGATTCTAAGCCCAGCACCATATCACTCTGCAAAACCATTGCCCGACCTTGCGCCACTTTTTGTGCTAGCTGATCTCTTAGGGTGGCAGAAAGCGGCTTGGTGTATACGGACTGCGCAGCGATATCAGGGGTGAATATCGGTGCCGCCGCAGTAAGCGCGGCGACGCTCCAAGTCACAAGCGGGGAGTTTTTCATCTCAGGCGTGAGCCACATGAGTTGAAGGAAAGCATCGGTCGTCTGTGCAGTCAGCACTCGTTCGCTAGTGCTGCACCTACTAGCAACGTCTGTGCCATGTCGTCTGCGTGCAGCACCGCTGGCATCGAGTTCGGCGCCAAACACCCAGCCGTTCCTCTGCGAATAGCCGATCTGGGCGCCTGCGAGGGGCGGCATAATCTCGATGGGTGTCGCGTGTCGTGACAGTGAACTGGACGAACGACTCGTTACTGCAGGGAATGCAGCAGCGCTTCCCTAATTGGCTGACGTCGCGGCCCACACGGCTTTACGGTACGTATATGTGCTAGAACAATCGTCAAGCTGAAGCATGGATAACTTCCACATTGAAGGTCAGGGCTGGTCAGGTGTTCGCTGCACTGGGCCGGCCCGCCACCACTCGGTGGCGCGCGAATGATTGTCCGCGCACTCGGCCTTATCAACCCACAAGAGTAAACATCATAATTACACCATTCTGATGCAATCATGCTTGCGCGCGCAAGAGCGGCGTAGTCAGAAGGAGTTCGCGAATGAATGACGACGTCGAGCGTGAGATCGCGAAGCATCTAGAATGCGTCCACGACCTTTCGATCAAGATAGTCGACAGTTCTGACACGGGTCAGAAGGCGGTCATGAGGGCTGCTGGGGTGCTCGCTGCCGTGATTCACGTCGTCGGTGACAAGCGCGAGGAGGTCATCAGCGCAGCGACGGACACGATACGCAAACACCTGAGACTGCTCGATGAGCTGGCCGACATCGGTGCGCCAATGAATTGAGGCTGTTGGGCCCCGATTGTGAGATATTCGACCGAAATAGTCTTGTGCTTTCCCTTGGTCGCCGCCATTTTTGCGGTAGGCGTCCTGTCTTCTTCGGGAAACTATCCGATCAACCGCAGCAACTCGTAGAACAGAGGAAGCTAGGGACAGATCTCATAGTTTGATCAAGCTGCAAGAACAGTCGAGCCACATCTCTTACAAGAGGGATTATTTATGGGCAAATGAGATCGAACGACTGCACGAGGAGTCAAGCTGCGGATCAAGACGCAGACCGTGCGGAAGGGGCCTGTTGTCGCCGACCACCGCCAAGCAGATGGGGTTCAAGCTGGTGATTGCCGCTCAAAGACCTGGTGGCGGCTCAAGGTCAAAAATCGCAGGTGCCAGATTCAACGACGGCATCGAGGCCGCCCAGACAGTGCACCCTAAAGGACCGGAGCAAACAGCAGCGGTCCAGATGGTTAAACAATTTGAGCGTCCGCTGGTGTCGCTCATCCAGGCATCGGACGCGGCCGGGCCCCTCAAGTCGCAGACCCTCCCGGGGCGCTAAGGCTTGTCAGCAGCTCATCAGGACCCGAGGCATCCCACGCAATGCGCGGTCCGCGGCAGTTGCAGCCAAAAACGCGAAAGGAAAGTCGCGACCACGCCAGGCTAGCTAGCGGCATTCGCTCACCTGGTCGCATCCCATATAGAACGGCGCGCTGCATCGACCTCGTGTATCAAATTTCGCACCGACGTTGGCGTCCGACAGATAGCAGCCGCTAGAAGCGCGACAATATTCCAGGAAGCCGACGAAATGGGGAAAGCAGCGCGCCGGCTCGGCATACAGGCCGTCTCAATAGCGGGCAAGTTGTGACGACTGTTCGTTGAACGGCAAAGACGACACTTCGGACTGTCCTCGAAGCCGACAATCCTGATGAAGCCGGCGCTCTTCTCCCCGGTTTTATCGTCAGCCTTGCTGAGCTCGGGCGTGTACGATTTGATCAATGCGCATGGCCATCAACCGCGCTGCTTCGACGGGACGCAATGTCAGTTTTACGACAACTTGGCGGGCCGTGTTGCATGGGGACGTTTGCTTCCGAACGAGTAGACCCTGAGGCTAAGCGCCGATTCAGCAGCACTGCAGGCATGCATCGCTCCGCTCATCCTTGGCCTGGCTTTTGCTATGCGGGTGCTGTTCACAAGTGACTATCGTCAACTCGTCCAGATGCTCAGGAGGCCTGCATGAAATTCCGTCCGCTTCACGACCGCGTCGTGGTCAAGCGTATCGACGCTGAAGAGAAGACAGCTGGCGGCATTATCATTCCCGATACAGCCAGGGAAAAGCCCTCCCAGGGCGAAGTCATCGCAATTGGCCCGGGCGGCCGAGACGAGACCGGTAAGCTGATTGCGATCGATGTCAAGGTCGGCGAGCGCGTGCTGTTCGGCAAGTGGTCCGGCACAGAAGTGAAGATCAATGGCCGGGAGCTGTTGATCATGAAAGAAAGCGGCATCATGGGAGTCCTCACCGACCTGTTGTCGACGGAGATAGCCGCCTGATCCAGCGCTCCCCACCGCTCACTCCTGTCGAGCGCCCTTCGGACGCGCCGAAGGATGAAAAATAGACACTGAGGAAAATCATTATGTCAGCCAAAGAAGTCAAATTCGGCGTAGACGCGCGCGATCGTATGCTGCGCGGTGTCGACATCCTTGCCAATGCCGTGCAGGTCACCTTGGGTCCGAAGGGCCGCAACGTGGTGCTCGACAAGTCGTTCGGCGCGCCCCGCATCACCAAGGACGGCGTTGCCGTGGCCAAGGAGATCGAGCTGGAGGAGAAGTTCGAGAATATGGGTGCCCAGATGGTGCGCGAGGTCGCGGCCAAGGCGGCGGACGCCGCCGGCGACGGTACCACAACGGCGACTGTGCTTGCAGCCGCAATTGTGCGCGAGGGAGCCAAGTCGGTTGCCGCTGGTATGAACCCGATGGATTTAAAGCGCGGCATCGACCTCGCGGTCGCGGCCGTCGTTGCGGACCTCGAGAAGAACTCGAAGAAGGTCACCTCGAACGAGGAGATCGCCCAGGTCGGCACCATCTCGGCCAATGGCGACGCCGAGATCGGCAAGTTCCTGGCGGACGCCATGAAGAAGGTCGGCAACGAGGGGGTCATCACCGTCGAGGAAGCCAAGTCACTCGAGACCGAGCTCGACGTCGTCGAGGGCATGCAGTTCGACCGCGGCTACATCTCGCCCTACTTCGTCACCAACGCCGACAAGATGCGCGTTGAGATGGACGACGCCTACATCCTCATCAACGAGAAGAAGCTCTCCTCGCTGAACGAATTGCTGCCGCTGCTCGAGGCCGTGGTGCAGTCCGGCAAGCCGCTGGTCATCGTCGCTGAAGACGTCGAAGGCGAAGCGCTCGCGACCCTCGTCGTGAACCGCCTCCGCGGCGGCCTGAAGGTCGCGGCCGTCAAGGCTCCGGGCTTCGGCGATCGTCGCAAGGCGATGCTGCAGGACATCGCGATCCTGACCGGCGGCCAGGCCATCTCAGAAGATCTCGGCATCAAGCTCGAGAACGTCAACCTCTCGATGCTCGGCCGCGCCAAGAAGGTGATGATCGACAAGGAGAACACCACGATCGTCAACGGCGCCGGCAAGAAGGCCGACATCGAGGCGCGCGTGGCCCAGATCAAGACGCAGATCGAGGAGACCACCTCGGACTACGACCGTGAGAAGCTCCAGGAGCGTCTCGCCAAGCTCGCAGGCGGCGTCGCGGTGATCCGCGTCGGCGGCGCAACCGAGGTCGAGGTGAAGGAGCGCAAGGATCGCGTGGATGACGCGATGCATGCGACCCGCGCAGCCGTCGAGGAAGGCATTCTGCCGGGCGGCGGCGTTGCCCTGCTCCGCGCCACCGAAGCGCTCAAGGGCCTGCGCACCAAGAACGACGACCAGAAGACCGGTGTCGAGATTGTGCGCAAGGCGCTGTCCTGGCCGGCTCGCCAGATCGCCATCAACGCCGGTGAAGACGGCTCGGTAGTGGTCGGCAAAGTGCTAGAGAATCACCAGTACTCCTACGGTTTCGATGCGCAGACTGGCGAGTACAGCAACCTTGTCTCCAAGGGCATCATCGACCCGACCAAGGTCGTGCGCACCGCGGTCCAGAATGCCTCCTCGGTGGCAGCGCTGCTGATCACCACGGAAGCGATGGTTGCCGAGCTGCCGAAGAAGAACGCCGGCGGCCCCGCGATGCCTCCTGGCGCGGGCATGGGCGGCATGGACTTCTGACCCGGCTCTCATTCCATTGACGACAATGCAGAACCCTGGCAGCAGTGCCACGGGTCTGCGAATTCGGTCCGACCTACAACGATGGCAGCTCTTGCTAGCTTGGAGCTGTGTCGCGGGTTGCGCCGGCGAACTGAAAGGCCAATCCTGCTGAGCTGCACGCCGTCCTCGACATGGTTATTCGGCTCGCCCTCTACTCCGTGCTTCTGGCAAGCGGCGGTAGCTAAGAGACGGCCCGCCAGCGACACCGAACTCACCCTCGTTCCTACGGAGAAGACGCCGCCGGCTTATGAGTCCCACTACCTAATGTTGTGCCAGGAGCCAGCGGAGGAGGCCGCGATCCGAAGCCCCGGCCATCTCCGCACCCGGCCTCCTCCTCAATCCAAGCCGGGAGCAAAATAAATGAGGCATCTCATCGCGATCGGGGCATCCATATGTGCGGCAATATGGGGGCAGTTTTCCAAAGCGCGCGACAGTGTTTGTAGATCAAGGTGTTCCAAATGGCCTATGCGCCAAGAACCGGCGGCCCCCAAGAGGTCAAGTACGCGGGACCACGAAATCTATCTGCGGGAACAGAAGGGGCTCAGTGAGGCCACCATCTTTTGCTGTTGGCGTTGGGCTAATCGATTTCTCGAATGTTGTTTTGGCGATGAACCAGGCGCCCCCTCAGCAGGCTTACTCCACACGACATCGTCAGTCAATTCTGCGCAAAAGGCGAGGCAGCCACAACCGAGTGGTCGACAATTCGATTGTGCCTTTCATATTTCCGGCGGTCGAACGCAAGAAGATCACAGCTGCTTTCGATGGCGGGCGGCTGACCTCTAAGCTATGCCTGAATCTTGGTGACGGAGCCGATCAGGCGGCATTGCGTGGTCGGGACGATCTCGATGGTCGGGAATCTGACACCGGCGACGATCTTCTTGGGGGCTCTTCAGTCGACCCAAAGTTTCGACGCCACCTCGATCAGCCTGCACTATCAATCTTACGGTTTGTGGCGACAACGATTTCTTGACTCGCGCGCTCCTGTGCCGCACCGCGTCCGATAGTCTCGATCGGATTCCTCAGCTGCCTCTGGTGCTCGGCAGGAAAGCGGTAGAAGGCCACTAGACTCTAGATTGGCGCGGTCCGGCAATCAACGGCACGCGCATATTTGGTGGTGTAATTCTCGGCGAAGGTATCGAGTGCATGGTCCGCGACAGCCTGGCTCTGCGCCTCTGAGATCCTGCATGGCCTTCTTCATGCCGCTTCGAACCGAGCTCGGGATCTTGTTGAGCACGCTGACGGTCTTGTCTTGCCAGCAGCGCTGGTGCGTCTGCCAGCGCTCGTATTCGACCTGGTATTGGTCGTTCAGGCCCGAAATCACCCAAGGCGAAAGGTTCGGCACATCCTTTCCAAGCGGCGCCGAGAGCGCCTCGTGGAATCGCCGGTCGACATACCGCGCAGGTAAGGGACGGGCAGCAGGTGATCGAGGCTCCTGGTCCGCCGCGCCCGTACCGGCAAGATCACGGAGCTGAAGCTGCCGGATGGTCGCGCCCGGGCCGTGCGGCACGGCCATGGCCCAGCGCGCAAGCGAACAGATCACGCCGCTCTGTTGCGGAGAATTCGTACCAGTGCATGGTCACTGCAGACGGCGGACCGAACGGCAGGATGTTGATCGTCTCCTTCGGGGCGTATCGCTCTCCTTGGAGAAGTTTTCGCAGGTTGGTCACTCGCCCGGATAGGCCGCTTCTCTGAGCTCGTCATCACCGAGATTCCTGCATAGCTCCCGCTTTCTTCGTATTCAGCCAGTCCCGTTCAAGACCTCTATGTGCAGAACCCGACAGCAAATCGCAAGGCCGATCTGAGATCGCAAAGAGATGATTGTCTCAACCAAGCTCGCGTCTCGTGGCATGTCGATTGCTGGGACGTGCCTGTTACAGCATGCCACTGTATCAGACGCAAAGCCCGAGTCAGTCCAACTTGCCTTCTCTAGCATAAAAGCGGCTCTGTTAACTGCCGCTCCGCCAACCGGAGCCCGGCCATGCCGATCGACACATCCAAATTCTTCGACTCCATTCGGATCAACAAGCGGACTGCGAAGCAGGAAACGCAGGTGCGCCAAACCGCGGCACCGTGCCAATGGCCTGGTTGCAAGGGCAAGGGTACCCATCGCGCGCCCAAGGGCCGCGACAATGCGCGCGACTATTGGCACTTCTGCCTCGACCATGTTCGCGAATACAATCAGTCCTACAATTTCTTCTCCGGGATGGACGCGGAAGCGGTCGCGCGCTACCAGAAGGACGCGCTGACCGGCCATCGTCCGACCTGGAAGATGGGCGAGAACATCGGCGCCCGCAAAATGACCGCCGGCGCCGCCGATTTGGAGGACGCCTCGCATCCCTTCAGCATGCTCGTCGGGCCGAACGGACGCGCCGGTGCCCCCCCCCGCGCGGAAGCCAAGCCCGAGGCGCGCAAGAGCTTCAATGCCGAGCGGAAAGCGTTGCAGGTGATGGGCCTCGATGCCGATGCGACGCTCGGCGACATCAAGGCGAGGTACAAGGCGCTCGTCAAGCAGCACCATCCCGATGCCAATAGGGGCGACCGCTCCACGGAGGACCGCCTGGTCGAGATCATTAAGGCTTACCATTACTTGAAGACCGTGGTGCGCGAGAGCTAGCCCGGACATCTCGATGTCGCAGCCTGCGACGTTGTCGCATGTTCGACGTATGTCACATCCCGTCACACACCTCACACGAGACCGTCTTCGCCGACGTTCTGACGTGCCTCTCTTAACGCGCCGTTTCGCGGCTCGGAAAGTGGCGCGAGAATTGCTGTGCCCATCGCGGTGGTTCTTGGAACCTGCGGAGGATCGCATGCACGCTGTCGTCCTCATCAAGCAGCTATTTGTCAATGTCGGCGCGAGGCGGGCGAACATGCTCAAGCGCTTGAGGGGGCCTGCACCGGTCCGTGCCCTGAGGGTGTGCCGAGCTGCGCGAAGAATTCGGTGCCGAGCTCACTTCCTTACGTCTGCCCTGGAGATGCTGGTATGTTCCTACGAAAAGTGCCGAGCTTGTCCGCCGCAACGCTCTCGTCATTCACCAACCACTCTTTCGAGAGTCTGGATACACTCGCGACGATTTGGCGCCTCGGATAGCAACCCGACCGGTCAGCATCGAACATAATCAGCTCCTATCTTCTGGGTGCGTGCTGGGGTCAAACATTTCGGGCCGGCGCTTTCCCTCGCGCGCGAGTGTTCAGTTGCAACAAGCGGAGCCAACATCTGGGTGAGCAATGGAAGTACAAATGGATGATCAATCGCACGGCGAAATGCCAATCTCTTCAAGCGGACGGGAGAGCCGCGGTCCCGACCTATTCAGCTTCGTCGAATGCGCTACGCAGACGAAATCAATCAAGGCGCTGTTCGATCTTCTTGTGAGCTACGCGAACGAGGAGGGCTTTAGTAAAGTCGCCTACGGAGCACTCACCTGTCCGAATGAGCGTCGTCTGCCGGAGTATCTGCCGCCCCTGCCAACTATAAACTTCCCGTTAGATTGGTGCCAACGCTATGCTGAGCAAGAGTACCGAGCGATCGACCCGGTGGTCCGGTGGACAGCAATGCTGCCAACGCCCTTTCTGTGAGATGAACTAACCCGTCGATATCAACTACAGCCCCGTGAGCTGCGTGTTTTACGTGAGGCCAGAGAAGCAGGTCTCAAGCATGGCATGAGCGTACCATTGTTTGGATTGCGAGGTCGATTGGCTTTCGTATCGTTTGCATCTGCGTTCGATGATGCCGATCCACAGCATCGCATGGCTCGTCTCGACACATTGGCCTCGGCGTTTCACAACGCAGTTGCGGAGATTACACCGCCAACTGACGAAGGTTGCGAGACAGATGCTCCGCTAACAGAGCGAGAAACAGAGTGCCTACACTGGGTCGCAGAGGGAAAGTCAGCCTGGGTCGTCGGGCGTACTTGTTGGGGTCAGCGAGAATACCGTCAATTTTCACATGAAGAACGTGATCCGAAAGCTAGGGGCGGCGAACCGAACAAATGCTGTAGCCAAAGCAACGCGACGCGGCCTCATTTAACTTCGTTCGCGTTTAAACGACGGATCGAAGGTCCCGCCCTTGGGCGGGCTCTTCTGTTACCAATTCATCTGCTGCGCTGGCGCGGCGAGCGCGTCAGGCGCTCGCACGGGTGGCCCTCAGCAGCCCGGTGTCGTATGCGGCCCAAGGTCCGGGACTTGAGTCTTCGTCGTCGCATGCAGGTCTCGTTGGCCCACACCGCCGACGAGCTCAATCGACCCCTCAGAGGTTGAATTCCTACTACGGACAATACACGCCTTCGGCGCTGGATCGCATGCTCTTATGCGTTTCTCTCTTGCTCGGAGCAGGCTCATTACGGCATCTAGTCGAAAACCAGGGCGCGGCGCGTTCGCATTTATCCTGGGCATCCTTAAAGGACGGCGATGGGCTGCGAGGAGGGCGAGTAGGGCAGCCAAGGCATGCTCTATGGCCGAGCCCTTGGCGTGGATTGCGAACGTTATTTCACTTTGACTTAGCTGTACCGATAAGCCGAAGAGCAGGCATAATTATCCGGTCTTCGATCTTGCGCCGATTGCGACAGCAACCGACTCGTTTTCGACGCACATCGGGATAGACGCTGAGGTCTCACAAGCGGCCGGCCTCCGGCAGCCGAACGCGGCGATAGCCCTCGCAATCACGTTCGGCGCAGTTCTGATTTTGCGCTAAGTCCAGCCCTGCACCTCAACTATTTTTGACTGCCAGCCTTAGTGCCAATTCGTTTGGGCAACATCCTTCCAAGATTGGGCTTCAAAGCCCGCCTATCGCGAGCGGTCCTGCTGCGTGGTGTGAGATCGCGACTACTTGCACAAGTCGCGGAAACTGCCGCGCACTGCTTTTCAGCGAAATCCTTCATAAGAGTCTCGCCATTAAAGCAGGCCTGGTTAGTTCATGCCCACGGGTCACCGTGCCACATCCTGATTTTTAGTTCTCCAGTCCCGCACGCAATGAACTCTTGACGAGGGAGCCCCGATAAGATCGTCGCCGTCCAGTTGTTCGCCGCCTTAACTTTCGTCAGAACTCCCGCCTCGATCTGCTTTTGCGCGACATCAAAGCGTGTAAATCAGCTCCTGGCTAGATGAGCAAAACGCGGGCCAACTTCGGTAACGGTTCTTGCTTCATGGCGCTCACGCAGAGATTAGAGTTCCGGCATTCGCAGTCGTTGGTCATGTCGCCGCAGCTGATGCAGGCGATCAAGCTGCTGCAGCTGTCCAATCTCGATCTTACGAGGTTCGTGGAGGAGGAGCTCGAGTGCAATCCGCTGCTCGAGCGCGCCAGTGACGATCCAGCTGGCGCCGACGCCTCGACTGAGGTCGGCCAGTTCAGCGCCGAAGAGCTGGCCGAGGTCCCAGCGCGCGATGCCCCCGATGCCGCCCTGACCACCTACACCGAATGGGGGGGCGGCGCCTCCGGTGACGAAGACTACAATTTGGAAGCATTTGTCGCGGCCGAGACAACATTGTCGGACCACCTCGCCGAGCAGCTGTTGGTCGCGTTCACCGCGCCGGCGCAGCGCATGATCGGGCAATATCTCGTCGACCTCGTCGATGAGGCCGGTTATCTGTCGCCGGATCTCGGCCAGGCCGCCGAACGGCTCGGTGCATCGCAGCAGGATGTCGCTGACGTTCTTGCGGTGCTGCAAAAATTCGATCCGCCTGGCGTCTGCGCACGCTCCTTGAGTGAATGCCTGGCCATTCAGCTTCGTGAGCTCGATCGCTACGATCCGGCGATGCAGGCGCTGGTCGAGAATCTCGATCTCCTGGCCAAGCGCGACATCGGGGCCTTACGTAAGCTCTGCGGCGTCGACGACGAGGATATCGCCGACATGATCGGCGAGATCCGCCGCCTCGATCCCAAGCCCGGCATGAAGTTCGGCTCGGCGCGCCTCCAGACCGTGGTGCCGGACGTCTATGTCCGTCCGGGTCCCGACGGCGGCTGGCATGTCGAACTCAACAGCGACACCTTGCCGCGCGTGCTGGTCAACCGTACCTACTATTCCGAGCTGGCGAAGAATGTCGGCAAGGGCGCCGACAGGTCCTATTTCACCGACGCGTTGCAGAAAGCGAGTTGGCTGGTGCACGCGCTCGATCAGCGCGCCCGCACCATCCTGAAAGTCGCAACCGAGATCGTGCGCCAGCAGTACGGCTTCTTCATCCATGGCGTGGCTCATCTTCGCCCGCTGAATCTGAAGGCCATAGCCGACGCCATCCAGATGCACGAATCAACTGTGTCGCGTGTCACCGCCAACAAATACTTGGCAACAAATCGCGGCACGTTCGAGCTGAGATATTTCTTCACCGCCTCGATCGCCTCGGCCGACGGCGGCGAACCGCATTCGGCCGAGGCCGTGCGTCACCGAATCAGGCAGCTGATCGATTCGGAAGAGCCGTCCGCGATCCTGTCGGATGATGCCATCGTGGAACGGTTGCGCGGGTCGGGAATTGATATTGCCCGCCGCACGGTCGCGAAGTACCGCGAAGCTATGCGCATTCCCTCCTCAGTGCAACGCCGTCGCGACAATGAGTGGCGTGGGCAACGATTAAGTGTCGAGCATCGGGCGGAGCTCGCCGTCCGTGAAGAACTCCCAAGCCGGTGATTTGGAATCCATAAGCGACGTTTTGCCATAACTGGACTTACAGGAAAGGGGGCCTTTAGAGCGAGATTTGGTGTTAGGTGATTCACTCGCCTCGAACTGCGTTGGCGAAGGACGAGATGCGACCACGCGAATGGAGCGAGACGGGAGAACAGGACCTTTCCGGGCTCGGCTCGATCAAATCATCGACATGAAGCGTCCGTGGTGGCGCTGGGGCGGACGTGGATTGCGGGTTCCTGGAAGAGCGGTTCGGCCAGGTTTGCACCGATGATCCCGGCCGGTCGCCGCTGCCGACGCGCTTAATGGTGGGACTGGTCATTTAAGCACACCTACGACCTCTCTGAGGACGTGCTGCGAGCGGTGGCTCGAGAACTCCCACTATCAGTTCTTCTGCGGCGCGGAGTTCGTCCCAGCACCGGCCGGTGTTCAATCGCTCATAGCTGAGTGCTCGCGACGGAGTAGACTTGCGGATACCCCTCGACAAACCAAAAGGCAGGGTGACCGACGGTTGGCTCACCGAACGCTTTTGCGAACCAGATGTGCTACTCATGCGAACGCGGCTGATCCTCTGAAGAAGATCACCTTCCATTTCAGTAATGCGGCCTTGAGTTGTTCGAGAACGATGGGGTGCAGCGGCCCTTTGAGGTTAACCCCTTTGATCGCCGCGCCGATGGGGCCAGTGAGTGGGTGAACGACAATGCTTCGCGGCGCCGCTTCTGGAGTATCCGAGGTACGGTAGGTGGGCGTTGGAGAGTTGCTGACGATACCATAGTAGCTCCTTTACGAATGGTCGTTCGATAGCTTTGGAAGGCGAGTCAGAGATGGGCGGACTGCGATGACCGGCGAAGCTCATGTTGGGGCGCGGCGCGGATCACTGAGTGGCCCTCCCGGTCCCGATCTTTGGCTGCTCAAAAGGGCGGCGTGTCACGCCGTCGGCGTTGTTCTGCCAGGCGATGATAGTGTTGAAGCGGCTCGTCGACATATGGCGCCATGTCCTGTGCGAGTGCGCCGCTGGCAAACATGCCATCCGAGATCTGGGAGAAGACCTGGATTGACTTTGGGAGCGCCGTGCCCGGCAGCATTTTCCAGCCATTTGCCTCGCTCGAAGGTCGGGCTTTCCTGCTTAGCGTAGCTGGCGCGAAGGCACGCATCAGGATTTTGCGCCCTGCCGCGAACGCAACAAGCCGGCCATCTCAACACGGATCACAGCTTGCAGTTCACCGGCCCGGCCTCCAACGGCGCGCTCGCCAGAAACGACATCTCCATCGGCATGGACGGCAGGGGCGCCTGCGGAACAACGTTTTGTCGAGCGGTTCTTGGCGCAGCCTCAAATACGAGGAGGTTGACGTGCGGGACAAGGTGGCAGCTCGATCGGCCATGTCTCGTGTTCTATACAGCAGTCGCGGCGATGGAGACCTTGTCATGATCGCCCTTCGAAGTGATCAAGTCCAAGCTCCTCTTTCAGCTGCTGATGTGTGTTTGAACGAGCGAGCGCGCGTAGTCCCGATCGTTTCCGTGCGACAACTCCACAATACGCAAAAGACCCAGGAGCGAAAGGTGTACAGTGAGCCTGGCAAGAAGTTGAGCTGTCGTCCTATCGCAACTTAAATCTAGGCTTGCCAGTAAGCTGCCGTTCCGCCAGTTGCGCCAGTCTTGTGCCTTCCTGCGCAATGTCGTGTTCACAACCTGGCGGCGGTCGACCTTTGGCCAGAACATACGCGCCGTACGGGCGTGCGCGTGCAATGGCACGGCCTTTGATCCATTGCTTGTCAGACGGTGTGTGGCTGACCGGTCTGTCGGTCTGCTCCGCCACAAGGTGCATATCTATGGAATGTAAGGCGCTGCTATGAGGAACTGGAGTTCGGTCACCCCCAACATGGAAGGGACTGCCGCTGGTACCTTCGATTCGATGACGCGCACCGCGCCGCCGGTCGAAGACAGAACGAATGATAGCATTAATCGTAACCTCAGGTTCAAATTGCCCGCGGAGTACCGTCGAGCTTTGCGTGTTGTAATCAGGCATGCACGCAGGTGACGTGGCACAGACGTTGCTATTAGAGTGCAGCAATAGCGAACGAGTGCTGAGTGCACACAGATGCGAGACCACCGATGCTCTCCTTGCTTGACCCGATGTATCCCCCTCAAGAGACCTTCCTGCTTGTGACTTTGAGCGTCGTCGCGCTTAGCGCGGCGGCACCGACATTCGCCGCGGATCTCGCTGGTGAACCCCATGCGGCAAGCCGGTCGCGCCCGCGATCAGAGATCAGCTATCACAAAAGGTCGCCCAAGGTCGGGCACTAAGCTTTGGAGAGTAACATGGTGCTCGGATTAGAATCCCCAGCTCCTCCGATCAAAGTGGAGAACTGGCTGCGTGGCCAGCCCCTCTCGAGCTTCCAGCCTGGAATCGTTTACATCGTCGAATTCTGGGCAACTTGGTGCCCACCGTGTGTCGCGGCGGTCCCCGGACTGGTGCAGTTGCAAGAGAAATACAAAAAAAGCGCAGTTGAGGTCCTCGGACTCGCAGCTCATGAACACGCTGAAACAGCGGACGAGGCCCGAGAAAAGTTGGACGCCTGGTTGACCGAAAACGTACCGAATCTCAATTACCGCATCGGGCTCGACTACACACGTGAAATGGGAAAGCTCTGGCTAGATCCCAGCTCTTCTGTCGGGATTCCTACCTCTTTCGTGGTCGACCGTGACGGCCGCATCGCCTTTGTCGGTTTGCCGACACAACTCGATGACGTTTTGCCGAAAATTCTGACCGGCAGCTGGCGGTCCAGCGATGAAGCTAGAGCCGCCGAAACAGAGCGGATTGCCCAAAACGAGCGTATAATGCGCGAAATGGAGGCAAGAAGCGCTGACTGAGCCGCTTTTCGCCAAACCTACGCTAGCGACGGAGACGGGAGATTGGGCGAACCCGCTTTCGGCCCTCGAAGAGGCGTCGCTCTAACTAATGCTGGATAAGCTTAGCTTCCGCGTGCTCCATACGGATCTGTTGCTTCGAAAAGAAGCGCGTCTTGCAGACCGGCCTGCGGTTAAAAAGCAGGTTATCGCTAGCGCTCGATGCGAGCGCTGAAAAGGCGAACGCCATCGCGCTAGGACCGTTGCAGTATCCCCTCGCAATTGGCTGGCCGCTTCATAGCTCAAGCCCGCGGTCCGCAAGTACCTGGCGCGTCAGAGCGCCTTTGATTTCGCGGGCGATCTCTTCGCGGATCTGGGCTCCGAACTGCACCTCGGCCTCGCTATCGCCGGTTAGGTGATGGTCGGCGAGCCGTTGCTGAAGGCGGCCCGGAAACTCATCGACCATCGCCTCGACGAGCCGGTCCTGCGTCTGTGCATGCGCTTCGGGAGCGACCCGGCTCACCACCATCTCCCAGGGTTGCCAGCGAGTTGCCAGATAGTCGGCGAACTCTGCCGTCTCCTCATTGCGCACCTGGATCTCGGCCGCGTTGAGGTCGTCGTCAGTGACGTGGGCGACATCAAAGAACCGCATGTCCGGAGCGATGAGCTTTAGGTCCAGCCGCTCACGTAGCTTGACCTGATAGGCGAGATAGACCTCGATCTCATCGACGAAGCGGAGCGAGTTGACCTTTTGACGGGCGATCGGCTCGAGCGCGTTGAGGCGAAACAGGACCCGCGCCTGCTGGATGAGTTCGCCGAGCCGATCGTCATAGACCTCGTCCTCGACGTCAGCGTTCAGACGTGCGGTCTGCATGCCGTTCCAGGTCAGCGTGATGCGATCCTGGCAGGTCTCGCTCGCCCCGAAAGCCAACTGAAAAAACTGCTGGCGCAATTGCGGCCTGATCGCTGCCTGCCGCAGATCCTCGGCCACCGCCTGTCGGAACTCAGGATTATCATAATTCACGGTCTTCTGCAGCTTGTCGAGGAAGAGCGCGTATTCCGCCGCACCCTCCTCGTCGGCGAAGGTCTGCCAGACGGCGATCGTCTCCGGCTCGCCCTTCAACCAGTCCGCTACCGCCTCGGCCAGGGGTCGCGCAGAGCCGCTCGCCGTTCCTCCATCCATTGAAAAGAAAACTTGCGGGCCGGAATAGCCCGGCGCATTCAGGGCTGCCGCCAAATTCGTCCGCACCCGCTCGGGCAGCCGGTTACCCGCCAGTTCAATCCTGCACCCAGAACCTAGCTGGGATAGCAGGGTCTCCGGCAGGCTGGTTAGCCGGTTGTCGCGTGCTTCGAGCTGCCGGAGTCCCGCCGGAAGTGTATCCGGCAGACTGGTCATCCCGTTGCTGTTGGCGTAGAGCCGCAGGAGCCCAGGCGGGAGGGTATCGGGCAGACTGGTCAGCCGATTGCGGCTGGCGTAGAGCCGCAGGAGCCTAGGCGGGAGTCTATCGGGCAGACCGGTCAGCCGGTTGCTACTGACGTTGAGCTGCCGGAGCCCCGCCGGAAGGGCCTCCGGAAGGCTCCTTAGCCAGTTCTCGTTGGCGTTGAGATCCCATAGCCCAGCCGGAAGCGTCTCGGGAAAGCTGGTCAGCCGATTGCGGCTGACGTCGAGCTGCTGAAGGTCCGCCGGAAGGACGGGGGGCAAGGTTGTCAGGGACAGCGATGACAGATTCAGCGGCAGTGGCGCAGAGTCGTAGGCGTTCTCTCGCCAAGCTCTGATTCGCCTGACCGCCTCGTGCCGGTCCTCGTCCGGCCTGCGACCAAATTCGTCAACCCAAGCCTCCAGGATCTGATCCTGCGACTCCTGCGGAGGAGCGGACGGGCGCGTTCCAGTCAAGGCTTCGACCCACTGCGCTGCGGCCCGGGTGAGACCGCATAGGCAACCCTGCCGGTGGCTTTGTTCGGAAGAAATGCCAGCGCCCGACTCAGCACGCCCTGTGTTCATCAATGCTCATTCTCCTGTCGCCATCTAGGGAAATGCGCTGGAAGGAGCGCTCTAAAGGTGGGTAGTTGTCACCGCGGATTAACAAACCGGACCTGGCGGTCTCGGTAGACACTTTCTCCTGCTATGAGGTGTTTAGCTGTCGACGAGCTGACGAATTTGCAACGATGCGGCGATGGAAACACATTGGTCCTTCTCGGGAGCTGCGCCGTCAGCGCTCCGCCCAGCAAAGTTCGCGACCGTCAGAACTTATCGGGCTCCGGCTGCGGCGAAGTAGGTCCGCGGCAGGGACCGTGAGACTGTGAAAAGGTCCACCGGAAAAATATGGCGCAACGGTCAGGAGGCAGGATCGGCAAGACCAGGTCATGGATATGCGCCTCGAGCACACGAAGTTGAATTTAGGACCCGTTCCGCGAATTCCATATGGGGTCAGCAGCATGTGACAGTCGCAGCAAGAGGCCGGACACATGTCAGCCTCCGACCACGCCTTCCGTGCCTTCGAAGGATTCTTCTTGCACCGGCGTGGCGAAGGCGGTTGTGGTGATCGCACCGATGCAGCGAATGGACACAAGGATGCGGGCAAGCCCAACTCTGGCGCGCGTCGCGGACCAACTGGCGTCCGAGTTTGGATGCGGAATGCCACGCTAGGCTTCGGACATCGGCAAGCGTAATAGCTGCGAGTCCGCCCTGATCGGCAAGAACGCTTCGGACGTCGCTGTCGAACACGAAGATTCTGCCGAGCGCAGTCGGGGGCGCGCTTCGATCCTTCCAGACAACGGCACGCTTTTCATCGCCCTCGACCAGGAGGGGCAGGGTAGATATGTCAGTTCTTCGACGGCAACAAAAGCGCGGATCGCCGTCGATCATGCGCTGCCGAAGAGGGCTCATCGCATCTGGACCTCCTGACTTGAGAGGGAAATGCGAAGACCAATAACCTTTCGGACCGGACACCTCAGTTCAACAGGCCTCTCCTGCGTTGCGGCTTCGTCAATTCCGGATGGCATCATCTCTGCACAACTGGGCGAGGTCGCCGGACCGCGAGCGCACCATGCGCATTATTTCGCACATTGCGGTCGGAGCGCGTTGTCAGCCACGTTGAGGATAGAGACGAACCCGTGCGCCCCGGTTCGTTTCCAGCAACTCGGCCCTGTAGGGCACGGTGCGGATATAGAAGCTTGTCGGCCGTCCCGCGCTTGGCATCAGGCGCTCGCCCTCCAGGTCAGGGACGAGATAGTCTGGAAGCCAGCGTTCGCGGTGCTGCCATGGCCCGCGGATGAGAGGCCCGATGTCCGCTTGCGGCCGATAGGATGGCCCGGCTTCATTCGTTGGCCTAGCGCGAGGATGATGGATGAGGCGAACGTCCCGGCGTCCTCCTGATCCCAACGTGGCCGAGTAGAGCTCACCGTTGATCAAGAATTGGCTGGGGCCGTACTGGTTCGGCAGCAGATTGATATTCTCCAGTACGTCGATCAGAACCGGGGAGGCCGGCTGGGAGCGGTGCTCCCACCCCTCGCCGACAATATGTCCGATTTCCTGTAGCTCCTGAGGGTGTCTCGATGGCCCGGCGAACGACGGCGGTCTGGCGAAAGCGGGTGCCGGCGCCGAGTGCGCATCGTCGCGCAATTCATAGGGTGTGGGCGGATCTAGATTAACCAGCGGATCAAGGCCGCCATAGATGTCTGACGACGGACGCCTCCCAGATGATGATGCTGCTGGTCCTTGGATCGGCTCCCTAAACAAATCCCAAGCTCCCGCGCTCGGGGCGGCTGGCGTTGCCGGAAGCTCCAAAGACCAGTTGGGCTGCGGTGTGGACGACGATGGAGTGGGCTCTCGCATCGCTTCCCTGAACACACCCCAAGCTCCCGAGCTTGGGGTGGCTGGCGTTGCGGGAAGCTCCTGCGGGGGCCCGGGCTGCTGACCGCCTTCGCCGAAGAGTGGAGGGGCATCCACAGGAGGGTGCAACCCCAGCGCTCTGTTCGCATCGAGGACCTGCTGGTATCGCCGAAGCCTTAGCAAATCAGCGTTGATTTTGGAGTCCTTGGTTTCTTGTCGGTAGGCCTCAACATCTTGGGTCAACCCAGCGGTAAAGAGCCGGCCAGCCATGGCTCCTCTCTCGCGCGTTTGCAGCCAATCGCTCAGCCTGTAAAGGCGACGAGCTTGTCTATCTACGCTCTCCCGCTCGATCCGCTGGGTCGCCTTTTCCGCCGTGGCCCACATGTCGATGAGGGTTGCGTCTGCGGAATAGGGATTTAAGCGGCGGATATCGGCTGACAGTGCCTTTCCGGCGCCGACATCGCGGAGCTTTTTCAACGCCGCTTTGATTCGCCTGCTGCGATCCTTCGCATACCTCTCAGCATCCTGATCCAATTCATCGGCCAACGCCGGATTGCCAATTCGATCCGCGATTGACGGCCTCCCATTCTCGCTCAGGCGGCCGCTCAAATGGCGCAGATCGGCTATTGCATTTCTTATGGTACCTTCGGTCAACGCCCCCGTGGCTCTGCTTTTGAATTCCTCAAGTAGCGCCTCGTCGTCATCAGGGACCCCGCGTGTTCGGCCGGGCTGTTTGGCATGATCAGCGCGAAACGTCGTTGAAACGAACTCTTGCCGCGCTGCGGAGCCGGACGACCCTCCGCTGCTGGTTCCCCCGAGTGCCTTCGTAACGCCGGACTTGATGCGCGACCACAGTCCGCGGCTCTTGCTGCTCTTCTCAATCGCGGGCTGCGCCATTGGCAAGCCGTAGCGCGCGCTACTGAACAGATCATCCCGCAAATTGGATTGCGGCAGGACTTCGGTCGAATCTCCAAGGTGCGTGCGGGGGATGTCTACGCTGTGCCTCGTTCTTCTGAACGAATTGCCTCCCAGTCGGGACTGTGACGGCATGCGCATCGAACCGCCAATATCAGCGCGCCGGATCTCTTTATCGTCCTCTGCGGGACTCTGATGAGGTGAACTAGATTCTGTGGAGCTCGCATCAGGCGAATTGAGTTGCAACCGCTCAATCTGCCGCTCAAAGCTGCCCTGCTCGCTCGCATTGTCCGATTGTCGCCCCGCCCGCAGGGCGGAGTATTGCTGCATCCAAGCTCCCGTATTATTGAATGGGTCGATTGGATCCATCGAGCTCTCCTTGACTTTCGCGTCTTACGCAACTCTGCGAATCTAAGGCTCCGGTCTACAGTGCGCAGGCGGACAGAGATTTAAGCGAGAGCCGAGTTGATTCTACGGGGGTAAGCTTTCGAAAAGCTGACAAGCGCAATGGCCGAGCTCACGTATCGATCTTGCTGCTGTGAAAGCCGATCCATCAGGGGCGCACAAAGTTGCGAAGGCCGAAACGGTTTATCGGCGGCGGCGAAGCAGTTCGAACGCCGCCCTGCACAACGCGTGCTGCCTATCCTGGAGACCGGCACGTCGGCGAGATGGTCGCTGTCCAGATCCCCGTAGCTTTGATCGCTCCAGACAATAAAATCGTCCGGATCGCTCGTCGCGCTCGGGGCCGCAACCCGTTGACCTCGATGAGGGTCTGACGGTATCATTAAATTTCTCGACAACAGCTTCTACCCTCTGGCGAAACTTCGGACGGTCAGCGCATCTCAGCAGCATCCGGCAAAGATGATTGCAACCCCGGCGATTTGAGCTTCGCGTTTCGCCCAGCATCGCCGAACAGTTTGCCGAAAGGTTTGCGGCGTCGGTGAGGAATTGATCCAATGCCCAAGGTTGCCTTGCGGCTCCTCGACGATTGCAGCCATCACTTTGGCGGTCTTGGCATCAAGCGGCGCGTCTTCGCCATCCGTCGGAAGTCCGGGTCGATCGCTCGGCACGCTTACTACAGCATAGCGTTGGCGCCAAACAGACGGGAAGTTTATAGTTGGCAGGGGCGGTAGATCCTCCGGCAGACGACGTTCATTCGGACAGGTGAGTGCTTCGTACGCGACTATACTAAAGCCTTCCTCGCTCGGCGTAGCTCACAAGAAGAACGAACAGCGCTTTGATTGATTTTGTCTGCGTAGCGCATTTGGCGAAGCTGAATAGGTCGGGACCGCGGCTCTCCCGTCCGCTTGAAGAGATTGGTATTTCGCCGTGCGATTGATCATCCATTACTTGCATTTTGCTCACCCAAATGTTAGCGCCGCTTGTTGCAGCTGAACACTCGCGGCCATGGAAAGCGCCTGGCCCGAAATGTTTGACCCCAGCACGCACCCAGAAGATAGGTGGAGCGAACAGACGTGAGCCCCCAGGTTGAGCCGAGGCGGAGCTGACTATGTTCGTTGCTGACTGGTCGGGTTGCTATCCGAGGTGCCAAATCGCCGCGCGTGTATCCAGACTCTCGAAAGAATGCTTAGTGAATGACGAGAGTGTTGCGGCGGATAAGGTCGGCACTTTTCGTAAGAACATACCGCCATCTCGAGGGCCGACATAGTGAGCTCGGCACACCTCAGGCACAGACCGGTGCAGGCCCCCTCAGGCGCTTGAACATGTTGACCCGCCTCGCGCCGACATTGACAAATAGCTGCTTGATGAGGATGACAGCGTGCATGCGATCCTCCGCAGGTTCCAAGAACCCCCGCGATGGGCACAACAATTCTCGCGCCGCTTTCGATCTGCGAAATGCCGCGTTAAGAGAGGCACGTCAGAACGTCGGTCGGCAAAGACGGTCTCGTGTGAGGTATTTGACGGGATGTGACATACGTCGAACATGCGACAACGTCGCAGGCTGGCGACATCGAGATGTCCGGGCTAGCTCTAGCGCACCACGGTCTTCAGGTAATGGTAAGCCTTGATGATCTCGACTAGGCGGTCCTCCGTGGAGCGGTCGCCCCTATTGGCATCGGGATGGTGCTGCTTGACGAGCGCCTTGTACTTCGCCTTGATGTCGCCGAGCGTCGCATCGGCATCGAGACCCATCACCTGCAACGCTTTCCGCGCGGCATTGAAACTCTTGCGCGCCTCGGGCTTGGCCTCCGCGCGGAGGCGGGCACCGGCGCGTCCGTTCAGCTCGGTTAGCATGCTGAAGTGATCCAAATCGGCCGCGCTGCCGGTCATTTCGCAGGCGCTGGTGCTCTCGCCCATCTTCCAGGTCGGACGATGGCCGGTCAGCGCGTCCTTCAGGTGGCGCGCGACCGCTTCCGCGTCCATCCCGGAGAAGAAATTGTAGGACTTATTGTATTCGCGAACATGATCGAGGCAGAAGTGCCAATAGTCGCGCGCATTGTCGCGGCTCTTGGGCGCGCGATGGGTACCCTTACCCTTGCAACCAGGCCATTGGCACGGTGCCGCGGTCTGGCGCACCTGCGTTTTCCGCTTCGCAGTCCGCTTATTGATCCGAATGGAGTCGAAGAATTTGGATGTGTCGATCGGCATTGCCGGGCTCCGGGCGTCTGGTACATGTAACAGGCGCGTCTCAGCAATCGACATGCCAGGAGCCGCGAGCTTGGTTGAGACAATCATCTCTTTGCGATCTCAGATCGGCCTAATTGCGATTTGCTGTCGGGTTCTGCACATAGAGGTCTTGAACGTGACCGGCTGAATACGAACAAAGCGGGAGCTATGCAGGAATTTGCGTGATGACGAGCTCCGAGGCGGCGTATCCAGGCGGGTGACGAACCTGCGAGAACTTCTCCAAGGAGAGCGATAGGCTCTGAAGGAGATGATCAACATCCTGCCCTTCGGCCGTCTGCGGGGACCATGCACTGGTACAAATTCTCCGCAACAGAACGGCGTGATCTGTTCGCCCGGGCCGTCGACCCAGATGCAGTGCAGGATTACGGCGATCTTCCGGGCAATGGCTAGCTTTGCCTTCCTCATGCCAATCCGTTTTGCGAGCTTAGGTGCTTCAGATCGTCGAAGAAACGCAGCTAGGACAACAAGGACGAGGCCTTTGATCTGCTGCGGATGGCGCTCACCTTGCCGCGCTTCGAAGTGACTGTGTACATCCAGGCCAACGTATCGCTTCATCATAGCTGTCCGAATCGTTTGATTGAGAGAACTTGATCGAGAGTGCCATCCTGCCAAGCGTCGACCGCAATACGTCATCGTGTTCAAATTTGACTCCCGCATTGCTTCAGGAAGGAATTTTACCCGGGATGAAGGTCGGTCGGGCTGGCTTCAGGCCTCTCAGACGTCAGCCGCCGGCCATCGAAAGCAGCTGTGATCTTCTTCGACCGCCGATGAAAGGCACAATCGAACTGGCGCTCACATCGCACGGTTGAGCAATATTACTGCGCCTTACTCGCGCAGCGTTTCTTGCGCTCTGAGGTGTGACCGGGTGCTACCGATCGGTAATCGGGCGCGAGATCGCTGGACCGCGAACCTTGCATTTCTGGTGCGCGCTCTTTTAGCCTTTGATTGCGCTACCTCGGCACCCAACCATCCAACAGCGCACCGTCCCAAGCGATAACGCGTTCATCGTGCTTGGCGGAATACTCCCTGTAGTGCGCGGCTGCAGGCGACAGGGCTCATCGGGATTAAACGTTTCCATCGGGTTCATGTGGCCCATAGGTCGCTTTCGTTCCAAGCAAAAGGGCCCCAGGCGGTGGAATGGACGATATCGCACGGCATCAAACGTGTGGCCGATCGGGCGGTTACGGCGGTGTGAGCGGAATTCGCGGCGCCCATTCGCTCGAGCAAATTGAGCAGATCGCGGCGTCTATCCGCCAGTGGGGATGGACGATGCCGATCCTTGCGGCGGACGGCGGCGTGTTCTGGCAGGTCACGGGCGCCTCGCGGCGGGCAAACTGCTCGCCATCGCCGAGGTGCCGTCATTGGCAGGCGGTTGGAGCGATCAGTAGAAGCGCGCCTATGTCATCGCGGATAATCGGATGGCCCATGCGTCCGAGTGGGATGACGAGATGCTCCGGCTCGAATTGAACGACCTTCTCGAATGCGGCTCTGAGCTATCGCTGACCGGCATCACCGACAGCGAGTTGTCCCGTCACTCCGGGCGAGCTGGAAGGGATGCCGGAATTGCCCGATGGCGACCGGTCTCCGTACCGCGACATGACGTTCATTCTGTACGGCGAGCAGTGGGACATCGTCGAGCGTGCGATAACCACGGCGACCAAACCACGTGAGCCGAACAATCCGAATGGATCGCCGCAATGGAATGCGCTCGCCGCGATCTGCGCCGAATATCTAGGCATGTCTTGTAGATCGGGTTTGATGGTTCGGCTCAAAAACTCGCTCTGGCGCGATGCTGTCCAACATTGCTATTCGTCCGCGCTCATGATCGCTTTCAAATTTGAACGTGAACGTTACCAGTAGGACGGGGCCGACATCGTCCCTGACTTCGACTGCCATCTCTTGCCGAGCTTTGCCACTGTATGTGGGGGGCATCTCGCACCGTGTCGGCCAACGAGCAAGCGGCTTCTTCCTGTGCGCGCTGGACCGCAAGTAATATTTCGCTGACGCGTCGACCCCGACGGACGGAGGCTGCCAAAACGCTCTTGCCGTCCGCACACGGTCGAGTTCGCTTATGGGTTCTCACTTATGAAGATCAATCCATTGAGGAATGCGCGTTCTCGGCAGTTGCTGAGCCGTTGCTCCCAGTCTGTCAGCTTTCTGACAGATAGAGCCGATAAAGGTTGCATCGTCGGCACTTGGCTATCGAATTCGTGATGGCTGGCAACGCTGTCCTCTATGTAGGAGACGATTGTGAGGGGCATCGACGGGCGCGGGAAGCCGCCCATTTTTGAATTTGGCGCCAACGAGGATCGGCGTGCTGATGGTTCCCGTGCTGGATCGACCCCTG
The DNA here is from genome assembly GCF_029714405.1 of Bradyrhizobium sp. CB82. NCBI lineage: Bacteria > Pseudomonadati > Pseudomonadota > Alphaproteobacteria > Hyphomicrobiales > Nitrobacteraceae > Bradyrhizobium > Bradyrhizobium sp. CB82. Next base: position 8,190,945 of record NZ_CP121650.1, on the reverse strand, counting down.
CCATTCCTGCCACTGAAGACCAATCATTTAGTGCCGTCGTGAAGCGGATGCGCACTGAGTCTCAGAATTCTAGCGCGCCCTCTTCTAGCGTAACGCGGCGCAGCGGCGGGGGCCTGCCTGACCAACCTACCGGGCCTCCTATCGGTGCACATCAAGTCCCGACACATGTACTGCCTCGCGCGTCGAAAAGGCGGCGCGACCCCTCGTTGCCGGAAGCGAGCTGGTCGCATCCTGATACGCAACTTTGCCGTGACGATTCAGGGCCCGAAAGCTCACACACCGGCACGCTGCTGTCGGATATGCAATCCCTGGCCGACCGGGGCGGCAGACCGCGAGGGCCGCGCGTCGGCGATGGGCCCCCGCAGCCAGAGCAGCTCGCAAGCTCGGAACGGCCGGATAGACCTTACAATGATCGCGCAGCAAATCGGGACCCAGGATCTCAGCGTTCGGCTGATGCGCCCCGGCGCGCTAATCGAATAGTGGCGAGATCGCAAAGAAGCGCGCTCCCCTCGAATGCGCAACCGAATTTTGATCGGGGAGCCCGAGCGGGAGGGCTGCACGTCGACGGCAAGGCTCTGCAGACCAGCCATGGGTCAGGTTTCGGGCGACCATATGTGCCTCCTCGTGCAGGCTCCTTGCGTCCGGGCGAGTCGTGGCGTGCCGATCGAGCGACCGAAGGCTCGCAGAGACGAGCGTTCCTACCGGATACGCATGCCGGGAGAGGCGGACCAGGAAGTCTGCGTATCGACAATGCACCTGCACAAGGCTCCATCTTGCGAAGAGATTTTGCCCTTTCAGGTGAACTTACTGCGGCGCTAGCAGAACTCTCTCTCGCTCACGACATTCGCGACTTTTCGACTGCAGTCGTGCGTCATGCCAAGCGGCTGCGGATGCCGCACATTGCGACTTTTCTCGAGCGCGTTTCCGCCGATTTCAGTTCTAAATTCGTCCCGCGCCTGAAAGAAAAGATCCGCTGGTCGTGGGGGTACGCCACAACATGCAACGCGATCAGTCAGGAAGCCGGAGGCGAGGCCGGTCAACAAGCGTGCAGAGGCCTCGCGGCTCGGATATCGCGGCTTGACAGGAGGTTGATGAAGGAAATCGAGCCCAGGGCTATTTCGCTGTTGGTACTGTCGTTCGGCCGGCACGCGTCGTCGCCGGAATGCCGCGATGGAACCACCCGCATCGCCCACTTTTGTTGCGATGAAGCCCAAGTCATTCAGAGAATGGACGGTCAAAGCCTGGCATTGCTGGTGAACGGCTTTAGCAAGTGGCCGGAAGAGAACGCCTGTCGACGAGCCATGGTCGCAATAGCAGGTAACGTTGACGCTGGCCGGCTTTCCGATTTTGATCCACAGAACCTAGCCAACTTGGTGAACGGTTTCAGCAAGCGGCCCCGAGAGCGAGCCTGCCGCCGAGCCACGGTCGCGATTGCGCGCGAGCTTATCCGTCGTCCTGCTGACCAGCTCGCTCGTTTCGACAAGCAGCAACTGGCTAACCTGGTGAACGGTTTCAGCAAGTGGGCGCTAGAGCAGGACTGTGGTATGGCTACAGTCGCAATTGCCAAGGAGATCGCGGCCCGCGCCAAACGCGACAACTGGCTCCAGGGTCTTGATCCGCAGCATCTAGCGAACCTGGTGAATGGCTTCGGCAAGTGGCCGCAAGAGCAGGCCTGTAGCAGAGCTACAGTCCAAATCGCTACCGAAGTCTCTCGCCGTGCCAGCCGCGCCGACGAACTCTCTCGCCGGGCCACCCGCGCCGACGGACTCTCTCGCTTTACTTCGCAGCACCTAGCGAACCTAGTGAACGGTTTCAAGAAGTGGCCGGAACGGGCGCGCTGTGGCGACGCCACAGCCGCTGTAGCCCGAGAGGTTCTTGGCCGGGCCGAGCAACTCCGCTTTTTTACCCCGCAGGAGCTGGCGAACCTGGTGAACGGTTGCAGCAAGTGGCCTCAAGATGAGGACTGTAGGAGAGCGACAGTCGCAATTGCAGAGAAGATCGTCGCCCGCGCCAACAGCGACGGCACGTTCTCGGGCTTTGCTGCGCAGGAGCTGTCGAACCTCGTGAACGGATTCAGCAAGTGGCCCCAAGATGAGGATTGTGGCAAAGCGATCGTCGAAATCGCCAAGGAGATCGCCGCCCGTTCCAAACGTAAAGGCAGGTTCTCAGACTTTGCTGCGCAGACGCTGTCGAACCTGGTGAACGGATTCAGTAAGTGGCCCCAAGATGAGAATTGTAGCGAAGCGATCGTCGCAATCGCCAAGGAGATCGTCGTCCGCGCCAATGGCGACGGTGGGTTCTCGGACTTTGCTGCGCAGACGCTGTCGAATCTGGCGAACGGTTTCAGCAAGTGGCCGGAACAGGCGCTCTGTGGCGACGCCATAGCCGCCCTAGCCCGGGAGGTTCTTGGCCGGGCCGAGCAACTCCCTCGTTTTACCTGCCAGGAGCTGGCGAACCTGGCGAACGGTTTCAGCAAGTACCAGGACGACGAGACGTGTCGGCAGGCCGTGTTGGAGATCGCGCGCCGCCTTGGTGCGGGCGCTCACCGGTTCAGTGCTTTCACCACGTCTGAGCTTAGCATGCTCGCCAACGCGCTGGCCCGAAGCAGCACGGACAGGGAGCAGAGTGGCCAGATGGCCGGGAGCGCCCTGCTGAAGGACCGGTTGCACAAGCTCGCCCACTATCTGCACTATGCCAATGATCGCCTGGCGCAGGCCGACGTTCTGGGTATCGCCAACCTTTTCAAGGCGCTGGGCAACGCGCGGCTGGTTGACGATCTCGCTCTGCTTGCACCGGCGGGGTTGGATCGGTTGGAGGTGCTGTGTCAGCGGCGCGATTTTGCCGACGACAACAGTTTGGAAGCCATGGGGAATCTCTGCGTCGCCGTGCTGCCGCTGGCACGCAGCTCGCAGAAGCAGCTGCGCTGGCGCCGCAGGCAGGCGCTCAACCTGCTAAACGACATCCAAGGGGTCATAGAAGACAAGATCGCGTCGCATCTTGGCGCGAGCGAGGCGGGGCGGATCCATGGTCCACACGCAAGCCGCTGCCCGGCCTTATCGATCTACCAGGTGCTCAAGGCCCGTGCGGTCCTGGAGAGATTGTACAGGCGACCGTATGTCGAGGGCAACAGGTTCGATCTGACGCGAAGGCAGCAGGACCTGCAGCGCGGGACGCGGGAGATCCTGCACCGCACGCGCAACCTCATCCAACGTGACCTGTCCAACATGAGCTGGAATCTGATCGCGCAGATCGAGGCCGACGGGCCGCTCGAGGCGCTGGATTCGTTCCTAGCGCAGAATGCGACCACGGTCGAGGCCCACCGAGCTGCTGCCCGGTTCAACATGCATCAGGTGTTGCGCGACATGGACCACGCGCCGAGGCCACCGCACGGCAACGCGGGACTGATGCAGTTGCCGGTCGTGGACCTGCAGGGGCGCCGAATAGCCACGGAGCCGGAAATCCGATATTCGGCTTTTCATCGCCTGACAGAGGGGCAGGTGCCGGTGGTCGCGGTGCAACTGCCCGCACCGCCGAGTGCCTTCATGCTGGCGCGGACGCTTACCGTCGCGGGCGTGCCCTACCGCATGGACCTGTTCGGCGGCAGCAAATTGAAACCCCCGAGGTTGACGCTGGCGCAGATCGCCGCGCGGGCACCCGGCGCACCGCGCGCCGCGCCGCCCGGGGGCAAGCTCCTGGCCATTCCGTATGCCGACACCGCCGCGGGCACCGACTTTGAGCGGCTCTCGCGCGCCTGGGCGCCGTTCAAGGAGGCCTACTTTTATACGCAGCGTCGAGGGTTTGCGGCGCCACCGGCGATCAAAGGTCTCGGACCCCACGACTCTGCGCTCGAAGGCGCCTTCAGATTGTCGCTGCTGCCGGATCGTCCTGCCGGCGAGGCACACCCCTTCAGGCTCACCGGTCCGTACGGCGACATTGCGTTGCAACCGCATGACGGCTGCGGCTTCATCAAGGCCTCGCTCGCCGAGCGCATGCCTGCCGTCCAGCGTGCCGGCCGTGCGGATGGTCCTGAGCGAGTGCCGGCCTATGGTGAGGGCCGCAGAGCATCCTTGCCTGCCTCCGCGCTGCAACACTACCCCCGCAGCGAAGCTGTCGCCGATGAGGCGCGCGAGAAGGCCATGAGCTGGCTTGCGAGCCGAGACGGGCATGAGCTGACCTCCGAAGAACTGTACCGAACCGTGACCGGTGGCCACATCGATGGTCCCGGTGCCGTGGCCGTGCCGTCCAGCGATGGCCGCCTTCATGTGCCGACGCTCAAGAGCGAGACCTTGACAGGCGAGGGGGGTGTGCTGATCGGCCGATCGCCCTACGACAAGCCCAACCTGCGGCCGTTCGCAACCGCGCAGGTTAGGTCGACAATTGATGGAGACCCGACCGCCTCGTTCCTCGATCGGTGCGTCGCTATCCAGTACAGCTTCAATGTCGCCCAGAAATCGAGCGGCGAACTGGCCGCCGACGATCCGACCTTCTTTGCCAAGGGCATTCTGATCGTGGTGCCCGACGCGATGTGGCCGGCCGCGTTCGCCGACCGTGGGCTGGTGCTGTCGGCCGAAGACGTCAAGTGCCATTCGCACTGGACCAGGGCCAAGGACCGCGCCAAGGAGGACACGTTGCTCGAGGGCGTCGGCATCCTGCAGGCAACCGAGGTGTTCGCGCCGGGCTCGTTGGTTGCCGTCCCGCCGGGTGAGCAGAAAAAGCTCGATGGCGACTTCGACGGAGACGCCGTCATCATCGTCGGCGACCGGCCACAGCTTTATCAGCACGTCCTGCAGTTCGATCAGGAGGAGCAGGCACGCGGCGTGCACTCCCTCAAGCCGCCCAAGTCGCACACCGCGGCGATGGAGGGCAAGCGCTACCAGTTCAGCCGCGCAAGTCAGATCCTAGCGGCCACGCAAAACGTTCTGGAGATCTATACCGGGTTGCAGCGAGACTTCCTGGCGCAATCCCATGAGGCACGGCGCTGGTTTGCCGAGCGCGCCGTGTTCGGGATCTACGAGGGCATCCACCACGAGCTCAGGGGCGAGCTGCACAAGCTGATGACCCAAGACGAGGTAAGCCGACAGGAGATCGAAGACAAACTCGCAAAGGCGAGGCAGGAGATCGAGGTCGCAGACCATCCGGTCGCCCGGGAGCTGGCCGAGCTGCTCATGGCCGACCTCGAAGCATGGTCGGAAGAACACATCTCGCCTGGACCTGCCGACAGCGTCAGCGACGCCAGGCGGACGGTGAGCGAAGAGCTCTGCGAACTATTCCCCGGCCTGGCGGAGACCTATCCTGCCACGGCTCAAGCACGAGAGCGCATCCAGCTGATCGTCGACCACTACCCGGCGCGCATCCATCCGCGGCCGGATGGTTACGTCGCCGATGAGCTCGTGCAAGCCACGAACAATCTCCTAAGCCTCGGCATCAAGGTCGGAACCGACGCCTACAAATCCGACACCGGCGCCCGTCTGTTTGCGGCCAAGAGCCGTCGGCTTCTGCACCTGCTACAGCAGACGCCGGGGCTGAACGCGGTGCCCTATAACAAGGGCTTGGCGGCATCTCTCCAACAGGGCTGGCTGGATATCGATGCGACCCTGGCGGATCTGAAGGACAATCCGACGCTGACGGCGTCGATCATGGAAGCCTCCATCAGGCTCGCTGCGGAACGAGGCATTCTGCCGAAACCATCCGATCGGCGGCTTGCCAGCACGGATTCCGCCATGACGATCACGCTGAGCCGCGAGGAGGCCGCCGGGCGCGCCAAAATCGAGGCCGACCGCGCCAGGATCGAAGAGGAGGCAATCACGACGATCGTGGGCGAGGTCGTCGATAGCCTGCGGCAACACAAGTTAATGGTGAACCTGCCGCATCACGATCGTCGCCTGAGATCGGAAGCCTCGATGCGGGACCAGCTCATCGGCGTGAGCCTTCCCTCCGGGGACGCTGCACAACTGATCAACAACGCCGTGCGCCATGTCTTCGAAATCCCTGACAGCGAGTTTACAGCGGCCTTCAGGAAGGCCGTGCTGGCGTTCGAGGAGCATGGCTACACCGAGGTCAGCACGACCAACTGCTTCAGGGTGCTCAATCCTACTTTTGTCGGCATCAAAACCGTCTTCGCCACGCCGCAAGGCTACCGCTTCGAGGTGGAGTTCCATACGCCCGGCAGCTACAAGGCCAAGATTGTCAATCACGATACCTACAAGATGCTGCAGCGGGAGGAGCTGCGAGGAAGCGAAGAGACGCTCGATCCATCGCGGGCCGAGCAACTCTTGCAGCGCGCCCGCGCGATCTGCAAGGATGTTGCAATTCCCGATCAGGCCACAGACATCCCCAACTGGAACACTGAGGCAGGGAGCACGGCTGGCAGAGCGGCCTTTGCGGTGCGAGCTGCCCGGCCCAAGAGGTCGCCAATGGCCGGACAAGTTGTTGCCGCCCTGGGCGAAAAGTCGGTCGTGCTCGTCGGCATGATGGGCGCCGGAAAATCCGACATCGGCAAGAAGCTCTCAAAGCTGCTGGGGCTCACGTTCGTTGACTCCGACAAGGTGATCGAGAAGAAGGTCGGCATGAAGATCAGCAAGATCTTCAAAGATCATGACGAGCAATATTTCAGGGACCTCGAGGAGAAGGAGATCCCGCAATTGCTCGAGCAAGGGCCCGTCGTGCTCGCAACCGGTGGCGGCTCCTTCATCAATGAGAAGATCCGCAACTGCATCGGCGAGAAGGGAATCTCGATTTGGATCAATGCCGATCCGAACATGATCATGAGGCACGTGGCGAAAAACGCCAACACCCGCCCGCTGCTACAAACTGCAAGCCCACAAGAGACAATCAAAGAGTTGATGCACCAGCGCGAGCACATCTATGCAAAGGCCGATCTCAGAATCGATCCTACCAAGCGGGAAGTCAGCAAGAATGCGGATGCGTGCCTGAACAAGCTCCACGAGAAGCTTTGCAATCGCGTTTCTGTCGAACCAGGCGTACCCGCGTGCGAGGAGTTGCGTGATGATGCTCCGAGCGGCGGCGCATTGGGCAAGCAGCCCGCACCGGGCGCATCGAGCACTAGGGAGGTGCAGCAATCTTGGCCAGCACCGAGAGCGTTCGCGCAGCCCCGCTCCTTAAAGCCGGTTGGCCCGTCGTCGGCCGCACTGTCCGCTAACGAATCGTCTCGCGAACTGCCGCGCTCCGTAAACGGCCGCAGCGGCCTGGTGCTCGGCGCCAGGGAATGGCTGGGCAGCGAGCACATCGCGGCAGATTACGCGCTCCTTGAGCAGGAGTTGCAGAGAAACGATCCGGATCTGGCGGCACGGACGCGGTTCGTGCGCCCGGCGGTGGCCGCACTGCTGCGCTTGACCGAGAACCGGGATGATCAGCTCGAAACCTTCCTGGGGATCGTCAATGACCAGGATGGTAACGATACGGCCGACTTCCTGTTCCTGCCAGTGAACGATGGCGATGGTCAGTTCGGCGGCTCTCATTGGTCGCTACTGCTCGTTGATCGGCACACGCCGGGCGGGGCCGTTGCCCATCACTACGACTCCTCCGCTGGGGCACACAATCACAGCGTTGCAACTGAGCTCGCAGCAAGGCTGGGCGCCCGCCTGGAGTCAGCCGGCATGGCCGAGCAGCAAAACGGTTATGACTGTGGCGTGTTCGTGCTGGACGGCACGCGTGCGCTGGTTAGAGGATTGGCGCAGAGCCCACCGGCCATGCTGCACCTCGACAACATCGTGGCCGATCGCCAGGCTCTCCAATACCGACTCCGGGCTCATCCTGGGTAGACCCCATCAGCGTTAAGGTAGTTGGAACATGGTTTAATAGCGGCGGTTTTTCCTGGACGGCTCGTGGAGGTGTCGGCGGAGAGCGGAGAAAGCGGCGAAGCCAAGCGATAGTAGGCTGGGGAATGGGAACGAGGCGATGAGCAGTCGCCGAGCGCCAGAGTGGGTCAGGCGACGTTCGCCCAGCGGGGAGAGGAGCCACACCCGCGACACGCCATGGCTGAGCATATCCTAGAACGATCGTTCCGACATCCACGGCCCGATGCGCGCTCTCCGAATTGACGTCAACGGCATGCGCTGCTTCATTCACGCCGCGGAGAATTCAGAAACTTTTGCGTGCTGACCGACGCGAGGCCACGGCGCTGCAGGTCTTGCAACATGATGCCAATTCCGGGCTAACTGCCGTGGTGGCGACCGCGGAAACTGACCTAACGAGGGCCGGAAATCTGACGTCACGCTTCGCTCGTGCTCGGCGCCCCGCGTGAGCGTGGCATTGGTCGGCCGATCGACTTTTTCTCCATGCGCCATGACCGATCTTTGGTGCGATGCAGGATCTGCCGCATCATCGCGTAGGGATCCAATCAAAGCAGGCCTACGACCTGACAGCCTCGAGACTGAACCAGACCGGTTGAATTTCTAGCCTCTTTCAAATCCGATCTCGAGACTGGTCACAGCGGACCTTGTGGTCCCGTGGCCTGACGCGATGCCGCCTGGTTTCAGATCGACATCGATGCGAACAAATTCGGAAGAATAGGCTGAGGTCGATCTCGCAGACCCCTTGTCGCTTCGCTGCCGCACGGTCTCAGCTGCGAGAAGCTTGCGGTCGGAATCGATCAGCTCGACTGTCCTCGCGGAATTCCAGGTAAGGGCCAGCCAGCTGGACTTTTTCCCGTCGAACATCGGCCCGCTGCAGTTTAATGCACTTGGTCTTCAAAGCGACGCTTCGCCTGACTTCCCATCCCGGAAAACTCCGCCTCGCTATGGCGTTTATCGGCTTCCAAATCGACACCCCGATGGAGTTCGCCAGGATGCACAGGCAAATTCCCTAAAGCATGATACGGAAAGGTGTGAAGCGGCTTTCCTCTCGACCAACGCGGAACGCGTTTGCACGGAGATCATGTGCACACAATAATTTAATGCGCAGCATCGCGCTTTGGGCGATGCCTGTCAGTCGGTCCAGCGTCTCACGACGGCTGGATATCCGGATTGCCAAGCAGCAGTTGTGCAACAACCGTGTCGGCCGCTTGCGAAGCTAATGAATTGCATCTGAGCCGCTGCCGCGCGCGCGCCCCGCGGTAATCGTTCGAAGCCATCAGCTCCGCGCTGCGCGTGGAACTGCCGGCTGAGCATTTTCAACGAACGGCTCATTCGGCGCGCCGGCATCCGAAAACAACGTGACGTGGCGAGGGCGGGTGAAAACAAAATTAATGCCCCTCGCAATTGGAAGACCGCTTCACAGCTCAATCGCATGGTTCTCAAGCACCTGGCGCATCAGAGCGCCCTTGATCTCGCGGGCGATCTCTTCGCGGATCTGGGCTCCGAACTGCACCTCGGCCTCGCTGTCTCCGGTTAGGTGATGGTCGGCGAGCCGTTGCTGAAGGCGGCCCGGAAACTCCTCGTTTATCGCCTCGGCGAGCCGGTTCTCCATCTGTGCATGAGCTTCGGGAGCGATCCGGCTCACCACCATCTCCCAGGGTTGCCAGCGAGTTGCCAGATAGTCGGCGAACCCCGCCGCCTCCTCATTGCGCACCTGCGTCTCGGCTGCGTTGAGGTCGTCGTCAGTGACGTAAGCGACATCAAAGAACCGCATGTCCGGAGCGATGAGCTGCAGTTCCAGCCGCTCACGTAGCTTGACCTGATAGGCGAGATAGACCTCGATCTCGTCGACGAAGCGGAGCGAGTTGACCTTCTGACGAGCGATCGGCTCGAGCGCGTTGAGGCGAAACAGGACTCGCGCCTGCTGGATGAGTTCGCCGAGCCGATCGTCATAGACCTCGTCCTCGACGTCAGCGATCAGACGTGCAGTCTGCATACCGTTCCAGGTCAGCGTGATGCGATCCTGACAGGTCTCGCTCGCCCCGAAGGCCAGCTGAAAAAACTGCTGGCGCAATTGCGGCCTGATCGCTGCCTGCCGCAGATCCTCGGCCACCGCCTGTCGGAACTCGGGATTGTCATAATTCACGGTCTTCTGCAGCTTGTCGAGGAAGAGCGCATATTCCGCCGCACCCTCCTCGCTAGCGAAGTTCTGCCAGGCGGCGATCGTCTCCGGCTCGCCCTTCAACCAGTCCGCTACCGCCTCGGCCAGGGGTCGCGCAGAGCCGCTCGCCGTTCCTCCATCCATTGAAAAGAAAACTTGCGGGCCGGCATAGCCCAGCGCATTCAGGGCTCCCGCCAAATTCGCCCGCACCTGCTCGGGCAGCGGATTATCATCTACATAAACCATGCACCAAGAACCTAGCTCGGTTAGCAGGGTCTCCGGCAGGCTGGTCAGCCGATTGTTGCGTGCTTCGAGCACCCGGAGCTCGACCGGGAGATTCTCGGGCAAGCTCGTCAGCCGGTTGCCACTAACGTGGAGTCTCTGGAGTTCAGACGGGAGGGTCTCGGGCAGGCTATTCAGGCGGTTATCGCGGGCGAAGAGCAACTGGAGCTCGTCGGGGAGAGTGTCGGGCAGGCTGGTCAGCCGGTTGCCGTCGGCTTCGAGCTCTTGGAGGTCGGGCGGGAGCGTGTCGGGTAGGCTTGTTAGCCGGTTGCCGCCGACGGCAAGCAATTGAAGTCCGCTCGGGAGGTTGTCGGGCAGGCTGGTCAGCAGGTTGCCGCGGACATCGAGGTCCTGGAGCCCGGCCGGCAAGGTGTCTGGCAGGCTCGTCAGCCGGTTGCTGCCGACGGCGAGTGTCGAAAGGCCCTCGGGAAGAGAGTCGGGCAGCCCGGTCAGCTGGTTGCTGCCGATGACGAGTGACTGAAGTCTTGTCGGAAGGTTGTCGGGCAGGCCGGTCAATTGGTTGTTGCTGGCGCCGAGCGTCCGCAGTCCGGACGGGAGAGTGTCAGGAAGGTGCACCAGCTCGTTGTCGCTCACATTGAGCGACTGGAGCCCGGGCGGAAGGGCGGCGGGCAATGTCGTCAGGCCTAGGTATTGCAGCTCCAGCCCTGCATAGACATCGCTGGCCTCTGCCCAAGCTCTTATTCGTCTTACCGCCTCTTGCCGGTCCTCGCCTTCCGTCTGCCACTCCTCGCCGGCCCAGGTGTCCAAGATCTGGTCAAGCCGCGATTGGCTGAGGGCTTGGTCTTCGAGGTCCGTCGCACCGCTTGAAGAGCCTGAGGCCCACGTGCCGTGCAAGGCTTCGGTCCACGGCGCCGCGGCCGAGCTGAGCCGGCGGCCTCCTCTTGAAGTATTGCCATCGCCCGGCCGGGGTTGTCGGCTGAGGTTTGCTGCCCCGAGATTTTGCTGCCAAGGAATTGCGGGGGGCGTTGACCAATCCGGCGCCACATCATCGGCCTCCGCCCACCAATGCTCCTCCTGACCGACACTATGCGTCGGCCAATCGGCAGCCGCATCCATGCCGTGCCAAGAATCCGTCAGACTGAAACTGCCGGCTGGCAACTGGCCACCTCGATCCGCGGCCGCAAAAAGCACATGTCGATTGACCTGCGGATCCGATGGCAACCGCGAGGTGCCTTGTCCGACGCGACCCTCATGCAGCATTCTCAAATGATCCGCATCGCTGTTCGACACTACGTCCGCGTCGCCGAGTCTATTTGAACTGGGGGGCGGGCGCTCGTGCGGATGCAACTCGTTCAGCTGCTGCAAAAACCCCGATTGGTCCGCCTGCTGCTCTTCCAGCCCGTCGTAGTACTCCCGATCGACATCTGGGGCCTCGAATAGGTTGAGGTTGTTGAACGGATCCATCCCATCTCCTTTGTCAGATCTGAGCAGCTAACGCCGAAGCTGGATAAACACGTTCTCGCTACGAGGCTTAGCTTTCGAGAAGCTGACGGGGAATCAGAATGATCGTAACTATCCAGTTAGATCTCTGCGGGACGCTTAGTGCTTGATTGCCCGCGCTGCAGTTCGACATGCCGAGGCGGGATGATGTCGGCAGTTCGAGAAGCCGTTTTCTGAGCCTCTCACGAACGTCCGCGCTTGTGCGCGCCGGTAATGCGGAAAGACAATTGGTGGCGATCTCATGGTCACTTTCCGTCCAAGCTGAAGCTCACGCGCCGCGATCATGACGCCCGCCAGTTGACGTCAAAAGGTCTGCCAGACTTGTGAGGAGAATGATCACAGTCTTCGCTGGGCGGATTACGCGCGGTGCTGCGTGAGGCAGGCAGGATCGCGTCTGCACCAGAACCGCTAATGGCCGGGGTCATCAAATGCTCGACAATGATCCGCGACAGGGACGCGGGCTGAGGCCGAGGGGTTATCGTCTCACCTCGACGAATCGCGAGATGTGTTCTCGCCGGCGAAAGCGGTCTCTGTCACCCGTTAGATCGGGCGACACGCCCGCCAGGGTGATAACGAGGCTCAAGGTGCCATATCGGTTAGCTCTCGCGACAGTGCGGGCGGTCAGAGACTGGGCAAAAGTTGCAATTTGTCACGCGCGTTCGAGCCAAGGTTGCGAACGCTGTCCTGCAAGCAACGTCACGCGAGCCTGCGTGTGCGCTGTCGTGATCGCAGCTAGCACGCCGGCCGCGTGGAAGCCGTCTGCATATTCTGACCTGTACGTCAGCTTGGCGTCAGCTGGGACAAATATGAAGGCGCGCTCGCTTGCGCAGCCTGAACTCGCTGCCAAGCAACTTCACTGATAGGAGAAAAACTACATGTATAGCCGAATCAATGGCTCATCCGGCCAATTCAGCAACGCCAGCCAGGCCGACGAGCCCAGATATTCGGCGGACAGCGACAGCTTCGCGGACGCGCTCGCAAACATGCACTTGGGTTCGTCTTCGTCAGGAACACGGTCGTACTCGCTGGTTGACAGGCCTCCTGTCGTGGAGATCTCAAGGCGCCAATTCGCTGACAAAGCGAGGGAGTATCATGGCGATGAGATCAGGCAAATTGGCGCGAACCCACAAGAGTATTCGTCTCACATATCCTCAAAGGCCAAGCGCACAAAAAAGATCGCTAAGAAATACGGCACGACGCAATACGATACGGATAGCGCGCGCTATTTCAGCTATCAGCTCGGCAACACCAGTGTCGGGCTTTTAAGAACAGAAGGCGGATTTGAGATGGGCGACGTGTTCCAAGGAGAACAGTGGCAGGAACAGTTTCCCGGGCGAACTGAAGTCACGTCCACCGTCGATCTTCGGGTGGTCCATCCGCTCGTCGAGAACGCCGGCGATATCTTGCTGGAGCATCAGCTTCGGCTAGACGGCGATGGGGCGCTGCTCCATTCCCGTCCTGGTAATCAAGAGGCCAGGGCCCGCTCGCGGCAGTTTGGCTTTGTCGATGTGGATGCCGATAACATGGTGCTTGATCCCACTCAATATCCCGATAGGTGGACGAAGAACAGTAACGGTCAATGGCAGCGGGCCGACAAACCCGCACTATATCTATCCAAAGAGGCCAGCGATACCGAAACAGGGCACGTTTCGGATCGGTCCGACGATGGCTACGACTTTATGTAGGATCGCTTAGGATCTCTGGCAGACGAGGCACGATGGACAAGACTGAACCCAGAACATGTCGGTTTGTCGCTGAACGCGGCTCGCTAAGCAGTCGTTCGGCGACGTCGGCTCCATCATCGGCGCTCGGATGCTATCGCCCGGTTTCGGCCTCCATGGTAAGGAAACTGAGACTGTCTGTTGGGTGGCCTTTCTGTCGGTCGATGAGATCTGATAGCGCTGCCGCTTGAGCAGAACGTGCAGGCGCCGATCGACGGACCGATGCCTGCACGATCGTCCTTATGCATTCGCGCGGACCCAATATTATCCGCTTGTTTCGTGCCGCATCTGTCGGTGCGCGTCAATCGGCAGCAAGGTGAGCGGGATTCGCGTACCGCCACGCGGGCGGGGTGACGTTAGCGAGCACCACCCTGAGATCGAGGTTGTCGTATCCTTTTTGGGTGAAGCGGTCAGACCACTACGCGCGCGCCGCAGGATTTACCATGGTAGCGGCTGCGTTGGCTTCCATCACGCTTGCATCCAACGCGAACCCTTCGCCTTTGACGAGGCCCGCTGCCATTCACGTTGCAACCACGCGCTCGAAGATATGCCGCAGGATCTCGCTCTCACGGAAGCGGCCAAACCGGTTATTTGCAGACGCTGTTACGACGCTACGATCTTCTGCGAGGCATCGACCCGAAGCGGTTTACCGCCAAGGGCGAAGAGCAAGTCACGCTGCTATTGCGCACTGTCTTTGAAAGCAGCAATGGTGCGGCGGCGCTGACCGTGCCGATCCTCCGAGCGGTGAGTGGGTGCATGCATAAGACTTGGGTCGAGAAGGGTCTCGCGTTCATCGAGGCTTATGACCGTATCCATCTCGTTGGGCTTCATGGGATGTTGACCGATCTCGGCCTAGAAGATCAGCTTGAGCGCGTCTTGCGCCACAAACTGAAGGAAATTCTCGGATCTCCGTTAGCACCGGCGGCCCCAAAGAAGACCCCGCGACCGAATGTGGCACGGATGGCGGCTTAGAACTCGAACGGCAGCAAAAAGGAAAGCAGACGGATGGCGTCGGGAGTTATCAAAAAGTGGATCGCCGATCGAGGCTTCGGCTTCATCAGGCCTGACGACGGCGGCTCAGATGTATTCGTGCATGCCACGTCGTTCCCGCGCGGCGTTGAGCACCACGTGGGCGCGCGCGTGAGCTATGACATCGTCAACGATGAGCGAAGCGGCCGGCCGAAAGCCGTCAACGTACGACTCAGCGGCTAGGACGCTAGATGCGGCTGGGGCGTCGCGTGGAGCGGCCTTTCTGGCGTCCGCTACCTCACAGATCCCAAGCAAAATACCGCATCAGCGCGGCCCCGGCGCGGCGGCCTGAGGCCTTCTGAAGCCAAATACTAGCGCGCCCCCCACATTCTTCTCAATTCCGCTGCCGCAAAATCCTCTCGCTCCCTCATAAAGCGTTCCTGGTGCGCTCTGAAGCTTGCGACACGCTGGAGGATTTCTTCGCGCTGGTTCGGGTCGGCAACAATCTGACGCCGTGAGGCTTTGGTCGGCTCCTCGCCGTGCGCAAGTTGTTCGTCGAGCACGCGGCGAACGATGCCTGGATCATTTACTCCCGTCTCGTATTAGGCGCGCTTCGTGCAATTCGTTTGGCGGCACTAACTCGGTGCCGCTCACCATTTCCGGGCTGGAAAAGCTGCGCTCGCCATTGCTGCGAAGTTCGCCACGATCCTGCGCCGCATCGTATTCGTCGCCGAGGCGGCGCTTGGCACCAGCTTTTTCAACGAACGCCTTCGTTTCCGCGATGAGCGCATCGAGATCAGATTGCCAATTGGTCATTGGGATGTCCCCCATCACGGGAACGACTCTACCACCCCCTGGCTATTGGAAGCCTGTGGAGAGACGGTGCACAACTCGCACTTTTGGGCGCCCCAGATAGGCTGTGGATGCGTCCGGCCCCGGCCGGCACTTCCGCCAGCCCCGAAATAATGAACCGGGCGCGGCTACGCGCGGCGCAAAATGTTCCGTTTTTTTAAAGTATATTTGATGCGCGATTGAAACGCGCGCTGCCGCTCGTTGGTTGGAGGGTAATCGAAACTGCTCTCGGAGATCCCCATGACCAACGAAGATATGCTGGTCCTGGCCGGATTGGCCGGCTTCGCCTGGTGGACATACATCTATTTGCCTCTGGTCTATTTCCATGTCTGAGGATGGGTTGTTTGGTGGATGTCGTCAGCCCACTGCAGGCGGTCAAGGTTTCTTGGCAGCCGGGATTCCATCTGCCACATAGGTTCCAACCCAGACCCGCTACTGCGTATCTTTGATCAATCTTCGCGGCGCGCCGAAGGGGACCCTCAAAGACCTTGGCGTCGACAAGGAACGCGCCTCGCGCGCCAAACTGAGGTAAAATGCCTCTCTTTGTGGGGCTCGCAAGTATGCGCGCTCTCGGTATCTCGCTGATCGTCGCTGGTCTCGCCCTTGTTTGCGGCGCACTCATCTCGTGGCCTCGGGGATCGCAGACAAAAAGGAAATCGCGGAAAGAGGAAGAAAAGACGTAGGCAGAGGGGCTAGCAGACTTGGTGCGACGCATTGACGAGATTGACGATGATTCCTTTAATGTCTCGTGAGTCGCTATCTGCGCCACACTAACCTCGGCTTGAATCCCCGCGGCACTCGCGGCGGCAATCACCTTATTTCAGTCGCGCGGCCGCTTTCCCAGCCTCAGTTACCTCGTACACGACATCACTGATGTTGACGGAGACTTCGGTCAGCCAGCCTAATGCCACGAGGCGTTGATATTTTCCGCGGTCAATGTTTCCGGCGGTGTATTTCCTGCCGCCCGCAGCAGCGATTTTGCGGATCAACTCAAGGTCGGTCGGTTCTGCCAGTGGAGTCACGATTTCTTCGCCTTTAGCGCGGCTTCCAGCAACCACCGGATCGCCTCGGGGCGGCCGGGTAATCAGGCTGCTTGCGGCGCCAACCGTCTAATTCTTTTGCCAATTCGGGCTGAAGTCGAACCGTGACTGGGTGTCCCGTCGCTGGAGCCCGCTTTTTGATGACGTCATGGTGTCACGAATTGCTTTTGCCATGAATTCATGGTGCCACGAAAAGCAAGCCGAGGGGAAGCGCGACCTTCCGCCCCGGCTCTAACCCCAAACCACACGGAGGCCCTCCTATGGCCAAGGTTAAAAAGCGTTTAGCACGCAACGACGAACTGCTTCCAAAAAACTGAGCGGGGCGCTGCGCGCCCCCTGTGGGATAGAAACGGGTAACCGCTAGACTGCGGCCGGAAGGGAGCGGCCGATACGATTTTGGTGGCACGTGACCCCGTCAAAAAACCTGGTCCATGGGCTGTTGCGCACTTGAGAGTGGTGACGCCATCTCGGCGATCCCGTTTAGGAATTTGAATGAATTGCGCAGCCCAGCCCTTCCGCCGGAGTCAGGAGGAGCTACAGATGAATCCCAAAAGATCGAAGTCGAAGGACGGCGGTAAGATGCCGATGGTGCACCCGAACGCGGCTGCCATCGACGTTGGCGCCACCATGCATATGGCGGCCGTTAGGGCAGATCGCGCACCGGAGCCAGTCCACAGTTTCGGTACCTTCACGGCCGATCTGCATCGGCTGGTCGACTGGTTTACGGAATGCGGCGTCGAGACCGTCGTCATGGAATCGACCAGCGTCTACTGGATTCCGATTTTCGAGCTTCTCGATGCCCGGGGATTTACCGTGTTTCTTGTCAACGCGCGCGATGCCAAGCACGTGCCGGGGCGTAAGACCGATGTCAGCGATGCGCAATGGCTGCAGCGGCTCCATTCATTCGGGTTGCTGCGGGCCAGCTTTCAGCCCAAAGGGCAGATTGCCGAACTGCGAGCCTACGTGCGTCAGCGCGAGCGTCTGCTGGAGTACGCGGCCTCACACATCCAGCATATGCAGAAGGCCTTGACGGAGATGAATCTTCAGCTCCACCACGTCGTCGCCGACATCACCGGCGCGACCGGCCTGCGTATCATACGCGCGATCCTTGCCGGCGAGCGCGATCCCGAGGCGCTGGCGTGCTTGCGCCACTACAGTTGCCACGCCAGTGCCGAGACGATTGCGAAGGCGCTCACCGGGAGCTACCGAGCCGAGCATCTGTTTGCGCTCGAGCAGGCACTTGCGCTTTACGACACCTACCACGAGAAGGCATCTGCCTGCGACGCCCGGATCGAAGCCGTGTTGAAGGAACTGAGCAACCATCGCGGACGTGGCCATGGACCAGCACCGCCGGCCTCGCTGCGTCGGAATCGAACCGATCAGGCGAACGCTCTAGCTTTCGACGTCCGCGAGGCGCTGTTCGCGTTGCTGGGAAAAGACATCACCACGATCGACGGCCTCGGTTCTTACCTCTCGCTGAAGCTGATCGCTGAATGCGGTGACGACCTCTCCTCGTGGCCAAGTGCAAAGCATTTTACCTCCTGGCTAGGACTGGCGCCGAGCAACAAGGTCTCCGGCGGCAAAAGGCTCTCGTCCCGAACGCGCCGATCCGGCGGCCGGGCGGCGGCGCTTCTGCGCCTTGCTGCCGTCACCGTCGGACGCACCGATACTGCGCTCGGCGCCTTTTACAGGAGACTTTCATCGCGCATCGGTAAGGCCAAGGCAGTGACCGCCACGGCCCGCAAGATCGCAGTTCTGTTCTACAATGCTGTGCGATACGGAATGGACTATGTCGATCCCGGGGCCTCGTCCTACGAGACGCGCTACCGGACGCGAGTGGTCAACAATTTGCATCGGCGTGCCAAGGCATTCGGCTTCGTTCTCCAGCCCTTGGAGCCGAACGTCGGCGATGCCGTTTCTTAGGAATCGTCGGAGGCGGCACCACGCACACGCTCGGAAATCATCGCGGAATGCGTGCGGTACATGCAGGCCACAGGGGGCTACGCCGCAGGTCACGAAGCCGACCCAGCGACGGCGAAATTGCGGGCGGGCCGTCGGGGAGAGAACTGCTCGAGCGCTCCGAGACCGCGCTGAGCTGCCTGATCGACATCGGTCGAGGGAAGACAAGCTACCGTTGAGCGCCTACGAGCTGCGACGATTCGCGCGCTGGATGCGAGCGTGAGCTTCAAGTCAGTTCACGCCAGCCGCGGTAAAGTGGTGCGCGCCGAACCGATCGCCGCTCTCTATGAGCAACGCAAGGTGCACCACGTCGGCAATTTCTCCACGTTGGAGAATCAGATGTGCGCTTTCACGAGCGATTTCGATCGGGGGCGCCTTGGCTATTCCCCCGATCGTGTTGACGCACTGGTGTGGGCGCTAACCGAACTGAGCGGACCGCAGCATTGGGTTATTCGGACCGAACTGCGGATTTAAAAATCGCTGTGGTGCGAACGATATGACTCCCTCCGGACCCGCGCACCAAAATGCTGAGGATCCTTGCATCGCGGACAGGTGTACCAATCCTGTCCCTCGGACTGGTGAGAGAATTGCAGTATACTGATGCGCTCGTCCTGAAAGCAGGTGGCGCAAGCTCGATGGATTGGCTCACCATTTGCTTCAGATGCCTTTAGCTCATAAGCGAAAGAGTTAATGCCGTAGTCCTTCAATTGTAGCGATCAAACTTGCGCTGCTGCGCTTTTAGCTTTTCGATCTGTTCTTCTAGGTCGGCGATCTGCCAGTCAGCTCGTTCATCGTGAGCCGCGAAAACACTTGCGTTTGCCTCTATAAGCTTTGATTGGAAATCTAGTAGCTTCGACTGAAATGCTGTCGCGTCACGCAAATTGATCATCGCGTGTCCAATGTCACTAGCCCCTTTAAATGCCGAGATAGCAGCCGCAATTGCAGAAACGTCGGCCATTCTTAAAGCCTCCATATGCATCAATAATCAACAGATCAGCGCAGCTGCGACCGTGCGTTTGCTACCAAACAGTTCATCAACGCTATAGCGACTTCAGCGCAGCGACGGCAGGGCCGGCAATGGAGGCATCGAGATCGATTTTCCGATCAGCCGCCAGGACATCGCGCAGATGACCGGCACCACACCGCACACCGTAAGCCGCATCCTGAGCGGCTGGGAGAGCCAGGGCCTCGTCGAAAGCGGCCGCCGGCGCATCATCCTGCGCGAACCGCACCGGATCTTTGTCCTGGCCGAGCAGAGCACGGACGGCGGCTCGGCGCGTTGATCACGCCGGAACGCTCTCGCACAGTGCGGCGATGAATTTTTCGCGATCGATCGCGTGCTCGCGGCAGGCATCGTCGACAGTGTGGAAGCAGGCAATCGGACAGCCGACGCACGCCATCCGGAACTTCAGGAACACGCGGATCGTATGCGGCGCCGTGCGCATGATGTCGTCGACGAGATCGTCAGATCGGAAGGGCATGGGCTACTCCGTTCCGGTGAGACGATAGCGGCGTTGGCGAGACGCTCTTTGTTGGAGAGCAAGCTGGGGCCGGTTCCGCTGGCCTCGTCATTCCGGGGCGCGCGCAAGCGCGAGCTATGATGCGCAATTGCGCATCTGAGAATCCATCGTGCCACGACCTAAGTGGAGAAATGGATTGCGGGCTCGCGCCAAGTGGCGCGCCCCGGAATGACGGTGGTTCACACCGCCCGGCTGTGCAGCTGCCTGGCGACGTCCAGATGCGCGTCGAAGGCGGCGGCGACGCTGCGAACGAGGAAACGGGAATCCTTGGCGACAGCGAGCTGGTCGCCCTCGAGCCTGACTACGCCATCGGAAATCAGCGTCTTCAGCCGCGGCGCGGATTGCAGCACTGCATCGGCTCGCGCGCCGTGCCGGGCGCAGATCGCGCCGAGATCGGCGCCGTAGTCGCACATGATTCGCTCGATGATGTCGGCGCGCAGCCGGTCGTCGCCGGTCAGCGCGTAGCCCTTGACGGTTGCGAGGAGGCCGGCCTCGATGGCCTTCGCATAGGCGACGATCGATACCTCGTTCTGGACGTAGCCCTGCGGCAGATGACCGATGGCGCCGGCGCCGAAGCCGAGCAGAACGTCGCTCACATCGGTCGTATAGCCCTGGAAATTGCGACGCAGCGTCTTGCTCTCGAAGGCAAGCGCCATGGCGTCGTCGGGACGTGCGAAATGGTCGAGCCCGATCTGCACATAGCCGGCATCCTTCAGCGCGTTGGCGATCGCGCAGGCCTGATCGTGACGCGCGAGGCCGTCGGGCAGGACCGCCTCGTCGATCTTGCGCTGGTGCTTCTTGAAGGCCGGCACATGGGCATAGCCGAACACCGAGAAGCGGTCGGGCTCGAGCTCAAGGCTGCGCCGCACCGTGTCGAGACAGGAGGCGATGGTCTGGTGCGGCAGTCCGTAGATCAGGTCGAAATTGACGCCCTTGATGCCGGCGCGCCGCAGATTCCGGGTGACGGCAGCGGTCTGTTCGAAGCTCTGCACGCGGTTGATCGCGAGCTGCACGCGCGGATCGAAACTCTGCACGCCGAGGCTCGCGCGGTTGACGCCGGCAAGCGCCAGCGCGTCGGTCATCTCGGCCGTCAGCGTCCGCGGATCGATCTCGATCGCGATCTCGGCCGACGGCAGCACGAAGTACGCCTGCCGGATCGAAGCCATCAATTCCGTGAAGGCTTCGGGCGCCATGATCGTCGGCGTGCCGCCGCCAAAATGGATGTGCGCGACCTTGATGCGGCGGCCGATGGTGCCGGCCACCAGTTCGACCTCGCGGCGCAGCGTCTGCTGATAGGCCGCGATCACATCGTCGCGGCGGGCGATCTGGGTATGGCAGCCGCAGTACCAGCACATCTTCCGGCAGAACGGCACGTGCAGATAGAGCGAGGCGCTGACGCTGGCGGGAAGCTCGGCGAGCCATTGGGCGTGAGCCTCGGCGCCGACCGCGGGCGAGAAATGCGGGGCGGTCGGGTAGCTCGTATAGCGCGGCAGACGTTCGTCGCCATAGCTCGCCGCCAGATCCGCTCTCATGTCTTGATCCATCCTGATGTCGAGATTTTTTGCGGAACGCCTGCCCGCAGGTCCCTTGGCTATCCCGGACTCGGCCGGTCCACCTTGCGCTCGCTCAAAGTGCAGCGGGAAGATCCTGCTCCGGTAACCAACCTAAGTACTGCTCCGGAGGCAAATCAGGCGAAAGGTTGTTGCCGCGCAAACTCTCTTGCAACAGGAAGCGCAGAGTGGGTCCCGTCATCAAAATCTATTCAGATGAAGGATGCTTCCAATGTTAACCCGCAGAGCCGCATTGATCAGCGCCGCCGCGACCGCCCTCATGCTGGCGACACCCGCTTTCGCAGCCAATGATCTCAAGCTGCCGCGGCAGAAGGTCGAGCTGGTCGCACCGCCCTTCGTGCATGCGCACGAGCAGGCCAGAGGGAAGGCCCCTTAGAGGAGGTAAAGACGGCAGCGATGAGAAGGAAGTGACCGCATTGGGGGTAACGGGGCCGCCAGAAACATTTTGCGAGAATGCTAGACCGTGTCCGTTGTGATCTCGAATCCATCCTGACGATATCCGGCCGACATGGCGACCAGATATTGCATAGAGTTCTTCTCCCTGCACGAAGCCGATGGGTTGGCCGCTCCAGATATAGAATGTTCCGTTGTTATCGACGTAGTGCGTCGCACGTCCGTTGCGATCGTAGAAATCCTGAGCCATTGTCAGCGTCCTTAATGATCTTCACTCGCAGCGAGTACGAGGTCCGATAGTTTGAGATTTGACCTGGCTTCCCCGGCCGGTCTCTGCGAATCAACGACCGATGGTGGCATGCAGATGGTGCACGCGCCGAGATGTTCGTTCTCAATCCGCGCTATTCACAAGCTTGTCGCGCCCCGTGTCGCGCCGAGCCGCCACGAGTGGACTTGAGTGCTTGAAATCTCACATGATTTTGGTGCGACAGGCGCAATAAAAAAATCGATTTACCGGGTCCGAAATCGTCGTCGATGGCGGTCTGACGATCGGCGTCCCGCAGAAGTGTCAGGCGATCGAAAACATCTTCTGACCATCAGCGGACGGATTGTCAGATCAAAAGAGATGGAATGTCGCGATGTATTACAGCAGTGGAAACTACGAAGCTTTTGCTCGGCCCCGCAAACCCGCTGGCGTGGATAGCAAGACGGCTTGGTTCGTTGGTTCGGGGTTGGCTGCGCTCTCAGGCGCGGCCTTCTTGATCCGCGACGGGCAAATGCGTGGCGACCGTATCACCATCCTCGAACGACAGAAGGTTCCGGGGGGCGCGTTGGACGGCAGTCAGGATCCAGAAAGGGATTCGTGATTCGAGGTGGCAGAGAGATGAAGGATCATTTCGAGTGCCTCTGGGATCTGTTTCGTTCGATCCCATCGCTCGAACTTGAAGGCGCCAGCGTGCTCGACGAGTTTTATTGGCTGAACGAGGATGATCCGAACTACACACTACAGCGGGCGACGGTGAACCAAGGGCAGGACGCCCATACCGATGGCCTCTTCACTCTGAGTGAAGAGGCCCAGAAAGAGCTGATTGCCCTTTTTCTTGCCACTCGTAAGCAGATGGAGACCAAGCGCATCGACGAAGTGTTCGGGAGGGAATTCATCAACAGCAATTTCTGGCTCTATTGGCGGACCATGTTCGCCTTTGAAGAATGGCATTCGGCCCTCGAGATGAAACTTTATCTGCATCGATTCATCCACCACATCGGCGGCTTGCCGGATTTCAGCACGCTGAAGTTCACCAAGTACAATCAATATGAATCGCTTGTTCTCCCATTATACAAATGGCTGTTGGAGCAAGGAGTCAACTTTCGCTACGGCGTCGAAGTCACCGATATCGATTTCGACATAACATGCGGACGCAAGCAAGCCACAGCCATCCGCTGGCTTGAGAATGGCAATGCGGGCAGTCTCATTATTGGCGCCGACGATCTTGTTTTCGTGACGATCGGGTCGCTGACTGAAAATTCGGACATGGGGGACCATCACACGGCCGCCAGGCTCAACGAAGGACCGGCGCCCGCCTGGGATCTGTGGCGGCGTATTGCGACGAAGGATGCCGCCTTCGGCCGTCCAAATGTCTTTTGCGGCGATATCTCTGCAAGCAAATGGGAATCGGCGACGATCACGACCCTGGACGAACGCATTCCGCCATACATCCGCAAGATCGCTAAACGCGATCCGTTCAGCGGCAAGGTCGTCACAGGAGGCATCGTTACCGTGAAAGATTCGAGCTGGTTGCTCAGTTGGACCACAAACCGCCAGCCGCATTTTAAGCACCAGCCCAGCGATCAACTCGTCGTCTGGGTCTATTCACTATTCGTCGATAAAGCCGGCGACTACGTGAGGAAGCCGATGCAAGATTGTACGGGCGAGGAGATCACGCAAGAATGGCTTTATCACCTCGGTGTGCCGGTCGCGACCATACCGGAACTTGCCGCAGGGGCCGCCAAGACGGTACCGGTGATGATGCCCTACGTCACTTCCTTCTTCATGCCTCGGCAGGCGGGTGACCGGCCAGATGTCGTGCCGAAAGAGGCGATCAATTTCGCCTTCATTGGCCAGTTCGCGGAGTCCGGTGAGCGGGATTGTATCTTCACGACGGAATACTCCGTTCGGACGGCGATGGAAGCGGTTTATATCCTCCTCAAGATTGAACGTGGCGTGCCCGAGGTATTCAACTCGACCTATGATATTCGCAAGTTGCTTGCAGCAATGGGTAGACTGCGTGACGGCAATGAAATTGAGATCCCGGGACCTGCGTTCCTGCGCAAACTTATTCTGAAAAAGATCAAGGCTACTAAGCTTGGCGAACTCTTCAATAAATATTACCTGAGCTGACTGAGGCGGAACGCTGCGGGCGACCGTTCGCTCGGATAGAGAGGCGTTGTCCTGCGCCGTGGCGATACGGACTTGCCAAGCAGATCAAACGTCTGCGCCGATCTCTCGAGGCAACTTTCAGACGTCCTCGGCTTGGTGTTATCCTCGCCACAAGCATCCGATTAACCTCTGGCCGTAAGGTGAGAGCGAAACTAGCGAGCTGGTCTGCAGCGGGTATTTTGACATGCGAGCCGCGCAGAACGATGTCGAAGCAACGTGGCGCAAGGTCGGCGAACTCCTCGATGTCTTCTCCAAAGAGGAATGCGCCAACCATCTGAAGAATTCAGGCTATGTTTCCTACAACAACATCACGCGCCTAGGATTTCATCTGCATTTCGCTGAAAAATTATACTATGCGAGTGCGAACGCGAAACCCGCTTGTGACCTGTTCGCCGTTGTTCGCCGTCTTTCAATTACCCATAACTTTGACCACTCGGGCTGATCCGCTGATCGGCGAAATCTTGAATCGAAAGAATCACTTGTGATTCCTTTCTGAGCACCTGATTCGCGAGGGGTGCTCTATGGGGCTGACATTAAGGGATCGATCGGCAAAAGGCTGTTTGCGGTCCTTGGAAGGTGAATGTTGGATTGATCGAGAGAGTAGTGGATGCGAGTTTAGGGACGCGCGGCTCGGCGACAGATTCCGCAAACTGCTCACGCAGATTGGAAGCGCCATGGGACAAAGCATTCCGCTCGTCTGCCAGGATTGGGCGAATACCAAGGCAGCCTACCGCTTCTTCTCTAACGACCGGGTCAGCGAAGTGGACATTCTGGCCGGCCATTTTCAATCAACACGCGATCGTGCCGCCGCCACTGAAGGTCTCGTTCTTGTGCTGCACGATACAACCGAGTTCAGCTATCAACGCGAGAAGTCAGAAGCGATCGGCATCACCAAGAGCATAAACAGTGGACGGGATAAGGCAGGTCGCCTCAGATCGCACACGGTTTGCGGCATCCTGATGCATTCCAGCCTCGCGGTTACAATCGAGGGGGTGCCGCTGGGGTTGGCGGCCGTTAAGTTCTGGACCCGGAAGAAATTCAAGGGGACGGCAGCGCTTAAAAAGAAGATCAATCCGACCCGGATTCCCATCGAGAAAAAGGAAAGCGTCCGGTGGTTGGAGAATCTCAAGCAGTCTACGCAACTCTTGGATCATCCGGGACGATGCATCCATATTGGTGATCGCGAGAGTGACATCTACGAGCTCTTCTGCACAGCACAGGAGGTCGGAACTCATTTCCTGATCAGGACCTGCGTCGACCGCTTGGCTGGAGACGGGGATCACACGATCGCCGACGAAATGGACGAGGTCGCCGTCAAAGGGCTCCATCGCATCGAAGTCAGAGACAGCAACGGCGATCCCGACCAGGCCATTCTTGAGATCAGGTATCGCAAGATTCGCGTCCTGCCGCCGATCGGAAAGCAGAAGCGCTATCCCGCTCTGACCCTGACGGTGATCCATGCCGAAGAGCGCGGGACGCCGAAAAACAGAAAGAAGATCGATTGGAAGCTGATCACCGACCTGCCTGTTGGTTCCCGCACCGACGCCATTGAGAAGCTGGAATGGTATGGTTTGAGATGGAAGATCGAGGTGTTCCACAAGATCCTCAAATCGGGCTGCAAAGCTGAGGAGTCGAAGCTCAGGACCGCCCAGCGTCTGACCAACCTGATCTCGCTCTTTTGCATCCTGAGTTGGCGGGTCTTCTGGATGACGATGCTCAACCGTTCCGCCCCAGACGCGCCACCAACCCTCGCGTTGACTGCGACTGCAATCGGCGTGCTCGATCGCCTCGTCAACGACAAACCAAAAGCAAGACGGAAAACGCTCTCGCACTATCTGATCAAGATTGCCCGGCTCGGCGGTTATCTCGCCCGCGCCAGCGATCCGCCGCCCGGCAATACGGTCATGTGGCGCGGGCTGTCACGCCTCGCCGACATCGCGCTGGGCGCCATGGTCGGAGGAGAATTTGTGGGTAATTGAAAGGTTCGCCGTCCGGTTACTTCATCATCGCTTCGACCTCTGCACGAAACGCTTGGCGCGAGGCGTCTCGTGAATAGAACATGTGGCCGCCCGGAAAGACTACAAGTTTGACGCGCGGTGCCGAGGCAAATGGTGGCAATTGGTCGAGCACCATCTGTGATCCGAAATAGGGCGTGACGAGGTCAAAGAGGCCGTGCCCGACCAGCAATTTCATCTTTGGGTCCGTTGCAAGGATGTGGCGTAGCTCAGATAGCGATTCTGGAGGACTACGGCCGAAATCCCAAGCCTGCCCGATTGTGCGGTTGAGGAGCTCATAGGAGCCGTCCGGCCGCCAGTTTAGCTTGCGCGTAAGGAGATCGACAGTGGCGCTGGTTAGAGGCGCAAACAGCGTATCGCTCGAGGGATCGCCAGAAGGTGGGAAATCGGAGTCCGGATAGGGATCAATGCCACGCACCGAGGCGTCATAGTTTCCGATTAGCCTGCCATTCTTACGATCAAATTCACGGCGAAACACGGCGAGGTCGAATCTGCCCGCGAGCCTGCGACTCACCGCCTGGTCGATGCCGGTCAGCGCCGCGGTCTTATCGGCCAGACGCGTGGTCGCTTCCTTGTCCGTTTGGCCTTTGATGAGATCGGCCAGAAACTCGCCGCGTGCATAAGCTTCCACGTCAGTGAGATCGGATCGCTTTACCGAACCCTTGACCGAACTCTTGGCTTCACGCTGCGTCGCGACATAGCTTGGCAGCCTTGCAACGTGTTGCAGAAGGCTCGTGCGAGCGTACTGGCTGTAGTCGAACAACGGCGAGACCATGATTAGGCCCTTGACGCCTATGCCCTGTCGAATCTGCAACTCGTGGACAAGCTTTGGCCCACGAATGCCGCCATAGCTTTCACCAGCGATATATTTCGGCGACAACAGCCGGTCATGTTTTTCAAGCCAGCGGCGGACTACCAGCCCGAGCGCGTTGACGTCGCCGTCAACGGAATAGAGCCGCTTGCGCGCATCATCGTTGGTCGCAACGAAACGGCTATAGCCGGTGCCTACGGGGTCGATAAATACAAGATCCGTGAAATCGAGCCAAGTCTCTGCGTTTGGCGTCGCCTCCGGAAAAGTAGATGGCGTCACCTCGTCAGCATTGATCGGCAGCCGCCAGGGTCCAGCATTGCCAAGCTGTAACCAGGCCGATGATGAGCCAGGTCCGCCGTTGAAAAAGAATGTTACCGGGCGCGTGCTGCGATTGGTGCCGTCAAGCTGATACGAGGTATAGACGATGTCGGCCTGCGGCTCGCCCTTGTCGTCAAACAGGCGGATGGAGCCGGCGGTCGCGACGAAAGAGAGCGTCCGTCCAGGGAGCTCAAGCTTTTGCCCAGTGCTAGAGTCCGGCGGCAGGCGATGCTGTTCGGCCGCCGACGGCGTACTCTGCGCTTGACCGGCGCGTTCGCCGGAGCCGCCCTTCTGGCCGGCCGGCGTCGTGGCCTCGGCACGCGCCGGCGGATCGTCGGCCTGCGCGCTCCCCATCACCCCGCAGGCAAAAAGGATCAGCGCTAAAGAGGTGGGGCGCAGCGCGGTCAACCGCATCGAGATTCTCCTATCCGAGCACGCACCTTTCGGTGCGCGAGGCGTGTCTGTCAAAAAGGCTCTACTCACTAGCTCATGCCGATGACCAACAGACCTACTAGAGTCAGTAGTCCTCACCGTTGCCGCCATCCCGACTATCGCCGATATGCGGCATTGCAGTGCGTCCACCACGTCTTCCAAGCTGGAGCAGCTTCATCAACAGCATCGCAGAGTCGAACACCAGCGGCGCAGCCGAAACCTTGATGCTCACTGCGTGTAGCAGGGACAGCAGCCGTGCCGGGTGCTCTCTGGGCGCATCTAGGCGTGCAGCTAGCATCGCATCGATAGCGTTTGTTCCCATGTAGGCTGGGCTGCGACCCGATGAAGCCACGTTTTAAGTGCAACGGTTGCGAAGAATGCCTCCGCGACCGTCGCGAAGTCAGGACACTTGCGTGGGGTGTGTCGAGGCGTTGATCTTCCGCCTGAAGGTTGGCTGGTGTAATCGCCGGAAACGTCCTAAAGCGCAGGAGCACTGCCCACTTCCAGTTCGCCGGCGCCTGGCAGCGCTATCCGCGCAACAGGAGCGCAGCGACTTTTCGTGCCGCCCTACAGCATCAGGTCTTCGTCATGCTCAAACACCTAATGCGAGCCGCCGAGACACGCGGGATTGAATCAACGTAGCGCAAGGTCGGCGAACTCCTCGATATCTTCTCCAAAGAGGGATGCGCCAACTATCTCAAAAATTCAGGCTATGTTTCCGTATAAAACATCACCGTAGAGCACACTTTTATCCCAGCTAATTTGGCAGCTGTCCAAATTCTGAAGCCGAGCGGATCATTGGGATCCATGTAGCCTTTAGATGCTTGTCTGGAAATCTTCGCTGCTGGTTGCCAAAGGAAATCCGAAGGCAGTCGGCCCAGGAGGCGGTGATTAGCCGCCAGCGAACGTCGCAAGAAACGTCAATGCCTATCTCTCAAGCTGACGCGGAGAGGTGATCTCAGCTACAAATCGCGGAAGCCCCGACTAACCCACCGCCAGCCGAGGAGAACGGCGAGCAGAAGGACCGAGGCAATTCCCAGAGCCACTAATTCCAAAGTGCTTATGGAGCCAATGTCCATGGTGTTGTTCCCGACGCTTCTCACAAGCCCCACCCGAGCGTGTATGTTAAGCGCTCCGAAAGACAACGTACATGCGGCGGCACACCGCTGAGGGAGCTCGGATCGCATCCCGTTACTCTAGGCCCAGAAGCGGAATCGCGAATCCTGCCGAATCCACCGTCGTTCATATACGCAGAGAACGTCGCGGCCACTCGCGGGATGCGACCCGCGCGCAACCACAGGAGCGACGGTACTTGAAACGACCTTCAGGACTACGCTTCTCGGCGGCGGTCCAGCTTGTAAGAGCCTCGTGGGTTAGGTAAGTCGCAGCCAAATCGTTCCAGGATTTCAAGACATGGTTCCAGCTCTCCTTTCGAGCTGGCAGAAGATCTAACATCCTTTGCGCTTTGCGTGCTGCCGCGAACTTCCGGTCGCGCTTGGCGTCGTTCAAAATTTTACGGATCAGGACTTCGGTTCGCTTCCATCCGTCGTCCGACATTCTATCCTCAACAAACCACTCGAAGTACCTTTGGAAGGTCAAAGCACGCCCTCCGGGTGATGCCAAGCCCGGTTCGTTCAACCATCGATGAAGGAATTCGAGCCGGCCCGATTCGCCAAGTGAGAGAACGTCATCATCGCCGAACATCAAGAAGGTCGCGAAGCCCGCGATCTCGAGCTGCATGTCCAGATCCTGTGACTCCAACCAACGGGTGATTGCTGCTAGTGGACACAAAGCTTTAGCTCTCCTTCCGTGCAGTCGTGATTGCGCGCGAGTGGTGCAGGACGGCTTGAAAGCGATTCGGCCCACGAAACACCGCGCTCGTAACCACCAGAATTGCAAGTGACGGAAAGAATCTGATCCGGTGATTCGTCCTACGAGACGGGCGTGGGGCACCCAACATATCCTCATTCATCCGGCGGACGCAAAATGCGCAGCTATTCCATTTCAGAACTATGGCTAACACTGCTCAGCTCATTCGGCACGTGCCGCTGAATCGCTGCCGAACCCTTGTGAGGCAAATCACAAGAGCGCGGCGCACCCTTCTCCACATAGCTATGCTTTTTGTCTGAAGAATGAACGGTTAGCAAATGTTTCAACAAGAACGTGGCTGAACGGCTAGCGGCGCGGTAGCTTTTCCGTTCATGTCCGGTGCCAAGTCGCTCAACAAGTCCGCTACCCCGTTCCGTCATTGCCGGCGCCGCGCATTTGCGAGGTGATCCATTTCCTGAGAGCGCTAGGTGTTAGGCTTCCGTCGGCGAGTTCTCTCCAAGACTGCCTGCCTTCAATCCACCTGCTTTTTCGAGCGGGCATATCGTCAAGGAGCCTCTGCGCAGTTGGCGAAAAACGCGCAACATCAGAATGAGGGTTGTCTGTAGTCTCTTCGAGAGCTTCACGAAATAGTTTTTCGGATTGCTTCCACCAAAGCTCCGTAAACCTGCACTCCGCGAAAAACTCAAAACAAGCTCGGAACGTCAGAGCACGACCAACGATCGCATGGGTAGGCAATTCAACCTCGCTCAGCCACTGCTGGAGAAACTCACCTTGCTGTTCGTTGTCGAGTGCGAGAAAGTCCGTATCGTTGAAGTTCAAAAGCAAGGCCATGCCGGCAGAGATTTCGCCTTGTATTTCTGCGTGCTGCTTTTCGAACCAGTCGCTGATTGTCTGCAGCGGCGTCATCGGTTCAGTCACATCAACCTCTGTGCCAAATAGGGATCCGTCCGGGCGAAATAGCCTTGCCCGGGGGTATGGGCGTGCCCATCATAGCTCGTCGGCGAATGGTGTTTCGCCAATCGGAGGCAGCGCGGACGTGACTCGGCCCACGCCCGGTGAGTGAAGCGAAGGCTGTCCCTACCACGCCCGCGCTGCCGGTGAAGTTAGTAGCGACGTGACTCGGCGCTTGTTGCGTACGACAAGCGCTGTCCCTACCACGCGCCGCTAACTTGAGCGGCCAGCCTTACCGCCTGAGCCAGTAAAGCTGACTAGTGCACCCTGATGTCGGCCCTGGGGTGCCGACAAGTTGTACCCCTAGAGAGACCTGCAGGCACCCACCAGGACTGGTTGGCGATCGGACGCTCGAGAGCCCGATCTGGCGTAAAGTTAATTGCTTCGGTGACGTGCCGCTGCGTTTTTTCCTCCGGAAGGAGCTAGAGTCCGCCCCGAAGTGCAGCGAGACCGAAGTTTGGACCAGCCATAACTGAGGTTTGCGCTTCCGTCAGGTTGGCGGGCTTGTTGCAGCGAACCTGGGTGTGCAGCAAAATCGGCGCCGATTGCCGATCGCCCCGGGGGCCCGTTCTTCGTTATACTATTTGCGCCAAGTCTCCACTTTTTCCTGGCCTCCGCAAAGGACAGGACCAGTGGACGTTGAGGCGTTCGGCCCGGAAGCGGCCGAAGGCCTCAATGAACGCGTTGTCGGTCGGCTTGCCGGGCCGCGAGAAGTCGACCTTGACGCCGCGCTGGTAGGCCCACACGCAACTCGCTGCCTTGATCGAGGCCGGATCGTGCTAGAAATCCCATTTCCTTGCGGGGCCCTTTCCAGCATTTCCACGACGTCGGTGCCGCGGAAGGTAAACCGTTGCGCCAGCGCTGCCCTGCTTCAGGATGAACGCATTCTGGCGCGTCCGAAAATATTGAGGCCTTCACGGTCCGTCGGCTCCTCCCCAGCCGAAGCGATTCGACCAAGCCGCTGGCTGAAAATGGTCGAGTTTACCGGTCTCAGACCAGGATCGTAATGAGCCAAGCATCATCAACTTTCAGCCTCTGCTTTCAACATCGTCGCGTCTGGCGGACAAGCTCAACCAAGTTGCCGGGCAAAACGCTCCGCCCATATAAAGCGAGCCAAGGCACTCGTCGCAACAAATGTGCCCTTCGTTACCACTTCATTCAGAAGCGTCATGACCGATTCCCGCGAAACCAACCCCAAATCCGCTAATGCACAAGTATTTAGCTGGAATGCAAGTGTGTCCGCCCGCGCGGCAATCGCCCTCGGCAATACGAGCTCGAAGCTCTCCTTAGTATAGTCTCGCGGAAACACCTCTGCGTCGGTACGGTTACGTAAGTAAAGACGAAGCATGTGCTTGTCTGCTCGAAATTCGAGTGGAAGGGTCGCTGAAAAGTTGATCAATCGCGGATCACCCAGCGGAGTAATGGGCCACAGTCCTCGCTTTGCGAGAGGACGAGCATGACAAAGCTTACCCAGAAGAGTCGTTGCTGCCGTCACGCCAAGCGGCGCGCTAAATAGGAAAGTCGAACGAGCAGCATCAAGGCCGCGTCTCGTTAGCAGGCCTTCCGCAAGTCCAACCGCAACTTCGAAGCAACGTGACGACGGGGAATCTGCTTCATCTTCCTCGCCCGAGTAGCGGAAGAAAAGCTCATCTCCTCCTATACCGGACCAAATTATCTTGCAGCCCTCATTGCGAAATCTGCCCCAAAGCGCCTCGAACGCCTCGAGATAATATTCCGAAACAAGTGGCAAATGGTGTTTTGAGTCGAGATTCAGATCAATCGCGGGCATGTGGTCGTTCATTTCGATTGCGTGATCTCGGCAGTTCAGTGCGGCCAAAATACTGTTGCGTCTATCAGATTGCTTGGGACTACTCTCCGCATCGAGTAGAATTCCCCCACACGTTAACGATCCGGCGCCCTCGCGGACAGCCATCGCGACGGAAGCAGAGTCCATTCCTCCACTCAATTCCGCGGCACTTTCACCAAGTTTGATTGGCCGCGAAACAACAACCTCGCTGAGTAATTGATTAAACTGACGAAGCGCTTCGATTGTCGTCAATCCAGCGCATGCATAAGATGGTGACGGTCTCGAGCCGTACTCAAACAGTGTGTCCGACGTATCAACGTATAGGCTCGCGCCCGCTGTTAGGAGGTTAACGCCGAGGCAGGCTTGTCTTGCAGAGTAGTACGTTTTCATCGTCAGATGATGCGCGATCAGTTCTGCGTCAATTGCACGCGACTCACGCATTAGATCAACAGAATCCCAGGAGAGCGCAACCGAGCGAGTGCGCTCCTCAACGCAGAAGTAGATCGGCAGGCTGCCCAACAGGCCAGCTCTTACACGCAGTCGGCCGCCGCTGCGCGCCGCCTCAATTATAATAAAGTCGAGAGGCCAGTTCAGATTCTCCTGATAGCACCGACGAAAGTAATCGTCAGACACGTTGGTTGCGACAGCAAATGTGACGCCCAAATGGTCTTCCGATCGCAGGCGCTCCCGGATGACGAAGAACCATTGTTCAGACGTCTTGATGAGGGAGCTTTCAAGACTCTGATGATTAAAGGGGCGGATATAGCTGTCGCCAATTGATACTGAAGAGCCATTAGCCACGGGATTGAACAGTGCGAGATCGCGTATCCTCAGGTAGGCCTTGAGCATTGCCTTTTAATTTGCCCGCTCCTTGTCTGAGGTCTGGCTCAAACAACGTAGGCCGGCCGGCCCAGCCAGCCAGCCGCAAAAAGCGCTGTCGTTCGGGAAAGGAGCTTTCGGCCACTTGATGGTCGGAGGTGCCACTGCCGGAAGTGGAGCGCCTGTTGGATTGGGCCCGGATCCCTCCTGAAGGTGCGCTTGCGCGTTAGTCATGCGATGGTCCTTTTACTTGGGGTGCGAGGGCTGCAGCGCGCATATCGTCTGGCACGTAGTTGGTAAGCCATAGCTCAGGTTTGTAGCCTCGACGGCGACAGCTCTCTCATGTGAAGCTCCGGGAGACAACCTATCAAAACCAGCAGGTCGCATACACGGGGCGGGCGGCGATAACTTGCAAGGTCGGGTTGCGAGAACATGTAGAAGTGTAGACTTGATCTTGCAGCGTGGTTGATCTCGGTACTGAGCTGCAGGCGAGCAAGATCGCTCACCCGAATGCTCGCAACTCTGCACAGAACACGTTACGATGACGCAAGATCAAAAAAGTCGTTTGCCACGCGACGATGCGCTCAGCGCCTAGTTCCTTGAGACCGCTCGCCAGGTGCTATGGGATCAAGCGAAGACCGAGCGCAAGTCGGCTGCCGATCTCCCATCAAATGTACTTTTACGTCGAGGAGGGGGAATATTGAGACGTAAGTATGCGCCGAAAGGAGACTCATTCGAGAGGGCCGCGCGAAATGATCGCAGGAGCGAGCCGCCTACCGTCCACGTCGCGGATCGAGACGCACAAACAACGCGCTGTGGTGCTGATCGAGGGACTGGCCTTGCGTCGCAATGGTCCCTGCATCCAAACACGTTCTGAATGAAGCGCTCGGCCTAGACGTTAGTTAACTGCGTGTAAGGTTCGATGCCGAAGTCCGGACAAGCATCCCCTGCCTGCTCCCTCGCTGTGCGCGCGAGACTTCCTCTACTTCTGCGGCGCCATGCCGCGCGGGCGGACCCCTCCAAAGGTAATGCGGCCCGGCAGATCAGTTGTGCGCGCTGCAGATCCATTCAGGTGCGCGAGAGTAGAGCGGGAGTTGCGAAATCGTCGTCATTCGGCCTCGGCTCTGTGGGACTCAAGCAGTGTAATTGTCAGCTTTGAAACCATCGTCCACAACTTGACGCCGGCATGCGATGCCAAGCGGCGGGAGAACGTCCAGTTTGAAGCGGCACGCGGCTTGCACCGTTGAGGTACCGGCAGACGATTCCCGTATGTCCGCTCTTTGAAGTCGAATGCACATCTCCCGTCTGCGTCCGCCCAACTCCCAACACGCGCAATGCCCGGCTGGGCCATGTTCAGGACAAGTCCCATGAGAAATTCACTCCTCCTCGCAGGGTGGCTATCTATGACCTGTTTGTTCTCCGCGGCACTGCCCCACACGGTGGCGGCTGCTACGGAAGCGGACGATCCTTTCCTTTGGCTAGAGGAGATCGAAGGGCCGGGCGCATTGGCTTGGGCTCGCGCCGAGAACGACAAGACACTTGGTGCGCTTCAATCGGATCCCCGCTATCAGCGCTTCTACGAGGAGGCGCTCAACATCCTTCAGGCCAATGACCGGATTCCGTACGTTTCATTGGGCCGGGGCGGTCTCAACAATTTCTGGCAAGACGAGAAACAGGTGCGCGGAGTTTGGCGGCGTACCACGCTTGAAAGCTATCGCACCCAGAGCCCGCAATGGGAGACCGTGCTCGACATTGATGCTCTGGCGGACGCGGAGAAGAAAAATTGGGTCTTTCGAGGCGGAAGCTGCCTACCGCCCGAAGAGCGTCTGTGTCTAGTCGAACTTTCCGAGGGCGGCAAAGATGCCGTATTCGTGCGCGAATTCGACCGCGACGCCAAGGCCTTCGTCACGAATGGCTTCGATCTTCCGGAGGGAAAGCAGGACGTCAGCTGGGTAGATGTCGAGACGATCCTGATTGCACGAGATTGGGGCGAAGGGACCATGTCGCCCTCCGGTTACCCTTTCGTCGTGAAGGAGCTCAAGCGCGGTCAGTCACTCGGTGAAGCGCGCGAGGGTTTTCGCGGCGAGCCGACCGATGTTCAAGCCGCACCATTCGTGCTGCGCGACAGTGAAGGAACAATCCACGCGACCGGCGCCGTGCGCAGCATCAGCGCGTTCGAGCATGAGTATGTGCTCTTTGGGCCCAGGCTGCCGATTAAGCTCAATCTGCCGAAAAAGGCGAGCATCGGCGGCATTGTCAGTGGCCGCCTGCTCGTGATGCTAAAAGAAGACTGGACGCCGCCTTACGGCGACACCGGCTTCGCGGCTGGCTCGTTCATCTCGTACGACTTGGCCGAATGGAAGCGGGATCCGCTGCGTGCCAGCCCCACGCTCGTCTTCAAACCCGGGCCTCGGCAGGCGCTCAGCGGATTCGGCGTTACCAGGAACTTATTGATCCTGACGATCCTCGACGATGTTCAGAGCAAGGCATTCGTCTACAAGTATGATCAGGACACCTGGCGAGCCACTCCGGTCCCGCTCCCGGAGAACGCGAGTGTCGGTCTGACTGCCGCATCGAATGAATCGGATGAGATGATGTTCAGCGTTTCCAGCTTTCTGATGCCGACGTCGCTCTGGTACTTCGACGCCGCGACCGAACGTCTCGAGACACTGAAGGCGACACCTCCGAGGTTTAACGCATCGAAACATGTCGTGGAGCAGTTCGAGGCAACTTCGCGCGACGGCACCCGCATTCCTTACTTTCTGATACGGCCCAAGAGCGCCAAGTTTGACGGATCTACCCCAACCCTTCTCTATGGCTATGGCGGATTTCAGGTTCCGCTTTTGCCTTCTTATGCGAGCCTTATGGGACGACTCTGGCTCGAGCAGGGCAATGCATATGTCGTCGCGAACCTGCGCGGCGGTGGCGAGTTCGGTCCGCAATGGCACCAGACCGCCCAAGGGGCAACGAAGCAGCGCACATGGGATGATTTTATCGCCGTCGCAGAGGACCTGATCCGGAGGAAGATCACTTCTCCCCGCCGGTTGGGCGTATCTGGCGGCAGCCAAGGAGGCCTGCTGGTGGGGACCGCAATCACCCAACGACCCGACCTCTTCAATGCCGCCGTAGTGGAGGTGCCGCTGTTCGACATGCTTCGGTTCACCAAACTGGGCGCGGGGGCCTCCTGGATCGGTGAGTATGGCGACCCCGCCATCCCTGAACAGCGCGAGTGGCTCGAGGCCTACTCGCCTTATCATAAGTTGGTGTCGGGCAAGACCTATCCCGCGCCCTTCATTCTCACCTCCACCAAGGACGACCGTGTGCATCCAGCGCATGGCCGTAAGGCAGCCGCGAGGCTCGCCGAGCTAGGTCAGCCCTATTTTTACTATGAGAATATTGACGGGGGACATGGCGCCGCCGCCAATCTCATCGAACATGCACGAAAGGCGGCCCTGGAATATACCTATGCATCCCGGCGACTTGTCGATGAGTAATGTCGAGAGAGCAGAATGTCGCCTCACATGATCGACCTTCGCAGCGATGTCATCGGCAGCATCATCAGCAAAGCGTCGACGATGGATACTCGATTGTCAATCGGCACTGGAATGGGACCCCCATCGGCGTCCAAAAGGCTCCCTTTGATCTGCGTGCTCTGCTGGTAGCGCTCGCGTCGTCGGAGCTGGGCGGGGTTGCGGAGACGGCGCGAGCGCGGATGGCAAGGCAATCGCCTAGGGGGATTGGATAATCGACGTCGTTGGCGGCTTCAGCGTGATTGGGTTGAAGCTGGGGTCATGGTCGTTATATGGATGCCTCAGGCGCGCCGTGGCTTTGTCGTCGACCGGGTCTTTGCCACTGACAACCAGGCCGACAAGCCGCTTGGCCTCCTTGCGTGCAAGGTCCGGTGTCCAAGGGCACCGTGAGGACCGATGGTGACGAAGCGCTGCCGACCGAACACTCGGTACTTGAGAACGTATGTCGCTTTGTCGCGTTGACGTTTACGGCGAGAAACGGCGCGCCTTGATCATCCGTATGGGGCAATACCGGATACGATAATGACGAAGACCAAAGGCATGTCTAAAGTCTGGACGTATACGCGTCGTACGATGCTGTTGGGCAGTAGCTTCCTGGGTAGCGCATTGTTCGGGGGCGTTACGGTGCCTACACCCAATCGGCCGCAACGCAAGGTTGCCATGGTGTTGAAGGCGGCCGACGCTCCCTTCGTCGTTGGGTGCACACAAGACGGCATTACCTCGTTGCGTTATCGTAACGATACGTATGACACGGATTATATCCTGCCTGGAGCCGTGCTGGGGACGGCTCACGCTAGAGTTCGGCGTGCCGGATCCGAGTGGCATACGCTTCGAACCGGCGTTGATGCAACGAAGCCGATGCATAGCGCGGCCCTTGAACTAGCAGCCCGCGATGCCGGCGTACTTCTCACGACCCGCCTCGCAGTCGAGGAGGCTGGATTGACGTGGGAGATCATGCTGCGGAACGACGGCATGGCGAGCGTGGAGGTTGGCGACCTCTATTTGCCCATGCCGATGAACACCGAATTTCCGGCAGGGCAACCGGTGTCGATGGCTGTTTTAAAGCACAGCTTCGTCTCGGGGCATGGATCGCACATCTTCTGGATTCGCGGCAACAGCACCGGTCCCTTCCTCATGCTCTTACCGGAAGCGGACACGTCACTGGAATATTGGGATGTCCACAAGGATTCGGCCGAAGCCAGTGGGACGTGGTGCGCCTACATCTTGGGTGGGGCGGCGGCGGGCGAGGCAGTGGCGGGCGGGGCTCGCTGGCGACAGCCGACCCATTCCCTGTCCCTGTCGCCGGCCGAGGAACGGCGTTACCGTCTTCGCTTCCAGTGGGTTGCCGATTATGAGGCGGCGCGCAGGGCTATCGCGGACGCGGGTCTGGTGGACGTGGAAGTAATTCCGGGCATGACGGTTCCCAACGACCTGCATGTCGACATCGCGCTCGCGTCCTCCATTCCGGTGGAGCGAATCGAAGCGGAATTTACCGGCGACACGGTGGTGCAACGGTTGCCGGATCGGGCTGGCAGGCGACTGTGGCGGGTCCGGTTTTCGCGATTGGGCGAGAACCGGCTGACCCTGCACCAGGCGGGTGCGCGCCAGACCTTTCTTGAATTCTTCGCTACCGAGCCCGTCGAGACGATGATGAAGAAGCGCGCAACCTTCATCTTGAAGCGGCAGCATCGTGACCCGTCCAAATGGTACGACGGTTTGTTTGGCGAGTGGAACATGGAGACGCAGGTCCTGCTTGGCCCGGACAATTACGACCGGATCAAGGGCTGGCGCATCTACGAGGTGACGTGCGACGATCCCGGGCTGAGCAAGCCCGCTTACCTCGCGACCAAGAATGCCGAGCATCCTGATGCGGCGGAAGTGGCGGCGCTGGACCGGTATATCGATAGGTTCGTCTGGGGCGGGCTGCAACGTACCACACAGGAGGCATACGCCTACGGCCTCTACGGCATACCCGATTGGAAGCAGAACCGGGAAAGCAGCGATCCCGGCCCAAAGGGCCGCCTGCATATCTGGCGGCCTTATGACTATCCGCATATCTTCGCGATGTATTTGGCCATGCACCGCATCGCGCGTGACCATCCCGCGATACCCACCCGCCAGAGCGCACGAGATTATTTGGTCCGCGCCTACGGTACGGCGCTGGCCATGTTCACGCTGCCGATGCGCGTGGTGAATTGGTCCGCCTACCGCACCGGCTTCTACAACGAATGTGTGATCCCCGAACTGGTTTCGGCGCTCAAGACGGCGGGCTTGATGCGCGAGGCGGCGACGTTGGAGGCGCACTGGGCGCGTAAGGTGCGCGCCTTCGTCGATCCGAAGGCGGACCTGTTCGGGTCGGAATATCCGTTCGATTCCACAGGCTTCGAATCAACGCAGGCACTGGCGCGCTCGGCCCTTGACGACCCTGTCGCCATGGGGGTTTCGAAGGCCGCAGCCCGTGCCTTCGCGGAGCGTCAGATCGCTGCAAACCTGTTCTGCCGTGGCTGGCTGGAACCTGCTTATTACTACTTGGGCAGCGATTATCGCGGGACTGCGGGCGACGCCTATACGCTGACCTACATGGCGCAGATGGGCGGCTGGGCGCTGCTTGATCATGCCCTGAACGATGCAGACGACCCGCATCCACTCCTTCGTCTCGGCTATGCGTCACAACTCAGCGCGTGGGCTTTGCTGAACAGCGGCCCTGCGTCGGCCGGTCATGGCTATTGGTATCCGGGCGAGGAGAATGACGGCGCGGCCGGTGGCGGCTTCGAGCCGGCGCCGAGCGGGACCACATGGCTCGGTCAGCCGCATCACCGCGGGACGTGGTATTACTCGTGCGAAATCGACCTGGGATTTTGTGGGGCGGTCCGCGCTGCTGCGACGATCGTTGCCGACGATCCCATCTTTGGGCGGGTTTGTCACGGTGGCATCATGGAGACGTTCGCTCACACCCTGCGTATCTGGCCACGTGATGGCGTGCGGCGACGGCTCCACGTGCGGCTACAGTCTCTCCGATTGGACTTGATGCTGCTTGACGCCCGATTCCGGGCGGATGGACCGATCATTCTGAATTTGGGGGAGGGGTGGATCAGCCTTACGCCTGAGCCCTTTGCCCCATCTGCATCGGAAGTGACGTTCGAATTGCGGTACGATGACGGCAAGAAGCGCAAAGAAGTCGTCGACATCACGGACAGCCAGATCGTCGTCCGCTTGCCTGCGGCGCGCTTACCGCCTGTTCAGGTTCGCTAATGGATGACAATCATCGCCGCAAATCCCAAGCATCTCGGCGCAGGTATCCGCATCACTGCGGTGCTGCATACGTCGGGTTCGGCGATGACCCACCATCCGCACATCCACATGATCGTGCCGGGTGGCATCGGCGTCAAATTCAATAATCGTGGAAATATGGAAAAAGTGAATGCCGTGGCCGCCCTCTCTCGGGAGAATCGCCTCTAGACTCAAGGCGCGCAAAGTGCGCGCCTCATTTCATGAGGTCGTGGCCGATATCGACGACGGACCTCGATCGTCCATCGGGAGGTGGCGCCTACAGCGAGTTGCGCTTGCCGAGACGCCGGCGCGGGCAGCGCGACAGCGCTCCGCCGACGTCATTCAGGCGGCGCGCCAAATAGAGACGGCGAGTCGGAGTTTAGATCTGACTTGGAGAATGACAGCGAAAACTGGCGTCGCGGTGCAGAGTGCTTGAGACTAGGGCGCGAATGTGCGATGGCCTAGGCGACAATCACACGATGGCGACCTTCGAAGGGTTCATTGCGAAGTTGTTTTGCCGACTTTTAAGCCGTTCACACTTCAAGCAAAGGCAGAAAATACCGCCGCGAGATATGCGGATGGTACGCGGTCCCGCGCAGGCTCGTCTGGGCGCGCCGTGATGCCGATAGGTCGGAACAGCGGAAAGCGACACCATTAGCCTAATCGACTCTTCCATGAATGCAAACTTGGCGAGCAACCAGGGATGATGTCGAGAAGGAACCTCGCGAAGAACGGTACTGTAGGCGTTCTTGAGCCTTGTTGTACCGAACAAGGCTCATTCCGCCCTGGGATATATCGCCGCAATCGACATGAAGCTAAAGGCCACCCAAATCCGTCCTCCACTTTCTCTGGGAAAGATCAGCCGTTCTGCGCGGACCAGTGCGGCACTCGCGAGTCCAGCCGAGTGCGGCGTGACGCCGCAATTCGATTTCAGCATCGGCATGGCCGGCCGACGAGACGGCGAGGAGAGACCGGCAGATCAGTTTTGGTTGAGGTTAGGCCCGCTCCGAGTCCGCTTGGTTTTCAAGCGCAGTTACGGTATGACTCAAATTATGAACAAGTCAAGCAAAAGAGTCATACCTAAAAAACGCGGACGGCCGGCGACGGGCAACGACCCGGTGCGCTCGTTACGCATGCCCGATGAACTTATGGACCGCATAGACACCTGGTCGGCCAATCAGGAAGACCGGCCCAGTCGCGCCGAAAGCATACGCCGCCTGGTCGAGCTCGGGCTGAGGGCGAAAAAATAATGCCCGCCCGCGCTAGCCATCTACCGACCAGCTCTGAGCGAGATGCGTTGCAGAAGCTGCGGTCCGGCCGCGAGCTCACGCTGAGAGCTCTTGAGCCGACTGGCCCCCGCACCATCCTAAACATGGTGGCCAAGGGCTGGATTGAACGTGGAAGCCGATCCGGGAGCTACCGCATTACCCCTAGGGGCGACGCTGCCTTGCGCCTCAAGATACCCTAGCCCGTGGGCCGGCCCTCAAGCCGTTTCGTACACGGCGTTATCCGACCGCTGTTGCGCTCACTTGCTCAGCAGCCGCTTCATCTCGAAGTCCAGCTTTCCTTCTACAGTCTCGATCGCTCCGGAAAGAATTTTCGAGGCGGCCTCAAGCAAACTTTGAAGATCGGCCCGAGTAGTGTTCGGTCTGTACACCCCGTTGAACTTGTCACCAAACTGATCCCACCTCGTGGTCAGAATCTCCTGCCAGTCTTGAGCGGCGCTGGTCGCCGCAACGCTGTTATACTCTGAGCCAATGCCCAGCCGGACGTGCCGCGCACGATCTCGGATGTTGAGGATCGGGTCTGACACTTTCCCTGCTCCGATTCGCTATCGGCAACGTCGCTGCGCGCCGACGTCCAACCGCAAGGCCTCGATCTGTTCAGCCCGACGCTGTGCGGTTCGCTCCTCGATCTGCTCGAGCAAACGGATGTTGTGCAAATCGTTTCGGAATATGTGCGCCCACGAATCGAGATCGATCAGAAAATGCCGTCCCCGCTGCGCGGTCACATCTCGAGGCTCAGCCCATACTGAAATCTGATTTGCGAGTGCTTGCATTGCGGCGGCGATTTGTGCCTCGCGAGTATGAGCGCGACAGATGCTGGATGGCCGCGAATTGAGCGCGCACCACTGCGAGCAGCAGATCCTCGCGCTGCGATTCCGAGATCCGTGGAGATGCCCGATAGCGGTTGGCGACAACTTCCATGGCCAGCGCCCAAGCTGTGTAATCCCCTCGTGCGGCATCTCTAACAGATGCTTTGCGCTGGCAGCTTTTTCGGTTGCGACTTCAGGCATAGAACTCACGTCATTCTGTTCCCGGTTGGGGTTTGCGCGGCGAAGAGTAGACAAACGAAAGCAGCGCAAAAAGGCCCTCAATAGGGCGAGGTTTGCGCGCACACGACGCGCCCATTTATCCGGCCGCACTGGAGGAGGAGAGTGTGGATGACTCGACAAGCTTCACTCATCGTCCGGAACTTCCCTTTCAGGTAAGCATTCACAAATACGCTCATAGGTTGAATGTTGGAATGCGCCGCCTGTTAATCAAAGTTCTCGAAAAGATCGCACTCGCTCTAGGAACGTTTGCTCTTCGCTTGACCTACGGCTCACCCCGTAAGTCATCGAAAAGATGGCGACGAAAGCAACCCCGGCAAAGATGTTCGTCTCACCGGAGGCCAATCGAGCAGAAAGACGGCAGATGACAGCCCCTCTACGCCGATTATCTTCGGGGCCGCAATGCTAGTATCCGATTGATCAGTGCCCTGACATGGTCAATTCACGAAATACGCGACGCGAGTGAAGCATGCCAAGGAATTGTTCTAGGCCGTGGAGCAAAGAAGACGAGAAGCGCCTTCTCGAACTCGCTTCAAAAAACGAAACCCCAAGGCGGATTTCTATCCTGCTCGAAAGAAGCGAAGTCGCTATCGCTAGTCGGCTCCGGAAATTGCGATCCAAGCCCACAATACGCCGGCATTCCCCCTGAGGGAGCGGACAGCCACTCGGCCGCTCTTTTTTAAGGCATTCAATGAGTACTGGCTGGGGAATTTTGTACTGGTGCTTTGCGGCAGACTGGCTGCGGCATGTTTGAGCCCGATGTCGTGAACCGCGCAGAAACAGAAAGATGCTGTTACTGCTGTTTATGTAATACGGGTGGAGATAGGCAAAGCCTGTGCTGACAACCGAGGACGTGATCCGGCTGCGGGGTCGTCAATGAGTTGTTCCGAACCGTGGGCGTTGAGGCATAGACCATGCCCGCCGTGTCGTTGTGGACGCCCCAAAGGCATGCACAAAACCGCTGCCGTCCATCCAAGCTGCGGGACAGCCGTGGCTGTCGTTGACCAGCGCGCTCTGGAACGCGTTCGCTGACGCTCCAATGGTTTTTGTGGCGTGATCGAAAGCTTGGCAGCGTCACGACGGCCCTTCCGAAGGGCTGTCAAGTCGCTCTGGGCCAGCTACTTGACAACAGATTCTATTTCCCATTGGAAGTCGTCGCCTACATTCGATGCTGATGGCGTAGAAGCCTCTTCTCGACTCAGTTTTGCAGGTCTCAGCAGCCTCGCGTGGTGGCTCTTCGCACGATGATCGAGCCTCTTGGCCCTTTAGGACGTCAATGGATGGGTCATTCCAATCAGGCGGTGTCTGTCTGAGGATATTCCGAACAAAGAAGTCCAGGACCTTGAGAACTTTGTAAGTCCCGGGCGTTCCGTGATCCGCGCCTGGGACCACAAGCATGTCGAAGTATTTTCCTGCCCGGATAAGTCGGTCGGCCAGTTGGAATGTAGAGGACGGATCGACGTTGCGGTCCAATTCGCCCACGATGAGCAGCAACTTACCTTGCAATCTGTGAGCGTTGTCGACGGAGGAAGAATGCGAATATTCAATGCCGACCGGCCACCCCATCCACTGTTCGCTCCACCAGATGTGGTACATACGATTATCGTAGCAGCCGCTGTCGGCGACGGCCACCTTATAAAAATCGGAATGAAAGAGCAGTGCGTTCACCGCGCTTTGACCGCCCGCCGAGCCACCAAAAATGCCGACGTTCGAGATATCGTACCACGAAAACGTCGCGGTCGCCGCCTTGTGCCACAAGATCCGGTCGGGAAAGCCGGCATCCTTCAGGTTTTTCCAGGCAATGTCGTGGAACGCACGCGACCGGTTGTTCGTGCCCATTCCATCAATTTGAACGACGACAAATCCAAGCTGTGTGAGCGGCTCCACAAGGGTCGAGAAAGACTTTGGAACGAAAGAACCGGTCGGGCCGGCGTAAATGTGTTCAATGACCGGATATCGGCGGCTTCGGTCGAAGTTGATCGGAAGATGAATAATCCCCCATATTTCGGTCTCGCCGTCTCGCCCCTTCGTATGGAACGTCAGTGGCGGCTGCCAGCCAGCAGCTACGAGCGCGGAAATATCGGCGCTCTCGACCTTCACGACCGCCGAGTTGTCAATGGTTCGGTACAAGATTAGGCGCGGCGGGATATCGCTCCGTGAGTAGAAGTCTAGATAGTAGCGACCGTCTGGCGATAACGCGATGTGATGATTAGCCGCTTCCGGCGTGAGCGACGTTAGTCCCGTGCCATCGAAGTTGATGCGGTAGGCGTGGACGAAATAGGGATCTTCTCCTTTATTCATCCCGCTTGCACTGAACCAAATCTGGCGCTTGATAGGATCTACGTAATGGACGGAACGGACTACCCAAGCTCCACGCGTGATCTGGTTTTTAAGCTCGCCAGTACGTCCATCGAATAGGTACAGATGCTCGTATCCGTCGCGTTCGGAGGCC
The DNA here is from genome assembly GCF_029714405.1 of Bradyrhizobium sp. CB82. Lineage (NCBI taxonomy): Bacteria > Pseudomonadati > Pseudomonadota > Alphaproteobacteria > Hyphomicrobiales > Nitrobacteraceae > Bradyrhizobium > Bradyrhizobium sp. CB82. Next base: position 8,146,198 of record NZ_CP121650.1, on the reverse strand, counting down.
CAGATGATCTCCCGCCCGTCCTCAACGTCGTAGCGGAAGGTCTTGCCTGTCTTCAACGGGTCCATTTTTAGGGGCTGGTAATCAATGAATGTATTGCTGCGCTCATCGATGAGAGTTCGCACGGTGCCTGTAGCCGCTTCGACCTCGACGAGACGATAAAGCTGATGGCCCCGTTGATTGTACTCGAAGGTGAATCCGCGGCTGTCCTTCCACCACTGGATGGGAGACAGGCCATAGGGATTTGGGAACAACGCATTGTCGATTGCTATCGCGCGATGATCACCGACGTCGAAAAGCACCGGCTGTGGCAATGCCAGAGCATCGCCGGGCTTCGGGTATGTCATCGTCCCGTGCTTCGGTTGGCGCTGGTCGCTTGGGGATGATTGGATGTAATGAATCTCCCGATTTTGGCCCGGGCGGATGCGGTAAGCTGCGAGGCGACGCGAGTCTGGGGACCAACTCAACGTCGAAAAAGCATAATAGTTGCTTTCAGATCCGTCCCAAGTCAAAGGGATGTCCTTCGAGCCCTCCTTGCTGCGCAAGAATAGATTGAAATCGTTGACATAGGCGAGCCATTTCCCGTCGTGCGACACGCTTGTCCTGTTAGGATCATTTTCAGAAGATGGCGTATCATCGTACGGGCTCTGCTGGTCGATTCCGGAAAGCTTTGTCTCGCTTGAGCAAGCGTAGTTTACAAGCTCGCAGCTCCAAGTGGTGTCTTCAATCTGAAAAGTTATTCTGCCACCATCGTCAGCGAGCTCAAAATGGTCGAATGGCAGATCATCGGCATTACAGTCTTTTTGGCCTACGCGGTTCAGCGCAGCAGCTAGCTTCTTATGATCGAAAGCTGGCTGTTTTCTGCCGTCGGCAACATTCACGAGTATGAATTGGCGCTTGCCGTTACTCGCCAATCGATACGCGAACTGCGCACCATCTGCGAGCCAGAACGCGACCTCCGGAGTATCGATCATCAGTCTGGCGTACTGATCGTTTATCGTGAGCGCTCGATTGTAATCAGAACGACGCAGAACCTCGTCTTCCGTGTTGCCTTTCGAACCGTTCACGGCAGCCGCCTCCTGCTAAGCTAAGAGCGCAATCATCAAAGCGCCCACCTTATACATGACGCCGAGCTTATGCATGATGGTCAGCTGTCCTCTTGTGCCGGATACCGCGGGCATGTCGAACGTAACAGACGTTGCGTCAGCGCTTGGCTTCTTGGGCTGACGCATCTGCTTCTGGAGCACAGAAAGCCTTGATCGTCCCCGGGTACCTGCAGAAATTATGCCAACGAGGCGCAATGCACATCGGCTTTGGCTTGAGATGTGGATGTCGTCTAGATGACGTTAGAGTGAATGCCGATGACCCCGCGCGTCTGAACTCGGACACAGTGAACCAGCGAGACGTCACTGCCGGCATACGCTCGATCACGGGCGGCCAGTTGATCGCTATGACCGACGCATCTAGTTTGATTGAAAGCAATGAGGAAAATGAGCTTATCGAGCGCGCACTTGCATCAACAGCCAGCCGAGAAACGGTCTACGTAAAAAAGCGGCACGCTGTTTGCTCATCCACGGTGTCGTCTCGGATGAGCCTGGCAAAAAGGCAACCCTGGGAAAACGCACATCGGAGCGTTTGATGCGATCTCAAAGTTTTTTTTGGAATAGCGCCCAATATGGTCGCAAACGCAGTTCAGCTGGTAACGAGATTCGCCGCAATGACAAACAATCGACGTGAATGGATGATGGGCGTGGCGACGACGGCATTTTGCGGTGCGGTCCGGACGGGCGCCGCGACGGCCGCGTTCAAATTTCCACTGCAGGCCAATCCACTGCCGCTGACCGATGTGCGCCTTCGCCCTTCACACTATGCGACCGCAGTCGAAAGCAACATCAACTTCCTACTCTCGCTTAGCCCGGATCGTCTACTGCACAATTACCGCAAATACGCGCGTCTCAAGCCGAAGGCGCCGATCTATGGTGGGTGGGAGTCAGACACGATAGCCGGACACACCCTCGGCCACTATATGAGCGCTCTCGTGCTCGCCTGGCAGCAGACCGGTAACGGCGAGTGTCGCCGTCGGGCCGATTACATCGTCGACGAGATCGCGCTCTGCCAATCGAAGCGTAAGGACGGCTATGTCGGTGCACTCGGCCGAAGGACAAAGAACGGCCGGATTGTGGATGGTCAAGAGGTATTTGAACAGATCGGGCGCGGCGAAATCGAACCGCAACCGTTCAATGTCAACGGTTCGTGGGTCCCGCTCTACACCGTCCATAAGACACTAGCGGGGCTTTTGGACGTCCATGCGGCCTGGGGTAATGCGACAGCGCTTGAGGTCGCCATTATGCTTGGCGGCTACGTCGCGCAAGTCTTCGATGCGCTGACCGACGAGCAAATGCAGAAGTTGCTTTCGTGCGAGTTTGGCGGCCTGAACGAGAGCTACGCCGAGCTATATGCGCGCACGAGCGATCAGCGCTGGCTCACGATCGCCGAACGCATCTGTGACCGCAAGCTTTTCGATCCTTTAGTCGCGCGCAAGGACCGCCTTGCCTACATGCACGCCAACACACAGATCGCCAAGGTGGTCGGTTTCGCGCGCATCCATGAGCTTTCCGGCAAAAATACGCCAGGCAATGCGGCTCGCTTCTTCTGGGAGCGCGTAACGCGGCACCACAGCTATGTTATAGGGGGGAACGCCGAACGGGAGTATTTCTTCGAGCCCGATACGACCGCGCGACACCTCATGGACTCCACGTGCGAGCATTGCAACACCTACAACATGCTCAAGCTCACACGACACCTCTATTCCTGGGCGCCGAATGGCGCGCTATTCGATTATTACGAGCGCGCGCATCTCAATCACGTCATGGCGGCCCATAACCCAGAGACGGACGGTTTTGCCTATTATATGCCGATGAGGACTGGTGTGGCGCGCAGATATTCAGGTCCGAATGAGGAAGTGTTCTGGTGCTGCGTTGGCACTGGAATGGAAAGCCACGCGAAGCACGGCGATTCTATCTTCTGGGAAGGGGAGGACACGCTGTTCGTGAATTTGTACATCCCTTCCGCTGCACAATGGCAAACCAAAGGCGTCGCACTTACTCTTGAAACCGAGTATCCCTTTAAATCTGAGATCAAGCTCACACTCGCTGCAGTGGAGCTCGACAAATTCGCGGTGGCACTACGCATTCCTGGCTGGGCGAATGGGCGCGCTGATATCAGAGTAAACGGTGAGGCCGTACCTTCTAAGCCCGTAAATGGCTATGCCGTGATTACCCGGAGGTGGAAAAAGGGCGACGTGGTCTGCCTCAATCTGCCACTGGAACTGCGCTTCGAGACGGCTGGAGGTTCTCAGGATGTGGTCGCCGCCATGTACGGCCCCCTCGTATTGGCCGCGGATCTCGGCTCTACGGATACGGAATGGAGCGGAGTCGAGCCTGTGTTTGTGGGCAAAGAGGAATCGAGGGCCTTTGAGCCGGTGGTTTCGGATCGCCTTCTCTTCCGAGCGCAACGCGGCACTCGCCCCGCTGACCTCACCTTCGTGCCCTTTTTCAGCCAGTACGAGCGGCGTAGCGCGGTCTACTTCAAGTGTTGCGACGAAGCTGACTGGAAGCCGTAGGAGCCTCAATAGTTGGGAATTGGCTACACCGCGCGTCTGGTCGCGTTTATGCAATTCGACCAAGTTGGACAGAACGCGGCTCCCTGTCCCAGTTGACTTGGCCCGCTAGTCGCTTGATCGAATGGACTGCTAGTAAGGTCAAAGGCGACAACGATTGCTGGCTTTGATCAAGCGCTTTTATGCCTGCATGATCGGACAAAAAGCATTTTGGGTAGGGGGCGTCGCGACCGCTCCGACTACCCTAAGTTTCCGCCGGCTGCGGCACTTAAGCTAAATCACGATGCGCTGTCGAGTGCGGGGTATTTCTGAGACAGCGGCAGAGATAGTTTTCGCTGCGTGCATCGTCGCGACGGAATAAACTGGAAGCATGAGACAGAACAACGGACCGATATGAGCAAGCCAAATTGGCGTCCCGCCCGCGCTTCGGATCTTGCTGCGATCAGCGCGATCGCGGCGCGCATTCATCCTGATCTGTTCGAGCGCCCCGAGGTGTTCGCGGAAAAGATCCGGCTTTGTTCCGATGGCTGCCGCGTGCTCGCCGCGGACGAAGCGATCGTCGGCTACGGGCTCGCTCATCCCTGGAAGAAACATTGGATCCCGCCGCTCGACGCCTTGCTCGAGCGATTGCCCAACGATGCGGACTGCCTTTACGTGCACGACATCGCGGTGTTGCCCCATGCACGCGGTGGTGTGGCTCGCGACTATGTCGCGACAATCGAGAAACTCGCGCGCGCGTCAGACGTTTCGGCTCTCGCGCTCGTCTCGATCTACGCCACGCGGCCGCTATGGGAACGTTTCGGTTTTGGGCCCGTCACGGCGAACGCTGAAATGAGCGCAAAGCTCGCATCCTACGGCAAAGGCGCGACCTACATGCTCAGCGAGCTTATCGCGGCGTAATATCCCTCCCGCGGGGACTCACGGAGCGCTCCTGATCACCGCCTTTCTCCATGGCACTGATTGGGTGTCTCGCGGCCCGCTCCCTGAGCCGAAGGTCGACCCGGTTACGACCGCAAACCGCTAGCTCGAAGGGAGCGTCGGGCTCGATCCTATGGTGTTGTTATAATCCCGTCAGCATCATCAGAAATGCGGGCTAACAGACATAGCATCTGCCATCAACATCACCATCGGCAAGTTTAGCTGGCGCTGACCTGCCGCTGTTTATTTCCTCCGGAAGAAGTTAGAGTCCGTCCGAAGTTGCAGCGAGACCGAAGTTTGGACCGCCCGGAACTAGAGTTTTGCGCCTCTTGAACGCAAGCAGAGCTTTTCGCTGGGCTAAGCTAACAATGGGTTTTGAAAATATTTCGTAAGCCTGCTTGAGCGAGAGTCCTGATTCAGGAAGGTCGTTGCGTGCCTAACGTCAGACGATCAGGTGAAGTTAGCGGCGACGTGACTCGGCGCTCCGGGGGCCCACACACGATGGGGAGCGCTGTCCCTACCACGCGCCGCTAGCTTCAAACTGAATTGTACGCAGGCTAGCTGTCGAAAAGCTGACGAGCCTCACCCCGGGCCTAACCCGAAAAGTGGCCCGTGAGGGCGCCTACGATCAGATATCGCGGGAATAAGCCCCTCGAAACCGCCGACACGTATTGTTCCCTCGAAACCAAGGCCGATTCCTCTTGCTCTTCCTGAGCAACAAATTCGTATCACGCCGGATCTGGGAGAAGGGTAGGCGCGAGGCATCATCGATCGCGACATGGACGAACTCGTGCCGCCGCGGCTTTCGCCTTTCTGGTGATCCCGGGTGATGCGGTGGCCGGGCCTCACGACCTGCCGAGCTTCTTAACTCGATATGGATGAGCTCGCTGGAATGCTCGCGCTCGTAGCGGCGCACCGGGGCGGCGTTCCAGTGGCTTGAGCTTGTTGAGGCCGAGGCGTTGCAGCACCCGGCTCACCGTCGCCGCCGACCCGACCTCCTTCAATCTGCTTGCCTGGCATGGGCTAACGGCACGGAGCCTCGATTCGGTCGATCACGGCCTGGAGCGTCGAGCTGCGCAGACGATGCGGACACGATGAGCGATCTCTCAGTCCCCTTAGGCTGTCGCGGCAATACCGATCAATCCACTTCCGAACGGTCCGCGGGCAGACGCCTGCGGCTCGTGCGGCGGCCTCCGGCGTCTCCCCGCAGCCGAACAATGCGCTCTCGACCTCCGGCGTAAGCCGAGCATTCTCATTGACGGTCGATTTCTCTTGTGGATTGCTAAAGCTTCGACACCTTCAGCTTCCCCGATCGGAACCGAATGGATGAAACATTGATGTCGACAAGCGCCGCACACTGGCTAGCGGTCAATCAACCTCGGACGAATACCTTCGAACCACCAATTTCATTCGGTCGCGCTTGCTCCCGCGCGGTCGATGACCCAGGCCACCATGTGGCCCTTGGCCCGCTCGGCCTGCACGTGCCGGAGGGCCTCAGAGTAGGTCAGTAAGGGCTCCTGCGCCGGATAGACAACGCGGTCGGTCGGCGTGACGAAGTGGTGGCAACACACGCGGTAGTCTTTAGCGTCGAACATCGAAATCCTCCTCTCGCCTCTGATTGCGCTGCCATACGCTCACGCTTTCAAATCCTGCTTATCACAGAGAATGCGGCCTCTTAGAGGCCGCGCGGTTCGTTCAAGCGCGCTCCAATGGCGATTTAGGCGCCATGCGTCAAGATTGTTCGACCTACCATTTGCCGTAGCTGAGGAAACAGTCCTTCGTGTGCATGATGATGCCGCCAGGTCGAAGGAAAGTGCTGCCAATGCCGAACCACAATTTGAAGCAGATGGCCCTGCGTCCCTCAGGACAATACCGACGCCATGATTACGGTCGATAATGACGAGCTGAGGGGCGGATACCTCAAGGGCGGCTGCGAAGGGCGGAAGGACTCCGAGGCTGAGATCCCAGCGGGCTGAACCGATCAGGACTTGGCCAAAATCATCTCGCTTCCGATTGCGCCGCGAGCAACCCCCATTTGGCTCGCGTACCAATTCCGGCGCGAGACTTCGGATCGTTTTTGGAGGGGCGAGAAACCGGGCGAAATGCAAAACGAAAGCGCGGGACCCCGCGCTCGATACTGCTTGCTAAGCGGAGATGATCCCGGTTGCATGATGATGCGATGCGCTGGGGTTATCACGGTTTGGTTTCCATGCTGGCTGACGGGTTTCCCGGCGCCAATCCCGCTACGAGGAACTCCGCGGCAAGCACCTCAAGTTAAAACTTGGAGCGGTGGAGGGGGAATGACCGCCCGATCGTCCGGCGAACGGACCCTGATGAGCCTGCAATTCCATCGTGCCGACGAAGACATGGAGATATGGAGCGCAAACGGCGACGGTTATTCGTTCGTGATCAGTTTTGAAACTCCCACCGGTGCCGGCTTTCGCGGAAGGCTCGGCTACGTCGCGTCATGGCGCCCGTTTGACCAGCGCCTTTGCGCGATCAGAGTTATCGGCTCGCCGTTCCAAAGTCTCGCCGAAGCCGAGCACGCGTGCAATATCATGCTGAAATATCTCAACGATCAAACGGCTTGCGGCCGCTCCCGGAAAACTTGAAGCACGCACTAAAATGCAGCAGTCGTTCGCGCCCCGACCGGTCTATTTGCGGCGACCGACTAAACCAGGCTTCGGTCAATGTGCGATTCTAGAGCGTCAATGCCAACCAAGATTTGATCCGGACCCTATTATTCCGCGTGATCAATCCTTGTAACCCGATGACGTGGTTTGTTGGTACCACCAGTATCATTCTCCGATCTCAAGTCACCGCGCGCGCCGTTTCAAACGCTCCGAGGAGACCGGCCAGCACGATCACCGCGACAAGACCCAGAAGCTCGGTGACGACGCCCGCCAGGACGAGATCCAGATAGCTCTGCTGGGCCATCCCACAGGTTGAAAGCAGACTTACCACCGTTTGTGCGCAGAACGTCGAGGTGCCCGAGCCGATCACCGCGACGCGATGCATGAGAGCAGGATCGATGTCTATGCGCGACACGACGACGGCACAGATCTGGCTGGGCAGGTCGAGCGCGATCGTCTCTCTGCGCATGCGATGGCACGTATCAGCCTGTCGCGGGTCTATTCGTCTTCGCTATCCATGATCGGGCCCCGCACCGCGAGTTTGTTTTCTGCGTTCATCCTGCCAACGCTTTCCGGTCCGCCTCGAACGCTACCTGATCTTTGGTCTGCAAGATCAAGCCAGGAGGCTGGGGCATAGGTCCCGATATGCTTTGTCAATAACAATTGCGGCTCTCAATCTCGCCCTTCGCAGTTCTTGAAGATGATGACGTTGCGTGTGTAATAACCATGAAACAAGCTCCACGCAGCCGCAGGCTGCCCTTGGCGGCCGTTGATTGTCTACCTTCGGCAAGTAGTGCCGTCCAACAGGAGATAGTGCCCTCCAACAGTATCGCCGATCCTGCAAGTACCACGCCTCGGATGATCGCCCAGCTTACTTTGCGCTGTCGTCACGAAATTGACATTCGTAGAATCATGTAAACGGCGGCGGTTCACGCCCCTTTCGTTGTTTGCTATTTCGTCGGCGATAAGCGAGTGTGCGAACGACCGCCAGCCTGGTTCAATCGGTTTTGCATACGGCGTCACAAACCTCACTGTGCCATCCGGTGCCCCCTCCAAGGCGACCGTATAATCTTTCTCTATTTTATCACTTCGTTTGGCCCACGAAACCGCAACCGGCTCACCTGTGTCGGTCTTTCTGTCGAGCTCCAATTCCCTGGGAACGAAGTGTGCTGCCGTCGAGACCTTGGCGAAGATTTGCTCGGCTGTATCAGCATGCGCACGCCAAGTTGCCTTAACTTTGTCGATAGTGGCGCTGTCGGCGACACGAACGCCATCGTTGCCGGCCAGTCTACCCGCCAAAGCGAGCCATAGACCAAAGCAGAGAACGAGACCGACACCGAACCAAAGCATGCGCCTTTCAGTCATTTCTCTTACCCCACGCAGTTGGGTCCTTAATATCGACGGATCGTATCCTCGAAAGTCCCGCGGGGTACCTACCAGGAAGAGGCACCTATCAGACTTGGCTAGCCGGAAGAGTGCGCAACCGTGACTCGGCGTGTGTGTAACGTGTGAAGACGATGCTGTTCCTGCCGATGCCCAATTGCCCGCCAGTACAGCGAAATCTGAGCGACATGATTTGGCTCGGGCGATACTTGGCGCTATTACCCGCTCTGGAGGCTTGAATGAGCAACTCCGCCTCAATAACGAAGCGTCCGGTCTCTCGCTAAGCTGCTAGGGGCGATAAACACGATCGGTATGCGCACGAGTGCCGGGTGGCCCTTTTTCAGCGCGCCGCTTCCAATAATAGATATCAGGCGGTCACAGAGAGAGCTTCGAAGCCTTGAAGCGTGCATTTTCCCCTGCAAGGGAGCTTCGCCTTCGCGAGAAGTGCATTGCACACGGCAATGGTATCCAACCGGCCTTTTGGGCCACTTAATCGGCAGGCGGCATGCAGCATCGCAACCGACGCGGCATGACTCTTCTTCACAAGCCTAAGGGAGGGCCCAGTCAACTACCAACGTTTGCACTTGATGGAGATGATGGACGCATGCCACTCGTGCGCGACAAAGCCGTTAGGGAATCAAAACTGGGCAAGAAGAATGAGAAGAGTCCTGCTGAGCACGGTCGTCATTGCTTTGGTCGCTCCTGCCGCTGCCGCTGATTTGGCCCCACGGCCCTACACCAAAACATCCCCTGCGGTCATTCCGATCTACGATTGGACTGGTTTCTACGTCGGCCTCAATGGTGGTGGCGGCTCGGCCCATCAGTGCTGGGATGTGGTCAATGCCGGCGGTCTCGTCATAGCTCCGCCCCTTGCAATGGGATGTCAGAATGCAACCGGAGGCACCGTCGGCGGTCAGATCGGCTACCGCTGGCAGATAGCGAACTCGGTGTTCGGCCTGGAGGCCCAGGGCAACTGGGCCAATTTCAAGGGCTCCAACGCGAATCTCGCTTTCGCAGGCGTCCAGGATGAAGCCAAGCTCGATGCATTCGGTCTGATGACGGGCCAAATCGGTTACGCCTGGAATAATGTCCTGGTCTATGTAAAAGGCGGCGCTGCGGTTGTCCGGGACAAATACCGTGTCTACGATTTTGGGACCGGGCTCACCCTCAACAACGGTAGCGAAACCCGCTGGGGCGGAGCGGTTGGTGCGGGCCTTGAATTTGACTTCGCTCCGAATTGGTCCGTCGGCGTTGAGTACGATCACTTGTTCCTGAGCCATCGGGACGTGGACTTCTTTTCAACCGGGATAGTGGGTGTTCCGGTGGGGGCTTTTGCAGGAACGGCCCGTATTGGTCAGGACGTCGACATCGGTATGGTCCGCGTGAACTATCGCTGGGGTGCTCCCGTTACCGCGACATATTGATTTGCAAGAACGCATGCTCGAGCTTCGCGTATCGCTCTCCATCTTGTTTGACCTGGAGAATGGCGGGAAGATTGCTAATGGCGCGCGCTAGGTGCGGTCGCCTCTCGAAAGTAACCTCGAGCTCGTCGCCGCTGCAGTTGCAATTGCCTCGATCTGATGGGCTGCTTGGCGCGTTGGCGATACACGAGAGCCCTTCCGACGTGATGTCCCAGGGCGGCAGCCATTCCTGACGCTGGTTGAACTCGACTTCGAAAGCTGGGAGGAACCGAGCAGCTTTACGGTACGCACTCGGGTGGGTATCGACGGTCCAACGCATTTGGCGGGCCTTCGTCCCCGGCCGCACCGGACGGAGACGTTCAAGCTTTCTTGATCGAACTTCGACCAAAAGTGCGCGATGTCGTGGGCCTCTACTTTTCACCGTCGGAGAATGCCATCGCTCTCGGTGTGGATGAGAAGTCGCAAATCCAGGAGCTGGACCGCAGCCAGCCGATGCGTCCCGACCAAGCAGCTCGAAGGAGCCATGACTACAAAAGGCATGGCACCACATCGCTGCTCGCCGCCCTCGAGATTGCGACATGACGGGTCATAGGCAAGTGCTACGGCCGCCAGGCACCGCCAAGTTCCGCAAGTTCATGGGGGAGCACGTGTTCGACGGTGACGACCGGCTGATTATAGACGGCGCTACCGCCAGATAGCAGCTCGTCAATCTGAAGAAGAAGCGGCAATCGAACGCGTGACCGTATTGATATCGCCCTGCAGGGTTTCTCGGACGAATCCTTTCTCGCCATTCATGAACGGGCTCTCGCGGCCTGAAGCGAAGGGATCAGTGAGACCAGCCCTACCAGCTCGCACATGGCTTCGAGTTCCTGGGATTTAAAATCCAGCGGGGGAAAGCTCGATACAAGCTGACCCGCGACCGGATCAAATCCAAACTGAACCGGCAGAATCTCTAACGGATGATCGGGTTGATCGTCTCGATCAATTCGCCCAGACGCAGAGGCATCCGCCTCATGGTCAAGGCCCTGATCTGATCCTTGAATCGGTCCAGGCTTAACTGGAGAGACGACTCGGCCGCGAACAGGTCGTCACCGGCCATAATGGCACCGAGAAGCTTTCCATAACGCCGGATGCGCTCGGACGGATCGCTCCTCATGAGGAAAAGTCCGTAGGCGAGCCGCTCCAGGTCCGACAAGAAGCGAAGAATGAAATTCGGGGTTCCCCCTCCTTCGAGCAATGACTTCGATCGCCGCAGGTTGCCAGTCGAAGTTATCCAGGCGGGAAAGGTGGGTTAACTCGCGGTTGATTTCGTCGGCGTGCTTAAAACTTGTTGATGAAGCTTGCAGGGTTCTTACGGGTCGGCACGAACTCACGGAACTCGGCGATCAGAGTGCCTTGCATCTTCTGCTTCCGATGGATCATCCGGATATGGCCGAAAAGCTCAGCAAATCGCGACCTCCCGAGTTCGTCCTCAATGCCTTCCCAAATGCTGTTGTAAATCATCTTGCTTGTCGCCCGGGAGCGCCGATGATTTCCGCCTTGAGAATGTCCGCCGGAGACAAGTCCAGGCCGCGGGAATTGAGGACCGAGAATATCCGGAAGGCAGATTCCTGATCGGACGCCGCCACTATGACCAGATAGCACCGCTGCGCGATGTACATGGTAAGCCGTCGCCGCAGGTCGTCGGGCACGTCCTTTAGTTTTTCCCAGAAGAACGCGGCGTTTTCGATCATGCGGGCGCGGGAGTCAGAATATTGCCGGGGGTCGGGTAGGCTCGCCGTCTGCGACATTGTATGGATCATTGACCGGAAGAACTCGGCATCGCGCTCCCTGGGCGTTAGCCGGAAGACATCCTCCGTCTTCCTGATAGGGTCGCCCGTTTGGCAGACGTAGCCATGGATCGCCTGGCCGATTTTCGCATCCGCCAGGTCCCGGAGGACACAAAGGAGAATGGTTATAGTCGTTAGGCGCTGCTGGCCGTCGACAACATCGGCTTCCGGCGCCTGCGGGTTCTTGATGCTGCCAAGGAAGTACGGGCTCGCGTTGGCGACGTCTGTCGTCTCGCCGCAGGCGGTTGTTATGTCATCAAGCAGGTCACTCGCCTGCTCGGTCGTCCAGGCTTACGGCCGCTGGTAGGATGGGATGCGGAAAAGATATTTGTCGCAAAGGATATCAAGTATCGGCTTCTCGTTTGCTTCAATCGTATGCCGGGTCATCCGTCCTCCCCGAAAATGTTCTTCGCCGGGCTTCTCTGGTTTGACGCAATCAACGATCGACACTCAAGCCAGTCCCGCAGAGGTTGTTAGTCTGCTGCGAGAATCTGGTCGAGTCAACGTGCAGTGGGACGCGCGTGTGGGCAGACATTGATCAATGCCTGGTACCGATATCCCGGATCACGCCGACCAAACGCGGACCGGCAGTCAGCACGATTCCCATATGCGATTGAGCGACGAGATGTAGCCTATTGGCGCGGACAGTCTTGGCGGGCGACGCATTTCACGCACTGGACCGCCCACTGCTTTATCTGCTCGGTCGAAGCAACGCGAACGATCGTCCCTCTCACGACAACTTCCTGCCATGCACGGCCCTGACCAATCCCCTTCCCTGAGCATGCGATGGGGACGATGACCGTACTTCCGTCAGGTGAAATCGTTGGACTGCCGTAGCTGCCGTTGCTCTGGCTCACGTTTTCTACCTGTATAGAGGTGATGGCTTGATTTCGGATGATGAATCCTGGAGGTGCCTTGTAGGACACCGCACTGCTCGCGTCGTGAGTGCGAACGCGCGGCGGTAAGCCCACGACGTCCGCAGCCCCACAGGTAATTTCTCCCCGCTGTTCAAACGTCTGCGGATTCTCATAGGCCTTTTGCTCTCGCGCCAAGCATTCGTCGACCTCGTCGCTGCGCGAAATCGTTGGACTGAGCACAATCGCGACGACCAAACCAGCGGCGAATAACGCATTCGGGAAGGTGCGAAGGAGGAGCATTACATCGTCCGTGCTTGCGCCAAGTTCTAGGAGGGGTTTAGACAACTCTTGTAAAGGGCGACAGAATCAGTGGCCGACATGCCTGTTGTGCTAAGCGCGGCGAGACACTGATCGACATCGGCCGGCGTCCGTTGGGGCACAGTGACGCGCGTCGGAGAGCCCGTGCCGGAGAAATAGACTCTCTGAAGGAGGCTGCCGACCTCTATGGGTCTTTGTGGGGTGTTGCTCAGTCGGGTTGCCTCATAGACCGTCTCCCGCACATTCTGGAAGACCGCGAGATGATCCTGGCCCTTCTTCGTCAATTGGGACGCGAGCGCTATCGCATAAGGGCCGCCATTCTCTCCTTTGTCGGAAGCGGTTTGATTGGGGCTGGTCGAGAAGGCGATGAATTGGCCGTTCCTACCGGCCATCGGCGCAAACGACTTTGACGGCGCGCCCTTCGCGTCGGACGGCACATGCAACTCGTTTCTGCAAGCGTCGAAGACAACGAAATGCGACGCATCAGGGGCCTTTTGGGTGAGGGTGTCTAAAATGTAATCGAGAGAAACAGTCCTGTACCAAACGCTGTCGTCCGACATGTCCTTGACGTCTATCGGTATGAGATAATTGACATGGTCGGAGGGGCGAGCAACGCCGTGCCCGGAATAGTAGAAGAAACTCGTCGCTTCCGGGCCCGCGTCGCCGATGAGCTTGGCATACCGGTCGACCGCCTTGAGGAGCGCGATACGGTCGGCGTCTCGTACGATCGTGACCTGGAAACCGGCGGCCTGCAGGGCGCTTGAGACTCGCGTGACGTCGTTGATCGGGTTCTTCAGTGGACCGACCGACGGGGCGTATCCTTGATTGCCAACAACGAGCGCGAGGCGCTTTTCCGCAAATGCCGGCCCCGCGCCAACAAGGCCAGCTAAAACTATGAACAATCTCAAAAATTGAATTGTCTTCATTTTGCGTCGGAGGAGCATCCATCGAAAACGCCGGGGGTCTTCTTCCATTCGTCCCAGGTCGTCGTTGGATTATCGGGATATCGGCAAAGTACTCGTTTCTCGCCAGCGGCCTTCAGGCGCGCATCCTCGTCCCAAGCGGTCTTTCCGAAAAGACGAACGGCGTTATAAATCGCCGAGATGGTCGGTGCAGCGACGCTGAAGTCTTCCATTCCGAACTGAAATATGCTGTCGGCGTCTTCTTTTGAGCCGGCTTGAGACCAGTACAGATAGTCATGGACAATTGCCGGGTAAGTGTACTCCCCGTCAGGCGGGAGTAGCGACCAGAAAACCTGAGGAATGCTGGCGAAGTCGGTAGTGAAGCCTGCCGGTACGGTCACCGCCTTGTAGCCTGACTGGTTTGGATTGGGCTCCCATCGTATCGGTCGAAGGAGAAAGTACATCCGGTCTCTAAACCTGCCCACATGGAGCGGGCCGACCGGCTTTCGATCCAAACGGATCCATTCGTCCATCCACTTCCTGATGACATTCGGGTCTGCAGCGTACTGCATCTCAGCAAGTGCATGCCGCTGCAACGAGGTGAGCCCGAGACATAAAGAGGACAACTGCAGCATGGCGGTTCGTCGCGTCGGCGTGACCATCAACCCCGGCTCCTCCGAAAAAATAGGATCGAACTCTCTAGCGCGGATTGTCATGCGGATTGTGAAAAGCGATAAGGGAACGCATTTCAAACGAGAGCTGCGCGCATCATTCTACGAGAGTTTGGGGATAATCTGCAACCCTGTGATGACGCAGAAACAGGCGCATGAAAATGTCGATGAGGATCTCCAACTTCGACGCCGGGTGAGCTTCGTCGAAATTCTGCGCGAAACCGGTGAGAGACGCCGAAGTTCTGCGCCGGTTGCGAACAAATAATGTCGCCAGCTAGCAAGCTTATGTTGTTTCAGTGGGGGCTGTGTCGTCGGGCTGGTTGTGGTTGGCGTGGCGACGCTCGGCTTCTTCGGAGCAAACCATAAGTTCAGGGCGGCAGTTGGCGACGCGATCGCTCCCATGAAAGTGCCCGAAACGGCGGAGGCCCGGATATGGTGCCCAGGATCTGGCGGACTTCAGGACCATTGCGTCCAGTCGGCACACAGCGTTCGGCAAGTCTGCCCTTGAAATCTATCGCGAGCGCCTATTGAAGATCGACATCGGCTTCGCGGTCGCACTTGGCGTGTTCGGGCTGCTCGGGTCGTTTGTGGTTGCTCAGCAAGTTAGGCAGGCCTCATGATCCCGGCTTCAAGCCGCGCGTTTCGCTTCGGTCATGAATTGCTCTTCCAGATGATCGAATGCGCTATGCAGCCCGCCCCAAGGCTGCAGCCGCCATTTCTACTTTGACGAGTTTTAGCCGCGGGTTATATATTACATACAAATTTCGGGGAAACGATGCAACTTACTTCATTTCGTGTATTCAATTTCAGGTCCATTCAGGACAGCGGAGACATCAAGCTCGCACGGATCACGTCGATTCTTGGTCGAAACGAGAGCGGAAAGTCTAATTTACTTCTGGCGCTTCGCAGCTTGAACCCTGTCGAAGGCTTTACGGCGCTCAATCCCATTAAAGACTTTCCGCGGCATCGGCGGTTGGAAGAGTGCACGGATCATACCATTGTCGTTTCTACGAAATGGAAACTGACGACTGATGAAAAATCCGAACTCTTGGCCATACTCCCACGGGCCAAGGATATCGCTGAGATCGAGATCGGCCGTCGGTATTCAAAGCAGCGTTTCGTCAGTTTTCCTGGTTTGCCGGCAATTCCGTTCGATGAAGCGGACATCAAATCGAAGATCAAAAAGATAACTGCCGCTGCTAAGGCCGCGGCAGAAGAACTGTGCGAGCCAAAGAAGGGGGAGCTCAGTAAGGCCGCTGACAATTTCGAAACGGGCTGCGCCTCAATTGCAGATAAAGAGAAGTGGGCTGTTGCGGCTATCGGCAGCCTTAAGACGCTGCGCACGGAACTCGCGAAGGCTGACGTGGAGCTAACCGATAAGCAGGAACAGTTGCTCGTCGAACTGGAGGATACCACTTCCCTGTTGGCGGGCGACAAGGAAGCCCAGCAGAAAGCGCGGGACTGGGCTCTAAGGCAGCTCCCTCACTTTATCTACCTTGATGAGTATCCCGATCTGAATGGTCACCAGGACATTGCGGCGTACCTCCAGCGCAAAGCCAACAATCAGGCAACTGATGCTGATGGCTATTTCGAGAAGATGTGCAAGGTGGCAGGGCTCGACCCGACAAAGTTACAAGAGCTTCTGCAGAAGAACGAGCACGAGACGCGCAACCAACTGACCAATCGAGCAAGCGCAGTGGTAACGGGCGAGATTCGTCGCCTGTGGAAGGATCGGCCTCTGAAGGTGCGTTTCAACGTGGACGCTCAGCATCTCGATACGTTTATCTCGGATCCCAACGCGACCTTTGATGTCGAAGTGAATCTGGACGAGCGCAGCCGTGGATTTAAGTGGTTTTTCTCATTCTACATTACGTTCTCGGCTGACACTGATGGCGGCAAGGCCGAAGACGCCGTTCTGCTGCTGGATGAGCCGGGCCTATACCTTCACGCGAAATCTCAATCCGACCTGCTCAACCACTTCGAAAAGGATTTCTCGAACCAGATTCTATACACGACGCACTCGCCTTTCATGGTGCCAACCCATCAAGTTGATAGCATTCGCACGGCAAGCATTTCTGAACAAAAGGGCACGACCGTTACCAACGACCCCAGCGGTGATGCTCGAACGCTGTTCCCGCTTCAGGCGGCGCTCGGTTACGATTTGGCCCAGAGCCTCTTCGTTGGTCCCAACAACCTGGTTGTCGAGGGAGTAACGGACTTCTGGCTGCTATCGACCATCTCCGCCTATTTGGCCGACGCCGGCAAAAAGGCGCTGCGCAGCGATCTGGCCATCACGCCTGCCGGTGGCGCTCAGAAGATTTCATACATGGTGGCGTTGCTAACGTCGGAACAGTTGAACGTCTTAGCGCTTCTCGACGATGAAAAGGCCGCTCGTACGACCAAGGATGACCTCGTGCGTGCTCGGCTTATCAAGGAGCAAAATGTCGTCTTTGTCTCCGAGTCGATCGGGGCAGGAGCGGCAACGGACTGCGACATCGAGGATTTGCTCGACCCGGCCATGTATGAGGCCCTCGTTCGTGAAAGCTATGCTAAAGAATTAAAGGGTAAGATCCTGATTCTGAATCCGAAAATTCCTCGGGTTGCGAAACGTTTGGAGAGTGCGTTGGCGGATTTGGGAATTGAATTTCATAAGACGCGGCCCACGCGTCTTTTCCTCACGAAGATGGCAGCAGACCCGAAGACTGTGATGACGCCCAATAGCGTCGGACAGTTCGAGAAACTGTTTGAGCTCGTGAATGAACGCCTGCAGACGCATCTGGACCGTCAAGGGAAAAGCTTTCAATAGAAGGCCTGGAAGGTGGAAAACGAATTCCTACATGTTGCGAACAGTCTCGGACCGAGCCGTTTTATGGAGTAACGTATAGCCGGGCTGCACGACGAGCCGCGCACGATTGACGATGCCCGCATCGAAGCCGTGATCGTGAGGACGTTGGAGAGTTGCCCTGAGAAGGCCACTCATCGGAGCTCCCTCAACGTGGCGAAGACCAGGGGCGCTATCGGTGTCGACGATCCAACGCATCCGGCGGAGCTTGGGGCTCCAGCCGCACCGGATAGAAACGTTCAAGCTCTCGACTGATCCCGAACTTCGTGGCCAAAGTACGCGTGTCGTGGGCCTCTACGCCTCACCTCCGGAACATGCCATCGTTCTGTCTTTAATCCAGGCGTTGGACCGCAGCCAGCCGATGCTGCCGATGCGTGCCGTGCCGCGCGGCCCGAAGGAGCCATCACATCACGGCTCGCCGCTCTCGACATTGCGAGCGGAGGGTCATTGGCAAGCGCTGCGGGCGCGCCCCCGCACCGCCGAGTTCCGCAAGTTGCCGGAGGAGATCGAGGCTGCTGTACCGCGCGAGCTCGATCGTTTATCTCGTCATGGAACGCGCTGCAGGACTAGGTCTTAATCATCTCTGGCCTAGCGCATGCGCGGGCATGACGCCGTCCTGGCGCGGGGTGTCGAAAGAATAGGGCCTTCCGGTCGTCCGTCTCGAATTATCATCGTCGAGGAACCGCGAAATAACATCAGCACAGGTTCCCGCGGGGGCGTTTCGATAGCGCGTGGTCGCGCTTGCGCCTGAGCCACCAGCCCATTGAGCGTCTCATCCACAAGCGCAATGAAGCGTGGTGGACCGGACACCAACACCAGGCCATCTCCGGGCGCCGGTCTCATGATATAACGCTCGTCGGAGATATTAAGCGCATCGAGGGCCGCCGTGAGCGCCTCGAAGCTGATCGGGCCCAGTAGAAGCAGACGAGTTTGTGCTTCCTTTGCGGCAGACACGTAAAGCACGAGCCCATCGTAGTACCACTGAAGATTGTAGAGGTTCGTCAGACGGTCGAGGAATTCGCGCGGTGCCAGATCCGGCATGCGCCCGCGAATCCGTCCCTTCACCTCGCCGCTGATGCTGACTCTGATATTGAGGTTGTTGCCGAATTCCTGCAGCGCGGCTGGGAGCTCCTGATCCAAAACCGAATAGCGATAGGGCGTCGATGGCAGCGACAGGGGAGCACCGAGCGCCTTCTGTGTTCCGGTCGAAATGAAAACCCCGACACACAGAACTGCGTTCAAAACGCAAAGGATTATGGATCGGATGAGCATTCTCGCTTTCTTTGACTTAGCCAACGGGAGTGAAGTCACGCGAACTTGGAGACCAAACGTGATCTTTAGATGACGCTGGACGGGGCGAACTCGTCAGCTTGTCGTCAGCTCGCCTCTCTAGGACATTGGGCTGTAAATGGGTCTTGAACGGCCGGTCTCATCACGTCTCGAAGAGAGCAAGGTCCCTCCATGATGATATTAGGCGCTGCGCCGATTTCACCCAACCTGACCGAGAGTTTGTCCAAGACCTGCACGCCAACAGCGGTCAGCGAGCACGTCCAGTTCCAACAGAGCCTTTTGCAGGTGTCTGCGTCTCAGGACGTTACGCCTCCAGTGACAGAAGTAGCGCCTGTTCCCCCGGCATCCGAAGTTTGGCGAACAACAACGCAGGCTAGTCCGCTGGGCGAGCGCATCCTCCAGAATCTTTCCTCGCTGTATCGGGTCAATGCAGTTCCACACGTCGCGGCGGGCGGTGGGGCCGCTCTTCCGAAGGCTGTAGAGCCTGGGCCGGCGTCGCAGCCCCTTTTGCGGCAACCGGGCGCGGCGGAAACACATCTGTCGAGCGCCCCTCACAGCGTAGATAACTTCGAGGCGATGATGACGAACCTGAAGGATGTCTCCGACAGCGTCATCCAGGTTACGCTCATTTCGAATGGCATTGGCAGCATCAGTTCATCACTGAACAAGCTGATATCGGCGGGCTGAGTGGGGCGAATGATTGGTTCAATCTGTCGCGAAAGCGGCCGCCCAACCCACAAGCGGCTTCGCGCCCTAGCTTTACTGCCACTCCTTCTTCCTCTTATTGGGTGCAAAGCCGATCTCTACACCAAAATTCAGGAGCGTGAGGCGAATGAGATGCTTGCGGTCCTCCTTAAGAACGGGGTCGATTCGGTCCGCATTGCGGCCAAGGACGGCACGAGCACGATCCAGGTCGAACAGAACCAGATTGCCCTTTCGATCGACCTGCTGAATGCCGAAGGCCTGCCGCACCACTCTTTCAAGAGTCTCGGCGAAGTGTTCAACGCTGCGGGCCTGATTGCTTCGCCGACCGAGGAGCGCGCTCGTTACGTTTATGCCCTGAGCGAGGAATTGTCGCGCACCATCAGCGATATCGATGGTGTCCTGTCAGCGCGCGTCCATGTTGTTCTGCCGAAGAACGACCTGTTGCGACGGGACGCCACGCCATCTTCGGCGTCGGTTTTCATCCGGCATGACTCCAAGGCCGATCTCTCAATCCTGCTGCCGCAGATTAAGATGCTCGTCGCCAACAGCATCGAGGGCCTATCCTACGACAAGGTGGCTGTGGTGTTTGTGTCGGTCGAGCGGCCTGCACTCGAACAGCGGCCTGGGCCGGCGGCTGCAATCGCCCAAGCGCCTGGATTGACTTCATCGCCATTGTTTGCGGTCGGAACGGGTCTCGGTGGCGCGGTATTCGGTGTGCTGTCCTACGTCTTGCTGAGCGCTCGTGTACGGCAGCGCAGGCAATCATCTCCCAAGGTAGCCGCGGTTGGCGGACGTTCGGCGGCGTCCGCTATCGAGGTCGTTCGCAAGGCGATTAACCCTAATGCCGCCTAGAGTAGCGTTCGACATGGAGCCATCGAAGGCGTCCGCCGAGCGGCGTCGTCCATCGCCATCGTGCGAGCTCGCTGCCTCGGTTCATCCGACCCGCCTTGCCGCACGACTTGATGCGAACCTATCGGCTGCGACGTTGGTCCAGCTTCAGAAGAGCCCCAGGCTGCAGATAAGGATGGCGCGGTTGCTGCTTGACAACGAAATGGACTTGAACGGACCTGTATCAGGTCCGGATCTTCTGCTCGGACATGATCCGAAGCGGGCCGCTCTGCTCGCCGGCAGCATTTGGCATGCCCGTTCGCTGATAAGGCTGATCTCTAAGCAGGATGTCGCCGTTCTGATCGGGCGTGTCGGTGCGGAAGTGCAGGCTTTCGGCATCCGACACGCATTGCACGCGGTTTCAACCAGAGTCATTGCCGATCCACAACAACTCGGGCAAGAGATTGATGACGATGGGCATGCCTGTCTCGGCGCCTGGCTCGACGAAGTGTCAGCGCCTGACCGCAGCCGCGTGCTTCTACGCTTAGCAGTCGGAACTGCCGCCGATCATCCAGCAAACGAACATCGCGAAGCCGCAGGCCGATTGTTTTCCTTGGTTTTGGCCCATTTGGCGACGGAAGGCTAGGTGCTATGACAGCCGACGATTCCGCGCCGCCATTAGCTCCGCTTATGCGCCCGCTTGGCCCGCTCATAGAAGCGAGGGATCTCGAAATCTGGCAGGAGGCCGTTGCGGCGCGAGCCGCGGCAGAGCGGCATCTGCAGCGTGTTCGTGGCTGGGCGCGCAGAGCTTATCAGCTGGAGCGAGCGCGCGGCCGCGCCGAGGGGGTGACGGCCGGCGCCGAGGAAATGTCGCAGCTTGTCGCGCAGGCGACCTCGGAAGTGGCGCGGAAAAACACCGCTCTAGAGGAGGAGTTGCCACAGCTCGTGATGGAGATTGTAACTGATCTGCTGGGCGCCTTCGATCCCGGCGAGATGTTGGTGAGAACGGTTCGTCACGCGATCCTGCGAAAATATGGCGGAGCGGAACTTTCTCTTCATGTGTCGCCCATGAATGCCGAATCGCTCGCACGCGAATTTGCCGCGTGCGACGGACGGGAGGGCCGGCCCACTGTCCGAATTGTTCCGGATCCGGCGCTCTCCCAGCACGAATGCGTGCTGCGGAGCGAGTTCGGCAATGTCGATCTCGGACTTGCCGCACAGCTCCGCACGCTGCGTCTTGGGCTTGGGCTACCTCCTCAGGCAGGCGAACTGTGACAACGCGGGCGGCAAACCATGGTAATCGCGATAGCGAGGGGAGTGCGCAAGCGGCGCTATCGCGTCTGCGATCGACAGTAAGACATGTCGACACGCGTCCCGTACGCGGACGGATCACGCGCGCGATCGGCACGCTCCTCCATGCAGTCTTGCCGGACGCTCGGATTGGAGAGCTCTGTGTCGTGCAGGATCCACGCGCCGGATTCTCGCTTGAGGCCGAGGTGATCGGGCTATTGCCGGATGGCGTGTTGCTGACGCCGATTGGTGACTTGCTGGGCGTGTCCGGCCGCGCAGAAGTCGTCGCTACCGGACGAATGCATGAAGTGCCCGTCGGGCCCGATCTGCTTGGCCGGGTGATCGACAGCTTCGGTCGTCCTCTCGATGGCAAGGGCGCAGTCAAGGCCACAGAAACTCGTCCGCTGCGCGGCCAAGCTCCAAACCCAATGAGGAGGCGCATCATCGAGCGACCATTGCCACTCGGCGTCCGTGTCTTGGACGGTCTTCTGACATGCGGCGAGGGCCAGCGCATCGGCATATATGGGGAGCCTGGTTGCGGCAAGTCGACCTTATTGGCACAGATCGTAAAGGGCGCGATTGCCGACGTGACCGTAGTTGCCCTGATCGGCGAGCGTGGGCGCGAGGTGCGTGAATTCATCGAGCGGCATCTAGGGGAGGCAGCCCTTCGCCGCACGGTCCTCGTCGTTGAGACCTCCGATCGCTCGGCGATGGAGCGGGCGCAATGTGCCTATACTGCAACCGCGCTCGCCGAATATTTTCGCGAGCAAGGCCTGCGCGTCATTCTGATGATGGATTCATTGACGCGTTTTAGCCGCGCGATGCGCGAAATCGGGCTTGCTGCGGGTGAGCCACCAACCCGGCGGGGCTTTCCTCCGTCTGTCTTTGCCATGCTGCCGGGCTTGCTGGAGCGCGCGGGCATGGATGAACGCGGCTCAATTACAGCCTTCTATACCGTGCTTGTAGAAGGTGAGGGTACGGGCGATCCAATCGCCGAGGAAACGCGCGGCATTCTCGATGGTCATATCGTTCTCTCACGCTCTATCGCGGCGCGCGCGCAATTCCCCGCTATCGATGTGCTGTCGAGCCGCAGCCGCGTCATGGATGCCGTCGTATCTGCGCCGCATCGCAATGCGGCGTCTTTCTTCCGCGATCTGCTCTCACGCCACGCAGAGGCCGAATTTTTGGTCAAGGTCGGCGAATACAAGCAAGGCAGCGATCCGCTGACGGACCGGGCTATCGCCTCTATCGATGACCTGCGCAAGTTCTTGCGTCAGGGCGAAAACGATGCCTCCAGTTTTGAAGAGACCGTCAAATGGATGTGCCGTCTGACCGCATGAGTTCCATTCACGCTTCGAGATTGCGACACGTAAAGGAAATACGTGAGCGCGGTGCTCGGGCTGAGTTGTCCAAGTTGGAGGCTAAATGCCGCATCGAGGCCTTAGCTGCAGAGCGCGCAGGGCGAGAACTTGCAATTGCAGAAGAACGTCGCGCACAGGCGGAAGTGGAGGTTTACGAGCAGCTGACATCGCTCGGCACCGTATCCGTCGTTGAACTCGATCGTCGCGAGCTCATCTTTGAGAGGCTCGCAACTGAGGTCACGGCGAAACGCCAGACGCTTGAGGACGCCCGTAGCGCTCACAAGCAGGCCGAGACAGTAGCATCCGAAGGGCGGGCGCACTGGGCCAAATGTTCGGCGGCAACTGACAAGTGGCGACAAATCGAAGCCGACGTCCGGCGGGCGGTCGACGCCCATGCGGAGGTTACAGCTGAGATAGAGGCCGATGATGAGGTCTCGCTTCGCTACGGGCGGGCTTTGCCCCACAAGGTGGCAGATGGTTCAATCTGATGAGCGCTAGTTCTCTTGCATCGCAAACGTGCCGTCTTGCAGATCCGCCGCCTGCAGATCCTGCAGACGAATACACGACCTACGAGCCGTCACTCATTCTGACCCATACGTTCGTCGCGTGGCTCAATAGCATCGCCGGACCCCGCACGCCTTTGCAGACGAGCCTTGGCGGTAAGCCGCTATCGGTGCGATTGGAACGACCTGTCTGGCAGATGGAACCTTCTGCTATATCGATGCTCGACTGCGTTTGGAGCGTCGGAGATGAAACGATCGTTTTGTCGATATCCCATGCACTTGCCGAGGCGTTAATCTCGGCAGTACAGAGCGGCCTAGCGTTGCCTTCCGAGCCAAGTCGTTCGCTCGTTCTCGAACTTGCACTCGAACCGTTGCTGGCACCTCTGGAGAATCAGATTCAGCAGCGGCTGCAACTGCTCCGTGTTGGAAAGGCCGAGACGATGGGGCCTTATATCGAATTCGGCGTCATCTACGGTCCGGTCAGGAGCAAAGGTCGCCTATTTCTCTTCTCGCCTCTTGATAAACCGATACCGCCGGCGTTCCAGGCCTTAGGCGAACTCTTCGGTCAATTGCCGCGCGAAACGCGCAAGCTTTCCAAAGAGCTCCCCATCGTCGTCGCAGGAGAAATGGGCGCGCTCCGCATTACTGCCTCGCTTCTTCGCAAAACAAGTCCAGGCGACGCCTTGTTGCCAGACCTCATGCCATTCGCCCGCGGTGAGATCATTCTCACTGCAGGCCGGTTATGGACCGTGGCAGAAGTCACCGGCAACCGCCTGATCCTGCGGGGACCATTTCGGTCGGTCCCGCGACCACTGGAGTACGCGCACATGACAACACCGCCCGAACCGCAGCATCCGCCCTCGGAAGCCGATCTCGACGACATCGAGGTCACGCTCGTCTTCGAATGCGGCCGCTGGCCGATCACGTTGGGAGCATTGAAGGGTATCGGCGAAGGACATGTGTTCGAACTCGGCCGGCCGGTCGACGGCCCGGTCGATATCCTTGCAAACGGCCGACGGATCGGCAGTGGCGATATCGTACGTATTGGGGACGAGCTCGGCATCAGGCTCCGTAGCGGGTTAGGCGGCCATGACTGACGTTCAACCAGCAATCCTGGCCCTTCTTGCGGTCACGGCCGGGCTCGGCTTGTTGCTCTTCGCGGTCGTCACGACCACGGCGTTCATAAAGGTATCTGTCGTTCTCTTCCTGGTTCGCAATGCTCTTGGGACCCAGTCGATACCGCCGAACATCGTTTTATACGGTGCGGCATTGATCCTCACCGCCTTCACCAGCGCCCCCGTCTTTGAGCAGAGCTACAATCGAATCGCCGATCTGCAGCTCCGCTATCAGACGCTCGAGGATTGGGTAAGTGCTGCGAAAGAGGGGCAGGAGCCGCTGCGAGGCTATCTCAAGAAGTTCACCAATGAAGATCAGCGAGGATTCTTCCTATCCTCGACCGAACGTGTCTGGCCAGAGGAGATGCGCGGCAAAGCCACAGCTGATGATTTTGTCATTCTCGTCCCGTCTTTTCTCATCTCAGAACTCAAGCGCGCCTTCGAAATTGGCTTTTTGCTCTATCTGCCTTTTATCACGATCGATCTGATCGTAACGACAATCCTGATGGCCATGGGCATGTCAATGGTATCTCCGACAGTGATATCTGTCCCTTTCAAGCTCTTTCTATTCGTGGCGATCGATGGCTGGTCGCGCCTCATGCACGGGCTGGTGCTCAGCTACACAACACCGGGAGGTTGAGCATGGACGACACAACTATTCTCGCTCACATGAGCCGATCGCTCGTGCTTTTCATGATCTGGGTTCTGCCTCCACTTATTGCAGCGGCGGTTGCCGAAACCATCATCGGTATCCTCCAGGCGGCAACGCAGCTCCAGGACCAAACCTTGCCTCTGACCGTGAAGCTTCTCGTCGTCGTTGCGGTTATCGCTCTGTTTTCTCCGGTGCTGAGCGCCCCGCTCATCGAACAAGCCAAGCAGATCTTCACCGATTTTCCCGGACTCACGGCGAGTTACTAGCAGTCGTCGCGATGTCTGACTTGTCAAGCGCCGAGACGCAAGGCCTGATCCAGGCGGCGATCGAACTCATCGTTGCTGCCGGCCTTGGTGCGGCCCGTCCCGCGGGCATCATGCTGGTCCTTCCTGTATTTACGCGTTCGCAGATTGGCAGCCTGATCCGCGGCTACCTGGCCGTTGCGATCGAATTACCCTACTTGGCGCAAATCGGCGATGGCTTGAAAGCGCTAGATCCGGACACACGTCTGATCAAGATCACGCTACTGGGTTTGAAGGAGGCGTGTGTTGGCCTCGTGATCGGTGCCCTGCTCAGCATCCCGCTGTGGAGCCTCCAGGCTGTCGGGGAAATCATCGACACCCAACGAGGCATCACCAGCGTGGTCGCGCCCGCAGATCCCGCGACACGCAGTCAGGCTTCGGCGACAGGACTGTTTCTCGGTATCACGGCGATCACTATCTTCGTCGTATCGGGAGGCCTGCAGACTATGATCAGCGTGCTTTATGGCAGCTATCTGATCTTGCCAGTGTATCAGTTCCGGCCCACGGTGAGCGTGCAAGGAGCCATTGAATTGTTCGGCGTGATCGACGGCATCATACGTACCACAATTGTGGTCTCTGGGCCTGTGGTGACTTTCCTGTTGCTTGTCGATATATCAGCGATGTTACTCCAACGCTTTGCGCCGCAATTCAACCCGAAGGACCTGTCTTTGACGATCAAGAATATCGGCTTTGCGATCGTCATGGTCACCTACACCGTCTTTCTCATCGAATACATGCAATCGGAGATCAGCCAGTCGAACCGCGAGTTGGAGAGGATCGAAAGGCGACTTAAATGAGCGATACGAGCGAAGAGAAAACGCTCCCCCCCTCTGACAAGAAGCTAAACGATGCGCGCAAGAGAGGACAGGTTGCGCACAGTACCGACTTAGTGAGAGCCGTCAGCGTCTGCGCAGGTCTCGGCTATCTCTGGTTGGAAGCCAGTTCTATCCAGGAAAGGTGCCATCAAGCGCTCATGCTAACTGACAAACTGCTAGATAAGCCGTTCGATGTTGCGGTCCAGCTGGCGCTGGGCGTCTTGCCCGAACTCGCTCTGGGAATTGTCGGCCCGTTCCTCGCCACTATTGTCGTCGGGGCAATTCTGACGACAGTCCTGGCCAATGGTGGAATGATCTTCTCCTTCGAGCCGGTAAAGCTGAAATTCGAGAACGTTGATCCCATACAGGGATTGAAGCGCATCGCGTCCATGCGTTCCCTCGTCGAGCTCGGGAAGACCCTGCTCAAAGCCATCGGCCTCGGTGCGATCTTCTTCTTTGTCGTTGTCGGCGCGTGGAAGACACTGGTCTATCTGCCGGCTTGCGGCATGGGCTGCTTCGGCTTCGTCTTCATGGAAGTCAAACTGTTGATCGGCATTGCTTGCGGTGCCTTTCTCATCGGCGGATTGATCGATCTACTCATCCAGCGCTGGTTGTTTTTGCGCAGCATGCGCATGACCGAGAGCGAGGCAAAGCGGGAGTCCAAGGAGCAGCAAGGTAACCCGGAGGTGAAACGGGAACACCGTCGTCTCCGTCGAGAGCAGGCGCGCGAGGCTCCGCTCGGCGTGAATCGCGCAACATTGATCTTGACCGGGCAGGAGATGCTGGTCGGGGTACGCTACGTTCGTGGCGAAACCGGCGTGCCTGTCGTGGTTTGCCGCGGCGAGGGCGAAGCCGCTTCACGGCTCTTTGATGAGGCGCGGGCCCTTCATCTCACTATTGTCCATGACCATGCCGTGGTCCGTGAGCTGATCCGCACCGCCAAGCTTGGTAACCCCATTCCAACCCAGTATTTTGAGTCTGTCGCAAGAGCTCTCCTTGCCGCCGGTCAAGTCTAGATCATATTGTAAATGAGATCGCATTGCAGAAGGACGTCGTCGCTATTGAGAAGGCTGTCCGGCCGTAGTACCGGCTGACGTAAGATCTGATGACGACTTGTTGTTAGCTGCCTGTCCCAAGTTGCTGTTATTGCCCGTCGCGAAGCTTTTGTACGTGGCAACTGGGATAGCCGCACGATTGCCGTCGCTCGGCATGACGGCTGGATTGCCAATCAAGTCACGGGGATCGTTGACCATGATAGCAAGGTTGTTGCGGATCGAGCAGCCAAGTGTCGGGTCGAAAGAATTATCGTTCACGGACGGACCGACGATCGACATCGACGGACAGTCGGGAGGGTGCGCCTCATACGTAATCGCCTCGATTCGCGCGGCAAAGCGATCGCGCCGGGTAATGAGTGGGCCGTACAGGCGGATATTGTGAGGGTCAACCCCCATTGCGCGGGCCTCACGGGCTATCTGCACTCCGAGCTGAGGTGGGCCGGCAATATTGAGATGGAGCGCGTCACGCCGACCGCGACTGGTACTCGCTATGAACTCCCGCAGACGCTGCCGTTCGGCCCCTCGAAGGCTCTGCAACAGTAAAACGTTCTTCTCCTCTTGAACCAGGGTTGCTTGCGCAGCCGGATCGACAGAGGTCGATGCAGTGCTTGTGCAGCCGGCTAGACCCGCCGCGAGAGCGATCAGGGGACATACGATGCGAAAGGTCATTGGCTGATCCTCATTCGGTATTGTCGCCGGCGCCCCTAGTCGCGCTCGGTACGCTGGTGGCGGGAGCACCGCGCCCCGGTGGCCGAGTCGCCAAATGGTTCGTCAGAGTACGCGCGAGATCTGAGGGCGGTGCGACGCGGTCAGTGGGGGCACTCATCGGCCGCGTGTTCGATCTTGGCCGCACGACGTAAGGCGTCACGATAATCACGAGTTCCGTTTCCTCCCGTTGAAACTGGGACGAGCGAAACAGCGCACCAAGAATCGGTATGTCGCCGAGCCAAGGGAAAGTCGTGATATCAGTGTTGAAGTTGCGCCGGATTAGCCCACCGATTGCAAAGCTTTGGCCGCTTGCGAGCTCGACAACCGTATTGGCACGTCGGGTGGAGAGAGCCGGCACGGAGATGCCGTTGACGGTGACAGCGCCTTGTGACGATAGTTCACTGACTTCAGGCTTCACGCGGATATTGATCTGATTATTGCTAAGAACGGTCGGCACGAACTCGAGGCTAACGCCGAAGTGGCGGAACTCGACGGAGACCTGACGATTGTCCTGCAACACCGGGATAGGAAATTCGCCGCCGGCCAAAAAGCTTGCCGATTCACCGGACATTGCGGTTAGGCTTGGTTCAGCAAGGACGGAAGCAAGGTGTTCGCTGGCCAGTGCATCGAGTACAGCGCTGACGTTGACACCGCCAGCGTTAAATCCGATCCTTGCCGTACCGCCGCCCTGCGTCGCGCCGCCACCTCCACCACTGCCACTGACCAAGCCGAGGGTGAAAGGACCAGCTTGACCGAACGCGGAGAGGTTGACTCCGAGCTCCTTCATGGCGCTCCGGGAGACCTCGGCCACGCGCACGCTCAAATTGACCTGCAAGGATCCAGCCACCTGGATCTTATTCAGGACGAGTGCACCCGAACCGAGAAACTGCTCAGTGACTTTCACCGCGCTGTCGACAATCTCAGCATTGGGTGCCGTACCGCTAAGGATGGCGCCGCGCGGGGTATAGCTGACTTGGATCGGATAGTCGCCGACCTGGGCTTTCAGCGTTGCACGCAGATCCTCGATCGGCTGCGAGACGACAACGCGTAGCTCAGCGAGAGCCTCCCCATTCTCGTTCAGTGCGAACAAGCTGGTTCGTCCCGATTTCTTGCCAAAAACGAAGACGGTCTTGTTCGACGGCGCCTGATAATCCGCGATCGCAGGATCGGCGACAAAGATGCTCGCGGCTGGCGCGGGCAGATGAATTGTCTTACCAAGCGAAGGGGAAAGGTTCAGCGTCCCGGTTATGGCATCAGGGACCGGACGCGGCGTTCCTCCTCCATTATCGCCCTTAATCTGCGCCACGGCAGTAAGTGGGGATAGCAGAACGACCGCGCACAAAAGTCGCGACAGATAAGGCAGAAAGCTCGACGAGAAGGCGTTGGCAACGATCGATCCACCATTGGCGCCAGCATGCTTGTCAAGAATGACGTTCAAGATGGTCTTTTCTTTCAAGTTCAATTGATTACGCGGCCGAGGCCGCGGATTTCAATTCAAGGACGTAGCCGATCCCGCGCGCGGTCTTGATCCGTAACGTTGCACCGGACTGGCTCAAATGACCACGTAAGCGATAGATGCCGACCTCAAGCGCGTTTGTTGAGACTTCGTTGTCAAATGCATAGAGGCCATCCTCCAATGCCGCGCGCGCCACGGTGCGCCCTGCGCGGCTGAGCAAATGTTCAAGAATGCACACTTCGCGGCGCGCAATCTTCAGCGGTCGGCCATTGACGGATGCTTGCCGACCGACCGGATCGAATCTTAAGTTTCCAAAGGTAACGACGGGCGACGTCATTTGCGTGGCTCGGCGCAGAGCGGCGCGCATCCGGGCGATGAGTTCATCAGGAGACACGGGTTTGGGCAGGAAGTCGTCCGCACCGCCATTGAAAATCGCGATCCGCCTACCGAGCTCGTTGAGGCTGCTCATCATCACCGCCGGCATCGAATACCCGTCGCGCCTCAACTGCTTCAGCCACTCCAAGCCGTCTCCATCCGGTAGAATCAACTCAAGGAGAAGGATGTCGTAGCGGGCACAACCAAAGGCTGCGGACGCCTCATCGAGCGTACACGCTAGATCAACGGCAAAACCACAATCCGAGAGCGCTTGGTGTACAACACGCGCTGGGTCCGTCTCATGATCAACCAGTAGCGTTCGCATTTCATCCCCTCTTCTCAAGTCATGCCAAAACCACTGAGCACGTCATGTCGAACGTGGCCGAGCGAAATTGAAAAGTCCGGCTTGCCCGTAAACCTTGGCAGCCGGAATAGACGAAGAAGAGCAGTGCCAGCCAATCGAACACTTGATCCGATCCATTGTCAGTTCGATTCGCAATTTCGATCTCCCGGTGTGGCTCGCATGCATCTTGGTGACGTCCAATCTGGTCTTGCCACAGGGGCATAGGCGGCAATCAATCAAATGCATCGAGTGGCAGCACCCTCGCTTTTCGCTGCGACAATTTGGGAAGTCGTCACCGACATCATGAGGTATGATTGCGAGAACACGATTGGTGAAATCGATTTTTTGGATGAAATGCATTTACATCGCGGATCGGTGACAATACGTTTCCGAAAGCTTGATCTAAATCTCCCCATAGCGGTTGATGCCCTGATGACCGAGCGCAGCTTTACTGCGGCAGTTTTGATGGCAGACGAACGATGATGTAGGTGATGTGCATCGCCGCCCGCCCAACTTGCCAGCCTCACGCGGGTGATAGACGTTTCGTACTGAACCAGCAGACTCACCCATTTGGCCTTGAGCCGAGACGGCGAGCGGCTAGATCCTGCCAAAAGTCTCGATCGCCGTGTAGACGATCTGTCGTCACAGCTGAAGGCCGCAAAGTTGCTCAGTCCTTATCACGCTGCTACCCAATGACTCTGGCTGCGAAGCACAGGCCCCTCGATAGGTGCCGAACGCCGGCAGGCCCGACCTTCAGTCACGTCCGATTGGATGGCGGCGGTGCAGCCGCCGGGCGCGCCGAACGACTTGCGGGCACATCCCGCATCGGCGTTGTGAAGCATGCGCCTTAGGCGGTTCAGTCGCCTGAATTGCGCCGATTCTGACGAGCGGCCGCGAAACGATTGGATATCGAGCGTTGATTGTGCTGCTTGCCGATCTGGGAGCGGGGAAGCGAAGAGAACGGGCCCTGGCGTCGAACCACTATGCCTGCTCCAGCCGTAAGTGGGCCGGAGCTGACAAACCGTCACGGGTGCATAGACCACACTAGCAACGGGGGGTGGAGCGGAGTTGTTGAGGAGCGTGACGGGATGAAGCGAGGCGAGCTTGGGGTTTTGAGACATTCTGTCTGGCTTGAAGTTTTGGGGCGACCTGAGAGGGTCGCGACCTTTTCTTTCGGAAAACGTGCGACACTTGTTCGGAATCCTACAATCTGACGCAATGTACGATTCAAGTCCCTTTGAGCGTTCATAGTTAGAATAGATCAAACTAGCTGGTCTTGGAGCGGCGGTGCAGGAACCGGCAAGAAGGTTGCGAACCAGAGGAGTCTTCTCCGCGCCGCTAAGCATCACAGATCCCTCTCGCCTCAGTGGAAGAACGGGCCGTGAGAAGTGAAATCGTCCAAGGCTGGCGCTAAGGCAGTCAGCGTTCGTCAGATAGACCCCCTAGTTAGCGGAGACAACTTACATGGTGGGAACAGCTCTCATCGAGCCACGGACATGATCGGCGGCAATCTGGCGAACGAACTACTCGCAGATGGTTAGACGGTTTATGGCCTTTCGCGCGACCCGAAGGACGCTGCCAATGGTATGAAGCCCGCGCAGCTGATCTTCTCAATGCCGACAGCGGTCTTCCGCCCGGCCGATTGGCGTCCGACCCCGCGCCGTTTCACATTAGCGGTCGAGCGTCGGCGGCGCGCAAAGTGCCGCAAGGGGGAGTTGGCGGCCAAGCGCTTTCGAGCCCACTGTGATCACGCCAATGCCGCAAGACCGTCACAATGCTGCACACGATCAGGTGATGATTGCGATCCGGTCGGATCGTTGGGCGATCGCTGATATACCTGATCCCAAAGATCTCGGAAGAATCCCGGCAGGCTACCGCTCGCGAGGGCTTCCTTGCCTGTTTGGAGCTGGCGTTCTTTCGAGATGTCGCCCGCGGTCAGCAGAGAGGTCGGATTGGCCTGAAATGGAAACCGCTCGGAGTGAACCGCCTTACCACGGCACGCACGTCACGTTCGCCTGTTTCGAGCGCGATCTTCTGGGCGAGCATGACGTCTCCGATCGGCAGAGCGCCGGCCGGCGAGAAACATAACCCCGCCCCCAGGCGGCCTCTTTCGTCGATCTCGCACACGTTCACTGCGGCCCCCGCGTGGATCCTGTAGCGCTGTCCGGTGTCACTTCCGACGACCTCGAAGTAGCCCTTTTGGACGAACTGCTCCCGCTGCGCCGGCGACAGCCATTGCTGCAAGAGGCGCAGCGATCGGCCCTCCGGCGTCCGCTCGGCGCCGTGCCAGATGATAAGGGCCCGCATCGCGCGCATCCGGGAACGGCCGCCCGGCGGCATCAGTCGGAAGCCGAACATGGCAGGAACGCCGACTTAGCCGCCGACCAGCCTGGGGAAGAAAACGGTTTCTTCCGCGTTTGGGTCGAACGATCCGATCTGCGAGACCTGACCTGGACCGGTCCGGACCGCTGCGGTGAAACCGATATTCGTCAGCTCGTAGAACCGCTGCATCGCCTTCGCCAGTTCTTGTGCGTCGTCGACGTTGAAAGGATGACGGCTGTCGCCGGTGTGGTCCATCACGATCTGGATTGCCATAATCGCCTCCTCGGATTTCTGATAGCCATAGGACCTCGATTCAGTATCCGGCCAAAGTAGTGAATTTTCAAGGGAGGAGCATTCCATCGCAGTTGCCGATGGTCTGCTGATCGCAGCGGCCAAGGACGCGCTGAAGCCGTCTTTCCTAACGAGCGCTTCCGACATTGGGGGCTTGAGGTTCGCAAAGAGCATCTTCATTCTGGCTGCGCTTTTTCGAGCCGTCAATTTTCGAGCCGATGCCATTCGAATGGTGCGAGCCTATTCTGCAAGCGGACTGAAATGTTGGCCGAAACATAGGCCCATCGACACGTGGGCGGCTGATGCGAAGCACCCGCTGGACATTCACCTCCTCAGTTCACGATATGACTTAGCCGGCCTTCAGCGTTTCCCCGCCAATCTCGCGATTGCACGGACAGAGCTCGTCGGTCTGCAGCGCATCCAACACACGGAGGGTGTCCTTTGGGCTGCGGCCAACATTCGGAGTGGTAGCATAGACATGCTGTATGCTGTTGTCGGGGGCGACGATGAAAGTATAGCGGTTGGCGACCCCCTCGGGCGCCCGAACGCCAAGTCCATCAACCAGCTCGCCCTTGGTGTCCGCGAACTGCCATATGGGTAGATGATGCAGGTCCTTGTGCTCGCGCCGCCAGGCTAGCTTGCAGAACTCGTTGTCGGTCGAGCCGCCGAGCACGACCGCATCACGCTCGGTGAAATCCCTGGACAAGCGGCCAAACTCGGCGATTTCTGTCGGACAGACGAAGGTGAAATCCTTAGGGTAAAAGAAGATGATCTTCCATTGCCCGGGGAAGCTCTTTTCAGTCAGCGTCTCAAACGCGCTCTGACCGTTCTCTTCCTGCGCGTGAAAGCCGGGTTTCACGCCGGTAATCTCGAACGACGGTAACCTACTTCCAATTCCAAGCATTCTGTTCTCACGTACTTTACTCGGGTGAAGGGGACAATTCGGACATCAGCGAAGCAAGCTATGTGCCATTCGTTCTCAAGACTGCTGAGTCTGTACCCAGGACCGCGGCTGGGTGATTCTGCCCGCCCTTTCATTAGCTTGCCGAGGCGAGGGGAGGGAGACTGACAAGACGTGCAAGAAATGAGTTACGTTCATCAAGCGCAGCTATTCTACCAAGTTTCCTGCAAATCGTCCTTTGTCGACGCCGCATTCGGCGAGCGTGATCGCGGTGTGGCGGCACGAGGTGATCTTGCACAGCGCACGCACAGCGAAAGACAAGCGTCAACGGACGGCGGTGGCGGTTCTCCATTTGCCAACGCCGGATGAAACGTAACTTCAGCTTCTTGCCATGGAGCGGAGCGGAGAAAATCGCCTACAAAAGGAGAGTGCTCAGGGTCGTAAGCTCGGCTGTTGTAGATTCATTCTCGAGCAGGCGCCCGAGCCCGGGTTGGAAGAGACCATCATCGGTCAAAACCTTTAGTGCCGTCGTGTTCAGCCATGTCCGGTTTTGGACGCTTGTGTCCAGAACCGAACGCTTACACGCTAAGTTGGTCGCGCTGCAGAGCCTAGGCAGATGGTATTTGCTCATCTTCTAGCAAGACACGCGGGCTGTCTTTGATGGCACGCCAATTGCTGGACACGAATAGGAAGTTTCGCAACACGTGGTGGTCTCGGTGTCCAGGTTTTGAAATGCGTGTGCTCGATTAGTCGCAAATCAATGCGATGGATGCTGCCCCGTGAGCGTGATCGGTCTGGGAGGCGCTGCGCCATGCGGGTGCTGCTGTCGTTATCCCTGCTTAACTACGACCGTCACCTAGGTGCCCGCGAAGAAGATGGCAACGCAGGATGTGATCAGCGTGGAGCGGGGCCGAGAATCCCCGCTACTCGAATTGCGCGGCTCATCATCGACCCAAAACAGAAAGTCACCCCTCTGACACTTATGTGTCGTCGCGCTCTGCCGTCACACGGAAGCAAAAGGAGTCCAAAGAATGCTCGCGCCTAGCTACTCCGAGGCCCTGGAGTTCGCGATCGACCGTTCGTACGACATTAACCTCGACATGCTGAGGTCGCGAAAACTGCACCTTGACACCTACAACGATTATCTTGTCGGCACATATCCGCCTCTCAAAGCAATGGGCGAGCTCAATGCTGAAAAATTGTTAGGTGAGATTACGTCGTCGATTGACCTCTACTTTCACATCCCCTTCTGCAATCAGTATTGCACATTTTGTCACTTCGCCAAGGAAATCAATCCGCGTTCCGGACGTGTGGAGCGTTACCTGGCGGCTCTCGACAAGGAAATGAGGTGGTCGGACGCGGCGCTCGCCGGCAGGTCTATTGAGACAGCTTTCTTTGGAGGTGGCACCCCCTCTATCTTGACCAATCCGCAACTCAAAGCGCTATTTGACATGATCAATCAGCGCTTTGATCTATCGAAGTCCGAAGTGAGTTTCGAATTACATCCCACTCTTGGAAAGCAGGTGGACGCAGTAGATCGCATATCCACCCTACTCAAAAACGGCGTAAACCGCTTCGTCCTGGGGGTTCAAAGTCTTGATCAGAATATTTTGCGAATATTGAACCGCGGGCACGGTGTGGACGAGGTGAGACAACTGGTTGAATTGCTGAATAAGCTGGGTGTTCAGAATCTGTCGCTAGACCTTATCTATGGGTTGCCGCAGCAAACGCTGCGAAGTTGGTATGACTCGCTCATCGGTCTTTTGGATATGGGAGTGGAGAAGTTCAATATCTTCCCATTGTTGTTCAAATCCACGGACCCCGTAGCTCGCCATTTGAGCAAAGGACGTTACCAATTCGCTGGGGCGAAGGAGCGCATCATCATGCATTTCATGGCTGAGCACATCCTCACGAGACTTGGCTATCGCCATGGCCCGATCTTCTATTGGACAAAGAAGTCGCAGCCGCACTCTGTTCAGCAGCGTCGCAAATACGATTCTTGGAACGACAATAATCTAATCCCGTTTGGGGTCGGCGGGTTTGGCTACATGAGTCAGTGCCAATTCTACAACGAGGCAGATTTGGATCGCTACTTAGACAGGGTTGAGTCTGGCGGGAAGCCAGTGTGGAAGGGTGTCGTCCTGACGCAAGACGATCTGATGCGCAGAACGGTGATGCTCGCGTTGCGAAGTAGTGGAGTGCCGCTCTCCCGCTTCGAGAGGGAATTTGGAGTGTCCATGGAACAATACTTTCGTCGCGAGATCAAAAAACTAACTGAGGCGGGACTCATCAGTATTTCTGAAGGCGTGCTGACGTTAACCACCGCTGGCATTATCAATTCGGGAGCGGTATCGCTGCAATTTTTCTCCAACGAGGTACTTGAGCGCGTCGCGCGGACCGATAGCAGGATCTTAGATAAACGAACTGATCTTATCGAGAAGCACGACTACTCACCGGCCGCCCGATACGGGGCGACTGCGGAAATGCAAGCTATTTTCGGCCAGGGGCGGTGAGTGCTCGCTATGATCGCCAGTATCTCCCCTCCTGCCCAAAGATCGCCGCACAACTGCGCGCAAGACATGTTTGCTCATTTGACCGATCGCATTGATCGTCGACAACGAAAACGACCGCTTGGGCGATTGAGCGACTTTGTCGTCGATGAACTGCCACACGATATAGCGCAGATCAGAAGCAGTGAGCGGCCGGATGAAACGGTTAGGGCGCTCGGTCGCAGTATTAGCGCGATTGTAGCGGACACGGACTATGATGCGCTGTTGCGGGGGCTGCCGCACGCCGATTTCGAGGTTGCCAAGACAGACATCCAATATCTCACCAATTGTGCTTATCACATGTCGGCGTTTGCCGGCCTCCATCCCGGGGATGCCGAATTGACGGTGGGGGAGGGCTTAAGTCGTCTTGCCCGCTTATCCCGCCAGCGGCAGCCTGGCATTGAGGTCCTTTCCTATGAGGATATGATACTTACGAATCCGGTGCAGACCGATCCGCGTGTCTACTGCCTTGGAGCGGCTGGGGTGGAGGAACGAGATTTTTGCTTGGGCCACCAACTCATCGAAAGCGAATTGCAGTTAGCAATCGACGCTCTACTCGAGTTGCGAGATGTGGCTGACGCTGACGCCCATCAATGTCTTGCGCTGTGCATGAAGCACCTTGAGACAGCGAATCATGTCCTGACCCGCTTTCACGAACATATGTCGCCGGATCTATTTGGCCAGTTCCGCGTGTTTTACGCAAAGAACCCTTACAAGGATAGGCTTGGCCCGAGCGGCAGATTCTCTGGCCGTATTGTGGCTGCCTCAGTGCTGCTGATCGGCGAAGAGCTTTTCCTCCAGAAACCGCAATTTTTTTCGGATGTATATCGGTTGTCCGAATACTACCCGCAAGCGTACATCCATGAGGTATTCCGCTGGTTGTCGCCGAACAAAGAAGACGCGTGGCACAAGCCGGATTGGCTGGAAGGAAAAGCGGACTTCCCTCGATCTGCGACCATTTCGCCCGTCATAGAACACGGTAATAGTGAAATCCGGATGCTGCGGGCCTCCTGTGTTCGTGCGCTGGATCGGTTTACCCTGATGCACCATAGTACGGCGTTGAAGTATACGGTTGAGCCCGGTCGACCGCTTGTCGGAGTTGAGGCATCGGAAAGTATCGACGCTGTCCTTTTGCAGAGACTGTTGCCGACGGCGCGTCAGTAAGCATGAGGGTCCCATTTGCGTAGGAGAAAAGATGATGACGGGAGAGGCGGAGGCCCCCTGGGCCAGTCGGCAGCCGATATCGATGCCTCAAGGCGAGCTGATCTTTCGTCGGTTCGAGCTAGGTGATGCCAATGATGTATGGCGTCTGCATAGAGCCGCATCGGTGGATGGTGGCGTGCGCGGCCCGGAAGGGACGTGGGAAGATGACTTGCGCAACATCTGCGAAACATACATTAAGCCGGGCGGTGACTTCTTACTTGCCCATATTGGTTCTCAACTCGTCGCAATGGGAGGATTGAAGCCTGTCGATGCTGATGTCGCACAGCTAAAGCGCATGCGCGTCGATCCGGCCTTTCGAAGACGAGGGTTTGGAAGGAGACTTCTTCGTGAACTCGAATCGAGGGCCGTTGCTGCGGGGTTCAAGCGGATCATGCTGGACACGACAAAGATCCAACTAGGTGCTCAAAGGCTTTATGAGACTGCGGACTATGTTCGCCGCAGGGAAGGGACACTGCACGGATATGCAGTGATCTTCTACGAGAAGCGGCTGGCAGACGAGGCTGGAGCTCTCCACTTGGCCAAGTGAGCTCGTGCGCATGGGGCAGCTTCATGGCAGGCTAAAACGACGTGAGGTGCTCCTTTTGTCGCGCGTGTCCCCCCTAGAGAGAGAAAGCCGCGCACCGGTTTGATAAAACAACGAGACGGTCACCTGGAAGATCGTCCCTTATTGGCGCGATCAAGCTTGTGACGCCCACACGCCCGATGGAACTAGGCTGGCACTTGCTTATTGCTGACGAGGTAACAAACAACGAAAGCGCCCAGAACGTTTATATGATCCCGTTTCCACTTCGTGGCGACACCGCGAACCAAGCCGGGCAATCTTCTGCGGCGTGAGTGTTGCAAGATCGGCGATCCTGTTGGTGCGCTCTTTGTAGGAGGTCGACGAGCAGAAAACCGGGAAAGGACCTATGGCGCGTTCAGCTTTCGGGCCCGCGGCTGCGATGTTGGGCACGCGGCCACGAGAAGCCCGAAGGCCACGATTGGGAGCCGCAGTCGTTAGCCAGCTATGCCACGGGCCTTGGTTTGATTTGGCCGACGCGAAAGATCAAGAAGGATTCGAGTGGCACAACGACATAGCTTCGCGCGATCAACAAGGTTGGGCACGACGATGATTCACCGTAAAATCGCAGTAAGCGCCGATGAGAATTAGGATTTCTAGATTACGGGGAAGCGTACGGA
This sequence comes from Bradyrhizobium sp. CB82, assembly GCF_029714405.1. Taxonomy (NCBI): domain Bacteria; kingdom Pseudomonadati; phylum Pseudomonadota; class Alphaproteobacteria; order Hyphomicrobiales; family Nitrobacteraceae; genus Bradyrhizobium; species Bradyrhizobium sp. CB82. The sequence goes on along the minus strand of NZ_CP121650.1, from coordinate 8,107,544 downwards.
ATGCGAACCGGTGGTAGGCACTCATGCTCAATAGACCGCCTCACTCAGCCGAAACGCATTTTCGACCATCCGCTGGCCCACCTCGTCGCCCAGCGACATCAAAGATTCCGGGTGGAACTGGACTCCGCCGACCGGCAAACTCTTGTGCTCGACTGCCATGGGCATGCCATCTTCTGTGCTGGCCGTGACCGTAAGTGCCTCGGGCATGCTATCGCCTTCGAGGTAAAGAGAATGATAGCGGCCAATTACGATCTCGCTCGGCATGCTTTGCATCAACCGGCCGCCCCGCACCTGAATACGGGAGGGCCGGCCATGTGCGGGCTGTGGAAGTTGGCGGAGCCGGCCGCCGAAGTACTCGCCGATCGCCTGCACGCCGAGGCAGACGCCAAACACCGGCAGCTTCTTCGCAAGCGCCGCGTCGATGGTCTTTTTGATCCCGAAGTCTTCGGGACGGCCCGGTCCGGGCGACAGCACCAGCAAATCCCACGTCCTCTGCTTGAGCATGTCAAGCGCATGCACATAGCGGACCACGGTGACGCTGGCGCCGACCTGGCGGAAGTAGTCGGCGAGCATGTGCACGAAACTGTCGTCGTGGTCGATCAGCAGCACGTGCTTGCCCGAGCCGGTCGCATCGGGCGCGAAGGTCGACAGCGGCTTCGGCGGATCGCCGCGCAGCGCCTGGAACAGCGCCGCCGCCTTCACCTGGCACTCGCGGTCTTCCGCGGCCGGATCGGAGTCGAACAGGCAGGTCGCGCCGACGCGAACCTCGGCGAGCCCGTCCTTCATGCGGATGGTGCGGATGGTCAGGCCAGTGTTGATGCTGCCGTCGAAATTCACCGCCCCGATCGCGCCCGCATACCAGCGGCGCGGCGAGCGCTCGTGATCCTCGACGAACTGCATCGCCCAGAGCTTTGGCGCGCCGGTGACGGTGACGGCCCAGGCATGGGTGAGGAACGCGTCGAGCGCGTCGAAGCCGGGACGCAACATGCCTTCGACGTGGTCCACGGTATGGAAGAGTTTTGAATAGGTCTCGATCTGCCGCCGCGCCAGCACCTTGATGGTGCCGGGAACGCAGACGCGCGCCTTGTCGTTGCGGTCGACGTCGGTGCACATGTTGAGCTCGAACTCGTCCTTCTCCGAGTTCAGGAGCTGGCGGATCTGCTCGGCATCGCCGATCGCATCCGTGCCGCGTGCGATCGTGCCCGAGATCGGGCAGGTCTCGACGCGCCTGCCGTCGGAACGCACGAACATCTCGGGCGAGGCCGACACCAGGAATTCGCCGTCGCCAAGATTCATCAGCGCGCCGTAGGGCGACGGGTTGATGACGCAAAGACGCTGGAACACTTCCGCCGGCGAACGCTCGCAGGGCTCGGCAAACAGCTGCCCCGGCACGGCTTCGAAGAGATCGCCGCAGGCAAAGGCGGCGCGCGCGGTCTCCACCGTCGCCTGATATTCGCCTGGCGCGTGATCGGCAAAGCCCTGCCGCGGCGTCTTGAGGTACGGGCTGTCCGCGGTCTCGCGCGGCAGGCCCTCGGTCGACAGGCCCTTCCAGGTGAAGTCGTAGCTCAGCACCACGCCGCGGCCGGTGGCGCGGTCGTAGGCGAGCAGGCGATCGGGCACATAGAGCACGATGTCGCGCTGGTCCTTTTCGCGCGGGCGCTTCTGGACGAGATCCTCGATCTGGAAGACGAGGTCATAGGCGAAGGCCCCGAACAGGCCGAGCAGGCCGTCGTCATTGGCGGAAAAGGCGGCGACGAGATCGCGCACCAGCGACATCACGCTGGCACGCCGGGTGCGCTGATCTTCCTCGACCGGCGCATCGCCGCGGATGATGTGGCCGGCAAGGTACGAGGCCGTCTTCTCGGAGATCACCACGCAGGGCTCGCGCAGGACGTCGGCGAGGAAGGCGATCAGCACCTGCCCGCGCTGGTTCAGCGCTTCGAGCTTGAAATTGACGCCGACGGTTTCCAGCTTGAGCGGCGGGTCGGAGAAGCCGAGGTCGAAACTCTCGTAGCGGCCGGGCACGGTGGTGCCCGACGACAGCACCACGCCGCGGCGGCGGTCTAAGAGCTCCGTCAGTTCATCCAGCCGGTCCGCCGGGCCGCAGTAATGCTGTGCGTTGCGTGTAATGAACAACCCGCGATGGGTGGTAAATTCACTGCGCTCCGGCACGGAGAAGACTGTTCTGTTCATGAGATCCTCGACCAAAAATTGTTCAGGAAACGCCGCACGAGAAGCGAATGGGCCGCCGCACCTGGTACGCGCCTCTCTCTGTGATGCGGCCGCCTCGTAGCGTGCATCTGGACTCGTTTTCGGTTGTGCACCCCACGCGATGCGCCATCCAAGTTCCGATCGAGCGTCGCAATCTGCCGGGTCGCCCTGGCCGCAAGGTTATCGATTGGGAGGAGAAAGCTAAATGCTGTGAACAACGCGAGTAACTGTTAACGCAGATCTGGATGCTGATGATCCTACAAACTGACGTCGCGTCACCTTCAAGCTATTAATCAGTCGTAATGATATTCCACAAACGGAGGGGTCCCGATGCCAAGGTTGTGGAGGGGCTCTTCGAGCTCGACTTAGTTCTCCATCACGCCGTCGTACGTCTCCTCAACCGCAATCAGTTCGGTAATGGCCGCACGGCCGGCCTGACCGCTCGTGTTCTTGGTGATCTCAACGGCAGGCGTGGGGCGCAAGATCCATTTTTCATATAACATAGCGCATCGGCGAAGACTCACTGCGGGCCGGCTCGAAGGGCGACCCGCCGCCAAAGGAAAGTTTCTGGCCTCATCCAGCCCGACCGAGTCCCTTTCTGTAAACACCCTGCCACAGTCTTCAAATCTCGGGCTTAAAGCGAGCAACCGCTGCCAGACCTACGACCGCAGTGTCTTTGTTCGGACTTGGTTGTGTGCAACGGATAGGTCCGCACGCGGCGGTGGTCGCGGTCATTGCAGGGGGCTGATGTTCTCGTGTCGGGTCGTCCAATGTCCGGCCAAAGTGGGCGGCGCGACGCAGTATTGCGCTTTTGAACGCACTTTCCGCCCTTCAGGCGCCGCGGATGGCTGCAATCAGGCTCGGTTTGCCGACGATGTTCATCACCCGCGTCATAATCAGGCAGGTAGGCGAGATCCTGCTTGCCGAACACCGGCCCTCCGCCTTGGCCGCTCGACGTTATGGGCTTGAGCAAGGTGACTGCAACGCCAGCCTCTTCGCAGGCTAATATCTCCCCTCCGTCGAGGTAGCCACCGGGCGACCGCCTCGAGTTTGTCCACTTCGAGCACTTCTTTGGCTTGCTTCGAGGTCAGAGCAAGCTGCCCACGGTCGTTGCCGACGTTTATGACCTCTTGCGTAACAATCGGATGGTGTTCGGTGTCGGCCGCGGCCTGGACATTGTAGCCGAGGATACCCGATCCGCGTCCGCTGGTGGCCACCCAACGGGCGTCCGGATCGGTGAGGGATATCTGTTGATCGGGCGTGTTGGCATCTGCGCATCAAGCACTTCCAGGCGGCTCATCTCCTGCTTCAGCCGAGCACTCTTTTCCTTGATCCTCGTCCTGATGCTGATCGCTTCTGATGGCTCCTGCTGATCGGCGCTATCGAGTTGATATCGACCGACGCTTTCCTCGACCTGCGCCATCCGCCCCTCGCCATCTTGGCTTGCATGAAATTACGGTCGCGGTTGTTCACCGCCTTGAACTTGCTGACGTCAATCGAGAGTTGGAGTCTGCAATAGGCCCATTTCCTGGCATAGTGCAACGAACTTCGCACAAACATTCCGGATCGCCGCACCTTTCCGGAAATCGGCGATCGTCCTATGACCGGGAGCCTGGCCGCCGATCAGCCACATTACTGCAGCTTTGCAAGGCTCTGAGCGGAATTGCCTTTCCTCGTCCACTTGGCGTCACTTCTTCGGGCCTAGCTTCAGTTCTCAATGCAATCCCTTGGGACCTGCTTGAGGTGTGCCGGCGGCTTGTGAAGCGAAAGAAGCTGTGGAAGAACTAAGTGTTCGGAGGCATTTTCGGCTGAATGGCTCGCAAAACCGCTAGATAGATGGGCCTAGAGTAATCTTGCAACCGACATCACCCCAGATACCCCGTGCCAAGCGCGATGTTGAAACATGTCAGCACGGGCGCTTTCCTTCCAAGTGCCGAAGTAAGGCAACAACCATCTTGAGATCCTACATTGCGCGGATCGGATACTTGCGGTTGAGCATATGACCAAGCTCTGAGACCTGGCGGTAGTCATCTTTAATATAAATGACCAAGGCCTCGGGTGATTATCATCAGGACGGCTCGTCTGGCAGGTTCGAACCAACTCGGCTAATTCCTCTATGTCATGGAAATAATCCCTTGTGTGGCAAGCGCATCGAGAACCCGATTGGCCAACTGCTCCGGTGGCTCATCAAATGTCTTCAAATGCACCTCCGGTGTGTTCGGCGCTTCGTACGGCGCATCGACACCAGTGAAGTTCTTGATCTCGCCTGACTTTACCCTGGAATAAAGGCCTTTCGGATCGCGTCGGACGCATTCGTCTATTGGCGTATCTACGAAGACCTCTACGAATTCACGGTTCCCGACGAGCTTGCGCACCATGTCGCGGTCGGTCTTGTAGGGCGAAACGAACGAGCAGATGACAATCAAGCCGGCTTCCAGCATCAGTTTCGCCACTTCACTTGCACGCCGGATGTTCTCCACCCGGTCTGCTTTAGTGAAGAGGAGATCACGGTTGAGACCGTGACCTAGGTTGTCACCGTCCAGCAGCATCGTGTGATAAGACCTCGCGAACAGCTTCTGGTCGACGATATTGGCGATCGTTGACTTGCCGGCACCGGAAAATCCGGTGAACCATATGATACACGGCTTCTGATGCTTGAGCGTCGAACGCTGCTCCTTGTCAATCGTCAACGGTTGCCAGGCGGTGCTAGTCGATCGCCGGAGCGGGAATTCGATCATTCCCGCGCCGACCGTCCGGTTGGTATAGCGGTCGATCATGATGAAGGATCCCGTGCGCCGGTTGACACGGTACGGATCGAAGCTCGCAGGCAGAACAGTGGCCACTTCGCAAAAGCCGATCTCATTGAAATTCAACGTGGCCGCCGCCACGGGCTCGCACGTGTCGACGTCGATCTTGTATTTGAAGCGGTTAATGCTGCCGGAGGCGATCGATTGCGTGCCAATCCGGAATGCATAGGAGCGGCCCGGCACCATTGGTTCCTCGTCCATCCAGATCAGATGAGCAGCAAACCGATCGGCGATTTCAGGCGGCTGCGTGGGGCTTGCCAACATATCACCGCGGCTGACATCGATCTCATCTTCGAGGGTAATCGTCACCGCATCGCCTGCTTCGGCAGCTGCAAGGTCACCATCATAGGTCACGATCCGCTTCACACGCGAGCTGCGAGCCGAATGTGCCACGACGATTTTATCGCCAACCGCGACTCTTCCGGAAGCGATAGTGCCAGCATACCCGCGGAAATCAAGATTGGGACGGTTCACCCACTGTACCGGAAAGCGGAAGGGCAGGCCGGCCGTCTCAGATTCTACCTCGACACTCTCGAGGTAATCCAGGAGCGGCGGGCCGTCATACCAATCGGTATTGCCGGATCGCTTGACGATGTTGTCGCCGTATCTGGCGGAGATTGGAACCGGGATGATCGAGGTGAAGCCGAGCTCCGAAGCAAAAGCAAGATAGTCGTGTACGATGCCGTCGAAGACATCCTTTCGATAGTCGACAAGGTCGATCTTGTTTACGGCGAGGAGGACGTGCCGGATACCCAAGAGCGAGCAGATGAAGGAGTGGCGTCTGGTCTGCACCAGAACCCCTTTGCGCGCATCGATCAGGATGATGGCGAGCTGCGCGTTGGAGGCGCCGGTCGCCATATTGCGGGTGTATTGTTCGTGGCCTGGTGTATCGGCGACCATGAACGATCTGCGCGGCGTCGTGAAAAATCGATAAGCGACGTCAATGGTAATGCCTTGTTCGCGCTCAGCCTCAAGGCCGTCGACCAATAAGGCGAAGTCGATGTCACCGCCGGTTGTGCCTTGCTTGGCGCTATCACGCGTGAGCGCCTGCAGCTGGTCCTCATAGATCATCTTGCTGTCGTGTAGGAGCCGGCCGATCAGCGTCGATTTTCCGTCGTCGACCGAGCCACACGTGATGAAGCGCAATTGATCCTTGCTGTCGGCCTCGGCGACGAAAGGCGCGGCTTCCATATCCATCAAAAGTATCCTTCCCGCTTCTTCCTCTCCATTGAAGCCGCCTCATCCGTGTCGATGAGGCGCCCCTGCCGCTCCGAAATTCTCGCAATCCGCATTTCGGCGACAATGTCCTCGATCGTCGTGGCGTCCGACTCGATGGCGCCGCTCAGGGGATAGCACCCGAGCGTACGAAAGCGGATTCTCCGCATCTTAGGGGTCTCGTTGGGCAAGAGCGGGAGCCGCTCGTCGTCCATCATGATCAGGGTGCCGTTGCGATGCACCACCGGCCGGTGCTTCGCAAGGTAGAGAGGGACGACAGGAATTCTTTCGAGCATGATGTATTCCCAAATGTCGAGCTCCGTCCAATTCGACATCGCGAACACCCTCATCTTTTCTCCCTGTCGGATCCGGGTGTTGAAAAGCTTCCAAAGTTCAGGCCGCTGGTTGCGCGGATCCCAGACATGTCCTGCCGAGCGGCACGAAAATATGCGCTCCTTGGCGCGGCTTTTTTCCTCGTCGCGCCGCGCGCCGCCGAATGCCGCATCGAATCCATACAGATCGAGCGCCTGCTTGAGGGCGTCGGTCTTCATAATCTGGGTATGTAGCGTGGAACCTGAGTGGGTTGGATTGATACCTTTCGCAAGACCGTCCTTGTTGATGTGAACGATCAGATCGGCTCCGACGCGTCTTGCCGTCTCGTCGCGAAAAGTAATCATCTCCCGGAATTTCCAGGTCGTATCGATATGCATCAACGGGAAAGGCAGCTTCGCCGGGTAAAATGCCTTCAGCGCAAGGTGCAGCATGACGCTGGAATCCTTGCCGATTGAATAGAGCATCACCGGCTTTTTGAACTCGGCTACTACTTCCCGCATAATTTCGATCGACTCGGCCTCGAGCCGACGCAAATGCCCGGGCAACCTATGCGTTTCGAACCTGATCATGACCCTCGCGTTCATATTGAACATCCTCGAGATCTACAGCAACGACGTCCGTTGCCGTGCCGGCATTCACGTCATATTTCAGAGCTTGCCTAGTAAATCAGTGATCATTTAGCCTTGATGCGAGCAGGATCGCGTGCTCCGCTGGTATTCACTCCATGATCGACCAAAGCAGATAGAGTCGGCGTCACCATCGCCAACGGCACAGAATTGCGGGACCAGCCCGCGGGGGTACATCAGAGACTGACCGACGATTGTTCGATTTCTTGGTTGCTGCCTCAACATCACGCTGGCTCACCATAGAGCCGCGCATACAGGTGGAGGCCGGGTAACCCGATCGATCCATCTTGCTGAAAGGGGAGGGCATGATCATCTACATGCTTTTCGAGCTTGCAGGCGTCGTTTCCACCAATCAACAATAGCTGGCGCGGAGCCGGCAAAAAACCCGCCTACAACTGCATTGCGGGCGTCCATAATGACGTACTCCTCGTAGTGTCCCCGACAGGAAACCTACCATGTCGCTCAATTGCAGGCATTTTTCCTACCGGCAGCGCCTCAATTGGGGAAATCGATTTTGTGGATGGGATGCATTGACATCGCCGATAGTGACGATGCGCTCCTGAGATCTGGTCTCGATTCGTGGTCGAACTCGATGCTCTGATGAGCGAACGCAGCCCACGACGGCAGCTCTGGTGGCTTGCACGCCATGATTTAGGTGATTTGCATCGCGCCGGCACTTTTTTGCGCGCCTCACGTGAGCGGCAGATGTCTTCTGCTGCGCCAGCAAACCCATCAGATGGCCGCTCGGCCGGTACCGGGAGCGTGGTCCTGGAAACTTAAAGGCTCAGCGCTCTGTGGGCGATCTGTTGTTAGATCTGCTATCCCCTAAGTTGCTCGACCCTTACTTGATGGCACCCATATCTCTCGCCGCGAAGCAATTTCTGGTACGCGGCCAATTTTAATGTTTATCCACTCCGCCCTCGGGCTACCGGCATCCGCGCGTGGCTGGCTGCGGCCCAGTCAACTACCAGCCTTGGCAATTGTTGAGATGACCGTCACATGTCATTTCATGCGCACCCTGCGTGTCTTCGGGATCCAACATAAATCTGACGCCCCCAACCTGACGGGTATGCCGTCTTCTCGCCTGTCATGAAATGCAATCCTTTCATCTCGATCACGCTTTTGCGACGCTGGTTCAAATCAGATGGAGCCGTCTCGCGCGCTGGGCATGACCGGATTTCGAAATGACTGCTATGGATGACAAACGTCCGATCGCGATCCGGGCGGTGTTGCAGTTCGCTTTCCGCCACTGGCTGCGCCAACCCTACCGTGCCGCCGCTGTACTGGTCGGCTTCCTCGGGTCAACGGTGGCCGACCTGTTCATGCCGGTCTACTCTGGCCACCTTGTCGACGCGTTGACGGCAGGCCCCTACAACCAGGCAGCGCGACACGCTGCGTTGGTCGCCTTCGGCGGTATCGTCGCGCTCGGACTAATTTCGATGATCCTGCGCTTCATAGGTCTGCGGGCAATCATTCCGTTCACGCTTCAGACGATGTCGGATGTGACGCGCGAGGCGTTCATGCGCATCCAACGGTTCTCAACCGATTGGCACGCCAACTCTTTCGCCGGTTCGAGCGTGCGAAAGATCACGCGCGGAATGGGGGCGATCGACTTGCTCAACAATACCATTTTGGTGTGCCTATTGCCGTCTTTGACGATACTGATCGGCTCGATGATCCTGCTCGGGCTGCATTGGCCTGCGCTTGGCGGCGTGATCGCGATTGGTACGGCATTTTATGCCGCGATTACGCTGATATTCGCGATCCGCTATATCGCGCCTGCCGCACGGGTCTCCAACGCCTGCGACACAAAGGTTGGCGGCACGCTGGCCGATGCGATTACTTGCAATGCGGTGGTAAAATCCTTCGGCGCTGAAGCGCGTGAGGAAGCTCGGCTCGCCCGCACCATCAACCGCTGGCGAATGCGGTCGCTGCGAACCTGGTTGCGCTACAACTATGCCGCGATGTCTCAGATCTCGCTGCTCTTGTGCCTGCGAGCCTCGGTGATCGGCGGCTCGGTGCTGCTGTGGATGGCTGGGCTCGCCTCACCAGGCGATGTCACTTATGTGCTGACCAGCTACTACGTTATCCACGCATATCTGCGTGAGGTTGGCATATACATCAACAACCTCCAGCGTTCGGTCAACGATATGGAGGAGCTCGTCGCGATCCACGACGAGCCGATCGGGGTCCTGGACGCGCCGGATGCAAGTCCTATCGCCATTGAGGACGGTGAGATCGTATTCGACGACGTCACCTTCCAGTATGGCGGCGGCGAAGCACCGCTCTATGACAGGCTATCGGTTGACATAAAGGCCGGCGAGAGGGTTGGTCTGGTCGGCCGCTCCGGATCCGGTAAGACGACCTTCGTTAAGCTGGTGCAGCGGCTCTATGATATTTCGGGCGGGCGCATTCTGATCGACGGCCAGGACATCGCTCTGGCCACGCAGCAATCGCTCCGCAGCCAGATGGCTGTTGTGCAGCAGGAACCGATCCTGTTCCACCGTTCGCTCGCCGAGAACATCGCATATGGCCGGCCGGGAGCCAGTATGGCGGCGATCGAGCGTGCGGCGCGGCTTGCCAATGCGCACGAGTTCATCCTGCGCCTGCGCAGGGGCTACGGCACGCTGGTTGGTGAGCGTGGCGTCAAGCTCTCAGGTGGCGAGCGGCAGCGCATCGCGCTGGCGCGCGCCTTTCTCGCCGATGCGCCGGTTCTGATCCTGGACGAAGCAACCTCAAGCCTCGACTCGGAATCGGAAGCCCTCATCCAAGAAGCAATGGAACGGCTGATGAAGGGCCGTACCTCGATTGTGATCGCACATCGGCTATCGACGGTGCGCAGCCTCGACCGCATTCTGGTGTTTGATGGCGGCGTTATCGCCGAGCAGGGCACGCATGCTGCTCTGACGAGGCGGCCCGGCGGGATCTATCGGCGGCTGCTGGAGCGCCAGGCCACGGAGTTCGGCCGGATCTCTGCAGCAGGCTAGTGAATAGGGACGGCGCTGTGACGTCTATTGTTGAGCTGGGACGCGAATTGAGGGGGGCAGCCAAAGGTAGAGGCACAGCCAGAAGAGGCTCAACATGGCTGAAGCTCAAATAGAATTCGGTGGCGTTGGAAGGATACAGATAGCAGGCTGGCGAACAGCAGCTCGCAACCTCAGCGATCCATCGCCAAAACTCGAGAAGCGTGCCGAATCGTCCTTATTTATGCAGGGATCGACGCCTTGGTCTTAGGAGAGCGGTATGGCAACAAAATCCCACTTCATCAGATGATTTCACGTGTGAGCCAATGACCGTTGGCGACAAGGCAGTAGCCGAACATTGGAGGAGATGGCAACATGCTGGCAGTGTTGGCTGTAAGTGAGTGGTTTAGGCGACTGTCGTCATACGCGCGCCGCCCGTCCGGCGCTTCGGCGAGTTGCCGCTTGCGTCGCTAAAATCCGATCGAGGTAGCCTGCCCGGCACCGGGTGGAAATCCTTCAAAATACGCATTTTGAGCCGAATTTCAGCGTTAATGTACGAACCATTGCACCAAACAACATCGACAAGTGGCTATTGTGCAGCGGCAAGGGGCACGGGTTGATTTCGAGGTGCGCACGTCTGGGCAACAGAAGACGATGAGCCGCTCTGCGTTTTGGATCCCAGAATGCCGCAGCTGCAATCGGCCTGGGTCAGTTGGGTAAGACGCTGGCGCGTTTGTGTTGAACTCGTTCGTCGTATTCTTCCTCCCGCGACGAACACACACTGGCCGCCCCGTTTGGGGCGGCCGTTTTTTGTGCCAGGCATGACACGGAGCGCCGTGACTGGCGCGAGTTTCCAGCAGTGGTCTCCAGTGGAGATGTAAAGTCCCTCTACGGGGCCTCGGCGATAGAAACCGTCAGCCGAACAGCAACGGTCGTCGCGAGACGGTATCTGAAGGAGGCCGTAAGCAAAGCGCCGGTTCGGCGAACAGCCAGTGCATATGAGGCTTCCGCATCTCGGCAAGGCTGCCACAAATCGCGAAGCACGATATTGCCCCGAAGGTGCGGCCCTATGGCGGGCGATCATGATGGGCGCCACTTGGCCAGTGCAGAGAGCTCTGGCGCATCGGCACATCGTTTCGCCTGGCAAGCCCGACCAACTTGGTGATTGCTCGATGCATCAGCCCGCGCGGCGGCGCGGAAAGCGCAATCGTCTTTTGCGTTCGAAGAGTGGGCTGCACAATGTGTGTTCGAGATTTCGCAGGCAGCGACCAAAGTGTCCGACGCTTGAATCTGAGTGCCTCGGATGCTTGGCGGAGCCTTCAGTGCGGGGGCGCTGGGATCCAACGGAGATCGCGAAATTCCATGAGCGCGAAAGAAACTCTATGGCGGGTTGCGATGATAGGGATGAATCTCCTGTTCAAAGACACCCCCTCGTCTGCAGGCTCGCAACCGAGCTGCTCCGATGAGATCTTATCTCGAATCCTTTCGCGGGCCCGCGTGGCGGCTTTGGTAGCTAAGTAGCTTCCGACTAGTCGTCTCCACGCCCATGGGTTCGTGTAGCGGCGAATTCTTCGCGGCAAAACAGGGGCAAGCGTTAGCGGTTCTCCCTGGATAGATTAGCTTTTCAAATGCAGCCAGGAAAAGGCGCTTGACTTGCCCGCGCGATCCATCCACTATCCGATATAGAATATTGCATTCCAATAAAAAGGGTTTGGGGCCGTGAAACGGTATATTCTCGTCGACAGGCAAGATGGGGTTGCTGTCATCACGCTGAACAGGCCGGAAATCCTCAATGCCTGGCATGCTCCAATGCGGTGCGAGCTCGTTGATGCCCTCCTGGATCTTCAGGGCGACAATACAGTCCGTGCGATTATTCTGACCGGCGCGGGAGATCGGGCATTCTGCGCAGGTCAGGATTTCAACGAGGCGAAGACGTTCGACGGCGACAGCGGTTCCAAATGGATCGCAGAGTGGGAACGCCTGTACGATGTCATTCGGTCGCTTCCTAAGCCACTGATCGCGGCCTTGAATGGCGTTGCCGCTGGTTCGGCTTTCCAAGTTGCGCTGCTCTGCGATTTCCGCATTGGCCACGCTGGAGTGCGGATGGGTCAGCCCGAAATCAATTCAGGCATTGCGAGTGTCACTGGGCCGTGGATCATGCGGGAAATCCTAGGGCTCGCTCGCACCACAGATTTGACCCTCACCGGCCGATTGATGGATGCAACCGAATGTCATTCGATCGGAATCATCAACAAGATTGTTCCAGCGGAAAGCGTCCTTGATGCTTCTCTCTCGCTAGCGCGCGAGCTGGCGGAGAAACCTCCTCTCGCCATGCGCCTAGACAAACAATGGCTTCGCGAGATGACCGAGGTCCGTTTCCGCGAGTGTCTCGATGCCGCGGTGCGGATCCATCGTGAGGCTTACGCGTCAGGCGAGACAGCTCGGATGATGGAAAAGTTTCTGGCCGACCGTGCAGCCAGGAAGGCCTGACATTTCATGGTCGAGTCCCTTAAAGGCTTTATTGCTGACTTCAACGAGAAAGCTGAGCAAAATCCGGATCGAATCTTTGCCAAATTCAACGGTGAGGCGATCACTTTCGCTGCGTTGAAAAAACACTCCGCGACATTTGCGGCAGACTTGCGTTTTAGAGGCCTGCAGCCGGGTGACCGTGTTGCTGTCATGATGCGGAATTCGCGGCTGTCGCTAGCTGTACTTTTCGGAATTGCCCGCGCAGGCGCCGTCTGGGTCCCAGTGAATGCTCAACAGAAAGGTGAGGGGCTCCGCTACATTCTCGACCACAGCAAGCCGAGCCTGGTGGTCTGCGATCGGGAGTTTCTTTCCACTATTGTGGATTGCCGCGCCAAGATTTCATCTAATGCGGTGATCACGATCGGTGAGCCGCATGATGAGCGCTCACTCGAGAGGGTTCTGCAGAAAGAACTAGCTTTCGCCGACGCTCCACTCGAAGCCGAAGATCTATTCGCAATAATGTATACGTCCGGCACCACCGGAAGACCGAAGGGTGTTCTCGTCACGCACGGCATGTTGCGGCTTGCTGGTGAGGCTGCTCGCATCCTGACGGCGATGAAGCCTGGAGATATATTCTTCGTTTGGGAGCCGCTCTTCCACATCGGCGGTGCGCAATTAATCATTCTGCCGATAATCGAAGATGTCACCTTAGCCATGATCGATCGTTTCAGCGCGAGCTCTTTCTGGAGCCATGTACGAAGCGCTGGCGCGACGCACATTCACTATTTGGGCGGCATTTTGCAGATTCTGCTAAAGCAGCCAGCAAGCGATCTCGACCTGCAACATTCTGTGCGGATCGCTTGGGGTGGCGGTTGCCCCAAGGACGTTTGGCCAAAGTTCAGGGACCGCTTCGGCGTCGAGATACGGGAATGCTACGGCATGACAGAAGCCTCGAGCATTACCACCTGCAATATCGAGGGCGTGGTCGGGTCGGTTGGCAAGCCGATGCCTTGGTACACCATTGACATTATAGATCAGAGTGGCAATCCCGCGGTTCCTGGCAGCAGAGGAGAGATTGCTATTCGATCCTCATTGGATGGAGCGCTTTTCAAAGGGTACCTCGACAATCAAGATGCGACCGACAAAGCCCTTGTATGCGGAGCTCTGCGAACCGGCGACTCGGGCACCTTGGATACTGAAGGAAATCTCTGGTTCCACGGGCGCATCACTGACAGCGTCAGATGCAAGGGCGAGAACGTGTCGGCTTGGGAGGTTGAGCACGTAGCGGCCAATCATCCCGCTGTCGAAGATTGCGCAATGATCGGTGTTACCGCGGACGTCGGCGAACAGGACATCAAGCTGTTCGTGAAAGCCAAGAAGGGCAAGTCAATCGAACCGGAACGTCTATCTGACTGGCTCTCCGACCGTCTCGCGTCCTATCAGAACCCGCGCTACATCGAAATCGTCAGTGAGTTCGAGCGCACGCCAAGTCAAAGGATCATGAAGCATCTGCTTCCGAAAGACTTGGACAATTGTTGGGATCGGGTGGCGACGCAACAATCAGCTCGGCTTTAGGCTTGCTCGGCGGCCCCCGCGAGGTCTGAAAAATGGCGCCACGACCTCATGTTTCGAAATGAAGGCGGCGACTGCGAAGGGAAGGCTAAATGGTTGCCAAGTCACTATCGACAGTGGCCGATCGTTTGATACTCGTCGGCTGCGGCAATATGGGTTATGCGCTTTTGAGCGGCTGGCTAGGCTCAAAAGCACGCGATCCGAAGAAAGTGCACGTCGTTGAGCCGGTTGTCGGCCTTCGCGAGCGAGCGGCACGATTGGGAACCAACGTACATGAGACGCCGGAGAGCCTACCCGACCAAGCCGATCTTATTGTCTTCGCTTTAAAACCTCACGCAATAAGAGCAGAAGCCCCGGCCTATCGTCGTTTTTCCGAACAAGCCGTTTTCGTTAGTATTGCTGCGGGTATGACCATCGGGGAGTTGGGGGCACTCCTTGGAAAAGCGCGTTTGATACGGGCGATGCCCAATACGCCTACTGCAATCGGGAAGGGGTCGACGATTGTCTTCCCAGGCAACAGCATTCAGGAGCTAGAGCTAAACACGGTCACGTCCCTGTTTGCTGTCGGCGGCCCTGTACACAAGGTGGATAGCGAGGTTTTGTTGGACGCTGCCACAGCTATCAGCGGTTCCGGGCCAGCCTATATCTTCTACTTGATGGAGTGCCTTACGACAGCCGCTTGCGAACTTGGCCTTCCAAGAGAGCTCGCCATGAAGCTCGTTAAGGAAACTGTTTACGGCGCTGGCGCTCTAGCCTTGCACACCGAAGACGAGCCGGCCCAACTCCGGCGACAAGTGACAAGCCCCAAAGGGACGACAGAAGCGGCGCTCTCGCTGTTAACGGCCCGGGACGAGTTCTTGTCTCTCATTCGCCGCGCGACGAAAGCGGCTTTCGATAGATCAAAATGCCTTTCGGTGAATGCGTAAATAGCCGCGCAATAAGTCCTCCCCGGTGACTTGGCTGTCGTCGTGAATAGTCCGGCGACAGCCACTTTCTTTTCGAGCAGCAGATTTGACTGAAAAGGCGTCTGGGAGTGCGCGAGAAGGGGGAAGGAGAGAGCAATGAAAACCGCCCTAAGAGTTCAATCGCAAGCGACAGGTCATCCTTAGTTCTCGAAGCATACATGGATCGTGCCCTCTCGGCGCTCCCACCGCCGGCCTGAAACGCAGTGTCTACCGCCGCTTGCCAAGCTGGCGAAGTCCGCGGCCGAGACGCTTCGCATTACTACCAAGAAGGTGAGCGGCGCGCCTGGGGCCTCGACCCTGCCGCCGTCGACAAGCCGTCCGTGGTGGTGATTGAGAGGTCCTGATCGGCCGGACGCTACGATTTCCGCCGTGCAGACCAACATATTTCACCTGAGGTAGCTTTCCCATCCCGCATTGAATGTCAGGTCAGCAGTACCTGCGCCGGAGGGATGGGCGGTGGCTGCTTCGGCGCGGGTTGTGTTGATGCGAAGGGAGGCCGCCCAGCCCTGGCCGGCCCCCCTGGTGCAGCCTCAAGCCGGCTGTGAATCCCTCACGCGCATGACCGTGGCTCGCGATGTCTTCAGTGCCCGCGCCACCGCAGCCACGGCCTCGCCGCTGGCAAGCCGTTGCAGTGCCTCCGCCTCCTGAGCGTCCGTCAGCGCGCGCGGTCGGCCCAGCACCTTTCCGTCGCTCTTGGCACGCGCTAGGCCGGCCTGGTGCGTTCGATCAGCAGGTCACGCTCGAACTCGGCCACTGCGCTGATTACGGCCATCGTCATCTTGCCGGCGGGGCTGGTGAGATCGACGTCACCCAGCGCCAAGCAATGCACCTTCACGCCAAGCTCGGCGAGGGCCTCCACCGTCTGGCGCACGTCCATGGCGTTGCGGCCGAGACGGTCGAGCTTGGTGACGACCAGCACATCGCCGGCCTCGAGCTTGTCCATCAGCTTCCTGAAGCTGGGCCGCTCGTTGGCGGCGATGCTGCCGGAAATGGGCTCGGTGATCGCGCGGGTAGGCAGCACCTTGAAGCCGGCGGCGGCGATCTCCTGGATCTGGTTGTCGGTGGTCTGGCCGGCGGTCGAAACGCGGCAGTAGGCCAAAACTCTGGTCATCATTGGCCTATGTTGGAAAAGGTTGTTCAAAACATACGCGTGCTCAAAAGTTCTGTCCACTATTTTTTAAACATACCCAACGCTGGTGACGTCAATCGGTCGTTTTCCGACAGCCGAAAAGATGCTTATCTGGTTTGATCTATTTTGATCCGGCTTAAACCATTTTGACCGTGCCCGCTGAACTTGCCAATGCCATGACCGCTGAACCGCGGGTTTCCGTCGAGCAGGTGGCCGAGCATCTGGGCGTAGTTGGGCGTCTCTGGAAGTTCAAGCTATCTGAGGTGGACGAATGGGTGCGCGCCGGCGGCGCAGATGAGGGCCACGAGCCTGGGGGCGCTACGTGAGCCTGAACGAGGCGGACACCCGCTACCACCTGATCGATCCGGTTTTGCGCGACAAGGGCTACGTCAGCCGCGACCGCATCACGCTTGAAACAGTGCTCACCCCGCCACCTGTGGAGCCCACAGGCATCAAGGGCCGCCGCCGAAGGGGTCCGGGCCGCACGGACTATCTCTTGTGCGTCCAGGTGGGTGACATGCCTAAGGCAATGCCAGTCGCTGTGCTGGAAGCGAAGAAGGAAGCCGATGACCCGCTCAGGGGCATGCAGCAGGCACGGGGCTACGCCAACACCTTGCGCTTCGAAGTCAAGTACGTTTTTTCCACCAATGGTCACAAATACGGCGAGTACGACCGCTTTACCGAATTGATCGAGGGACCGTTCTCATTCAAGGATTTCCCGTCGCACGCGGACCTCACCGCCCGCTACGGCGCGGCGAGTGGCATTGACCTGACACGGCCTATAGCGACGATTCTCTTCCAGGCAGACAGCCCAGCCTGGTCGCAAAGCCGTTACTACCAGGATGCTGCCATCCGCGCCGCGTTCGAAAAGATCATCCTTGATCGCCAAGCTGGCACGCCACCACGTGTGCTGCTCACGCTCGCCACTGGCGCCGGCAAAACCATCATCGCCACCAACTTGCTATGGCGCCTCGCACAGGCCGGCCACTTGCCCAAACAGGCGCTGTTCCTCTGTGACCGCGACGAACTGCGCGAGCAAGCCTACACGAAGCTCAAGGCGGCGTTCGGTGACAACGCGCGCATCGTCAAGACCGAACGTGGTGGCAATGCTGCCGCCAATGCGCGCATCCACATTGCCACCTACCAGACGCTGGGTATCGACGATGCGGGCGATGCCAGCTTCCTCACCGAGCACTACAGCGAAGATGCGTTTTCCGTCATCGTTATCGACGAGTGCCACCGATCCGCCTGGGGCAAATGGGCTGAGGTGCTGCGTCGCAATCCCAACGCCATCCACATCGGCCTCACCGCCACGCCGCGCAAGCTTCAGGAGTCTGAAAAGGCGACAGCCGAGGACAAGGAAATCACTGCCAATAACCTCGAGTATTTTGGTGAGCCGGTTTACGAATACACTCTGATCCAGGCGCAGGAAGACGGCTATTTGGCCGCCTGCGAGATCGTCAAGCGCAAGGCCAGCATCGACGACGCCGTCTTCACTAAGGAAGAACTGCTCAAGGCAGGCGTGCGCGACCTCAAGACCGACCGGTTGCTTACGGCCGAGGACCTCACCAAGGATCAGTACACTGGCAAAGACTTCGATGACGAAATCTTCATCGAGTTGCGGACGCCTAAAATGTGCGAAGACCTGTTCAAGCTGCTGTGCGAGAACGGCGGCCCGGAGCAGAAGTTGATCATCTTCTGTAATCGCGAGATTCATGCTGACCGCGTGGCCCAGCAGATGAACAACCTGTATGTGCGCTGGTGCAGGGAGCAGCGGCGCACGCCGAAGGACCTCTACGCCTTCAAGTGCATGGGCGGGGTAAACAACGGTGCTGACCTCATCGAACCAATGCGCGGCTCCGGCGAGCGCGCCTTCATTGCCTGCACAGTGGATTTGCTTGAGGCCGGCGTAGACATCGAGCGACTCAACGCCGTGGTGTTCTTCCGCTACCTGCAATCGCCCATCAAGTTCTACCAGATGGTCGGGCGCGGCACTCGCATCCACGAGGAATCAGGTAAGTACAAGTTCTGGCTTTACGACTACACCGACGTCACCAGCCTCTTCGGTACCGAATTCATTACCAAGCCGCCGCGCTCGGGAGGAGGTGGACGCAAAGACGATGAAGGCGACGAGGGACGCGGTGGCGGCGAGGGGGGCGATGGCCCAGCCGTAGGCGAGGTCGGCGGCAAGGCCGTCGTCATCACGGCGCAAGGCCGTTTCATCGTCGTCAGCCGCGACGGCAGGGATACGCCTGTGCCAGTGGAAGAGTACCGCCGCGAGGTGGTCAGCCGCGTGCTGAGCGAGGCACACACGCTAGAGGAGTTCCGCGCGCTGTGGATCGAGCCGCATAAGCGCCGCCAGTTCATCGAGCACTTGCTCGGAGAGCGCCTTGACCCCGACCTGATTCGCGATGAAGACCGGATGAACGACTTCGATCTCTACGACTACTTCAGCCACCACGGGTACCACGCCCGCGCCTTACGGCGACCTGAGCGCGGCGATGTCTTCATCACCCACAACCAGCCGTGGTTCGCCGCCATGCCGGAAAACGCCGCCATCGTGCTCAAGGGCTTGGGCCATCAGTTCGCCCAAGGAGGCACCGACGCGCTAGAAACCCCGGTGCTGTGGGAGGTGCCGGCCATCAGAGTCGCCGGCGGTCTGGATGCTCTCCGTCCTTTGGGTGCACCCGTGCAAGTCATGCGCGAGGCCAAGGGGAGGTTGTTTGGGGTATGACGGGCCAAAGCACCCTCGGCGAAATCCTCTTAGACATCCAAGCTGGCAAGAGCTTTCAGACCGCCGAAAGCCCCGCGCGGCCTGATGAGTTGGGTGTGCTCAAGGTCAGTGCCGTGACTTGGGCGGAGTTCCGCCACGATGAGGCCAAGGCACTTAGGGGGGCTTACCAGCCCGATGATAGCCATAGGGTCCGAGCAGGTGACCTGCTGATCTCCCGTGCCAACACAAAGGAATTCGTTGGTGCCGTAGTGTTGGTAGAGCGGGACTACCCGCTCCGTCTTTTGTCCGACAAGACCTTGCGTCTGGTAATCAACGAGAACGTTGCCAACAAGGAATACCTGCTGTTCGCCCTGCGCGCGCCGAAGGCGCGCAAGCATATCGAGCACTTCGCGACGGGAACCAGTGACTCTATGCGAAACATCTCGCAAGGGGTCATCAAGTCGATCCCAATTGATCTCCCGCCGCTTGACGAGCAATGCCGCATTGCCACCCGCCTAAAAATCCAACTGGAGCAGGTGGGAACGGCGTGGAAAGCGGCTAAGGAGCAAAATCAGGAGGCTGAGGCGCTGCGCGCGTCTATCTACCGCGAAGCCTTCCGCAAGGCCGTGCCGGTCGCAGTGCCGCCAGATCTCGGCGAGTCGCCCTCCCAATGGCACTGGCACAAGCTCTCTGATGTCGCTCGGCTAGAAAGCGGTCATACGCCAAGCCGCTTGCGGCCCGACTGGTGGGGTGGCGACGTCTCGTGGATATCGCTAACCGAGATCCGCGCTCTCGACGGGCAATGGGTCGAGGGTACGCAACTGCGCACCAACGAGGCAGGCATCGCCAATTCGGCGGCGCGCGTCTTGCCGCGAGGCACTGTGTGCTACTCGCGCACAGCCTCGGTGGGTTTCGTCGCCATTATGGGCCGCCCTATGGCCACGAGTCAGGATTTCGCAAACTGGGTATGCGGCGATGCCCTGGACCCGGAGTTTCTGATGCATGCACTGATCCGTTCGCGCGCTGAGTTGCGCGAACTAGCGACCGGCGCCACGCATAAAACGATCTACATGCCTACGCTTGAGAGCTTCCATGTGTGCGCGCCGGAGCCGAATGAACAACGGCTCATCGTGAAGGCGCTGAAGAAACAACTCGTTGAAGCGGACACGATCCGTTCCACGCTAATCCAGCAAGAGGCCACGGTTTCAGCTTTACCGCAGCGCATCCTCGCCCAAGCTTTCGAGATCTGAAAATATGGCCCGACCTGAGACAACCAACAAAGCACCCAAGGCTATCGCCTCCATGCAGTCGCTTTCAGCTTTCGTCAAAAGCATTTGCGACATCATGCGGCGCTCAAACTGCGCTAGCGCCCTGCAGTACGTGCCGGAGCTGACGTGGATTCTGTTCCTGCGCATCCTCGACGCGCAGGAGACGCGAGATCAGGAGAAGGCGGAGGTGGTGGGCGCGAGCTTCACACCCGCCTTGCGCGCGCCCTATCGCTGGCAGGACTGGGCGGCGCCCTGGTCTGACAAGACCGAGCACCCCAAGACGCCAGAAGGCAAGGCATTCGGTTGGAAGCGGCAGGAGTTGTTCGCAGCGGGCGACGGCAAGCTGTTCGAGTTCATCCACAAGGAGTTGCTTCCGCATCTGCACAGCTTGGATATCGACATGCGTACCGGGCTGCCCAACCCGGCGGCGGCGCCGAAGCAGCGTGTGATCGGTCGCATCATGACGGCTGTAGAGAAGGTTCGGGTAGATTCCGAAACGAACCTCCGCGACATCTTAGACCGGGTCCACGAGATCAGCATCGATCATATCGATGACACCCATTTCTTTACGCTGTCTCAGGTCTACGAGGACCTACTGCTCAAGATGGGCGAGAAGAACTCCGACGGGGGCCAGTTCTTCACGCCACGCGAAGTGATCCGGGCGATGGTGCACACGGTGGCCCCCAAACTCGGCCAGAGCGTTTACGACCCCTGCTGCGGTACGGGCGGCTTCCTGGCTGTGGCCTACGAGCACATCGCGTGCAAGCTGGGCGAGAGCGCCACCAGCACCGATTTGGATACCCTCAAACACGAAACCTTCTTCGGCCGCGAGAAGGAGAACCTGGTGTTTCCGATCGCGCTGGCCAACCTGGTGCTGCACGGCATCGACCAACCCAACCTGTGGCACGGCAACTCGCTGACGCGCCGCGCCACCTATGGCGCGCTGTTTGAACAGGCGCCCAAGCAGTTCGACGTGATCCTGGCCAACCCACCCTTCGGCGGGAAGGAGGGCAAGGACGCGCAGAAGAACTTCGCCTTCGAAACCAGCGCCACCCAGGTGCTGTTCTTGCAGGACATCCTGGCCGAGCTGGCGCCCGGCGGCACCTGCGCCGTCGTGCTGGACGAGGGACTGCTGTTCCGCACCAACGAGAGCGCCTTCGTCGAAACGAAACGCAAGCTGCTGGACGAATGCGATCTGTGGGCCATCGTCAGCCTGCCGGGTGGCGTGTTTTCCACTGCCGGTGCTGGCGTCAAGACCAACCTGCTGTTCTTCACCAAGAGCAAGAAGACAGAACGCATCTGGTACTACGACCTGTCACACGTGAAGGTGGGCAAGAAGACCCCGCTCACAATCGCGCATTTCGGTTTCGGCAAGACTGGCAACGTGCTGCCGGATGTGCAACTACCCGCCACGCTTTCAGCGGAGTGGTCAGCCGATGAGACCAACGCCGGTAAGGCCTTCCCTAGCTACGCGACACTGCTGCCACATCATGGCACCCCGCAGGGCGACAGCCGCTATTCTTGGACAGTGGACTTCGCCGCTCGCCGTGCCGAGGCGCGGGCGAAGATGCAGCCGTTGTTGGAGCAGTCCGCCGCGATCCGCGCCAAGGTGGTGGACCTGAAAGAAAAGCTTAAACGGCTGAAAAAAGATGGATCGCCGGCGTCCGAGATTGCCGCTGTCGAGGCGCGCATCCGTGAACAGGACAAGGCTGCGCGCGACTTGGACGCGGAAGCCGGCGGCATCGACGCGCAGGTATTCGATCTGAAAGCGGTCAACCCGAACGCGGTCGCCAGGGTGGATGACCGCACGCCGGTGCAGATCATCCAGAACATTGAGGCCCAGGGTCGCATCGTGGCGCAGGCACTGACGCGCCTTAGCGCATTACTGATCGCCGACGAACTGGTCGAAGAGCCGCCGACAACGATGCGCGTGGTCGGTGCAGCCTGAGCCGGTCGCCGCCTGACCGTTGTGGACGCATCTTATCACTCACGTAGGGGGCAAGGATGAGCGAAAGCGGCCAGACAGAAGACGAAAACACCAGCGCTCAACCATCGATCCCGGCGAGCTTGGTTCTGAGTAGCGAATACCGTGAGAGGCTGCAAAAAATACAGTCGGAATGGGTTAGGGTGATTAAACAGTTTAGCGAAGGCTACAAGGCTTTTGCTGAGGCGCTGATGCCTATGGCGTCCGAACTGCGGGAGCAGACCAACGCCTTCGCTCGCCACATCGCGCCGTTTTTCGCACAGTTGAAGGAGGTGGCGGAAAAGGCTCCGCCCGCTTACAGGCAGGCGCTTTTGCTCCTCGGAGAGAGCGGTTGGTACATGGACTTGGGGATGCGTCTTGACGCCCCCTTGGGTCTCGGCAGGTCGCTAAAGGAAGGAGAGATTGAGCATGCAGAGAATGCGCTTGCAAAGTACTTCGATGCTCGGGTGGATCAGATCGAGCGATTCTTGGTAGAAGCGCATCCGAGGCGTGCAAAGGTGCTTTCCTCTGCATTCGCGGCACACAGGGCGGGTCAGTTCGACCTCTCGATTCCGGTGCTGCTTGCCCAGACTGATGGAATTTGCAGGGATGAAGCAGGGCAATATCTATTCATGGGGCCAAGGGGCAGGGAGTACAAGCGGTACAAAGGCAAGCCTAGTATAGCGGTCTTTGTCGATGAAGTAACCAGCGATGCATTCCTGAGTGCGGTGTTGAGCCCACTCGGTGAGAAGCTTCCCATCAATGCCTCCGAGTCAGAACGTGTAGAGGGTTGGACCGCACTAAACAGACACATGGTTTTGCACGGCGAATCAGTCGACTACGGCACGAAAATCAACAGCCTGAAAGCGATTTCACTTATCAATTACGTGGCTTCTACCCTGAAACTCATCAAGCGCGATGCGTCTTGAGTTTCGGTATGCCGGCCTCAGCGCCGTTGCTGCCCGCCTCCCTGGCCAGCGTCTTCCGTGCCCGGCGCAACTTAGCTAGGCGGCGGCTCCATTCACGAATTCGGGGCGCCGTGCAGGCTGACGAGATTCCACCGCGAGTAGTCGACGGCGTAGTCGTGGAACGCCACTGGAATCCAGCACTGGCCGAGGGCACTCACGTCCCCCGCGCACATCGCCTTCAAGTCATTGGGATCGCTGCGCATGATGGCCTGCGCCAGGCCCTTCTGGCTGATGCTCCGGCGCACCCTTCCGCCGTGGTGGTCTAGCAAGATCTGCCGGCTGATCCGCTCGAGTAGCGGTTGAAGCGCTCCTATCGGGTGGAATTCGCACCCCCAGTAGCAGCCGGAAGGTGCTTCGTACGGCAGCACGGCCATATTCCCGTAGCCGTTCCGGATCAGCCAGATCCCAGCGCGCAACACCTTTTGCAATCCCGGAATTGCAGGTCTTCGGGGCTCGGCTCCAGCCCGTCGGCGTTGACCAGTTCGTGGTTTTCGCTCACAGCACCTCCATTCGTTCGCGCTGCCCATGATGCCGCTGTCCAGATGATCGACGCCTCCCATCAGCATGGATCCTGCATCACACGGAACCAGCGCCAATCGATGGGAAGGTCCCGCGGCGGCTTGACAAAGAAATCCTTGCGGTGGTCGATAGCAATGGTCTGCCGGCATAGCTGGCGCTGAGCTCGGTGAGGCTTTGAGTTCGACTTGCCGGTGCTGTCCCCTGAAATCCGGGTCAATGCTGCTTGCCGACCGATGACGCGGACCGGCTGAGGGAGCTTGTTATGAAGAAGGGTGCTTGGGCTGCCAACATCCCGCCGAAAAGCAACCGTAGCGATCCGATCTGATTCAGCCCCTATCTCTACCGCGCTCGCAACCCGGTCGAGCGGTTCTTCAACAGGATCAAATAATGTCGTCCAGTGGCGACGCGCTATGACAGGCCTTGCTGCCAACTACCTTGCCTTTCGTTCAACTCGCGTCAATCAGGCTATGGCTGCGCCTTAATAAGTCCGTATCCTAGCTGACATCGTATGTCGAAGTTGGGTTAAAGGGTAATGCAGCTTATGCTCGCCTGTATTGGGAAACAACTTTGGACATTTGCCGAGCGATCTCGACCGTGATCGGGCTAAGTTCTGCTTCCACTCTCTCGGGAGTCCAATTGGCCGTCGAAGCTGCGATGTTAACCGCAGCCACAACCTTGTTGTCGTAGCCAAACACCGGCGCAGCCGTCGAAATGTCCCCAAGCATCGCCTCTTGATTGGCGATGGCAAAGCCTTCTTGGCGTACCTTTTCCAATTCCTTGAGAAGCTTTTGCCGACTGGTCATGGTGTGCGGGGTAATCGCGGCAAGGCTCGAGCCTTTTAAAATGGCGTTGGTGGAGTCGGCATCGAGGTTCGCCAAGATCGCTCGCCCTGGCGCCGTCGCGAAAGCGGGAAGGCGCGCCCCAACCGTCACGTATGAGCTCATCACGTTCCTGCTGGGGACACGAGAGATAAATATGATATCGGCTCCGTCGAGCTCGGTCAGGTTGACGGTTTCCTGCGATCGTTTGTTGGCTTCGAGCAAGTACGGAAAAGTCGCTTCGACTATCGGATTGCTCCGCAAATATGCGTTTCCGATGTCCATAGCCCGCGCCGAAAGCGAATACTCCCGGGTTGTCTCACTGTGGGTTAGGTATCTCAGCGCCCGCAGTGTGTAGAGCACCCGTTGGGTGGCGCTTTTATTTAACCCGGATGCCTCCGAGACTTCCGCAAGAGTCATCGGTCGTGGATTCGCACAAAAGGTGTCAAGGATAAGCAGCCCCTTCTCGATCGTCCCGAGATAGAGCCGTTCGTCAATGTCTGCCTTAGCAAACGGAGCAGGCGAATTGAGTCCTGTCCGGCTCTTGCTCCTCTTCTCGAGCATCGTCTTTGTCCTTCTCGCAATGCGGTTCTGCATATTGCTATTCAATGCGCGTGTAAAGACCGGCGCCGACACCGCCAATCCTTTGCCAAGAACCAGCCGTGGACAGCGGCTTAGGTAAATTTCTACTTGACGGGACAAAAATCAATACGTAATATTGGATAACAATACGGAAGGAATCTTCACCATTCAGGAGGAGTTCTAAGAGAGCGCGCTTCATTGAATGAGAGATATCTCGCTCATGAAAACCGAAGGCGCCTGGGCGGATATTCGCTCAGCTCATAACAACATCTCATTCAAGTGCGCAGTACGGGGGGCTGCCGGCATCTGTTAGTTCATCAACGCACGCGAAGGCGTGAGTGATGTCAATCTGCATAGCTGTTTCGATCGGAAGCGCTGCCGAAATCCAAAGCTCAAGAACATGAAAACGCCGGTTCGTCCAATGAGTCGTTCAGTAATTGCGCGTCCCTTGGCTGCGCTCGTGAACAAGGTGCGGGAGGCGATGCCCCGCGCGACATGTTCGCAGCTACTGGACTTTAGCCGAGACTGCTTCCTGACCATTCGCGATACCGACACCCGAAAGTGGACGACACCATTGGCTCGTCCGAGTCGAAGGCGAGACATCCGGAATATCATTCGCGCAATCCGCAAGCCAATAGCTCGAAACTGCGTCCCTCACGAACTTCTGCTCGCGCTCAAATGAATCGCTCGATCGATCTCAAGGTGCAATCACTGTTCATGTCGCCGGCGGCGTTGGTTGCGGCCGGCATAATACTGCCACCGCTTTGCTACGTCCTCATCACAAGTTTCCAGGGCGATGCCGGCCCACTCTCTGCGTACAAAGTCATTGTCGAAAGCAGCTTGTTTAGGCAAACACTAGCCACGACCCTTGTCGTTGCGTCAATTTCATCCGTTCTCAGCCTGATACTAGGATACATCGTCGCCCTTCACTTGGCGAGGCAGCATCCGAATCGACGGACCATGCTGATGGTCCTCATTCTCCTGCCTTTCTGGACGAGCATTCTGGTCAAGTGCTTCGCTTTCACCATCATCCTGGGTCGACACGGCATCATAAACAATCTCCTGAGCTGGGCCTCAGGGTTCGACGTCCAGCTGCCGCTTGTTCTCAATCGCGTCGGTTTATTCGTCGGGATGACAAATTTTCTCGTTCCGCTCGTCGTCCTCCCCGTGCTCGCAAGTCTACTCGCGATCGACAGTGCTCTATACAGAGCTGCATCCGTGATGGGCGCCAAACCAGCGAGGATGTTTTGGACTGTTACCGTTCCTCTCAGCGTCCCGGGAGCCGTTGCGGGTTTGCTGAGCGTTTTTGTGATGTCTTTGGGTGCGTTTGTCATTCCCGCGCTCCTCGGCGGTCCCAAAGATCAAATGCTCTCTAACTTAGTCGATTTTTACAATCGTCAGGTTCTCGACTGGCCGAAAGCGTCGGCAATAAGCCTGATCTTGCTCGCACTAGCTTCAATCTTCATCGTTCCGATGACGCTCTGGCGTCGGCGTAAGATCTAAGAGCTTGTTATGGTGACCTCAGTGCATGATCCCTTGTCGCAGCGGTACCGCTTCGTTGGCTCCAGCCTCGCAACGGCCGTCTACATTTTTCTGCTCGCGCCAGTTGTTGTTACAATTCCCATGGCATTTGGACCAACGAACGCGCTGGAATTTCCTCCCTCGACATACTCGCTTGATTTGTTCAGAATTTTCTTCACCTCTGATAGTTGGCTATTGCCGCTATATACGAGCCTGAAGGTCGCGATTTTCTCGACATTTGCGGCTCTTTTTGCTGGCGTGCCGTCGGCATATTGGATCGCGCGCTACGAGTTTTTGGGCAAACTCTTGATTTCTGGAGTGTTGTTTAGCCCATTGGTCATTCCCACGATCGTCTCGGGGTTGGGTATTTACCTGTACTTCGCCTATATCCGCATTGGCGGGACCACACTGTCCCTGGTTCTGGGCCATGTGATGGTGACACTACCGTATGTCATCGTCATGATTACTGCGGGTGTACAGAAGCTCGACCGAAACTTGGAGTTTGGCGCTGAGCTGATGGGTGCAAGTCCCATTCGCATGTTTTTTACAGTCGTAATCCCTCAGCTCGTTCCATCCCTGATAAGCGCCGCGTTCTTTGCGTTTCTGCTTTCGTTTGACGAGGTGATCATCTCTTGGTTCCTCGCAGGCAGCGATACCGTGACGTTGCCGGTTAAGATGTATAGCGCTCTTGAATGGGAGGTCTCTCCGGTCATCGCGGCCGTGTCGGCCTTGCTCACAGCGTTGTCCCTACTTGGATGCATCGTGACTATTAGCCTGAGGAAATCTTCGGGCGAGGAAGTCTCTTGAGCAAAGAATACAAAATCGTAGCTCGCTCTGCGGTGGACCTGAGCTCAGACCAATCACCTGGGCAGCATGGATTCTGGGAGTAGAAGAATGCACGGCCGCAATGCCTCCAATGTTGAGGCCATAGCTTTGAGAGGGATCTCCAAGGCCTTCGGTTCGGTTATGGTACTTAAGGCCACCGAATTGGCTGTTCATAAATCTGAGTTTCTTACTCTACTCGGGCCCTCCGGCTCCGGAAAGACGACCCTTCTGAATCTGATCTCGGGGGCGATCGCGCCTAGTTCCGGTGAAATCCTCCTCGCCGGCAGGGATATCACGCATATGCCGCCGCGCGACCGAGGCATCGGCATGGTGTTTCAAAACTATGCGCTTATGCCTCATATGACGGTCTTCGAAAACGTTGCATATCCGCTTCGTGCAAGGCGCGAATCCTCCGAAGCTATTCGCAGAAAAGTCTTGGATGCGTTGGACCGAGTTGGTCTTAAGGGGCTTGATGATCGAAAGCCTCGCCAACTTTCAGGGGGTCAACAGCAGCGCGTCGGTATCGCTCGCTGTATCGTGTACTCCCCGGCCATCATCATGATGGACGAGCCGCTCGGAGCGCTCGACAAGAATCTTCGAGAGCAGATGCAGACTGAAATCAAGCGCCTGCACCATGAGTTGGGCACGACGATCATTTACGTAACGCATGACCAGGAAGAGGCGCTCAATATGTCTGACCGCATCTGCCTCATGAAGACTGGTGAGATTGCTCAGTTAGGCACTCCAGATGAGTTGTACTTCAGGCCTAACAGCCGCTTCGTGGCAGAGTTCATCGGAGAATCGAATTTGCTCCGCGGCAAGAGCATTGCTGCAAACAGCGTGGCGATCGACGAGGCCGGAGCGGTGCTCGTGCCAAGCTCAGAGCGGGGCCTCGGCTCCGACGTTCTGGTCATGGTTCGACCGGAGAAAATGCACATCTTCGCCGCTGACGCCGACACTCCTGCTGGTCACAACGTTCTGCGCGGAGTGGTCGAGGCGATCTCCTTCATCGGCGGCATGACCCGGATTGCGGTGAAAACAGCGCATGGTGCTTCCGTTACGGCGAAGATCATCTCCGGTCCCGCTTGCACTCGCCCCGAGCTTGGATCTGCAGCCAAGCTTTCCTGGTCACCTACTGAATCTGTCGTGTTGAACGGTTAGGCGTCCAGTTCTGACTTGGAGTTTGGGCCGTCCCTAGCGCGGCACCGTCATCATCAACGTGAAAGTAAAGGGAGTGGACTATGGCGATTTCGAAGAAGTTATCCCGGCGTACGTTTCTTGCGGCGTCCTCGGCCGCCGTGCTGGCGCCGGCAGTGATCACCCGAGCCCAAGCGCAGGCCAAGTCGATTACGATCACCAGTTACGGCGGCACGTTTCAGGAGATGCTGGTCAAAACCGTCGTCACACCTTTTACCGAGGAGACAGGTATCAAAGTCAACATTGTCCCGCGTCCGGATATTGCAAAACTGAAAGCCCAAGCCCTCACTGGACGAGCGGATATCGACGTTCTCATGACCGTCGACGAAGATGCGGCGCTCGGATCCAAGCTCGGACTTTGGGATAAGGTCGACTTGGGGATGTTGAACGTAGCCGATATGGCCCTGCCTCCTCAGAAGGAGTATGTGACGTCAAGTTCCTTCGTGGGGGGCATCGCATGGGACCCTGAAAAGTATGGGTCAACGGCGCATCCCAAGAACTTCGCAGAATACTTTGACGTGGGAAAATTCCCCGGTCGTCGGACCCTCCCCAATCGACCAAATGAAACCCTTGAAGCCGCTCTCCTTGCTGATGGGGTGTTGCCCAAAGACATCTACCCGCTGGATTTGGATCGCGCGTTCAAAGTCCTGGATCGTGTGAAGTCCAGCATCGCAGCTTGGGTGACTGCGACTCCCCAGACGATCTCTCTCTTGCAAACCCAAGAGGTCGATTTCAGCTACAGCTATGCCAATCGAGTCAAGGCCACAAACGCGCCAGGCGGCGGCAAACCACTTGCGTTCTCGTTCGAGCAGAACCTGCTGGGCACCGAAAAGCTGATTATACCGAAGGGAGCGCCGAACAAAGAAGGCGGAATGAAGTACATCGAGTACTTCTTACGGCCTGACGTCGTGGCACGCTTATGCAACGCGGCCTTCATCGCACCGAACTCGAAGAAAGCAATTGCGCTCCTCGATCCCGAGCTCCGCAAGTGGACGCCGGATATCACCAACCCCAAGAGCATGTTCGTTGACGGGGCTTATTGGACCGACAACCTCGAGCCGGTGTCGCGGCGGTTTAAGGAATGGGTCATCTCCTGATCTGGATGCAAAGCTTGGGCGTCGTAATGGACGCCCAAGCTCACGAGGGTTGGTTGTGACGTTGATGCCTAAGACAGACGCAGGTTAATTCTATCGGGGGAGTCACCATGGGTACGACGGCCGACATTGCGCAGTTTGTTCAACAGACCAGCTTTGATGAGTTTGATGCGAAGCTCGTTCAGCACGTGAAGAACGTACTCCTTAGCGGCGTGGGGATGACTCTAGCTGGCGTCAACAGCGAAACAAGTAAGGCCGTTCTGAGCTATGTCAGGGAATGCGGAGCTCAACAGGAAGTTGGTGTGATTGGCGCAAACTTCCGCACCTCTGTGGAATACGCGGCGCTGGCGAACGGGACGACCTCCCATACGACTGAGCTGGAAGACGACACTCGGGCTGAGAACATGTACAGCGTTGGTGTCTTCCCCGCGATGCTAGCGCTGGGTGAAAAGCTCCGAATCTCAGGTAAAGAGCTGATCGAAGCTTTTGTTATAGCTTGGGACGTTGCCTCGAAGCTGGCTATGGCGTCTCAAGATATGATGGGCAGGGGCCTTGCACCTTGGTCAGCAGGCGCCACTATCGGTGTCGCTGCGGGCGCCGCGAAGTTGCTCAAACTCAATGATCACCAGATCGCTATGGCGGTTAGCATAGCCACGTCCCATGCCGCGGGCCTTTTCAAACAGGTTGGATCGGGCGCACACCTTTATGAGTCGGGCATGGCGGGGCGGAATGGCTTGGCGTCTGCTATTCTAGCGAAACACGGATTAACCGGGCAACCCACCGTCTTGGAGTGTCCGATGGGATACCTTCAGGCGGTCTCGGGGATCACAGATCCTGTTTTAAAGCTTGGAGCGCCTTTCCGGGCACAAGCTATCGAAATCAAAAAATATCCGTGCTGCCTGTCCCAAATGCACCCCATTGATGCTTTTGTAAAGCTGATCGATGAACAGCAGATTTCCGCGCATGAAGTGACGGCTGTTCGGCTCGAAGCGCCGCCTTCATTCAAGCTAGCTGCAGCGCTTTATCATCACCCCAAGAACGCTGACCAGGCGAAGTTCAGCTTAGCTCACAGCATCGCATGTAGCTTCTTGGACAAGAAGCCATGGCTGAACAGGTATACGACCGAAGGCGCTAACGGTCTGGATGTCGCAAGCTTTCGAGAGAAGATTGAGATTGTTTATCGATCGGATCTTGCTGGCGCGGAATTGCCGATCACTGTCACGTTGGCCGATGGTTCGCAGCTTCACGCGTGGACGCGCAAAATTACGGAGCATATCGACGTTAGCGATGAGGAAATCCGCGACAAGTACCGCAGATGCGTAGCAGGATTGTTCGCGCGAGGCCGCGAAGAGCAAATCGAAGATAGTCTTCTGTCTTTAGAGCGCCTGCCTGACATATCCAAGTTAATGGCCGAGCTTACCTACATCGACGAGCTTACCTACGTCGATTGAGCGAATACCGAGACGGGATTGAGATATGGGACGTCTAGACGGGAAAGTCGCTGTGATCACGGGTGGCAGCCAAGGCATTGGGCGCGCGACTGTTGAACTATTCATTGCAGAAGGCGCAAAAGTGGTCGTCGCGGATCTTCTCGCCTCGGAAGGGGAAGCTTTATGTGACCGCCTCGGACCCGATTGCGTGTTTTGCAAGACGGATGTGACGGTTGAGGATCAGGTCCGGAATTTGATTGAATTTGCCGTAAAGCGGTTTGGCCGTATCGATTGCCTTTTCAATAATGCTGGAATGCTCGGCCAAACCGGCGGCATTGTATCGATGGAAGTGGACCGGTTTGATCGCGTGATGGCCTCGCACGCTCGCGGCGTCATGCTTGGAATGAAGCACGTCGCCCCGCAGATGAAAAAGCTGGGGTTTGGCAGCATTATCAATACCGGTAGTGTTTCAGGTATCCAGGCCGTCTCGGCGTACATGGATTACAGCGCAGCGAAAGCAGCTATCATTCACCTGACCAAGTGCGTTGCCATGGAGCTTGGCGAATTCGGCATCCGTGTCAATTCGCTCTCTCCTGGCCAGATCGCGACCGGCATGGGAAAGACGGGTCCGGACGCTCTTGAGAAAGCCGCTGTCCTTCGTGAATTAAACAAGACCCGCCAGCCGATTCCACGCTCCGGCATGCCGGAAGATATCGCTTTCGCAGCGTTGTATCTTGCAAGCGATGAATCCAGCTTCGTGAATGGCCACGACCTTGTTGTGGATGGCGGATTGATCGGTGGATCAAGTTGGACTGAACGTCTGCGGATGAGCGCCAGCGTTCAAGGTGCACTCCAATGTCAAGCTTAAGGTCGTTGGCCCCCGTACCGAAGGTTTCCGATCAACATCAAGTTGCAATGCAGGGGTGAAGTATGCAGAAACGTCTAAAGGGCAAGGTCGCGATCGTCGCCGGAGCCGGATCAACCGGCGTCGACGGTCTCGGGAATGGAAAGGCGTCTGCGGTTGTTTATGCCCGCGAGGGCGCCTCTGTGATGCTTGTTGACCTTAATCCGGAGGCTGCAGGGCAGACCCGCCAGATGATCGAGCAGGAAGGCGGCACCTGCTTTGCGTTTCAGGCCAATGTCAGCCAGCGATCGGATTGTGAGGCCATGGTCCGAAAGTGTCTGCAGCAATATGGGAAGATAGACATTCTTCACAACAACGTTGGCGTCGAGCCTAAAACATTCGGCGGTGTGCTCAACACTGACGATGATGAATGGGATCGCGTCATCAACGTCAACCTCAAGAGCATGTTCATTACGTCTAGCGCTGTCCTACCATCAATGTTGGAGTGTGGCAGTGGCGCGATTCTGAATATCTCGTCAGTGTCGGCGGAGAGGCTCTCGCCAGGATTGTTCCTATACTGCGTTTCCAAGGCCGGAGTGAATACGCTTACCAAAGCGATGGCACTCGATTACGCGGATAAAGGCATTCGCGTTAATGCAATCATGCCGGGGCTCATGGATACGCCCATGGTCGAGAGGCACAAAGAGTTTTATGGCGGCGATCGCGAAGAAATGCGCCAGCTTCGAAATGAACGCGCCCCGATGAAGCGTATGGGAGAAGCTTGGGATGTCGCAAATGCTGCTCTGTTCTTGGTTTCGGACGAAGCGAAGTATATCACCGGTCAGGTCCTTGCCGTTGATGGCGGATATCTGTGCAAACCCTAACTTGGCTTCCGCCGGGGGAAGGCTTCACCCGACTATAGGTAAGGCCAAGAAAGCTTCAGAGCCGTTCTTGGTAGCCGATATGTGGAGGGTCTCGTGATCATCGAAGAGTACTCGAACTACGACGGCCTGGGTCTGGCAGATCTCGTTCGCCGGAAGGACGTGACACCAGAAGAATTGCTTGATGAGGCGATAAGCAGAACTGAGAAAGTTGATCCGGAAATCAATGCCGTAGTTATCAAGCACTATGACTTTGCCAAGAGGCAGATCTCAGGCGGACTACCAGAAGGTCCCTTTACTGGCGCTCCTTTTTTGCTTAAGGACATCACGACGCTGGCGGGAACGCGAACCACATATGGATCGAGCGCCTATAGGGACTACGTCGCGGACCATAACAGCACAATCGTCGAACGCCTGCTGAAGACTGGCGTCACAATCTTTGGAAAGACGGCGGTTCCAGAATTCGGCGCACTGGGCACCACCGAGTCCCGTTTGCACGGCCCAACGCGCAATCCATGGAATCTAGCGTATTCCGCCGGCGGCTCCTCGGGTGGGGCTGCTGCGGCAGTCGCTGCGCGCATCGTGCCCGTGGCGCACGCGAGTGACAGCGGCGGGTCTACGCGAATACCGGCCTCTGTGTGCGGGCTATTCGGGCTTAAACCTACCAGAGCACGCACGCCGATCGGTCCGAATAAGGGACTAGGGTGGACCAGCCTAGTTGATTGTCCACACGTCATCAGTGTGAGTGTGCGCGACAGCGCTGCCATGCTTGACGCATTGTCTGGGCCGGAGCTTACGAGCCCCTATTACGCGCCTCCTGCGGAAGGAGCGTTTTTGAATGAAGTAGGTAGAAATCCCGGCCGCTTGCGCATCGCCTTTTCAAGCAAATCCCCTTATGGAGACGACCTCGACCCCGAGATTACGAATGCAGTTCGAGAGGTGGCCTCGCTGTTGGAGCGGCTCGGTCATGATGTTGAGGAACGAGCGCCTACTCTAACTTTCGATCCGATCGAAGTGGGAGAAGTCATAAACGGAGCAAACTTGGTGGCCTCCGCGGTGCGCGCGGCCGAGGGGCGACTTGGTCGCCCGATGACCGAAAGCGACTTGGAGGTTCTAACGCTCCTACGCGCGCACAATGCCCAGACAGGAACCGCGATCGATTACGTCACCGCTGAGCAGTCCGTTTTTGAAATTTGCCGGTGCCTTATCGAGTTCTTTACGACGTGTGAAGTGTTCTTGTGTCCCACGCTTTGTGATTCACCGATCCGCATTGGAGAGCTTGATTCAATGAGCGCTGATCTCTCACATATCCAGGCAGCACGTCGGCGCGTATGGCCAATGCCGCTCGTATTCAATATGTCCGGCCAGCCATCTATGTCTATGCCGCTCGCTTGGCACAAGTCAGGGCTACCAATGGGGATGATGTTCTCGGGCCGTTTTGGCGACGAGGCTACTCTGCTGCGGCTTGCTGGGCAGCTCGAGCAAGCGCGCCCCTGGAAGTCCAAGATGCCGCCGCACCATGCGTAGCCTGTCTCGCTGCTATTCGCTGTGCTCCACCGGATTAGGAGGCCGCGCGGAATTGGGGCGACCGCCCACTACATCGAGTAGGTTACCTGATGGTGGCTGCCGCTTTCCATTGCTGTGGTTCAAGCTGTCTGGGTCGGACGACGGTCGATTGCCAGCCTACGAAAATTGGTCGGCATTCGGCTTCAGGGGTTCATTGTCGAAATCGGGAGAGCTAGATCAACATGCTCCAGTTCGACCAGTTCGTTGAAGGGCTGCGCTGCCGGGCTGCAGTCCCCACGTGCGTACCTGCGGATTTATGCTTTCAGTGGGCGTCGAATTGTAAGCGCGTCTGTCTCCCTCAAGCCGCGTCCGACTATCGAGACAACGCGGACGATGATTTGTCACCTCTACCGTCACGGCCAGGTTTCGCGCCGGGCAGAGTGAGGGCGCTGGACTTATCTGCTACCCGTGACCGACCGCCGCCGTGCAAGCCGATGCAGTGGCGGTGAAGTTCACCTCAAGGCTGGAGCCGACTATGCGATACGATCGGGTAGACGCGCGAATCCTCGAGATCGTGCAAAAGAACAACCGGCTAACTTCCGATGTGATGAGTGAACTGGCGGGGCTTTCTGCCACAGCATGCCAGCGGCGACTCAAGAGGCTCCGTTCGGACGGCTTCATCGAAGCCGATGTCTCGATCGTTTCGCCGAGGGCTGTTGGAAGACCAATCCAAATGCTTGTGTTGGTGACAATGGAGCGGGAGCGCTCGGATATCATTGACCGGTTCAAGAAGGACATCAAATCTTCGGCTGAAGTCGTCAACGGATTCTACGTCACTGGCGATGCTGACTTTATCTTGTACGTTACCGCACGTACCATGGAGGATTATGAGCAGTTTACTAGACGCTTCTTCTATAAGAATCCGGACATCAAATGCTTTAAGACGATGGTCGTATTGGATCGGGTCAAAGCCGGCTTTGCTGTTCCAGTTGAGACTCCTGCCTGCGATAGCCTAAGTAATCTTTGATGGGGGTCATTGTGCATCACTGCGCGTGCGCAAACAACCGATTAGCAACGGCCGATGTTGCAAGTCCCGCTTGACGATCCTCGTCACCCGCGATCATTCCGTCTCCGCAATCCGATCAGCTCTGACGGAGATTGCTACCGTGCCACACCGGAGACGAGAAACAGTGCTTGACGATACTTCGCAATTAACAGAAATGCGGAGACTTGCGATCTGGAGAATTTACGTCATCGCGTCTTTGTAAAGGCGCGCGTTCCCTCAGATCCTAAGGCTCACATTGTAGTTGGTCAGGAAATCCTGGAGGGCCAGGATACGCTCCACCCCCCTGACGTTCTTGCTAGCGTTGAGTAGCGCGCGGGAGCTTTCGACCGACAGCAGCGGTGTCACTGCCGCATTGCGGTCGTTCAGCAGCGTAGCGAACCGGGTGGATAATTTTCGGTCGTAGGTCGGATCCTGGATGGTCGGATACGCGCTTTTGACTCGCTGCACCACCGACTCCGGCAACAGGTCTGCGGTGGCGGCCCGCAGCAGACTCTTTTCGCGCCCATCGAAAGTCTTGTGAGCCCATGGGGTGCCGAACACGTATTCAACCACGCGGTGGTCGCAGTATGGGACCCGAACCTCGAGACCCGACGCCATGCTCATCCGGTCCTTGCGGTCGAGCAGCCATGGCAGGTGGCGCGTGAGATAAAGGTAGCAGACCTCGCGCATGCGGCGTTCGTGCGGATCGGCCGAGGCCGGTCCGGTCAAGCGGGGGACTTCCGCAAGTGCCATGCGGTATTGCCCGTCGAGGTACCCGGGGAGGTCGAGCTTCTTGAGGAGACCGGGGTCTAGGTACTGCCGGCTAGTATTGTTGACGTACGCCCTGCTGCCGTACCAAGGAAACGTGTCGGCCTGAACGTGTGCGGGATCGTGGAACTCCGGGTAACCGCCGAAAATCTCGTCGGCCGACTCCCCGGACAGGGCAACCGTCGAGTGTTGCCGGATTGCACGAAACAGCAGATATTGCGAGCTATCGATGTCGCCGCTGGTCAACGGCAGGTCGCGGGCTCGGAGGGTGGCGGCCCGCACGCTCTGGTCCATGAGTTCGTCCACAGACAGAGTGATGTCCGTGTGGTCTGTACCGACAAACTTCGCGACCTCCTGTACATACGGCCCGTCGGGTGTGCCGCACATCGGGCCCGGGATGAAATTGTTGGTATAGTCGACGAAGTCGAGGGCGAAGGACCGGACTCGTTTGTCGCTGAAACGCGCGGCCAGTGCCGTTAGTGCGGAAGAGTCAAGCCCTCCCGACAACAGCGTGCACAGCGGCACATCGGCGATGAGCTGCCGCTGGATCGTGTCCTCGAGCAGCTCGCGGACGCGACGAACGGTAGTAGGCACGTCGTCAGTGTGCCCGCTGTCGGTGAGCTGCCAATAGGCTATCTGCTGGATGCCGTCGCGGGTCACTCGGGCGATGTGGCCGGGCCGTACCTCACGCATGCCGCAGAATACGGTGTTGCCGGGATCAGCAAGCGAGCATAGCGTGCGACGAAGCCCGTCGGCATCCATGGCCCGTTCCGCAAGACCATTGGCGAGAATCGCCTTCGGCTCGGAGCCGAACAACACTCCGTGCTTAGTGGGATAGTAGTAAAGCGGCTTGACGCCGAGCCGGTCTCGCACGAGAAGCAGTTCGCGGTTGGCGGTGTCCCAAAGTGCGTAGGCGAACATTCCGTTGAGTTCGTTCACGGCGGCGCGGGGGTCGCGGCGACCCCATTCGCGGTGGGCGTGCAGCACCACTTCGGTGTCACTGCTCGTGTCAAATCGATGGCCCACGGCGGCGAGCCGTTGGCGCAGCTCGCGGTAATTGTAAGTCTCCCCAGTATAAACCAGAACCAACGCTGTTCGGCCGTCCTCCTGGAGCGTTATCGGCTGGCCACCGCCATCGACGTCGATGATTGCCAGGCGCCTGTGTCCGAGCGCTACGATGCCGTCTATCCACGTGCCCTCGTCGTCGGGACCACGGCGAGCCATCGAGGCCGTCATGTCGGCAAGCTCCCGTCGCGCGTCGGGAGCTCCTAGGTCACGATCGAAATTAACCCATCCACAGATGCCGCACATATCCCGCTTTGCCTATGTAACTATGCGCAACTTGGGCTCGACGGAAGATTGCCCCGCGCGAATGGGTGAGACCTCATGCCGCCTCTTCGGTTCAACTCGAGTAATTTCGATGAATCGTGACGGCTTGTTCCTACATGCTGTGGCCTAGCGCGACACTACGCCATTCGCACCAACCTATTTTGGTAGTCGCGCCAATCGTGCCGTTCGAATGCTAGCGCGCGATGCCGCACTTGGTTGGCGATCCAACCGGTGTCAAATAGGAGTACCAACTCCAACGGATCGTCATGCCGCGTTCATGGCGCTATCGTTGAAGCAGCGAAGGCGTTTTGCTTCGTTCATTTTGCGAACTACAAATAAAATCCTGAGCGACTCGACCACGCGCGCAAGTCCAATGGCCGATGTACCGCCGGGTGCAAGGGGCATTATTTCCGCGCGCTGTCCGGTAAGTCTGGCGGTGATTGTCGCGCCGACTTGCTTTGATTCGGCAAAGCTCGGAGCGTTCTGGACTGGAAAGAGCGCGATCAACTGGAGCCATTCATCATCGGTTCGTTGCGACCGCTCGCTCCAAACGACCAAGTCCCCTTGACGTTGATTGCATTTTAATCGAGACGAACTGACCTCTGCTGCAGGGATAGAGGGGCGCACCCATCGACGAGGGAAGTAGCAGTCGCGGTTTATGCGTGCCGTGCCCGGCTTTCCAATCGACGTTAAAAAATTGACCTCGATTTTGAGGCTTCTGCTTTCGCCGCTCAAGGCTTCGCGCGCAGGCGGCGTATCCGTCGCTAACCAAACCTGCTGAGCCCTTCTATGGCGGGGCGAGAACAGCAAGTTCTCTAACTTTGGATTTTACCCGATAAGGGATGAGCATCTCGGTCAAGCCTGAAATCTCCTGGGACAGTGCGTCCCGACGCATCGGTATCGGCGACGCGTCGGTCGGCGCTAGTCACGAGAATCTTATAGAATGAAGGGCAAATCGACGGGGACCGGGAACGGCGTCCGGCGCCACACAAGGAATCCGAAAAATCTTATGAGCGAGGGTTTCTTGAAGCCTTCGGGACCAGGATGCTGCACCGATTAGTGGACAGATAGAGGGAACCGATTGCAACGAATATTATGTCGCCGAGCAACCTCGACAACACTAGCCGTAGGCGCCAGATCTCCACGATCCGAAGCTTCTCGGAAGCGTTTTACCTGACCGGACAGAGCCGTAGCCGTCTTTTACGTTTGGTCATTTGCCTGCACCGCGGCGGCTTACAATGTAACGTGTCATAGCGCGCAATCAACGTAGTTCACATGTGGACGCCGAACCAATTAACTTTGCTAGAACTCCTATTGCTGCGCAGCGGGAGTGTGACGGTTACTCATCAATAGGACGCGATCAGCATACCATGAATCTTAGCGCGCGGCGGCGACCTAACTGCAAGCGGCCAAGATTGCGTCAGCTAGAGCCGGCCCACGAAGGCCAAAGTTGGCGGTGGCCTCATGATAAGTGCCGTAGTTCAACTTCGGGTCAATCCTGGTACCGATCCTGGTCGTGAACCGTAAGATCCTCGCATCGGCCAGAGTCTCGAGAACTATACTCCCTAGTCCGCCGTCCCGATTATGCTCCTCGACAACGACGACACAGGCGGCCCGTCTGGCGGCCTCGCAAAGAGCCTCGGAATCAAATGGACTGAGCGTCGGAAAGTGAAGCACCTCTGGATCAAGTCCACCTTCAGTCAACATTTCCTCGATGTCGAATATGGTCGAACTCGCAATTCCGGTCGATGCAATCAAAGCTCCTTTGCCATCTCGCAGCCGACATGCACGCCCTAACTCTCCCAATGGGCCTCGGTCACTATCAGCCGTGTCGCCACCTAGACGAATATATAGTGGCCCATCCCACTCGATCGTGGATGATAGCAGATGCCGTAACTCGCGATTGGATCGTGGTGCGAGTATTGCCATATTCGGAACTTGGCGTAAGAGAGCGATATCATCAAGGGCCGTGTGGGTCGGACCAAACTCAGTACAGCTTAAGCCCCCTCCAGTTCCGATGATTCGCACCGGAAGTCGCTGCAGACCGATGTCGACGAAGAGCTGCTCGAACGCTCTTCTCGTACCGAACGCCGCAACAAGCTCGACGTAGGGAATCAAGCCGCCTCCTGCAAGTCCAGCCGCCATACCAACCACATATTGCTCTGCGATACCCTCCATGAAAGAACGATTCGGAAAAGCGGCCCTGAATTCGCTCATGCTATTGTAGGTTAGATCGCACCCAACCGCCACAATCCGCATATCGCTTGTCGCCAATTGCTGGAGCGTTTTGCGGTATGTCCCACGCATGATCTACCTCTCAAGTCGACCAGAAAAACGGCATTCACAATAGAGACGGGACTGCGCTGATCGACGGTACTCGTCTATAATGCCATTCGCCACTTCCTTCGAACTCTCCCAGTCCTTTTCCTTTTACCGTCTCACAGATGACTACTCT
Source organism: Bradyrhizobium sp. CB82 (assembly GCF_029714405.1). NCBI lineage: Bacteria > Pseudomonadati > Pseudomonadota > Alphaproteobacteria > Hyphomicrobiales > Nitrobacteraceae > Bradyrhizobium > Bradyrhizobium sp. CB82. The sequence goes on along the minus strand of NZ_CP121650.1, from coordinate 8,067,528 downwards.
TGGACCCTGAGCAGACAATGGAAACCGCAGTGCCTCCCGAATAGCGCGACGGTCGTGCCCCGGGACATGACGAACGTCAAAACCAATTTCACGCCACAGTGCCGGCATGAATGGCATGGGCAGGACGTTCTCTGCTGGCCCATTGCACTGTTGGCCGTTTCGATCAACCAATACGGTAAGGTTGGACAGTCGGTGCTTCACGGCATGGAACGCCGCCTCCCAGTTTGCACCCTCATTTAGCTCTCCATCGCCGACCAGAACATAGACGTGAAAGGGTCTCTCGGTTATTCGCGCCGCTAGCGCCATACCGACGGCTATCGGCAGCCCATGACCCAGCGCCCCTGTGGTGGCCTCGATGCCGTACGGGACATTTTTCTCCGGAAGAAGGCCAAGTTCGCAGCCAACCGAACAAAACTGATTGAGTTTCTGCGGTGATATTAGACCCTTGTCCTCAAGCACGGCGTAGAGTGCGAGGCAGCCGTGCCCTTTGCTAAGAATGAAGCGGTCGCGGTCATCCATTTCCGCCGGATCTTGTGGAAGTCGGACAAATTCGTCGTACAGCACAAGAAGAATCTCAACTATCGAGAATGACGGACCGACATGCCCGGCAACTTGTCTCGCGGCGAGCACCTCCAGTATTCTCCGACGTATCGCCTTCGATCGGTTATCAAGGTCGGCTGCTCTCGCTGATTGCTGATCGACAGTTGCGCCTTGGTTCATGTCGGCTCCTCTTCAGTCGGCTATCGTTGCGATCTTTGGTTTGCCGTCGCACCTACGCTATTTGACATGCTAATGCTCGCAATCGACGTTCGCGTTAGATGGCTTTCCTCGTTTTCAGAGCGCTGGCCGTCAAGCAACGTTGGATGTTTCTTCGTAGCTGCATGAGGGGATCGAATGCGTAGTGCAGGAATAGGTCGCCCGGAGAGGGGGCTGATAGCCCTCCTTGTGGCATGCCCCCTTTCCACTGCCCGAGAACGCCGTCGTGCCGCATCGCCAGCGCCTTCAACCAGCGCCCAATATGGTGCAACACCTAGGATCAGTATGTTTACGACAGCTTGAGCAACGGTCCCGGTCGATGCTGTCGAAGGAAGCGGCCACATACTGCCTAACGCCATAATATTTTCGGTTTCGGTGGTGATCACGCACAAGCGTCGCGCATTCGAAGGTCGTGTGTTGGGAGTGATCGGGCACCATCAAGCGTCGCACCAACCACTAGCTCTACATCGTTCTGCCGGATAGCAGTCCGTCGTTGATTCCGCATCGGACCGATTGGAAGCTGGCTAATCGCGATGAATTCAGTTTCAGACGAACGACCCCCGGTGGATGCGACCCTCAGGGCTACCCAGTTGATAGATCCGGTCCATTTCGGCGTCGGTGAGCTGGAAATCCAAAATATTGATGTTCTCCGACAGCCGTTCGGAACGGGAGGTCCGCGGGATCACAACGGCGCCCTGTTGCACTAACCAGCGCAGGGCGATCTGAGCGGGAGTCTTGCGATACAAGCGCCCGATCTGCAGTAACGTTTCGTCACTATTGATCTTGCCCATGGCAATTGGGCTGTAGGCCACGACCGCGAGGCCTGCTCGGTTGCAGGCAGCCTTCAACTTCGGCTGATCGAGATAAGGGTGATATTCCACCTGATTGCAGACTAGCGGCTCGGGACAAATTTTGACCGCCTCTTCGACCAAGCCGACATTAAAATTGGATATCCCGATATGCCGGGTCAGTCCGCGCCGCTTGGCATGGGCGAGCGCACCAAGCGTCTCCGCGAGCGGGATGGAAGGGTTGGGGCGATGCAATAGCAACAGATCCACGTAGGGTTGCCGCAGTCGCACTAAGCTCTCTTCGGCCGAGCGTTCCAAATCGCCCGGTGCGAAATAGATGCTGTTGACCTTGGTAGTCAGGAACACCTCTTCGCGCTTTACGCCGGAAGCATGCAGGGCTTCGCCGACTTCGGACTCGTTCTCATAGGACTGGGCGGTGTCGATATGGCGATACCCGATTTCGAGTGCTTGCTCGACAATGCGCGCGCAGCTGCGCCCCTGCAGCTTCCAAGTGCCAATCCCGATGCCGGGAATACAAGCGCCGTTCGCATTGACAACATACATCGTCGCTCTCTCGATTGGATATTTGAGCGTCGCATCAACGCGAACGTGGCCGCCTGTGATTGGCAGCTGCGCATCGCGCTCGATTGTTCATGTCCGAAACAGGGACAGCTAACTTACTTCTCTATTAACCGGAACTCATTGGCATACGTCCGCCATCCGAGCCACCTACTAGTTTCGGTAGTTGACGGGCGTCAGTAATCGGGTTGTCCTTCCTAGACGATGCCAGCAATCATCGATGCCGCGTGGGCGGAAGGGGGCTCGATAATGGAGCGATGGGCGTCGTCAAGCATCGGCGCGTCAGACGTGCGTATTCGCAGCCCAACGGCCGACCAATCGCTTCTCCTGTCAACATCGTAGGAGACAAGCTGTAGACCGTCATATCCTCGATCGTGCGCTGGCATGGAGGGCTTATCTAGGAGCAAGTCCGTTCAATCCCAAATCCTTTCAACCTCTCTCGAGCCAGTCGGAGGATGGGACCCCTGGCGCAGAATCTGCTTGTATCGGGGTATTGGACTTTACATTCGCATTGAAAGCAATGTGCAGGATCGCAATCCTGTAAGGTTTGATAGTGATGATGCTCAACGTGAAGAACAAGAGCAGGACTGGGCTCAACCCGCCTGGTTCATTCGCGAAGGCCGACATTGACGAACGGCTTTATCTCGGAACCCTCGAGAAGGGGCTACTGATCCTCGCTACCTTCTGTGCCAATCCTCGGCCGATGACACTCGCGGAAGTCTCGGAAGCATCTGGGTTGAACAAGAGTGCAACCCAGAGGGTTCTCTACACGTTGCGGGCGCTCAGATACCTAATCCAGAGCGAAACGACGCGGCAATATTGGCTGTCAGCGAGGGCTTTGGATATTGGAAATGCCTACGTACGCAGCAATCCTATAGTCGAAGCAACTTTCCCGTACCTGCTCGAGGCCAACAGACGATCGCAGGAGACGGTCAATCTGACAGAGCTCGATGGTTCCGACATTATATTTATCTCTCGTGTTCCCGGCAGAAGCGTGATGAGCTCCTACGTACCGATCGGAACGCGCCTTCCTGCGTTCGCCACGGCCCCAGGGCGCGCGATCCTGGCGAACCTTGAGCCCGCCTCAACCAACAAAATTCTGCGCGCGATCCCCGCCAATCGGCAAAAAATTCTCAAGCAATTGGAGATAGTGCGCCAAAAGGGCTTCGCGATAACCGATCAGGAGGCGATGCCTGGCGACATCTCGACGGCCGCGCCGGTGTTTGGCTACGACAACGAAGTTGTAGCTGCCGTTAACATCGCAGCTTCGACTGCCAATTGGACGCGTAAGAGAGTGGAAGCTAAACTCAGCCCGATCACAATTGAGATCGCACGTCAGATGTCCAAGGTCGTTTCCCAGCATAGGCTGCATTCGACGTATCAGTCTTTGTAATCCAACGTCAACTCGGTAGGACTGGTTACGGGCAGGTCAAGTCATCCAGCTATCTATAGCTGCGTGGCGATAGTCGCCGAATTCCGGCCGTCGCCAAAGTTGCCTTGAACGCCGCATTTGGGTGTCCAAGAGCAAAGCTCTACCATTTTGACCGAGAACAAGGCTGGATAGCCGAGTCGTCCATCCTGTCACGGTTGATACCACGATGTAACCAAAGGCTACCGTCCTTCCGACGGATGCCGAGCTCTTGCATGCGACAAAAGGACTCAACCTCTCGCAAGACGGCACGGCGTCAGGCTGCGGCAGCCGATCTCGCGTGGGCCACCTCTGCGCCGACGATGGCTTAGCGTCCTAACGCTTTTGGATCGAAGCCGTCCAGACGGTCCGAAGGTCCTGAAGACCCTTGCCGATCTCCTTAAACCATTCCTCCTGCCGCTTCATCAGCGGTTCTCCGACGGCGCGTTCAAGAGCTTCTTGAAGGACGTCGCCAACGAAAGGCACTGCGGCTAGGTTGACCTTGGCAACTGAGTAGCCGAACCTGCCGAGACCCTCCTCGGGGAAGTCAGGTCGCCGCTTGAGTGTTTCGGCGCGGCTAGCGTTACGAGGCCGAGTTGTGGTGGAGACGAAGGCCGAAAAGCTCACTGTGAAATGAAGGCACGACGTGACTGAGACGGTGAGGGCCAAGGCGAAGGCCTTCCAGACATGGGTGGGGCATGCCAACAATCACGCCAAGACCTATGGTGGCAAGCCATGGCGCTATTCTGGCCACGAAGTTCGGCCAAACGGCGATCATCGAAGAGCCCGAGCCGGCGTAGGACCAACTCATCACGAATCAATCGACTCGATTCGCGCAGACACGCGACGAGACATAAGTCAATTAGGGAAAAGATTTCAAGCACCCTTGCGGACAAACATTGGTGCTCCCATGTCCTAAGCCGCCTCTGGAATTGGCCAGTTGGCACGGTCGTTTGGAATGTCAACTGCTAGCATGACTGCCGCGCAGGCCGCGACGATTGAAATCGTCGGTCCAGCGAAGTCGCGCCACGAGACTGTGAACATGGTTCGCACCTTGACGATTAGACTATACTGCATCGCGTTTTTGAAACCCGCGTTGGGGGAAAGGCCGTTTTAGACAACGGGAAAGAAGCCGACGGATGGATGCGTGCGATTGGGAGGCGTTCGGCGCAAGCCGAGGTTCAGGGTTCGAGCCAGCCTCCCAATCACTGCGAGATTGGGGGAATGCTTGGGGCACGAATGGTTCAAGAGGCGGGGTTATCGCCACTTTGACGCGCCAGTTGGTCTTTCTTTTGTGTCTTCAGCGTGCAGTCCCGCGTTCGTCGCTAAGCATTCCTGGCTTCCACTGATCCACTACGTCAAGCGCGTCAAACGTTACAGGCCGAAGGATGGGAAGACGGTCTTCAAGGAGCGTGACATTATGTTCGCGTCGCACCGCGACGCCTGCATCCTTACCAAATACGCCTATGAAGCCGGCGAGCTGCTTGATCGGCACTACGAGCAAACGAAACTAGACGACCACGTTATCGCCTATCGCAAGCTTGGGCAGGCCAACTACGATTTTTCGGCGAAGGCTTACCGTTTTGTCCAAGATCGTCGGCCTTGTGTCGTGCTGTGCTTTGACATTACCCGATTCTTTGACAATCTTGACCATGGCATCCTGAAAGATCGGCTAAAGCGTCTGCTAAGCGTCAAGGAACTTTCGGCTGATTGGTACGCTGTTTTTCGGCACGTCACGAAGTTCAGCAAAGTTGAGCGGAAGGCGCTGGAAGCGCACCCGGTATTCTCCGCGAGGATAAAGGCAGGCGGTCGCAAGCCGATTACGACAATCGCGGAGCTTCGCAAAGCGGGCGTCGCGATCCTCACCAATCCGGACAGGTTTGGTATTCCGCAAGGAACGCCAATCAGTAGCGCTTTTTCGAATCTCTACATGATGGATGTGGATGCCGCGATGGCAAGTGCCTGCGCCAAGATCGGTGGCCTGTATCAGCGGTACTCGGACGACATTCTCGTGATTTGTCCGGTCCATGAGGAAGCGGAGATTACGAAAGCGCTGAAAGCGGTCATTGCTGACCACAAGCTTGAGATCAAGGACGAGAAGACCGAACGGGCCGAGTTTGGGGCCGGGAGCGACAAGAGCTTTCAGTATCTAGGATTCAACATGTCGAAGGATGGGGCTTCGATCCGGCCTTCGTCAATGGCACGGTAGTGGCGCAAAGCCAAACGCGCCATCGCAACAACGACGAGGATTGGCGAACGGGCGATCGCGGAAGGTCGCGCGAACAAGATTTTCACCAAGAGGCTGCGCAAGCGCTTTACTCCGGTCGGAGCCCGCAACTTCTCCAAGTATGCGCGGCGCGCGGCCGATGCTTTTGGCTCCAAGCAAATTGTTCGACAGGCCATGAAATTTGAACGGATGGCAGACCAGGCCATTCGTGAGATCGAATAGATCACTAACTTACCGAACGGAAGTTAAGGGCGCGAACTGCGCCGTCGCTCCACCATCGAGCGCATCATCGGACAACTCAAACGCCGAAAGTCACCGCGGCCGTTGTTATCTCAAGGACCGCGCGGGCGGCAACGGCAACTGCTTCCTAGTCCGCCCGTCGGCCAGAATTTAACGCCCCATCCTTGCCTAACTCCTGAGATTTTTGGTCTCGTATCCTGACCGCACTCATTGCAGTCATCAGCGTCCCGTCAGCCTACAGATCAGTTCCTAGCGGACGAGATTGGATCGCTACTCAAACTTTTCCTTGCGTAATCAGGTCGGAAATCAGCTTTGCAGACCCGCATGCCATCGTCCATCCAAGTGGACCGTGGCCGGTGTTCAGCAAAAGGTTTGCATAGGACGTTGGTCCGATCAGAGGGGGCCCACCAGGCGTCATCGCGCGCAAGCCAGACCAATTTAGCACAGCATTTGAGTCGATGTGAGACATCAGGGACGGTAGGATCTTCATAATGTCGTCCAGAACGCGCCGTCCTTCCTTTTCGTCAAGACGTGTGTCGTATCCAGCGAATTCGGCTCGACCGCCCATGCGCAGTCGATCGCCCATGGGCACCATCATCGCATGGTATCCATCATCCATAACGGGGCGTGTTGGCCCTCCCTTCCACCCGTTTAGGGCCACAGTGACGGAATACCCTTTAACGGGAATGATCGGCAACGAGATGCCCAATGGGCGAGCCAATATTGGGCTATAACTGCCGAGCGAAAGAACGTACACATCTGCAGATACATCGCCTCGTGATGTCGACAGATGCGAGATTCGCCAAGAAGATCCCTTGACTATCTCCAAAATATTGGTGTTCAGCTGGAACTGAACGCCTAGTTCAGTTGCCAGTTTCGCGATCTCATTTGTGAACTTGTGGGCGTCGCCACTTTCATCATCCGGAAAGAATACCGCGCCGACGTAGCGGTCAATAACAGCACCGAGGCAGGGCTCCTTCTCAAGAATCTGGTTCTGATCGAGCACCTCAAACTGGACCCCCCATTCCTGCATCTCGCGGCACATTTGTACGAACTCAGGCATCCGCCCGCCATGAGGAAAGACCCGCATTGTGCCACGCGTCGTTTGATCGTAGTTGAGATGCGCGGTTTGGCGGATACTGCGCAAGGCCTCCAAGCTCAATCTCGCGATCCTGATGTTGGAAATCATGTTCGCCTTGTGCCGCTCGTAAGTCGAGTTCGCCAGGAACCTGAGGCCCCAACTAACCATTGACGGTATGGCGCTTGGGTTAATCTTTAAAGTCGGATTGTGGTCGAAGAGCATCTTGCCGAGCTGCCTTACCGTTCCTGGCGAATTCCACGGGCTAGCGTCGCTCGGCGTCATCAATCCTCCATTTGCGAAACTTGTTTCCATTCCTGGCCTGTCGCGACGATCAACGACCGTGACCTCGTGTCCCTTCGTCGCAAGCATGTAGGCCGTTGCGCAACCCACGACTCCGGCGCCTAGAACAGCAACTTTCATCTCGCCATGACCCTCGTCTCGTTCTGATATAAGATTGTCGGCTGCGATGCGGCTTGTCACACGCGCAACCATTTCGTCGTGCTGTATGTAAGCGGAGGATCTGGCCAGAGCCCGAAATGTTTCAGGTCGATCTGGCACTTGAGATCCTAGCGCTGGCAGCAGATGACACGCGGCCGGGGCAGAAGATCTCACATTGCAAATCCGACATCCGCGTCAGCTCGACGATCGTCGGTAGAATGAAAGTGGCTTAGCGGACGAAACTCCTTGCTGGCTAATCACGCCGGCGTCGGAGAACCGACAACGAGTGACGTGATGCCGAAACCGCGCTGCAGCTCTTCTGTTAGTCGTGACACCACTGTTCGTCGCAGTAGCCCGCGAGTGTTGGTGGGCACAATCTCTATGCGGCTTCCAAGAAGGGGAAGCGACATTTCCAGGCATGCATCCGGCGCCCCTTCCAAAAACTAGTTGCGCTTCAACGCACTATGAGAGCCATGGAGTCGCGCGCGGCCATTCCTTCTCCGGGTAAGGCGACCGCCCCCGTCGGCTCCGCAGGCCTGTCGTAGAGGGCCGCTGCAAGTTGCGCTCGGCCTATCGGAGGCCTGTGGACACGCCAGAACGTTAAGAACGCGACCGGACTTCGTCGGCAATAACATCTCGCTCCAGTGGCCCTTCAGCCGGTACGGATCGCAAGTTCGGGCTTCACTACCTGAAGCCGAATGGTCGCGCCGCTGTGCCGTGCAATTCCGCTGAGGCTCGTGTCGACAATATCGATCAAGTCCTCAAGCACCGCGCTTGGTGTCCCATTCTTCCTGCTTCGTCCAAATTCTCCAAGCAGCAACAAAGCACAATTCTTGTCGGGTCTAGCGCAGAAAAGCAAAGTAGTGCTATCCTCATCCCAAATAAGGAATGCATCGTCCGACACCATGCCGTGATGCCGCTTGTACACTTGAAGCAGCCTCGATCGAATCACCAGATAGTCCTCAGAAGTCTCGATCACTCCACCGAGCGATAGATACGGCAGGCTTGGCGAGCTCTGCAGCCAAACCTCAGTGCCGTCCGCTTTAAGAAACATTCCGCCCTCCTGGAGTTTGCGCGGCTTTCGACCGCCGTAACGACAAGTCCTGACTGGGATTGCGATGAGCATAGGTTTGCGCAGCACACTTAGGACGCGGCTCTCAAGCGTCAGGATCCTTCCAAGTCCTCCACTCATAGTTGCGTAAGACGATGTGCCCCGGTCCCGAGCCAATCAGGTAATTCGGATTGAGCGGCGTCTTACCAAGCGGCGTGCAGATCACATATTGTGGCACCGCAAATCCAGAGGTATGTCCGCGGAGATTCTCGATGATATGAATCCCCTCGGCTATTGATGTTCTAAAGTGCTCAGCTCCTCGCACTAAGTCAGCATGATACAGGTAGTACGGTCGCACGCGCGCCATAACGAGTGCGTGGACCAGCCGTTTCATAACGTCGACCGAGTCGTTGATTCCTTTCAACAGCACGGATTGATTTCCCACCGGAACCCCTGCTTCGAGAAGCCGCTCGATTGCGAGTTTGGCCTCTGATGTCACCTCGTTGGGGTGATTGAATTGAGTGTTTATCCAAATCGGATGATATTTCTTTATCATCTGACAGAATTCGGGCGTAATGCGCTGCGGAAGTGTCACAGGAGCCCGAGTGCCGATACGAATAATCTGTACATGTGGAAGCTGCCTGAGGCGCGACACGACATACTCGATCTTGTTGTCGCCGATGGTAAGAGGATCACCTCCGCTCAACAAGACGTCCCGAATTTCCGGCCGCGCTTCGATGTATGAAATTCCTTTGTCAATCAAAGATCGATCACTGACGATTGAGTCGTGACTCGCGTGGACCTTTCGCGAGCAGTGTCTGCAATACGTCGGACACAGGTTGGTCAGATGAAAAAGCACGCGATCAGGGTACCGGTGCACGATGCAGTTCACATCGGTCTTCCCCTCCTTCCAAAGAGGATTCTCGGACTCCACGCCTGATCGGTGGAATGACGGGAGTTGGTCTATATGATAGATGTCAGTAAGCTCCTTGACGTTTGGAAGAGCCTGGAGGCGAACCGGATCGTTTGGATCGTTCCGATCCATCAGCGATAAGTAATATGGAGTTACTTGAAACACATATCGCTTACCTACTTTGTGAAATACATTTTCCTCTTCCGGCGCTAGATTTAGGTGATCTCTTAGGGCCTCAAGCGTGGTGATGCTATTATCAAGTTGCCAACGCCAATCGTCCCAGGAGTCATTTTTCAACTCCTTAGTAGATGGCATACGAAGTCTCCGACTCGAGTGGCGTGGTCTTAGTGGACTGATGGGCAAGATGGTACAAGGACTAGCTAATTCTTCCCGCGATTGATGTGCCGGCACTCCGCTCTCGTCGCGCACGATCCCTCAGACTCAAACTTTGTGCCAATTAGCGGATCGACGAAAACAAGCGATTTCGTCGGAATACGCTCGCTAGTCGCGACGCAAAGACGGAGGCGTGAATTGGCAACAGTGGTCAGGAAGCCGACACATCCGACAGAACTTGTCGGAATTCTAGCATAGGGCTTAGTTCAACGTTCCGCGCTCAGCCGGGCGCCGCAGTTCGCGACGGCTTCCACAAATCGGTGTTTTTGAAGCAGTTGGTACACCCCTCCATGAAGAGATCGCGGAGTTCGCCGACCCACGTCACGAGGCTCTGCAGCTAGCATGAAGTGTTTGAGTTTGGCGAAGATCTGCTCGATCGGATTGAGGTCAGCGGCGGCAGGAAGTTGCGGTGGGCGCGGGCGGGTTGGCGAGTCGCTTTGCCCTCGTGGCTCATCGTCCCCTTGCCTGTCGCTAAGGAGCCCATCTCAGTCGAGGAAGTGCGAGACGCGCCGCTAGGCGGGCTTCTGAAGGGTAGAGTGCTGGTTGTCTTTAAAGCGGACGCGGGTCGAGAGCCAGAGAGATGAAGAAGCACACCGTGATTCTGCCGGTAGTTGCCGTCCATCGTTGGCATGCTGTGCGCCGTGGCTGGGCTACTCTGGATGGCGGATGTTTGGCCCCCCAAAGCTTTCAAATTAGCGCCACCACCGAGGGCGAAGCAGACAAAGACGTATATCTCCCGAAGCTTTTCCATATCGCCGTCGATCACCTTCCAGTCTCGCCAAATAAAAAAGCCGAGTCTCAGTCCCGGCTAATCGGGAGCATCTCAATTTTTGGTTTGGAATTAGGAATCGAGGATCCGAGACGGTGGACGATTGACGGCAACTGGCGCACCACGGCCTGAAGATGGGAATCTATTGCTTCGCCGCGACGCTATGATGAAGCGGCCAGCCACACGCTGCACCCGACTAACTAATCTGCGAAGGCCTGCGAATTCCCCGCTCCGCTCCGATTGGAGCAATACACGTGTCTAACTCACATTCGCCCGGCGCTTCTGAGAACCGCGATCGTCCGCAGTGCGATATTGCGCATCAATCCGATCTCAGCCATGTCCCGACCGTCGGCGAGCGCTTTCGCAACGAGCGCGAGCTCACGCCAGCACAGATCGGCCTCCGGAGGCGCCTCGTGCATCCATAGGGCCGTGCGCAGAACAGTCTCGGCCCATCTGTCGCGATGCCGCGGAAGGGCGCTCTGCAAGAGATAACTGGCAAGCTTGGCGTGATCGCGACCGCGCGCAGCTTCCACCGCTTGTGCGACCTGTGGATCGTCCTCGAACCAAGACAGGGCAACGGCATCGAGGTCGGCCAAATCGTCGCTCTTGCGTAACACCGAAGCGAGCGCCGCGGCCTCGCACATCGTCTTCGGAATGTCGGCGATCAACCCGGTAAGCGCTTCACTGAAAGCTATCCGCGCGGGTTGCCAGTCGGCGCCGCCGATCGTCTCGGCAACGTGAAGTAAACCCAACGGCGCGGCTTCCCGCTTCTCTGTGCTGAGCGCCAAATGATGCGCCACTGCGCGGTCGAGATATGATCGGGACACCGCAAGCATAGGGGAATTCCTCCCCGCGCCGGCCAAGGTCGCCTCGATCCGGCGAACCGATTCCGGCTCGCCGCTCCAGGCATCGGCAATCCCGCCTTTGGTCAGAACCGACGATATCCGCTTCTTCCGTCCGGCCGGCGAAACCAGCAGGAAACCTTGTGTTGTGGACCCGTCAATGGCTGAGGCGACAACTGCTTCGATGCTACCCGCCTGCCACTGCGCACAATCGATCCCAGCCGTGCGCGACTTGCGGATGACGGCGTCGACTTGGGCTCGCTCGTCTTCAGGCCGCCAATTGCGCATCGCAATCAGCCGCCGAATATCCGTCTGCGTCAGCGAGGCGGCGACCTGATCAAGCGCTACGGCGACCGCGCGGCGAACGGCAGTATCCGGATCGAGCAGGAACAGAACTGCAGCGGCGCGGGCTTCCGGTATCCCCGCGAGCGCCATGGCTCCTGCCAAAGAGCTTCGGGTTTCCACCGGCATGGCGTGGCTGCTCTCGATCAGCGAGCCGACAACCATGAACGGATCGCCGCCGCAGGCTTCGAGGATACCGCCGAGTGCCGCGCGGACGTCGGTCGGAAGCGGCCCGCCCTCGTCCTCATTGTTGGAATGCCTGGCCGATGCGGCCGCAAGCTCCGGCGATGCCGGGATCTTCGATTGGTGCAGCGCTGCTCCGACGAAGGAGAGCATGCGCGCATCGACCTGTCCCGCCTCAACCCGTGTGACGACGTCGGCCTGAAAATCCGCGATGAACTTGGCCGCATCCGCATAGCCGCGATCGGTGCGATAGCGCAGGTGCTCGAGCAGCCGCTGCAACAGAAACAGATAACCGATGCCGAGCGCCTCATCCTTGCCGGCCGGAGGCATGTGCCGGGCTGCGCCCGCGAAAGCCGTGAAAATTTCGCGTGGGGAGCTTTCGCAGTACCGATCGAGGTCGGCACTGAACGGGGGGGGCCGGCCCTTGGCTACGGCGCGCGCAATCAGTCTCGCATAGTCGTCCGTCAACGAAGACTTTGGCTGGACTCGAGCCATCGACATTACCTCCACGAATCATACGAGGTTAGCCGCCAGGCGCGTCTCGGCTCCTTGAAAGTCATTGAAATCCACAGCTAATGTGCCCTTGTCGGGGCAGAGCAAACGCGGGCGAACTCCTGGCATAGCCTCGCGCACGTGGGCGCGATTACGCGCACCTTCCGGAAAGAATGGCGCAGAAAATCGCGAATTGGCGCGCCACTCAAAACAAAACTGCGAACTCATATGTAATTGAAATTGCGTTATGATTGGGCGGAGCCGGAAATCGAGACAGCGTCTATCGGACGAGATCGCGTTGCACATCTGCCAATGCCTGCGGCTCGACCAGCAGACCCTGTCGTTCGTAACGGCCGCGGGTCCTGCTGAAGCGCACGACGACAGCGTATCTCGTGCTTCTCGCCTTCACGCGCCGCGTGAGCAAGGCATCGCCTGCCGGCAGAAATTCGAGATCATCGAGGCCAATGCAGCGCAAGCACGCCGGGCTGCGATTCTCCATCATCAACAGATCGTCGGTGCCGCCACACCGATGGCATCTCCACGCGTCGTTCAATGGCTGGATGACCACCAGTTCTGGAGCATGGCTTGCTTTCTCCATCAGACGCGCGCGCTTCCTCTCGGAGAGCTCCGGCGAGACCCAATGAGTCCGATACGACGCGTCGATTGCAGGATTTCCGCTTCGGCTGAAACGGAGTGTCTGCCGTCGCGGCGTACGCGCGACATACACCGTCTGGCTTGCGTTCGGTCCTCTGGCGGTCGCCCATGACCGGAAAAGCTTCATGGCTTCCGAGATGCGCGGCAGGTTGGTCCGGATGACCCTCTCGAGGTAATCGACCTGCCCGCGGCGCCAGCGCTCCACCGCTTCAGGATCAAGCCAGCCGATCCCGACGAGAACGTCGATGGCGCTCACAAAACTCCGGGCGGCAAGCGCCGCTTCCGCTGCCCTGGCGACGCGATCAGCGAGTGGAACCCGATTCGCCCGGCTCATTCCGTGCTCGAACTTGCTGTTCCCTACGGGGCCAGAACAATGTTCATCCGCCCAGCGCCGAAACATTCTCCAGGTCCTGCAGGCGCTGCTTTGCGCGCCGTTCGTAGCTGGCCTGGTTCTTGGTGGCGACGAGCGTGTGGGGGCTACCGCGCCTTTCGGTCGTGAGGTCAAGGTCGCACGCCGCGCGCCGAACGCTTTGCTCGACATGGGTCCTCCGATCCTGGATCGCCTTCAGGCGCCATTGCTGTTGATCCGGCGCAACCAGGAAAGCGCCCAGTCCGCGACAGTCGCCGCACGTGCATCTAAGTGGGTTGGTCCTTGCCCAGTCCCGTGGCGCCTCCAGCGGCAGTGCGATCCGCCTGCGTAGATGGTCGAGAGACGTCTCTCGGAGCCGCGCCACCGCCGGCCACGCAGTGCTTTCCGCCAGTTTAGCAAACGTGCGAGCGGCGGGGACTAATACCTCGTCCGGCTTGTATGTCTTCGACCGGGCCAGCAGGTGCTCGATCGCACGCGCCGCGAGACCTGCATCGATCCGGCTCGTCGCGGTCAGAAGATCGACAACGAAGCCGGGCGACATGGGTGTTGGCCGGGTCCAGGTGCCGACCTCCTCCCTCGTCGGGGCACCCGGCAGGGCGTCGATCAGGGCTGCGCCGATCCGCACCAGGTCGCCCGTCGTACCCATCTTCGCCGCAACGCAGCGCCGCAGCAGATCGCCGCAGGCGCCGAGATGGGCCGGAGCGTTACGGCTGAAAATCCGGACCAGCAGCTCCGTTGCACGCGAGGCCGGAAGGAGGGCGGCCGCGCGCACGATCGCCTCGTTGTCGGGCGCGCCATAAATGCCTTCGGCGGACAGGCCGGCGAGGAATGCGTCAATGCGCGCCACATTGCCGAGCCGGACCAGCAGATTGAGCATCCGGCTCGCGTCAATATTGCCTTCGTCGCGCCACACATGACGAGGCCAGGAGCGCAGCATATGCTCGGAAAGCTCGTCGGCCTCACGCCACAACGGCGACTGGATCTCTGCCTTGCTTGTCTCCCAGCGCGCTGTTAGACCTTCGAGATACGGCTGCGTCGTGCGGAGGCCAGCCTGATTCAGCACCGCGAGCCTCCGCGCACTTGGCCACAACACGAAGCCAGCGCGGCGATAGGTACGCTCGAAGGATGCGCCCTCGTTGCCCGTCGCCTCCTGAAAAACCTGCTCGTCTGGGGCCAGGTCCTCGAAAGCATCAGGCGGGCATAACTCGTCCTCGGCGAACGGAAACTCGTCGAACTCGGCCTCGCCGCCATCCGGACGCCGCCACTCGGTCAGGATCAGCACCCGGTCGATGACCTCGGCAACCTCGAATTCTTCGTCCTCCTCCTCGTCGCTACTCCAGCGGCCCCGGCCGTAATAGCCGGTATGTTCGGCGCTGCCGCTCTCCTCGATCGAGACGAGAGCGAGGTGGAGATCGCAGTCCGCCTCCGCGGCTGCCTTGACCAAGACTGACGCCACGCCGGCGTCAGCCCCCTTGAGGGCACTGAACGACAGCTCCGCCGGCGTATAGGCGTGCTCCAAGGGCAGGATCAGCTTGTCAGGCTCGTCCTCTAGGCTCGCCCAACGCCGCAACAATTTCACGATCCGCCCGTGCTCTGTGCGATAATCGGGCGCTTTCAGCGAGCGTCTCGTGCCGGCGAACCGCAAGTTGAAAATGAGGCTGACGCGAAATCCCGCCTTGACCGGACGCACTTCGTGCACGCAGTCGGCATAGAAAGCCGCAAAGCCGACCTCGGACGGCTCCTCCGGACGCAGGTCGAGCGTCACTTCGCGGCCGAGATGCTTTATGACCAATTCGCCACCGCCATGCGTCGAGGGCAGCACGAGCACCAACGTCGCGAACATGCCGGGGACCTTCTCGGTATCGCGGTGGTCGACGAAGAAGCTGCCGGTATCGTAGACTAGAAGCTTGTAGAAATCGGGCGCCACCGGCTCACTCACACCGAGCCCGAGGGCTACGTCGGCGACGAGCCCGGCCAGGGTTTTGTCCCAGTTACGCCCTCCGATCCGAACTTTGGCGGAATCGACCTGCCAGGTTCTCCGGACTTCGCGATCGACCACCGTCTCCTCGCCCCGCCCATAGGGTGCTGCCTCGGCGATTGCGACAAGCCGCTCGGCTTGGACGGGCAGGATAGGAAAAGCGATCCTGCCCAAGCCGTCGACATCGATCGTCGGCATGGAGATCTCCCGAATTCCGCCGACGCAAAAGTTGCTCGGACGCTTAACGGAACGCAGGCTGTCGAGCAACGCGGTACCGATCGATGACATGGAAACTCCCGGCAAGCTGGTCAGCGTTTCGTCGACGATCGAAAAGTCGGCGTGCTGGGCCGTCAAGAAAAGACACGCAGCGAACGCAGGCATGGCAAATCGCGATCATATGTCACTGAGGCCGCCGCTTTTCAATGTCGAGAATCTGCGCCCTCGGCGGGCCTCCCGCAGTTCGCCTGCACTTATCTGGAAATGCTGCGTATCGCCACCGGTATCTCTCATCCGGATACAAAGGTTTTGCCACACGTATCTCAATGGGATGCGTATCGCCCGTGATCAGAAGCTTCAAGGGGAAATTTGCCGAGCCGATCCTTCAGGATTCCGAAGGGTTTCCTGGCAAATCTTGCCAAGGTAGCTCGCCGAAAGCTGATCATGGTGGAGTCCGCCGACCTTCTTGAGGTCCTGAACTCGCCTCCCGGCAACCGCCTTGAAGCCCTTAAAGGCGCTTTGGCGGTTAAGCACTCGATCCGCATCAATGATCAATGGCGGGTCGTGTCCCCGATGCGGGTCCAGAAGACGTGGAGATAATCGACTATCACTAGCTCAGACCGGCCGAATGCGGGCCACATAGGAGATCGTAAGTGGCAAAACTTCCGCCGGTTCATACCTGCGGGAGGAATTTCTCGTTCCGCTCAAGCTGACCACTTACGCGGTCGCGGCCGCGCTGAACGTGCCGCGCGCCCGGATCGAACGCATCGCGCGCGAAGAAAAGCCCGTTACCGCCGACACCGCGCTACGGCTCGGCAAGTTTTTCAAGACCGGCGCGGCGTTCTGGATGAACATGCAAGCACGCTTCGATCTCGAAACGGCCAAAGACGTGCTGGTGCCGCAGATCAAGAAGATTACGTCTTATGAGGGCGGTGTGAGAGCAAATCGCGCGCGCCCGCTATCTTGCAACCCCAGGCTTGACCCCCGCCGCAACATTCAAAGCGTGGTCCGGGCGGCCAGATATCCTTCTCGCCACGAATCGCTGTGACCTTTGCCGTACCAGGCCCAACCACGAACGGCATCCGCTCATTGTTCGCAGTTTTATCCTGAATGGTGGCGAACTGGCGCGCCATGGCCGATGAAGATGGGCCTATTGCTCGCCGTGGCGCTATGATGCCGTGCGCAAGTCCACGCTGTCCTATCCGACAATTGCTCGTCCCCGCGCGCACCCCGACGGGAGCGCACGTGCCGCTATTCGCATTCGGTGTCTTCGAGCCGGGTCCCACGTCCCGCGCGTAGGCTGTTTCGCGCTTGTTCGATACGGCGCAGAAAGCGCGGGTCATGTTCGACGCGGTACTCGAACCAGTCCTCTTCCGACCCGAAGCCGATCAATACGCCTGCGGGCTTGCCATGGCGTGTGATAACGATCTCCTGCGCCTCGGCTTCTCGAAGAAAGCGAGACAGATCATCCTCGATCTCGGACAAAGGAACTTCCTTCACTCCAGATCTCCGAATTGTGCGAGCCATAACTCGGCCTCCGATTTGGGCCCTATTGCCAGAACCTCGACGGTCGCGCCGGACACACCGTAGAAGACCCGGACCTCGTCTACCCGCAGCCGATACTGCGGAGGCAGCAATCCTCGCAATCGCTTGATGAGACTGCAGCTCGTTTTCTTGGGCTCGTGCCTTAGATGCTTTTCGAGCGCAGCCCGAACTGTCGCCCGAACATTTGCCGTCAGTCTCTTGAGGTCTTCAACAGCTTCGGGGGCAAGGATGGCCTCGAAAGGCATTCTGGCCAGATTATAGCCAAATTTGCCTAGGCGTCGAACAGGCAAATGGCCGTGACGCCGAACGAACGCTGGCGCGGCCGCGGTTAGGCTGCTCTCGTCACTTAGGTATCGAGTGGCCATCAACACGTTCTCAAAGACATTGACGAAGTAAAACGGAGGCGCAGACAAGGTTTGAGGTGCTTCCCGGGGAATAGATCGGCAAATGGTAATCGGCCTAGCTCAGAGCGAATCGCTCATAGGAATTTGTGGCGACTCAGTTGAATCATCTCATGCCAGAACATGGTTAAGCATGCTTTCCATCTCAGTTCACCTCTCTCGCATTGCTCGCGTAGAGCAAGGATCAGGCTTGAGCGCGCGAAAAAGCTGCGCAGTGTGCCAACTAAGCGCATAAATTCAAACTCTAGTCGAGTTAAGTCGAGAAACTTTGACTTCAAAGTACGGTACGTTGAGCGCGCCTGGTCCTGTTCGACGGCGAGTTGGATGAAGACATCGAGTGGAGACCGATAAATCTCTACGCAACGTACAAGGGCGTGTCTTTGCCGTGTGGACCGGCAACTCGCTATTGCAGCCAACGAGTTCGTCACCGTCTTAATTATCCGCATCGAAAACGACCAAGAACTTATCGACAAAGGCGGATTACTACTGTAGGTTAAGTGCTCAATTTTCAACGCTCTACTCGCGAGCTTGCCCATAATTATTTTGTTGCAGGTCGCCTGTATATCCGCAGGCTCGATTCTGTTCGGTACAAGCTGGCATGAATGTTTCGTGTCGTGACTATCTCTGCCGACGTATGAGGGAAATGACGCGATGACTGTGCGCGAGCAGCTCTTTACACTGTTGCGCAACCTTCGGTGGATTATTGTTCTGTCGATAGTCTTATCGATATTGCTATACCTCCCTGATCAGATTCAAGAGCTCTACCGGATAGCCGCCGATGACATTGGTTGGGTGACCGTCAGGGAGTTTGTCGCCCTGGGCGTGATTGCGACAACGGTTTGGGCGGCTGCTTTTCAGCTTACCACTGCGTCCCTACCGAAAATCCCTCACGCTACGGGGCGCTTGGCTTTCTATATAAGAGTTGCTCCCGTTGTGCTCGGAGCGCTGCCGATAATCGCCGCGACAGCAGGTCAATTCGCCTCGCGTCCGGCGCAAAAGGTCGGTGAGGTCGAGGAAGTCGGAAGCATTTTCCGCATTCAGGACCAGGCGCTCGCATTCGAGCGGAACATGCTGCTCATCCTCGCATGCGCCATGCTGATCATGCTCGTCTGCTTCGTGATATTTGCCTGGCGGATGGGATCAAGAGATCGCTCCATTGATCTCGCGAGCAGGGCCAATAACGCGTATTTCATCCGGTACAGATTTCTCGCGCTTACGATCGGAGGCATCGCCCTATTGACAGCGGGATTCATTCTGTTCCCGGATAGGCTTGCACAATCTGTCGGATCGTTCGGCGTGATCGCTCTCTTTGCGGTTTGCGTCGTAGGTCTCACCGTCCACTTTGCCCTGATGACGATCGAGTTTACGTTTCCATTTATACCGGTTGTCTTTGGCGGCTTGTTTGTGCTTGCCTCCTTGTTGGGAAGTGACGATCACGAGCTGCGCGCTGTCGCCGAGGCAAAAAGCCTGCCGGAAGATACGCGCATGTCTGCAGTCGCGGCATTCCGTGAGTGGCTTTTACAGAAGCCGCGGGTGGACGAAGCCAAGCGGCTTGGCGAATATCCCGTCTTCATCGTCGCGGCTCAAGGGGGAGGTATCTACGCCGCCAATAATGCGGCGCGGTTTCTGGCCAGGATGCAGGATCTCTGTCCGGCATTTCGGCAACATCTGTTTGCAATAAGCGCTGTCTCCGGGGGCAGCGTCGGGTCGGCAATCTTCGCCGCTGCGCTCCACGCCGACAGTGCGTCCCTTGATTCGAATGCTGCAGACGGAAAGACATGCCCGAAAATCGCGGATTTTCTGGCCGGTGTCGGACGAATCGAAGATATTGATGCTCCTGGGCCGGTAGAACAGCGCGTTGCAAGCGTCTTGGCGACCGATTTCCTCTCGCCTTTGGTTGCCGGTTTTCTGTTTACAGATTTCACTCAAATGTTTTCTCCGGTCGCGATCCCCGCCTTCGATCGCGCGCGCTTTCTGGAATACACTTTGGAGAATGCTGGTGACAGAATGCTTGAGAACAACAATGGCGCCGGCAATCAATCTAATCTGCTAAGGGCCAACTTTCAGTCCCATTGGGCAGCTGGCAACAACATGCCGGCGCTATTGTTCAACACGACAGATGCCGGCAGCGGCAAACGGGCGGTCATCTCTCCCTTCGATATCGATCCGTTACACCCGAAAGACAAGGACCTGTGTATCCTAGCGGCGCTTGATCGTGCTGGAACTGGGGTTGACCAAACTGTCAAGAGCCACTCACTTCGCATTCCGCTTAGTACAGCCGCTTTCACGAGCGCGCGATTTCCGTGGGTGACGCCGGCGGCGACCATCTCATTGAGAAATGACTGCTTAACCGCCAATCCGCAGGCGCGCCTTGTGGATGGTGGATATGTCGAGAATTCAGGCATCGAGACCGCGCTCGATTTGATTGAGAAACTTAATAGTATCAAGAGCACATCCGACGCGCCAAAATTCCGGATTTACCTGCTGTCCCTGGTGAGCGGCCAATTCGGAGATCACGGTTCATTCATGTTCGGTGAGCTCATGGAGCCGGTACGCGCGCTTTTGAGCACGCGAACCTCCCGAACCTATGTCGCGCTCAATCATGCAACCAGCGTCGATCATCGGCCCGATACCGAAGTGACCCCCAGCGTTCAGCGCTTTCCAACGTTCGGCCGCACGGACATAACGGGCTTGTTTTATAGTCTTCCGCTCGGCTGGACGTTGTCCCAGAAGACCGAGGACATCATCTCACTGAGCAGTGGCCGCTTTTGGGATTGTGTGCCGAAGGACGACTTCGATCAGTCCCGCGAAAGGCAGAGCAACGCCGATTGTCTGCAAGTGAAGTTGTTTCATCTGCTGAACGGATCAGTTGCATCCGCATTTGAAACGCTCAAAGACGCCAAACTCGCACGGGCTGCCTACGCGGATGAGCTAGACAAGGAATATCGACCAACTCCAAAGATCAAGCCGCAGCCATTGCTTGCCTGTTACGAGAGCAAGTGGTTGCAAGAGCGCGGTTATCAGAAATACCAGGACAAAATTGCTGCTTACGAGCACCAGCTGATGGAATCGAGCAGGGACCATTCGCCGGCTCCTCCACCCGTGCCGCCATATCGCAAGAGCTACATGGCGTATTTTCAGGCCGAGCAGGTCAAAGCCTTGTTGCAGGAGTGGGATCGCGTCGAAGAAACGGATCCTCGTATCCTGGCCTACATTCTGGGATCGGTCTCCTACGACAGTGCCGATTTTACACGCAGCAGTGAAAACTTCTCCTACAGCGCGGCTTCTCAGCTCCCGAGCAAATGGCACGATCGCATCGACAAAAACAACGCAAAGCTTGCGGCCGCAAACAAGCCGACCGTCGATGTGAACTCATTGCTCAACCATCCCAAGGAATTGGCCAACTTCGTTCTGGGCTACGATGGCAACTCGTTCGGAAACCAACCCGGCACAGACGACGGTTGGCTGTTTCGTCCGCGAGGAATGTATCAATTGGTCGGGCGTGAACAATATCTGGAAGCGCAGGCTCAAACGCGGCAGCTTGGCGAACTGAAAGGACTTGATCTGCTAGCGCTTCCCGACGCGCTGCGAGATGCGAAGATTGCCGCCAAGGCCACTTTTGCTCACTTTCGGCTCCATCCTTACGAAAACAATCGGACACTGTTCGAATTGCTGAAAGACCCTGCGAAGGACTGGACAGCGGTGCGCGCATTGCAGACGGATATGGATCATGCCCCGGCTGACGGCGAGCGCGTTAAGGCAAGGAGCGAGATGTTCCTCGGCTGTATAGAGGACGCGTTGCATCCGACGAAACTCAAGTCCTTGCAAAGCCAGTTCTACGGTGAGGAATGAGAAAGGGTGCTCCGCCAGTTTGCTTTGCCGCGGAGAGAAGTTGCGCCGAAGTCTCGGCTTTCTACAGCCGATGTTTGAACTCTTAAGTTTCGCAGGGGGGATTGCCAAGGATGGCAAGCGATGAAATGTACGGATCGAAGTGTCGCCATAGGTTTGCAAGACTGTCCGTGGCGGCGTTGATATTCGCGACCGCTTTGGGCGTGGCAACGGCCCCGGCGCAAACTGCTTCAAAGCCACTTTCTGCCAACGATGTGTCCACCCTCTTTCCTCCACCGAAATCGGCGGGTGACCTGTCTAATCTGATAGCGGTATCCGATCTCGCCGGCCCCACAGGATCTCCGCAGCGACTTTTTTCCGACGCAGACTTCGCACGCTTTATCGCCAACGCCGAAAATCCCGAGCGTCCCGGAGTGCCGGACTCGGGTGTACGCCACATCCAGCTGCCCGATGCCGTGAAAAAGATCGACGCCTGGTTTGTTGCCGGCATTAGGATCGATCCGGGCGCGCCGGGATTGTCGCCGGACGTCATCGCCCAGTTTGGCCGGCAACCGCAAATCCGTCTCATCATTCAGCCGGTGACCAATGGACCGGACGGATTCAAGGTTCATGACACGGCCGGCCACCTTATCTTTAGCTTTAACCTCGACCCGGATCCGCCTCTCGACGGCTGTGCGCCGTTCCCGCGATTTAAACCCGACGACGAAGCTTTCAAGGCGATCGTTCGTGACATCGCCGCCTTGCGCGATCAGCTTGCAGCCGGACATTTTGGCAATGTCAAAGTCTCCACTGCCGGTGATCTGAATGTGCATCCGGGCCTCGTGGGGGCATCGGCAAAGGCGTTTCGTGATGCACTCAAGGCCTTACTTGAGAAGCATCTCTCTGCCCAGCGCCTCAACACCATGGCCGTCATGGGCATTTCGCCGCCAGAACCTTGGATTTTTGTATCGATGCTAAGGGTCCCGCAGGCTGGCTTGATACCCGTGCCTGGCCCGACGCTTGACGGCTTCCACGCAGCGCAGATGTTCAGCATCATCGGCGGCAAACATGTTGTCCCGCAGCCGGTTACCAACAATCAGAATCCGATCAGCTGTCGTCACGCGGCTTTGCAAAATCCTCCTTTAGCAGCCGCCGATCGCAAGGGTGTTTCGACCTCCGAGTTCATTGACGGCAACTCGCCCAACAGTCGCATACTCGAAATCGTCAATATCATTGCCGATCCGAAGAAAAGCCACTTCTTCAACACGGACTGCGTCAGTTGTCACACCGAGACGGCACAGCCGATCGCCAGGAAAATTCCAAACTTCGCTGTGCCGGGCGTAAACCGAGCGGTGTTGCCAAAGGAAAACTGGAATGTTCGCAATTTCGGTTGGTTCCCATCGTTCTTTAACGGCGGCCCGGCGGCGGCAACGATAACGCGGCGCGCGGCAGCCGAGACAGCCGACGTGGTCACCTTCATCAATAGCCAATTGCTGAACAAATAGCAGACGCCGTCGCCGGTTCCGGCTGCCGGCCGGCCCGGCTGAACGCACGAAAGAGATGGATGGAGTGGTTGCTATGGGAGGACGTTCTTTCGGCTCTCGGCTTTATTCCTGGATGAGACGCTGGCCTCATGTCGCCAGTCTGGTGTTCGCAATCGTCGTCGTCGCGATCGTGTCGGCCGGCTTGGTGTATTTCGCGCCAGAGAAGATTCGCGATGCAGCTCTTAAAATAAAAAACGACGCAAATCTGGTCGCTCAATTACTGCCAGCGACTCTGCCGGAGCCATCGAAAATCGAAAACGCGTATTGGCTGCCGCAGAACTGGACCTCGCGCCAGCGTTACTGGTTTCACCACACATCGCAGGGGACTGCGACCATTCCCGTCCCCTATCAGTGGTTTTTGGCTCTGGAACGACCCGAGCTGTCCATCTCGTACACGAGCTTGACGGACGAAGGCTACCTGCGTCGCCTTGGCTTCATCCCGAGTCCCAGCTCAAAGGACTTCGACGGTAACGCGCCCTCATACGGTTATCACGAAGATGCGTCGAATGGGGGCGCTGCGAGCTCCAGTTGGACTCCAAACGTGCCCGACAATTCAAATGGCCTGCCTGTCGGCTTTGCCATTCTTAAGGGCGGTGCTGATCCGACGACGGGAGCCTCGTATGAAGATCAGATCGGATTAACCTGCGCCGCCTGTCATACCGGGCATCTGGAGTACAAAAATGTCAGCCTTCGGTTCGATGGCGGGCCGGCAATGGTCAATCTCGGCGAGGTTGAACGAGTCATCGGGCTGTCTATCGGCTACACGCTGATCTTGCCGTGGCGATTCGAGCGTTTCGCCAGCAGGCTGGAGCAGATCAAGGGGCAAAGCGTCGATCGAAAGCAGCTTCGAAGTGATCTGGAGCTTGCACTTCAAAAGATCAAGAAACAGAAGGCGCAGGGCGATAGCCTTTTGATGGGACAGGGAGTTGCAGATCTCGATGAAGGCTTCGGTCGACTTGACGCGCTGAACCGGATCGGGAACCAGGTTTTCTATAGCAACCTGCTCAATCCTGTGACCGGCGAACTCCCGGATCCACTCCTCAGGGGTAACTTCGCGCGCCACGATGCGCCCGTAAGTTTTCCGCCCATCTGGGATACGCCGTATTTCCTTTGGGCGCAGTATGACGCCTCTGTTCTCAACGAACTTGTTCGCAATTCAGGCGAGGCGCTCGGTGTCAGCGCGAAAGTCAATATGACAGCGGCCGCACCCGGACGGCCACTTTTTGCCTCATCGGTACATCTATCCGATATCGCGCAGTTCGAAGAGCTTCTGCGTGGCGCCGATCCCTTTGCGGCGGCCGACGCAAGCGGGAGAAAATTTACCGGGCTCGTCGCGCCCAGATGGAACGACGCGCAGGAAAAATTTAAGGGCGACCCTGCATGGGCCGTTGACGAAAAGCTCGTTGAAAAAGGCCGCGACCTCTATCGCGCGCATTGCTTTGAATGCCACCGAGGCCCGGTCAACGATCCTGCCTTCGACAAAAGATGGCCGGAGGATTCGTTCTGGAAGCCGGAGAACCCCGACCGCTCCGCCAAGAACGAGAAGAATTGGGTAGAAATCGGCGGTCGGCACTATTTCAATGTGGTCCAGATGCCGGTCACGACGATCGGCACCGATCGTCAACGATCCGATGTGCTCACGACGCGCCGCGTTCACTTGCCCGAGTCGCTTGGATTGAACCCCTTCGATGACCTCAACAAAGCCTGGGGCTGCGGCCTTCCAGCGGACAAAGGGGGAGATCCCCTCTTCGTACTCGCGCTCATGGACGTGGTGGGCAAGACAATCGACCAATGGATCATTGCGAACGGCACTCCCGAAGAAGTCAAGCAGCAGATGTGGGGACCCAGGAAGAACTGTCAAAACCAACGAGTCTACGTTGGGGCTCGGGCGAACCGTAACGGAAAGGACGAAGATGTTCTTGCCCTTGAACCTCAATATCGGGCGCGCCCGTTGGATGGTGTTTGGGCGACAGCTCCGTATCTGCACAACGGGTCCGTGCCGACACTGAGAGACATGTTGTTGCCGCAGAACTTGAGGCCGACTTCTTTCTGCGTTGGTAGCCGTGAATTCGATCCAATCAATGTGGGGCTTGTTACGAAAACACAAGCGAGCGACGCCTGTGCGGCTGGCCTGACGAATTTCAACGTGTCGCTGCTTGGGAACAGCAATCGGGGACATTCGTTTGAGGGCAAAGAAGCCGACTTAACGAAGTTGCCGCCAGGCGTCATCGGACCAGAATTGACCGATGCCGAGCGGCGAGCGCTTGTCGAGTATCTTAAGACGCTGTGAGAGGTCTGGAGCCTGTGGAAAGTCGAAGCTTGACGCTCAAAGTCGCGATTCTTTGCGCTGGCTGGGCGAAGTGCTAGGGCTGCCGCAATCCAGTTATCTCCCGGGGGACGCACGAGAATGCGAAGAAATCGTTGTTAGGTCGGTCCGGACCGGATGCTCTTTCGACCAATAGCCGCTCTTGCAACCGGCGGCTTGCAAAATTTCGCGAATCTCGCAACCGCAGTCGGCGCGCTCGGCGGCGCGGCCATGGGATTGGTCGACACGACCAAACTATTCGGCGGAAATCCTTTTCGATCGGTGGCAAGGGAACGTTGACGGCTGGTGACGGTTGTAGGGCGACGGACCTGGGCACAGCCTTGGCAGTAGCTGTCTTACGCTTAGACGTTTGGTTGTCCGGCTGGCTATCGCCGGTGCGTTCATTCGGAGGCGTCTTGCGTGAGCTGGCGACCTTCCCGGACTCTGAAGAAGGATGCCGTTCTCACCCGGCCGGAGGCGGTTCGACGGCTTGTTTGGATTGCGGGGTTGGCAAGAAGTGACTGCGCAAGATGTTTGCGTTGAGCTGGCACTTCGCTGCTTGGTGGTTGGACCGCGCCAGTTGGTAGAACTGCGATTGGCCCGAAAAGGGGCGTCCGACTAGAAGGTGTTCCGCTGGAACGAACGGCGCATATGTGCGGCGGTCGGAGACGGGGGCAGCTTCAAGTGATAGGATTTAGCTTGGTCAGGCCGCGATCGCTTCTTCGCGGCTTGCGCCAAGAAAACCGGATCGAGTAAACCCGTGCTGTTCGGCATAGTGGTCGATCTCACTCAAAACGTCGGCGGGAAGAGTGACATTGACACGCACAGTCTTCACCGTTTCCGCAGGCGCTGGAATCAGCACGGCAACGCCATCTCTGTTCTGGGCGTTCGCCATGCCCTCCTCGACAGAGGAGGGTTCAGGTACGGCTTCGCCGTCTCCGCCAGTCCCTGCAGATGAAGGGCCAGGGCTTCGGCGGCCATAGCGCGCGCATCGTCCAGATCCGTACCAGCGGTGATCACGCCGGGAAGACCGGGAAAACGAGACGCCGTAATCGCTGTCAGCGTCCTTTTGGATCAGGGCATTGTAGTGTCGCATGAAAGCTGCCCTCCTTGGGTGGGGGATGGCCCCTCTCTATGCGCTGTCATTTCAACTTCAAATCGGCTTGCTTCTCGATGCTCTTGAGCTTTCCGATCGAACGTCACTCTTGGGGTGCGGGACCGTGACGCGGCCGTTCTTAGTTGGGTGCTTGAACTGAATGTGGCCGCCTTTCTGGGCGAGCTGATCCCAACCAAAGGCCTCAAGAGCGCTTGTCTGCCGATTTCATGTGCGTATTTGCACGCACATGCGCAATTAACACGAAAATACGCAGTAACCCCTCACGTTCCGTTCCGCGACGTGAGCCGACGGAAAGCGTCAGTTGAAGCTTCTGCCCTGCCTGGGGTGTTCCTGCGAATTCCGCAACCGGCTTAGGTTGCGGCGCCGATCGGACCTGGTTCTGCGTCAACGACCGGCAGTACGGCCGGGCGATTCGCGTATATCGAATAGCTAAGCTTTGAAGAGGCGGTAACTCAAGTTCTGATCGTCACATAACCATTTGATTTATGTAATGAATTGGAGCCGCAATATCAAACTTGCGTCCTCGCAGTTTTGATGCATGGGGCCGCAGGTCCAAATTTTATGCGCCCAAATTCTGCGATAGATCGAAGAAGTCAGCGAAATCCTGCGCGACAAATGCTGGCCTCGTCGGTGCTAACGATGGAGGCTCCAATGGTGCTTGGGCAGCTCCGATTTGAATCGATTGATCCGACGTGGGAGGCCACAAGGCCGATTGAAGTGTGGGCTGATTCTTATGAGGTGCAGGTTCTCCACCGGCGCAGCGCCAGCCTGCTGTGCGTCGTCGTCCATTATCTGTTGCGCGCCTCCGGCACCGAGTGACATAGTGCCGTCTACCGTCTGTTGGCAGGAGGCAGGCGATTCTCGGCCTCCTTGCAGAGGGCCACGATGACGAGGCGCGCAGCACGCTCAAGGAAATTGCGCAGGCCAGGGAAAGTTTACTTGGGGATCCAGCTGCTGAACTTGGATGGAGCGCGTCTTCGCGACGAGGATCCGGTGCTGGCCTCCGCGATGGTAAGGCAACGCCGTGAACTTATCGCCGGCCAAGTCGCACGAGCTGCACGGCGCGACCCCTGGCTGGGTGGTTTCATATTGGATGCTGATAGAACGTGGTCTGGCGCGGAGGGCGCCGGCCATCGATTGTGGTATTATATTGTGGTAGTCGTAAGACTGTTTGCCCCTGTTTGCAGGTCATGCGAAGGTCAATCCGGGAGCTGAACGGGCGTTGAAACGCCTGGTTGATGGTTGGCATGGGGCGGCGGCGGGGAAAATCTACACAAGGCGGCGAAGCCCTGATGCTTGTTCTGGGGGTGATGATCGCTGCTGTGGTCGCCATCTACCATTTCGTCGTTGAGAACGCGCTGGTCCTCGGAACGATCGCAATCGTCTGCGGCGGCATCTATCTTATTATTCGCGCGATCTTCAGGGTGGGACCACGGACAGGGCCAGCCGAGGTGCCCGCACGCGGGCCTGAATTCGAGATCAATATTCCTCCATTGCCGGCCAAAACAAATCCTTCTCGCCAGAACAGCACATTGGCCCGATGGGTCCGCGCAGACGAACGGGTGAAGCTCGGAAACATCGAGATTGCGGGAGGCCTCTTTTACCTCGGAGACGGCGTCGCTGTGCCCGGTGGCGTGACCGCGCAATACGCGATCAATCCCAATTTATCTGCTCAAGCTCAACATGCGGATGTCGACGGGAGCTCGATGCCATATTGGCCTTCCTATGCGGATATGTCTCCCGCGGCCCGTCGGGCGTTCCTCGATTGGATGCTTGGAGGCAGGTGCGACCCGGCTTATGGAATTGGTCTCGTTTTCATCTTTTTCTATGGCCTCGAGCATCGCATGTTCGTTGAACACGGTGATGACGCTGCATCGTTGGTCGACGAGGTAAAAAGGCTATTGGCAATCTACGGCGCGAATGGGTCGTTCCACCACTACGCCAATAATTTCCTCGATCTTGCCAATGCTCAACTTTCGGCCCGTATTGATCTGCCGCCTCTTTCGCCAGAGCGCGTCGCTGGCTCCGAAATGGATCTTCCAACGCGACTCTATCTAGGCGCTAAACTGGCTCGTTCGCCGATATTGTCGTCGGCAGACGATGCTCTGCGCTGGGTCTTGGCCATGCCGGATACTCATCTGAGAACACCGGCCGTGCGCTGCTTCGACGAATTCGCTGCGCTGTGGACCAAGCGCTTCGCTGAGCGATATCCGAACGGCGTCCCTGTAAAGACGCACCAAAGGATGTCCCTCCAATATCGCGCTGCGAGCGGTGCATTCAACGTTGCAATTCACGGCCGGCACGAACAATATCCTGATGTATTAGGTCTGACCAAACAGCTCGATACCTTGCGAAAGCTTGTTGAGGAGTGCACGAGCGAACTGGATCCCTTCAGCCGCTTCGTAGGGCGTAAGCCAAATCTGCGCAACTCCATCGTGGCAAGGGGACTATTGCCCGCCGATATCTGGCAGCAATCCGGTTCGCAGGCGATCGCGGACTTCCGCAGACAGGTTGAGACCGTATTGGGAACCCAGGGTCGTGGGAGCGCCACAGCTCAGCACATTTTCGAAATGGCAGGCTTTGAGGTTCAGGCCAATGGAAAGATCCCCGCCACTTCTGCCGAAGAACTGGGACGTGCGCTCGATGCGATCGATGTGGCTATCGAGCCGGACCCGAGATATGGCAGCAGCCTTCCTCGTGCTGACGAACAGGTATTTGTTTTCAGGGCTGCGAATGGTGGACCCGTCGATCCTACTCGGGCTACGTTTCGAGCCGCCAGAACCCAGGTCGAAGTGGCGGTTCTCGCAGCTGGCTCCGATGGAGACGCCTGCTATGAAGAGCTCCAGCGGACCATCAACAGAATCCGTGCCACGCCTGACCTGTCCGGTGTCGAGCAAGCTCGCCTGATTGCCTTCGCCGTCACAACCTTTAACAGTCCACCCAAACAGGCTCGCGTATTCCGTAAGCTCGCGGAAGTCGGGGAGCCTGAACGGCAGGCCATCGCGGACGCAGCTGTTGCCGTGGTCGGGGGCGACGGGAGTATCGACGTCGGCGAGGTTAAATTTTTGGAACGGTTGCACAGAACTCTCGGTCTTCCACGGGAGGCTGTCTATCAGAACCTTCATCAGGCAACGGCAGAACGGACAGATGAGCCAGTATCTATCAGCGAGGAAGCGCGGGGTGCAGGAATCCGCATCCCGAAGGAGCCGGCCAGCTCGCCGCCGCTTGAGCTTGCATCTGGCGAGGGCTTCAGTATTGACACCGCCAAGCTTGCTCGGACACGCCGGGAGACCGAGGCTGTAGCTGCACTGTTGTCAGATATTTTCAGCGAAGAAACGGAGCAGCCGCCGACGTCCGGGCGCGATGACAAGATCGCGCTGCAGGGGTTGGACGGACCGCACAGTGAGCTTGTACAACTGCTCGAACAACGTGGGTCAATGACCCGATCTGAGTTCGACCGCCACGCAAGGGACATGCGATTGCTCCCTGACGGAGCTATCGAGCGTATCAACGATTGGTCCTTTGAGTGTTTTGATGACGCATTGATTGAAGACGGCGACGAGGTGGCGCTAGCCCCCCATCTGCGCGGGCGCATCTCGGAAATGAAAGATAAGGCTGCATGACCAAGAAGTCGATTAAGCCCAGAGAACGGGACACGATAATTCAGGCTCTCTCCGCAGGCGTCGTCCCTCGCCTAGGCTTGCCACATATCCAGGTCGGTCGCGCAGGAGAAATCGGTGCGCTGGTGCGCGATATCGACAGGATCGCAGATGGCGGGGCCGCCGTCAGATTCGTAATCGGTGACTATGGTGCCGGAAAGACGTTCTTCGCGGGGGTTGTGCGTCTCATAGCCCTTGAGAAGCGTTGCGTGACAATGCATGCCGATCTGTCTCCCAACCGGCGTATTCATGCCAGTAGTGGTCAGTCACGCGCGCTCTATGCGGAGGCCGTCAACAACATGGCGACCCGCAACAAGCCGGAAGGAGGTGCGCTCCAAAGCATTACCGAACGTCTCGTCATGGATGCGGTGAAGGAGGCTGAGGAAAAGGGGGCGGCCGTCGAAAATGTCATCGATCGGAAGTTCGAGGCCGTCACTCAATTCGCGGGAGGTTACGACTTCGCCACAGTGTTGAAAGCCTATTGGCGCGGAAGCGAGCAGTCCAATGATGCTCTGAAGGAAGCTGCCATCCGTTGGCTCCGCGCCGAGTATTCGACCAAGACAGATGCAAGACGGGACCTTGGCGTCAGAAGCATCATCGACGACGAGAACGTCTATGAATCTCTCAAGTGTCTAGGCTGCCTCGTGCGACTTGCAGGCTATGCTGGCTTGTTGGTCATGTTTGATGAAATGGCCCATATCTACAAGCTCCAGAACGCTCAATCCCGAAAGCAGAACTATGAGCAGCTTCTTGACATCGTGAACGATTCACTTCAGGGCACGACTTCAGGAATTGGTTTCGTCATGTGCGGTACGCCGGACTTCCTGCTTGACACGCGCCGAGGCATGTTCAGCTACGAGGCGTTGCAATCCAGGCTAGCAGAAAATAGTTTTGCCAGTGGCGGACTTGTTGATTTCTCGGGGCCGGTAATCCGTCTGCAAAGGCTGACTCCGGAAGACCTCCTCATCTTGCTCAGCAACATCCGGATGGTCTTCGCAAGTGGAGATCCCTCGAAGTTCTTGGTGCCCGACGAGGCGTTGACCGCGTTCATGGAGTATTGCAACCGAAAGATCGGAGAGTCGTACTTCCGAACGCCGCGCTCGACAGTGAAAGCATTCGTGCAAATGCTCGCCGTCCTCGAACAGAACCCTGGTGCCAGGTGGCAGGAGCTTCTCGATCTCATCCCAATTGCTCCGGACGCCCCGGACGATGTGGAAGCAGCCGAAGAGAGTGGAGATGGCGATGAACTCACCAGCCTCCGACTCAACCCTTGAAGGTGCTTACCACCGAGTCCACCCGACAATCCGTCGATGGATCCACGATCAGGGATGGGATGAGCTTCGCGAAATCCAGGCGCGCACGATTCTCGCTGTTCTGGATAGCGATCGCGATGTTCTGATTGCCGCCGCGACCGCCGCCGGAAAAACGGAGGCTGCATTTCTACCAATCCTAACCCAGGTCGCTGATAGAAGAGCGCTGGGATTTTCTGTCCTGTATATTAGTCCGTTGAAGGCCTTGATCAACGATCAGTTCAAGCGTCTCGACGAACTCTGCGCGAGTATGGAGATCCCTGTCCTTAAGTGGCACGGTGACGCTCCGCAAGGAGACAAGAAGAGGGCACTATCTAAGCCACAGGGAGTTGCGCTCATCACTCCGGAATCGATCGAGGCGATGCTCACCAGGCGGCCGGGTGATGCAAAACGTCTGCTCTCGTCGGCTGATTTCATCGTCATCGATGAGGTTCACTCGTTTCTTCAGGGGCCCAGAGGGCTTCATCTAGCAAGCCTGCTGCGGCGTATCGATGCGATGTCAACCCAGCCCGCGCGACGTGTCGGGCTGTCCGCGACCATTGGTGATCTTTTCCAGGCGGCGACATGGCTCCGTCCGGCTGCGCCGGAAACAGTCCAGATATTGGAAGCAAAGACCGATTCTCCGGAACTCAAGCTTCAAATACGTGGCTATGTGGAGCCGCCAGAGCTTGATGATCCCGATCATGCAGAGGGTGGGGCCGACGCCGAGCAGGTGTCATCCAGGATTGCGCTGGACGACATCGCTGACCATCTGTTCAAGACTCTGCGCGGTGCCAACAACCTCGTTTTCGGTGGCTCACGTCGCACAGTCGAGTCGGCCGCTGACCGGCTCAGGCGGCGGTCTGACAAGGCAGATGTGCCAAACGAGTTCTTCCCGCATCACGGCAGCCTTTCCAAGACGCTGCGGGAAGAGCTGGAGGACCGCCTCAAGGATGGAAAGCTGCCGACGACAGCGATTTGTACCTCAACTCTGGAGCTGGGCGTTGACATCGGTTCAGTGAAGTCCGTAGCCCAGATCGGTGCTCCTCGCTCGTTGTCTTCTCTAAAGCAGCGGCTCGGCAGAACCGGACGAAGGAGGGGTGTGCCATCCGTTCTTCGTATCTACGTGCGCGAGCCGAACATCGACCGAAAATCCGGTCTGATCGACCGGTTAAGACCGAACACGATCCGATCGGTGGCGGTCATCCAGTTGCTGTTGGACAAGTTTGTCGAGCCGGCCGGCCAGATTCCAGAGGTGGCCTCGACCCTGATTCACCAGATCCTGTCTGTGATAGCCGAACGGGGCGGGATAAGAGCACGGCCCTTGTATGACTTGCTGTGCGGCCCTGGCCCTTTCGCCTCGATATCCGTGAGCGAATTCGCTGACCTCCTTCGCCATCTGGCGTCGGACGCGATCCGCTTTATCGAGCAGTCGAATGATGGGCTCATCATGCTTGCCGAGAAGGGAGAGCACACGGTTCAATCGCGAAGCTTCTTCGCCGTCTTCGAGTCCGCGGAAGAGTGGCGGTTGACAATCGAGGGCAAGACGCTCGGGACTTTGCCGATATCGTTCCCGGTCCATAAGGATGGCCTCGTCGTATTTGCAGGCCGCAGGTGGATTGTTAACGACATAGACGAAAGGACGAATACGCTCTTCGTGGCCCCCCACCCGGGTGGGGTCGTGCCCCGATTCGAACGCGCCGACGGCGAGCGTCTGCATGACCGTCTGGCCGCCGAAATGCGGAACGTCTATCTGTCCAACGATGAGCCGCCGTATCTTGACGACAAGGCGAAAGAGCTTTTGGCCGAAGGGCGGGAAACGTTCCGCGAGTTCGAACTCGACAAGCGAAGGGTTATCGAAGAGGAGCGGGATCTACATCTTTTTCTCTGGCGCGGTTCGCAGGCGACGGCGGTGTTTGGGGCTGCCGCAGCCACGGCTGGGCTTCCAGCTCAAGTCCATGACCTTGGGCTGACTCTTGCCAAGACGACGGAGGCCGAGGCCTTGCCGAAATTGAGGGAGCTCAGCTCGGTTGGTCGCTCCAGGCCGATCCAGGTTTGCGACTTCGTTGAAAACATCGCAGCCGGCAAATTTCGGGAGCAGGTGCCGCTTGCCTTGGCTCGAACCCTATGGACTAGACAAAACGCTGCGGAACTGAGCATAATATCGGAGATTGCAAGAGAGCTCTGATGCAGCTTTCAAGATGGTCATGAGGGACAATGCGGAAGATTGGAGCCAAGCTCAGCCTTAGTGCGGGTGATCTCGTCGGCCACTTGAACTGTCGCTACCTGACAAACCTCGATCTTAAAGTCGCTAACGGCGAATTGGCCAAGCCGAAAATCTGGGATCCTGTCCTTGAGACACTAGCCGCGCGGGGATCTGAGCATGAGCAGGGCTTTATAGACCATCTGAAATCGGGCGGTTTGCCAGTCACCTTGATCGACGGAATCGGCGTCGACAATGCGGCGCTGACGTCCACGCTTCAGGCCATGAAGCGAGGTGATGCTGTCATCGCTCAGGGCGCTCTCCAAGTTGGCAACTGGAGCGGCCGGGCCGACATCTTGCGTCGCGTGGACAGGCCAAGCCAATTCGGTGCGTGGTCCTACGAAGTTACGGATACGAAGCTCGCCAGGGAAACCAAAGGCAATACAATCCTTCAGATCTGCCTTTATTCCGATCTGCTAGCGAACATGCAGGGAGCAGCTGTCGTTTCCGCTTGTGTCGTGACGCCGGGAACAAATTTTGAGCCGGAAGTATATCGAGTGGCCGACTACGCTGCCTATTATCGACACGTTAAGGGTAGTTTGGAGCGTGCCGTGGCTACGCCGGCAGCCACAAGCGCTTATCCTGAACCGATCGAGCACTGCGACGTCTGCAGATGGCGCCAGCACTGTGACGAAAAGAGGCGCGCGGACGATCATATGTCGCTCGTCGCCGGCATCAGCAAGTCTCAGATTGGAGAATTTGAGAAGCACGGCGTTGATACCATGGCTGCGCTAGCCGCCTTGCCAATGCCTCTGCCGTGGAGGCCAGATCGCGGTGCCGCTCGTAGTTATGAGAAGGTCCGTGAACAGGCGCGAATCCAGGTCGAGGGGCGGATCGCAAATGCAACGTTGCACGAGGTCTTGCCGCTTGAGCCGAACTTTGGGCTCTATCGTCTGCCGGAGCCGTCAGCAGGCGACATCTTTTTCGACTTCGAGGGCGATCCGTTTGTCGGTGATGGTGGGCTCGAGTTCCTGTTTGGATATCTCTATGCAGATGAGAGCGGGAGCTGGCAGTATACCAGTGATTGGGTGTCCACTCGCCACGAGGAGAGGATAGCTTTCGAGCGTTTCATCGATTTTGTTACCGAGCGGCAGAAGATCCACCCCAATCTTCATGTTTATCATTTCGCGCCGTACGAGCCGGCTGCGCTCAAGCGGCTCATGGGGCGATATGCGACGCGCGAGAATGAGGTGGACAACCTTCTGCGCGGGGAAGTGTTCGTTGATCTCTATTCGGTCGTACGCCACGCAATTCGCGCCAGCGTCGAAAGCTATTCCATCAAGAAGCTCGAACCACTTTACGGATTCAGTCGATGCGTCCCTCTGGAGCTGGTTGGGGCTGTCCTAGCCAGAACCCAGGCGCGGCTGGAGATGGCCGATCCGGAAGGGGTTCCAGAAGAAGATAAGGTCGCTGTCAAAGGCTATAATCGTGACGACTGCGCGTCCACGGAAGCGTTGCGACGCTGGCTTGAGGCGCTTCGGGCCGACCAAATCGCAAAGGGGGCGACAATCGATCGTCCGGGCGCGGTGACGGTTGAAGTCAGTCCCGAGCTGGACGCATGGCAACAGAAAGTGACTGCACTCGCAGCTCAGCTCCTCGAAGGCGTGCCGGATGACGCAAACGAGCGCACGGAGGAGCAGAAGGCGCGATGGTTGCTCGCGTCCATGCTGGATTGGCATGGTCGCGAGAAGAAAGCCGTGTGGTGGGAGTATTTCAGGCTGAGGGATCTTTCTGCGGAGGATCTCCTGCACGAGCGCAGCGGCCTTGCCGACATGGCATTCGTTGAGCAGGCAGGCGGAACGGCCAAGGCACCCATCCATCGTTACCGGTTTGCCCCGCAAGATACCGACATCCGGCCGGGTGACGATCTACGCAGCCTTGGAGGCGACAAGTTCGGAAGTGTCACGGCGGTATCGCTCGAAGAGCGAACGATTGATATCAAGAAGCGTAGGGATACCGCGGACCTCCATCCTCCGGCAATCTTCGCCCACAACTTTGTCGACACTCAAGTGCTTGCCGAGGCCGTCGTGCGGCTCGGCGAATATGTGGCAAGTCACGGCATCGAGGGGAACGGCGACTACCGTGCAGGCCGAGATCTGATCCAGGCTATGGCGCCACGCCTCCGGGGGCTGCCGTTGCAACAAGACGGTGAATCCACGCTCGCCACCGCAATACGGGCGGGGCTTACTCTCGATCAGAGCATTTTTCCGCTGCAAGGGCCTCCAGGAGCAGGAAAAACCTTTACGGGCGCCCGTATGATCTGCGCCCTGGCAAAGGAGGGAAAGCGGATTGGTATCACGGCAAACAGCCACAAGGTCATCCGCAACCTGCTTGATGAGGTGATCAAGGCGGCCGGGGCAGAGAAACAGGTCATACAGTGCGCGCAAAAGGTATCCGACGATGAGGATGACTTACGCAGCCTAACTTTCCTCAAGGACAATGACGAATTCCTCGATGCGCTCAGCGGCGCCGGCCGAGTCGGCGGCGCGACGGCCTGGTTCTGGGCAAGGCCAGACGCTTCGCAGTGCGTTGACGTCCTCTTCATCGATGAAGCCGCCCAAATGTCTCTGGCAAACGTCCTTGCAGTATCTCAATCAGCGAAGAGCATCGTGCTGCTCGGTGATCCGCGGCAGCTTGAGCAACCAATTCAAGGAAGCCATCCGGACGGGGCTGAGGCGTCAGCGCTGGATCACATCCTTGGCTCGCATGCCACTATTCCAGCCGATCGGGGTTTGTTCCTGCCGGAGACTTGGCGGCTACATCCGGAAATCTGCGCGTTCAATTCAGAGCTCTTTTACGAGGGCAGGTTGTTCTCTCGACCGGGTCTTGAGAGGCAACAGATCAGGTCACCAGGGCGCCTGGCAGGGGCGGGGCTTCGCTATCTTCCGATCGAGCACTCCGGCAACCAGAACTCGTCGCGAGAAGAAGCCGACGCTGTGCGTGAACTCCTGACCAATATACTGGATAGTGGCACGACTTGGGTCGATCGAGACGGCGTCGAAGCCCCCATCAAGCTGGACGATATCCTGATCATCGCGCCTTACAATGCCCAGGTATTTGAGCTGCAGGAGCGAATACCCGGTGGGCGTGTTGGCACGGTCGACAAGTTTCAAGGGCAGGAGGCTCCGATCGTCATCTATTCCGTGACCACATCGAGCCACCTCGATGCTCCGCGCGGTATGGAGTTCCTTTACAGTGCCAATCGCCTGAACGTCGCTGTCTCACGGGCGAAGTGCATTTGCGTCGTTATTGCTTCGCCGCGCGTCTTTGAAGCTGAGTGCCGAAGGCCAAGGCAAATGCAGCTTGCCAATGCTTTCTGCAGATATCTTGAGATGGCAACCTCGTTATGATGTGACTTTCATTCCAGCAGGACACACACG
Organism: Bradyrhizobium sp. CB82; assembly: GCF_029714405.1. Lineage (NCBI taxonomy): Bacteria > Pseudomonadati > Pseudomonadota > Alphaproteobacteria > Hyphomicrobiales > Nitrobacteraceae > Bradyrhizobium > Bradyrhizobium sp. CB82. Next base: position 8,030,477 of record NZ_CP121650.1, on the reverse strand, counting down.
AAATCGCCGGCAAGTCTTGAGGTACCGAAGCAACTGTGGTCCAGCACCCGTGAGGTCCAATGGGGACGTATGGATATCGTGATTGTGCACCCCTCATGGATTGGTAAGAAAGCGCGCCGGAAACCGAAGTTCAATGTCCGGACTACGTTCAATCAAGCTCGTGCGGCGACGCGTGACTGTCAGCGTGCGCGTTCCAGCCGATCGTCAGCAACCTTCATCATCGTGCAGTCCCGCGCACACGGCATCAGGTGCGGCATGTGGAGGCCGCCATCAAAATGCTCGACCCATCTACAAACCTAGCTGGCGCATCACCGGGAAGCGCTGGAAGCCAAATCGCTGGTTCAAGCGAGGCTCCTCTTTATAGGAGGGCCCTGGACGTGCTCAGGACGGCCACGCAGCCAATGACGGCTTCCGAGATAGGGGCAGCTATTCTTAAGGCTCATGGGGTGGAAGAAGTCACCCCGGACGAAGGCGCGAGCCGTCTCGCTAAGTATCCAGCACAGCTTGCCAACCCTCACGGTAAAGGCGTGGAGCGGGTTGGCGAGAAGGCCATACCGCTGGAAACTGGTCAATCAACCTCTAAATGAGCCCACATTTGGCCGCTGACAAGTTATCTGATGGGCGCTTTTCCGATGGTTAATTCTTGGTTACATCGTTGAAAATCAGCCAGTTTACCCCACTTTAGAATGAACCCAGTAGCTCCACACGGAACAAACTGATTGCCTTCGCTGTTCAGTTGAGCGAGGATGTCGCTATTGCAACTTCCAGTGCGGCTAAATTTCAGGTCGGAGACCGCCAATGACCGCATGGCTGTATGAACGAACCCATTGGATTGTCGATAAGGATCACCCGTCTAAGACGGTGGCGCGTATCGCGGCTATTGTGTTGTCGTTGCTGCCGTTGGTGATGGCCTTTGTGATCTTGAAGTAGAGCGCTTTTCACAAAGAATAGCCGTCCCCAGTCCAACTGAAATCCCAAAGAACGCATACCCAAGCAGCGCCTGAATTGCGGCAATCAACCGCAATTCAGGTGGTGGTGTGAAGTCGCCATATCCCAGTGTCGTCCAAGTAATGATCGAGAAATAAAGCGCGCTCTGCCAGTCATCGACGAGAGGCGTGGGACTGCCTCCATAAAGCAATCCGAACCCTCGGTGCGCATTACGACGATCGCGACCACCCGCTACGACGCATCGCGACCACCCGCTACCCAGTATGAAGGCGCCGTTGGGCAACACTTGGTGATTCTCAGTATTCTCGCGTGGCGTCAAGCGGGGTGGAGGCCGTCCCCGTAGTCAACAGGAGGGACCCGCGCGCGCTGCGGAGTGCCCCCACGGCTGACGCAGCGGCGCGCGCGGGAGGTCCCTGTTGACCCACGGGGGCGGCCGGGATGACGGATCTGCGTGTCATTTCTTGGCTCCCCTCGACGGTATGCCATCCGCTGCGGTTGGTGTCGCGGGCTGCGCCAGCGGCTCGATTGCTTCGGCGACTTTGATCTTGCGCATCGACGGGCCGTCGAGTTCGAGCCGGTAGGCATTGTGGACAATGCGATCCAATATCGCATCGCCAAGAGTGGGCTCGCCAATAACCTCATGCCAAGTTGCCACGGGGAGTTGGCTGGTGATGAGGATGGAGCCGCGGCCATGACGGTCCTCGACGATCTCCATGAGATCGCGCCGCTGGCTGGCTGAGAGGCGGTCGGGTCCCCAATCGTCAAGGACGAGCAAATCGACCTTGACCAGCATCCGGAATAGCCGCGCGAAGCGGCCGTCACCGTGGGCGAGATCGAGATCGGCGAACAGCCGTGGCACGCGGGCGTAGTGGACTGTGTAGCCATCGCGGCAGGCCTTCTGCGCGAGCGCGCAGGATAGCCACGACTTGCCCACGCCGCACGGGCCGCTGATCAGCAATCCGCGGTGCTCGGCGATCCAGCGGCACGTTGCCAATTGCTGGAACAGCGCTTTGTCGAGCCGGCGCGGCGTCCGGTAATCGACGTCCTCGATTGCGGCTTGGCTGTGACGCAGCCGAGCGGCACGCAGTCGGGTCTGGAAGCGGCGGGTGTTGCGATTGGCGGCCTCGCGGTCGAGCAGCAGCGCCAACCATTCGGCGTGCGCGAGATCGCGGGTCTCCTCTTGCGCTTCGAGCTCGACGAAAGCCTGCGCCATGCCGTCGAGCTTGAGCGCTCTGAGCTGGTCGAGGGTGGGGTGTGTGAGCATCAGTCGTCATCTCCTCAATGGAAGTAGGTTGGGCCGCGGATATTGTCGTGCGCTATCGCCGGCCCGTCCGCGGACGTTGCAGGCCGCTGGCGATCGAGGTTGTTCTTCAGGATCGAGTTGACTGAGCTATAGGAGCGCGCACCGATCTCGAGCGCACGACTGCAGGCGGCTTCGAGCCGTTCGCGGCCATAGCTTTTGGCGAGCCGCAGGATGCCGACGCAGGCGCGGAAGCCTTGCTCGGGATGCGTGCGCTCCTGCAGGATGATCTCGACGAGCGCCGAGGTGTGGCGCCCGATCTCTTCGGCCTGCCGCCGCAGTCGCTCCGGCGTCCAGTCGGCATAGCGTCGATGGCTCGATGGCATGTGCTCGCGCACCGTCGTGTGCTTGCGATTCGAGGATGAGCGCACATGGGCGGCGACGCGTTGGCCGCGGTGGAAGACTTCGATCGTGCGTGCGGTGATACGCGCCCAAATCGTCTCGCGCAGCAACTGGTGCGGCACCGAGTAGTAGTGCTTCTCGATCTCGACGTGGTAGTCGAGCCCGACCCTGCATTCCTTCCATTCGGCAAAAACATAGAGCTCGGCCGGCAACGGCTTGAGGGCTGGGCGCTCCAGCTCCTCGAAGAGCGCGCGGCGGCTCGCACCGAGGTGCCGCGACATGCGGTCATTGATCTGCGTGACCAGCTCGGCAATGGCCGCGTTCAATGCCGTGAGCGAGAAGAATTGCCGGTTGCGTAGCTTGGCGATGATGAAGCGGGTCGCGACTTGGACTCCAACTTCGGCCTTAGCTTTATCCCGAGGCCGATACGGCCGCGCCGGCAGAATTGTGGTGCTGTAGTGAGCCGCCATCTCGGCGTAGCTGCGATTGACCGCCGGTTCATAGAAGCACGCTTTGGTGATGCCCGATCGCAGATTGTCGCACACCACCGTCGCCGGAACCCCGCCCATGAATGCAAAAGTGCGCGTGTGCGAACCGATCCAGTCGGACAGCCCCTGCGTCCAGCTGGCCTCGGCGTATGTGAGGCTCGATGCACCGAGCACGGCGACGAACAGCTGCGCCGTCATCGCTTCGCCGGTCGATGCGTCGATCACCGCAAGCGTCGTGCCGGCGTAATCGACAAACATGCGCTCGCCAGCGACGTGGCTCTGCCGCATGGTCGGCGACAGCCGCGCCTCCCAGGCGCGATAGAGTTCACAGTAGCGGCTGATGCCGTAACCATCGGGGTGGACGGCGCGATGCTCCTCCCATAACAGCTGCAGCGTCACCCCCGGCCGGCGCAGTTCGCGGTGAATAGCCGCCCAGTCCGGCTGCGGCCGCCGATCCTTGGCCACGACCGCAGGCGGCGGGAAGAGCTGGCGCTCCAGAGCTTCGTCACTCAGGCCGTCCGGCAGCGGCCAGGCGAGGCCGGCACGCCGCGCCCGCCGGATGCACTCCCCGGCGGCCGTCGCGCTCACCCCGAGGCTGGCGGCGATCTTGCGTTTGGACATACCGGCTGCGGACAGCCGCAGCACGTCACGGATCTTGCGCATGGGTAATCTCGGTCTAGGCATTGCCCCCCGCTCCTTGTGGAAAAGGAGCGAAGCCATGCCGATTCGCGGATTACCCAACGGCCTCCATCACACCCGTCCACAGGCTGGTCGCGATCGCCCGGAATGGGTGGTCGCGATCAATCGTAGCGGCTGGTCGCGATCCATCGTAGCGGGTGGTCGCAATCAATCGTAGCGCGCACCCTCGGTAGATTCCGGCAAAAACAAAGATCAGGGTACCGCTCTGGATGAGTAGGGCAAGCACTGTTCGCTTGGGGCCGAGATCGTGAACCCTGAAGCCAATAAATGACACCACTGTTGCCATCAGCACGGCAGCAATCGTCAGATAGCAGGTCTCTAGGTGATCGCGAAAGTCAGCAGGATTGAACACAAAGGCTGCGACTGCGAGAACGATGTTGCCAATCAAAGGAAAGATCACAAAAATAAGGGTGCTTTGGAACCGGCGCATAACAATATACTAACTACCTGAAATTGTGCAGTCATATTGCCAGTCCGCCCGATCCTTGAAAAGGGGATTCTACGATATCGCTGCCAGTGGCCGGTGAAGTCCACGGACTTACCGCGCTTCAAGGCCGGCCTAGCAATCCGCTTCACCTGATCGCCATTCGAGACGGGCGATTGTCCTCGCGCCATGAGCCTTCCTGAGCGTAACGGAGCAGCTACGCGCCAGCGATTATAGTGGTGGATGATTTCAGCGCGGCGAGGGTGGGAGAAGTATTCTTCGGCGTGATTGGTGCAGGCGCCATCGAAGCTGTAGGCCAGTTGATGCGCTTCACCTCGAAACGCTCACGGAGTTGGTCCCAAGCAGAAGCTTCATTGGCATGAACCTTCGTACCCTCAGCGATGCGGCCGTGGATGAATGAGGCGTTGGCTTTCCGAGTTGAAGATGGCCGGAACGGAATTGCCGCCGCGCTCGCGGACCATTTTGAGCGAAACGGCGGTCCTTGCGGTAGTCCTTCATTTCGGCGGGCTTCACCACGCGGCCCTTCATTTCCTCAGCCATGGCTTCACGGAGCTTGTGCAGGAGGGACGAAGGCGCAATTGTAGGACAGTCTGTCCAAAGCCCAAAGATTTCGACGTCGGCTTTAGCTTTCCTGTTCGCCTGCGACAGCCGTGCCCACTCACCTACACCTCTAACGACTCCGTCGGCAATCGATTTGTGCACCAGAGATTCCAAAAATGATCCTTGATTTGCACGAGCGCGGGCGCTGCATTTTCGTTTCTTTGGTCGTCTGACACAGCAGGCTCCCTGCAGAGAAAGGCCTGTGCAAGTTTTCAGCTACCGCAAGATTAAGAGGTTGTTTTGCTCCCTATCCACTTGTGAGCCGCTCTGAAGTCCTCGATAACGCCTAATGATCGCAAGCCGGCACGGCAGGCACGCGCAATGTTTCCGTCCATTTTTAGGAGGGAGGCTGGCGCCTTGGGGGCTTTGGTCGCAATTTCCTGACCCGTTGAGCGACAGCGCGTTCGCTTCTCTCGAGCAGTATAGAAATTCGCCTCGGTATTTCGTTCTTTGAAACGAATTCGAGAAGGCGTTGGTCGTCTTCTTTGGTCCATCGTCGAGACCAATTCCTGAGCATGCGTCACTCGCCGGGTCATCCATCTCGGGTAGCTTAAGCCGATCCTGCCCAACTAGTTCCATTCGAGCTCCGCGCGCCGCCCTTTACGTTGCGAATCGCGACACGACTTAGATGGCGCCACATTCTCCTCGGTGATGATTTCCTGCACGAGCTGGTGGCGAAGCTTGGGAAATACGCACATCGCCGCCATCGACGGTGCGATACTGATAAAAAGGGTGACGCCGCTGGCGCTCGCGTATGGCTCTTTTGCGCACGTGCGCTCGCGTGGGTGCTCGGAGGTGCGCCGCCTGCGATATCACGTGTGGTTAGGTCTTCTTCGCCAGATTAGCAATTTGAACCAACTCCTGTACGAGGAGCCTCATTCCAGTCTGAAGCTTTGTTAGATCGCCGGCATAAGCAAGAAAACGGCGAGCATGAGCGGACCAGTTGCCGAGGCTTCGAGCTTCTTTCAGAGCTTTCTTTGAATCGCGCCCGAGATTGATGCCGTTATGCCCATTCTCGCCACATACCCGCTCGGCAAGTTCACTTAGCATTAAGTAATTGCCAGCGCCGTCCTTGATCTCTATCCCCCGGTCGAGATGCTCGTAGGCTTCGATTATAAGCGTTTCAAGGAGTCGACGTAGCATCACAGCGGCGGCGTTGTAGTAGCCGTGATGGAAGGAGCCGTTCAATTCGCGGCATACAGCTTCGATGTAACCCCGTGTACTTTTCCAAATCGGCTCCGGCAAATAGCTGAAAGCGTGATTAATCACTGGCTGTACGCCGTCTAAGTCTGGCAGCCAGTCGCGAATGAGCTTTCGTGAGCCAGGCTTTAGTGAGAAGCCACTCTTCCACTCACTAGCAAGCTTTGACCTCCTAAGTGCCTCGGCAAGCGCCGTCTGGTTCGGCGTTCCGATATGGTGGTCGTCAAGTATTTTCGCCAGCTGCCCAGCTGTTTTGGTGACGCCCGGTTGCTCGTGATCAAAGTACCAAAGAACTGCAAGCGCACTTTCGGCGTTCGTCTTGTTCGCATTCTTAACGATCTCGCAAAAACTATCAAAAGAAAGATGCATTGGCGACTATTCGGTCTTGCCCATCTCGTGCTCGATGAAATTGTCACCCTGGGTCGTTGTCCGGATATCCTCGATGTCAGTAAAGTTCAGCCACATCTTTGACTTCTTCACATTCCGGACAGTCTGTTTGAGGTCCACTGGAATGGATATTCCAGCCTCTTTTAATGCGGTCATCACATGAGCTGGACCGATCTTGGTCAACGACATGACCCGCTGCATATAATAGACGGCCGCCAATACGTGTTCGAGATCGTTCTTTGAATTCTTCTGGTCCATAAATTCCTTGAGAGATTGCGCTCCGCTTGGCCTGAAGTTCAGATCAGGTACCAAATTCAGCCCGGCGTTGCGATCGACCTTCTTTCCGGTACCGCGAGGCCTCCTGGAGTTGGCAGGCTCCTCGTCGAGAGCGTCAGCTTCCTCCATCTCGATCGGCTCCTCGACTTCTTCAACATTTGCTTGCTGCAGAAGCGCGGGATGCCTCCCGTTAGCACCTTGATCTGAGAGCACGCGGACAGGACGGTTCATTGCCGAAACCATGGTCTTCAGCGCTTCCTGCACGCTCTCGTTATTACCTTCGACCTCGGCGAAGAAGACGCGCACCTTAGCTTTGTCTACCCCCGATGCATCCCCATTATTACGCCTCGCCATGCGGCACCTTCCTCAATATTTGTTAAGAATTACCTGTGATCTATCAGATGAATGAAAGCATGAGGCTGCACACGCATACGGGTCCGGAGAACGCTACTCAGTTTCTCCACATAGGCCACGACTTCTTCAATGCTCCCGGACTGGGTGATCGGATATCTTGCCCGACAAAACTGCGCAAGACTCGCGCCTCATGCGTATTCAAGACTCGGGTCCTCATGAGATTCAGAAACTCGCTCAACTCGCGAACAGACTGAAGAGATATCTTAATCCATAGTCCCCAAACTCACCTTGGCTCAGCCAACCCTGTAAGTCGCAACGGATCCAAGCCTCTGGGTTTTGCGCCACAGAATCATGCAGCGCTGAACCTACATTCTGGTGAAAGAAGAAAGCCTGCCAAAACTGCCGTATGTTCGCATATATTTCGCGTGTTTCTGCTTGTTAGCGCTCAATTTCGTCGTGAAGGTCGCCATCTATGCGCCTTGTTGTCTGACCTTGCTTATCGGAGACGATCCCGCCACGAAATTTGAACTTGGCCCGGCCTGTCGAGGTGCAAGCCAAACGGCTGCGAGTTTCCGAAGCTTTTCGCGGTGGGCGCTGTCTACGTGCTTGTCGCCATACCGTTTGGAACGAATAGAGGCAGGGGTATCTCTGCGCGCAGTCGGCTGAATAGCACGTCACGATTTCCAACTGCTGAATCTGCTCGACCGGTCTGGCTCCTGGCGATGCCGCCTTGGCCGGAATTTGTACGCAGCCGGTAGCTGGCCCGACAACCGTTGTCGGCCCAGTCAACCTCGCCGTTCCTTCCTTTCACTACGCCAGACTACGCTGTCGATTTTCCCGCGATTGAAAGCAGCAGTGGTCCTGCCCTTTGTATCGTCCCATCGTCGGTGGGGCAATCACTGTCATTTCTAACCGATTTCACGCGCGCTCAGTCATGGGTGCGATGGACCTTTTCTGTATCCGGGGAGAGCCGAGCATGGCCTTCGACACAGCGTTTGACCAGGCGAACGGGCCAAAGTTGGAAAAAGCCGATGCAACCGAGCGAACAGGGCAGCCAAATACTGCAGCAACGAGAAAGATCACTGTCCAGCTTTCCGAAAAGATTGTCCGCCGTCTCGACGTTGCAACTGACCGTCCCGGCCTCGGCAAGAGCATGGTCGTGGAGGCCGCTCTTGAACGCTTCCTAGACCCAGCGCCGCCGATCGAAGGTCTCATTCATGAGGCGCTCGATCGGATAAGCAGGCAACTTGAAGGTCTTGACAGCGACGTCCGCACGATCGCCGAGACGGTTGCGCTGCACGCCCGCTATCATCTCACCGTCACACCTCAGATGCCGCAATCACAGCAGCCTGAAGCGTGTGCGCTCGGACAAGAGCGATTCAAGGCCTTGGCCGAACAGGTTGTCCGGCGCGTGCGCTCGAACCGACCCTTGCTGAGGGAGACGATCGACCAAATAAATGCCTCGCGGGGTTCTGGTCATGCGGTCGACGATGATTCGCAAGTTTCAGCGGAATCTGCCCAGGAAGGTCCTGCGGCCATCATTCTAGACGCAACTGCCGACATGAGCGCTGCCGCCGAGGAGGGCGGCAGCAACCGCAACTTTCAAATTCTACCAAACGCGTTCTACTAAACCGGCTGTTGACGGCCGGATCCGCACGCAAGAAGTAAAAAGACGCCCATCCAATCTCAATCCTTGCGCATCCTCGGAGGGGCGCGGGCTTCCGACTTGGCGCTTGATCGGCTGTGTTTTCCTCCCTTTCGTCGCCGGTTACTACCTTTCCTATCTATTCCGGACCATCAACACGCTGATCTCGGGACAGCTCTCAGCTGATCTAGGTCTCGATGCTGCCAATCTTGGCCTGTTGACGTCGGTTTATTTTCTGGTGTTCGCCGGCGCCCAGATTCCGATCGGGACGCTGCTGGATCGATTTGGCCCGCGTCGGGTCCAAAGCGCGCTCCTGCTCATTGCGGGCGGTGGGGCGGCTCTATTTGGAGCGGCTAGCGACTTCAAGGCGCTTCTGGTCGCACGCGCGATGATCGGCATCGGTGTCTCGGCTGCAGCAATGGCAGGGCTGAAGGCCATTGTCACCTGGTTCCCGAGGGAACGCGTCGCCTTGGCAAACGGCTACATGATCATGCTCGGTGCACTAGGTGCGGTGACCGCAACAACGCCAAGTCAGTGGCTGTTGGCATACACAGGGTGGCGTGGGCTATTTGAACTCTTGGCCCTTGCAACTTTCGCTGCGGCCCTCCTGATCTTCTGGGCGGTTCCCGAGGCCGCGCGACCACAGGCGACGCAGCCTGCCGGCGTAAAACTGAGTGCGATCTACAAAGATCGGGGCTTCTGGCGGATAGCACCGCTGTCGGCAAGCTGTATTGGCTCAGCCTGGTCATTGCAGGCCTTGTGGGCAGCATCTTGGCTGACGAACGTCGAAGGACTCGATCGCGAATCCTCGATCACACAGCTCTTCATCATGGCACTTGGAATTAGCGCCGGGGCGTTGCTACTTGGCGCGTTGGCTGATCGGCTACGTCGACGCGGGATAGGGTCAGAAGTTCTGTTTGCGGCGGTGACGGTGTTGTTTGTCATGGCTGAGCTTGCATTGATCCTGCGCCTTCCGTTGCCATCGCTATTGCCATGGCTCGTCATCTCGATTGTCGGTGCAGCGACGGTCCTCAGCTATGCGATCTTAGCGGAATATTTCCCAAGAGAGCTCACCGGCAGAGCAAATGCGGGCTTGAACGTTCTTCACTTCGGCTGGTGTTTCATCGTCCAATACGGGACTGGACTCATCCTTGACCAATGGTCCGCTCAGGACGGCCACTATCCGATTATTGCCTATCAGGTTGCGTTCGCATCCGCTGTTGGTGTGCAAATTCTGGCGCTAGGCTGGTTTGTGATCCCGTGGCTTGGCCTTTTGAGCAGGCGAGTTGCCAAGTTCTTCCTCCGCGATCACGCGACAAATACAGATCCGGCTGAGGTATCCGTGACGTCAGCAGAAGCTGGCGTACTCGAGCCTGAAGACGAGGAATGGTAATGCGAGCGTATCGGCTAACTCCACTTCGGCGCCTAATCCGTGAGAGCATCAACAACTGCGCGCGCGCCTTTCTGGTTCGATCTTTCTTTTCCTACGCCAACCTACGATCGCCGCACGCCACGCGTTGCGCCAACGAAGGACCTGCTTTTCTAATCATACCCATCTGAGGCCGCTTGGGGTGCCTCAGCTCTTGGGACCTCAATGACAATCCAACGCTTTCAGCCGGAGGTGATCTCGCGCGGAGCACGCATGCTGCGCACTGCGCTTGGCCCCGCCATTACGTGCTTTCTGGAAGATCCCGAGATTGTCGAGGTAATGCTCAACCCGGACGGTCGGCTATGGATCGATCGGTTGTCGCGTGGCCTGACCGAGACTGGCAAAAGCCTGTCCGCTCCCGACGGAGAACGGATCATTCGGCTGGTCGCTCACCACGTCGGCGCCGAGGTCCATGCGGGTGCGCCGCGTGTCTCGGCCGAGCTACCGGAGACCGGGGAGCGATTTGAAGGTCTTTTGCCCCCCGTCGTTGCCGCCCCGGCATTCGCGATACGCAAGCCAGCCGTGGCAGTATTCTCTCTCGAGGATTATGTCGCGGCCGGGACCATGACCATGGAGCAAGCCGGCGCTCTTCGAACAGCTGTCGCTGCTCGCCATAACATCCTGGTCGCGGGCGGTACCTCCACCGGCAAAACCACCCTGACAAATGCGCTTCTTGCGGAGGTCGCCAAGACGGCAGACCGCGTCGTCCTCATCGAAGATACAAGAGAGCTTCAATGCAAAGCGCCGAATCTCGTTGCGCTGCGCACCCGGGACGGCGTGATCTCGCTATCAGAACTTGTTCGCGCCTCGCTGCGCCTTCGGCCCGATCGTATTCCGATTGGTGAGGTACGCGGAGCCGAAGCTCTCGAGCTTCTCAAGGCCTGGGGGACAGGCCATCCCGGCGGAATCGGAACCATACATGCCGGGACTGCGCTCGGGGCATTGCGCCGGCTCGAGCAGCTCATCCAGGAGGCTGTGGTCACCGTCCCGCGCGCGCTTATTGCCGAAACGATCAACGTGATTGCCGTTCTTGTTGGCCGCGGCGCCGATCGGCGGCTCGCCGAGCTTGCTCGCGTATCAGCGCTCGGACCGTCCGGTGACTACAGCCTTCTACCAATGGGAGATCAACCATGAGCTTGAGATCGCTTCGCAACAAGGCTCTCATCGCGATCGCGGCACTGGCCCTCCCGTTCACAGGCGCGGTTCCCGCATGGGCCGCTGGCTCGAACATGCCATGGGAGCAGCCGCTCAACCAGATCCTGCAATCGGTTGAGGGGCCCGTCGCCAAAATCCTTGCGGTCATCATCATCATCGTGACCGGGCTGTCGCTGGCATTTGGAGATACCTCGGGCGGATTTCGCCGCCTGGTGCAGATCGTATTCGGCCTGTCAATCGCTTTTGCCGCCTCGAGCTTCTTTCTCTCGTTCTTCTCCTTTGGCGGCGGAGTGGTGATCTGATGGATGAGGTCCCCGGTTTTGTGGCACCGGTCCATCGCGCCTTGACGGAGCCGATCCTCATGGGCGGTGCGCCGCGTTCAGTTGCGATCCTCAACGGCACTTTGGCGGCAGCACTTGGATTGGGTTTGCGGCTGTGGATCGCAGGCCTCCTGCTCTGGTTCATCGGCCATATGGCCGCCGTCTGGGCCGCCAAGCGCGATCCGGATTTCGTCGAAGTCGTGCGCCGCCACGTCCGCATTCCCGGTCACCTCAACACGTGAATTGTCCCATGATGAATCTCGCTGAATACCAGCGCTCAAACACGCGTCTTGCCGACTTTTTGCCCTGGGCGGCGCTCGTCGATGAGGGGGTGGTCCTCAATAAGGACGGCTCGTTTCAGCGGACGGCCAGGTTTCGGGGACCAGATCTCGAAAGTGCCGTGCCGGCCGAACTTGTCGCGGTTGCCGGCAGGTTGAACAACGCGCTGCGCCGTCTCGGATCCGGCTGGGCGGTGTTTGTGGAGGCGCAGCGCCATGCGGCAGGCGCCTATCCTGCGAACATTTTTCCTGACGTGGCATCCGCCTTGGTCGACGCCGAGCGAAAGGCCCAATTCGAAGAGGAGGACGCTCATTACGAGTCGAGCTACTATCTGACTTTCCTCTATCTGCCGCCAGCTGAGAGCGCCGCGTTCGCAGAACGGCTGCTCTATGAGGGCGGCCAGCGGACGGTTGGCGAAGATTCGCGGGAAATACTGAGTGGATTTCTCGATCGCACCAATCGCGTTCTCCAGCTCATGGAAGGGTTCATGCCGGAATGCGGCTGGCTCAATGACGAGGCCACTCTAACTTACCTGCATTCCACCATCTCGACGAAACGGCATCGGGTCCGAGTGCCCGAGATTCCCATGTATCTCGACGCCTTGCTCGCCGATCAGCCGCTCACCGGCGGGCTCGGGCCGATGCTGGGTCAAGCCCATATCCGCGTTCTGACGGTGGTCGGATTTCCAAGCGCTACGACGCCTGGGATTCTGGACGATCTGAACCGTTTGGCATTTCCATATCGCTGGTCGACCCGGGCCATCATGCTCGACAAGGGCGACGCGACAAGGCTCCTCACAAAAATCCGCCGTCAATGGTTTGCCAAGCGCAAGTCGATCGCGGCGATCCTGAAAGAGGTGATGACTAACGAGGCATCAGCTCTTCTTGATACTGATGCGAACAATAAGGCCATCGATGCTGATGCGGCCCTGCAGGAACTAGGCTCCGATCAGATCGGCGAGGCCTTTGTCACCGCGATCGTCGCCATCTGGGATACCAATCCGCGTGTCGCCGACGAAAAGCTGCGTCTGGTCGAAAAGGTGATCCAGGGCCGCGATTTCACCTGCATGATCGAAACCGTCAATGCAGTCGAGGCTTGGCTTGGCAGCCTGCCCGGACACGTCTACGCCAATGTCCGCCAGCCGCCGATTTCGACCCTTAATCTGGCTCATATGATCCCGCTATCGGCCGTATGGGCAGGGGAGGTGAGGGACCATCACTTCAAGGCGCCGCCTCTGTTCTTTGGCAAGACCGAGGGATCGACGCCGTTTCGCTTTTCCCTGCATGTCGGTGACGTCGGGCACACTCTTATTATAGGGCCAACCGGCGCCGGCAAGTCCGTCCTCCTAGCGATGATGGCCTTGCAGTTCCGCCGCTACCCGGAGGCACAGATCTTTGCCTTCGACTTTGGCGCCTCGATCCGGGCCGCGGCCATCGCAATGGGCGGCGATTGGCATGACCTTGGTGGTGCGGTCGCCGGAGAATCGACGGAATTTGTTGCACTGCAACCGCTCGCAAAGATCGACGAAACCTCCGAACGCGGTTGGGCAGCCGACTGGATCGCCTCGATTTTGTCCCGCGAGCGGGTCGAGGTCACGCCTGAGGTCAGAGAGCACATTTGGTCTGCGCTCACGTCCCTGGCTTCGGCGCCTGCCCTTGAGCGCACCCTCACGGGGTTCTCGGTGCTGCTTCAGTCCAATATGGTGAAGCGGGCGCTGCAGCCCTATTGTCTGGGCGGTCCATATGATCGCTTGCTCGATGCGGAAAGCGAGCACCTCGGCGGCTCCTCCGTCCAGGTGTTCGAGACTGATGCGCTGATCGGGACCGCGGTCGCTCCCGCCGTCCTTTCCTATCTGTTTCATCGGATCGAGGACCGTTTTGACGGCCGTCCGACGCTCCTCATCATCGATGAGGGTTGGCTGGCCCTCGATGACGCCCACTTTGCCGGACAACTGCGCGAATGGCTGAAGACGCTTCGCAAAAAGAACGCCTCGGTTGTCTTTGCGACCCAGTCGCTTGCGGACATTGACGGCTCGCCCATTGCGCCAGCGATCATCGAAAGCTGTCCAACCCGAATCCTGCTGCCAAACGACCGCGCCATCGAGCCGCAGATCACGGCGATTTATCGACGCTTTGGGCTCAACGACCGGCAGATCGAGATTCTGGCACGTGCAACACCGAAACGCGACTACTACTGCCAGTCCCGCCGCGGCAATCGTCTGTTCGAGCTAGGCCTTGGCGAGGTTGCGCTCGCTTTCACAGCCAGCTCCTCGAAGGCCGACCAGGCTCTGATCGACCGCGTCCTAGCCGAGCACGGCCGCGAAAATTTCGTGACGGGCTGGCTCAAGGCGCGCGAGCTCGCCTGGGCCTGCGACCTTATTCCGCAACTTGCAAAGGCAGGGAACCTCTGATGAGACGTCTAACTCAACTCGTAGCGGCAGGCCTGATTGCTGCTGCCATTCTCCAGGTGCCCCGAGAGGCCAGGGCCCAGTGGATCGTGTTCGATCCCAACAACTACGCGCAAAATGTGCTGACTGCTGCCCGCGAATTGCAGCAGATCAATAACCAGATCACATCGCTGCAAAACCAGGCGCTGATGCTGGTCAACCAGGCCAAAAATCTGGCGAGCCTGCCGTATTCTTCGCTGCAGCAGCTTGAGCAGTCGATCCAGCGTACCCAGCAGTTGCTCAGTCAGGCGCAACGCATCGCCTATGATGTCCAACAGATCGATCGCGCGTTCTCATCGACCTACGCACCGGCCTCTTCGAGCCAGCCCGCCCAGGCGCTGATCGCGAATGCGCAAACACGCTGGCAGAACGCTGTTGCCGGCTTGCAGGACGCCATGCGCGTGCAGGCGACCGTGGTCGGCAATCTCGACACCAACCGCACCCAGATGTCGGCCCTCGTCAGTAGCAGCCAGGGCGCCAGTGGTGCGCTACAGGCGAGCCAAGCCGGCAATCAGCTGCTTGCCCTTCAAAGCCAGCAACTCGTCGATCTCACTGCGGCGATTGCCGCGCAGGGGCGTGCTCAGGCTCTGGAGCAGGCGGAGCGAGCGGCCGCCCAGGATCAGGGCAGGGAGCAGCTCAGGCGTTTCCTCAACCCGGGGCAAGGCTACCAATCCACAACAGTGCAGATGTTCCACTAATGTCGACAAACAGATTTGAACGAATTCCGATGCTATTGGCGGTGGCGCTTGCCATCCTGGTTGTTGTCGCTTGCGCGATCCGGCTGAGCGGCGGTCAAGATCAGGCCCTGCCCGAAGCGTCGATCGCGCAAGGGTCCTCTGAGGCGACCGCCACAAAGCTCGAGCAATGCCGCACGGTCGAATACGAGGAGACAGATGCTCTGCTCGCGTGCCGAAAGCTCTGGGCCGAGAAGCGTCGCGAGTTCTTTGGCAATGGCCGCGGATCCTCACGGGCTCCTATTAGCGAAACTAATCCAGACGCATCATCGCCTGTGCGGGGCAAGGATGAGAGCCGTCTGCCGTCCGGCTACCCCTCCCTTCCCGACAATGACGAGTGAACGATGGGCGGTACTGGCGTGATCGACCAATTCCTGGAGACCTTTACCCGTTATATCGACTCCGGCTTCGGCCTGGTTGGAGGCGAAGTCGGATATGTCGCGACCACGTTAGCGGCGATCGACATCACGCTCGCCGGCCTGTTCTGGTCCTGGGGCGCCGACGAGGAGATCATCGCCCGACTTGTCAAGAAAACGATGTTCGTCGGTGTCTTTGCGTACCTCATCGGCAATTGGAATAGCTTGGCTCGGATCGTGTTCGAGAGCTTCGCTAGCCTTGGACTGAAAGCGTCCGGCACCGGCCTTTCCTCAGTGGACTTTTTCAGGCCAGGAAAGATCGCTCAGGTTGGTCTCGATGCTGGTCGGCCAATCCTTGAATCGATCTCGGGCCTGATGGGCTATGTCAGCTTCTTCGAAAACTTCGTTCAGATTACGGTCCTGCTGTTCGCCTGGATCGTAGTGCTGCTCGCCTTCTTCATCCTGGCAATCCAGCTGTTTGTCACCTTGATCGAGTTCAAGCTGACGACGCTTGCTGGCTTTGTCCTGATCCCATTTGGCCTATTTGGAAAAACGGCCTTTGCGGCCGAGCGCGTGCTCGGCAACGTCATCTCGTCCGGAGTCAAGGTCCTGGTGCTCGCGGTCATCGTCGGCATCGGATCGACCCTGTTTGCACAGTTCACCGCCGGTTTCGGAGGTAACCAGCCGACGGTGGAGGACGCGATGGCCCTGGTCCTTGGCGCATTGTCGCTGCTAGGCCTCGGGATTTTCGGACCCGGCATTGCGAACGGCATTGTTTCCGGCGGACCGCAGCTTGGTGCTGGCGCTGCGGCAGGCACAAGCCTTGCCGCAGGAGGAATAGTTGCAGCTAGCGCCGGTCTTGCTGCAGGCGGAGTTGGACTTGCCAGCGGCGCAATGAGCACTGCGGCAAGAGCTAGCTCGGCGATCGCGAGCGGAACCTCCAACGCATTCCGGGCAGGCGGCCTCTCCGGGGTCGCTGATGCGGGCGCCTCTGCCGCGGCAAGTCCTTTGCGCATCCTCGCTGCTCGGCTCGGCGGGAGCGCGGCGGCTCGTGATGCGAGTACGTCAGATGCATCAGCCGCGACATCTCAGGAGATGCCTAGCTGGGCGCGCCGTGCAAAGCGCGCGCAAGCGATCCATCAGGGCGCGACAGCCGCGACAAATGCGGTTCGTGCCGGCGATCACGCAAGCGGTGGCGCATCGGTCGATCTCAAGGAGCAAGAATAACGATGTCACTGGAGGCGTCTTCATCCTTTTCAGGCCGGCGGCACTCAAGGCGGCACGTGTAGTTTCAAGGAGTTCACTTTCATGTTCAAACGATCGGCTGTCCACTATGGCCGCACGCCCGAACCGGTCACGCCTTACCAGAGGGCCGCTCAGGTGTGGGACGACCGGATCGGCTCGGCGCGCGTGCAGGCCAAAAACTGGCGCTTGATGGCGTTTGGCTGTCTGTTCTTGTGCGCGGGATTTGCGGGTGCCCTCGTTTGGCAGTCGGCGCAGG
Organism: Bradyrhizobium sp. CB82; assembly: GCF_029714405.1. Classification (NCBI taxonomy): domain Bacteria; kingdom Pseudomonadati; phylum Pseudomonadota; class Alphaproteobacteria; order Hyphomicrobiales; family Nitrobacteraceae; genus Bradyrhizobium; species Bradyrhizobium sp. CB82. Next base: position 8,013,573 of record NZ_CP121650.1, on the reverse strand, counting down.
GAACGGTGACGCCCTGGGTCGTCGAAGTTGATCATCTCGGTGAGGCAAAAACCATTGCTCCGGCAAATGCCGCCTACGAGGCGAGCGATCCGCAGATCGCCTTCCATCTTGCGCGCTTTATCGAGCATGTGCGTGGCCTTCCCTTGGACGCCATCGTGCTTCGTCAGGATTGGCTGCGTGCGTATGACTTCACCACCGACCGTGGCGCTGGCGCGCTGAATGACTATGCCCGCAACAACGATCCCTTCGCCAAGGTCGGGCAAACCCAAGTCGCCGTCGAGGTCTCGAGCGTCATTCGGGCCTCCATGGACAGCTTCCGCCTAACCTGGACCGAGCGGCATTACGAGAACGGGCAGTTAGCTGCCACCGAGCGGTGGAGCGCGATCCTCACCATCGTCGTTGAACCGCCCCGCGATATCGAGCGGCTGCGTAAGAACCCGCTCGGCATTTACGTCAACGCGATCAACTGGTCGAAGGAGTTCGGATCGTAATGGCTCAAATTCTCGTGGCGAACCTCCGGAGATTCCGACAGAGCGGCGTGTCCGCATTCTTGGTCAGTCTATGCATCCTTGGTGGCTGCACCACATTCAAGCCGCCGCAGATCAGCTATGATGAGGAGATCCCGCTCTCTCCCGATTTGCCGGCATCGGCGGATGACCGTCCAAAACCGCTTCACGTGCCGCCTGCCTGGACGCCGGGGCGCGGTGGCAAGAAGCTTGAGGCCAAGGAGCCCATCGAGCGGATCGAGAACGCCAATGACGCTGCGCGCGTTGAGCCTCGTAAGGCGGGGTATTTCAATGCGGTGCAGGTGTTTCCCTACAGCCCCGGCGCGCTTTACCAGATCTACGCCGCCCCGGGGCAGATCACCGATATCGCCCTCGAGCCGGGGGAGCAGCTGATCGGCTCAGGACCCGTCGCCGCCGGCGACACCGTGCGCTGGGTGGTGGGCGATACCGAGAGCGGCAGCGGCAGCAGTGATGCGCGCCGCGTCCACATCATGGTCAAGCCAACGCGCCCTGCGATTACGACCAATCTCGTCGTCAATACCGACCGCCGGACCTATCTGATTGAACTCCGGTCCCGAGAAAAGCCCTACATGCCTTCGGTTGCCTGGTTTTATCCCCAACCTCGAACCGCTGCTGGTCAAACGGTGCCGCCGGCGCCGTACATTCCGGATCCAGCCGAGCGCCGCTATCGTTATTCGATTGGGGGAGACAGCCCGCCCTGGCGACCCGTTGGTGCCTATGACGACGGGCGCAAGGTCTACATCGAATTCTCGGCAGGGATCACGCAGGGCGAAATGCCGCCGTTGTTTGTCATTGGACCGGACGGCAAGACCGAGATCGTCAACTACCGCGTCTACGGCAATGTCCTCATCGTCGATCGGCTGTTTGCAGCCGCCGAACTCCGGCTCGGCGGTGAAGGCCAGCAGAAAGTGCGTATCGCAAGGACCGACGGGAGGTCGCTGTGAGCAATACCAGCGGAGATCCCGCGGGTCGTGAGGCGGCCCGAGCAGATGCACCCGCGGACGTGGCCCAGTCCTTGCGGCTGCGCCCCGAACGGCCGCGCGTAATGCGCCTCTCCCGGAAGGCGCTACTTGCTGGCACCGGTCTAGCTCTGGCCGTTGTCTCCGTCGCAGTCTTGTGGGCGCTGCAAAGACCTGAAAAGCATACCCCCACGTCTGAGGAGCTCTATTCGACTGACCACCACACAGTTTCCGATCAACTTTCGACGCTCCCTAAGGATTATGCCGGAATACCCCATGATGTGCCACGGCTCGGACCGCCCTTGCCCGGCGATCTGGGGCGACCGATCCTTGCAGCCCAAGCTCAAACGCAATCCGGTTCGCTCGCAGCCGACGCTGAACAGCAGCGCGTCAATCAGGAAACTGAAGCGGCGCGGACCAGCAAAGTGTTCGCCACGATCAACATCCGCCCATTGGCGGCAACAACACCGTCCAGCGAGACGCCGGCGAACCCGACGACGTCTTCCGATGAAGCATTTGCGCAAAACGGGCAGGATCGCAAGCTTGCGTTCGTGAACGCGGCCGTAGATCGGCGTACCACAAGCCCCGATCGTCTGGTCAAGCCAGCATCGCCCTTCGTGGTCCAGGCAGGAACGGTCATTCCGGCCGCTCTCATCACCGGAATCCGCTCTGATCTGCCCGGCCAGATCACGGCGCAAGTGACCGAAAACGTCTTTGACACTCCGACCGGCCGGGCCAGGCTGATCCCACAAGGCGCGCGACTGATCGGGATCTACGATAGCCAGGTCGCGTTCGGCCAGTCGCGCGTGCTCCTCGTCTGGACGCGTCTGATCATGCCCAATGGACGTTCCATCGTGCTCGAACGCCAGCCTGGCGCGGATGTAGCTGGTTACGCCGGCCTTGAGGATGAGGTCGACAACCATTGGAAGGAGCTATTGGGAGCCGCAGCGCTATCGACTTTGCTCGCCGTTGGGACCGAGGTTAACTCCGGGGCAGACGCCAATAGCTCCAACAGTGACATCATTGCCGCGCTGCGACGCGGAGCCGGAGATTCCCTTAATCAGGCCGGACAACAGGTGGTTCGGCGCAACCTCAACATTCAGCCGACATTGACCATCCGGCCGGGATTTCCAGTGCGGGTCATTGTCAACCGCGATCTCGTGCTCGAACCGTATAGAGGATGACATGACCAAACTGAAGATTGGAACGATTGCAGATGACAAGCCTGTTCGGATCGCCATCGACTTGCCTGCTTCTGTGCATCGCGATCTGATTTCGTACGCGGAAATCCTCTCCCGTGAAACCGGCCAGAAGATCAGCGACCCCAATAAACTGATAGGCCCGATGGTAGCGCGCTTCATGGCGACGGACCGAGCTTTTGCCAGAGCGCGAAAGCGGCTTCATTCCAAAGATGACGAAGGGTAGCGTTCAGCCAGCAATTTGAGGAAATTGGCCAGAGCTGGATTTTCGTTGTCATCGCGCCACACCGCGGAAAAGCCGATGCGGCTTGGTCCTACGCCGTCGCGCAATTCCCGATAGGCCAAGCCAGAAGAATTGGCGTCCACGTCGGATTCCAGCACGAGGGCGATGCCGAGGCCCATACTAACGAGGTTCTGGATTTCTGCGCGGCTGACATCGCGGTGCTCGATCCGCGGGCAGTCCGTCGAGATGATGAGTTTTGCATTTAGCAACGCTTCGAGGTCGCGTCCGGAGTCGTATTGGCTCATCAAGACGATTTGGTTACGCAAATCGGTCCATGAGATACCATCCTGCAGAGCGAGAGGATGATCGTGAGGAAGAGCAGCAAAGACCCGCTCGCTCCAGAGGGGAGCACTTCTGCTCCTGATTTCGAATGAATCACCTGCTGCAACATAGAGGTCAACCATGCCATTGCGGAGCGCGGTTGCTAATCGGGGCCGAGATCGTTCGACGATTCCAAGCTCAACTTGCGGAAATCGCGCACTGTATTCGAGCAGCGTCGCACGGAGATGACCGGTGGTAAGCGACGTGGAGAATCCGATGACAAAGCGGCCGCACTCCCTACGGTCGGCAGGCTTCGTCCTATCGACGAGCGTATCCATCTGTTGAAGGATTGAGCGCGCGATTCGAAGAAAATCAAGTCCAGCGGGTGTGGCTATAACCCCGGCATGGGATCGCTCAAAGATGATTATTCCGATTGAATGTTCCAGGAGCTGAATAGAGCGACTGAGTGTCGATTGCGTTATGGAAAGATATTCGGCAGCTCGGCGAAAGCTCCCATATTCCGCTGCGGCAAGTGCCAGCTGAAGCTGACCGAGGTCCAAATTGAGGCGCCGAATTCCGGCCCTTAGATCGGCGAAGCTTGTGTGTCGCACCATTGCAGCACCGTGGAAATCAGAAGTCAAACAACTGGAGTTGCTCGGAAAATGAAAACGTCGCCGGCCGGTTAGTCGTGGCCAGGAGGATGAATGGCGTTCCTTGCGCGTTCGTTTAATGGTATTTCTTGGTGCGCGTGGGCGGCAGGTTGGGTAAACATCATTGTGTTTCTGCTTGCGATTGTGGCTTGCTGCCGATCATGTCGACCCGTGCTTCTCCGTCTTCCCCGGATGCACTGCATGGTTTACGATTTCTGGGAACGCAAATCGGACGCGCGCGTGAGCCGCGATGAATCCGCTCTCGTTCAAGTTGGGCGTGGGAGATACGACTCGGCGAGTTCAGTCGGGCGGCGGAAGTGGGGTACTTAGGCAGCCTCCAACAAGACTGGTGTCCAGAGAACCAGCCCGTCGAGACCGCCAGCTGCACGTACCCTTTGAAGAGCTCCCGCCGAAATCTCCAGGTGTCCTGCCACAGCGAGCGTGTTTCCGATATTGCAGGGAGCGGCGATACGGCAGAGCGGCCAGCCTGCGCGTTTCAGGATTCTCTCCATCCGGACGTCGGTGACCGTGACGATGCTCTTGAGGCGTCTCGACAGTCCGAATTCGACCATCCCTGCGAAAAGCTCGTAAGTCGACTTGGCCAGCCCGTGTTCGCCCTTCGGAGCATGGGGAGAAGCATCAACTGCGAACCGGCTACTCTCCCAGACCAACGGGTCCGCCGGAGCAGGAAGCCCCCCAAGAACCATTGGAAACGTATCGCGCACCATTGTCGGTCCCATGGTCGGCAAAAGACGAACCGAACCTTCCACATGACCCTCAAGAGAGGATTGGATGAGATAGGCCGGATGCAGCGCATCGAAATCGTCCATTTCCATGTCGCCGCAGGTCTGAACGCTCCACTCCAATCGTTGCTTAAAAACGCGGTAGCGTAACTTATACATGGATGCTAACGTGCAGGAAAACGCGCTGTACGATGACTCCGTAATAAGCTGAATCATGGTCCCCTCCCAAGGAGACGAGATTCTGGAGGAGCTGCGCGTCAACATCATCCCCTATTACTATGCGGGTTCAGAGTCTCAATCTTGCCCATCTCGTTTGGCAGCGGCCAATCGGGCGACGGCCTGAACGACTTTACGAACTCCCAGCTTGTCTCTCGCACTCCTTAAGTAATGAGCCACGGTGTTGTGGGATATGCCGAGGATCCGTCCAATTTCCCAAAAGCTTTTGCCCTTTGCGGCCCATTCCAAACATTCGACTTCGCGAGGAGACAGACGGATTCCGTCGATCGTCAGTTCATGCAAGAGCTTGCGGCGCACTTGCCAGTGGAAGCATCTCGCTATCAGCTGAAGAGCAGAGGCATTCAGATCGATGCACCTTTCGAATTGTGGACGCCTTTGGTCAGTTGCAAAGGTCAGAGCAGCAACCGAGCCGTCTTCATCATGAATTGGGAGGGTAAAACCTAGCCGAATTCCAAATTCGCTAGCTTCCTCGAGAAATCGCCTTTGCGCCGGAGAGATTGGTCTCGAAGGTGCGTCTAAACCCCATTGAAACGGGTCAGTGGTCTCTAACGAACGTTTGATAATGGGATCCAGGCGTTCGTAGTGGCTGCGCACATAATGCGCGACCCAGTTGTTCGGATACGTGGATATGACCAATGCCTTTTTGCCGGGCCGCCTTGGCACCGCAAGATATGCAAAACAAGATAGATCAAGCTCGCTCGCGGTGATCGCCATTGCCTCTGCAAAGGCATCCGCATATTCGGCGCTCGAGAGAAGATCAATGTATCTTTGAAAGATGCGATGCATGATCATGCGCAACGATAACGATTTTGTGGGACCAAAAGAATGCGGAACGTTCCTGACCAGATGCGTCGAAGGACCCGGAGGCTCATTCGTATGAAGGTCAAACGGGCTGGGTCAACTATCGCTCTATACTCGCTTCGGATGCTTCGCATTCCAGCGTAATTGCGAATGTACAGTGCCCGGAATAAACAGGCAATCGTGGTTCGATCACTCAGAGCATGCCGGCCAGTTGATCATAAAAGAGCGGGCGTTCGGAACAAAACTCCCCGCGTGATATAGCTCGAGCCTGCAATCAACTGTGAGAAAGCCGCAATTTCCACTTCAAAAAAAGCCCATCTGCAAACACTTCTCTAACTGCCTGTCGAAGTGACCGATTGCTCGGCGAAATGTGAATCGAATCCGCTACAAAGATAGGACGCTAAAGGTGCTGCGCCTATCACCAGCAAGACCATCGGAGAGCTTATAAAACAACGGCCAGCGATGCCGTCGCCGAAATTGAGGCGGCGCACAGAGCCTTTCCTGGAGCCACGTGCCTGGACCAGAGCGTGACGAGCTTGTGCAGCTGTTTCCGCGATGAGTTGGGAGCGAGCAAGCACGTCTTAATCCGCCTAGCTTCAATCGAGGTCGGCCAAATTGTCTCGGAGGGCCGGCGAGGTTTAGGAGTTGATAAATATCTGCGATTTCGCAGTAGACTTTCCCGACGGCCTATGGCCTCACTGTCTACCCACACCGCCGTCAGCTCGCCGGTCCGGTGCAGCTTGGCCAGCATCGCCGCGTAGCGTCGGTCGGTTTCAACCCGATTCCCGTCCTTCATCGGGATCAGCGAGAGGGCCACAACGATGCAGTTGTGCCCCAGCCCCTTCTGTTGCTGATGCAGGTCATATCCGCAGGGACCCGGCTTTGTAGCAAAAACTTACCTGCCGATCTGCTTGCCAAGCTTCTTCGCCAGCTTGGCGATCTGATCGGCGCGATTGGGATGATCCCATGTTCGCCCTCTGAGGTGACGGTTGCGCCGGATGGTCCGGCGCCGAGCCTCAAGAATGGGAAGGGGCCTGATGAACGATAGCATTTTCGTGGGGTCTGGATGCGCACAAGGCCACGATTTCGGTTGCGGTGGCCGAAGGGATGCGCGGGGGGCAAGTTCGTACCTTGGGAGGTATCCAGGCTAAACTAGGCCGCGGACAAGGGCTCACCGATTCCGCCGCTTGAGGAGTTCGGGGTTTTCCTTGTGCATCCTGATGAGCTCCGTCCGTCGTGGGACAAGGCGAGGAAAGCCCTCCCAACGGTTGAGCAGAAAGTTGGTCGGCTTAATCACGTCGGACGAACGTGAGAGCTGGGCAGATTCCGCCCGGAGCCAAGCCTCAAGATTCGGTCAGCAGTGGCGCGCTTCTCTCCCGGCGGATCTGCAGCCGCTCCTCAGGGCTCACCCATAGATGTCGCCCTCGATCTCGAACGATTGGTCAATCGGACGAACCGCTTCCAGCGCAACGGGCGAGATCGCCGTCGCCGATCTTCCGCGGCGAGCATTCTGGGCGATGTCGGCAAGTTCGAAGAACGCCCTCCGGCCATGTGCCCAACAGAAGGCGGGCGTGGCCGGCAACGCCTTGCGTCCGGGATCGAAGAGAGCGTTGAACCCGCTATAGGCATCGGCGTGCAGGATGCCGGCGAAGTTCTGAAGATGCCGCGCGGGATGCTCGCCGCGCCGATCACGTGAGGCGTAGAACAGCGCCGCCGGTGGATCTCGCCCGCCGAATAGCCGATCATCGCGAACATAGGTCCAAATCCGGCCGGTATCCGCTTTACCTTTCGCCAGGATCGGTATCTTGGTGTCGTCACCGTGGAGCCTGTCGGCGGAGAGCACATAGGCTTCGATCAGTTCAAAGATCGGCCTGACCGCAAAGGCTCCGGCGCCCACCTGGTCCGCCAGCGTCGAGACCGAGAGGGTGATCCCCTCACATTTGAAGCGCTGGCTCTGTCGATTTAGCGGCTGATGCTGGCCAAATTTGTCGAACAGGATCGTCGCCACAAGCTGGGGTCCGATATAGCCCCGGCGTGTGGCATGGAACGGCGCTGGCGGCTGCGTGATCGCCTCGCAATCCCGACAACTGAACTTCTCCCGGACCCTGTCGATCACCTAGAACCGGCGTGGGATCTTCTCCAGCGTCGAGGTCACGCTTTCGCCGAGCTTCGACAGCCGGGCCGATCCGCAGCAGGGACACTGCGTCGGGGACGGCAGCACCACGCGCTCCCGCTCGATATCATCGGGAAAGGGCTGGCGCACCGGTCGCCTGCGCTCAAACGAACGCACTGTCTGCGTTTTCCCGGCCGCCCCCTCGGCAGCGAGCTCATCCTCGGTCGCGCCCGCCTCGAGTTCCTCAAGCTCAAGCTCCAGCTGATCGAGCAGCCGCGCCGACCGCTCGGAGCGCGCGCCATATATCGTGCGTCGTAGCTTCTCGATCTCGAGCTTGAGATGGGCAATCAGCGCTTCGGTGCTCGATTGCTTCGCCTGGGCATTGGCCGCTTCAGCAAGCCTGCCTTCCGCCGCAAGCCTGGCCGTGCGCTCGGCCAGGATCATTGTATGCGCGGCGGCAAGATCAGGCCGCAGGTCGGCGCTGGAGTCCATAGCCAAATGGAATCACATTCGCGGCCCAACTCAAATAACAAAGTCTCAGCCCACTGGTCGGACGCCAGGACTCTTGGGGATTGCGCCAGTCGATGCCGGACAACAGATAGCTCATCTGCGCCTGCGAGATCGACGCCACGCCGTCCGCCAGCGACGGCCAGACAAAGACGACCTCTCTCGAGTTTCTTCGCAAACAGGCATGCTCCCTGGCCGTCATGCCAGATCACTTTCAATAGATCGCCTCTGCGTTCGCGGAAGCAGAACAAATGACCACTCAGCGGATCGCGGCGCAGCACCTCTTGCACCTGCAGTGACAATGAGGCGAAGCCTTTACGCATGTCAGTGTGGCCCGTCGCCAGCCACACCCGAACTCCCGTAGGAACCGGAATCATCGCCGATCCATAACCTCGATGATCCGGCGAAGCACCTCAACGTCGACGCCCGCATCAACAATGACCCGCCGCCTGCCGGTTAGCTCGATCTCGATCCGACGCTCCGTCGAATGGGCAGTCGCGCTCTCCGATGACGCCGCCACTGACGCGCGGGCACCCCCTCGGCCACAACCGGACCAAGCCAGCATCGGATTTGGTTCGCGTCCCCGCGAAGGCTTTTCGGCCAAGTCACCAATAGAGAACGCGACAAGCCGTATCGCGGGGCTGTCGCCGCGCGCGGCTCGGATAGGCTCTCCAAAACAATCCGCGCTTTCTCTCCCTCAGACCAACGCCGCCGCCGGCCTGTATCAACCACTTCCAGTCGATTCAACGCACTGATCGTATGGCTGTCCATACGTACAGTTCTCAACCATCAGGCCAGCCCACCGCAAGGCGTCTCCCCTCGGAGGCTTACCTTGGGAGGGTCTGGCAGGTTGTTTAAAAAGGCGCTCGCCGGCGACCGCCGACCGTGATTCAATGGCTCGGACTGAGAACCGCGACCGTCTGCCGGAAGGCGAGATCGCGCCCAAGTTCCTGGGGCGGTGCTGGCGCAGCCCAGGGTGAAGAAGCTGCTGTCGAGCGCTCACTTCTCGGTCGATGGCAGGCTGATCGAGGCCTGGTGCCTCAAGCCGACGTTGCAGGGCACTATCCCACAAGGACATGGTTTTGGCGAGTATCCCGGCGAGCGGGATGTTTCGTTCATGAGCGCTAATAGTCCTCTGTCTTTCGTCAGTCAGCGATGTGAGCACTCAGTCCAACCGTCGATATCATTGGTCAAACCCCAAAAGAGGTGGGCCGAACTGCGCCTTTTGTGGCTATGAATCGTCAAATCGTGATCTAAACTCATGGATATTCAAGGTCAGAAAAAGCGGGAAAACATGAAAGAAGTCCTGGTTCTCGGAGCAGGAAAGATCGGTGTCGCGATTGCAACGATGCTGGCCGATACTGGCGATTACAAGGTGACGATCGTCGACTGCAGTGGCGAGCATCTCGCCTCGATCGACTGCCATCCGGCGATTTCCTCTGTGATGTTTGATGTTACCAATCAGGCAACTCTGGTGGCCGCGCTCAATGGTAAGTTTGCAGTGCTTTCGGCCGCCCCCTTCCACCTGACCACACAGGTCGCCGAGGCCGCACTTGAGGCAGATGCGCACTATCTCGATTTAACCGAGGACGTCGCCGCCACAAATAAAGTCGCGGCTCTGGCTCGAAATGCCAATCGCGCATTCATTCCCCAATGCGGTTTGGCGCCAGGCTTTATTTCGATCGTAGCCAATGATCTGGCATCCCGCTTCGATAGTCTCGACAGTGTGCGCATGCGGGTCGGTGCGCTGCCGCAATATCCGTCGAATGCATTGAACTATAACCTGACCTGGAGCACCGAGGGGCTGATCAACGAATATATCGAGCCGTGCGAAGCCATCGTGGAAGGCAAACTCGTGAACGTGCCAGCCATGGAGGAGCGCGAGGAACTTTCGCTCGACGGTGTCACCTATGAAGCCTTCAACACTTCAGGCGGCCTTGGAACATTGGCAAGGACGCTGGAAGGCAAGGTGCGCACTATGAACTACCGCACGATTCGATATCCTGGGCACCAGGCGATCATCAAGGCGCTACTAAACGATCTGAATTTGAAGAACCGTCGCGATATGCTGAAGGATGTGTTCGAAAACGCGCTACCCGCAACCATGCAGGATGTGGTCGTCATCTTTGTTACAGTCTGCGGCTGGCGAGATGCGCGTTATGTGCAGGAAACATATGCGAACAAGGTTTATCCCGGAGTTGTTGCGGGACGAAAACTGAGTGCCATTCAGAGCACGACCGCGGCGGGCATTTCAACCATCTTAGACCTTTTGGCGCAGGAAAGGCTGGCGGCAAAGGGCTTTGTCCGACAGGAGGAGATCGCATTGTCGGAATTCCTCAGCAATCGGTTTGGTCAGGTTTACAATCCGGACGGGGGCCGATGAGGCTAGGCGGATGAGCTTCGTGGTAAGACTAATTAGTCGTCCGTTCTTTAATCGCGGGCACGATGTCAACCCCGATAGACAAAAATGATCCGCTGCCGGGTTCATGGTTCTTTCCGCGGTCGTCTCTATGCCGGAGCGCCGCATGATGGCGTTCAAGAGGTGTGGCATCCCGATGTTAAGAGCGCGGTGCGTAAAGCCCGCAGGGACGACTTCGAGATTGCCCACACCATCGTCCCGGCAGGGACGCTTGTTCCGCCGAAGGCGGATCCGGGTTGGTTTAAGACTGGTTCATGCGGTGCGCATCTCTGCCTGGAATTCGGTGCCATCAGTCCAGATGGCATGGAGGATGACAGCCATTTTGCGAGCGACGGCAACCTTGGCCTTCTTGGTGCCGATGCGTTTGGCCAGTTTGCTGCCCCGGCGCTTGAGCGCAGAACCTCGCCTGACAACGGTCAGCAGGACGTTCGCGGCCTCGAACAAATAAGTTCGCATCTGGCGGTTGCCGCGCTTGGAGATGCGGCCAGTGCGATCCATCTCACCGGATTGATAACGTCTTGGTGTCAGGCCTAGATAGGCGCCCACGTCGGCGGAATGTCTGAAGCGATTGGGGTCGTCGATGGTAACGACGAAGGACAGGGCAGTCAGGGGACCGACACCGGGAACGGTCATCATTCGCCGAACAATTTGGTCGCCTTTTGCCACTGCCATGAGTTGTCGATCGAACTTCTCGATTTGTTCAGTCAAACAGGACTGGGCAAGCGGCAGCGGTGCGAAAATATCTTGCAAATCCGGCGCTTCAGCAAGCACGGCGTCCACTTTACGAGCCAGGTTGGTCGAGCCGGCCTTGCCGAGTACTATTCCTAACCCCTTGCACAGACCGCACATTTGGTTGTCAATATCTCGCCGTAGATTCACCAGCTTGGTTCGTGCCGCCAGCATCGAACGAGTTTTCCAGCTCTCCGCCCCCTTTCACGGCAGCTTCCCGGTACCATCCCATGCGGGCCATTTCAGCCAATCCCTTGGCATCGTTCTGATCCGACTTGTTGATGCACATCGATAACGCCGCGTTGGCGTGACGCGCATCAAGGCAAATCACCGGAAAGCCCAGTGCCCTGAGTTGATGCCAAAACCAATTGGATAGCGAGCCCGTTTCAAAAACGATTCGCTCAGCATTGCCTGCGTGACGCCGCAGGAGCTTAGCGATCGCCTCCGGATTGGTCGGCGCACAACCTTCGAATGTCAGTCTCCCTCCGGTGAGGCTTTCAATTACCCATAACTTTGACCACTCGGGCTGATCCGCTGATCGGCGAAATCTTGAGTCGAAAGAATCACTTGTGATTCCTTGCTGAGCACCTGATTCGCGAGGGGGTGCTCTATGGGGCTGACATTAGGGGATCGATCGGCAAAAGGCTGTTTGCGGTCCTTGGAAGGTGAATGCGAATCTTGCGATACCTGATCTTAAGAATGGCCTGGTCGGGATCGCCGTTGCTGTCTCTGACTTCGATGCGATGGAGCCCTTTGACGGCGACCTCGTCCATTTCGTCGGCGATCGTGTGATCCCCGTCTCCAGCCAAGCGGTCGACGCAGGTCCTGATCAGGAAATGAGTTCCGATCTCCTGTGCTGCGCAGAAAAGCTCGTAGATGTCACTCTCGCGATCACCAATATGGATGCACCGTCCCGGATGATCCAAGAGTTGCGTAGACTGCTTGAGATTTTCCAACCACCGGACGCTTTCCTTTTTCTCGATGGGAATCCGGGTCGGATTGATCTTCTTTTTAAGCGCTGCCGTCCCCTTGAATTTCTTCCGGGTCCAGAACTTAACGGCCGCCAACCCCAGCGGCACGCCCTCGAGTGTAACCGCGAGGCTCGAATGCATCAGGATGCCGCAAACCGTGTGCGATCTGAGGCGACCCGCCTTATCCAAGATCGCCCGGCTCGGCGGTTATCTCGCCCGCGCCAGCGATCCGCCGCCCGGCAATACCGTCATGTGGCGCGGGCTGTCACGCCTCACCGACATCGCGCTGGGCGCCATGGTCGGAGGAGAATTTTGTGGGTAATTGAAAGCCTCACCGGATGCTTACGAATGTCACGCCGCCGGCCTGATCCAAAACGCAAATGCTGGTTTCTTCCATAGAGATGTCCAGACCAACGTACTGCTTCATAGCGCGGCTTCTTTTCGATTTGCTGACGCCGATCGTACCGATCCTCGTGTTCTCAAGAAGATGTCAGCCGCGATTACGCCATGTGAAGAACCTCCCAAGCCATTGAGCGGGAGTCGATTTTTGGAGCGGCGGTTGGCTTATTGCGGGTTTGAGCACGCCATGTCGTGCTGGGAGGCGACAGCTTCGTCGCATTGGCCGAAGGGCCGCAGAATGCCCGTGGTCGCTCTGTGCGGCACCGCGGGAGCATCGGACCGACGGCCTGTCGGCCGCCTTCAGCAATCTCGACCGCAATGCACGGGATGATCTGACCCCGCGGTGGACCTCTGCGCCCATTACAGCATGCGGCCTTCCCGTAACAATCACGGCATCGCCCACGAGAACGGAGCGATTGAGAGCTGGGGATCGGCCCAACTTATCGAGCCCAATCTTGGATAATGCTCCGGGAAAATGCATGCGCCCGGCCTAACGTGTTCAAGTTTGGCGCCGACGAGGCGATCGAACGCAAATTCGAGTCGAACGTCGCGCTTTTTTCGCCGCTCAGCCATCTTCGCGGACAGACGCGAGATAAGCGGCCACCGCTCGGCGCATCCGATTGCCGAAAGCCTGGAAGCCGCCGCATGGCTAACGCTCTCACCTATCATTGTTGCCACGAGTTATTCGTACTTTTTGAATTGGGAGTCTCTCCAGTTCACAGCCTCTTTCACGCCTTTTTCGCGGCGTAGCAGGTTGAATTCCTTGTATTCTGGGGGATCCATGGCTGTAAGCAGCAAGCAGGCCTCCATCCCGTAAGTGGTCGCTGCGCGGAAACCCATGATGTCGTAGGTTTGATTGATCGCTCTTTTGTTCCACTGAAGGCACGCCATGGCGACGAGCGATATGCGCTTAGCTGCCTTCATGGTCTCGACTCGAAGCTGATCCTTGGGAAATACCCGGTTCACGAGGCCCATCTCCTTCGCCTCGTTGGCGCCGATTGTGTCGCCGGTATAGATTAGTTCCCGACAGCGCGCGCCAATGATCCAGGGCATAGCGAGCGTCGTCACGCCGCCCGCGAATCTGCTCTCGACTGCGCCGAACTTGGAGTCCTCCGAACAGTACCGGATATCGCACATTTGAGCGAACTCGAACGCCCCGGCGAGACAATAACCCTCGATTTGCGCGATTACAGGCTTGGAGCAGACCCAGACCGTGTGTGCGAAATCGAAATGGTCGGCGATCCGCTTGCGCCAATCCATTATTGACAGATCGTCGATATCAACGGCTTCATTAAGGTCGTAGCCGCTGGAGAATGCCTTTCCGCCAGCACCGGCTACGATAATGACTCGGATGTCCTCGTCGTCTATCGCCTTGGCGATCGCGGTCCTGAATTCCTTTCGCATTATCGAACTGAACGCGTTGCAGCGGGCCGGATTGTTGAAGATGATCGTTGCGATGCGCTCATCGGTCTCGTACTTCAGAAACTGATAGTCCATGATGGATCGCTCCTTCGCATGATTGAAACTCAAAAGTTATCGTCGCCGACCGGCTCAACGAACTCGCGGCAATTCCGTGAAGTCGAACTTTACTTCTGCCCTACAGCGCTCTCGTCGGCTTCGACCATGAATCTGGGCTGCTTGTCGGCTACGGGCTCTTCACCGCTCGTATGAGGATTGATCGTGGTTGGCGTTCCCTACCTGGGTCCGTCAGGAGCAGTCTAGCAAGTCGCATGCCAGCCAGCACGCGGCTGAAAACGCCGCGCTTTGCGGAGATTTCGTTTGCTGTACGACGAATGTCGGATTTCTGACATGGGCACTAGCACTACTTTGGCAGAAATGGTTTGTGCTGCAGTTTTTCATGGATTCGTCTTCTGCAGTATGCGCATCGCTGCAATGGCGGCCGAAGGATGAGATCGACGATGGCGTGGCGCACGGCGGGCATGGTTGGTTGAGGCGGAGGCCCGTTGATTCTTTTTTTTCCGTCCCGCGTGTGCGAGGCGACGGTGTTGCAAGAAGGCGTAGGCAATCATAGTCATCAAGGCGTGACGATGAAGACCTTGCCAGGACCGCCCCTCGAAGTGATCAAGCCCAAGCTCCTCCTTCAGTTGCTGATGCGCCTGTTCACAAATCCATCGTGCCTTGATGGTGGCCGCCAGTGTGCGCAGATCTGTCGCGGCGGGCAGATTGGCTAGATAGTACTTATTCTCCCCGGAGGCGCGTTGCTGGCCGATGAGCCAGGCTTCGTCACCTGGGAGATGCTGCTGACCTTTATCCCATATTCGTTGAGGAGGTCCGTCAGCGGTACGCACACGGACAGCAACAAATCGGGCTTTCAGTCGACTTTTCGTCCCGCCGCGCCAACTCACGGTTTTCCACTTGGCGCTGGCCAGCATGTGTTCTGCCGAGATCGATAAAATATTCGGCACGTGGTGCTTTCGTGGGTCGACCTCGAACTTTAATGACCGGCCAAATGAGCTGCACATCAACCGGATACACCTTGAGGTGACGAGGGATGCCGACGGCCCAGGCCAACCCACGTTCCGTTAGCCCTTGTCGAAACGGTACGCTGAGCCCGTATCCCGCATCCGCCAGCACACACCCAAAGCGCACCTTGGCTGCCATCGCGCGGTCAATCTCGGCCAAAGCAATTTCTGGCTTGGATCGTGGCGTGCGGTGTTCGACTGGTACGCGGGCGCGCTTCAAACGAGGCACGTTGCTTGTCCAATCACCGGCACTTCGCCGCGCGCAAGTGTCAGCGACACCAGCGTTTGGCAATTTGCCGTTTTGCCAAGAGTGGACGCATATTGAGCCGCGACACCAACCGAGCGTTCACCCTTCTTCGGCATTGCCGTGTCGTCAATAACCAGCACCGCGTCCTTGCCGCCGACAAGCCGGTCGGCCTGATTGAGCAATTCCGATTCCAGCGGTGCCGCGTCCCAGACACCATCGGCGATGAAATGGTGCAGCTGATCATAGTTGCCCGTTGCCAGGCGTATCGCCATCGGCTGAACGCTTTTGCGGTCGCCAGGACCGATCAATCCCGCAACGTATAGGGGGCAGATCCGCTGCCGGGTCTTATGACCCAACCGATCCAAGAATGGCTTCAGCCAGCGTTCGAGTTCGTCTTCCCAATCCGCCATGGTCAGCCCTCCAAGAGCCGACCACCCATGAATCATTGAAAAATCGATTCGGGAGTCCCAATAAATCAGCGGAATCTAATAATCTGCCAAAGTAGTGTTAGGCTAGAGGCGCTGCAATAATAGCACACGGCGCCCCCGCAGCCTCTGAGTTTCGACGCTGCATGAAGACGGATGTTAAACATATGCGAGAATCATCCAAACAGCTCATGACACAGAAAAATGCGATCATCTTGAGAAGTCGATTGGGTGGCGCCAGAACGATGTATCAATAGCGCAAACCGTCTGCGATTTGATTGCGGGCAGCACATCAGATCGCACACTTCACGCCGAGCGACTTGTCTGGCCGCAACCGCTTAGGCCACGTTCTCTACGCCACTGGTCAAAAACAACGCCGTCTACATCGCGATCGTCTACAGATGTCGAGAAGGAGTTGCACGGGTGGAATCGAGCAGACCGAGGGCGCCAAGTTATCCATGAGCTACTGCGGCGCTATTCCGGGCTCGGTTGGACCAGATCATCAACATGAAGCACGAGCTGGTTCTGCTCGCCGCCAACATCGACTGGGACTAGATCGAGGGCGAGAATGCCACGCTCTACAACGAGAACAGCACGGCCGGGTATGGAGAGCCGCTTCATGATCGAATTGTTGTTGCTCAAGCACATTTACTGGCTGTCCGATAAGGGACTGTGCGAGTGCTTGGTCAACGACCCATATTTCCAGTTCTTCACAGGCGAAGAGTTCTTCCATCACGTCTTGCCGCATGAGCGTTCAGACCTGAGCCATTGGCGCAAGAGGCTCGGCGACAAGCTGGAGGGTTGTTGGCCGAGCCTGCGGGTGGCGCATGAGGCCGGCGATTTGTGCAGCCGGGTCCTCAAGCGCGTTACGGCCGGCTCCACGCTGCAACCGAAGGCCGTCAGTTTCCCGACCGACGCAACACTGCTGCATTCCGCGATCCGGGGGCTGAACCGCCTGGCCAGGAAGCACAGGTCAGACTGCGGCAATCCTATTCTCTCGTCGGCAAAGGCGCGGCGATGATGGAAGGTGGCTACGCTCATGCCAAATAGTTCAGGCGGCATCAGCGGCAGTTGCGCATCCTGCGCAGCCGGCTGGGCCGGATATATCCGCCGCAAGATTGAGGGCCAGCAAGCACTGCAGGAGACCTTCGCCCTTCCGCTTGGCCGCGCCAGCCAGATCCGCTCGCAACAGCAGCGCCAGTGCGCTGGAAACTTTATTCCTTCCATGCCCCGGAGGTGGAGTGCATCGGCAAGTCACCGCAAATCGCCGGGGCTTCCGGTGGCCTGTTCGTGCTGCACGCGAGCGCGTTGCCCGGCAACCCATGCAACGGTCCCACTCTGCGGGACGTGATTGACCGCACCGAGACAGTTGACCGGCTGTCCGATCGAGCGCGCCTATGTTCGACAAGGGATACCGCGGCCACGACGTGGCGGCGTGACATTCGAAGGGGCTTTACGCACCGCGCTCTTAACATCGGGATGCCACACCTCTTGAACGCCATCATGCGGCGCTCCTGCATAGAGACGACCGCGGAAAGAACCATGAACCCGGCAGCGGATCATTTTTGTCTATCGGGGTTGACATCGTGCCCAAGATTAAAGAACGGACGACTGGACTCAATCAGTCATCACAGTGAAGATTCCAATCCATTCAGAAAGACAAAGTCGCCGACGACATCCTCGCTTCCCTTGAACGCTTCCATCGAACGCCCGATACGATATCAAGATGACCACGCCAGATGGCCAGGCGTTCATGGAAGCTTGGGCCTTCTGGAACCAGAGGCATTCACTACGGATCGGCCACATGATCTCGGTGGCCAGACTTCTTCGCGGCTCGCTGTTGTAGCGCAGCGTTGCGACATATCGCGAAAGTTAAGATCCCTTCCGGTCGTGCCAGCAAAGACGATCGGAACTTAAAACAGATCTTTTGTACGCTGACGCTCAATCTCGCTCCTCAACTCCTTCCCATTCACCCAAATAAGCCAGTCGTCGTCCACAATGTTGTACTCTACCAGCCGTAATTTCGACCCGCCCGGCTCTTGATGGGCATACCCATTTTGCGCAACAACGCCCTTGTCCACTCGCCAGCGCGCTACAAGGGCACATACGAAGTCAGGAGTCCACATGGCATAGGACACGCCGCGAGCAATTCCCGACACGATCTTTGGTATGCCTTGCCCTCTAAAGTCGGGGCGTACCCAAAGATCCCCGTGGTAGGCGATTTTCCCGGCCAGCTGCTTCGCGCTGGGTGCTGTGCAAATACAACTATCCTCAGGGTGTGCGTGTATGGCCGGGTTCGAGTAAAAGGCCTTCAACGATTGCAGGTGTTCTGCAAGGCTGCTGTGCGACAGGTTGTATAATCGAGCAGCCTCCAAAAGTGCAATCTCGTTATTCCTGTCGACGCCAATGATCCAATATCCCTCGCCTGATTTAATTTGCGAACGATCTGGCCGGAAGTTCGGATATGTAGGCCCCTTTGTTGGAATGGCCCGCGTAATCGAGAGATACTTTTGAAAATCGAATCCGATTGAAAGCCTAATGCCTTTTTGGGCGGCCGCTTCGTCAAAACACTGAAGAAACCGTGACAAGTGCAGCGGATTTACTTTCTTTTCCATCGGTGCAATTTGTGGCAACGGGGTAACTTTCATCATAACCTATCCCGCGAGTTACTAACGGATTCCTCGTACACCATTAACAATGGTTGAGACACTACCTACTCTGGTGAGGAGTGTTTCGTCTCATATTCAGGACTGGTATCAGCGCGTATCAACATGCCACGGCAGCGGAATTGTTGAGCGCTAGTGGTTTATCACAGTGGTTTTGACTCTTTGGAGGTCGTTGGATAGGCGCGGCGGAGTTTGGCGCGGGCTTTGTCGGTTGTGAACATCCACTTGATGCGTTGTCGGGTTTTATTTCGCGGCCGTTGCCATGCAGCGATCTCGTTTCGGAGCCTTTTGGGGTCGTCGATGCGACGGCCGAGACATTGACGCTGCAGCACGCTGATCTCGCACTCGACCATGTTGAGCCAACTTGCGTGTTTCGGGGTGTAGTGGAATTCGAGGCGGCGCAGGATGCGACGGGCCTCGGCAGGCGCAAATGCTTGATACAGCGCGCCGGCGGTATGAATCGACAGATTGTCCTGAACGACACGGATGCAGGCGGCGTCGGGATAATGGATGTCGACGAGTTCACGCATGCAGTGCGCGTAGTCCACGTCGGCGCGGCGGTCTGTAACCTTGACGTTGCGCCAGCCACGATGCGGGTCGAAGGTAACGAAGAGATTGACGGTGCCGTTGCGGCGGTACTCGTAATCGTAGCGCTCGCGCTGTCCCGGCTCGGCTGGAATCGGCTGACGGACCTCGCCGATGAGCTGGACGGGGGTCTCGTCGAAGCAGACCAGCGGCCGGACGGGATCCGGCGCCTCGGCGTAGAGGTCGAGCACGTCCTCCATGCGGGCGACGTATTCGCCATCGACATGACGCACGGTCTCGCCCGACAGGCTGTCATGATCGGTGAGCTTGACGATCGTGTCGGCCAGCAGCGTCAGCGTCCAACGTTTGCGGTCGGCGGGCGGCTTGGCGCATGCCGTCGCCACCAGCAGGGCCTCCTCCTTGCCGGTCAGCTTGCGCTCTGCGCCCGGACGCGGCTCCTCGCTCAAGGCCCGCTCCAGATTGCCTTCCACGAAGCGGCGCTTGGTCCGGCCGACGCTGGACAGGCTGACCCGGACGGTTCGGACAATCTCCGCGTCGCAACTACCGGCATCGGCCGCCAGCAAAATCTGCGCCCGCTTGAGCTTGCGGGCGGCATGCTTGCCGCCGCCGAGCATCGCCGTCAGTTCGTCCCGCTCGGCTTGGCTCAATTCGACCCGATAACGTACATTCATGCTTCGCCTCCTTGTCGGAGGCCCGGACGAATCCAGCGATGAGTCAAAAATCAGGCACGCGCTTCACGGAGAAGCAGGGGCACTACCTGGCCTTTATCTACACCTACGCGCACATGTTCGGACGCCCACCCGCCGAAACCGACATGCAGCGCCATTTCCGCGTCAGCCCGCCGTCGGTCCACCAGATGATCGTCACCCTCGAACGAAACGGCTTCATTCGCCGTCAGCCCGGTGTTCCCCGGAGCATCGAGATTCTTTTGCCACCCGAAAACTTGCTCATCCTCGAATGGCTCGGCATCAAAACGTCAAAATCACTGTGATGAACTACTAGCTAGTTTCTGTCGCGAAAGACATTTCGCCCTTAAAAATAAGGGTATTTCGCGATTTTCGAGCACGGTTTTTCTTGCGACGTACATGTGCATGGTATCACATGCTTCTATGAAGCATGTTGATTCGGAATCGCCTTCTGATGTCGCGCGCTGGCTGCAAAGCGAAACGACGAATCTTTGGCCTGCGCTTCTGGGTTCGCTGAGCCTGCGCCGGAGTCGATGCATCCGCAAGAATTGCCCGGCGTGCCAGTCTGGCGAACAGCATCAAAGTTATGTGCTGTACGGTCGGGCGGGCGGGCGTCGTGTTGCCGTTTATGTGCCGGAAGAGCTTATGCCGGAGGTTCAGCGCAGTCTGGACAACGGACGCGCCCTGCAGGAGCTGCTGCAGCAGACTGCGCCGCGCTACGTGAAGGCCTTGAAGCGAGAACGGACCGAAGCAGCCAAACGCAAGAAGAGCCGAGCGGTGTGAGAGCGACGTCGGATGAAGCCACGCTGGAAGGCGTCGTGCTTCGGCACCGGCGCGCAGTAGAAGTCGGTGAACTGACGAAGCGTCAATCCATCTGCGATGCGTTCACGCAACTCGCGATAGTCCCAGTTCTTGAGCCGCATCAGAACCAGCGAGCGCAGAACCTGTGTCGCCGTCAATCCGTGACGACCGCTATCGGGTTGCTTCAGGCCACGCACCAGATCCCGCCGGACGCGCTCGATGACGTCCCGCTGGTCGTCGAGAAAGCCGGATATCGCCTCCAGCAACGGCTCCAGGCGAATGCCCTGATCACGTTGCCGCATCAGCAATCGGCAAAGCACGTCTGACCCCGCAAACGCTGAGAGCGGTCAACGATTTGGTGGTTCGGGCAGCGGTCGAGCTCGGATTGGAGGACGGCGCGAAGCTGCGGGTCGACAGTACGGTGGTGCAGACCGACATTCATCATCCGACCGATAACACCTTGTTGTGGGATGTGGTCCGCGTCGTCACACGCTTGGTCCGCCGTCTGGCCAGAGCGCTGGAATTGCGAAGAATCGAGGGCTTTTGCGACCGCACGCGCGCGGCGCGGCGCCGGATGTACGAGATCCAGCGCATGACGACGAGGCAGCGTCACGAGCAGCAGACCCGCACATACCGGGTGCTCATCGACATCGCCGAGGAGGTCGTAGGAAACGCACGCGCGGGGCTCGAGAGGACCCGCACGATGCGCGGCAAGGACATGTTCGCCGACGTGGCCATCGAGGAACTGCGCAGGCAGATCGAGCACTTCTGCGGGCTGGGAGATCGCGTCATCGATCAGGCACGTCGTCGTGTGCTCTTCGGTGAGCAGGTGGCTACCGACGAGAAGATTTATTCCATCTTCGAGCCCCATACCGACCTGATCAAGCGCGGCAAGGTGCGCACGCCGGTCGAGTTCGGCCATAAAGTCTTCCTCGCCGAAAGCGCGGAGGGCCTGATCACGCAATACGATGTGCTGAAAGGCAATCCGCCCGACGAGGTTCACGTGGCATCTTCCCTCCAGCGCCACAGGCAAGCCTTTGGCCGTGCCCCGCAGCTGTACGGCTCGGATCGTGGCTTCTTCAGCGAGCAGAACCTTGCCTCGTGCAAGCACGCCGGTGTCAAGGTGGTGTGCATTCCGCAGCGTGGCGGCAAGAGGACGGGACGGCGTGAGGCGTACGAGAAGAGCGCGGTCTTCAAGAATGGTCAGCGCTTTCGCGCCGGCATCGAGGGACGCATCTCGGTGCTGTTCTGAGGCCGCGGCATGAAGCGCTGTCTCGCCGAAGGACGCGACCGCTTCGAACTGTGGGTCGGCGCCGCCGTGCTCGCCAACAATCTCATGAGGATCGCGGCAATGCTGATGGCGCGATCGCCGCGCAGGCAAAAAGCGGCTTGAACCTCATAGCCCCTTCTCCGAAGCCGCAGGCACCCCCACGGCTCAACATATCTTGAGCTGACACTTCGTTGCCCAACACCGAAACCAAGCCCAAAAATCGGCCCTCCGGAGCTTGCCGATCCCCGCAGCTACTGGCATTTTGTGCCCAATCCATCGGCATAACTTAGATTGCGCCACTCAACCCGGACGTTTCGCGACAGAAACTAGCTAGCCCTATGTTCGCTCTCTGAGGTGACGGGCGGCCCGCCACACGACAAGGTCGCGCCGGATGGTCCGGCGCCGAGCCTCAAGCATGGGGAGCGGGCCTGATGAACGATAGCATTTTCGTGGGGTTGGATGTGCACAAGGCGACGATTTCGGTTGCAGTGGCCGAAGGGATGCGCGGAGGGGAAGTTCGTAACTTGGGGATCATCCCCAATCGCGCCGATCAGATCGACAAGCTGGAGAAGAAGGTTGGCAAGGGCGACCGGCAGATAAGTTTTTGCTATGAGGCCGGACCCTGCGGATATGGCCTGCATCGACAAGTGACGGGACTGGGGCACAACTGCATCGTGGTGGCCCCCTCGCTGATCCCGATGAAGGCTGGGGATCGGGTCAAGACGGACCGGCGCGACGCGGCGATGCTTGCCAAGCTGCACCGGAGCGGCGAGCTGACAGCCGTGTGGGTTCCGGATGCGGCGCACGAGGCCATGCGCGAGTTGGTGAGTAAGCGCTTAGCAGCAACCCTATTGATGCTGGCTTGACCTTTTGCGGAACCGCCATGGCATGAGGTCGTCGATTTCGCTTTGGGGATGGCCGGCAATGATCGCCGTGAGCGTTTCGGCGATGTA
Source organism: Bradyrhizobium sp. CB82 (assembly GCF_029714405.1). Taxonomy (NCBI): domain Bacteria; kingdom Pseudomonadati; phylum Pseudomonadota; class Alphaproteobacteria; order Hyphomicrobiales; family Nitrobacteraceae; genus Bradyrhizobium; species Bradyrhizobium sp. CB82. The sequence continues at coordinate 7,990,698 of NZ_CP121650.1, read as the reverse complement.
GGCGACCGGGTTGACGTCGTTGAGCTTACAATCGCCACGGTGGATGCGAGCAAGGCCCAGTTTTCGGCTCCGACCTCATGACCGGCGAAGAGCGCGTTTTTTCTGGTCAAGCAGATTGGCCGGATCGCGTTCTCAACCGGGTTGGTGTCGAGCTCGAGACGCCCGTCATCGAGGAAGCGCGTCAGCCCCTGCCAATGATTGAGCGCGTAGCGGATGTCATCAGCGAGCGTCGAGCCGCTGGAGATCATCGATAGCTGTTTCGCGAACCACGGCTTCAACGCCTCGACGAGCGGCAGCGAGTGTTCCTTGCGCGCGGCCAGCCTGATATCCGGCTACGATGAACCGCGTACCATGGCTTCGATGGCGTAGAGCTGTGCGATCTGCCGGACGGCAGCCCCGGCGATCGGCGATTTACTGTTGCGGGCCAATTTGACGAAGCGCCTGCGCAAATGGCTCCAGCAATGTACGAGCGTCCACGGCCCTTGCGGTCGGGCGACTTCGATCAGCCGATCATAACGGTCATAGGCATCGCATTGCAGGAAGCGTCCGTTGAAGCCGTCCAGGAACTGCTCAGCGAAGGCGCCGCTGCGACCGGGGGCATATCGGAACAGCACGATGGGCGGACTTGGGCCGCTATGGCCGCGGTCGTCGGAGACGATCGCCCAGAAGTAAGCCCTTCTTCGTTTGACCACGCCCGGGATCGAGCACCGGCGCCGTGGTTTCATCCATGAACAGGCGATCCGCCGCTGCCAGATGGCGGCGCATGTGGTCGGCAACGGGCTGCAGATGGAAGCAGGCGCGGCCTGACCAATTGCCCAGTGTCGCCCGATCAAGCCGGATCCCCTGGCGCGCATAGATCTCGGCCTGACGGTAAAACGGCGTATGGTCGCCAAACTTGGAGACGATCACCTACGCAATCGCGGCTTTCGGTCGGTAGTCCGCCAGGCACGACATGCTCCAGTGCGTGCGCCTGCACGACAGGGCCCGAGCAGCGGCGGCAGATGTATTTCGGGCGGCGTGTGACCAGCACGCGCCATTGCGCCGGGATCACGTCGAGCCGTTTGCTGACGTCCTCGCCGATCTTCGTCATCGCCCCGCAACCGCACGGACAAAGCGTGCTCGCAGGCTCGATGATCCGCTCCACCCGCGGCAAATGCAGCCCCGATTGCGACGGGCTTGATCCGATCCGCCGCGCGATCGGCCCTGGATGATCACGGCCGCCTTCTCCTGTGCCGCGTCCAGGACGCCTTGCGCGATCTCCACGTCTTCGAGCGGCAAATGATATTGATCTGGCCGCAGCTTCTCGGACTTCGCTCCGAACTTCTCTCGGCGTAGTTCCCCGAGAATAATCTCCACCCGGCACCGCGCTTCTTCCGACGTTGCCAGCGCCGCTTGATGTTCGCTCAATGCTGCCTGCGTTTGCGCTAAAAGCGCCTTCAGGCGTTCATTCTCGTCGCGAAGCGTCGCGGTGCTCATGCGCCATGTCGAGCACATCTGCGCCGCCGGCGCCATGGCCAACTCGGTACAGAGTCATTCTGCCGCACTTATGCAGCGACCTGTGGACGCCGCGCTTCCTCCGGGCGGACCAACCGCCAATCCAGGCCCTCGAACAGCGCGGCCAACATCGCCGGCGATATCCGCATCACGCCGTTCGCAATCTTTGGCGACACGGACTTGCAACCCTCGAGGCGTTTGTGCACCAGCACCAGGCCCGTTCGATCCCACACCAAAATCTTGATCCGGTCCGCCCGTTTCGACCGGAACACAAAGGCTGCACCGCTGAACGGATCGAGACCAAGCGTCTCCTGCACCTTTGCAGCAAGCCCATCGTGCCCACAGCGGAAGTCGACGGGCCGCGTCGCGATGTAAATCTTCAGCTCGGCGCCGGGGACAATCATCGTGACGCCCGCACCGCACGGATCACTCGAGATAGCTGCTCCCCATCTATCGCCGCGTCCGTCCGCACGACGACGTCGCCAATCGCAATCTCGAGCTTGACTGCAAGAACGTGACGCTCCTCTAACGGCCCCTCCACGACCAGCGGCGCGAACGGCGGCTGCGGAGCCTCGCACGACGGCAATTCGCCGCGCTGTCGGAAGCGTCGTCGCCAATCGTAAATTTGCAAGCGCGTCGCCCCGTGCTTGCCCGCCACCTCCGCCACCTGCGCCGAGCAGCAGACTTTCGGCGACGATCCGAGCCCGTTCGGCCTCTGAACGCACGCGACGCCCGGACGGTCACTCAAGCACCTCAAGCCGGCTGACTGCTCCAGACCCAACTGATGAGCTGTCCAAATGGGCGTCTTTTTTTGCCGTCCAATCCCATCCCAAACCTCCGTTCAAGCCGGAGGCTTCTTCGCACATCTAATCCAACCCCGAAGCCAGGATATTGGCTGAGCGCTTACCTTGGTGAGAGCCCGCGCCACGGCGATGCGTGTGCTCGGCAAGGCGCGGCAACATCTCCAACGCTTCCTGCTGCGACATGGGCGTATCTATGCCGGCAAGAAGGGCTGGACCCTGGCTTATCGTCGCTGGCTCACCACGGTGTGCTTCGATCACCGGCGAGCCAAATCGTTCTGCAGGACTACATTCATGCCGTGACCGACGTTGAGGCCCGTGTGGATTGCTTGACCAAGCAGATCGAGGAGCTGGCGCCACAACCGCTATCGCCGCTTGTCGGCGGCCGGCAAACCCAAGGTGATCGTCACCACCGCCATTGCACGCGAGATGGTCGGCTTCCTGTGGGCGATCACGCGTCAAGTACAATTCGGGCCGGCCGCCTGAAGAGCGCTGCTCGACCATATCGGTGCCCAGGGCAGGAGGCAGGGCGCGGTGGGGAATCCTCGTGGCAGCCGGCATCGCCGACGCTCGCCCACTAGACCGAGGCAGCCCCAAGACGAAACCACGGTCATGCGGTACCCAACCCGCGCATGAGAGCTTGATCAACCGTCGTCTTGGCCCTGCCGCCTACCGTGGGCACCTTCGAAATCCAGCGTCCGGGCGCTCAGCCGGAAGCGGCTCCCCCTGATCGACTCCCTTGACAGCAAACATGAGAGCAGGCCGTTGAAGAAGTGAGCCGCGTTGCCGAATTCGGTACGTTCTCAACGCCCCGCTGTTGGAAGCTTCGCCGTGAATGCGGCAAGAGCAGGAAAAAGAGCATCGTTCTCTTACTTACCCCCCCCGATGCCCGATCGCGTAGGCCGGCTGCTTGAAATCCTGCGTTAGAGCGTCGAAAATAGCTGAATTACTGCGCAGTTTGCCGGCGAAAATTTGAGGTTCGCCGCGCGTTTTCGATTAGAGAATGATCTCAAGGTGAGGAGATTACAAATGAAGGTCGGTCTTCCCAAGGAGATCAAGGCGCACGAATACCGCGTGGGACTGACTCCTGGCGCTGTCCGCGAATATGTGGCGGCTGGCCACAGTGTCCTGGTCGAGACTAATGCTGGTGCCGGTATTGGTACTACCGACGACAATTATCGCAAAGCCGGCGCAACGATTGTGGGCTCCGCTCGCGAAGTGTTCGCCTCGAGCGAGATGATCGTAAAGGTTAAGGAACCCCAGCCGTCCGAATGGACGCAGCTGCGCGAGAGCCAGATCCTTTTCACTTATCTCCATCTGGCAGCCGATCCCGAGCAGGCTGAGGGTCTCCTAAAATCGGGCTGCGCCGCAATAGCATACGAAACGGTGACTGACGCCCACGGTGGGCTTCCGCTGCTTGCGCCGATGAGCGAGGTTGCGGGCAGGCTTGCAATCGAGGCAGCAGGTGCAGCTTTGAAGCGGCATGCGGGCGGACGAGGGATTTTAATCGGGGGCGTGCCGGGCGTCCAGCCGGCTCGTATCGTGGTGATCGGAGGCGGTGTTGTTGGTACGCATGCGGCGAGGATGGCGGCCGGCCTGGGCGCTGAGGTCACAATTCTTGATCGTTCGATATCCCGTCTTCGCGAATTGGACGAGCTGTTCGAAGGACGGGTTCGCACAAAGTTTTCAACTATAGAAGCTGTTCAGGAGGAGGTGCTTGCTGCAGATGTTGTTATTGGTGCGGTGCTCGTCCCCGGCGCAAGTGCACCGAAGCTTGTCGGCCGCGGCATGTTACGCTCGATGCGCAAGGGGTCGGTAATCGTTGACGTCGCCATCGATCAAGGTGGCTGCTTTGAGACATCGCGTCCGACGACTCACGCTGACCCAACCTACGAGATAGACGGCGTCATCCACTACTGCGTCGCCAATATGCCCGGATCTGTTCCACTTACCTCAAGTCAGGCGCTGAATAACGCCACGTTGCCGTTTGGTTTGGCTCTCGCCAACGGGGGACTCGCGGCCGTGCTTGAAAATACGCATCTGCGCGCGGGCCTGAATGTCTATCGTGGCCGGCTAACTTATAAGGCTGTCGCCGAGAGTCTCGGGTTGCCATTCTCACCGATCGACCAGGCTGCTGCCTGATGCTAGGGGGCCCTCTCTTCCTGCCTGGCTCTTGGGCCGCTCCTCTGGAGTGGGCCCCTTTTTTCCGCAACTTGCTAGAGAAAGCGGAAGCCCCATTGTTTCGAGGGACACGCTATGGCTGAGCCAATCAGAAAAGTGTTCAATTGGGAAGATCCATTCCTTCTCGAAGAACAATTAGACGAGGACGAGCACCTCGTTGTGGCAACTGCGCGTGCCTACGCGCAAGACAAGCTCGCGCCTCGTGTTGTCGACGCATATTTCGCGGAAAAAGCGGACCGAGCAATATTTGAAGAAATGGGTTCGCTAGGTCTTCTTGGCATTACGGTCGCGGAAGAGTACGGCGGAACGGGTTCGAGCTATGTCTCATATGGGCTCGTCGCACGTGAAATCGAGCGGGTCGATTCTGGTTATCGGTCGATGATGAGTGTCCAATCATCGCTAGTCATGTACCCGATTGAGGCCTACGGTTCCGAGGTACAGAAGCGGAAGTTTCTACCTAGGCTAGCCACAGGTGAATGGATCGGCTGCTTCGGCCTGACTGAGCCCGATGCAGGCTCGGACCCTGGCTCGATGAAGACCCGCGCCGACAGGATAGCCGACGGATATCGGCTGACCGGCACGAAGATGTGGATATCCAACGCTCCCATTGCCGATATCTTCGTTATCTGGGCCAAATCTTCAGCTCATGATGGGGAGATCCGCGGGTTCGTGCTGGAGAAGGGTACTAAGGGGCTTTCGGCTCCGAAGATCGACGGCAAGCTCAGCCTTCGCGCCTCGATTACCGGTGAGGTGGTGCTGGATGGAGTGGTCGTCCCTGAGGACGCGCTGCTACCAGGTGTCTCTGGGCTGAAGGGGCCGTTCGGCTGTCTAAATCGCGCGCGCTATGGAATCGCCTGGGGCGTCATGGGAGCGGCGGAAGACTGCTGGATCCGAGCGCGGCGGTACGGGCTCGATCGCAAACAGTTCGGCAGACCGCTTGCCGCAACCCAGCTCTTTCAAAAGAAGCTCGCCGATATGCAAACAGAGATTGCGCTCGGCCTCCAGGCCGCGCTCCGAGTCGGACGGCTCTTGGACGAGGGGAGGATCGCACCAGAGATGATCTCTCTCATCAAGCGCAATAATTGTGGGAAGTCATTGGACATCGCAAGAATGGCGCGCGACATGCACGGTGGCAACGGTATATCCGTCCAATTCCAAGTCATGCGCCACGCTGCCAACCTTGAAACCGTGAACACGTACGAGGGCACTCATGACGTGCATGCCCTTATTCTCGGCCGTGCGCAGACCGGCATTCAGGCCTTCTTCTAAGAGGTCATTTAGTTCACGAAGCCTTCACTCGCGGTCGCCAATCGGGATTTCCCGCCCGGTCGGGCGGTAATGGGAGAAATACTGCCATCGACGGCTGTAGAGATTTATTACGCAGCGTGCCTTAGTCCAGCGCTCGGCCCGGCCAATGCAAAAAGACTGACAGGGCTGCGACACCATCGGATCGTCGGGCCACGAGGGAATGGCGGCGTTAGCGATGGCTCAGCGTCCGATAGACATGGCTTTCCTTCACTAACAGCCGCCGCGTTCCAGATCGCCCACTCTCGGCAGGTGCCAGGCCAATCGATTGCTTGGAATATGCTGCTCACCTTCGCCGCCTCATCGGTAGGATCCCACGGGCGGGCGGCACAAGGTTCTCGGTTCGCGCGATCTCTTTATACCACCCCAAACGTCTACAATCGCTTCTCATCTGCCGAAGGCAGTTGGCGCGGCTTATTCGATTGGCGCCGCGTGGCGCCATGGTCATCCCGCCCGAGGATTCCCTGATCGTCTGCACCTTTTGGGATCTTAACGACGAGGTTAGTGGATCTGGGCTCATCGCACGAAACCTTCGCGCAGTCCCGATTACGCGCGGAATTCTCGCCATACGATCGCGTAAATCAGGGAAGTTCAGCTTTAACACCGGGCTATGTTCGATAGCACCGTAGATCTGACGTATTAGGAGGTTGAACGTATCGCAGACCCGTGAACGCGTATTTGCCCGGCACAACTCGGCGATGGCGCTCAACATGGCGCTGCCGAACGATCTCTTCAGGCGCTGGCCGTCGGTGAATGGGCAGTTCCAGCGCGTGAGCATGCCAAAGCAGCCTCCCTGACGTTAAAATGATTCTTATGTCTGAGGCGACGATCAACGTCGCGCAAACCGCGACCGAGTCTTTGGTTCATCGTTCGGCGAACGTAATCGCTTCGCAGGAAGCTCTCTCTCTCTACACGAAATGACCTAGATTTGGCTGCCGGAGATGGCGAGCCAAAATACCAAATTGGAGATCTCAATTCCTCATGAAGTTTGCAGCACAACCTGGAGCATTCCAGGACTCGTTTTTTAGCCGAGATGGCTCTGAGCCTGTTCCACTCATAGTGAGGGCGAAGGACATCTGGATGTTCGATGAGCGTGGCAAGGCCTACATCGACGGGTCGTCTGGTCCTATCGCTAGTAATATCGGACATGGCAACGAGCGGGTTGCGCATGCGATGTATCAGCAGGCAATAACGCTTGATTATGTTTATCCGCGCGTTGGGCGCCACACTGCGAATGCCGCGCTGACAGAGCGGCTTTGTCGCCTGGCGGGAGAGCCATTTGAACGGGTGGGTCTCGCCTCAGGCGGAAGCGAGGCAATGGACTTTGCACTGAAGTTCCTGCGGCAATATGCGATTGCAAAAGGCCTGTCGAGTAAGCGCATTTTGATCTCCAACATGCCTTCGTATCATGGCGCAACCATCGGCACGCTCGCGATTTCTGGCGATGAAGCGTTTGCGTCCTTCCTGGCTGGCTTCGCAGTAACTGGCGCGAAAGTGCCGGCTCCAATGACCTATCGAGGTCAACCGGGGCTGTCCCCTGAAGAAATCGCTGAGCGAAGCGTGGCGGCCCTTGAGGATACCATCCTCCGCCTAGGCGCAGAAAACGTCCTCGCATACGTAGTTGAACCAGTGGGCGGCGTGGCAACAGGATGCCTTTTTCCGCCAATTGCGTATTTTCAACGTATCCGCGAGTTGTGTAACCGATACGGCGTGTTTCTCGTATTTGATGAAATCCTATGCGGCGCCGGTCGAACTGGTAAGTTTCTCGCCGCACATCATTTGAGCAGCTGCACGCCAGATGTCATTGTCCTGGCAAAGGGAATTGCGGCAGGTTACAGTCCCTTGGGCGCGGTGCTTCTCCCAGCCGAGCCCGTGGAAGAAGTAGCAAAGCTTACCGGCTTTAACTTCTCACACACCTATGGCGCAAACCCAATCTCGTGTGCTGCCGCGCTTGCGGTCTTGGACGAATATGAGAATTGCGATCTAATCGCTAATGCCGCACAAACTGGCCAGCATCTTGGACAGACATTACGGCAGCTCATGAACACGTCGCCCATCGTAGGCGACGTACGCGGGATTGGGCTGCTATACGCGGTTGAATTGGTATCAGACAAAAAATCAAAAACCCAGTTCCCGTACGATTTCAACGTCACCGAAGTCGCTCGGACGGAGGCGCTGAAAGAAGGCCTGATCGTCTACTCGAGGCGTACGTCCGGAGGAAAGTATGGAGATTGGTTCATTGTGGCACCACCATTGATTGTTACTGCGGCTGATTGTGATGAAATTGGGCGGCGATTGGAGCGTACGCTGGTGGGTGTCCGAAATAGATTCGAAGCTAGGGGCGGCGCAATCGGCGCTCCCTGAGAAATTGTCTGCTTGAGGCCCTGGAGAAGCGTCAATAGCGAAAACGTGCCGGCTGCCATAAGGTTGGGCAAACCATCGGAGCGGCACCGGCACTTGACTCACGCGATTACGAGAGTCTCCTAGCGTCGCCACGCTTCGCACTGCACCAGCTGTTAGCGTTGCGTGTGCCGGGCTAAGCGGACGCACCTAGCTTGTGGCGCTGGCGCATTCCTTGATCGCCAACGTCTCGGCCGTGCCGCAGGAGCTGACGCTGGCCGTGATCACGCATGCGATAGGGGCAGCGCCTGCGTACCTGTGCGAACGTGAACGAGGAGCTTGTGCGATTCCGTCATACGCTACGGCTCAGGACAGCCTGCTCGGTCGATGGGAGCGTGATCCATCGGAAGAGACGCAACATTGTCGCGCTGGACTGGCCGCCAAGCTCACGCGCGTCGTTGGGCACCGGTCCATGGGATTGGTCTTCAGTGGGGGACAGCGGCAAGGCACTGCCAGAGCCGCGGTCTGAGCTGAGGTCAGGAGTCGGACTGGTCCATAGTGTGGGCAGCGCATGAGTCAGGAGGGTTCAAGTCCCTCTGGCGCTCGAATGAGGAGCGCCGTATCCAAAGGTGGGGGTAATGCCTCGCCGGCCAACGGTGGAAGCCGCTGGAGGACAGGGTGTCCGGAGCGCTCCGGAATCCGAGGGGTTTGAGGAGAAGTATCAGGCTGCAATCAACGGGGGCTACCCCGACGATGAACAGGTCGGCCAAAGATGGGGCAAGGTCCAGCCCGCACTATGGGGCGAAGGCGTTACTCATTCACCCATCGAACCAATGTGTTTGCTGACGGCACGATACGGAAGATTCATGCGTGACCCCCAGGAGACCTGCATAGCCATTAAGCCGGGGAAGCAACCCTATAAGCGAAAGCGAAGCTCATGCGGGAGTCGGAGAACGGAGTAGTACCTGAAGCGCGAGACGAACAACTCGCGTGACCGGAAACGGCGAACCGAGAGTAGTTTGGGGAAGGACGTTCGTGAACGGATCGAGCGAGGATGCATCGAGATGGATGAGAAAGGAGCGTGAAGATGGAAAGTTCCCTTTGTGAAAAACCCGAACGTCACGCTTCCAGGAGGCCGTATCATCTGGTGCTCGAACGTCAGAAGCAGAAGGTCCACTGGTGGACAAAGTCTGCTCACGCTAGAACTTGAAGCTTGCGTAGGAGCGCGTTCGCGCCGATCAGGGTGCAGGCGGCACAGATGGGGTGGCGATCGGAGAATTTTAGGCCGAGCTGGATGCGAATCTGGAGCGGCTCCATCGCGAGCTCCGACAGAGGACCTATCGGCCGCAAGTGAAGATGCCGGCCGGTCTCGCCCAAAAACTCCAGGCATGCGGCGGCTTCCAAGCTTTCGGCAAGCGAGGTGATGCGCCGAGCGGCGGCCGCTTATCTCGTCGTCCGTTAACAAGCGGGGTTGAGGGCGATTGGGTTTGCGAAGGCGCGCCAAAGGACGATCAGGATAAAGCGCAAGAGATTCCTGAGCCAGGCGGATGCGGCGGAAGTTGTGGCCGACGGCGGAGAGGATGACGTTGGCCGCATCGCCGGCGCGGCCTTTGAGGTAACAGCGGCCAAGGTGACCATCGGCCTTCAGGTGTCCGATGACGGGTTCGATGCGGAGCGGCGCCGCAGCTCGCGTTTGATGACACCGAAGACGCCGCGCTTCTGGCCAGAGATGAAGATTCGGCGGGGATTTTGTGCGTCGTGGCCGCGGTATCCTTTGTCGACATAGGCCCGCTCGATCGCGCAGCCGGTGAGTGTCGTGTGGTCGATGACGTCCCGCAAGGTGTGACCGTCGTACGGGTTATCGGGTAGCGCCCTGGCGTGCAGCACGAACAGGCCACCGGGAGCCCGGCGGTTGTTGGTGACGATGGAGGCTTTGACCCCGATCTATTGTAGAAGTTTCGACTTAATCTTACAGCATGGGTTTGATCTGGCGGGGAATGGAGCTGCGGGCGAGCAGGAGCGCTCACCCGAACGGGCGCTCCCGCGCAGCCCGCAGCGTCGTGCACAGGAGACGCTACCATGACGCAAGAACAGAAAGTCATTCGCGCCAAGATCGGAATGCTGGAACTGGCCAAGCAGCTCGGCAATGTCAGTCAGGCCTGCCGGATGATGGGCTATAGCCGCGACAGCTTCTACCGATTCAAGGAGCTGTACGACAAAGGCGGCGAGCTGGCGCTGATCGAGATCAGCCGCAAGAAACCGATCCTGAAGAACCGTGTCGCGCCCGAGATCGAGTCCGCGGTCGTCGACCTGGCGATCGCGCAGCCGGCCTGGGGCCAGGTGCGGGTCAGCAATGAACTCAGGAGCCGGGGCCTGTCGATCTCACCGTTCGGCGTGCGGGCGGTGTGGCTGCGTCACGACCTCGCCAACGTCAAGAAACGGCTGAAGGCGCTGGAGGCCAGGATGGCCCAAGACGGTCTGGTGCTGACTGAGGCCCAGCTCGTCGCGTTGGAAAAGGCCAAGTCCGAGAAGGAGGCGCATGGCGAGTTCGAGAGCGAGTGCCCCGGCTACTGTGGCGCGCAGGACAATTCTATGTCGGCAATATGAAGGGGGTCGGGCGCATCTATCAGCAGACCTTCATCGACACTTACAGCAAGGTGGCGTTCGCCAAGCTGTATGACCGCAAGACGCCGATCACGGCGGCCGAGCTGCTGAACGACCGCGTCGTGCCGTTCTTCGACGGGCAGGACATTCCGCTGAGCCGGATCCTGACCGACCGCGGCACCGAGTATTGTGGCAACCCGGAGCATCACGAGTATGAGCTGTATCTTGCTGTCGAGGACATCGATCACACCCGCACAAAAACCAAGAGCCCGCAGACCAACGGGATTTGCGAGCGCTTTCATCGCACCGTGCTCGACGAGTTCTACCGTGTGGCGTTCCGCAAGAAGGTCTATCTGAGCATCGTCGCGCTGCAGGGTGATCTCGATGAATGGGTCACCGCCTATAATGAAACGCGCCCGCATCAGGGCCGCTGGTGCTACGGCAAGACGCCGATGCAGACGTGGCTTGACGCGCGCCCCTTGGCGAAGGAGAAATTGCTGCCGGCCGCGTGACGCCGGAGGTGAGATCTTTGTCGGACACCTGCCGCGACAAAGCACCGGCTGTCAGGTCAAGTCTCTACTTTTACAGATCTATGGACCACGCCCGCGTTGCAAGAGGAATCGACAAAGGGATGTAGCGGTCTGCGCCAATCTATCCGGCTTCGATTTGAGGCTCTCGCCTCGAGCCATTATGGATATCCGCCCACTTCTGTCCTCAATAACTCGCCGGCCTCAAGAAGGGCCATGGCGTCGAACCAGGCTTCAGAAGTGTCGGTGCAACCGTTGCTCCATTCGTCCTTTCCGTCTCGCAAACCTCGGCGGGATATTGTGCCTTTCCGGTTGGACCGTGGGATCTTCTTCCTTCCCGGCCGTGTCTTACGCGGCGTGGCCCACGAAGTTGGCGTCGTAATCACGGCCCTTTGCGAGGATACTCCAGGCTAGGCGCCCGAGTTTTGCGGCCAGGGCGACAACCAGTACATTCGAGTGGAGCCGCTTGGATGCTGCTTCCAACCAGGCTCCGAAGCCATGCCTGGGCCAACTCTGACGCCTTAGAAGTACGGCTCTGGCCCCTTGAATGAACAGCGTTCGCAGGTACCGGTTGCCACGCCTCGATATGCGGCCGAGAATGGTTCGATCGCCGGTCGAGATTTGTTTCGCTACGAGGCCAAGACATGCTGCAAAGTCGCGGCCCTTATGGAAGGCATCACCAGTTCCGATCGCGGCGATCATCGCACTTGAGATAATTGGTCCGACACCCGGCGCACTCATCAGGCGGCGACAGTGTGCGTCTTGATCAGCGAGTTCGTCGATTTCCTTCGTGATCGATGCGACCCGCCGCTCGAGAAAGCACCAGTCTTCGGCCAGGTCCTGAATGAGCCGAACCACTCGAGGCGACAGGTTATCCGAGAGCATCGAGAGAATCTGTGGAAGTGCCAATCGGAGTGCTGCCGCTCCCTGCCGAACTGGCAGCCCTCGCTCAAGCAAAAAACCTCGGATTTGATTGATGACCGCGGTTCTCTGTGTCACCAATCGACTGCGAACTCTGTGCAGCGCTTGCAAGTCAAGTTGCTCGGCCGATTTCAACGGGACGAAACGCATGGTCGGGCGCTGCGCCGCCTCTGCGATGGCTTCGGCATCACGGAAGTCATTTTTGTGGCCCTTGAGGTATGGCTTCACATACTGTGCCGGCAAGAGCCGTACTTGATGGCCTAATTTCTCGAGCTTGCGACCGAGGTGGTGTACTCCTGCACAGGCCTCCATTCCGATCAGGCAGGGCGGAACATTAGCCAGCGACTGCTCAAGCTGATTTCTCGATCGCTTCTTGCGTAGGATGATTGCACCCGTGGCATCGAACCCCACCACATGGAATGTGTTCTTGCCTAGATCGATGCCGATCGTGACAATGTTCGTATGGGACATGGTACGCGCTCCTTCTCTTGCCGGGGCTCTATGTTGCCGCTGAGAGCGGGCGTGGTCCATGCCATTAACTCGTAAGGCGCGGCTGCTTTACCCTTGCCGATGCACTCCACCTCCGGGGCGTGAAAGGAATAGAGCTTCCAGCCGCGCTGGCGCTGCTGCTGCGAGCGGATCTGCGAGGCCCGGCTGAGCGGGAGGGCGAAGGCGTTCTCGAGCACGGCCTGACCTTCGATCGGATATCGCGGATGATCCTGCCCAGCCGGCTGCGCAGGATGCGCAACTGCCGCTGATGCCGCTTGAATTGCTTGGCATGGGCGTAGCGCCCCGCCATCATCGCCGCGGTCTTGGTAATGCGAAGATAGGACTGCCGCAACTTGACCCGATGCTTCCTCGCCAGGCGACTGAGCCCCTTTGATCCGCGTGCAGCAGCTTGGCATCCGCGGGAAGGTGATGGCCTTCGGCTGCACGGTGGTATCGACCCTGACCCGCTTGAGGTTCTGGCTGCGTAACGCGCCGGCTGTCAACGGCGCGCGGAATCTCCTCAGAAGTGGCGCCGCAAATTTCCACAGTTGGCGGGATGGCGATCAGCCGTCGACGTGATCAGCACCTCCGTCTTTTGGTGGCCGGCCCCGGCGTTTCAGGGTCGGCGGAATGGGATTCGCGGTTGCGTGCGTCTTGTGGCGGATTGTCTCGGGGACGAGGTCGGCATGTTCGCGTAGGCGATAGCTCGAGCCCTCGATTTGGATGACGACGGCGTGGTGAAGGAGACGATCGAGCAGCGCGGTAGCGACGACTGGATCGCCGAACACGACAGAGTACCTCTATTTTGGAACGGGTCGTGTCTCACGTCACGATCACCGACCCGCATCATTTTCTGTTCGGGCTCCGGCTTGAGGTGCTGAAGGAGCGGTCGGGACGCGGTCCCGCCTACGTCGTTGTCGCGCTGCCGGACGGACGGCGGCGGGCGGTTAGGATTGCGTCGACGGACCTTGCCGAGACGTCGATCGCTTCCCGCCCGAACGCGGCCGATCTGCCGCGCATCAGTGTACGTACGCTGATCCCATTGATGCAACATTTGAGCGCGAGTCTGAGCCTTCTCGACGAGAAGGTGATTCGCGATGACCCACCGACCGCTCCCAGGTCGCGTTGCGTATCGACCCCTGCCAACGTTGGCAAATCCACCCGGCCGTCCGACGGCCGACATTCCGCGCCTCTGGCCGAATCTGTCGACCGCGACGCAAACCCAGATTGCTCAAACGATCGCCGCGCTGATGCGGCGAATGCGAGCGATCCCCGGCACGCCCGGAAGGGGACTGGGTCGTGCTGATCAGCTCGACCGTCGCTGACGAGCGGCTCACGACCGCACACCGAGCCAAGTTGGCCTATGTCTACGTGCGGCAGTCATCCGTGAACCAGGTGCGCCAGCATCAGGAGAGCACCGAGCTGCAGTACCGCCTTGTCGATCGCGCCATCGGTCTGGGCTGGCCGCCGGAGCGCGTCCAGGTGATTGACGAGGATCTGGGCAAATCCGGTGCTGGCGGCGTGGACCGTCATGGTTTCCAGAAGCTCATTGCCGAGATCGGCCTTGGCAACGCCGGTCTGGTGGTGAGCCTCGACGCTTCTCGCCTGGCCCGCAATAACCGGGACTGGCATCAGCTTCTCGAACTGTGTTCGGTGTTCGGCGTGCTCATTGCGGATGGCGAGCGGCTTTACGATCCGCGCGCCTACCACGACCGCCTGCTGTTGGGCTTGTCCGGCATCATGAGCGAGGCGGAGTTGCATCAGCTTCGGATGCGCCTGCACCAAGGCGAACGCCAGAAGGCGGCGCGGGGCGAACTGCGGCTGCCGCTGCCAGCCGGGCTCGTCTACGATCGAGCAGGCACAATTGTTCTCAATCCGGACGAGGAGGTGCAGGCCCGTCTTCATCTCGTATTTGCCAAATTCCGGGAACTGCAAAGCGCGCGTCGTGTGATGCGTTACCTGGACAGGAACGGATTGTCCTTGCCGGTTCGGCCGCTGCTTGGACCATCTCCACACGAGATCGTCTGGCGTGCGCCAGATAGTGCACGCGTCCTTAATATCCTTCAGAATCCGGCCTATGCTGGGGCGTATGTTTATGGCCGCCGGCAAAAGGATCCGAGCCGATGCCGGCCGGGATCGCTGACGGGAACGGTCAAGGTAGCGATCGCGGATTGGGCGGTTTGCCTCCACGCCGCTCACCCAGGCTATATCAGCTGGGAGGAGTTCATGGCCAACCAGGGGCGACTGGCAAATAACGTCTGCTGCTATGAGGCGGGACACTCTGGCGTACCGCGCAAGGGGGCAGCCCTGTTACAAGGAATTGCGGTCTGTGGTCGTTGTGGACGGCGCATGAGCATGCGCTACACGGGCCCGAACGCCGACTACCCGGTCTATTGCTGCCGCTCGGATCGGGACCAGCAAGGCAGTGCAATGTGCCAGGAAGTCCGGGCCTTGGCGGTTGACGCGCTGGTTGAGCGGATGGTCCTCGATGCCTTGGTGCCGGATCAGATTGAGATCGCACTCGCGGCGGCGGGCCAACTGGAGCAGGAGAGCCGTCAGCTCGAGCGCCAGTGGGCGCTTCGCGTGGAGCGCGCCCGCTACGAGGCCGAGCGCGCTCGGCGCCAGTATGACGCCGTAGAGCCCGAGAACCGTCTTGTGGCGCGCTCACTTGAGCGGGCTTGGGAAGAGAGGCTGCGTGTCGTCGAGGCGGTCGAGCAGGAGCATGCGCGTTGGCGCGCGCAAGAGCCGCTTCTGATTGGCCCGGCGGAACGCGCGGGGCTACAAGCGCTCGGCGAGAACCTGCCGCGGATCTGGAACGCGGCCACTACGTCGGCAGCCGATCGCAAGCGCATTCTGCGATTTGTGATCCGCGAAGTCGTTCTAGATCAGAAGCGGACCCGAGGTCAGGTGTGGCTCAAGATCGTCTGGCAGACCGGTGCAACCAGCGCGCATCACGTGCAACGGCGCGTTCAGACCTACCGCGATTACATCGACATTGATCGATTGCGGCAACGGATCGTCGAGTTGAACGCTAAACACAAAATGGATGGCGAGATCGCGGCAATACTCAATCAGGAAGGCTTCGTCGCGGCCCGAGGCTGCGCCTTCAAAGGCGAGAATGTCTGGCTGTTGCGGACCCGCTGGGGCATTCCTACCGTCAAAATCAACGGCGTGGACAAGAATCCGATGCGCTGGCCCGATGGGAGCTTCTCAATTCAGGGTGCGGCGGCTCAGCTCGGCGTAACCCCGCAGACGGTGTTCGACTATCTCGCGCGGGGATTGCTGGAAGGTCGTCAGTTAGCCAAAGGCCAGCCATGGCAGATCGAGCTCTCAGACGACCAAATCCGTCAGCTTCGCAATCGGGTACGACGCACCAAGCGTTCGAGGAAGGAGGCTGCCAACGTTGGCAAATCCACCCGGCCGTCCGACGGCCGACATTCCGCGCCTCTGGCCGAATCTGTCGACCGCGACGCAAACCCAGATTGCAGATCCGCGGCAGGTTCTCGCCGAGCGCTTGTAGCCCCGCGCGTTCCGCCGGGCCAATCAGAAGCGGCTCTTGCGCGCGCCAACGCGCATGCTCCTGCTCGACCGCCTCGACGACACGCAGCCTCTCTTCCCAAGCCCGCTCAAGTGAGCGCGCCACAAGACGGTTCTCGGGCTCTACGGCGTCATACTGGCGCGTGTTCGGCGTGCTCATTGCGGATGGCGAGCGGCTTTACGATCCGCGCGCCTACCACGACCGCCTGCTGTTGGGCTTGTCCGGCATCATGAGCGAGGCGGAGTTGCATCAGCTTCGGATGCGCCTGCACCAAGGCGAACGCCAGAAGGCGGCGCGGGGCGAACTGCGGCTGCCGCTGCCAGCCGGGCTCGTCTACGATCGAGCAGGCACAATTGTTCTCAATCCGGACGAGGAGGTGCAGGCCCGTCTTCATCTCGTATTTGACGCACCAAGCGTTCGAGGAAGGAGGCATCATGAAGTCATCGGCTCGCCGAACACGACAGAGTACTCCCCACTCGGCGAAGCCGCGGTTCGAGGTTAGGATCATAGCGCCTTTTTCATATCGGGCGTTGACGAGCTGGAAGAACAAGTTGCCGCCGCCCGGGGTGACCGGGAGGTAGCCGATTTCATCGACGATGAGCAGCGCGAAGCGGCAGTGATAGCGGATCCGCTCGCGCAGAGCGCCATCGCGTTCGGCCTTGGCGAGCGAGGCGACGATATCGGCGAGGGAGCTGAAGTAGACGCTGCGCCCTGCTTTGACGGCCTCGACACCAAGAGCGAGGCTCAAATGGGTCTTGCCCGTTCCTGGTGGCCCGATGAGGTGGACGGCCTCGGCGCGATTGATGAACTGCAATCCGGCGAGCGCCAGGACGCGGTTTTTGTCCAGCGACGGCTGGAAGGCGAAGTCGAAGCCGGCGAGCGTCTTGATCGCCGACAACTTGGCCATCTGAACCGCCATTTTGATGCGACGGTTCTCGCGCATCGTGAGCTCTTCGGTGAGCAAGGCGTCGATGGCTTCGACGGCGCTAATTTCGCCGCGTTCGAGGCCGCGCAGGGTGACGTCGAGGATTTCCAAGGCGCGCGGCATCTTCAGGCTGACCAGGTTGGTCTTGACGCGCTCGATGACGGAGGAAGCACTCATCACACGACCTCCTGGGCTGCCAGGCGGCGGCCGACGGCCGCGTAGAAGTCCAGCGAACGACGCGCGGCGTGGTCTCCGGCGCGCGTGAGGGTGACGGGTTCTGTGTTGCCTGGACGGCGTCGGCCGAAGCTGGCGAGCTTGCGGTGTGCCGGATCGAGCCGCTTCTGGCCCCGACCTTCGAGCGGAGCATGACTTGCCACCAGCACGCTGCCCTCGAAGATGCGGATTTCGTCGGCGAGGACATGGACATCGAAGACCCGCCGCCGCGTGGTATCAGGCACGCTGTAGAGATTGCCGCCGACGCTCACCATGCCTTCGTGCGAGGCCCGTCGCTCCAGATGCAACACTGCTCGATAGGGCGCGCCCGGCAAGGCTTGCAGTGCCGCCTTTTCCTCGGCGAAGGCCTCGTTGACGACCCGACGGGTCGTGGCGTGCACCCGCGGATTGGCGACCGTATCCAGCCAATGGCGGAGCTGGCCGTTGAGATCGTCGAGATTGCGGAAGATACCGCCGAGGAAGAAGTCCTCGCGGATGTATCGGAACGGCCGCTCGACCTTGCCCTTTGTCTTGGCCCGATAAGGCCGGCAGGCGCGCGGCTGGAAGCCATAATGGCGAGCGAGATCGATCAGCGCGCGGTTATAGACCACGAGCCCCTCGGCATCCTCGCCGAGGACAGCGGTTTTCATCCGGTCGTAGAGGATCTCGCGCGGAACGCCGCCGATTGTC
This sequence comes from Bradyrhizobium sp. CB82, assembly GCF_029714405.1. NCBI lineage: Bacteria > Pseudomonadati > Pseudomonadota > Alphaproteobacteria > Hyphomicrobiales > Nitrobacteraceae > Bradyrhizobium > Bradyrhizobium sp. CB82. The sequence continues at coordinate 7,972,671 of NZ_CP121650.1, read as the reverse complement.
TCTAAGGCGGCGATATGGCAGCGAAGCACTGTTTGGAGGTCCTGGTGGACAACGAACCGCGCCCAGATCAGGCGTGAGTAGCCGAGCACCATGGAGAACAGCCAGACGATGCGCTTGATCCCTGGCTCATCGACGAACTCGACCTCGAACCTGGCGAAGTCGACCTGCGCCTGCTCACCCGCTGGCGTTTCAAAACGCACTTCGAAGCCCGCCGGCTGGGAAGGCCGCAGCTCGCGCACGCGATCGCGCACGATGCTGTAGCCACCGGCGAAGCCGCGTTCCGTGAGCTCACGCCACAGCCGCACGGCCGTGAGCGCAGGATAGGCGGCCAGCCGCTCGCGCAAATAAGCCTCGAAGTGATCGACAATTCCAGGCCTCGCCACTCGCTTTTTGTAGACCGGCGGCTCCAATCCTTTGGCGATGTAGGCCCTGACCGTCTTTCGGTCGACACCAAGCTGCCGGGCGATCGCGCTGAACGACAGACCTTGGCGATGCAAATCCAGAATCATGACAAGTTCCCCAAGTTTGAGCACCGCGCCCTCCCTCCCGCCTGCAGGGGGAACGTCGGCGATTCGATGCGATGGCCGACCGTCCAGGGCATGCCCTGGACGGTCGGCCATCGCGAAAACTGGGAAATTTTCAAATGCCATAAGTGGGGAGAATTACTCCGCCACTCACACCGGCCTCGTGCGCCACCCGCAAGCTCTCGGCCAGCAACAGCTCCAGCTTGTCGCCGAGCCGCTTGCGGCTCAGGTCCGAGCGCTCGTGCGGGAACGCGTGCTGAAAGAACTCTTCGCCGGTGAAGTACTGGAAATACGGGTCGTGCACCCAGCGCTCGCACACCCCCTCATCGGACAGGCCGTAAATGTGCTTGAGCAGCAGCAGCCGATCATGAAGCGGGTCGCGATGCCCGGCCGACCATTCTCGCTATAGAGCGACGCGATCTCGCCGTCGATCCAGTCCCAATCGACCTTGCCGGCGAGTTGAACCAGCTCATGCTTCATATTGAAGATCTGGTCCAGCCTGGCCCGGAACAGATCGCCCGATCCCGTCGTCCTGTGCTTCTTCGATCGCATCGCCACCTCCGATGCGACGACGGAATCATGATTGGCGATTCGACGGAATCTTGAAAAGGAAACTGCAAGGTTCCGACGACCGAAGCATCAAAACCCTGCAATCGCAACAGTCCACCAACGACAAATGCGATTCCAACTCAATCGCTTAGCCGCTCTGAGCGGCGAAAAAAGCGCGACGTTCGACTCGAATTTGCGTTCGATCGCCTCCTCGCGGTCAAACTTGAACCAGGTTTACGTAATTCTCGTTCCAGATCAGGTGCGCTTCGCGCGCGCCGGCGCCGATGTGACGGGAGGCGAAGATGCAAGGCGCCATTGTTTGAGCGCCGCCTCGCGATCCGCTTCAAGCCGTTCCGCGGCGGTGGGGGCGAATTCTGACCGCATCACCAAGGGCCAAATCAAACGGATAGACGGATCTCATGCTCTTGACTTCCTCGTCGGAAGTGATGGGTTGACCTGCTCCGATCGTCTGCAGCCAATCCTCACCCTGGAGCCCGGTCGACGTGCTGCGCGGCGGCTCCGAGCACCGTGTTTCCACCCCGTGGATCCATCGCAGACCTGCCCTGGAGGCGTTGACTCACATTTACATATGAGGGCGGTGGAGAATAGGACGTGCTCAGAGCTTTGGCGCGGATTGGGTATGCAGTTACAGGTCAACCACTCGGCGTGCCGCCGTCCTCCGTCATGATGGCGTCGGCGACCATCTCAGCTGTCGCAGCCGATAGTGTCCAGCCCAGATGACCATGGCCAGTGTTGTAGAAGATGTTCGGCCTCTTACCCCTGCCAACCCTCGGCATCATGCTGGGTGTCATGGGACGCAAGCCGGCCCAAGGCACCACCTGCGCCGTGCAAACACCGGGAAAAAATCGTTCCACCCACTGCACCAGAGGCCTAATTCGACTGGCGCTGATGTCGCGGTTCTCGCCGTTGAATTCAGCGGTTCCGGCGACACGGAAGCGATCTTCTCCCAACCGGCTAGTGACGATCTTGCTCGCCTCGTCGAGGATGCTGACACGCGGCGCTGCTGTCTGGCTCACCGTGTCCGGCAAGTTCACCGTGATGGAATATCCCTTGACGGGATAGATGTTAACGCGATCTCCGAGTATTGAAGCAATACGGCGGCTGCCAATACCAGCACAGATTACTGCCCTTTGAGCCCTGTGTTCGTTCCTAAGAGGACCTTCTTGCCAATGTACAAGCACACCTTGTGCATCCGAGCGCATCTGGAAGATCTGTGCTCCGAAGACAAAGCGCACACCCTTTCGCTCGCAGGCCGCAGCAAGACCGCGCGTGAACTTGTGAATGTCGCCAGTTGAGTCAGACGGGGTGAAGAAACCGCCATAATATTGGTTCCGCAGCGCAGGTTCGATCGCACGCATTTCAGAGGGGGTTACGGGGCACCGGTCCAGTCCTCCCTCCAGCAGCAGCTTATTCACGCAAGAAGCTGCATCGAATTCGGCTTTACTGGAATAGACGTGCAAAATGCCTCGTCGTTCGAGATCAAAATTGATGCCCTCACGATCGGCAATGTCAAACAGATGCTGCCGCGCGTCGATTGCGAGTCTAGTCGTCTCGATTGTGTTACGACGATAGTGACGGATCTGGCCGACGAACTCTGCCAACCAAGTATATTTATGATAACTTGGACTCGGGTTCAGCAGCAAGGGGGCGTCCTTGCGCAGCATCCATTTGAGACCTTTAACGATCGTGCTTGGGCTGTTCCAGACCTCCGCATTGCTTGCCGACAATTGTCCCCCATTGGCAAACGAGGTCTCCATCGCGGCATAACGATGTCGATCGAATACTGTAACAGAGTAGCCGCGCACAGCCAGCGCGTAAGCGGTTGTAACTCCGGTAATGCCGGATCCGATAATAGCGATCGTTGTCATCATGTGCTCCAAGACAGGGGTGAACGTCGCAATGGTATTCGCCATAGCTCCGCCCCAAATCTGTCCGTGCACCTGAGAGCTTGCTCCGCTGGCCCAATGGGTAGCGGTCCCCTTCGGTGGGCGCCAACTGGCGCCTCTCTCCAGATTGTCCTGGGCGTGCGGTCCTGGGCCTGAGAGTTTCCTTGGGGAGTTGCTCCGTCGGCGGCAATGGCCATTGGCGGCTCACCGCGCTCTCCCGCACGCTGTCGTCAGACATCCCAATATTTTCAGGCATGTGATGGCATGTCAAGATCGAGGTATCATCAAGGTCAATAACAGCACAGAAGGGATCACTTGATGATCGTCTGGCGCAGTTCGACTGGCCCCGAAACGACACGATTCCGACAGCGGCGCAGAAAGCGCCTTTTCCTCAACATACCGCCCCCTCGACATATTCGTCGCTTTCCCGCGCAGAAGTGAACAAATTGCAGTAATGCTGCGGGATCGGCTGAAAAGTGTGCGACACGAGCACTCAGGCAGGTCTAACCTGATCGACAATATTGGGGTGATCTATGGCTGAACGAAGCGGTTCGTGCGTCTGAAGTAATTGTGTGTGTCGGGAGCGATAATCTCGCGACTGCGGTTCAGTTGTTTTGCGCGACAGATCGTTCGTAAGCACTATGAAGTCGCCAGCGCTCCTTGCGGTCCGCGATGGAAACAATTTGCGATTTAGGCACAATGAACCTGATCGCTCTGTCATTGTTTCGATTGGCTGCCGCAGTCGGTCATCAGCACATTTTTTGCCCGCCGCTCCGTCACAGACGCTGCTCGATCATGAAGCTCAAGTCGTGCCCGGTGCGATTGCAGGCGGGGCTCGGGCCGTACTGCGGCTCTGGGCGTCGACACGCGGCGAATTCAGGCGCAAGCCTTGAATAGGCCGCCTTTCTTCTTTGACACTTTGAAGCGGCTAGAGCCGGGCTTAGCGCGACTGCGCGAGGGTTTCCCGAGAGCAAGCCATGTGCTTGCAAATCAGTGGCTGGTATCGGACACCTATGATCCCGAGAGCCGCTTGGGCGATCTAAACGCTTGCGCGCTCGATCCTCAACGGGGTGAGGCCACGCGATGAGCATGTGGCGGCAGATACCTCGCGCAATCAGCGATGTTTGATTCGATTACGTGAAAGACGAACGAGAGTGCTCTCAAACACGTTTGAGGGTTATCAATCTCATGCAAAAGTTGCGCGCGCCCAGAAGTTAATGGCCAGAGATCCGTTATCTGCCACCGTCCTGGTGCCAGGACCGCGATCCGCTGCTTGACTTTGTAATGGTGCTGTACCTAGACCGTGGACTTGAATACCAGGCCGGCAAAAACCGTACTTCAGAGGAGATTCCGGATAGGTCAAGCCTCTTGACAACGCATCCATCAGATCAGGCTCTCCAAGTTCCTGATCGCACTTCTGTACCCTTTGCCGCCCGAGTAGGGCATCTGTCGGAGAAAGACTCTTGACCTTCCTTCAATCAAAACGATTCCGTACGTTCCTTTTGCACAGATCGAGTACGAAAACCGGGTCGAACAAGCGCGGCGGTTGATGAAAAGTACGGTTTCGACGCACTTCTCGTGACGTCCGAGCACAACTGGCGCTATTTGTTGACGATATTAGCGCGACGCCAAATTCGACTACCAGACCCCGTTTTCTTCTTATCCCTTTGTCTGGTGAAGCGATCGGGATCGTTCCAGGCTCATACGACGATTTTCATAGTCAAACTACCTGGGTGAAAAACTACCGGACTTGGCCCGGCCCCAATCCGAAAGATGAGGGTGTTTCCGCGCTCGTTAAGTTATTGAGTGATCTACTGCCAGACAATGCCAAGATAGGGACCGAACTCGGCGCAGAGAGCAGGCTTGAATGCCTGTTGGCGACTTTTTGCGTGTCGTTGATGCAATCGGACCTCGGACGTTTGCCGATGCGTCGGATCCGATCTTCACTCCATTGCGCATAATCAAGTCGCCTTCGGAGATTGATCGAATGCGTACGGTAAATGGAGTTACTTCGGAGGTGTTTGATAATCTGGCGCCAAAGTTGCGTCACGGCATGACTGAGCGAGAGGTTTGCCGTCTGTATGAACTCGAAATGTTTTACTCGCGGTATCGATAAAACTCTCAAGATCAATTGCGCTTCTGGGCGTGGAGGCTATACACGCTGCTTTGGTGTTCCCTCAGATAAGGTTCTCTCCAATAAGGATCTCCTGTTTATTGATAAAGGCTTTTTATTCAACTGACCGCCCCGGGTTTGCCGGAGGCCATTTGGTTTAAGTTATGCCGCCATTGCTGGTTGTTCCAGCATGGCATAGTAGCGTTGTTCGGCTTCGGCCGGCGGGATGTTGCCGATGGGCTCCAGGAGCCTTCGGTTGTTGAACCAGTCCACCCATTCCAGGGTCGCGAACTCGACGGCCTCGAAACTTCGCCATGGTCCACGCCGATGGATCACTTCGGCCTTGTAGAGGCCGTTGATGGTTTCGGCATTGTCATAGGAATCTCCGAGACTGCCAACGGATGGCTCCACGCCTGCTTCAGCCAGGCGCTCGGTGTATTTGATCGAGACATATTGGCCCCTGTCGCTGTGGTGAACAAGCCCGCCGCGATGGACGGACCGTCGATCATGTAGTGCCTGCTCCAGCGCATCGAACACGAAGCCCGCATGCGCCGTGCGCGAGGCCTGCCAGCCCACGATCCTTCGAGCATAGGCGTCGATGACGAAGGTGACGTAGACGAAGCCTGTCCAGGTCGCGAGTGGAGTAAGAAGCGCGAGCGCGCTTCTCCTCCCCGAACCGTACGTGCACCTTTCAGCGCATACGGCTCTCTGTTCAAGCTTGGCCCATGGCCATAGCAACATCATGATAGTGCGAGGTGACAGTGCTGCGGGTTTCTTTTCGGAAGATGTAGGGATTTTCCTCCGGATTGCGCCACCGGAACTGCGCCTTCGGGCTTGAAACAAGCCGGTAAAGTGCTTTTCCGTGCGGCGCGCCGCGTTCATTCCGACCAAACACGAGCCAGGTTTTCGCCTTGCCCAGTTCCGGGGTTCGGTACCATTTCCGCATCAAAGGTTTGATGCGAGATCGGTATTTGTGCCCCAGCCAATGCGCCATTTTCCAGAATACGACATGGTCGATGCGCCGGAATACGTACGCGGTGAAGTCGGTGAACTTGTAGAACGCTGCCCATCCCGCCAGTTGACGGTTCAGGCCAGCGATCATGTCGACCGTGCTGACACTATGATTGCCGGAAAGGGCTTCAGTGAGCCTGCGAACAAACCCCTTCGCCTTTTCCTTGGGTATCGTTGTGACGACGGACATGCGCCCGTGCGACCCTCGCTTGCGAATGATCCTATGCCCCAGAAAGACGAAGCTGTCATTGACGTCGGTGATATGGGTTTTCTCCATATTCAGCGTCAATTTCAGCTTGCCTTCCAGAAAGGCGCGGCATTCTTCGCGGATTTCCTCTGCTTGAGCTTTGGTCCCTTTTACGATGACGACAAAGTCGTCAGCATATCGGCAATAAGCAACCGCCGGCTTCCATTGCCGGTTCTCTCGAACCGTAATAGGGCGGCCCAGTTTGATGCCGAAGTTCCACGCCCAGCGGTCCTTGCGAGCCTTGTCGCTCAGGTATTTCGCCTCCAGCCACGCATCAAACTCATGGAGCATGATGTTGGACAAGAGCGGTGACAGCACGCCACCTTGCGGAACACCCTCGCTGGAGGCTGTAAACAGGTCACGGTCAATGTGGCCTGCCTTCAGGAACCGCCAGAGAAGATCAACAAACCGCCCATCCTGCACTCGTCGCCGCACACATTTGATAAGCAGCCGGTGATGGACCGTGTCGAAGTAGCTTGCCAGATCACCTTCGATGATCCAGCGGCCCCTCGTCATTTCGGCTCCATCCTGGAGCTGTATCTTCACGGTGCGGACGGCATGGTGCACGCTCCGTTCAGGCCGGAAGCCATAGGATAGGCGATGGAAGTCGCTTTCCCAGATTGGCTCCATGGCCATGAGCATGGCTCGTTGGACGATGCGATCCGTCAGAGTCGGAATACCCAGTGGGCGTAGCTTGCCATTGGTTTTCGGGATATAGATTCGCTTCACCGGCTGGGGGCGATAACTCTCGTCCAGCAGGCTTTTCCGCAGTTCATCCAGATGCTGATCCATCTGACCTGCAATCGTTGCTTATCTATTCCGTCGATGCCCGGTGTTCGTGCGCCACTTGACGCCAGAACAATCCGAGCGGCCTCGGCAAGCCATTCCCGATAAGGAGGCGATCGAACCTTCGGTTCGGATCGCTCTCGGCCCATGTCGCAATCTTGTGCTGCATTTCACTGATTATCAAAGGTCTTCACCTCATACGGTCGGGTAGTTTGCACTCCAAGCAGTTCGAACTGTTCCCCTTCGCCATGTGGCAGGCTTTCCCTGCCGCGGACTACTACGGAAACTCCGCCAGCATGGTGGACATCAGGGTCAACTCCCTTGCGACGCAAAGCATCCTGGGCATTCCATCATGCCCTCCCTCGTTCATATGCTGGACGTCATCGTATTGGTGAGGCTGCCGGTCGCAGACTTTTCCCTTGCTTTCCGCAAGTCGATGCCGATGCCATGCTCTGGCTGCGTTCTCCCCATGACCCCTCGCGAGCGTCCTTACATCTGGGCCCGCGTTCGGATGCCGGCCGTCCTATCTGTCCGGGAGCATCATCAGCATTCCACCTGTTAAGTCGTGTAGACGGAGGCGACATTTCAGCCCTCAGATGCGGGTGAACCGGTTCGTGTTCCTCAACCTTCCAATACTTCAGCCGCGGGGACCATCTCGGCTTAACGGCTTCGCCTCAATCCCCTTTACCTGCGGGCTACGTCACCCTGCCAGTTGACGACAGGTCACCGCCGCTTGGGCTCATGTCCCCGCACAGCAGAGGAAAAGTCATTGTTTTCTCCTTTCTCTTTTGCATTCCAGTCATACGCTTCCCCAACTGTGGGGCGAGGCGCACCATAGGTGAAGTCGGAGAGCCAAAGGGCATTCGGTCGTGGTGCCTTGAAGTGGCGGTCGACGTGATCCTGCGGGCATGGCGCAGCCTTGTCGCTGATCGTGGTCTTAACGGATTTGCCGCGGATCACCCCTTGCAAACCCATGTCGCATCAGTCGCGACACTGTGCAACGGGCAACGTCGAAGCCTTCGCGTTTGAGCTGTCGCCAGACCTTGCGCACGCCGTAGACGCGGAAGTTCTGATCGAAGACGCGTCGGAGTTCGATCTTCAGGGCGGCATCTTGCCTGGCGCGCGCCGACAGCTTGGCCGGATCGCGCCGCTTGTCCACATGGGCGTGGTAGGTCAAGGGGGCGATCGGCAAGACCTTGCAAATCGGCTCGACCCCATGCGCCCCACGATGATCATCGATGAAGGCGATCATCGCTTGGACCGGCGGTCGAGCTCCGCCATCGCAAAATAGGCGCTTGCCTTGCGCAGGATCTCATTGGCCTGCCGCAGCTCGCGGTTCTCCCGTTCCAGGGCCTTCAGCTTCTCGGCCATGTCGGTCGGAACGCCGGCACGCTGCCCACTGTCGATCTCGGCCTTCTTGACTGTGCAGCCGATCTTGGCCGCAATCGAGGTCACCGCCGCCCAGCGCGACGGGTGCTCGCTCGCGTGATCCAGAACCATCCGAACCGCACGGGCCCGAACCTCAGGTGAAAACTTGTTCGTCGTCTTGCTTGTCATGGCTCCATCCTCTCAGGAGTTGGAGCCTCCGGCAAACCCGGGGCGGTTCAGAGTCGATGCGTACCGCCCCCATTGTTCTCGTGCAGAACAAAAGCCGTCATCACAGAGGTGACGGCCGTCATGTTCGCGCCGTCACGTGCTGACAGGTTCTGTGGTATTCGCGCCATCAGCAGCAGATGCATAGATCATGTTCTCGGCCTTGGCCGTCCACATTTGGTCGGCAGAATTAGCTGTAATTCCCTTTCGGTATGATTACGTAGCTTGTGGCGATCGTTGCCCTCGACATTTTGCTACTTTCGCGCGCGATCGTCTGCCGGAGCGCAGCAATGCTGCGTCTTTATCCAAAAAAAACACGACACCAACGCGAGGGCAGGTCTAACGTGGCATATGGCCAGGACATATCCAGCGATTCCTCAAACGAGTATCCCATTCCTGAGATCAGGGTACGAGAGCCCGCACGAAATGGTGCTTGCGGCGGTGCTGCGTGCCGGCCTTGACGCACTTCTGGTCACTGCACTTAATCATCTCAGGTATCTCGCCGGAGATGATGGGGGTGGGGCGCATTTTGCCTCGTTCCCGCTGATCCTCCTGCCAGGGCGACCGCGGACCTATGTTGTGCGAGAGCGTGAAGTGTCGACCGTTCGCGCGATAGCTGCATCGACGAGATCGTCTCCTATACCCAGAAAGATGACCTTGCCGAAGTGTGTGCCGATGTCCTTCAGCGCTATGGGCTTGTATGATGATGGAAATCGTGGGCTCGAAACTTGGGTATGACAGCAGGGCTGGTCCAGCGCGTCGTCACTGGTCCGTGTCGTGAGGCCGAATCTCCGCATGCTTTGTGGGTAGAGGTCCTCGACACTTGCCGTGGTCAAACCTGGTGCGACACCAGTTGCTATCAACTGGATGGAACGCGGTAACCTGAGATGGGAGGCAGCTGCGACCAGGCATGCTCGAGACCGGAATCGCACATGCGGATCATTTATTAGCCGAAAGCGGTGGGCCACGACATCCTAGTGACGGAGCACGGTGCGCAAATACTCGGTCGTACACTGGAAACACTTTATTGTACTTGATTCGTAAGCTGGAGTCTTACATGTACAGCGTCGAAAACTTCCGGGATCTGCAGCGTGAGGCGACCGCTTGGCGCCGCTATCTCCATGAAAATCCAGAGCTCGACTATCAGCTACATAACACTGCGAAGTTCGTAGCCGAAAAGCTCGCGTCATTCGGTATCAACCATATCGAAACGGGGATAGCTGAAACCGGCATAGTGGCATTGATACAGGGCGAAGGGGGAGAAGGACCGACGATCGGATTGAGAGCGGATATGGACGCTTTACCGATCCTTGAAGCGTCAAAAAAACCTTGGTCGTCGAAGATTGCCGACAAAATGCACGCATGCGGGCATGACGGTCATACGGCCATGTTGCTGGCCGCGGCGAAATACCTTGCGTCTACGCGCAACTTCAGGGGCTCCGTTGCCTTGATCTTTCAGCCGGCGGAAGAAGTAGTGGCGCCATCTGGCGGTCAACGGATGGTTCAGGAGGGGATCATGGACCGTTTCGGCATCTCACAGGTTTTTGGAATGCACAACAGGCCGGGCATAGAGATTGGTAAGTTCGGTATTTGCGATGGCCCGATCATGGCCTCGCAAGACGACTTCGACATTGTCGTGAAGGGGAAGGGGGGGCACGCGGCCAAGCCGCATGAGACACTCGATCCAGTAGTCATTGCGGCGCAAATCATTGTCGGTCTTCAAACTGTGGTCTCGCGCAACACAAATCCAATAGACTCCCTCGTAATTTCCGTCACAAAGCTGAACGCAGCTCAAGCTTACAACATCATTCCGGATGATGTTGAAATGTCCGGCACCGTAAGGACTCTCTCACCCTGCCTGCGTGACTTCGCCGAACGACAGATCCTGGCATGCGCCCAAGGTATTGCGCGCGGATTTGGCGCGGACGTCGAGTTCAGGTACTATCGATCCGCCCCGGTCACCTTTAACCATACGGAGCAGACCGATCTGGCGATCAGGGCGGCTCGTAATCTCGTGGGAGCCGCCTCCGTCGACGACAAGATGAGAGTGACCATGGGGGCGGAGGATTTCGCCTATATGCTTGAGGCGCGTCCCGGTTCTTTCATTTTCCTCGGTAATGGACCGACCGCAGGTCTGCACCACCCAGCCTATGATTTCAATGACGAAGCTCTCCCCTACGGTATCGGCTATTGGGTGAACCTGGTCCAGACAGTGCTGGCTAAATAAAGTTCTTCGCTGCTCGGAGCTCGTGAGGTTCTCTCGTGTCCGAACGTTTGAATGTAGCGCGCAGGTTGCCGACTGACTAAGGCGGCCGTTCCTGTGGTACGGAACGGCCCTTGCCCGGCCGAGACGATCTCGGCGCGATCTCGCCTTGCAAGCAAAAATGTGCGTTGAGACTTGTCCGCGAGCTTGTTGGTATATTCGGACGAAAGTTGCTCGCAGCCGATTTCCAAAGGGCGCTTGCGTGTCGGCAAGCTCAGCATCCACTATCCACTGCTGCATGCGGCTCATGGTCTAGCCGTGGGCGTGTTGAAACTGGTGCGCAAGGGGGCGCTGTCATGCGTCGCTTTGGGCAAGACGCTCGAGCAGTAAGACGTGACGCATGAGCACATCACTGGCGCGCTGCAAGCGCGCCCGTTCACGCTAAAGGCGGTGAGGATGATGGAATTGGTGGACAACGAGGCGGCAAAGTAAATTCCTCATGCCACAATGGAGCTTCAAGTGATCAAGTGATCAAGTGATCAAGTTGGCTCTGCCGGCTCGGTCTCAATGGGACGTCGGATCACTCGAGTTTCCAAGAACAGGCATCGCAGTCCGGAAGAGCAATCTCTTCCATCGCATGCTCGAGAGTGTCTTGCGCTGCTGCATCGATGAACGGCTGCTCGGTGGTGAAGGAGTCTCGGTCAATGCGAGCTTGATTGGGGCCGACGCCATTGAGGCGACAAGAGACTTCCAACCGCAGGTTGCGGGTCGAGCGATCAAAGAGTATCTGACTTCTGCGATGGTGCCAACTTTGGCGGCGACTGAGGTCATTCGAAGTTCGTGTATGAGAAACAAAGTGTCCAGGAAACTGAAGGCGCTCCAATTTGCGGACGCTTGACTGATGCCTCAGACAGAGAAAGCGTCGTGCCCGCCTAATTCATCGCAGGATTCGGGCCGCAGATTGAGCGAATTTGAAGTAGTTCAGCCTGAGGGCAATATAAACTCACCAACCCGTGATCCGGTCGGTCAGCGCGCTACGTGAGTGCGTGAGCGGCGAGGCGAACCTGCTTGACATTGACCGAATGATAGATCAGGCGGCTAACTAGGGACGTAGTATGTTGCTCGAAGTAAGTGGCCGGTTAGTGAAAACGATCAGGGCGGTCACACAGAAGAATTGTCCCAATTCGAGCATGTGCGTCGGAGGCATGTGGGCAGATATTTGGCGCTGCGGTAGCTTTGTGGATCATTCTGGTGTTCGCTCATGGGCAGATCGAGTGGTCTGTTACGGGGCAATACCTCACGGCGAGGACCATCCTGATCGGACTCGGCAACACGGTCTTGCCGGCAGTGCTGGCAATGTCGCTGATATTGCAATAGGCGTGGCCGTTGCGATCATGTAGTCTTCGGCCAGTCTGATAATCAATTGGGCGGCGCTTGCCTATGTGTGGTTCTTTCGCGGCATCCTTCATTGCTGCAGCTGCTGTTGTGGTTCAATCTTGCGCTGGTGTTTCCAACCATCGGGATTCCAGGATTGTTCGAGTGGCGCACGGTGGATGTGATGACGCCATTTTTTGCGGCATTGCTTGGACTGGGGATCAACCAGGGGGCATATACATCGGAAGTGGTGCGCGCCGGACTGCTATCTGTCAATGATGGGCAATATGAAGCCGCCAGCGCGATCGGAATGCATCGTCTTCAAGCATTGCGCCGAATAATCCTGCCTCAAGCGATGCGCGTTATCCTGCCGCCGATCGGCAATGAATTTATCGGCATGGTGAAGTGGACGTCGCTGGCTAGCGTGATCCAATTTTCGAGATTATGTATGCGGCAGAGAGTATTTACTACGTGAACAATAGGGTCACGTCGCAAGTCGCTGTCGTGCGACCTCGCGCTCCGGGAGCCGACACGAGGATACCCGATCAACAAGCCGCAACAAAGAGCAGTTCAATGGCATGGTATTTCAGCGGTTCAACCTGTTTCCGCACAAGACGGCTCTGGAAAACGTTATCGAGGCTCCGACCCAAGTACTCAAGGTGGACCGGATGCAAGCCGAAGCGGCCGGTCGTGAACTGCTCGACCGTGTCGGCCTTGCGCACAAATGTGACGCATACCCTGTCGAGCTCTCTGGTGGCCAACAACAGCGTGTGGCGATCGCGCGGGCGCTCGCGAGAGCGGGATCTCCTTCTTGCCGCTGGCCTTGCGACGCGCATTCTCCTCGATATCGGCCATGGCGAAGAATGGGCGCCGCGCATGGACCCAACACGCCGCTTCCCGGATCGGTCCGGGCTGGCGCCCGGCCAGATAGAGCTGCTTGTACCCGTCACTATGTTGAGCAACATATAGTAGCGGCCTCAATGCTATTCTTTGATACGGGGCGCCAGCCCTCCGCGAACAGCGCTTATGCTTTCTTTTCCAATTGGGGATCGCCGCTTTGAAGATCCTATGATTGCGAGCCAGGTCGCCGTCTTCATCGCCTCTCCAGCCAACCTCGTTCGTTGGGCCGCGATCTAACTCCAGTGGAGCAAGCGTGTAGGAACAGGTCAGGTCTGACTGAATTCGGAAGAATAGCTTGAGCAACTTTCCACAGCTCGTTTCATTGTACGTCCCTTAGTCAGATTCCGGGCAGACGGATCATCCTATCGTATTGGCAATCAACGTAGTTTTTCGGCCGACGTTCGATCACGCGCTGCAGCGCTATGCGTACTGCTTCCGAACTCAGCGCTTCGACAGGAACCAACCATTGCGAGCCCTTGATTGCTTGCGTTGCGGACGCCCTTCAGAACGAGGTTCTTTGCTGATCGGACGCAAATTCCAAAGTGTGCCGCAGCCTTCGCAAGGCTCATCATTTTGCCGTCGGATGATGCGGGATCGTCGGCAAGCCCAAGCGTTCGCGCATTTCCCGCACGCGAACAGGTCTCGCCGTCGCCAGTCTTGCAGGGCATCCGATTGAGCGACACGCGAGCTCTCGATCAGGCCAATGACCAGCGCGTTTGCGAAGTGCGTCAACGGCAGTGGTTGCCATATCGCCGGGATATCGGCACGTCTCAACGCGAGCAACACGAACTTCCGTTTGCCGGCCGCCGGTCCAGTGGATGAGCAGAACCGCCTCATTGGTGTTTTCATCGAGATTGCAAACGATCTTTCGGACCACGATGTGAGCCAGCCGCCGCTTGGTGCGTGTCCCTGGACGGTGCATTCCAAACCCGCGGTTGCAAAAGCAAGGCGCGGTCGATCTTGGGACTTTCCGCCGATGCGGCGCGCAGCTCCTTGATCCGCCCCTCAAGCTCGGCAACCCGCTCCAATGCGCTATTCCAGCGCGCCTCGAGTTCACGGGCAACGTGACGCTTCGCCGGAACCACTAGTAGTTCATCACAGTGATTTCGACGTTTTGATGCCGAGCCATTCGAGGATGGGCAAGTTTTCGGGTGGCAAAAGAATCTCGATGCTCCGGGGAACACCGGGCTGACGGCGAATGAAGCCGTTTCGTTCGAGGGTGACGATCATCTGGTGGACTGAGGGCGGGCTGACGCGGAAATGGCGCTGCATGTCGGTTTCGGCGGGTGGACGCTGACGCTGCTGGCCGACACGATCGTCAAGCTCACCGATCATGACAGCCTGTCGGGCGAGACCGTGCGTCGCCGGCTGGCCGAGAACGACCTCAAGCCATGGCGCAGGGACATGTGGTGCATCCCCCATGTCGATGGCGAATACGTCGCCCGCATGGAGGACGTGCTCGACCTCTACGCCGAGGCGCCGGATCCCGTCCGGCCGCTGGTCTGCTTCGACGAGACCCCCGTCCAGCTCATCGGCGAGGTCCGTCAGCCGATTCCAGCCGAGCCGGGACAGCGCGAGCGCTACGATTACGAGTACCGCCGCAACGGCACCGTCAATCTCTTCGTTACCTTCGACCCGCATCGTGGCTGGCGCAACGTCAAGGTTACAGACCGCCGCGCCGACGTGGACTACGCGCACTGCATGCGTGAACTCGTCGACATCCATTATCCCGACGCCGCCTGCATCCGTGTCGTTCAGGACAATCTGTCGATTCATACCGCCGGCGCGCTGTATCAAGCATTTGCGCCTGCCGAGGCCCGTCGCATCCTGCGCCGCCTCGAATTCCACTACACCCCGAAACACGCAAGTTGGCTCAACATGGTCGAGTGCGAGATCAGCGTGCTGCAGCGTCAATGTCTCGGCCGTCGCATCGACGACCCCAAAAGGCTCCGAAACGAGATCGCTGCATGGCAACGGCCGCGAAATAAAACCCGACAACGCATCAAGTGGATGTTCACAACCGACAAAGCCCGCGCCAAACTCCGCCGCGCCTATCCAACGACCTCCAAAGAGTCAAAACCACTGTGATAAACCACTGGCCCGCATTTCTCACATGGCCAATTGCTCTTTGACGAAGGAGAGGTGGATCGGCGGAAGACGATAAGGACCATGGCGCCGAAGGCGCTGATAGCGATTTGGTTTTGAGTGTCTCCGTTGGGCCTTGGTGACGATGCCGCCGATTGAGCGCGTCGCAGCTTCGCGTGTCAGGCCGGCGAGGCGCGGGCTCGGGCGGCTTCAGCCAGGCGGCGCGCGGCGATGCTCCACTGTTGGGCGGCTGGGCAGGCCGAGGCCATGGCAATCTTGATGCGGCGGACGCTGATGCGCACCAGGGCCCCGATCTTGAGGAGCTTGAGGCGGATGGTGCCGCAGGTGGCATCCGCAAAGGTGGTTTCAGCCAGGCCGATGCGCCGCAGGGCACAGATCAGCACATAGGCCATCGAGGCGAACCACAGCCTGAGCTGATTGGCGCGCATGGTCGCTGCGGAAGTGCGGTCGGCGTAAAGGTCGAGCTGACACTCCTTGATGCGGTTCTCCATCTCGCCGCGGGCGCAGTAGATGTCCTCATAGAGCTGTCGCGCGCCCGCCTCGCTGCGCTTGAGCGAGGTGACGACGAAGCGCGGATTGGCCTCGCCCTGCGTCCACTCCGCCTTGGCGACGACGCGGCGCCTTCGGCTCCAGGTGTCGAGCGTGCTCCACTGGAAGTCCTTGAAGCGGCGCGCCGGGCGGCCGGTCTTCTCGGCCGCAGCTTGAGCCGTTGCCAGTTCGTCTGCGATCGTGGCGACCAGGCGCGTGTTGCGGGCGAGCCCGAACAGATAGTCCACGCGGTTGTGCTCGCACCACGCCATCAGCGCCTCGCGCGCAAAGCCCGAGTCCGCCCGCAGCACGATGCGCACGAACGGCCAGCGGGCGCGGATCTGCCGGACAAGCCGCTCGACCTCCGCGATGCTGCCCGCGCTCGCGTCGATGTCGGAGGGGCGCAGCTTGGCCGCCAACAGATGCCGGCCGCAGAACACGTACAGCGGCAGATAGCAGTAGCAGTCGTAATAGCCGTGGAAGAAGCGCCCCTCCTGATGCCCGTGCAGCGGGTCGTCGGTGGCATCGAGATCGAGGATGATCTGCGCCGGCGGTCGCGTGTGCGCCTCCAGGAACAGCGTCACCGGAAGTGCCTCGATCGCCGCCGTGTCATGGGCGATCTTGTGATAGCGTGAAGGTTCGCTTTGGCTCAGCTCCAGCCGGTTCAGCGTCGACTTGCCGGCCACCGGTGCGCAGTCCCCGCGCCGGGCCGCAAGCTTGCCCGAAAGCACCGCCATCAGCGGATCGTGCCGCAATTCGTCATGATCGTTGAGATCTTCATAGCCGAGCGCGATGCCGAAGACCCGCTGCCCGATCAACGTGCCGACCGCATGCTCGATCAGGTCCTGACGACGATGATCGCGAAAGCAATCCGCAAAGCGACCCACCAGATCGATCGCCCGATCCGTCGCGCCCAGCAGCAGCGCTCCGGCATCCGACGTCACCAGGCCAGCATCAAAGGCCGCTTCCACAGCCCGACCTTCAACCCTTCCAAAATCAAACTGCTCTGCGCTACACTCTGTTGGCATCGGGGCATTCCTTGAATCATCGCAAAGTCCTTCTCGCAAAAGAACTTTCGCTGATTCGCGCCCCGATGCGCCTCAACGCTGTGAAAAATGCGGGCTAAGGCCTTTGTCGGCCGCTGGCGCATCGTCGAGATGGACGTCTGGGACAGCGACTTCCTCGATCTTGTCGAAGAGGCGCGTCTCACCTTCCAGCGCAAGTCCGATGGCGAAATCGCCTTTGGGGCTCTCAAGGGCTTCCTGGACATGCGCTACGGCACCCGCGACGGATCGACCTGCGCCTAGTTCTCATGGGAAGGACACGACGAGATTGATCCGTCCTGCGGTCGCGCGTCGGCCACTTCTGCATCCACAATGGCGACGATTCAGCATTCGTGTGCGAACGCGGCTGAGTTCTTCAACAGCCTGCTCTCTCATGTTTGCTGTCAAGGGACTCGATCAAGCGGAGCTGCTTCCGGCTGAGCGCCCGGACGCTGGACTTCGAAGGTGCCCACGGTAGGAGGCAGGGCCAAAGACGACGGTTGATCAAGCTCTCATGCGCGGGTTGGCTACCGCATGACCGTGGTTTCGTCTTGGGGCTGCCTCGGTCTAGAGGGCGAGCGTCGGCAATGCCGGCTCATAGCAGGCCACGAGGATTCCCCACCGCGCCCTGACTCCTGCCCTGGGCACCGATATGGTCGAGCAGCGCTCTTCAGGCGGCCGGCCCGAGTTGTACTTGACGAGTGATCGCCCACAGGAAGCCGACCATCTCACGTGCAATGGCGGTGGTGACGATCACCTTGGGTTTGCCGGCCGCCGACAAGCGGCGATAGCGAGCGCATAGCCTGACCTGGGCCTTCCAGGCGATATCGCGGATAACTTCAGGCAGGCGCTCGTTACGGTCATGGAGCTTGCGACTGACGCGGGCCTGCATGCGATAGGTCCATGCCCCCTCAATCAGAGCCCGCCTGGCCAGAGCATTGCCAGCCTTGGTGATGTTGCCGCGTCGGATGGTTGCGCCGCTCGAATACTCCGACGGCACGAGGCCGAGAAAGGCCATCAACTGGCGAGGATTGTCAAAGCGAGAGAAGTCGCCAACCTCGGCAACCACGGTTACAGCAACGATGAAGGCGATGCCGCGCATGGCCTGCACGGCCTCTACGATTGGCGTCATCGACCATTGTGGCGCCAGCTCCTCGATCCGCTTGGTCAAGCAGTCCACGCGGGCCTCAGCGTCGGTTACGGCATGAATGTAGTCCTGCAGAACGATTTGGCTCGCCGGGTGATCGAAGCGCACCGTGGTGAGCCAGCGACGATAAGCCAGAGTCCACCCCCTCTTCCCGGCATAGATGCGCCCATGTCGCAGCAGGAAGCCTTGGAGATGCTGCCGCGCCTTGCCGAGCACACGCATCGCCGTGGCGCGGGCTCTCACCAAGTCGCGCATGGCCTCATGCGCTGCATCCGGAACCCACACGGCTGTCAGTTGGTCGCTCCGGTGCAGCTTGGCCAGCATCGCCGCATCGCGCCGGTCGGTTTTTACCCGATCGCCGGCTTTCATCGGGATCAGCGAGGGAGCCACCACGATGCAGTTGTGTCCCGGTCCCGTCAGTTGTCTATGCAGGCCATATCCGCAGGGTCCGGCTTCGTAACAAAAACTTACCTGCCGGTCACGCTTGCCAAGCTTCTTCGCCAGCTTGGCGATTTGATCGGCGCGATTAGGGATGATCCCCAAGTTACGAACTTCCCCGCCGCGCATCGCTTCGGCCACTGCAACCGAAATCGTCGCCTTGTGCACATCCAGCCCCACGAAAATGCTATCGTTCATCAGGCCCGCTCCCCATGCTTGAGGCTCGGCGCCGGACCATCCGGCGCAACCCTCGATAGGAGCTTGCCGCGGGGCGGGCCGCCCGTCACCTCAGAAGGCAAACATAGGGTCTAGGCTAGAGGCGAGGCAAAAGAAACGTACTGAAGTGGATCCCGGATTTTGGACCGGCGGCTTAGGTGGTGCGGATGCCGTTCCGTTTTGATAAACGGAGCGGATCATGAAGAAGACAAGACGGAAAATCGATGCGGCGCTGAAGGCAAGGATTGCCTTGGAGGCGTTGCGGGAACAATCAACGGTGACGGATCTGGCGCAGCGCTACCAGGTTCATGTGAACCAGATTTATGCGTGGAAGAAGCAGCTTCAGGATCAAGCGGTTCGGGCGTTCGACGCGGGCGCTGGTCGGGATGGCGAGGCGGCCCACGAACTGGAGGTCGAGAAGCTCCACGCCAAGATCGGACAATTGACGGTCGAACGAGATTTCTTAGCCAGGAGGTCCGGAAGATGAGCGCGCCGGATCGCCGAGGATTGCTTCAGCGCGATCATGAGAGTCTATCGATCCGCCGGCAATGCCAACTGCTGAGCGTTGCGCGATCGAGCGTCTATCGGCCGCCGCGGCCGGCCAATGACAACGAGCTTGAGCTGATGCGGCGGATCGACCAACTGTTCACGGCCTGGCCGTTCCTGGGCTCGCGGCGGATGGCGGCGATGCTCAATGGCGAAGGCTGTCGCATCAATCGCAAGCGCGTGCAGCGGTTGTTGCGCAAGATGGGCATCGCGGCGCTGGGACCAAAGCCCAGAACCACCAAGCCGGCGCGGGGACACAAGATCTTCCCGTATCTCCTGCGCCAGATGGTGATCGACCGGCCGAATCAAGTGTGGGCGGCCGATATCACCTATGTGCCGATCGGCCAGGGCTTTCTGTATCTGGTGGCGATCATCGATTGGGCGAGCCGTGCGGTGCTGGCCTGGCGCCTGTCGAACACGATGGACACATCGTTCTGCGTGTCTGCGCTCGAAGAGGCCTTGGCGCGCTTCGGCCGGCCCGAGATCTTCAATACCGACCGGGGCAGCCAGTTCACCAGCGCCGCCTTCACCGGCACGCTGGCCGACACTGGCGTCCGGATCTCGATGGACGGTCGCGGGCGCTGGATGGACAACGTGTTCATCGAGCGGCTATGGCGCTCGCTCAAATACGAGGACATCTATCTCAAGGGTTATTCGGATGGCCACGAGGCCAAAGCCGGAATCGCCCGATGGATCGAGTTTTACAATTTCCAGCGCCCTCATCAGGCGCTGGAAAACCGCGCGCCGATGGCGGTCTGGCGGGCCGGTGTCACCGGCGCATTCGGCGAAGAGGCTGTGGATATGACGCTTCTCGCAAGCGAGAAGCTTGGACAACGCTGGGCGTTGCCCACATCCCCACAGCCACAACAGCAGCAAGCAAGAGTAGCGTAAAGTTATTGGGAAGAACGAACGGCAGAAGCTCCACTTAGGAAACCGGACCCAGTGGTCCTCAGCATAGGGTCCACTTCATATCTCCGGTCGAATCTGACGGCGTGAAGAATCCAGCATAATATTTATTCTGCAAAGTTGGCTCTATCACGCGCATTTCGGACAGAGTTACAGGACAGCGGTCCAACCCTCCCTCCACCAAGAAGCTGGTTCACACGAGCAGCCGTGTCAAACTCGGGCTTGCTTGAAGAGACATGTAGAATACCCCGCTGCTCCAAATCAAAAGCTATGCTCTCGCGATGGGCAATGTCAAAAAGATGCTGCCGCGCAGCGATAGCCAATCTGGTCGTTTCGATCGTGTTGCGACGGTGGTGACGGGTTTGAGCGACAAACTCAGCCAACCAAGTACAAGCTTGGACTCGGGTTCAGAAACAGTGGTGCATCCTTTCGCATCATCCACTTCAAACCCTTCAGGATGGTGCCTAGGCTATTCCAAACCTCAGCGTTACTTGCCGACAATTGTCCCCCATTCGCAAACGAGGTCTCCATTGCGAGATAACGATGGCGGTCAAATACTGTAACTGTGTAATCGCGAGCAGCGAGCGCGTAAGTAGTGGTAGCTCCGGTAATTCCGGATCCAATAACGACGATCGGTTTCATTAGGTGCTCCAAGGCAAGCGTGAACGGCGCGATAGCTCCGCCCCAAATCTGTCCTGCACCTGAGAGCTTACTCCGCTAACCTTTGGTGATTACGGTCCCCTTCGGTGGGCGCCACACTGGCGCCTCTATCCAGATTGTCCTAGGCGTGCGGTCCTGGGCCTGAGAGTTTCCTTGGGGAGTTGCCGCCTTCGGCGGAGATCGCCATTTGCTGGCTGATCTCTCTCTCCCACGCGCCATCGTCAGACCGGTCGATCCTTTCAGGCATATTTCGGCATGCAATACCGCTATACTTCAGAGTCGTCGTTCGCCGAGGGATGGCACGGTTAAGGCGAAAATGTCTTCGCCGGTTTTCAGCGTCGTTACCCAAGAAGTCGCAGAAATACTGCGGAATCTGCCGAAAACCGCGTAAGACAAGCGCTTACCTCGGTTTACTCTATCTACTGTATGGTGAGGATTATGGCTGGGACCCAGCGGTGACCTGTCATGTGGTTTGACCGGTCGACTGCATCTGAGCAGAGACTTCATCGCTAGTGATAACTGCGTAAGCGCAACGAAGAAACGACAACGCAGTTTGCCTGGGCGGAGTAAGATGCATTACGATCAACGGACGATGAAGCTGCTCGACGATCAACGGACGATGAAGCTGCTCGCTCTGTCGTCGTTATAATCGACTGTGGCTGCGGCTTGTCGGCACAGCTTATCCGTGGCTCCACATGAAGTGTGCGGGCCGCCCAGAGAAGAATCCTGATGGCCCGCCAGTAAGCGTTCGTCAGAAGATGTCGATTGAAGTTTTGTACCGTTGCTGCCCAGTATACCGCCCATTGGAGAGAATGATGACCATTCTAGATCACGCCGCGATTACCACGATCCCCTATGTACCCTTTGACAGAACAGAATATGAAAACCGAGTTGAGCACGCGCGACGGTTGATGAAAAGGTATGGCTTCGACGCGTTGCTTGTGACGTCCGAACATAACTGGCGTTATTTTGTTGATGATATCAGCACCACACCAAGTTCGACCACCAGGCCGCGGTTCCTTCTCATCCCCTTGTCTGGTGAAGCCGTAGGGATCGTTCCAGGCTCATTTGACGAATTTTACGGTCAAACCACCTGGGTAAAGAATTATCGTACTTGGGCCGGTCCTAACCCGAAGGATGAGGGCGTTTCCACGCTTGCTAAAGCGTTGAACGATCTGCCAACCACCGCAAAGATAGGGACGGAACTCGGAGCCGAGAGCAGGCTCGGTATGCCTGTTGGCGATTTTCTGCGCGTCGTTGATGCCATCCAGCCTCGCACATTCGTTGATGCCTCGGATCCAATCTTCACCCCATTGCGTATGATCAAGTCGCCCGCTGAAATTGAACGAATGCGCACGGTGAACGGGATTGCATCGGTAGTGTTTGACAAGCTGGCGCCAAAATTGCGCCAAGGTATGACTGAGCGAGAGGTTTGTCGCCTTTATGAGCTCGAATGCTTTCTCCTTGGCGTAGACAAAACGCTCAAGATCAATTGTAATTCAGGACGTGGGGGCTATACTCGCTGCTTTGGAGTTCCGACAGATAAGATTCTCTCGCGTGACGATCTGCTGTTCATAGATCAAGGGTTTTTGTTCAACTTCTATTTCAGTGATTTTAACAGGCACTTCGCTTTTGGAGTGCCCGATCAGAACACGGTGGATGCCTATAAGCTCGTTTGGGAGGCGACGGAGGTTGGTGTAGGCGCCGTGAGGCCTGGGATACCGATTAGCGATATCTATGCGGCGATGTCCGGCGTACTGAATAGCAAAGAGAGTCAACGCAAAGTCACCAGCATCGGGCGCATGGGACACTCGATGGGTTTGTGGATGCCAGAGCTGCCTTCGGTTCATCCAGAGGACAAGACACTTCTCAAGCCAGGGATGATCATTAATATCGAGCCAAGCACGAACTATCCGTCCTATTTTGACGGCACTCCAAAATTGATGATTCACGAGGAGGTTGTTGTCGTTACTGAAAATGGATCAGAGCTGCTCACGTCTCGTACCCCTCGAACTATACCAGTGGTCTCTCAATGAAGAAGTGGCGCGGAAGCAGTCGGCCCTAAACTTAAGCGACTTCCTTGTTTCGTAAGCGAGAGCCCAGATGTTCAAAGTCGAAAGATTTCCCGAGAATTGCAGTGCGAGGCAACCGCATGGCGCCGGTATCTTCATGAAAATCCGGAGCTCGGCTATCAAGTGCACAATACCGCGAGTTTCGTAGCAGAGAAGCTCGGCGTCATTCGGCATCCACCATATCGAAACCGGGATAGCTGAAAGTGGTATTGAGGCATTGATCCAGGGGAAAGGAGGAGATGGGCCGACCATTGGATGACGAGCAGATATGGACGCGTTGCCGATCTTGGAAGCCTCAAACAGACCGTGGTCGTCCAAGATACTTGGCAAAATGCACGCATGTGGGCATGACGGTCACACGGCCATGCTACTGGCCGCAGCGAAATACCTCGCCGCCACGCGCAATTTCAGGGGCGCCGTCGCATTGATCTTTCAGCCGGCGCAAGAAGTGGAGGCGCCATCTGGCGGTAAACGGATGGTCCAAGAGGGGATCATCGCTTCGGCATCTCACAAGTGTTCGGCATGCACAATCGACCTGGGCTGGACGTCGGCAAGTTCGGCATTTGCCGATGGTCCAATAATGGCATCCCAAGACGACTTCGACATTGTCGTGAAGGGTAGGGGTGGCCACGCGGCCAAGCCACATGAGATCGTGGATCCAGTAGTGATCGCGGCTCAGATTATTCTCGGGCTTCAAACGTTGGTATCGCGCCACACAAGTCCGATTGATTCGCTTGTAATCTCCGTTACAAAGTTGAATGCAGCTCAAGCTTACAACGTTATTCCAGATAACATTGAAATGTCCGGCACCGTAAGGACGGCACCGTAAGGACGGCACCGTAAGGACTCTGACACCTGACCTGGGCGACTTCGCGGAGCGGCAGATTTCGGCATGTGCGCAAAGTATTGCGCGCGGATTTGGCGCGGACGTTGAGTTCAGGTAATGCCGATCTGTCCCAGTCACCTTTAACCATACAGAGCAGACCAATCTGGCGATCGCGGTGGCGGGAAATCTCGTGGGAGCCAAATCCGTTGACGACAAGTTGAGATTAACTATGGGGGCCAGGATTTCGCTTATATGCTTGAGGCGCGTCCCGGCTCCTTTATTTTTCTCGGTAATGGGCCATCGGCTGGCGTGCACAACCCGGCTTATGATTTCAACGACGAAGCTCTTCCTTATGGCATCGGCTGCTGGGTGAACCTAGTAGAAGCAGTGCTGCCACCTGAGAGTAGAGCCGCGAGCATATGTGGATGAGTCGACAAGGCTCGCGGGTACGAAACGGCCTGACACTGAAGTGGGGTCTTTGCAAAATGTCTATGGAGCCGAAGACCTTTTTAGAGCTTCTGTGACCCCGAGACCTTTTCGCGGGTTTTAGGCGTAGCCTCTGAAATATATTTGGAGAGCTTGTCGTGCCTGCCTTGAGTGCGCGTCGCGTCGGTTGTCGCAGCTAACGAAGGCTTGAGAAATGTTCTGATTCCAGGAGGGGGTGGCAAGCGTTCCTGTTCGCAAATTACCTCGCGTGAGCTGCGGACTCTATGGGCATTGAAGGAGATTCTGATGAGACAGTGTTTGTTTTCTGTATCAACCCTAAAAAAGACCCCCGTGGCCGCTCATGTGCTAAACGCGCTCAAGGCTGAGTATAAGAGATCGAGAGGGATCCGGGTCTGAAAGTCCCCGGTTTGCGCGGCGCGACAATTTCGATTGTGACGACTGATGATGTGGTGACTAACGATTATGCGCGGTATGCGCCAATTCTAAATCAGTGTTTCGGTGATGCCAACTTGATCGGTATCGTGAATGGGCACGAAGGACCAATGCGCCAGACGCAATCTTCACCGTGCAGACGATTAGTGAGTTGGCGACTGGCACGTTTAGCATTGCTCCTCGGATCATGCGGGGACTTCTTCTATCCATCGAAAGTGAGCGCCTCGCCTGCGCTCTTGACAGCACTGCGGCCACGATTGCCCTCTCGCATAGAGCTCGGCGATATGCGTGAGCGCCTCGCCTGCAATGGCCGCGGGCTTAGGCGGCGAGTTCGTAGAACGTACGCTGCATGTGTGACCAGCAGTTGCAAGCTGACCGTCGCAACGCTCAGCCACCATAGCCGGTATAGTCGTCGACCTGCAGGATTCCAGAGCGAGTGTCTGGCTCCGGTGGTGTGGATCGAGTAAACGCGCTCCAACGCAACCTGAAACTGTGACTTAACTGACGGCGAGCTATGCCTAAATCTGGGTGACGGAGCCGATCAGGCGGCGTGGCTGTGCTGGGTCGGAATGACCTCGATGCCGTCGGCGAATCTGACACCGGCGATGAGCTTCGGCAACTGATTTGTGCCCTTCAATCGACGCCAGGTTTTCGAGGCTGCATCGATCAGCTTGAACACCATCAGCCTGGCCGTCTGTGGCGACAACGATCCCTTGGTCCGAACTGTCCTGTGTCGCACCGTGGCGAACACGCCCTCGATCGGATTCGTGGTTCGCAAGTGGACCCAGTGCTCGGCAGGAAAGTCATAGAATGCCAGCAGATCCTCGCGATCCTTGACCAGGCAGTCAACGGCGCGCGCGTATTTGGCACCGTATTTCTCGGCGAAGGTTTCGAGTGCAAGCTCCGCGGTGGCCCGGCACGGCGCCATCGAGATATCCTGCAGGGCTCTCTTCATGCCACTCTGCACGGAGCTCGGAACCTTGTTGAGCACGCTGACGGTCTTGTGCTGCCAGCAGCGCTGCCGCCGGGTGCCGGGAAAGACTTCGTCTATCGCCTTCCAGAAGCCGAGTGCGCCATCGCCGACCGCCAGTTCAGGCGCGACCTGCAGTCCGCGCCGGCGGATGTCGATTAGAAGCTCGCGCCAGCTCTGGGCGCTCTCGCGCACGCCGACCTGGAAGCCGACCAGCTCCTTCTTGCCTCGGGCGTCGCGCCGATCAAAACCAGCATACATTCGCTGTGGTCCTCCATCCGGGCCTGCAGGAAGACGCCGTCGGCCCAGACGTAGACATAGCGCCGCGCCGACAGATCGCGCTTCTGCCAGCGCTCGTACTCGCCCTGCCATTGCGCCTTCAGGCCTGAGATCACCGATGGCGACAGATTCGGCGCATCCTTGCCGAGCAGCGCCGAGAGCGCTTCCTGGAGATCGCCGGTCGAGATGCCGCGCAGATAGAGGATCGGCAGCAGGGCATCCAGGCTCTTTGTCCGCCGCGCCCACAGCGGCAGGATCGCCGAGGTGAAGCGGATCCGATCAGCTCCGGTCGCACCACGGTCTCTGACCTTGGGCCGGGCGATCTCGATCGCGCCGATCCCCGTGGCAATCTTACGCGCAGGGCCAAAGCCGTGCCGCACCACCCTGGCACGGCCGTCCGGCAGCTTCAGCTCCGCCGTCGTCGCCAGAAATGCCTGCAGCTCGATCTCGACGGCCCGGGCGAGCAGCTCACGGGCTCCGTTCCGCAGAATTTCTGTCAGTGGATCGTCAACCGCAGACGGCTGACGGAAGGGCAGGATGTTGATAGTCTCGTTCATGGCGTATCGCTCTCCTTGAGAGGTTCTGGCAGGCTCGACACCCGCCTCGATACGCCGCCTACCTCAACCCGTCATCACCCACTTTCCTGCATAGCTCACTGACGGCAAATTGATGCTTCAAGTAGCATGGTATGGCTCCCCAACTATTTGAGATGGCCCAGCACTGCCAAAGCGAGCGGATCGGCAGAACGATGTTGGCGGCGACGGCGATCCCGTGGCAGCGCGGAAATTTCGGGACCTGAAGGCGAGATGGACAGGGTTGATTGTGTGATCGTCGGTGCGGGGTGATCAGCCTGGCCGTGGCGCGGCGGCTGGCACGGGCCGGCCGCGAAGTGATTGTGATCGAGGAGGCCGAAGGGATCAGCACGGTAACCTCGTCGCGAAACAGCGAGGTGATCCATGCTGGCATGTACTAGCTGGAGCCGGCGCTGAGCTGCGACCGGCGCTGCTGTCGCCCTCCACCGGGATCATCGACAGCCATGCCTACATGCTCACGCTGCACTGCGACGCTGAGGAGGCCGGAGCGGCATTCGCTTTCCATGCGCCGCTGCTCCACGCGGCCACGGTGAACGGGTTCGAGATCGAGCCCGGCGGCGCGGCGCCCATGACGCTCGCCTGCGATCTGCTGGTCAATCCCGCCGGCCTCGGCGTAACGGCGGTCGCGCGTTGACGGCGTGCCGATCGAATTGATTCCAACTGCCTATTTGGCCAAGGACAACTACTTCAGCTGCAGCGCCAGGGTGCCGTTCTCGCGGCTGATCTATCCGGTGCCGGCGCCGGCGGGCTCGGCGTGCACCTGACGCTCGACATGGCCGGACAGCCGCGGCTCGGCCCCGACGTCGAATGGATCGATCAAATCGATTATGCTGTCGACCCGGCGGGCCGAGCTGTTCTATGCGGCGATCCGGAAATACTGGCCGAACCCTGCCGGATGGCGCGCTGATGCCGACCTATTCGGGAATCCCAAGATCGTGCCAGCGGCGGTGGCGATCCAGGATTTCCTGATCCAGGCGCCGGCCGATCACGGCGTCGCGGCTTGATCAACCTGCTTGCATCGAGTCGCCGGGATTGACGTCGTCGCTCGCGATCGGCGAGGTGCCGGAGCTTTGAGCAAATGCTGCATAGCGTCCCGGAGGATGCGCGCTTCGGCATTCATCCCTCGGTGAAAAGCAAGGTTATTTGCTAATTTGCGGGGACTGACTTAGTGGACCGTGTCGTCGGCGGAAAGTCTCAACCGCTCGATCTCGTCCTTGACCATCAACTTGTGAGGCTTCAACTCGACGATATGCAGGTCGTCTACGGAGGGGTGTACGAGTGCTTCGTGCACTTCGTTCTCGGGTATTCTGTGCTTGCGTTCCAGTTCGACGAGATGACTTGAAGTGCCATTACGTACTCTCCTCGGTGCGTTAAACCTCGGGTTCGATCCGGATCGCTGAGCGTGCACAAGTGGGCGGCGCTGTCGATGGGGAGCCGCCGCGAGCCTTTTGAGGTTGACGGCTGCCGCGGTTAGATAGGCTTGCGCCTGGCAGCGCGCGACAGTCCGTGCCAGGACTTGGCTTCGCCGTGGAAGCCTTCCGAGCGCCAGCGGTGGCGCTACAGAACCGCCGGTCCGGTCGTGTCCCAGCTGGTGGTGTAGCTGGAGCGAAGCCGCTCGCGACGCGCGCCCCCCAATAGCGCCGTAGCGAGCGAGCGGCTTTGCGGGTGGTCATCGATGATTCGTCGGTAAGGTTCGGGTTGCGACACCAACCTGATTCGAGGAACCACCGATGACCGACGACATGATGAACCTGCGCGCGCTCGTGGAGAAGACCCCTGACGCCGATCTTTTGCGCGAGATGATCGGCTTTGCCGCCCACCGGCTGATGGAGCTGGAGGTCGAGGGACTGACGGGAGCGGCTTACGGCGAGAAGAGCCAGGAGCGCCTGGCTCAGCGCAACGGCTATCGCGATCGGAGCTGGGAGACCCGCGCCGGCACCGTCGAGCTGCGCATTCCCAAGCTGCGCAAAGGCACCTACTTCCCCGGCTTCCTGGAGCCGCGGCGGATGGCCGAGAAGGCGCTCACGGCGGTGGTGCAGGAGGCCTACGTGCAGGGCGTGTCCACCCGCTCGGTCGACGACCTGGTGCAGGCCATGGGCATGAGCGGCATCTCCAAGAGCCAGGTGTCGCGGTTGTGCGGTGAGATCGACGACAAGGTGAAGGCCTTCCTCAATCGTCCGATCGAGGGCGACTGGCCCTATCTGTGGATCGACGCCACCTATGTGAAGGTTCGCCAGAACGGGCGCATCGTCTCGGTCGCGGTGATCATCGCGGTCGGCGTCAACAGCGACGGTCGGCGCGAGATTCTCGGCATGGACATCGGCCCGTCCGAGGCCGAGACGTTCTGGACCGCGTTCCTGCGCAAGCTCGCGCGGCGCGGTCTGCGCGGCGTCAAGCTGGTGGTCTCCGACGCGCATGAGGGGATCAAGGCCACGGTTGGCAAAGTCCTGAACGCCACGTGGCAGCGCTGCCGCGTGCACTTCATGCGCAACGCCCTGGCGCACGCCGGCAAGAGCGGCCGGCGCGTCGTCTCCGCCTTCATCGCCACCGCGTTTGCCCAGGACGACGCCGAGGCCGCGCGTGCCCAATGGCGAAGGGTCGCCGACCAACTGCGGCCCAAATTGCCCAAGCTCGCCAGCTTCCTGGATGAGGCCGAGACCGACGTGCTCGCCTACATGAGCTTCCCGGCCACACACCGGGTCAAGCTGCACTCGACCAACCCGCTCGAACGCGTCAACGGCGAGATCAAGCGGCGGACCGAAGTGGTCGGCATCTTTCCCAATGAGGACGCCATCACCCGTCTGGTCGGCGCCATCCTGCTCGAGCAGAATGACGAGTGGGCCGTCCAGCGTGGACGCTACATGACACTGGAAACCATCGCCCCGTTGGGCGATGATCCCGCCGTCAGCCTTCCGGCTATCGCCAGCTGACCGATCCGGCCCATGCCGGCGAACGTGGTGACCCGCACTCAGCTACACCACGCCACGGGGCACGATCGCCGGTCCTCCGCACTCCAGCGCTCGCGGCGGCGGCGGGCACGAAGCAGAGCCGGGTAGTCGACTCCGACAACGACGGCCTTGTTGGCGCGATACCCACTGCGATGATCACCGCGACCGAGACGATACGCCCGTTGCCTCCATTCCGAGCAAAAGCGAGTGAGCCATGGGAGGTGCCGGCGTCATCGACCAGTTCCTGCAAGCCTTCACCTGCTACATCGATTCCGGATTCGGCCTCGTAGAGGTCGGCTATATCGCCACGACGTTCGCTGCAATCGACCTCACGCTTTCGGGCCTGAGCCCCGATGAGGACCTTCGCGGCAACGTAGCCCATAGCCCGGCTTCCGGCGGATTGCGGCTACCGGATCTGATGTCGGAGTTTAGAGTAGGCCGGCTCTGCCGCGGAGGCAGCCATTTCAGGCAGTCGTCCATCGACGAAACTCGTGAGCCACGACGCGCACGAGAGGGAGTTTCGCGAATGGAGAGACGAAGCGCAACTTCGTAGGGCAGCACTTCTGGGCCCCGGGATACTTCGTCTCGACCGCCGGTCGAGACGAAGCGGGATCAGAGAATACATCCGCAAGCGGGAGACCAAGAACACCCGGCTCGACCAAATGAACATGTGGCGCTAAGGCCGCCTTTAGGCGGCCAGCAAAATCCGCGACGCGTTAGTGTCCCCATGGCCGCTTTGAGCGGCCCAATTCCTAAAGCCGCCAGCTTTGTCGGGGATCCTTACTCTAGCTTGGTGCCAGGAAACAGCGGGCGCGCGGGTGCCCGGCTTGGCCGCTGGAATCGGCTAGGAACGCGAGTGACTCGCTGGATTTCTGCAGCGTTTTGCGAATTTTTGCCGACATTAGGCGCCGGTTCTCGTCTTATGATTATCAAGAGGTCTCGCGATCTTTCGCGACGTCACCTCGCTCCACTCCATGTGCTTTTCTAGGACTCTTCAAGAAATGAAAGTGCTGGTTTACGATCAGAACGGCGAATTGATTGAATTGAATGCCACATCCGCTCAAACGCTTGTGCTTGCTATCCGAGACGCTCGCTTGAATCTGACGGGGCAATGCGGGGGCTGCATGGCTTGCGGCACTTGTCACGTGCGCGAAGCTTAAGCCGGTCAGCGAAACCGAGCATGCGATGTTGAATGTAGTCGAAGATCGACGCACAACTCTCGACTCTCTTGCAGATTGAATTGACGGGAGGTTTGAACGGTCTAACCATGACAATCGCGCCAAACGCCGGATTTGTATAGACTTCGACAGGCGTCTCTAGCGGGAGTTCTGGGAAAACAAATGCGCTGTTGTATCCGTTGGTGCCTTTTGGGTCTGTGAGCCAATGCGCAGAAAATTGCTGATTGTTGGAAGATCCTATGGCGCGTGTGAAGTTGCCTCGCATGACGGCGAGAATGGGTACGGCGAAGACATAATCATTGTTAGCGAAGAGCCGGAGCTGCCCTATCATCGCCCGCCACTTTCAAAGGGGTGCCTCAAAGATCCGTCGGACCAGCGAAGGCCTCTTAAGGCTGCTGCCTTCTATTCGGACAATGACATTGGGCTGGAGCTGGGTAGCAGGGTCATTGACCTCGATCCTGGAGCCCGAATGGCTTTGTTGTCGAACGGGACGTATATCGCTTTCGATACCCTCGCTCTCACGGTTGGCACGAGCGCACGAAAGCTGTCATGCCCGGGCGCGGTGATTGGAAATGTGTACTGCCTGCGCTCCATTGCGGATGCGCGCCTGCTCTGCGCGGCGACGCGGGATGCCCAGAAAATTTTCGTGGTTGGCACGGGATTTATCGGTCTTGAAGTCGAGTCAACGCTCATACGGCTGCAAAAGCAAGTCACGGCCTTAGATGCAAAAGATCGAGTGCTTCACTGGGTTGTACCGCTGGAAACTTCTGAGTATCTGGCATCGGTACACGTCAGTCACGGCGTCAAACTGTTGACCTCACGCGCGGTGCAATCTTTAGTTGATGAAAGCCGAATCGTCGAGAAGGTCGTGCTGCAGGATGGTACGTCCGCTGTCATCGTGGGGATCCGCTCAGTTCCCAATTTGGAATTGGCCCGGCTGCTCGCTCTACAAAGCGCGGACGGCATTGTTGTTGATTCCCGATCGCGCACCAGCCAAGCGTACGTATTTGCGGCGGGCGACCGCACGCTGTTTGGCGGTCCATTCAATACAGGTGGAATTCGACTGGAGTCTGTGCAGAACGTCGCGTGTAGCGCGGGCTGTGATTGCCGGCAAAGACAAGGATTATGACAATGTACCTTAGTTTTGGACGGATCAATATGACTTGGAACTCCAAATTGCTGGCTTTGCAGCTGGCCCCACAGAGCGTGTTCTGCGATCGGGTGCCAGTACCGGCATGTCTGTATTTCATTTCCGCAGTTTGCATCTGCGTGGAGAGTATAAGCCGACCGAGAGAACACTTCTCGGCTCGGCGCCTCTTGGTCCAGGAGGGAAGAATAACGAAGCGACAGTATTCGATGAGAAAGAGATGCATCGTCGAGGTTGATGCCCGATTCTCCAAGTCAAACACAAGTTCGCTTCAGCGGCGCAACATACTCGTCGGGCATCAGAAACTCGGGCGCAAGCCGAACACGTGTCTTCAACGAACCGCATATGTAATGTCACCAGATGAAATCAACCAACGAAAGGGGACTCTCATGCGTAAACATATTTCCTCACCCGCACGCCGCTCCTTTCTTATCGGTACGGCCGGAATAATTGCGGGTTTGTACTCAGGTCCTCACGCGCTGCGCACAAGTCCAGCTCGGTTATGATATCTACTTATGGAGGATCCTATCAAGAGTCCCAAATTAAAGCCGTACTGGATCCTTTCACCAATGAGACGGGGATTAAGGTCCAATTTATTCCTTACCCCGGATTCGACAAACTCAAGGCCATGCAGCTGACGGGTAATGTTGAGCTAGACGTTTATCTCTGCTCCGGTGCCGAAGCCGCTGCCGGGACTAAGCAAGGGTTTTGGGAGAAACTCGATCCTTCCCGTTTCGATCTCGAAGATCTCAAAATCCAACCCGCAGACGACTATGCCGCATTTGACATCTGGAGCCGGGGCGTATCGTGGAACCCGAAGAAATTCGGTGCCAAAGCGCATCCGGCGACCTTTACTGACTTCTTCGACCTGCAGAAGTTTCCAGGACGACGAGTTGTGCGCGTGGACGCTCAACTGACGTTGGAAGCCGCGTTGCTCGGTGACGGCGTGGCGCCGAAGGACATCTATCCGTTGAATCTGGATTGCGCATTCAAGGCGCTCGATCGCATCAAGTCACAGATTGTATGGGCAGCTACCGCTCCGCAAGACACCTCCTTGTTGCAGGTCGGCGAGGCTGATTTTGGCCTCGCCAATTGTGTTCGGGTTGAAGCGACGACCCAGCCGGGTGGTGGGGTGCCGTTGGCATATTCGTTCGAACAAAACATCTTTGGCGGCCTATGCCTCGCTGTTCTCAAGGGCGCGGCAAACAAAGGAAATGCGATGGAGCTGATCGCCTACCATCTTCGTCCAGAGGTGCAGGCTAGATTGTTTGATCTGCTAGTAGGCGATGCTCCGGTATCTAAAAAAGCTTCATCCATGTTGTCGCCCGAGGCGCTCAAATGGCAGCCAAATCTGGACAACGCCAAAGCGTCCTACTCGACAATGCATATTGGGCGGAGAATTATGAGAAGGTAAACCATCGTTTCCAGGAGTGGAGAATCGGTGGCTAATTGCTCTCCGTTGGCGCGCAGCTCCGGGGCTTGTCGCGCATCTATGCCTATTCTTGATCTCAAACGGGAGCCGTCCAAATTGTCTGCCATCTCCACGAATAATCTGCGCGCGCAAGTCATCTTTATGTCGCCGGCCACTCTGATTGGGGGCGCTATCGTGTTGCCGCCGCTTTCATACGTTCTCTTCACCAGTTTCCGCGGACCAGAGTTTTCGCTGGCCGCATTTGATGCGGTTTTAACTAGTGCTTTATTCAGGCGGACGTTGCTAACGACGCTCTATGTTGCTGCCATCTCGTCAGTGGTGAGCTTGATACTGGGTTTCGTGATCGCGCTGCATCTTGCTCGTCAGCCGGCGAGGCGCAGGAAGTTTTTGATGGTGCTTGTGTTGCTGCCGTTCTGGACTAGTGTGCTGGTCAAATGCTTCGCATTTACAGTTATATTAGGACGTGATGGAATCATCAATTCGTTCCTGAGTTGGATCTCCGCCACTAATGTTCAACTGCCGCTTTTATTCAACGTGGTGGGCCTGCTGTGAAGTGGACCCTATGCTGAGGACCACTGGGTCCGGTTTCCTAAGTGGAGCTTCCGCCGTTCGTTCTTCCCAATAACTTTACGCTACTCTTGCTTGCTGCTGTTGTGGCTGTGGGGATGTGGGCAACGCCCAGCGTTGTCCAAGCTTCTCGCTTGCGAGAAGCGTCATATCCACAGCCTCTTCGCCGAATGCGCCGGTGACACCGGCCCGCCAGACCGCCATCGGCGCGCGGTTTTCCAGCGCCTGATGAGGGCGCTGGAAATTGTAAAACTCGATCCATCGGGCGATTCCGGCTTTGGCCTCGTGGCCATCCGAATAACCCTTGAGATAGATGTCCTCGTATTTGAGCGAGCGCCATAGCCGCTCGATGAACACGTTGTCCATCCAGCGCCCGCGACCGTCCATCGAGATCCGGACGCCAGTGTCGGCCAGCGTGCCGGTGAAGGCGGCGCTGGTGAACTGGCTGCCCCGGTCGGTATTGAAGATCTCGGGCCGGCCGAAGCGCGCCAAGGCCTCTTCGAGCGCAGACACGCAGAACGATGTGTCCATCGTGTTCGACAGGCGCCAGGCCAGCACCGCACGGCTCGCCCAATCGATGATCGCCACCAGATACAGAAAGCCCTGGCCGATCGGCACATAGGTGATATCGGCCGCCCACACTTGATTCGGCCGGTCGATCACCATCTGGCGCAGGAGATACGGGAAGATCTTGTGTCCCCGCGCCGGCTTGGTGGTTCTGGGCTTTGGTCCCAGCGCCGCGATGCCCATCTTGCGCAACAACCGCTGCACGCGCTTGCGATTGATGCGACAGCCTTCGCCATTGAGCATCGCCGCCATCCGCCGCGAGCCCAGGAACGGCCAGGCCGTGAACAGTTGGTCGATCCGCCGCATCAGCTCAAGCTCGTTGTCATTGGCCGGCCGCGGCGGCCGATAGACGCTCGATCGCGCAACGCTCAGCAGTTGGCATTGCCGGCGGATCGATAGACTCTCATGATCGCGCTGAAGCAATCCTCGGCGATCCGGCGCGCTCATCTTCCGGACCTCCTGGCTAAGAAATCTCGTTCGACCGTCAATTGTCCGATCTTGGCGTGGAGCTTCTCGACCTCCAGTTCGTGGGCCGCCTCGCCATCCCGACCAGCGCCCGCGTCGAACGCCCGAACCGCTTGAGATCCTGAAGCTGCTTCCACGCATAAATCTGGTTCACATGAACCTGGTAGCGCTGCGCCAGATCCGTCACCGTTGATTGTTCCCGCAACGCCTCCAAGGCAATCCTTGCCTTCAGCGCCGCATCGATTTTCCGTCTTGTCTTCTTCATGATCCGCTCCGTTTATCAAAACGGAACGGCATCCGCACCACCTAAGCCGCCGGTCCAAAATCCGGGGGCCACTTCAGCTGGTCGGCATGACCAACTATCTCGTTCCCCTTGTTGTCTTGCCTGTTCTCGCCAGCCTGCTCGCGATTGATCGCTCTATCTATGGCGCGGCCTGCATTATGGGTGCTAAGCCAGCTCGCATGTTCTGGACGATTACTGTTCCCATGAGCCTACCGGGCGTTTTCGCCGGCCTGTTGAGCATTTTCGTGATGTCTTTAGGAGCCTTCATTGTTCCGGCGCTGCTCGGTGGCCCTAACGATCTGATGCTCTCGAACCTGATCGATTTTTATAACCGGCAAGTATTGGATTGGTCCAAAGCCTCAGCCATCAGCGTTGTTCTCTTCGGTATGGCTATCGTCTTAGCTGCGCCGCTTGCTCTTGTGCGCCGGCGGAAGCTCTAGGGCGGCTCGTGGCTGTCATCATTGACGATCCACTTTCGCGGCGTTACCGGAGGATGGGGACCGGCCTGGCCGTGTTGATCTACTTTTATCTCCTCACCCCGATCCTCGTGACGATCCCCACGGCGTTCGGTCCAACAAATGCTCTGACTTTCCCGCCGGGAAACTACTCTTTGGAACTATTCAAGTTGTTCTTTGCTTCTCCCGGTTGGCTAAATCCACTTTTCGAAAGCTTTAAGGTCGCGGTGGCGGCCACAGCGGTGGCGATGCTTGTCGGCGTGCCTGCTGGTTACTGGACCGCGCGCCACGAGTTCGCCGGCAAAGGACTCATCACCAGCGTGATCATGAGTCCGCTGATAATTCCAACTATTGTGTCGGGTCTCGGCCGTTTTCTATACTTCTCCTACATTCACCTAAGCGGAACGATGCTTTCCATTGTGCTCGGCCATGTCATGGTCACATTGCCCTATGTTGTTGTGATGATCGTGGCCGGTGTGAACAAGCTGGACCGCAATCTCGAATTTGGAGCCGAACTGATGGGGGCCGGACCTATTCGGATGTTCGTGACCGTAGTCATCCCACAGCTCATTCCCTCGCTCGTCAGCGCGGCTTTCTTCGCATTTTTGCTGTCATTCGATGAAGTGATCATTTCTTGGTTTCTGGCCGGTCCTAACACGGTCACCCTGCCCGTGAAAATGTATAGTGCCCTGCAATGGGAGCTGTCGCCGGGGATCGCCGCCGCATCCACCTTCCTAACTGTTATCTCTCTGGTCGTCAGTATCGTTGCGATCGCATTGAGGAAAGGAACGTCGGTTGATGATGTCTGACAGGTATAGCGTGACAACCGAAGCAGACAGTGAAGGAGTACGATCAAATATGCTTCCTCCAACGGCGAAAGTGGAAACGGTTGAACACATTCAGCGATATGGGCGGACGCGCGCGGGCCGCCCTGAATTTTCCGGTGAGGGAGTAACTCGGATGCATAATACCACCCTCGTTGGCGACCCGGTCCCCCACGCGATCGCGCTGAACGGCATATCGAAGAGGTATGGCCCGGTGACGGCGCTGCATCCGACCGATTTGAGTGTAGAGAGGGGCGAATTCTTGACGCTGCTTGGTCCATCGGGCTCCGGCAAGACGACATTGCTCAACCTGATCGCAGGCGCGACCGGTCCGACGACGGGCACAATACTGTTTGACGCGTCCGACATTACCCGCATGCCTCCGCGGGAGAGGGGGATCGGAATGGTTTTCCAAAACTACGCGTTGATGCCGCACATGAGCGTGTTCGACAATGTGGCTTATCCGCTACGTGTGCGCCACCAGCCCGCGAAGGCAATCCGCGCTAAGGTGACCGAGGCGCTTGAGCGCGTTGGCCTGCGCGGCTTCGAAAACCGCAAGCCACGCCAGCTCTCGGGCGGTCAGCAGCAACGCGTCGGTATTGCGCGTTGCATTGTCTATTCGCCGGCCATCATAATGATGGATGAGCCGCTCGGGGCACTGGACAAGAACCTGCGCGAACAGATGCAAGGGGAGATTAAGCGTCTCCACAAGGATTTAGGCACGACCCTGATCTATGTCACCCACGATCAGGAAGAGGCGCTCAACATGTCTGACCGCATCTGCCTGATGAACATGGGCCAGGTTGCTCAGCTTGGGACGCCGGACGAACTGTATTTCCAGCCGCGCAGCCGTTTCGTGGCCGAGTTCATTGGCGAGTCGAACCTGATCGCTGGACGAGTTATTAGCGGCAGTCGAATGGGAATCTCAGAAGGCATTTCCATTGAGGCTGGGCAAGTATCGCAAGTTCGCGATTAGACGGCGAGTGCGGGCTGCGAGGCGGTCAGTTGGGTTGAGGGCGGGCCGTCGTGGCGAGCAGGAGCGCCTGAAGCAGCCAATTCGCGATCTGGAGATGATTCTTGGCGAGGCAGGCCAGGAACTGGTCGAAGCCGAGGATGCAGAGCAGCCGGCTAAAGTTGTAGCATAGCGCCATCAGGCTCCATTCGCCGCGCACCTTGTCGAACCCACGCAGCAGGAAGTGCCGGTATCCGGCCCGGCATTTGAGAGTGCCGAACGGATGCTCGGCAAGCGCGGCCCGACGTCGCATCATGGTGTCAGCTTCCGGCTGCGCCATTCGCGCCCGATGCCGATCGATCACATCCTGATGCTCCCAGCGATAAATCTCCCGCCGCCGAGCCTTGTCGGTCAGGCAACGTGGGCGCAATGGACAAACACCGCAGTCCGACTGCAGGGCGGCATAGCGAACATGCCATTTGCCGCCGACGTCCTGCTTGCGGCTTTCCATCGGCCGGAGCTCGGTTGCCGCCGGACAGCGGTAGACGTTTTGCTCCGCGTCGTAGATGAAGTCTTTCAGGGTAAAGCGTCCCTGCTTCGCCAGTCGATTGTTCTTGTCGGCTTCCGGCACGTAGGCAACGATGCCGTCGGCTTCGCACGACCGCAGTGTCTCGCCATTGTAATAGCCGACATCGGCCGTCGCCTGCAGCGTCTCGACGCCGAGGTTCTCTTTCGCCGCGACCGCCATCGCGTGGAGCTGGCCGGTGTCGTTGCCGTCGTTGACCACCTCGCTCGCAACGATCAGCTTGTGCTTGTCGTCGACCGCGATTTGCACGTTGTAGCCGGCAACGACCTGCCCATTCTTCGATAGCAGTCGAGCGTCGCGATCGGTGCGGGACAACTGCGTTTCGCCGCTCTCCTCAAGCTTGGCCAGATCGGCCGCAATCCGCGTCCGCTTCTCCACCAGCGCGGCCATCTTCGCGGCAATATCCTCGCCGGTGGGCTCCCCAGGCCTCGCTGACGTTGCCTCCGTCGCATCGTTGGCATCCAGCGCCGCGCCATAGGCCTCGATGTCGCGCTCCACAGCGGCCAGCCGCTCCGCCAGCCGCTTGCTAGTGATGATGCTTCCCTTGCTCGCATCGCCATGGAAGAAGGCGCCATCGATCGCCACCAGTTCCCCGGCCAGCAGATTGAGTTCACGCGCCAGCAACACGAACTCGCGATTGGCTGCCTTGAGCGCGGCTCGGTTGTCCTTGCGGAAGTCTCCGATCGTGCGATAGCCCGGCGCCAGCCCGCGCAGCAGCCACATCACTTCGACATTGCGACGCGCCTCGCGCTCAAGCCGGCGCGATGACCGCACCTGATTGAGATAACCGTAGAGGTACAGCTTCAAGAGATCCGCCGGAGCGTATGCCGGCTGTCCCGCCCCGCCGCCGCCCTTGGCATATTTGAAGCCCAGCCCGGCCAAGTCGAGCGAACCCACATAGGCATCGATCGCTCGAACCGGATTGTCCGGCTCCACATAATCATCCATCCGCGGCGGAAGCAGACTTGCTTGCTCGCGGGATATCCCGCTCTTGAATGTCCGATTCGTCATGCCCAGAATCGTACACTGCAAGCCCCGCCAGCCTAGGGAATTCTTGCCCAGCCTCATTGCTATTCCCGCACACACATGGGCTGAGGGTGCGGATCTCTTGGTGATGATCCGACCCGAGAGAATACGGATCGCGAACGCCCAGGAGAATGTCGGGGAGAGCGACAACATCCTGAGCGGCGAAGTCATAAGCATCTCGTTCGTCGGTGGCATGACCCGCGTGGCGGTCCGGACTGAAAACGGTCTGGCCGTTACGGCCAAGATGATGTCGGAACGCGCCGAATCGAGGCTCGATCTTGGAGTGCGCGTGCGGCTCTGTTGGGCGACGTCTGATATGGTCGTTTTAGACCAATGAGCTCCCCTGAATTGCCGAGGTGGGAGAAAATCAGAGCGCGTTAAGCTATAATTCGCGGCGTTGAAGCCATACTGGCACGTTTATCTGCCGGTTTCGGGCTACGGGATGAGGATCATGATTTGCCTGCCTACAGTTTTCTGGCGGGAAGAGAGCGGAAAGCGATGAAAATGTCCGGGGCGGCGTGAAATCTTGCGGACGCACAGGATTCCGGCCGTCTTGGAGCTTCTTTTAGGGAAAATCGGCTTTGGTCTATTCTATACACAGCGAGGCAACGATCGGTTTCTAAAAATCGAAGCCGGGATCGAGAATGATAGCTGCGGCAGCGATCCGATAGGCGCACCACTCGATAACTGTCCGTAATGCACTGGCCGCTAATCGCTCCCCTCCCTGCAAGGAACACTTATGGATCAATCAATCGATGCCAAAGTCAGTCTGCGGACCGGCGGCCAAATTCTGGTCGACCAGCTAGTCGCGCAGGGGGTCGAACGTGTGACTTGTGTTCCCGGTGAGAGTTATCTTGCGGCGCTTGATGCGCTACATGATGCGAACATCGACGTTATGACCTGCCGCGCCGAAGGCGGTGCCGCAATGATGGCGGAGGCTTACGGCAAGCTCACGGGGCGGCCCGGTATCTGCTTTGTCACTCGAGGTCCCGGGGCAACCAACGCAAGCCATGGCGTGCATATTGCAATGCAAGATTCTACCCCGATGATTCTTTTTATCGGGCAAGTCGATAGCACCATGCTCGAGCGCGAGGCCTTCCAGGAGGTCGACTATAAAGCTGTGTTCGGCAGCCTGGCAAAATGGGTGGTTGAGATCGATCATCCTGGCCGGATTCCAGAGCTGGTGGCCCGTGCATTTCGCATAGCAATGCAAGGACGCCGCGGTCCCGTTGTCGTGGCGTTGCCTGAAAATATGCTGACCGAAGCGGCTAGCGTTAACGACGCTCCGCGCGTCGAGCCGGCACGAAGTTGGCCTGCGCCGTCGGACATCCAGCAGCTTGGCGTGCTACTCGCGAAGGCTAGGGCACCGTTGGTCATTCTCGGCGGCTCGGGTTGGGACGAGGTAGCAAGTAAACGCATCCTTGGCTTCGTGGAACGCTTCGATTTGCCGGTCGTAACTTCATTTCGTCGTGCGTCGCTGTTCGACGCCGATCATCCGAACTATGCTGGCGATCTCGGCATCGGAGCTGATCCGCGCCTGAAGGCGCGTGTCACCGGCGCCGACCTCATCCTCTTGATCGGCGGCCGATTGTCGGAAATTGCGTCATCGTCATATACATTGCTCGATATTCCCTCGCCGGCGCAGCCGCTCGTTCATGTGCATCCCGGTGCGGAAGAGCTGGGTCGTGTATATCAGCCGACACTCGCGATCCAAGCGACCCCCATCGCCTTTGCTCAAGCCGTCGAGACACTCAAGCCGGCCATTGCCCCCGCTTGGACTGGCGAAGCGGCGAAAGCGCATGCCGATTATCTAAAGTGGAGCGAGATGCCGCGCGAACTGCCGGGCTCCTTCCAATATGGCCACGTGCTTGCATGGTTGCGCGATCGCCTACCTACCAACGCGATCGTTTGTAATGGCGCGGGCAACTATGCGGGCTGGCTACATCGGCACCACCGCTTCCACGTTTTCGCAACCCAGCTTGCGCCAACGTCGGGCTCCATGGGCTACGGCGTGCCGGCCGCGGTTATGGCAAAACGGCAACATCCCGATCGTGTTGTCGTCGCCTTCGCAGGCGACGGTTGTTTTCTAATGAATGGGCAGGAGTTCGCGACAGCCGTGCAATATGGCGCCCCGATCATCGTGATCCTTGTCGATAACAGCCAATATGGCACTATTCGCATGCATCAAGAGCGCGAATATCCGGGCCGCGTCATCGGTACACAGCTGCGAAATCCCGATTTTGCTATGTATGCTAAAGCGTTTGGTGGTC
Organism: Bradyrhizobium sp. CB82; assembly: GCF_029714405.1. NCBI lineage: Bacteria > Pseudomonadati > Pseudomonadota > Alphaproteobacteria > Hyphomicrobiales > Nitrobacteraceae > Bradyrhizobium > Bradyrhizobium sp. CB82. The sequence goes on along the minus strand of NZ_CP121650.1, from coordinate 7,931,555 downwards.
ATGGCGAACGGATAGAGCAGACCCAGGAGTTCAGGCCTGCTTTCGAACGTGCGCTTGCTTCGGGTAAACCGGCTATCCTGCATTGCCTGCTCGATCCGCGCGCGATCTCGGTCGGAATAGATTTTGCGCCTACCAGGGCTTGATCCGTGCCTGAGAGTGGAGCTCGTGACTGGATCGGACCGAGCCAAACGCTGCGATGGCGTCTTTAGGTTTTTCACGCCGACAGTTTACTTGCACCGCAATTGCTGGCCATCTGGGTTCCACTATTCCGCAGAGTTCGTTCCGGACAGTCAGTACAGTGTCGAACAAACGGTGCTTAAGGCGTCGTCCGTGAAGAACCAGCGCGACGCCCGGCTCAAGCGATGTTTTCGGCCGGGAGGGTATCGAGGAACGCGCGGATAGTGACGCGCAAGAACTCTGCCAGTCATCGCAGGAGCAGGCCGAAGTTGTAGCGGGCAGCGGCGAGGACAGCGTTGATGCGGTCGCCGATGCGCCCCTTGAGATAATTGCGGTCCATGCGATCCTCGGCCTTGATATGGCCGATGACGGGCTCGACAGCCGCGCGACGCTTCATCTCGCGGCGGATGGAAGCCGTGACGCGGCGGACCTGACCCGAGATCCAGACCCTGAACCGATGCGGGTGGTTGTGGCCGCGATACCCTTTGTCGACGTGGATGCGGCGAGTCGGCGAGTCTCCACGCCGGTGAGCTTCTCCATGTCGGCGATCACAGGGTCGAGCGTGTGCCCGTCGAAGGGATTGCCATGCAGTGCCTTGGCGTGGAGCACGAACTGTCCGCCCTTCGGAGACGTCACGGGGTGGCAATACTGACCTTGCAGCCGAACTCGTAAGGCGCGCGGGCTTTCCCCTTGCTGATGCACTCGACCTCAGGGGCATGTAACGCATAGACCTTCGGGCGCTACACCGAGCAGCGGGCCAAAGCGAGCTTCCAGCACCGCATCGCCATCGATCTTGCGGCGGATGTCGCGGATGATCCGGCCAAGCCGTTTCCGCAGGAACTTGAGCTGGCGCCGGGCGCGTTTGAACTGGTGGGCGTGGGTATAGCGGCCGACCATGATGGCGGCGCGTTTGGCCAGGCGCAGATAGCTCTGGCGCAGCGGCACACGATTGCGCTTGGCGAGGCCGACGAGCTTGATGATGGCCCGATGCATCAGCCGCGCATCGGTCGGATGTGCAACTCCCTTGGGCTGCACTGTGGTATCAACGACCACCCGCTCCAGGTCCTTGGGGCCGATCGCGCCAGTCTTGTGCGCCACCGACAGACTTTCCTGGATCAGCGCGACGAGCTGTTCCTCGCCGAGCCGCTGGCGCCAGCGTGTCATCGACGATCGATCGAACGGCAGACGGTGGCAGAAGTTCATTTCGCCGCAGAAGTATTGGTAATAGGGGTTCTCGATGCAGCGGGCGCACAGCACCTCATCTGACAGGTTGTGCATGTGCTTCAAAATGAACAGGCCAGCGACAAGCCGCGTCGGCAGGCCAGGCTGCCCCGACCCTGCTTGCACACCGAACTAAAGCGGTCATCCAGGATGTTCCAGTCGATCAACATCGCCAACCGCACCAGCGGGTGACCCATGTCGATGATTTGATCGAGGGCCAGAAGCAGCAGGTCTTTCTGGCGATCATCCCGCGGTTTGCTCATCGCCTTCCCCAATGCCGGTGACCCGCGGTCAGGGAATCACGAATCGCTCAAAAGCAAAATCCCAAAACGCAGGAAAGCGTGGTCCAACACACCGCTTTCCTGCAAAATCCAACACTGTATCAACACCGCTTCTGGTTATTTCTCAGGCCATTCCGCATTCATCACGAACGACTAAGGCGGCGATGAAGCGGTTCATGCTTGTCGAAGTCGAAATCGATCCGGGCGACGTGATGATCTTCGATGGAAATCTAGCATTACAGTCGTAATTTTTGTTTGATGTGGGCTTTTTGAGCAATCGCTTGGTGAGCGCGTCGCCACAGCGACCATGCGATGACATAGCCAGGTCGAATTCGTTTTCGCGCGAGCCGCTGCGCTACTCTGCGGATTTCCTGGACCGACCAACGGATGAGGTGTTGCGTGTTGGGAGAGCGCGCGATGTGTTTTTTTGGGGCGGCGCGTTAGCTTTTCGGCGAATGGCGGCCATCATGGCGAAGGTCAACATGACAAGCGACACATGACGATGCCAACCATGCCAGGATCGCGTTTCATTGTGATCAAGGCCCAACTCGTTCTTGTCGGTCTCAAAGCTATCTTCAATCGCCCAGCGATGTCCCTCTACAGCGACCAACTTCTTGATGGAAGTTCCGGCTGGAAACCAGGTGGTGAAGTAAGCGAGGTCGCCATCAACGATATGGCGTCGGATCAGCAGGCCGCGCGTCCACAGGCCGCTGCGCTCCTCGTTGAACTCGCCGGCCTCGAGATCGGCGAGTTCAAGGTAGGCCCAATCATGCAGGCGCGGCCCCTTGGTTCCGTCGCCAGCCGACAGGCGTTGCCAGTCGGCCGGCTTTAGCGTTCTGGCGATCTCTTCCGCCGAGCCGCTGATCAACCGCTTCTGGCTCCAGGATCCGAACCAGTGATTGGCGGCGACGCCGAGCACGTAGCCTTTGCCGGCCTGGCGCAAATCTCGCTCGATGTCGCCGACGCCGTAGACGCTGTCGCCCGCAACCCAGGCGAATGGGACGCGCGCCGCAATGGCGCGCGCGATCATCTTCGCGGCAAGTTGCGGTTTCGTCGCAAAGCCGACATCGCCTGGCACATGAGCGGCTTTCAGGCGACGCGGATCCTCCGTCCAGCTTTTCGGCAGATAGAGCGCGCGGTCCATGAAGGCATGGCCGTGACGCGACACATAGGTCGCGAACACGCCGATCTGACAATTCGTAATCTTCCCGGCCGAACCGGTGTATTGTCGCGCCACTCCGCAGGAGGCCTTGCCCTGCTTGAGAAAGCCAGTCTCGTCGATAACCAGCACCGCGCCTTCATCACCGAGATGCTCGACCACGTAATCGCGCACCAGATCTCGCAGCTCGTCTGCGTCCCATCGGTCTCGGCCCAAAAGCTCCTGCTGGCGCCATGGGCCAGGATCGCCCGCTGCCTCCGCTCGCATCCAACCTGTCTTACGCCGCTCTTCGCTCAGCAATCCATCAATGAACGTGCCCGCGCTCGCCGCCGTACGCTCCTGCGCAAACAATGGACGTATCCGTCGCTTCACGTCCCGAAGCGACGACGCCCACAACTCCAGCACCGTTTCGATCGGCGCGCCCGTCGTCCATGATTGAGATCGAATCATGGTGATGCATCGAGTCAGAACTCGCGAAAGCGCGCAACAAAAATTACGACTGTAATGCTAATACACCACTCCGGTCCAAATCGCTCGAATACAGGCCTGTGGTCATATCTCTCCTACTATAACGCATCAAGAATGGGAATTATAAGGAATCGCATGAATATGGGCACTACGAGCCGCTGAAGAAGATCTCAGCCGCCAGCATCCTGATGTCGTCCAATCGCGTTGTGTGAGGCCGTTCGTGGTCCACAGCCGACAGACAGAGGCGATGACTAAGGCCCTTGTTGGACACCGAAGTCCGTTCAGCCTTCCTGATCAGAGACTGCGGTCATCCCTTCAGCTGCTACAAGACGCCTGCGAACGCGATGCAGCAGCATTCAGATGTTCAGCGGGACCCACGATCCTGCGTAAAGTCGCCGAATTATGCCGCTAAAACAACGGATACGCAGTCTTTCTGCGATTTTGCGCCCCTATTTGCAGCGAAAATGGTCTGGGTCTGGATAAGGTTCGGCTGGTATCACTAGGCTGATGATTGCGCCGCACCCAGCGCGCAAGTGTGATTGCGCGGGTCGATTGAGTGCCAGATGCCAGTATGATGCGCATCCGCTGACTGCGCTTGAACTGAGAGGGAAACATTGCAATGAAACAAATTCATCTTGGCTACGCTCTGTTCAATTACGGAACGCACCCTGCGGGATGGACATCCCACACCAAGGATATCGCGACAAACATAGAACATTTCAAACGCTGCGCCAGGATTGCCGAAGAAGCTAAATTTGACATGCTGTTCAGGGCTGACGCGCTTTTTTGTCACACGAAGAATATCGAGGCGTGGAGTCGAAACCCGTACCACATGAATTCGATCGAGCCTCTGACGCTACTCGCTGCGTTGTCTCAGGTAACGTCAAAGATTGGATTGGCTGGAACCGTCAGCACCTCATATTCGGAGCCATACAACATCGCTCGTCAACTCGCATCGCTGGACCATGTGAGTCACGGGCGCGCCGCCTGGAACGTCGTAACTTCGGCGAGTACTCAGGCGGCTAAGAATTTTGGCGAATCCAAGATACCATCGCACGAGGAGAGATATGGTCGTGCCAAAGAGTACGTTGAGGCGGTCCAGGCGTTGTGGGACACTTACGAGGATGATGCCTTTGTGCTTGATCCGTCGACGGGCTATCACTTCGACCCGAAAAAATTCCATCCCGTTTCCTATAGCGGAAAGTACATCCGCGTTGAGGGCGCGCTAAATGTTGCCCGCCCGCCGCAGGGGTATCCCGTCCTAGTGCAAGCCGGATCTTCCGGGCCCGGCAAACAATTTGCCGCGGAAACAGCTGAGGTCGTATTCTCGCTAAGTCGTGACAAGCGCGCGGCCCAAGCGTTTTATAAGGACATGCAGGATCGAGTCTCGTCCGCTGGTCGCGACCGTAGCAGCTTCAAAGTCCTTCCGGCGCTAGTGGTCGTCGTAGGGGAGACAAAGGCGGAAGCCGAAGCGTACTATGCTAGCCTTGAGGCGCGAGTGCCCAACATCGTCAAGCTTGAGGAGCTGTCACTTGATCTCGGAGTCGACATAACGAAGTTGCCCCTGGACCGTCCGGTTCCGCTCGAAATGCTGCCTACGGATACGAACTATATCGCGGGTATATTTCAGGCGGCGGCCGAACTCGTGCGTACAGGCAAGCCTCTTGGCGAAATCTTGCCGTTCTATCGTCAGCCTTCGGCGGGTACTCCGCTTTGCGGGTCTGCGGCCGAAATTAGCGATTTTATCGAAGAGTGGGTTGCTGACGGAGCTTGCGACGGTTTTAATATCATTTCTCCGTCAGAGCCCCGCGGGCTCGAAACCTTGGCTGCAAACGTGATCCCAGAGTTGCAAAGACGCGGCTCATTCCGTCGCGAATACGAAGGGAACACGTTGAGAGACCATTTTGGATTGCCCCGCCCGAAGAGCCGGCACTCCAAGAGCGGTGACACTAGAGGTTAGTTTGACAGTGTATCTACTAAACGCCGGCCTTTGCATCTACGCGGGGAGTGGCGCCGCGCGATATCAGAGGCCATCGGGTGCCCCCGCCAGCGCTGGCTTCATCGTTGTCCTCGCCGATGAGTTCAATAGTCGCGGAAAGCCTCTTGTTGAAACGCGCAGTAGGGCTCCTGTGGAGTGTTAATTGAAATGACCGACGAAATTACACCGGCAATTTTGGAACCATCTATTCTAAGCGAGGGAAGAGCAGATTCAGATTCGCGATCTTTCCGAACTTGCTTAGGCCAGTTTGGTACTGGAGTCACCGTGATGACTTCGGAACTCAACGGCCGTCTTGCCGCTGTAACCGCAGGCTCGTTTTCATCATTGTCGCTCGATCCGCCACTGGTTCTCTGGTCAATCGGCCGCTCATCCCGCAGTGCGACTATCTTTGAACGAGCAACGAGATTCAACGTGAATGTCCTTGCCGAGGATCAAATCAGTGTTTCTCAGCACTTTGCGAGCTCTGCGGTTGACAAGTTCCATAATGTGCAATGGTTCAATGGTCATAATCAGTGTCCTGTGTTGCCAGGGATTGTCGCTTTGTTTGAATGCGACAAAGAAATTGTATATGAGGGCGGGGACCATCTGATCATAATCGGCAGGGTACATCGATTTGTAAGATATTCCGGAAAACCGCTCCTCTTTGTTCAGACACGATATGCAATCCCGCAAGTGCATCCGGAATTGCAGTCTCCGCCTACTTCTCTCACGGCAGCGCCCAAGGAGCTCAAGGAGATGGAGAAGTTATCCGAGTTGCTCCTCGAAGCAGCGCGACTTCGCGTTGGTCGCTTCGAAAAACACAGGCGGGCGGAAGGTGTCAATTATCTGCAGAGCCGAGCCCTGTTTGCGCTGTATGCGCGCTCAAATCAGGCCATCCCAGATCTTGCGCAAGAAATTCTTGCGGCGCCCGGCGACTGTACGGACACTGTCGCGGAGCTAATAGAACGGAAGCTGTTGACCAAGGATGATAGTGGGAAAGTGTCGCTGACAGACGCTGGGCGTGAAAAACGAAATGCAATCCTGAGGAGGTCGGACGTATACGAGGCAGAATGCTTGTCAGGATTTGAGAAAGAGCAAATTGGCGTAGTCCGCGGGTTCCTTGAAGAATTTATTCAGAGATTCACGGTTGCGGATTCCACGTTATAGAGCTTTGATTCTGTAATCCCGTATCATCTATGGATGTGATCGTCGCGGCTTGCCTCAGTCGCAAAATGACTGCGCTGGCTATTCAGCGGAAGACAGCAGAACATTGGCCGATGACTTGATCGCCTGGCGCTACGTTGTTGCGCCGAGCGGATTGTCTCGACGCCGTCTCTACGGAAGCAGAGCGACCAGAAGCTTTTCAGCTCGGATCGTGTCCCCGGGCGTGGTGTAGCTGGCAGTGGGTCACCGCGTTCGCCGGCATGGGCCGGATCGGTCAGGTGGCGATTGCCGGGAAACTGACGGCGGGATCATCGCCCAACGGGGCGATCGCTTCCAGTGTCATGTAGCGGCCGCGTGGACCGCCCACTCGTCGTTCTGTTCGAGCAGGATGACGCCGATCAGACGGGTCCTGGCGTCCTCATTGCGGAAGATGCCGACCACTTCGGTCCGCCGCTTGATCTCGCCGTTGACCCGTTCGAGCGGATTGGTAACCGGTATGAGATGTCTCGGTGCCAACGTTCCCGCTGCGGTGTTCTACATCGTGGCGTATGGTGCGACCATCGGGACAGAGGCACCGGGAGCACGAAGTGCGGGCAGGCCGATGTTATTCGATGAGCCGAGAGCTCGAGTTAGTAGCTGGCCGCCTCTGCGACTTCGCCCGGTTGCGCCGAGAGCGCGAATCCGTAGTTGTCGTGTCGCCCGCAGCTCCATGTGTCCGGCAGAGGAGGTGCGAATGCGACGGGTAATTGGCATTGATGTCCACCGAACCTTCGGGGAGGTGGTATTTTGGGAGAATGGCAGGCTTCGACATGCAGGCCGCATTGATATGACGCGGACTGCGCTGGAGGGATTTGGCAAGACCTTGCTGGCCAGTGATGAGGTTGTGCTCGAAGCGACCGGCAACAGCATGGCGGTCTCGCGAGTGCTCGCGCCATTCGTGGCGCGGGTGATTATCGCTAATCCGTTGCAGGTGAAGGCGATCGCCCAGGCTCACGTCAAGACCGACAAGATCGATGCCGGCACGCTCGCCAGTCTGCAGGCGGCGGGCTACCTGCCGCAGATCTGGACGCCTGACGCGGAGACCGAGCGCAAGCGCAGACTGGTGGCGCGGCGCTACCAGGTCGTGCGGCATCGCACGCGGCTCAAGAACGAGGTGCATTCGATCCTGCATGCACACCTGATCCCGAAGTGCCCACATGCCGATCTCTTCAACGCCCGCGGCCGGGCCTGGTTGGCCGCTCACCAGTTGCCGGACGATGAGCGCGCGGCCATCGATCGGCACGTCCGTGAGCTGGACCGGCTGGCGGACGACCTGGCTCTGCTCGATCGCGAGATCGCGCAGGACGCCATCGAGGATCTCGCGGTCAACAGATTGATGACGATCACCGGCGTCAATCTGGCGGTTGCCGCCGGCATAGTGGCGGCGATCGGCGACATCAGCCGGTTCGACAGCCCGCAGAAGCTAGTGAGCTATTTCGGGCTGAACCCGCGAGTGCGGCAGTCGGGACTGGGAGCCGCCCATCACGGTCGCATCAGCAAGATCGGCCGCAGTCACGCGCGCGCCATGCTGGTCGAGGCGGCCTGGGCCGCGGCCAAGGCGCCCGGTCCACTGCATGCTTTTTTCGTGCGGATCCGCGCCCGGCGTGGCCATCAGGTCGCCGCGGTGGCCGTGGCTCGCAAGCTCACGGTGCTCTGCTGGCATTTGCTGACGAAGGGCGAGGATTACCTGTGGGCGCGCCCGGCGCTGGTCGCCAACAAGACCCGCGCGATGCAACTTCAAGCTGGACATCCGCAACAGAAGGGCAGCCGGCGTGGACCAGCCTATGCCTACAACATCAAGGCGCTGCGCGACCGTGAGATGCTGATTGCCGCCCAGGCGGAGCGAAGCTACGAACGATTGGTGTCGCAATGGAAACCGCGGCGGCCAAAACCCGGCGCGCGGGCGCCTCAGCTCGGCAGGACAAAAAATAGGCAGTCCGGTGACGCTTGCAGCCGACGCGTCACGCTTCGCCACGAGGTCGCCCGCGCCCGACAACCATAACCGCCGCTGACGGCAAGTGCCAGCCAGGAATGCAGTCCCGTTCCACGCCAGCATGCCGCCGTGCTCGGGCCGGTCAAGGCCAAGCCGTGCGGTGGCCGCAAACGCGGCCAGCCTTGACCGACCCTGCGCGCGGCGGCTGCGAGATCGGTGGCCGGGACGGAAGAATGGCCCGCGGCGCGGCCGAACAAAAGAATGGACGCGATTTCCGCAATCGTCATCGCGGCGCGGTCATAAAAAATCGCTTGTCCATCTCATCCGTCGAGTGCAGCTTGGCGCGGTGCGCGGCCGGGAAGCTCATATAGGCCAGCACGTCGGTCTCGGCCTCATCGAGGAACGCCGCGAGCTTCGGCAGTTTGGGGCGTAGCTGATCGGCGATGCGCCTCCATTGCGCCCGCGCCGCCTCCGCATCATCCTGGGCAAAGGCGGTGGCGATGAAGGCGGAGACAACGCGCCGTCCGCTCTTGCCGGCATGCGCCAGCGCGTTGCGCATGAAGTGGACGCGGCAGCGTTGCCAAGTGACGTTGAGAACCTTTCCGACCGTGGCCTTGATCCCCTCATGGGCGTCGGAGACGACGAGCTTGACGCCGCGCAGGCCCCGCCGCGCCAGCTTGCGCAGGAACGCGGTCCAGAACGTCTCGGCCTCGGAGGGGCCGATGTCCATTCCGAGCACCTCGCGCCGACCATCGCTGTTGACGCCGACCGCGATGATCACCGCGACCGAGACGATCCGCCCGTTCTGGCGCACCTTCGCATAGGTGGCGTCGATCCACAGATAGGGCCAGTCGCCCTCGATCGGGCGATTGAGGAAGGCCTTCACCTTGTCGTCGATCTCGCCGCACAACCGCGACACCTGGCTCTTGTCATGCCCATCGCCTGCACCAGATCGTCGACCGACCGGGTGGAGACGCCCTGGACGTAGGCCTCCTGCACCACCGCGGTGAGCGCCTTCTCGGCCATCCGCCGCGGTTCGAGGAAGCCCGGGAAGTAGGAGCCCTTGCGCAGTTTGGGGATGCGCAGCTCGACGGTGCCGGCACGGGTCTCCCACCTCCGATCGCGGTAGCCGTTGCGCTGGACCTGGCGCTCCTGGCTCTTCTCGCCGTAACCGGCCCCGGTCAGCCCCTCGACCTCCAGCTCCATCAGCCGGTGGGCGGCAAAGCCGATCATCTCGCGCAACAGATCGGCATCTGGGTCTTCTCTACGAGCGCAGGTTCATCATGTCGTCGATCATCGGTGGTTCCTCGAATCAGGTTGGTGTCGCAATCCAAACCTTACCGACGAATCATCGGTGACCACCCGCAAAGCCGCTCGCTCGCTACGGCGCTATGTGGAGCGCGCGTCGCGAGCGGCTTTGCTAATCAGCTACACCACTCCTTGGGACACGACCCATAAGGCCAATCGGTGTGCGGCCTCCCAACTTGTTCGCTGCAAGTCTACGGGCGGGGTGTCTTGCTACGAGGTGTTCGCCACGTCAGCTTCGCCGTCGCGCGCGCTCAGCGGACACCATTGCGCACTACTGTTGCACTTAAGTCTGTCAAGGCATACGACATTGCAGTATTTCTGCATAGATGAGCATTTTTTCGCTGTCTTTAGGTTGGGCGCTCGCCTTAGGCTTCTATTGAGCAAAACTTCTTCATCTAGGGAGAAATAAGCAAGATGGAAAATACGAAACGAGTCTCATCGATTGCGCAAATAAACCGGGACGATCTTGAGTCCGTTCAGGGTGAGATTGCCTTCGGCCGACGCTCATGCGAGGAAAAAGCTCCTGAAGTCGTTTATCCGAGATACGAAAACATCCCAATGGTGAGTTATGACGTCACTGTCCGCAACGCGCGGCCGATCGTAGACGAGCTCTCGCTTGACCGGGAGGGCTTTACTCTTATTCAGCACAAGATCTCCTGTGCAAGCGAGCGCGATCCCGAGATCATGTGCAGCAAGTATCTGGAAGAAATGGTCCCGTTTATCAAGGACTATTTCAAAGCATCGTGGGTTGTTCCTAGGCGAGACGGCGTCATTGTTCGTCGTGCAGGCGGGGGAGGGCTTCCTGGAGTGAAGGGAGCTGCTGGAATGGCCCACATTGACTACGCGTCGATTGCCGCTCCTATGGTTGCCGCTCGCGAGAATCAACAACAGGGGATTACGATTCGACCCTATTCTCGGTTGATGATCATTCAAGCTTGGCGTGTGTTGTCGCCGCCCCCGCAGGACAACTCTTTAGCGGTCTGCGATTACTCCTCTGTCGTCGATCCAGATCTTCTTGTGCATGACTATACCTCGGATGTTGGGGTTCCTTGGAAGAGTGTACTTCTTCGGTATAGTCCACTTCACCGTTGGTACTACTTCCCGGAGCTGAAGCCGGACGAGCTCATTCTGTTCAAAGGCTATGACTCCGAAGAGAGTTGCAACGCGCCGACGCCTCACACAGGCTTTGACAATCGTCGCGCATATCCGAACGCCAAGCCCCGTGAGAGTATCGAAGCCCGCTTCTACGTGTACTACGCCTGAGTAGCTCGTCTTGCTTCCGCGGATTGTGGCGGCTGTGCAGTTCACAGTAATCCTGCGATTGCCTAGCGCGGTCCAGAAGAAGCGTGGAGCAGGACGTGCTATTTTTGCGCGGCCAATGGGGCGTGGGCCTTTGGCTCGCGCTTTGACCATTGCGAGGCTGGCGCTCGGCCTAGTTTTACTGCGTCACAAATTTCGATAGCTACTTTGACTTGAGACTGCCCTGATGCAACAAGGGCATCGAGATAGTGTGGACGCGAGAGCGACGCTCAATCCTCGCCGAACGGTCGCGATCGAATTTGGAACGTGCCGTTCAGGCCGCAATGGCGGACCCCCTCGGGCGATAAGTTTCGGGAATTGTAATTTCTTTGAAAAGCCCGGCGGAACCTGTTGCTGAGGGGGGAAGCGTCTCCCGCTCGGAGACCAGGAATCCGTAGGCCGCGATGCACAGCGTTGCGTGATGGTGGAAGCCGCGCCAGCCTCGCCCCTCGAAGTGGCCAAGGCCGATCTTCTGTTTGAGTTCGTGGTAGTCGCGCTCAATGCGCCAGCGCAGCTTGGCGGTGCCGACCAGCTGACGGAATCCAATGTTCGCCGGAAGCGTCGAGAACCAATATTTGGTGGGTGCTTCCTCGCCCCCCGGCCATTCGATCAGCAGCCATTCCTCCGGCCGGCTTTCGGCGAGCCAGTAATCTCGATGTGCCGCACGGATGCGCACACGGGCAAAGCGCGAGGATAAGCGTTCTGCCGTCCCCTCACGCCACGTGATCTTGCGCCAAGCATCCATTGGCAGACCAATCGCAAGCTTCTTAACTGAGATCGGTTGATACTTGCCATCACGTCGCAGCAACTTCGGAGGTCGTCCGCTCCCCGACCACTTCTTCGGCACCCGCGGCCCAGTGCCAGGGCGCCATACGGATGTTTGTGGCTGGATGCCGGCCACATAGTTCAAGCCGAGATCTGTGATGCTCGTATGCAGATCGGTATCAGCACCATAGCCGGCGTCCATCAGCACTACGCCACGCGGCAAGCCCCCTGCACAGGCCCAGCGCAATTGCTCAAGTGCGATGGCCGGCTTGGTTTTGAAGGTGATCTCCTTGGGCCCACCGGCTTTGCGCCGACGCGGACGGTCGGTCGCCCACTCCTTTGGTAGATAAAGGCGATACGCCACCAGCAGGCTCGCGTGATGGTTGGCAATCGAAAGGGTCACGGCGACCTGACAATTGTCTTGCTTGCCCAGTTGGCCGCAATATTGCCGTGCAACCCCGACCGAATGCCGCCCCTTCTTAGGAAAGCCCGTATCATCGATGATCCAAGCTTCGATCTCTCCGTGGCGTTCGATGCTCGGCAGCACTGACTCACGGACCTTGGCCAACACTTGCTGGTCCGACCAGTCGCCTTGACCGACAAAATGCAACAACGACTGGTGTTGCGCTGCTGTCCGCTCAGGAGCCGTGATGGCCGCCATCGGCTCGACACTCTTGCGATCGCAAGGCATCATCAGACCGGTGCAGTAATCGCGAAGCGGTTTGGCTCGGTCTGCGTGCCCGATCACGCTCGTAAGACCCTCAACATACGCCGAAAACCGCGACGCGACGTCCCCCGATTTTGCCAGACCCATCTCAGCCTCTCCGCATGCTGAAAAGATGAGTCTTCTCAAATATATGATTCTTCTCGGTAAAAGCCGCGACACTCTGACTCAGTCAGACTAGCATTACAGTTGGTGCGCCGGGAGACCGGCAAGGAGTAGGTGGTGGAAGTCCACTACGATGAAGGAATAGCGATCCACATCGGCCCCGAGCCGTGCGCGGGCATCCGCGAGGATGTCGGCGAAGCGTCGGCAGGGGAGCGCATAGGCCAGCCATTGAGCCGCGAAAGAATGTTTTTCCGAGAGCCGACGCTGTCAACTGAGCGGAAGGCAACACGAAGGGGTGCGATATCGCGAGCGCCCAGTCGTTTCGGCGTGGTCGCAGACCCTGGCATGTGCGGAAGCTTCTTGTACGGGAACCGGGAGATCTCTTGGTTGGCCAGATGCTCGCTGAGCAGCCTGGCCCGCGGTGGGAAGGCGAGGAGCCGTAGCCGCCGATGAACGATCAGGAGAAGTCTGACTCGGCCGTAGTAGCTACGAAGTCGCCGAATAAAGCCGGAGCTCCGGTGGCAGAGGCGATGGAGCCAAGGGCTAGGACCAAGGGGAACGCGGGACAGCAAAGCACGCACCGGACGCAGACCCGGGCTCGCGTGACCCAGGCGCTGGACCGCGTACGGCAAGCTGCAAAGCTTGGGAAGAAAGAGCGGTTCACTGCGCTTCTCCACCAGATCAACACTGACACGCTCCGGTTGGCGTTCTACGCGCTCAAGCGCAAAGCAGCCCCCGGCGTGGACGGTGTGACATGGCAGGACTTCGAGACAGACCTGGAGCCTCGGCTTGAGGATCTGCATCGTCGGGTCCATCGAGGAGCGTATCGGCCCCAACCGTCACGCCGGACGTATATCCCGAAGGCGGACGGCCGGGAGAGACCGTTGGCGATCGCGGCTCTGGAAGACAAAATCGTTCAGGGCGCAACCGTCATGGTGCTCAACGCCATCTACGAAGGCGACTTCGTCGGCTTCTCCTACGGGTTTCGACCCGGCCGGGGGCCACATGACGCGTTGGATGCCTTGGCGGTAGCGATCACCTCCCGGAAGGTGAACTGGATACTTGACGCCGACGTGCAAAACTTCTTCGGAAGTGTGAGCCAAGACTGGTTGGTCCGGTTTTTGGAGCACCGCATCGGCGACAAGCGCATCATCCGCCTAATCCGTAAATGGCTGAAGGCGGGCATCCTCGAAGACGGGGTCGTAACCGTGGATGACAGGGGCACGGGGCAAGGATCGGTGATTTCGCCGCTGCTCGCCAACGTTTACCTGCACTACACATTCGATCTTTGGGCCGAACGCTGGCGACGGCATGAGGCTCACGGCGATATGATTATCGCGCGCTATGCCGATGATCTGGTGGCCGGCTTCGAGCATGAGGACGACGCTCGCCGTTTCCTTGATGCGATGCGTGAACGGTTTGAGGCATTCGCGCTGTCGCTCCACCCGGACAAGACCCGCCTGATTGAGTTCGGTCGCCATGCGGCGGTCGCTCGCAAGAAACGCGGGCTCGGCAAACCGGAGACCTTCATGTTTCTGGGCTTCACCCACATCTGCGGCAGGTCACGCCGGGGGAACTTCCTGCTCGAAAGGAAGACCCGTCGCGATCGTCTGCGGACGAAGCTTCAGGATATCAAGGCAGAGCTGCGGTATCGAATGCACCAACCGATCCCCGTCCAGGGTAAATGGCTGAGACAGGTCATCACCGGCCACTTCGCCTACTATGCGGTTCCTGCAAACGGACGGGCGCTTTCAGCCTTCCGCTATTATGTGACCGACCTCTGGCGACGAACGCTTCGGCGGCGTAGCCAACGAGACGGCTTCACTTGGGATCGTATGACGAAGTTGGCAGATGACTGGTTTCCTCAACCCCGTATCCTGCATCCCTGGCCGCAACAGCGCTTCGCCGTCACACACCCAAGGTAGGAGCCGGATGCCTTAATTGGGCCCGTCCGGATCTGTGCGGGGGGGCGCTCAGCAATGAGCGTCCCTACCGCGAACAGTTTTTTGAGATGAGCTTTGCGCGCGTTGGCCTGATGAGCCCTGCGCCAGGATGACCATGCGAGGATGTAGGCGTGCGGGATGCGCCGCTGGGTTAGCTTCACGGCGATGCGCCGGATTTCCTGGAGCGACCAGCGGATCAAGAACGATGCTTCGGTCGAGGCCGCGGTCGCGTTTTTTTGGGCGATGGCCCTGTGTTGGCCCGCTGACGGATGACGGCCATCATAGCAAAGGCAAGCATGACGAGTGAGACATGGCGATGCCAGCCGTGCCAGGAGCGGGTTTCGTTGTGATCAAGGCCGAGCTCGTTCTTGGCGGTTTCGAAGCTGTCCTCGATGGCCCAGCGATGGCCTTCCACCGACACCAGCTTCTGCATGGACGTGCCCTTGGGGCACCATGTGGAGAAGAAGGCCAAGCTGCCGTCGCCAATGTTGCGGCGGATCAAAAGACCCCGCGTCCATTCCCCGGCAAGGTCATCATTGTATTCACCGGCGTCGAGATCGGCCAACTCAAGATAGGCCCAGTCGTGTCAGCGCGGACCTTTGGTCCCTTCGCCGGACGACAGGCGGTGCCAGGCCTTCTTGGGAAGGCTCTGCGCGATCGCGGAGGCGGTGCCGGCGACAGGCTGCGGCTTACCCCAAGAACGGAACACATGATTGGACGCAACCCCCAGAACATAGCCCTTGCCCGCCTTGCGCAGCAAGGTTTCGATCTCTCCCGTGCCATACACGCTGTCGGCCGCCACGAACGAGAACGGCACCTTTGCGGCGATCGCACGAGCGATCATGTGACGCGCGATCTTGGGCTTCGTCGCAAAGCCCACATCGCTCGGGACATGCGCTGCCGTCAGGCGAGCGGGTTCGTCCGTCCATTCCTTTGGCAAGTAGAGTGCCCGATCGATGAAGGCATGGCCATGCCGCGACACGTAGGCGGCGAACACCCCGATCTGGCAATTGGTGATCTTGCCCGCCGAGCCAGTATACTGGCGCGCGACCCCGCACGAGGCCTTGCCCTGTTTTAAAAACCCGGTCTCATCGATGACCAGAACCGCGTCCTCGTCGGACAGCGTTTCCAGCGCGTACTCACGGACAATGTCGCGCAGCGCGTCGGCGTCCCACTGCCCCCGGCCCAGGATCGCTTGCTGGCGCCACGGGCCTGGATCGCCGGCCGCTTCCGCCCGCATCCAACCCGTCTTGCGCGGCTCGTTGCCCAACAGTCCGTCGAGAAACTGCCCCGCCGCGGCCGCGACCCGCTCCTGCGTAAACAGCCGACGGATGCGTTGCTTGACATCTCGCAACGACGAAGCCCACAGCGTCAGCGTATCTTCAACCGACGCACCACCAATCATCAGATCCCGAATCATGGTCACCCATGGATTCAGAACATTCAATCAAATGCAACTGTAATGCTAGGACCAATCCACATTCAGGATTCCCATAGCTGAAAGATGCTGAATCAATGCGTTCCGAACTTCTTGATTCGGAGCGGGCTGATGAGTGTGAAGCGCTATGAGCTGAGCGACGCGCAATGGGCTCGGATTGCGCCTATGCTGCCAGGCAAGGTGGGTGATCCCGGCCGGTGTCGACAACCGCCTGTTCGTGAACGGGGTTTTGTGGGTTTTGCGGTCCGGTGCCTACTGGCAGCACCTGCCGGAGCGCTATGGCAAGTGGAAGAGCGTACACGCGCGGTTCACCCGTTGGGCCAAGGCCGGCGTGTGGGAGAAGGTGTTTGCCGAACTGATCAAGGATCGCGACAACAAATACCTGATGCTCGACACCACTATGGTTCGTGTCCACCAGCAGGCCGCGAGCGGAAAAGGGGGGCCAAAACTCAGGAATTGGGGCGTTCCCGAGGTGGATTGACGACCAAGATCCACATGCTCTGCGACAGCCTCGGTCGGCCGCTGCGCTTCATGCTCACCGCCGGCCAACGACACGACAACCTCACTGCAAAAGCCCTGCTCGAGGGCTTCACCGCCGAGGCCGTGCTGGCCGACAAGGCCTACGACAACAACGATCTCCGCACGACCATCGCAGACATGAACGCCGAAGTGGTAATCCCCTCAACCCGTTCTCGTAAGGTCCCCATCCCGCACGACGAGACGATCTACAAGCTACGTAATCGCATCGAGCGCTGCTTCAACAAGCTCAAACACTTCCGCCGTTTCGCCACGCGATACGACCGACGGGCAGACTACTTCCTCGCCTTCGTCCACCTCGCCGCAATCTGCATCTGGCTCCGCTGAATGTGGATTCGTCCTAGACCCTATGTTTGCCTTCTGAGGTGACGGGCGGCCCGCCCCGCGGCAAGCTCCTATCGAGGGATGGTCCGGCGCCGAGCCTCAAGCATGGGGAGCGGGCCTGATGAACGATAGCATTTTCGTGGGGCTGGATGTGCACAAGGCGACGATTTCGGTTGCAGTGGCCGAAGCGATGCGCGGCGGGGAAGTTCGTAACTTGGGGATCATCCCTAATCGCGCCGATCAAATCGCCAAGCTGGCGAAGAAGCTTGGCGAGGGTGACCGGCAGGTAAGTTTTTGTTACGAAGCCGGACCCTGCGGATATGGCCTGCATAGACAACTGATGGGACTGGGACACAACTGCATCGTGGTGGCTCCCTCGCTGATCCCGATGAAGGCCGGCGATCGGGTAAAAACCGACCGGCGCGATGCGGCGATGCTGGCCAAGCTGCACCGGAGCGACGAACTGACAGCCGTGTGGGTTCCGGATGCAGCGCATGAGGCCATGCGCGACTTGGTGAGAGCCCGCGCCACGGCGATGCGTGTGCTCGGCAAGGCGCGGCAACATCTCCAAGGCTTCCTGCTGCGACATGGGCGCATCTATGCCGGGAAGAGGGGGTGGACTCTGGCTTATCGTCGCTGGCTCACCACGGTGCGCTTCGATCACCCGGCGAGCCAAATCGTTCTGCAGGACTACATTCATGCCGTAACCGACGCTGAGGCCCGCGTGGACTGCTTGACCAAGCGGATCGAGGAGCTGGCGCCACAATGGTCGATGACGCCAATCGTAGAGGCCGTGCAGGCCATGCGCGGCATCGCCTTCATCGTTGCTGTAACCGTGGTTGCCGAGGTTGGCGACTTCTCTCGCTTTGACAATCCTCGCCAGTTGATGGCCTTTCTCGGCCTCGTGCCGTCGGAGTATTCGAGCGGCGCAACCATCCGACGCGGCAACATCACCAAGGCTGGCAATGCTCTGGCCAGGCGGGCTCTGATTGAGGGGGCATGGACCTATCGCATGCAGGCCCGCGTCAGTCGCAAGCTCCATGACCGTAACGAGCGCCTGCCTGAAGTTATCCGCGATATCGCCTGGAAGGCCCAGGTCAGGCTATGCGCTCGCTATCGCCGCTTGTCGGCGGCCGGCAAACCCAAGGTGATCGTCACCACCGCCATTGCACGTGAGATGGTCGGCTTCCTGTGGGCGATCACTCGTCAAGTACAACTCGGGCCGGCCGCCTGAAGAGCGCTGCTCGACCATATCGGTGCCCAGGGCAGGAGTCAGGGCGCGGTGGGGAATCCTCGTGGCCTGCTATGAGCCGGCATTGCCGACGCTCGCCCTCTAGACCGAGGCAGCCCCAAGACGAAACCACGGTCATGCGGTAGCCAACCCGCGCATGAGAGCTTGATCAACCGTCGTCTTTGGCCCTGCCTCCTACCGTGGGCACCTTCGAAGTCCAGCGTCCGGGCGCTCAGCCGGAAGCAGCTCCGCTTGATCGAGTCCCTTGACAGCAAACATGAGAGCAGGCCGTTGAAAAAGGCGCTCGCCGCCAACCGTCGACCGTGATTCATCGGCTCGGACGGGATTCGGAGATGGTGCGTGCGCGGCGGCGACAATCGAACGGGCGAGCTTTTTAGCTACGTTGACCTGGAGGCGCGGGTGCGGGCTGATCATCTGCTGCGAGCGATCCGGATGATTGTGAACGAGGCGCTATCGGCACTGGAGCGCGAGTTTGCTGCGCTCTATTCGCCGCCCACCCGCCGGAGAAGCTGCTGCGGGCGATGCTGTTGCAGGCGTTTTATTCGATCCGCTCCGAGCGGCTTCTGATGGAGCGGTTGGAATTTCCGCTGGTTCGTCGGAATCTGCGTCGACAACACGGCCTGGGACCATTCGGTGTTCTCGAAGAACCGCGACCGGCTGCTGGAAGGCGACTGAAGTGGATCCCGGATTTTGGACCGGCGGCTTAGGTGGTGCGGATGCCGTTCCGTTTTGATAAACGGAGCGGATCATGAAGAAGACAAGACGGAAAATCGATGCGGCGCTGAAGGCAAGGATTGCCTTGGAGGCGTTGCGGGAACAATCAACGGTGACGGATCTGGCGCAGCGCTACCAGGTTCATGTGAACCAGATTTATGCGTGGAAGAAGCAGCTTCAGGATCAAGCGGTTCGGGCGTTCGACGCGGGCGCTGGTCGGGATGGCGAGGCGGCCCACGAACTGGAGGTCGAGAAGCTCCACGCCAAGATCGGACAATTGACGGTCGAACGAGATTTCTTAGCCAGGAGGTCCGGAAGATGAGCGCGCCGGATCGCCGAGGATTGCTTCAGCGCGATCATGAGAGTCTATCGATCCGCCGGCAATGCCAACTGCTGAGCGTTGCGCGATCGAGCGTCTATCGGCCGCCGCGGCCGGCCAATGACAACGAGCTTGAGCTGATGCGGCGGATCGACCAACTGTTCACGGCCTGGCCGTTCCTGGGCTCGCGGCGGATGGCGGCGATGCTCAATGGCGAAGGCTGTCGCATCAATCGCAAGCGCGTGCAGCGGTTGTTGCGCAAGATGGGCATCGCGGCGCTGGGACCAAAGCCCAGAACCACCAAGCCGGCGCGGGGACACAAGATCTTCCCGTATCTCCTGCGCCAGATGGTGATCGACCGGCCGAATCAAGTGTGGGCGGCCGATATCACCTATGTGCCGATCGGCCAGGGCTTTCTGTATCTGGTGGCGATCATCGATTGGGCGAGCCGTGCGGTGCTGGCCTGGCGCCTGTCGAACACGATGGACACATCGTTCTGCGTGTCTGCGCTCGAAGAGGCCTTGGCGCGCTTCGGCCGGCCCGAGATCTTCAATACCGACCGGGGCAGCCAGTTCACCAGCGCCGCCTTCACCGGCACGCTGGCCGACACTGGCGTCCGGATCTCGATGGACGGTCGCGGGCGCTGGATGGACAACGTGTTCATCGAGCGGCTATGGCGCTCGCTCAAATACGAGGACATCTATCTCAAGGGTTATTCGGATGGCCACGAGGCCAAAGCCGGAATCGCCCGATGGATCGAGTTTTACAATTTCCAGCGCCCTCATCAGGCGCTGGAAAACCGCGCGCCGATGGCGGTCTGGCGGGCCGGTGTCACCGGCGCATTCGGCGAAGAGGCTGTGGATATGACGCTTCTCGCAAGCGAGAAGCTTGGACAACGCTGGGCGTTGCCCACATCCCCACAGCCACAACAGCAGCAAGCAAGAGTAGCGTAAAGTTATTGGGAAGAACGAACGGCAGAAGCTCCACTTAGGAAACCGGACCCAGTGGTCCTCAGCATAGGGTCCACTTCAGAAGATCCTCCCAAACCATTGAGCGGGAGTCGATTTTTGGAGCGGAGCGAGGTTTGAGATTGCAAGCTTTTTGGGGTTGAAGGCGCGAAAGCTTGCAATTTCATTTTTGCGATTCCCTCGAATCGCGGGCCGTGATTCCGTGGTCGCATCGGAGGGGACGATGCGACCCAAGGAACGACGGGACAGCGGACAGGCCGATCTTCTGCGCTCGCGGCTGGACGCGATCATCGACATGGACCATGCCCTGGTGAAGCTTTCGCGGACGATCGACTGGTCGTTCCTCGAGAAGCGGTTCGGCGTGGTCTACGAGGACAAGCCGGGCCGGCCGCCGCTGCCGACGCGGCTGATGGCAGGACTTGCCATCCTCAAGCACACCTACGACCTCTCCGACGAGGTGCTGTGCGAGCGCTGGGTGGAGAACCCCTATTACCAGTTCTTCTGCGGCGAGGAGTTCTTCCAGCACCGCCTGGTGCTCGATCGCTCCTCGCTGACGCGCTGGCGCCAGCGCATGGGCGAGGAGAAGCTGCAAGCGCTGCTGCAGGAGAGCCTCTCGGTCGCCACCAAGACCGAGGCGATCAAGCCGTCCGACCTCAATCGCGTTATCGTCGACCCCACGGTGCAGCCCAAGAACGTGATGTTCCCGACCGATGCGCGGCTTCTGAACCGGGCGCGCGAGATCCTGGTCCGGCTGGCAAAGCGGCAGGGCCTTGCGTTACGGCAATCCTATGCGCGGGTAGGCAAGTTCGCCCTGATCAAGCATCAGCGCTATGCCCACGCCAAGCAGTTCAAGCGCGCCAACCGAGCCTTGAGGAGGCTTCGAACCTATCTCGGCCGCGTCATCCGCGACATCACCCGCAAGATCGAAGACCGCACCGACTTGCTCGGTGAGATTGTCCTTGGCCGCATGGTGGCGCTGGCGCGACGGGTGCTTGACCAGAAGCAGCACCAGCGTGGACCGAAGGTCTACTCGCTGCACGCGCCGGAGGTGGAGTGCATCGGCAAGGGTAAAGCAGCCGCGCCTTACGAGTTAATGGCATGGACCACGCCCGCTCTCAGCGGCAACATAGAGCCCCGGCAAGAGAAGGAGCGCGTACCATGTCCCATACGAACATTGTCACGATCGGCATCGATCTAGGCAAGAACACATTCCATGTGGTGGGGTTCGATGCCACGGGTGCAATCATCCTACGCAAGAAGCGATCGAGAAATCAGCTTGAGCAGTCGCTGGCTAATGTTCCGCCCTGCCTGACCGGAATGGAGGCCTGTGCAGGAGTACACCACCTCGGTCGCAAGCTCGAGAAATTAGGCCATCAAGTACGGCTCTTGCCGGCACAGTATGTGAAGCCATACCTCAAGGGCCACAAAAATGACTTCCGTGATGCCGAAGCCATCGCAGAGGCGGCGCAGCGCCCGACCATGCGTTTCGTCCCGTTGAAATCGGCCGAGCAACTTGACTTGCAAGCGCTGCACAGAGTTCGCAGTCGATTGGTGACACAGAGAACCGCGGTCATCAATCAAATCCGAGGTTTTTTGCTTGAGCGAGGGCTGCCAGTTCGGCAGGGAGCGGCAGCACTCCGATTGGCACTTCCACAGATTCTCTCGATGCTCTCGGATAACCTGTCGCCTCGAGTGGTTCGGCTCATTCAGGACCTGGCCGAAGACTGGTGCTTTCTCGAGCGGCGGGTCGCATCGATCACGAAGGAAATCGACGAACTCGCTGATCAAGACGCACACTGTCGCCGCCTGATGAGTGCGCCGGGTGTCGGACCAATTATCTCAAGTGCGATGATCGCCGCGATCGGAACTGGTGATGCCTTCCATAAGGGCCGCGACTTTGCAGCATGTCTTGGCCTCGTAGCGAAACAAATCTCGACCGGCGATCGAACCATTCTCGGCCGCATATCGAGGCGTGGCAACCGGTACCTGCGAACGCTGTTCATTCAAGGGGCCAGAGCCGTACTTCTAAGGCGTCAGAGTTGGCCCAGGCATGGCTTCGGAGCCTGGTTGGAAGCAGCATCCAAGCGGCTCCACTCGAATGTACTGGTTGTCGCCCTGGCCGCAAAACTCGGGCGCCTAGCCTGGAGTATCCTCGCAAAGGGCCGTGATTACGACGCCAACTTCGTGGGCCACGCCGCGTAAGACACGGCCGGGAAGGAAGAAGATCCCACGGTCCAACCGGAAAGGCACAATATCCCGCCGAGGTTTGCGAGACGGAAAGGACGAATGGAGCAACGGTTGCACCGACACTTCTGAAGCCTGGTTCGACGCCATGGCCCTTCTTGAGGCCGGCGAGTTATTGAGGACAGAAGTGGGCGGATATCCATAATGGCTCGAGGCGAGAGCCTCAAATCGAAGCCGGATAGATTGGCGCAGACCGCTACTTCCCTTTGTCGATTCCTCTTGCAACGCGGGCGTGGTCCATAGATCGGGGTCAAGGTCTCCGTCGCCACGACGCTATCGCACGCCAAGGGCGGCCAGTTCGTCACCCATGTGAGGCGCTGCCCGGCAACCCCTATGACGGCCATACACTCGAGACCGTGATCCCGGAGATGGAGGCGCTGATCGGCAACATTATCGAGCGCCTCGTTCTCGACAAAGGCTATCGCGGCCACAATGCGCCACCCGACTACAAGTTTAGGGTGTTCATCTCAGGTCAGAAGCGGCGGGTGACGCCCAAGATCAAACGCGAGATGCGCCGCCGCTCGGCTATCGAGCCGGTCATCGGCCACTCAAATCCGAACATCGGATGGGCCGGAACTATCTCTGGCACCGCCAGGGCGATGCCACCAATGCTGTTCTCGCCGCCGCCGGCTACAACTTCCGCCGCCTCATCCGCTGGCTGGAGCTCTTGTTGCACCAAATCCTCGTCCAGCTCATCCTCCGACTTCGCCTCGCCCCGAGCTGAAATGCGGGTTCTTCACGAATGACGAATTATAAGGAGCTGCCTTCTCATCCAATCGCTCAAGCATCACGTCAGATACAGAGTCTTAAAGACCGAGGCTCATCCAGTCGCACAGATCAGGCGCGCCGCTCAATAGCTGTTCTATGCTCTGCGCATAATGCGCAAAGGCCTGCTTGAGAGCGACAGCTGTTGGATGCGAGTTTGCATCGCCCGCAGCAAACCAGCGGTAGCAGAACGCTCCAAGAACTCGCCGATCGCTCGGAAGCACTGCTTTTTTGTGCCAATCTCGGTGAGGCGGCTGTCCATTTGATCGTAACTGCATAATTGACTTTCTTCAGATCAATTTCACCGCAAAATGCATATTGATGCAGGGAATCCTCTGACGAGCGGCGGTAATGAGACGAAAACTTCGACGAAAGATCGATATTCAATGGCAACTTCAAAAGGCTAGTACGTTCAGGAAGCGAGTGCGTAGGGCTCTCAAATGGCTTTCCAAACTATTCAGCGCAAAAGTCTAGCTTTCATTAGCCCTACCGCACGGCACTTGGAAAGCCGCACGTTCGGGGATCTCGGTGTGAGGACCACCGTTATTGAGGTTGCTGGATTACAGAATGTGCAAACACAGTCGCGGTGAAACCGGCCACGAGCCAGAAGATCGCGAATTTTGCGCGTTCCGGCGCAGTAGATGTGAATCTACCAATCTCGATGGGTTCACGATCCTTTTGTATCTCGAGAATTCTTGCCAGCGCGATGCGAGGCGTCCTTTGTCTTCAGCATCGTGCATGCTCGAGCGTTGTCCCAGCGAGGCCAATGCAGTGACATAGCGGTTAATCAACCTCCTCAAGTGGGCATTGGCGGCAAGCGGGCGGTTCACGTGCCTGAAGCAATGTTCGCCACGGAAAACTCTCGCACATACAGGGCGCGACGCACCCTTCAACCTCAGAGGATATCTTCATGTCGATCCTGCCGCTATCTGGTATTAAGATTCTCGATCTCACGCGCGTGCTCGCTGGGCCTTTATCCGCGCAGATGCTGGGCGATCTTGGCGCCGACGTAATCAAGATCGAGCGCCCAGGCACGGGCGATGACGCCCGCGCTTTCGGTCCGCCTTATTTGAAAGATCCGGAAGGCGGAGATAACAATAACAACTCCTTCTATCTCTGCGCCAACCGCAACAAGCGTTCGGTGACAGTGAACATCGCTAAGCCAGAGGGGCAGGAGATCATCCGCGCGCTCGCCGGGGACTGCGACGTCTTCATGGAGAACTACAAGGTTGGCGATCTCAAGCGCTATGGCCTCGATTACGAAGCAATCCGCAAGGTCAATCGGGGCATCATCTATTGCTCGGTCACTGGCTTTGGCCAGACCGGGCCCTATGCGCCACGCGCGGGCTATGACGCGATCTTCCAGGCCATGGGCGGCTTGATGAGTGTCACTGGCCACATGGACGGCGAGCCCGGTGCGGGACCAATGAAGGTCGGCCCCTCCATCATCGACTACATGACCGGCATGAACACCTCGATCGGCATTCTGGCCGCGCTCTATCACCGGAAGGTTAATGGCGGGCAGGGGCAGCACATAGATGTCTGCCTGCTCGACACCGTGATCGCTTCACTGTCGCACTATGCGCAGATTTTTCTCGTCAGCGGCAAGACGCCGCCACGGCGCGGCACCTGGGGCAACGGTGGCATGCCCGCGGGCGTGTTCCGTTGCGCGGATGGCGATTTGATGCTGGTCGTCGGCAACGACGCGCAGTTCTCCCGCACCTGCGCCGTGCTGGGCGAGCCGGAGCTCGCGCAAGATCCAAAATTCATTAGGAACAATGACCGCGTCGTGCACGGCAAGGAAATCATGGCGATCTTTGCGGGCTTGTTCTGGAAGAACAAGGTCGCCTATTGGCTTGAAGAGCTCGAGAAGGCCGGGGTGCCTTCCGGCCCGGTCAACGATTTCGCCGAAGTCTTCGCCGACTCCCACGTCCGCAAGCGCGGCATGGAAGTGAAAGTCGACCATCCCTTGCAGCATTCTCTCTCTTTGATCCGCAACGCGCTGACGTTCTCAGAGACGCCGGTAAGGGACTATCGCTACCCGCCGCGGCTGGGGGAGCACACGCAGGAGATTTTGGCGAGCAAGTTAGGTTATGATGATGGGAAGATTGCACGGCTTAAGCAGGCCGGGGTGATTTAGCGCGCCGTCGTCCACTCACCTTGTTCGCGCGTTCAGCCCAGCCTTGCCCAATACGCTCGCTTGCGCCGATGGTCTCACCATCGCGCATGCCGTCGAGTCGGCGCTCGAAGGCATGATGGCCTTTGTCGATCGTTTCGTTCTCGTTGGGACGAATTTCTCTTGGCAATGGACTTTCTCGCCGTCGCTGGCTGGCCATATTCTTGGGGAACCCGCCGGTGTCTCGACTCTCGCCGCGGCCTGGAAAAACCGGAACCATTGGCAGGGACGAAAGATTGCTCTCGTCGTAAGCGGCGGCCAATGTCGGATCGGAGATCCGAGTCGGGCCATGCAAACGGCCCCGTTGTGGCCATTACCGCGATCGGCCTCCGCAAGAGCTCCGTGAACGCGCCTTGCGGAAGGGGTGCTGTCGCTGTCCTAATGGCGGTTGGACCGGCGCTGTTGTTATGCTCAGCATGGCTGCAGATTTCGTGCCTGTATCGAGCGCCTTTGATCCGGCTCTTCTTCCTGCGTTGCATTCTGCGCAAGCCGGGGTGATCCTCGCCCAGGTGCTGGTCGCGGTTCTTAGGCTCGCCTCGGCGCCTAAATTTAGTGCAGCTTCG
The DNA here is from genome assembly GCF_029714405.1 of Bradyrhizobium sp. CB82. NCBI lineage: Bacteria > Pseudomonadati > Pseudomonadota > Alphaproteobacteria > Hyphomicrobiales > Nitrobacteraceae > Bradyrhizobium > Bradyrhizobium sp. CB82. The sequence goes on along the minus strand of NZ_CP121650.1, from coordinate 7,905,691 downwards.
CGCTCTAGCTGGACCCTGACCAAGAGCTCGAGGGTACCACGTCCTCAAGCTAGCGCCGCGATACTAGGTAAAGGGGTCCTGCAAGATCGTCCCCCGCCTCTGGTTTCGGGCGGGGACGAAAATCCATGAAAATGCTAATGATCGTGTAGAATTTGTGCACCAACAGGTGCTTTTTTGGCGGATATAGGGCGTCGTCTTGTCTAAGCTAAATCCTGGCTCTTGACAGGCTACGGCGTCTGCAAGGTGATTGAATCCGAGGAGGACACATATCGGATCACGTTGAAGAGCTGTCGCGATTGTAATTCGAGACCAGGGGCGGCGAGGCGGCTCCTTCAGCTCACGTCGGGTGAAACCCTGCGGGTACATCCACGCTACCTAAACCTCCTCTGTCGTGCCGCGGTACCGTGAAGAGTGTGTGTCATAAACAGTGCTATGCTAGGAGACGCTGAACTTGTTGCGCAATTTCCCGAAGCGAAGGTGCGGATTATGGCGTCACCTTTCGGGTCTCCTTTGGATGGATGAAGTCCTGATCGCTGATCGTGCTTGGCGGCTGGGAGACATGGTTGCGTGGATAGAATAGTCCAGCGAGGAGTTGATCCGGAAGGCAACGCATGCGCGCGATGTGCTTAACAGCCTTTTCCTGCTCTTCTCTTTGTCCTCGAACGAAGGACGAGGCGAAAAAAACGATGTAATCAGCCAGATCTCGCATCCCTGGCGACGGGACGAAGTCGATGTAGGCGGGATGAGGGGGCATTGAGGGCAGCGCACGGAAGTCAATAACAGTGCTATCGCCGATGCTATTTAGCTTTCCCGTCTACCATTGCGTGGTGAGGCGGAGACAAAGGGGCAGCTCTGACCGCACAGTGCAGGCGACGTGCGGTGTGCGCTGGTTCATTGTTATAGTTGGGCGGAGGTGCAGGATCTGCAAAAAGTACCTTATCATTGAGGAGGAAAGCCATGTCATTTAACGAAAAACCAGATCTTCTGCGGCGCAGACTAGTTCGTGGTGCCGGTGCGACTTTCTTGTCCGGCGTGATCGCTGCGCCGATGATTGCCCGCAAGGCTTTCGCCTCGGGCAATCTGGTTGTGGTCTCGTGGGGCGGAGCGTATCGCCGCAGTGTTGAGGAAGCATGGGTCAAACCCTTCGAGAAGGAGTACGGGATATCCGTAACCTTGGTCGATACGCCGGATCTCGCAAAAGTGAAGGCGCAGGTGATGACCAATCAGGTGCAGTGGGATGTGTTCGACGCACCTGGCGCGATCACGTTCGGCGGATCGAAAAACGGGTACTGGGAACTGCTGGATCCCACGCTCGTCAAGCGCGACGACCTGATTACGCCGATGACCAAGGACGCTGTGCCATCTATGGGTTTCGCCGGTGGCATTGGCTGGGACAAAAACAAGTTCCCAGATGGCAAGCATCCAGAGACTTTCACCGATTACTTCGACTTCGAAAAGTTTCCGGGACCGCGCACCCTGCGCAACCGCCCGAGCGAAACGCTCGAGGTCGCGCTGCTCGCCGACGGGGTGGCGCCGGAGAAGCTCTATCCACTCGACGTGGACCGTGCATTCCGTTCGTTGGACCGTATCAAGCCATATATTTTGAACTGGGTCGAACAGACGCCGCAAACGGTGACTCTGCTAAAGACCGGTGAAGTCAATTTTAGCTTTACGTATCCCTCTCAAGTGATTCCGCAGAACGCGAGCGGCTCACTGGGGTTCTCGTTTAAGCAGAATCTCTTTGGCTTTGAGTATCTGGCGGTGCTGAAGAACGCGCCGAATAGGGACAATGCGATGAAGTACTTGCAATTTGTGCTGCGACCGGACCGACAGGCTGCAATTGCAAACACCTACCTCGGCATCATGCCAACAAGCCGGGCCGCGGTCCCGTTGCTCACCTCGGAAGCGCGGAAATGGCAGCCCTTTTTAGAAAACAAGCTCAACGTGAGTCTAAACGATATGTGGTGGTCCGATCAATATGAGGAGGTGACGCGGCGATTTAAGGAATGGCAGCTGAGCTAGCGAAGAGCAGGATTGCGTATGAACCGGAGGCCGCAGTTGCTGAAGGAGGAGCGATGAGGTGTCGTAACGAGGGACTACTGTACGTCGGGCCCGCGACCATACTCTTGAGTTTCGTACTGTTGGTCCCGCTCACCTACGTTGTCTATACCAGTATTTGGACGGCTAATGGGCCGTCTCTTTCAGCGTATCAGCGGCTATTGGGGAGTTCGTTATTTCTGCGAACGTTGTGGAACACGTTTGAGATCAGCATCAGCGCGGCTGCAGCAAGCCTGCTACTGGGGTACCCGATCGCGATGCATCTGGCGCGCCAGACGTCGCGCGCGCGCGCGGTTTGCAGCGTGCTGGTCCTGGTGCCGTTTTGGACAAGCATCCTCGTCAAGAGCTATGCGTTCACTGTTCTTTTCGGCCGCGAAGGTCTCATCAACCAGTTGCTCTCAGTCATGTTCTTTCAGCGGATCGAATTGCCGCTGCTCTTCAACCGCTTCGGGGTGATCGTTGGCATGACAAATTACCTAATCCCATTCATCGTGTTTCCAGTGCTGGCGAGCTTGCTTGCGATTGATCGTTCACTCTATCTCGCCGCGGAAATCGCGGGCGCGAAGCCGCCGCGGATCTTTTTCCAGATCACGCTGCCTCTCAGCGCGCCCGGAGTGATCGCCGCGGCCTTCAGCACCACCGTGATGTCTCTGGGCTTCTTCGTTATTCCGGCGCTGCTTGGCGGCCGCAAGGATGCGATGATGTCGAACCTCGTGGACTTCTATACGCGTGAGACCTTGGACTGGAACATGGCATCGGCAATCGGGGTCATCTTGCTTGGAATTGTCACACTCTGCGCCTTGGGTGCGGACTTGTTCCAGAAGCGGGATACGAAGGCTGGAACTCCAGCGTCGGCCGTTTCATGATTCTCTCGATGCGCATGCCCACCCCAGCCAACCGGAATGAAGTCGTCATCGATAGGCTTTCGCTCAGATACGCTCGGCTGCGCGGCGCGATCGCATTGGTGATCTATGCTTTCATTCTTACACCGACGTTGATAGTCATCCCAATTTCATTCGGCGGTAGTGGTGAGCTTACGTTCCCGCCGCGAGTGTGGACGATCGAGCTGTACCAGCAGCTCTTTTCATCGCAGAGCTGGGTTGAGGCAATCCTGCAAAGCGCCAAGGTCGCTGGCATGGCCACTCTCGGTGCCACGCTCATCGGCGTGCCAGCAGGTTATGGTGTCGTACGGTTCGCCTTCCCCGGCAAGCGTCTGGTGTTGCTTCTGCTGATGAGCCCGATGGTGGTGCCCATCATCGTCATCGCGCTCGGCCTCTACATTTACTTCTCGCGCTTGCACATCGTGGGCAGTACTGCTGGGCTGGTCGTCAGCCACATTGCTTACGTGACACCCTTCGTTATGGTCACAATCATGGCTGGCGTGAAGAAGCTGGACCCAGCACTTGAGTTCGCGGCCAGCATCATGGGGAGCAAACCTTTGGCAGTATTCTCGAAGGTCGTGTTGCCACAGCTGCGCCCGTCGATCACAGCGAGCGCCCTCTTCGCGTTCATCCTCTCATTCGACGAGGTAGTGATTGCCTGGTTCCTGACCGGTCCGAGTACGACCACGCTGCCAGTAAAAATGTACAGCAGCATCGCATGGGAAATCTCGCCGGTGATAGCCGCTGTTTCAGCGCTTCTCACCGTCCTATCCATCGTCCTGTGTTGCGTATCAGTCATGCTCCAACGGTCGGAACGCAGCTCCCATTGAGGTTAAGCAAATTATGCTCATGAAAGCGCCTCTCAGAGTGATGAACATGGAAGTTCGACATCCAGCGGGATCACAATCGCGAGGCAGTGAGGCGCAGGCAGTTGCTGATGCGCATCGCGACATGATCGTGCTTGAGAACGTTAGCAAGTTGTACGGACAAGCTGTCGCGCTTCACGAGACAGACCTTGTGGTTCGCGAGGGAGAATTTTTGAGTCTGCTCGGGCCTAGCGGCTCTGGCAAGAGCACCATTCTCAACATCATCGCAGGCGCCGTAGCGCCAACGAACGGGCGAATTCTTCTGAACGGTCAAGATGTCTCGATGGTGCCTCCGCGCGAACGTGGCCTCGGGATGGTGTTCCAGAACTATGCACTTCTGCCGCATCTGAATGTCTTCGACAACGTCGCTTTTGCGCTGCGCATCCGGCGGATCGGAAAAGAGGAAATCGGGAAACGCGTGCGTAACGCTCTCGAGCGCGTTGGCCTGGTCGGTTACGAAGAACGCAAGCCGAGAGAGTTGTCAGGCGGGCAGCAGCAGCGGGTGGGAATTGCGCGGTGCATTGTGTATTCGCCCTCGGTCATTCTGATGGATGAGCCGCTGGGTGCGTTGGACAAGAAGCTGCGCGAACAACTGCAGGCCGAGATCAAGAGGCTTCACAAGGATCTTGGCACGACACTTGTGTACGTCACTCACGACCAGGAAGAAGCGCTGGACCTGTCTGATCGCGTGTGCCTGATGAATGGCGGTCACATCGCGCAAGTCGGCACGCCCCAAGAGTTGTACTTTGAGCCCGTCAACGCGTTCGTTGCGGATTTTGTGGGCGAATCAAATCTGATCGAGGGTAGACTGACAGCTAGGGATACCTTGACGACGACGGATGGCCTCACGCTTGCCGTGCGCAGTACGGAAGGACATGCCACCGGGGCACCAGTCAAGGTGCTAGTGCGCCCCGAAAAGATTCGCGTGATTGAGGGCGCCGAGCAACAGGTTGTGCCGTCTCAACACAACTTCTGCACGGGCGTAATTGCACAGACGTCGTTCGTCGGAAGCATGACGCGCATCGCGGTTCGCTGTCAGGGAGGCTTGCTACTGCGTATCAAGATCGCCTCCTCGCGGGTCTCCGATTGTCTGACCGCCGGCACTCCGGTCTCGGTCGGTTGGGCCGCGAGCGATAGCATCGTACTCAAGAACTAGCGCAGCCAGCGCAGTACGGTCAACCTTCTTCTCGAAGCAAAATACCTCAGCCGAAGCGCCAACCAATTTTGTTGCCCATCAAACTTTTAGAAACCTACGAAATCACTTGGCAGAGTGAGGAGTTTGCGATGAGACATGCAGTCTTTGTCTTCTGTACAGATCGCGAAAAAGATCCCGTGGCCGGTCATGTTCTAAATGCCCTCAAGACCGAGTACACCCTTGTTCCAGCGGGAGGAGAGATTGACGAGCATCCGGTGCTTCAGATCCCTGGGTTGCGTGACACGACAATCTCGATTGTGACGACCGACGAGGTCGTGACTAACGATTATGCGCGCTACGCGCCAATCATAAATGACCGATTCGGTGATGCAAACGTGATCGGTATCGTCAATTGGCATGAGGGGGCCAGTGCACCAGACGCAATCTTCACAGTGCAGACGACCGGTGATCTAACGACTGGCACGTTTAGCCCAATTGACCCCCGGATCACCCGCGGACTCCTTCTTGCTATCGAAAGCGAGCGCGTCGCCTCTGGTCTTGATAGATTTCAAACTTACTTGGAGGCGACGCATTGGTCAGGCGTGAAGCTTGGCGAGCCTGGTACTCGTTTGGCGGACTTGAAGCCTTCTGCAATCGATATTGAAATCGGGAGCTCGCCGGCGGACTGGACGAATCCGCTTGCCACTCGAGTGCTGGCGAGAGCTCTATTGCACACGTTCGATCGTTTCGAAGAGCCCGTGCTTTCCGTCCTCTGCATGGGCGGCGTTCACTTCGAGCCAAGCTTTACGAGGGCGACGTTGCAGTCTCGAGAAGGACTCCCAATAGCGGCAAGCCATGTTCTGCCAAACCATTGGTTAGTAGCAGACGGTTATGATCGCGAGAGCCGCTTGGTCGATCTGAGGAGTTGCGTGCATTCAATTGTCGGAGGGGTTCAGGGGATCGTATATCACGATAAACTTAAGGCTCCCTACAAGAGAGTTGCCCGGTTGCTTGCGGAAGAGCTCTGCGTACCATTGCTGTCGCACAAGAAACTTCGCGTCGCTGCCGCGCTCAGTCGCTGATATTTCCATTGTAGGGGACCCGCAAGCAGATGCGGGTTAGCTGTTGTGTTTGGTAGGAGATCTTACCTGAAGAGTCTGGCCCAACGAACACGCGTTCTCACCGTCCGGTTCTGGCGTCGGCCGGCTAATCCTTTTCCTTGGCCGCGCCAAATACTTCAGGAAGATAGCTGCATGCTGATCGACAGAGGCGTAGCACGTAGACATCTCTAAAGTGCCGTCGGATACAACGGTGCGCTGCAGCTAACTATCAAGGCGCGGGCTGAAGGTTAGTTGCATGGAACCGGTACTGAAGATAACTCTCCGATCCTGTTTCCCTCCAGGCACACTGTGGCCGCGACGTCTCCTGCGGCCCATCAGTCCAACCGGAAGCAAACTTGTTGAAGCCAATGTGACCTTCTGGGCTCGACTCCGCCGGAAAATGCCTGCATGGCGCCGGAATGCATCTTTCTTTGCCAATATATGTCGAAAGAAAGTTTGAGAGCCAGCTATTGTGCGCCGCCTAACTTTTCCTACCATAGGGTTCCTGCGCGGCACGCTCAACATCAGGTGTCAACGCCTAGGATGTGCAGTAATAAATGGTGACCGCCAGCGCGGCGTCTCGGAGAAGAGAATGATTGACCTGCTTAGCGATACCGTTACTCGTCCGACTCCGGAAATGCGACGCGCGATGTTCGACGCGGAGGTTGGCGACTGTGGTTACGGTGAAGATCCGACTGTAAATCGGCTCGAATCATTGGCAGCGCAGATGTTTAGCAAGGAGGATGCAGCCTTTGTCTCGAGCGGATGCCAGGGAAATCTCACCGCGTTGCTCGCGCATTGTCCTCGCGGCTATGAGGTGATTGTCGGCGATCGTTCCGATCTCTACGATTTTGAAGCTGGTAGCGTTTCGGTAGTAGGCGGACTCGTGCTGCACCCAGTTGCAACCGAAACTGACGGGCGCATATCGCTGGATAACCTGCATTCCGCGATCCGCGACAAGAATGATTACCAATGCGCCCCACCTGGTGCTATCGTGTTGGAAAATCCGCATTGTCAACTCGGCGGCCGCGTGCTGCCTGGGTCTTATATTAAGCAAGTGCGCGCGTTTGCTGACGAGCACAAACTAGCCCTTCATCTTGATGGCGCGCGCATTTTCAACGCGGCCATTGCGTCCGGGAGAACTCCGGCGGAAATAGCAGAGGATGTCGATTCGATTGTATTCAGTCTATCCAAAGGGCTCGCAGCTCCCTTTGGCTCCGTGGTGTGCGGAACGCGGCCCTTCATCGACCGACTAAGGCGCTATCGAAAGCTCGTGGGCGGCGGCTTACGGCAAGCGGGAATCATGGCTAGTGCGGGTATCGTGGCGCTTCAAACCATGGTGGAGCGGCTAGCTGAAGACCATCGGCGCGCACAACTACTGGCGCAAAAGATTGGCGCCATTCCTGGCATCTGCCTCGAGTCATCAATCGTCGAGACGAACATGGTGTTCTTCCGAGTAGAAGACGCCGGTCTGACGACTGCGGATTTTCTGTCTGCGTTGTCTCGACGAGGTGTGCGAATGGGCACGCTTCGCGAAGGGGTCGTTCGGGCCGTCGTCCACTATCACATCACCGATGACGACGTCGATGCGATAGCGAGGGCCATTCAATCGGTCCTGCAAGCCCGATCGCAATGACTACGCTCGAGACAGGCTCAAGCCTAACACGGCTGAGTCCGCATCTGCTTGGCCTGAGTGAAGAAGGTTGATTGTAGGAACCTAGAGCGTTTCACATTTTGACGGAAGCATATCTGGCGTTGGGGAAGTAGTTGCTGCATTCGCGAGGCTGGATGGTCGTGACGAGGTACCGAGGTATCGCCAAGTGTCTTGGAGGGTGCGTTTCTGCGCGATGCGCACCCAGTGCTTGATTTGGCGAGGCCTGTTCGATCGGATTGAGGTTGCGCGTGTAAGGCGGCAGGTACCAGAGCCTTGCGCCGGCACCGCGGCTGAGGCGGTACAAATGACTTGTCGCTGCCGAGATTGTCCATGATGACGATATCGCCGGGCTTGACAACTGGAACGAGCTGCTGTTCGAGGCGCGGAAGCAGTTACCATTGATCGGCCCGTCGAAGATGCAAGGGGCGATGAGGCTGTCGCAGCGCAGAGCGCTGAGGAAGGTCAGCGTTCGTCAGTAGCCGTACGGGGCAAAGCCACGCACCCGCTCACCCTTCGGTCCCCCACCCGCACCGCGGGGCCATGCTGCATGATCCAGGTCTCATCGATCAAGACCAGGCGCTTTGGATTCCAAAGCCGGTAATGGGCGGGCGCGACGTATTCTTGTGGAGGCGGCCTGGAGCTATCGATATCCGCCGCGCGTGAGCCGAGACAAGCAGCCAAAGGTGCGTAAGCCCCCGATGGGGACCGCCTTCCCGGATCGTGCTCGATAGTGACATGATTTGCTCATTAACTTGCAAGCAAATGAGCGTAAGCGTAGCTCTGAGGCCCATTTGATTGGCGCTTGACGTCTATTTTGAGCGCGTGGAGCGCCGGCGCGGCTTCCATATTTCCGACAATGCGTTGACGGCGGCTTCGAGCGCCCTCCGGTCGACGACGTTGGGATCGAACTGCTCCGGACCCCAGAGGCGCATTTGTTCGTGCTCCGGATGGGTGGGGTCGCTGATGGCGTCGAGGTATTCGGCATAGCCTGACGCACCGCCGACATCTTCCGGAGGACAACGGCCGGTGGCCTCGAGCAAGAGGGGAAGTCCCTCCGTTGTCGTGTTGTCGAACCACTTTTCGAGCTTGATCACGTGATCCCAGCTGTCGCCAAAGTCGTAGAGATAATGGATCGTCTTCGCGCCGGTCTCCTGAACGATATTGGAGAGCCGCGTCTTGCGGGCATCGATGGGCTGAGGGTCAAAATCTCCATCGGGATCAGGGATACCCCAACGTCCTTCGCCAGCTAGGAACTCGAAGAGATGGCTATTCGTCCAGCCAAACGCCGCCTGAAGCGTCAGATGCAGCCGATCAAGGCGCAGCGTGAGCGGCACGACAAGGCATCGCATCACCTCCGGTTTCACGTCCTTGAGGGTCACCTTGATCCGGACCGCGGTCGTGTTGAGGCTCATGCCGCCAGCCTCGGATCGTGTGCATGCATCGTGTAGATCGACGCCCAAGGGAGCAGTTCGTCCAGTCGCGCCGCAGGCCAGCCATTGACGAGCTTCGCAAGAACATCAGCGAGCCAGTGCTCCGCACTGACGCTATTGAGCTTACAAGTTTCGATTAACGAAGCTAGGACTGCCCAACTCTCGGCGCCCTCGTCGCAACCGGCAAAAAGGGAGTTCTTGGCGTTGAGCTTGATCGGCCGCATCGCACGCTCCACCGCATTCGTGTCCATCTCGATGCGCCCGTCATCAAGGTAGAGCGTCAGGCCGTCCCAATGACGCAGCGCATAACGCAAAGCCTTCGCCGTGTTGCTCTTCTGCGCAAGGTGATCAAGCTTTGCCTCAAACCATTGCTTCAAGGCTGCAACCAGAGGCCGGGCATGCGCTTGTCGACCCGCGCGGCGCTCGGCATCCGATCGGCCGCGGAGTGTTTTCTCGACCGCGTAAAGCTGGGCGATGCGCTCGAGAGCCTCGCGGGCAACCGGAGCTGGCGCCGGAGCAGCCTCGCGCTCGATCTTCACAAACTGGCGCCGCAGATGCGACCAGCAGAAGGCGAGCGTCCAGGACAGGGCGTCCGTACGCGTCTCTCGGGTCATGGTCTTGTAAGCCTGATAGCCGTCGCAGTGGATGATGCCGCGATAGCCCTCGAGCAACCGCAAACCATGAACGGCCCCACGGCCCGGTGCATAGGCGTACACCACTCCAGGTGGGTCAGGTCCGGCCCAGGGCCGGTCATCCCGCGACAGCGCCCAGAAGTAGCCGGTTTTCGTCCTGCCGCGCCCCGGATCCAGCACCGGTGCCGGGGTCTCATCGACACAGAGCTTCGAGGAGGCCAGCAGAAGCTGCCGCAGGCGATGCCACAAAGGCTTCAATTCCTGGGCAGCATAGCCGACCCAGAAGGCGAGCGTGGAACGGTCCAGCGCTATTCCGTACGTCGCCAACATCTGCGCCTGGCGGTAAAGCGGCAAATGCCAATGATACTTGGCGTCGATCACATGCGCGACCAGTCGCTCGGTGGGCAATCCTCCCCTGATCAATCGCTCGGGAGCGGCATGCTGGAGGACGACGCCGTGACAGGCACGGCAGGCCAGCTTGGGGCGACGGGTGACGATGACGCGATACTGCGCCGGTACGACGTCCAGCCTCTGGCTCTCATCGCTCCCAATTTCAAAAAGGACGCCTTCGCAGCACGGGCAGCAGGTTTCAGCGGGCATCAGGGTTTCGACGACGCGTGGCAAATGCTCCGGCAACTTGCCACGATTGGCCCTGCGCTCGGCAGTTCTCTTCTCACGTGTTTTGGGACTGGCGCGCTCCTCGGCTGCTTCGAGAGCCGCGACCGCCTGATCTATATCCTCCAGAACAAGCTGTAGCTGATCAGCGTCAAGCTTTTCCGACGATCGACCGAACTGCGCATCCTTCGCAAGCTTGAGCAACCGCTCGAGCCTGGCGCAGCGATCCAGCAGAGCCGTGGCAAACGCACGCAGCTCGGCTGGATCGCTCGGCAGCTCATCGGGCAAATCACTCATTGACCCGAGTCTGCCATGCTTCGCGCCTCGATGCAGCGAAGATTTTATTTTCTACGCAAGTGCTTTCGGCCGCGGGATTCGAGGCGCGTGCATGCGTGTCCAATCCATGCCGGCTAAAAGCGCGGACAGCTGCGCAGCATTCATCCGCATCACGCCGGCCACGATGGGAGGCCATTTGAAGCCGCTGCCATCGAGCCGCTTCCAATACATCACAAGGCCGCTGCCATCCCACACGATAATCTTCACCCGATCGGCGCGCTTCGCACGGAACACCACCGCCACGCCTTTCATCGGGTCATGGCCCAGCGTCTCCTTCGCCAACAGCGCCAAGCCCTCCGCACCTTTTCTGAAGTCCACGGGTTGCGTCGCCACGTAAATCATGAGGCTCGCGGGCGGCGTCAGCATGAACGTGTCCGTCGAAGCGCCAAGAACACATCAGCAAGGCCAGGCGTCCCCCGTACCTCCACTCGTGCCCCCTGGAGCTCAACCGTCACAACGGCTGCTTCCGGCGACCGGGTGGGCTCTGCGGCCGCCGGTAGCGCCGATTCCGACACCACCGGCACGAACGACAGCGTGTCCGCCGAAGCCGGCAGCACCAACTGGCCCAAACGCGTCCGGCGCCGCCAGTCGTGCACCTGCTGGGGCCGGCAGCCATGGCGACGAGCGACATCTGTGACAATCGCCCCCGGCTCGAGGCTCTCCGCGGCAATCTGTGCCTTCAAATTGTCTGGCCAGCGCTTTCGACCTGCGCCTGCGTACACCTCGATACGTGGTGACAACGGTCGTCTTATGTCGTCCGAATGGTCGTCCATTGTGAGCACCCTTGCAGAAGATGACTCTTCTAGCGGTGCTCTCACGACTGCGTACGCGAATTCTCAAGGGCCTCAACGCCACGCTTACAAATGAGCAAACGTGACGACGGTTACGGTTCTATCCGGTCCAGAGCGGCGACGGCGGTGGACCACTGCCGAGAAGCTTCGGATCGTGGAGGAGAGTTTGGCGCCTGGAGCCAGTGTTGTCGAGGTTGCTCGACGACATGACGTTCACCGCAATCTGGTCACGGCCTGGCGGCGGCAGGCGCGCACAGGCGTCCTCGCTTGCGGGCCTGAGCCGATACAGTGGCAGGATGACGAGGTCCATTTTGCGGCAGTCTCCATTGCGCCGGATCGGCAACCATCGACGGCGCCTTCTGGGACCTGCGGCGCGATCAAGATTGAGTTCGCGGCCGGGACTCGGATGCGGATCACGGGCGCGGTTGACGCGGCGACGCTGACCGCAGTGGTGGCGGCGCTGACGGATGGACGGCCACGATGATGCCGCGAGCGTCAACAGCGGCCGGGACAAGGACGGCCGTTGGCGCCATCACACGGTCTGCGGAATGCTCGATGCATTCCAGTCTCGCCGTGACTGTCGAGGGCCTGCCGCTGGGATTGGCGGCGGTGAAGTTCTGGACACGGAAAAAGTTCAAAGGCACGGCGCAGCTCAAGAAGAAGATTAAGCCGACCCGCGTTCCGATTGAGAAGAAGGAAAGCGTTCGCTAGCTCGACAATCTCAGGCAATCAATCGAGCGGCTCGGACAGCCGGAGCGTTGCATTCATATTGGTGACCGCGAAAGCGACATCTACGAATTGTATTGCCTGACGCAGGAGCTTGGCGCTCACTTCCTTGTCCGCGCCTGCGTCGATCGGCTGGCAGGCGATGGCGGTCATACGATTGCAACCGAGATGGAAGAGACCAGCGTCAAAGGCTTGCATTACATCGAGTGCGCAACGACAAGGATGAGACGACGAAGGTCGCGCTGGAAATCAAGTTCAAGCGGATCGCGGTCTTGCCTCCCATCGGCAAGCAGAAACGTTATCCAGCCCTCGACCTGCCGATAATCCATGCGACCGAGCGCGGTACGCCCAAGGGCCGTAAACCGATTGAGTGGAAACTCATCACAGACCTAGTCGTCCGCAGTCGCTCCGAAGCAATCGAGAAGATTAACTGGTACGCCATGCGGTGGAAAATCGAGTTGTTCCACAAGATCCTGAAATCGGGCTGCAAGGCGGAAGATTCAAAACTCCGGACCGTGGAGCGACTTGCCCAATCTAATGGCGGTCTTCTGCATTCTCAGTTTGCGCGTCCTCTGGCTCACCATGCGCAATCGCATCGCCTCAGACGCGTCACCGAAGCTCGCATTGACGTACACCAAGATCGCATTGCTCGATCGACTCATCAGCGGCGCGAGCCATCGACGATGTCGCCCTGGAACCCTTGCGTTCTATCTTACCAAAGTTTCACGATTGGGTGGCTACCTGGCCAGGGCGGGCGATCCGCCGCCTGGAAATGTTGTCATCTGGCGCGGCCTCTCGAGACTCACAGATATCGAACTCGGCGCCGAAATCGCAACTGCTGGAAATGTGAGTAATTGAAAGCTACGCCGAATGGATACTGATGCTCGGGTCGAGCGGCATTATTGCTCGCGACATTCGAGTTCCGAGGGTATGGTGGCGTCTGTGGCAGGTCCAGTGATCGTGCCATTGGCGAGGTCGTCGTGCGCGCCGGCGTGGATGTTGACGAGGCGCACTTGCAGCGGTCCGTTCGGCATGATCCCCTCTGGTGTGAAGGTCTTCCTCGCCAGCCATCCAGTCGACTTCCGCTATCGAGGGTCTTGTTGCGGTTGTGCGCGATGGCGGCTCAGATCCGTTCGATGGTGCGCTTTATGTCTTCCGGACCAAAAGAGCCGTATGGTGGGCTCCGGCAGGCCTCTATTTAAAACGTCTTGAAAAGGCGAAGTTCTGCTGGCCGCGGATCGGGCATCATCGGGTGCAGATGAATCCGCGCAGTTGATGGCACTGGTGCACGGGATGGATTGGAAGCGGGGCCGGACCGTGGCGGTCAAGCCGCCGGAGAATGTTGGGTAAAAGCACTGCGGCGAAGTAAATCAGCGAGCTGAAAGGGCAAGAGAACCGGGGCGAAATGTGCTCGGTCGGGCCAATGACGCCGCCCGACCTCACCCTCCCGAATGACGTAGAGATGTTAAAAGCCATGGTGCTTGCCATGGCCGAGAAGGCGGCCCGCGCCGATGCTCTGGAGAGCGAAGTCGCCGATCTCAGGGCCCGCAACGCGATGCCGATGCGCGCATCGAGCGGCTGACGCAGATCCTGAAGGTCTTCGACCGCGCCCGGTTCGGCCGACGATCGGAAAAGCTCGGCTCTGCGAACGGCGACGATGAACAGCAGACCTTTGTCTTCGAGGAGATCGAGACCGGGCATGCTGCTCAAGGCCCAGGTCGGCAAGGGCCTTGAGCAAGCGGATGGCAAGCGTGCACCGCGTCGGCGCAAGGGCTTTGCGCCCCATCATCGAAACCGTCATTGAGCCGGAAGAGAACATGCCGGCAAGCAGAAGGTGCTGATCGGCGAGGACGTGTCGGAGCGTCTGGACGTGGTGCCGGCCAAGTTCGGAGTGATCGTCACGCGCCGTCCCAAGTATGCCGAACGCGGATGGCGTAATCCAGGCGACGGCTCCGGCCCATATCATTGAAGGAGGCATTCCGACGGAAGTGCTTTTGGCCCAGATCGCCGTCTCCAAATATGCCAATGGACAACCGCTCTACCGAGGCCATCTACGCCCGCACAAGGTCGAACTCGATCGCGAGCTGATGGCGCAATGGATGGGCAAGCTCGGCTTCGAGCAGGCGTGGCCGACTACATCTTCAGCGAGGTCAGGAAGGCCGAACGGGTCTTTGCCGACGAAACCACCTTGCCGACGCTCGCTCTGGGCTCCGGATCGACGAAGACGGCCTGTTGATGGGCCTATGCCAGAGATGACCGAACCTTTGGCCGCAGGTCCCCCCATGGTGGCTTATCGCTTCGAAGACAGCCGCTCCGGCGAATGTGCGGTCCGGCATCTCAATGGTTATCGCGGCATTCTGCAAGTGGGTGGCTATGCCGCCTATAACAAGTGGCGCGACCCGATCGCGGCAATGATGGCATCACATAGACTGGCTGCTGGTCACACAGCAGGCGTAAGTTCTACGAGCTGCATGTTGCAGGGAGCTTGAGAGTGGCAACGACGACGGTCGAGCGGATGGCAAAGCTCTGGCAGGTCGAGAAGGCTGTGCGTCGCTCAAAGCCCCGATGCACGCCCTGCCGCGCCAGCAAGCCTCCGCTGCGGTCGTCGCAGATCTCTTCGATCTCTGGCGGCGGATCTCCGGTAGATCGAAACTGGTCGAGGCGACCCGCTATGCCGTCTCGCGCCGTGCCATCTTCGAACGCTTCCTGACCGATGGTCGCATCGAGCTCGACTCCAACATCGTCGAACGCGCCATCAGGCCACAAACAATTACGAGAAAGAATAGCCTCTTCGCTGGCAGCGACGGCGGCGGACGAACCTGGGCGACCATCGCAATGCTGCTGCAGACGGTGTGACCTGCCACTGAGTATTTCCTCCAGAAGGAGTTAGAGTCCGACCCGAAGAAGGACGGACATGAAACGAGCAAGGTTCACGGGAGAGCAGATTATCGCGATATTGAAGGAGCATGAGGCCGGTGGGCGCGGATCGGAAGATGATCAGTTATCGCTCCAGCCGCCCTGCGGACGCGGCTCTGCGCGGCTGGTTGCGCGATCTCGCCAACGAGCGGCGGCGTTTCGGCTACCGCAGACTGTTCGTCCTGCTGCGGCGGGAGGGCGAGCCGTCAGGGATCAACCGGATCTACCGGCTTTAGCGCGAGGAAGGGCTCACCGTCCGCAAGCGGCGGGCTCGCCGCAAAGCTGTGGGGACCCGTGCCCCGAACCTGATCGAGGCGAGGCCCAACGCGTCGTTGGACTTCGTCCATGACCAGTTCGCCAAGGGCCGGCGCTTCCGGATCCACAACATCGTCGACGACGTCACCAAGGAATGCCTGGGCGCCATTCCGGAGACGTCGATCTCGGGACGGCGCGTGGCCCGCGAACTGACGGCAATCGTCGAGCGACGCGGCAAGCCAGGAATGATCGTGTCCGGCCATGGCACCGAGTTCACCTGCAACGCCATGCTCGCCTGGAGCCAGGACACAGTCATCGAGTGGCACTTTATCGCGCCGGGAAAGCCGATGCAGAACGGGTTCATCGAGAGTTTCAACGGCGGGATGCGCGATGAACTGCTCAACGAGATCCTGTTCTTCGATCTGGATGATGCCCGCACCAAGATCGCGGCTTGGGTCGCCGACTACAACAATATCCGGCGGCCTCACTCGTTGCTGAAATACCTGACCCCTGCGGCCTATGCCGCCCACCTCACCGCTACGGACGATCGGCTGCGCAACCCCGACCAGCTCCGCCGATCGTCCGTTGGTCCACCCGTGCCGGTTTGGCGTACAAACCCAGAGACTCTAACCGCTGCTGATGAAGGCTCAGTGGCAGGCCAGGTGTAGCGCAGATGCTGGGTCAGCGCGAAGTTGCCCACCGTAGCATAGGATAGCGAAAGCTTAAGCCACGTCGCTTCGCCAGTTGCACCGAGATGTTTGGGGCCTAGTTCAGCAGCCATGCATCGGTCGGTAACATCGCGTTCTTGGCCTGCACTCCCGCCTCTGCGATGAAACGTTTCCGGGTCGAACGCTCTGATTGCCTCGGTCCTGCTCGGGACTGAGAGGTCTCACTCCAGCAAAGCCCTTGCCCATGCATTAGCGCTAGCTGGGTCGGTTAGCTTCGAAAGGCAATTTTAGAGTCCCGCGCGCTTACTCATTGAAATTGCCAGCATATTCAGGATACTGGGCCCTTGTAGGGAGGATTTTCGGTGCATCTTGCCTTTTTTGCGAATGACTTCTGCAGAGAAGAGGCATTTTTCGAAGAAGATCACCTCAAATCTGGAGCCAATTATGCGATATGATCGTATCGATGCCCACATTCTCGAGATCGTGCAAAAGAATAACCGCCTGACTTCCGAGGCGATCGGCGAAAGGGCCGGGCTTTCTGCTACCGCGTGTCAACGGCGCCTGAAGAGGCTCCGATCGGAAGGCATCATAGAGGCCGATATCTCCATCATCTCGGCAAAGGCGGTAGGGAGACCCATTCAAATGCTCGTGCTAGTGACCATGGAGCGCGAGCGTTCAGACCTAGTCGATCGGTTCAAGAAGGCTATCAAATCATCAGTTGAAGTCGCCAACGCGTTTTACGTCACAGGCGACGCTGATTTTGTCTTATACATTACCGCGCGTACAATGGACGACTATGAAGAGTTCGCCCGGCGATTTTTTCGCGAGAACCCGGACATCAAGGGCTTCAAGACGATGGTCGTGATGGACCGGGTAAAAGCTGGTTTCAGCATTCCAATTGAAATCCCGTCGGAAGATTAATTGGGCTCTCTTATCTCGTGCATCTATGCGCTTACGCGCTTTTTCATCGCCAATTCGCAACGAACGGAGAAAACCACATTGGCGTTCATCTAGACTACGTTGCTGCGACATTTGAGTCGAGAAAATCCCACTCGGAGACTAAGATAAAAAACATTGCACTCAATGGGCTGTGAAACCCAATCATTTTGGCGAGACCGTGGAAGGCACCCGCTTAGAGCGTCACCAAGGGCTCATCTGATATAGTACCGTTGCCTCAGGCGATCTCAATGCCATCTTCATCCGCTAGAGCGGCAGCAATTTCGAAATCGAGACGCGCTTCACCAAACTCTGGAGACCCCTGCCGATGCGGGGACGTCATCGCAACCTGCTCGAACGATCGTGCTAGTAGGTCGCGAGGCGGCGAGAAGCGGGCTTGACGCTTACTTTCGGAGAACGAGTAACCGATTCTCCCGAGTTAGTTAGCAAACACCAATTGGAAAGAACGTTTCAGGAGGTCAAGCACGTCATGAGGCTTTCGAATGCAAAGTGCGCGAAGTACGTGGTTCCCCACTTGCTGGTCGCCAACTTTCCCTAACCACCGCTGATCTGGTCCAGAATGAAGGCATCACGGTAAGGACTAGCTGAGATGACCGATCCGCCAAAGCCCCACGCGTTCAGCGTCGAGGGCATCACCGCTCCGCTGCGCTATCCCACCTTCCGGCGCGTCTGGCTAGCGAGCCTGTTGTCTAATCTCGGCATTCTAATCCAGGGCGTTGGTGCGGCCTGGGCCATGACGGAGATGACGTCATCGGCCGACAAGGTCGCGCTGGTCCAGACGGCCTTGATGCTGCCGGTGATGCTGATCTCGATGCCGGCTGGCGCGATTGCCGACATGTACGACCGCCGCATCGTGGCTCTCATTGCGCTCTCGATCGCGTTTTGCGGAGCGACCGCGATGACTGCATTTGATTGGTTGGCTCTCACCACGCCGAATCTGTTGCTGATGCTTTGCTTCGCCATAGGCGGCGGCATGGCGTTGATGGGCCCAGCTTGGCAATCCTCTGTAAACGAGCAGGTTCCGACGGAGACGCTGCCGGCGGCGGTTGCACTCAACGGCATCAGCTACAACATTGCGCGCAGCTTCGGGCCTGCGGTCGGCGGCATTGTGGTTGCGACGGTGGGAACAGTCGCAGCCTTTGCGCTCAACGCGCTGCTCTATCTCCCGCTGATGCTAGCGCTATTCCTCTGGAAACGCGTGGCCGAGCCGTCGCGGCTGCCGCGTGAACAGCTGAGCCGCGCCATCGTCTCTGGCGTGCGCTACATCATCAATTCCCCGTCGATCAAAATCGTACTGGCACGCACCCTGGCAACGGGCGTCATCGCCGGCTCAATTTGGGCACTAATGCCGCTGGTCGCCCGAGACTTGTTGCACGGCGGCGCTCAAATCTACGGAATCATGTTAGGCGCGTTTGGCTTGGGCGCCGTGATCGGGGCGCTCAATATCAGCGCGGTACGTAGACGTATGAGTGGCGAGGCCGCTGTGCGCGCCTGCACCCTCTCGCTGGGAGGTGCGATCGCGGCCGTCGCCTTAAGCCACAAGCCTTTCTTGACAGCCGCCGCGTTGGTCCTGGCGGGCGGCGTGTGGACAATAGCATGGACGCTGTTTAACATCGGCATACAGCTCTCGACGCCCCGCTGGGTTGCGGGCCGGTCGCTTGCGGCCTATCAGGCTGCGTTGTCCGGTGGGATAGCTATCGGCAGTTGGGGCTGGGGTCACCTCACCGATGCCGTGGGCGTCGAGATCGCGCTTCTCGTCTCTGCCGCGCTGATGCTGCTCTCTCCGCTGCTTGGGCTCTGGTTACGGATGCCGCATATCAGTGTGCCCGGCCAGGACCCCGCGGCGCTGGCCGATCCCGAGGTGCGGCTCCCGCTCACCCATCGCAGCGGCCCACTGGTGGTCGAGGTGGAATATCGTGTCGCACCGGAGAATGCGCGCAGCTTCCACAATTTAATGCAGGACGTGCAGCTTTACCGTCAGCGCAACGGTGCCTATGGCTGGTCAATTGCCCGCGACATTGCCGATCCAGAACTATGGACCGAGCGTTATCACTGCCCAACCTGGCTCGATTACCTACGCCAACGCAACCGCTCGACGCAATCGGAACGTGCGCTAGATCGGCAAGCCGTCGCTTTCCACACCGGCCCTGAGCCCGTGCGCGTCCGAAGGATGCTCGAGCGTCCGTTGGGATCGGTGCACCGGAAGGAAGACGTCCCCGACTGCGCCGCGAACGAAATGCTGCCCGTTGACTATAAGCGCGACGGATACACTAACAATCGCCAGTGACGAGTAAGCAATATAACGTCAGATTGAAGTAGACCTCGTGCATGCAAATTTGTCGGTACAAAAGCCAGTGCACCGGCAGCATGAACCTGCAGCAGTTAATCCCATTTTGCTGTCAGCATGGCACACGCCTATGCGTGTTTTACAACAGGCTAGAATTCGTCGCGAACCAACCGAGGCGAGAGCGTTAAGCTGTCGTAGAGAAGGTATGATTACCAACTTGATCTCCGCGTGAGATCGTCTTGAGCGGATCGATGGAAGGTGGCGCCCACCAGATCAGCAGGAAAAGCTCTTTTCGGGGGAACTCTAGCACCGGTGAATAAAGTGGACTGCAGCACTTCTGCAGACGACAGTGCGGTAGTCTGGTTGTCTGGATCTAGAGCAATTCACGTCTGGGCTGAATCGAAAGGGATTCGGCTGGTGATTCAAGATGCTGGCCGGGATGCGGCTAGTATATGATGAGCCGACCTCTTTCCAATGATCTGCGTGAGCGTGTGGTTGCGGCCGTGATTGGTGGCGAGAGCTGCGGGGCGGGGCGGCGCGGTTTGGCGTTGCAGTGTCCTCGGTGGTGAAGGGGTCGCACCGTTATCGGGCGACCGGCTCAGTGGCACCCGGCAAGATGGGCGGGCATCGCAAGCCCGTGCTCGAAGCACATCGGATCAGCCAGACGCCGCATCTGACGCTGCACAGGCTGGAGGACGAACGGCTATAGCGCGACAATCGTAAGAGGCAACTCATGCCGTCAGGCGGCGTGGTTCCATGAAAGCGTTAGGATAGCCAGGCGAACGAATCGACGTTGTTCATCTTCGCTTGAGCCAAGCAGTCAAGGAGCTATGCCTAAATCTGGGTGACGGAGCCGATCAGGCGGCGTGGCTGTGCTGGGTCGGAATGACCTCGATGCCGTCGGCGAATCTGACACCGGCGATGAGCTTCGGCAACTGATTTGTGCCCTTCAATCGACGCCAGGTTTTCGAGGCTGCATCGATCAGCTTGAACACCATCAGCCTGGCCGTCTGTGGCGACAACGATCCCTTGGTCCGAACTGTCCTGTGTCGCACCGTGGCGAACACGCCCTCGATCGGATTCGTGGTTCGCAAGTGGACCCAGTGCTCGGCAGGAAAGTCATAGAATGCCAGCAGATCCTCGCGATCCTTGACCAGGCAGTCAACGGCGCGCGCGTATTTGGCACCGTATTTCTCGGCGAAGGTTTCGAGTGCAAGCTCCGCGGTGGCCCGGCACGGCGCCATCGAGATATCCTGCAGGGCTCTCTTCATGCCACTCTGCACGGAGCTCGGAACCTTGTTGAGCACGCTGACGGTCTTGTGCTGCCAGCAGCGCTGCCGCCGGGTGCCGGGAAAGACTTCGTCTATCGCCTTCCAGAAGCCGAGTGCGCCATCGCCGACCGCCAGTTCAGGCGCGACCTGCAGTCCGCGCCGGCGGATGTCGATTAGAAGCTCGCGCCAGCTCTGGGCGCTCTCGCGCACGCCGACCTGGAAGCCGACCAGCTCCTTCTTGCCTCGGGCGTCGCGCCGATCAAAACCAGCATACATTCGCTGTGGTCCTCCATCCGGGCCTGCAGGAAGACGCCGTCGGCCCAGACGTAGACATAGCGCCGCGCCGACAGATCGCGCTTCTGCCAGCGCTCGTACTCGCCCTGCCATTGCGCCTTCAGGCCTGAGATCACCGATGGCGACAGATTCGGCGCATCCTTGCCGAGCAGCGCCGAGAGCGCTTCCTGGAGATCGCCGGTCGAGATGCCGCGCAGATAGAGGATCGGCAGCAGGGCATCCAGGCTCTTTGTCCGCCGCGCCCACAGCGGCAGGATCGCCGAGGTGAAGCGGATCCGATCAGCTCCGGTCGCACCACGGTCTCTGACCTTGGGCCGGGCGATCTCGATCGCGCCGATCCCCGTGGCAATCTTACGCGCAGGGCCAAAGCCGTGCCGCACCACCCTGGCACGGCCGTCCGGCAGCTTCAGCTCCGCCGTCGTCGCCAGAAATGCCTGCAGCTCGATCTCGACGGCCCGGGCGAGCAGCTCACGGGCTCCGTTCCGCAGAATTTCTGTCAGTGGATCGTCAACCGCAGACGGCTGACGGAAGGGCAGGATGTTGATAGTCTCGTTCATGGCGTATCGCTCTCCTTGAGAGGTTCTGGCAGGCTCGACACCCGCCTCGATACGCCGCCTACCTCAACCCGTCATCACCCACTTTCCTGCATAGCTCGCAGTCAAGCACGCCGATCGAGCGCTAAACAAGACGATTCTGAAGCGCGTCACCCCGGCCCGAAAGTGTATTCGCGGCGCGCGCTGATTCGTTGCGAGGCGGCATCAACGAAGCGAAAGCCGCTGAGACATCCAACGGAACTCGAAAAGGTCGGCGCAACTTTCAAGTTTTTGGCATTGCAGCGCAGATCACCATCGGCCTGCAAATCTCAATGGCACGCATACCTACGATGTTTGGACGAGCGGGACGGTCAGGGTCCCCGCTAGCTTAGCTAGTTCCGAGGACGGATATGCGAATGCTGACCGGATCACGCTGGAAGTTAACCCCCGACGGTGATTCTCGGCCTTGTTAGCCATGTCGCCGACTGTTCGAAGCTCAGATCGACGACGACGCGTTGCGTATCGGATGAAAGCCTCGCCTATTCCTTTCAGATGCAGAATTTCGGCCTTGCGAGCCTTAGATCGGGGTAATGCGGCTCTTTGGGCTGTTAACATTTCGATGCAATCGGCCGCCGTGCCGTCCTCGATGTCTTAATGGAGTGACCATGTCCGGAATCCTTGTCTCCCAGAAGCAAGAATTCGTTGCTCATCCCAAGCCATCCTGCTGCCATTGACTGCGCCGATGACACAACGTCTGCCTGCATTTCCAACCATCGATGAGCGCCACCTTGATCGACGGCTCTATCCCCACGGGGTTGCTTTCGTGGATGGGCAATACCTGCCGATGTCCGAGGCCAAGATTTCCGTACTTGATTGGGGTTTCCTACACTCCGATGCGACCTACGACACGGTGCACGTATGGAATGGTAGGTTCTTCCGGCTAGACTCGCATCTGGATCGTTTTTTGACAGGTGTCGAACGTCTTCGAATGAAGCTGCCTTATGGTCGCGACAAGATATCGTCGATTCTTAAGGATTGCGTCGCGCTATCCGGTCATAGATCGGCGTACGTGGAGATGATCTGCACACGCGGGTCATCGCCGACGTTCAGTCGTGATCCTCGCCAAGCGGAGAACCGCTTTCTAGCGTTTGCCGTCCCTTTTGGGTCTGTTGCCAACAAAGAGCAACTAGAGCGAGGCTTGCATATCGCAATCAGCGAGACCGTCCGCATCCCGCCAAAATCGGTTGATCCCGCGATCAAAAATTACCATTGGCTGGATCTCGTGAGCGGCCTTTTCGATGCCTACGATATGGGAGCGGAAACAGCCCTCATACTAAATACAAACGGGCACATTGCCGAAGGGCCCGGCTTCAACGTATTCCTTGTTAAGGACGGATGTTTAAGGACCCCTGCTTTCGGCGTCTTGTCTGGTATCACACGCCGGACCGTCTTCGATCTTTGCGCCGAGCTTGGACTCTCGGCCACCGCTGCCGACATTACTCGTACGGAACTTAAGGAGGCTGACGAGGTGTTCATTACGTCGACTGCCGGCGGCATTATGCCTGTGACCCGTATCGACCATACCGCGATCGCTCAAGGGCGGGTCGGGGCCATAACCCGCCGACTCATGGAACTGTACTGGCAAAAGCACGAGGATCCAGTGTGGTCAACGGCTGTTCTTTATCCGTCTTGAGACCACCCATGCAACAGCAATTTGACCAGCGGCTTCGCGACAATCTCGATGAGCTGTCGTCACGCAAACTCCTGAAAATTGAACAGGAGATCGTCTCGCCCCAGTCAGCACAAATCAACCTGCGCGCAATGGGCGAGCGCGAGGTCTTGAATATGTGTGCCAACAATTATCTCGGCTTGGCCAATCACCAAGCCCTGGTGCGAGCCGCGCATGCAGGACTTGAACGGCATGGGTTTGGAATGTCGTCGGTTCGCTTCATTTGTGGGACGCACTCCGTTCATCGGGCGCTTGAAAGGAGACTTTCCGAATATCTTCGGAGGGAAGACA
Source organism: Bradyrhizobium sp. CB82 (assembly GCF_029714405.1). NCBI lineage: Bacteria > Pseudomonadati > Pseudomonadota > Alphaproteobacteria > Hyphomicrobiales > Nitrobacteraceae > Bradyrhizobium > Bradyrhizobium sp. CB82. The sequence goes on along the minus strand of NZ_CP121650.1, from coordinate 7,882,266 downwards.
CGATCCTATTTGGGTCGTGCTTCGATGCAAACACCGGTCTCTTTGAGGCTTTGTTGGATGAACACGATGCGGTGATCAGCGATAGTTTGAATCATGCGAGCATCATAGACGGCGTTCGGCTCTGCAAAGCAAAACGACTCCGCTACGCTAATAATGACATGGGAGAGCTTGAGAGCGCTCTACGCGAGGCGCGTCATTGTCGAACCGTGCTTGTTGTCACCGATGGAGTGTTTTCGATGGATGGCATCGGCGCGAATCTGCCTGGAATTTGCGATCTTGCGAAGCGTTACGGCGCCCTGGTCATGGTTGATGACTCTCACGCGGTGGGCTTTATTGGTCCAGGCGGGCGTGGAACGCCAGCCCGGCATGGGCTGGAAGATCGAGTGGATATTCTTACAGGCACACTCGGTAAGGCGCTTGGCGGCGCATCGGGCGGCTACGTTTCGGGGCGAGCTGAGATCATTGCATGGTTGCGACAGCGCGCTCGACCATACCTCTTTTCGAATTCGCTGATGCCGGCGCTCTGCGAGGCGTCGTTGGCTGCCATCGACTTGGCGGAAGATGCCGAGGACCTTAGAGAAAAACTCACTGCTCGAACCTTTCAGCTGCGCCGAGGGCTGAGCAATCTGGGATTTCAAGTTTCGGGCAGCGATCACCCCATTGTGCCCTTGATTACAGGTGACGCGGCAATCGCCGTCCAGATTTCTGATTACTTTTTGGCACTTGGCATTCTAGTCGTTCCCTTCTCGTACCCTGTGGTGCCACAGGGTGCGGCGCGCATTCGGATGCAAGTAAGTGCGGCTCATAGTGCGGAAGAAATAGAAAGGGTGATCTTTGCATTTCGGTCGGCTCGGACGCATCTTGGCGCGGGGAGCCCGCGATCCGGGAGCTAGTCCTCCTATGTTCCAGGCCCATCCGCGTGTTGTGCAAATTCAAGCGGAGCGCCGGGCCGGGAGAGGCCTTCGCTAAACAGTCGTCCGTGAAGAGCGGCTAAGCGATTGAGTTGGAATGGCATTTGTCGTTGGTGGACTGTTTTGCGATTGCAGGGTTTTGATGCTTCAGTCGTCGGAACCTTGCAGTTTCCTTTTCAAGATTCCGTCGAATCGCCAATCATGATTCCGTCGTCGCATCGGAGGTGGCGATGCGACCGAAGAAGCACAGGATGACGGGATCGGGCGATCTGTTCCGGGCCAGGCTGGACCAGATCTTCAATATGAAGCATGAGCTGGTTCAACTCGCCGGCAAGGTCGATTGGGACTGGATCGACGGCGAGATCGCGTCGCTCTATAGCGAGAATGGTCGGCCGGGCATCGCGACCCGCTTCATGATCGGCTGCTGCTGCTCAAGCACATTTACGGCCTGTCCGATGAGGGGGTGTGCGAGCGCTGGGTGCACGACCCGTATTTCCAGTACTTCACCGGCGAAGAGTTCTTTCAGCACGCGCTCCCGCACGAGCGCTCGGACCTGAGCCGCAAGCGGCTCGGCGACAAGCTGGAGCTGTTGCTGGCCGAGAGCTTGCGGGTGGCGCACGAGGCCGGCGCGTTACGCAGCCAGAACCTCAAGCGGGTCAGGGTCGATACCACCGTGCAGCCGAAGGCCATCACCTTCCCGCGGATGCCAAGCTGCTGCACGCGGATCAAGGGGCTCAGTCGCCTGGCGAGGAAGCATCGGGTCAAGTTGCGGCAGTCCTATCTTCGCATTACCAAGGCCGCGGCGATGATGGCGGGGCGCTACGCCCATGCCAAGCAATTCAAGCGGCATCAGGGGCAGTTGCGCATCCTGCGCAGCCGGCTGGGCAGGATCATCCGCGATATCCGATCGAAGGTCAGGCCGTGCTCGAGAACGCCTTCGCCCTCCCGCTCAGCCGGGCCTCGCAGATCCGCTCGCAGCAGCAGCGCCAGCGCGGCTGGAAGCTGAGGACAGAAGTGGGCGGATATCCATAATGGCTCGAGGCGAGAGCCTCAAATCGAAGCCGGATAGATTGGCGCAGACCGCTACTTCCCTTTGTCGATCCCTCTTGCAACGCGGGCGTGGTCCATAGATCGGTGTCAAAGCCTCCATCGTCACCAACAACCGCCGTGCTCCCGGTGACCTGTTCGTGCTGCACGCCAGGGCGCTACCCGATAACCCGTACGACGGTCACACCTTGCGGGACGTCATCGACCACACGACACTCACCGGCTGCGCGATCGAGCGGGCCTATGTCGACAAAGGATACCGCGGCCACGACGCACAAAATCCCCGCCGAATCTTCATCTCTGGCCAGAAGCGGCGCGTGACCCCAGGATCAAACGCGAGCTACGCCGCCGCTCGGCCGTCGATCCGGTCATCGGCCATCTCAAATCCGAACACCGGATGGGCCGCAACTACCTGTGGCACCGCCAGGGCGATGCCATCAATGCCGTCCTCGCCGCCGCCGGCTACAACTTCCGCCGCATCATCCGGTGGCTGGCGCTCTTGTTGCGCCAACTCCTCGTCCAACTCACCGCTCGAATTCAGTTCATTCCAGCCTGAAATCCCCGTTCTTCACATGGTGTAATCGCGGCTGACGTCTTCTTGAGAACACGAGGATCGGTACGATCGGCGTCAGCAAATCGAAAAGGAGCCGCGCTATGAAGAAGTACGTTGGTCTGGACATCTCTATGGAAGAAACCAACATTTGCGTTTTGGATCAGGCCGGCGGCGTGACATTCGAAGGTTGTGCGCCGACCAATCCGGAGGCGATCGCTAAGCTCCTGCGGCGTCACGCAGGCAATGCTGAGCGAATCGTTTTTGAAACGGGCTCGCTATCCAATTGGTTTTGGCATCAACTCAGGGCACTGGGCTTTCCGGTGATTTGCCTTGATGCGCGTCACGCCAACGCGGCGTTATCGATGTGCATCAACAAGTCGGATCAGAACGATGCCAAGGGATTGGCTGAAATGGCCCGCATGGGATGGTACCGGGAAGCTGCCGTGAAAGGGGGCGGAGAGCTGGAAAACTCGTTCGATGCTGGCGGCACGAACCAAGCTGGTGAATCTACGGCGAGATATTGACAACCAAATGTGCGGTCTGTGCAAGGGGTTAGGAATAGTACTCGGCAAGGCCGGCTCGACCAACCTGGCTCGCAAAGTGGACGCCGTGCTTGCTGAAGCGCCGGATTTGCAAGATATTTTCGCACCGCTGCCGCTTGCCCAGTCCTGTTTGACTGAACAAATCGAGAAGTTCGATCGACAACTCATGGCAGTGGCAAAAGGCGACCAAATTGTTCGGCGAATGATGACCGTTCCCGGTGTCGGTCCCCTGACTGCCCTGTCCTTCGTCGTTACCATCGACGACCCCAATCGCTTCAGACATTCCGCCGACGTGGGCGCCTATCTAGGCCTGACACCAAGACGTTATCAATCCGGTGAGATGGATCGCACTGGCCGCATCTCCAAGCGCGGCAACCGCCAGATGCGAACTTATTTGTTCGAGGCCGCGAACGTCCTGCTGACCGTTGTCAGGCGAGGTTCTGCGCTCAAGCGCCGGGGCAGCAAACTGGCCAAACGCATCGGCACCAAGAAGGCCAAGGTTGCCGTCGCTCGCAAAATGGCTGTCATCCTCCATGCCATCTGGACTGATGGCACCGAATTCCAGGCAGAGATGCGCACCGCATGAACCAGTCTTAAACCAACCCGGATCCGCCTTCGGCGGAACAAGCGTCCCTGCCGGGACGATGGTGTGGGCAATCTCGAAGTCGTCCCTGCGGGCTTTACGCACCGCGCTCTTAACATCGGGATGCCACACCTCTTGAACGCCATCATGCGGCGCTCCGGCATAGAGACGACCGCGGAAAGAACCATGAACCCGGCAGCGGATCATTTTTGTCTATCGGGGTTGACATCGTGCCCAAGATTAAAGAACGGACGACTAAACAGACTGCTTTGAATGGTGGCGAAACTATTATCGCACTTCTTGCTGCACGTTCCACCATAGCCGCTGGAAGATCCGATCGGCACAAGGTCACGTTAGCGGCGAGTCCCCCGAGCGATGTTTCCTTGTTTTTAGTCTGCATGTCGGCACCCGCCTGCCGCATAGTTTCGATGACTTTGTCCAGGCTGATGTGATGGCGGCCATCACCGGACAAGGCAAGCTGCGCTGCGGTGATCGCGTTTGTGGCGCCGATAGCGTTGCGCTCAATGCAGGGAATCTGCACCAATCCGCCGACCGGATCGCAGGTGAGGCCGAGATTGTGCTCCATTCCGATTTCGGCTGCGTTCTCGATCTCCTCGTTGCTGGCTCCGAGCACCGCGGCCAAGCCGGCGGCAGCCATTGAGCAGGCGACGCCGACTTCGCCCTGACAGCCCACTTCGGCCCCTGAGATCGAAGCGTTCTTCTTGTATAGCGAGCCGACGGCCGCCGCCGTTAGCAAGAAGCGGTGGATCTCGGTCCGATCAGCGATGGGATAGAAGCCGTTGTAATAGCCAAGCACAGCGGGAATGATACCCGCGGCTCCATTTGTCGGCGCAGTCACGACGCGGCCACCCGCCGCATTTTCCTCGTTTACAGCGATGGCAAAAGCTGCGACCCAATCCAGTTCGTGCAGCGGACGCGAAGAATCGTTGCGTCCGCGACCCTCATTTAGCCGTCGATAAAGTCCTGGTGCGCGGCGCCGGACGCGGAAAGCTCCGGGCAATTCGCCCTCGTAATGCAAGCCACGATCGATTGAGGCGCGCATCGCACTCCAAACCCGGTCCAATCCTGCTCGTACCTCGTAAACCGAGCGCCGAACCGTTTCATTAGCAAGGGCGGTCTCATCAATTCGCAATCCGCTCGATGCTGCCATCGCCAGTAGCTCCTGAGCGGATCGATAGGGGTAGGGCAAATTCGTGGCTCTGCTCGCCGGATTGCTTACCTCGTTTTCGGCGACCACAAAACCGCCGCCGACTGAATAGTAATCGCGCCGGTAGACGATGTTGCCGGTTGAGTCACGGGCAGAAAAGCGCAGCCCGTTTGGGTGATACGGCAGTTTCTCTCTCTGATGAAACAGCAGGTGCGTGCGCTCATCGAACTCTATGGGGCGCCGCCCGAGCAAGGGCAGGCGGCCATTGCGTCGTATCTCTTCAACTTGCGCGATAGTCCTATCTACTTGGATCGTGTCTGGCTGTTCCCCTAGAAGTCCAAAGAAGATCGCGCGATCCGTAGCATGCCCACGGCCGGTGAGCGCCAGCGACCCAAACAACTCCACCGTAACCTCAGCGATTCCGTCGAATACGCCGCCAATCTCTGCCTCGTGCAGAAATCTCCGCGCAGCGATCATTGGACCAACGGTGTGCGAGCTCGACGGTCCGATGCCGATCTTGAAAAGCTCAAAGGCGCTGACGGGCATATCTCCTCCAACAGGTGGGCAAAGGAACACAGATCAAGCGCCGCGCCAGTGTAGGCCATCCAAGCCCAAGGTTCTCGAGATCGCTAGTTCCAATGAGCTGATCGACCAAGCACTGGAAGCTGTGTCGGTACAGGCTTGGATATGCGACTTCATTTCAGTCGGAAGGTGCAATCGGTTGGTACTCGACAACCATTGTCCCTGTCGGCTGTACAATCACAGGGCGGAGTTCGTTCGCGGCGTAGATAGGGCCTTCCAGCACACCAATCCGAACGAGCGCTCCAAGCTTTGGTGAATGCGTACCAGTTCGCGCCGATGTGGAGGGCCGACGCTTCCCGAGCTAGCGCACGCCTCAACTACTTCGAACGGCTGCGCTTGTGCAAACCCACGCCGGCAGCAACTATAGTCGATTGAGTGCTTTCGAGCCGCCGAACTCCTCAGCCAAAGTGTTTGCGAAACATAGAATAGAGGAGCGACAGTGCAGTTTATTTGCGTTCTAGGGGAGTGAGCGACGAAAAGGAGCGCAGATATATGCAGACGTGGGATCAGACATCGGCATCGGGTCGGCGCTAATCCTTGCATGGGATCTCCACTGGAATGGCGAGGCCCGCCTTTACGCGGTCCATCACAACCATTGTCTTGAACCCCTTGATGTCCTGATTTTCATGGAAGAATCGCCTGGTGAACTGCTCATAATCGTCCATGTTACGAGCGGTAATGTATAAGACAAAGTCAGCATCGCCAGTGACATAGAACCCGTTTACCACTTCAACGGACGACTTGATGGCCTTCTTAAACCTATCGATTATATCCGAGCGCTCCCGCTCCAGAGTTACAAGAACAAGCATTTGAATAGGCCTTCCGACGGCTTTCGCCGAGACGATTGAGACATCGGCCTCAATGATGCCTTCTGAGCGCAGCCGCTTCAGTCGTCGCTGGCACGCGGTAGCAGAGAGCCCTGTCAGTTCACCGATGACCTCAGAAGTGAGACGATTGTTCTTTTGCACAACCTCAAGGATGCGGGCGTCTAGTCGGTCGTAGTCCATTTTCGGCTCCAGCTCGAGAAGATTTTCGTCGCGAAATACCTGTATGACGCAGGAATTCACTTCAGCGACGGATAAATGCGACGCGAAGAAATTGCCTTAGCAGTATGCTGAGTGTGCTGGGTATTTCAACAAGAGCATGTGAGATTTTCGACGTAGCAAACTATTCGGCGCAAAGTCCTTATCGATTCCACGATCCTGATCCTCGATGGGGCGAAGTTGTCTGATGGTGACCAATGGGCGCGCAGCATGACGTCACCACGAGAGAGCTGAACACCGGCTTCACAAGCGCCGGGATGACCGTAGTCGTTCTCTCCCGGTCGAAGGCGTAGACCGGTTGTTCGGTTCTGATGAGCTGCAGGAGCTGCTGCCGCTCTGCGATTTCGTCGTTGGCCGTGCCGGCGACGCCAGAGACCATAGGTCTCATCGGCGCAGCCGAGATCGCGCGCATACGGCGCGAGGCCGTCTGATAAATATCGCCCGGGACAATGTCGTCGTTGAGACTGACCGATCAAGGCTCTCCGCGCCGGTGCCAGCGCCAGCGCTGGTGCGATGCTAGATGTGTTCGAGCGAGAACCGCTGCCGGAAGCCGGTCCGCTCTGCGACATGGCAAACGTGATTGCTTCGGGCTTTCCGACGAAACCCACCGCTTCAGGAGCGCCTCTGAACTACGCTCCACGCGCCGCCGCTCATTTCAAACGCGCGTCTTCAGAGGCACATCATCTCACGTCGCGCAAAACGGCCTTCGATGAGATGTCCTGACAAAGAGTAAAGCCAAACAGACGCCGCAGCATTGCGGGTTAGGATGAAAACTTGTCAGCCAGGTTTGAACGAACCTTAATTCGATCGTTTCGGAACCATGGAATCTCTCACCGATCCGCGGTTTCGGCGACCAACCAATCCCGAAATGCAACAAGGGGAGGGGGCTCGATCGCTCAGGCGGTCATACCAAGTAGTATCGCTCGGCACTGTCCATAATTAGGCTGAGGGCACGAATGAGTTCTCCGCTGGTAAACTCGTCTTCGACGAGGAAGGTCTGCAGCAGCGACCACGCCGAGACCGACCATCGCAATCTGGGCAACGGTAGCGAACTGATCGAAATACATCATCCGTCCGGATCGACCCGCGATTTTTTTGGGGCCGAAAACCATTGGTCCCAGCATTGGGGCGCGTGGAAATGCCGAGCAGTGGTGCCTTCCTGAGATCACCTGCGGCGCGACACCCGCACTGCGTTTTCAGCTCCGGGCTGCAGGCGGGACGACCGCTTCGGAGAGCAAAAGGACCATCTCAACGCCGAGCCGGTCCCGCGGCCCGAAATGGATTGCGGCATCCAGTGCTTCGGTTCGGAAATCAAAGTAGGATAGGCGCGTTGCAAGATTGATCGCAACGCCCGGTTTCTGCGAGAGAAACCTCGGGAGCCGCGGCGCCAACCAGCGAGTGCCGAAGATCGGCAATATCGCGAGATCGAGGGGTCTTCTCTGGCTCGAAGGTTGAAAGAGGCTGTGCTGATTTTGCGCGGGGCGATTGCCCTGGCTGTCTCCTCTCCTCTCACGGCCAACACCCTGGAGGCTGCCATCAAAGGCTCCTTCGTTGGTGATGATTTCAAGCCGTGATGCCGAACGCGAGATCGCCAATCTGGCTCCGTTAGCGTAGCCCCCACTTCGGGACCCGATGACGAAGGTTAGGCGTGCTGGTGGTGCCCTATCATAGATGCAATCTTACTCTGGTGAGGCCTGACTCACGGTCGACGCGATTCATATTGCCGCGCTCTCCGGGGGCTCCAACCACGGCCGCTTGCGAATTGACCCTCATTTTTGCCGGATTTCTGCAAGCCTGCGAGTTTTTCGCCGGCTTTAGGCGCTGAAGCTTCGCCATAACGGCATGCGCCAGACGGCCAGGAGGAAACAAGCAATGGATTCAGAGGCACCGAAAACAGCTACCCAATTTTCAGCGCGTTTCACCCGGCGGCGAACGCTTGCCGTTGGCGGCGGCGTGGCACTGGGCGCGGTCCTCGGACCGGTGGCGATGCTTGATCGCGCGAGGGCGGCGAGTAAAACGCTGACGGTCGAAATTGCGTCGGGTACGGTCGGGAGCTGTTATCGTGAGGCGTATCTTCAGCCATTCGAAAGAGAGACAGGGATTGAGGTTCTCACTGTCCCCGAAAACTACAACGACTCAAAATTCAAGCTCGCAGCTAACAGCCACAACTACATTGCTGACGTAATGTATGTCGAGACCTTCCTTCCCTATTCGCCGGACGCCGCAAAATATCTTGAGCCCATTGACTATTCGGTCATCAACAGGGAGGAGTTGATCCCGGAATTGGCTCAGACCTATACGGTTGCAGACGGGACTTACGCAACGACGCTCGGATATAATACTGAGAAAACAGGAGGAAGGATTCCGATTGGGTGGGTGGACTTTTTTGACGTACAGAAGTTTCCAGGCAAGCGCGGGGTTAACAATGATGCGCTACAAATGCCCATTGTGGCTTTGCTTGCCGACGGTGTAGATCCCAAAGATCTCGTCCCGCTCGACTTCGACCGCGCGTTTAAGAAGCTCGACACCATCAGAAAGGAAATGGTCTTTTTTTCTGGAGGGGCCCAGGCTCAAGACCTGCTCTCGTCGGGAGAAACGCCGCTGAGCGTGAGCTATGCCAGCCGCGTTGTAGCGGCGCGTGCCGACGGCAAGCCCGTGGCGCAGGTATGGAATGGTTTCCTTGTAGTCGGAAATACGTGGGCCATACCCAAGGGTAATCCGAATAAGGAAACGGCGATGAAGTATCTAGCTTTCGTCCTGAGCAGAAAGATCAATGCTCGGATAAGCAGCTGCAGCGTGACCAGCCCCTCGAACAAATATTCAAAGATCGAGTCTAAATGGGAGGACGATCTTCCCTTCAGGCATTTGGACAAACCCCACATACTCCTCAACAGCCCACAGATCGCGTCTTGGATAGGTAGTCATCAAGCTGAGATTAACGAGCGATATCAACATTGGAAGGCCGGATAAAACAAAGCAATTCGGATCAAATCCTATAACTCGTACGAAACTCGAACCAAAAAACGAGAGGCTTCGCGTCGGCTGTGGTTTTACAAGCGCTACATTCGCGGTTTGGCTGGATCCATGATCTAGCGACGGCGTCTCGACATTTGGTCCGAAGACGGTTTTTGGTCGGTGGCGGAATGCCGTGGAATTGGATCTCCAGACGGGCGGGGGCGCAAGCGGCGCCCGCCAACCGATGGGGTTGGTTGGTGTTGCCGGCCTTGATATTTCTTGTGGCCTTCTTCTTCTGGCCGTTGGCATTTGTCATCACCCAAAGCTTTGTTGACCCCCATCATGGCTTCGAGAACTACGCTCGCCTTTTCTCTTCCCCGGTCATGGCCGCGTCCTTTCTCGCGACCGTCAAGACGGCCGCCGTAGCTACAATCGGGTCCTTGCTCATAGGCTATCCTTACTCCTATCTCATGTATATCTCGTCACCTAGGCTTGCCGCTGCACTGCAGCTGGCTGTCCTCATCCCATCGTGGGTCAGCTTCATTGTTCGGACATATGCACTGACGGTGCTCCTTCGTGACACGGGAGTTGCAAACAACACCCTGATCAAACTAGGTCTTATCAGCGAGCCAATGCCATTGATCCGCAACGATTTCGCGGTGATGTTTGGCATGCTGGTGGTGCTGCTGCCCTTCATGACCTTTCCAATCTATGCGGTAATGCGCCGAATCGATCGCGACTATTCGCGCGCTGCCGCGATACTTGGCGCGGGTCCTGCTCGCGCATTTGTTCGCGTAATCCTGCCGCTCAGCATGCCTGGCGTTCTTGCGGGATGCGTACTCGTGTTTGTCATCGCGCTAGGGTTTTATATCACGCCTGCGCTACTGGGAAGCGGCCTATATCTGTCTGTCGCCGAGCAAGTCGTAGTGAATGTTCAGAACGTGGAATGGGGTTACGCCAGCGCCATCAGCGTAACGTTGCTCGCTGTGGTGCTCGTCGTGCTCATCGTCGCCAGCGCCGCTGTACCGCTCCGTGGCGTCCTCGGCGGGCAGGTGACCGAATGACCCCAAGAAGCTTCCCTCGGATGCTGCTCGGCGCCTTCGGCATCGTTGTTTGCATTTTCTTGATAGCACCGATGCTGATTATGGTGCCCTTGAGCTTCACGCAGGGCAATCAAATGATATGGCCGCCCGTTGGATTCAGCACCCAATGGTACGAGGCCGTGCTGACGAGTTCCGCGTGGCGGGGGCGCCTTATGAATTCGCTCGAGATCGGCATTGGTTCGGCGGCACTCGCGACTATCCTCGGTCTACTGGCTGCGCTGGCGCTCGTGCGGGGCAGATTTCCCGGGAAACGGGTGATCTCAGCCCTACTTATGGCGCCGCTGATCGTTCCCACCGTCGTGATCGCAATAGGCATGTTCTTTGTGTGGACCTTCGGGTGGCAGATCGGGCCGGTCACGCTCGGCGGCGATCTCGTCGGGAGCGTGCTCGGGCTGATCCTGGCGCACGCCGTACTGAACCTGCCGTATTCAGTTATCATGATAACATCTGCCCTAGTCACAGTGGACCGCAATCTCGAGCGGGCGGCCGCGATCATGGGCGCCGCCCCGATGGCGGTTTTCTGGCGCGTGACTCTTCCGCAGATTCATGTGGGGATTCTATTTGGGTTTGTCTTTGCGTTTCTGGGATCCTGGGACGAGTACATCATCTCATCTTTCCTGGTGAGCGCGAAAGTCACTACCGTTCCCGTTTACCTCTTCGCTGAGGTGAAGTACTCGGTCCAACCTACATCGGCTGCAGTCTCTACGATTCTCCTAGCAATCACTTCGATTATCCTCGGCTTGATGCTTGTCCGAGGGAGGCGACAACTTCTTGGCGAAGGCACGCAGCGATGAACATTCTTATCCCACCGAGGAGCGAGGTGATGGCGGAGCAGCAGCAGCCGGCTTTGCTGATGCAAGGCGTTACCAAGACTTTTACAACTCTTGTCGCTGTTAATGCGCTGGACCTAGAGTTGCAAAGGGGGGAGTTTATGACGCTACTCGGCTCCTCCGGCTCCGGCAAAACGACCACGCTCAATATGGTAGCAGGATTCATTCAGCCGACGGCGGGGCGGGTCCTGATCGATGGACGCGACGCGACCCGCATTCCACCCCACAAACGCGGCATCGGCATGGTATTTCAAAACTACGCCCTATTCCCACATCTTACCGTAGCGCAGAACATTGCCTTCCCCTTAGTCCGCACCCCGAAGGCCGAGCGGGCAGGATTGATCCGTGAGGCGCTGCGCCGCGTGGGACTAGAGGGCCTGGAGGAACGCTTCCCACGGCAGCTGTCAGGTGGCCAACAGCAACGCGTGGCCTTCGCGCGCGCGATCGTTTACCGGCCGCGTCTCTTGCTTATGGATGAGCCGTTCGGCGCGCTGGACAAAAAACTTCGCGAGTCGCTGCAACTGGAAATCCGGCGGCTGCATCAGGAACTCGGTATCACCATATTGCACGTGACCCACGATCAAGAGGAGGCCCTCGTACTGTCTGACAGAATTGCGATATTTAATCGCGGGTGTATTGAACAGCTGGATAGTCCGAAAGGCATCTACGACAAACCCAAGACGGTGTTTGTGGCGGACTTCATCGGCGATGCGAACATCTTTCGCGGGGTATTAAGTCGTGACGAAGAAATTATGGCGGTCAAAGGCGACGGTTGGCAGCTATGTGGTCTAGTTCAGTCGAACGAGGCCCTTGCGCTTGGATCCCGGGGCGCATTGGTGATCCGGCCCGATAGAATCAGCTTGGTTTCTGTAAACTCGCCGACGGCTCCTGCGAGTCAGCGGATTATCGGCCGTGTACGGCAGGTGGTGTACCTCGGCGGTACGCTCAAGTACGAATTAGAATCTCTCAATCAAATCGTTTATGTGCGCCCGAAGGCGGATGTTTCAGCCTTCACACCGAGTCCGGGCGAAGAGGTAGGGGTGGAGTGGCGGACGGAGTACGGGGTCATCGTCGCGGATACTTGACCGATTGGAATGAACGGCAATGGCGGGACAAAGGAAGATGATGCATCGACCACTGCTGCATAGCCCGCGTTCTCCCCATACAATAGCTCATTGGCATCGGCGCCCCCTGTCGTCGAGCGCGGGTTTGCGACGTGCAATAAAGGCTGAGAGGAGAAACGGATGAAAACGATGAACACGAGTTCTGCAGGGCCTCTGGCGCCGATAGGGTCGCCCTCGCGGTGGACTCCCGCTCAGCACATCATTGGCTACCGCTCAATGGAAAAAATCCATCCGATCCGTTGGTGGGCCGCGGAACGCATGTGAATCTCCGGCCCATAGCTGTCCATCATATCTCGCCCCACTGGACCTGGAGGGCCAGGCCATGGACGTGGACCGCTACATGGAAGCGGCGCGCGTGTCGGGCGTCATCGTGCTCAAGTACGGCCAGGTGCTTCTCGAGTGTTACAGCCTCGGTCGTACGGAAGAAGACGGCTAGAAATCCCAATCCGTCACCAAGTCGGTCACCGCGATCCTGGTCGGCGCGGCGATTCAGGATGCCAGCATCAAAAGCATGGATGCGCCGGTCACCGACTACATCACCAAGCTCGAGGACGGCGCCTATGAGGGCGTGACCATCGCCAACTTATTACCATGACCTCGGGCGTGAAGTTCAACGAAGATTACGTTGATCCCAACGGGGATGGCTCCAAGTTGTGGTCGGCGCTGTTCGTTGGCGTCAATCCCACCGTCGCCTACGTGTGCCGCCAGCCCAGGGTCGATCAGCCGGGCACGAAGTTCGTGTATAAGACCGGCGATACCTGCCTGGCCGCGATCTTGCTCTCCAATACGGTCGGTAAGTCGATGTCAGAGTACCTCTCAGAAAAGCTTTGGCAGCCCTAAGATAGAAAAAATTGCCAACTCGCCACGCCGGGCCTTGTTGAGCTGACCACCACGCATGCGCGCTTTGAGGATGTGCAACCCGGCCTCGCTCATGGTGCCTTTGAGACCGAGCAACAGACGATCGTTGAAGCCGGGCGGATCATAGATGCCATTCTCGTCGAGAATGAACGTCGCGAACAATCCGACAGTTCGATGAGGCGATTCCAGTTCGCGGAGTTGCGCGCGAGTCGCGAGACCTCCAGACCAATGACAATGCCGGCCTTGCCGAGCGCCACCTCGCCGACGAGCTGTTCGAAGCCGTCGCGCGCGGCCGAGCTGGCTCCAGACTTGCCCAGATCACGATCGATCACGTGAATGCGCTCGATCGTCCAGCCCGCCGCGATCGTGCGGTCGCCCAGCGCGAATTGGCGTTGCGTACTCTCGCCATGTTCGGCGACCTGCCGCAATGTGGATTGGAGAACATAGAGGTACGCATCACGCTTGAGGTGGTCGGAGGTGACCTTGAGCTCTGGCATGCATGGGCTCCATTGCGAGTGAGATCATGGTGCCCGCGATGAGGCGGGTGACGTCGCTCGCCCACGATGACAGATCTGGCTTCGCGGAGCGGGGAGCGGGTCGCGGCAAGCGACCTCGACATGAGGTTCCTGCCCCTGAGTCCGCATCCAAGCCGCCGAACCTTGGCGGCGACGTATTCCGAGGCCGGGACTCGCGGCAGCCTCGCCTGTCAGCACCGCGGCCCGCAGGTTCTCGTAGATTGTCGTTGCGTCCGCCGGCGCGACAATCAGGCTCGCTTGATTCTTTTTTTGCGCACCAATGCCCGCTCCGCGCCTGTGCACCTCGACGCCGAACCGCGACTTGATGGCGTCGAGACACTGCGGGGTCGTTATCTCTGGCTTTGCGGCATTGAGTTCGATCGCGAAGGCAACGACCTCGGCAGAGACCTTGTGACCATCCTTAGGGCCACGTCTGCTCCGTAGCAGACCGGCGAGCCCTGCCGTCTTCAGGGCGCTCTGAGCTTTGTAGAAGTTCGGTCGGGTAACGCCGAATGCTGTGGCAGCTTCGCTGGTGGCCAGACGTCCATCTGATGGCGGCGCACCATCTCATAGCGCACCTGCTCAAGTTCTTGACATCGAAAAACGGATTGCTGGTGAACAGAACGTCGCGAACCACCGCGGGATTGGCATTGAGGACACCGTCTCGCGCCAGCGTCATTCTTTATGTAAAGGACGCAATTAACTTTACGCACGTGAGGCTCGCAACCGCCGCGCAAGCCGTTCCAGCCGCTATCAAACTTCCTAAAATAATTGAAACGGCGCTATCCATCATCATTCTAGCCTAGGCTATGGCTTCGACATGCTTAGCCTTGCGTCGATGGTGCCCGCGAGAGCGCGGGACTGGCGCGATCTGCTGCTTGATCTGAAGCGGTGCGGGCTCCGATGTGCCTCCTCGGCTCGTCATCGCCGATGGCGCACTCGGCTTCAGAAAGCCGCCGGCGAGGTGTGGCCGAAAACGCGCGAGCAGCGCTGCTGGGTGCACAAGACTGCAAACGTGCTCGCCGAGCTGCCGAAGAGCTAGCAGCCGAAAGCCAAGCGCGCGTTGCAGGAGATTTGGATGGCTGAAACGAAGGGCGCCGCCGAGCTGGCGTTCGACGCCTTCATCGAAATCTACGCGCTGAAATACCAGAAGGCGGCCGACTGCCTGAGCAAGGATCGAGACACGCTGCTCGCATTCTACGACTTCCCGGCCGAGCACTGGAAACACTTGCGGACGACGGATGAGATGGAAAAGCGATTTCTTCATGATCAAGACGATTGCGGAAATCGCTACAAGTCCATTCTTTTGTTCGGCTGCGCGCCGCGGGCCATTCTTCCGTCCCGGCCACCGATCTCGCAGCCGCCGCGCGCAGGGGCGGTCAAGGCTGGCCGCGTTTGCGGCCACCGCGAGGCTCGGCCTTGACCGGCCCGAGCACGGTGGCACGTTGCGCTGGAACGGGCGGGCATTCCCGGCATGCTGGAATTTGCCCGTCAGTCGAGCCTATGATTGTCAAGCGCTGGCGACCTGGTGGCGAAGCGTGACGCGTCGGCTGCAAGCGTCACCGGATTGCCTATTTTGTCTTGCCGAGCTGAGGCGCCCGCGCGCCGGTCTTTTGGGGCCGCCGCGGTTTCCACTGTGACACGAATCGTTCGTAGCTGTGCTCCGCCCGGGCGGCGATCAACATCTCGTGGTCGCGCAGCGCCTTGATGTTGTAGGCATAGGCTGGTCCACGCCGGCTGCCTTTCTGTTGCGGTTGCCCGGCTTGAAGCTGCATCGCGCGGGTCTTGTTGGCGACCAGCGCCGGGCGCCCACAGGTAATCCTCGCCCTTTGTCAACAAATGCCAGCAGAGCACAGTGAGCTTGCGAGCCACGGCCACCGTAGCGATCTGATGGCCACGCCGGGCGCGGATGCGCACGAAAAAAAGCATGCAGTGGACCGGGCGCCTTGGCCGCGGCCCAGGCCGCCTCGACCAGCATGGCGCGCGCGTGACTGCGGCCGAACTTGCTGATATGGCCGTGATGGGCCGCTCCCAGTCCTGACTTGCGGATTTCACGGATCGTGAGCATCGATTTCGCGCGATCGTGAGCACTGAATTCAGACGATCGTGAGCAGCCCGCTCCGGCCGATGGGGAGATAGAGTCAGTGTTCTGGTTGGCCGTCAAGGGCGATGGTTTTGGCGCTGCGTTTTCGCATGCTTTCTCCGGTGAGCTGGAGGCGGTGGGCGTTGTGGACGAGGCGATCGAGAATGGCGTCGTCGACCGTGGGGTCCCCAATGGCTCCATGCCAGGTGTCCACGGGGAGCTGACTTGTGACGATGGTGGATGCGCGGCCATGGCGGTCCTCGACGGTGAGCACCGATAGTCCCCAATCATCCAAAATCAGAAGCTGAGCGCGGCCGAGGCTTTTGAGGAGCCGGGCGTAACGTCCGTCTCCGCGCGCGAGCGCGAGCGCCTCGAACAGCCTTGGAACGCGATGATAGAGGACTGATCGGTTGTCGCGGCAGGCCTTGTGGCCGAGCGCGCAGGCTAACCAACTTTTGCCCAGGCCGGTTGCCCCGGTGACGAGCAAGTTCTCGTGGCGATCGATCCAGTCGCCGGCGACGAGTTTGACGAAAACGGCGCGGTCGATGCCCCGCGGGGTGCGCAGATCGACGTCTTCGACGCAAGCGGTCTGGCGCAGTGCGGCGATCTTGAGCCGGGTGGTGAGCCGCCTGGTGTCGCGTTCGGCGACTTCGCGGTCGACCAACAGGCCGATGCGATCTTCGAACGGCAGGGCTTCGAGATCGGGCGATCGGCGCTGCTCCTCGAAGGCCTTGGCCATTCCGGTCAGGCCAAGCTCGATCAGCCGCTCGTGGGTTGGGTGGTTAAGCATGCGGGGTCTCTCCTTGCTTCAGTGGAAATAGTCGCGTCCGCGGATGTTGCCGTGGCGCAGGGGCTGGTGTTCGAAAGATTCGTCGAAGAACGTGCGATCGAGGCCGTTCTGGAGGATCGATCGGATGGAGGCGACGGAGCGCGCCTTGATGAGGATGCCCCGCCGGCAGGCTGCGTCGACGCGTTCGGCGCCGTAGCTTTTGACGAGCGCCAAAATGCCGAGGCAGGTTCGAAAGCCTTGTTCTGGATGGGGCCGGGCGTCGATCACGGCCTGGAAAAACGCTGCTGTCGAAGGGCCGATCCGCTCGCCGGCGGCGATCACCGCGGCGGGGGTCCATTTGCCGTAGCGGCGATGGGCGCTGGGCATGTGGTCGGCGATGGTGGTGTGTCCGCGTCGGTTCGGGGCGCGGGCATGGCTGGCGATCCGCTTGCCCTTGTGGAAGATCTCGACCGTCCGATCGTCGATACGGGCATCGACCAGCTCGCCGATCAGACGATACGGCGCGGAGTACCAATGGCCGTCGACCTCGACATGATAATCGGGAGCGACGCGGCAGCGCTTCCAGCGTGCGAAGGCATAGGGCTGATCTGGCAGCGGGGTGAGCTTGGGTTTGTCGAGTTCGGCAAACAGTTCGGCGCGGCTTGAGCCAAAGCCACGCATCTGACGAGCATTGAGTTCGTCGACGAGTGTCTTGATGGCGGCGTTGAGCTCGGCCCGGGAAAAGAAGCGCTGATTGCGCAGCCGGGCCAGAATCCAACGCTGGGCGATTTGCACCGCGACCTCGACCTTCGCCTTGTCCTTTGGGCGCCGCGGCCGTGCGGCGAGAATGGCCGTGCCGTAGTGGCTCGCCATCTCGGCATAGGTGCGGTTGAGGCCGGGATCGAAGCGGTCGGGGTTGCTGTCGGCGGCTTTGAGGTTGTCGCAGACCACGAACGTCGGCGTCCCGCTCAAAAACGTGAACAAGTTGACGTGGGCTCGGATCCAGTCGGCCAAGCTCTCGCTGGGGCAGGCCTCGGCGTAGGTGTAGTTCGAAGCGCCCATCGCCGCGACGAACAGCTTCATCGGCTGCACTTCCCCGGTCAGGGGATCGACGATGTCGATGGTGTCGCCGGCAAAATCCACGAACACCTTCTCGCCACCAAGATGGATCTGCCGCATCGAAGGTCGGGCCCGCCCCTTCCAGGCCTCGTAGGTGGTGCAGAACCAGGTGTACCCGAAACCGTCGGGATTGACGGCGCGATACTCCTCCCAGAGCAGGCGACGGGTTACGTTGCGTCGGCGGAGCTCCTTATCGATGTAGCTCCAGTCGGGCACCGGCCGCTGCGGGCTCTGAGACGCTGGTCGTGGGGCCGGGAAAAGCAAAAGCTCCAGGTCTTCATCCGTCATTCCCTCCGGAAGCGGCCAGCTCAACCTAGCAGAGCGGACGCGGCTCAGGTAGCTGTGCACAACGCCGTTGCTGACGCCCACGCTGCGCGCAATGGCCCGCTCTGGCAGGCCTTGAAAATGTTTTAACCGAAGGACTTCCTTGATCCGGCGCATCGACAATCTCTGGGTAGGCATTGGGCTTCCTCGTTAACCACGAGGTCATCCCTAAGCCGGTTGAGTTGTCGGCCGAAGCGCTGCAAGGCTCCGAAAACCTTGCTCACGATCCCGCGAAACGCGCACCTGACTGCCGCACCCGCGGGTTCAGCCCAAAATAGCTCACCAGCTTCTGCGGGCCGTTGAACCGGCTGATGTCGCCGATCGCCGCCACGATGCCGGCGGCGACCGCCAGGTTCACGCCGGTGATGGTCATCAATCTGTTGGCCGCGGGATCATCGATTGCGACCTGTGCGATCTCGCGATCGAGCAGGGCCAGATCTTCTGCCAGCCGATTAAGCTCGCGGACGTGCCGATCGATGGCCGCTCCGCATCGTCCGGCAACTGTTGAGCGGCCAACCATGCCCGGCCGCGGGCGTTGAAAAGATCCGCATGTGGGCACTTCGGGACCAAGTGTGCGTGCAGGATCGAATGCACCTCGTGCTTGAGCCGCGTGCGATGCCGCACGATTTGGTAGCGCCGCGCTACCAGTCTGCGCTTGCGTTCGGTCTCCGCGTCAGGTGTCCAGATCTGCGGGAGGTATCCCGTCGCCTGCAGACTGGCGAGCGTGCCGGCATCGATCTTGTCTGTCTTGACGTGAGCCTGGGCGATTGCCTTCACCAGCAACGGATTGGCGATAATCACTCGCGCCACGAATGGCGCCAGCACTCGTGACACTGCCATGCTGTTGCCGGTCGGTTCGAGCACAACCTCATCGCTGGCCAGCAGGGTCTTGCCAAATCCCTCCAGCGCAGTCCGCGTCATATCAATGCGGCCCGCATGTCGGAGCCTGCCGCTCTCCCAAACTACCAAGGTTCGGTGGACGTCAATGCCAATCACCCGTCGCATTCGCGCCTCCTGTGATACATGACGGAAGCTGCGGGCAACACGACAACTACGGATTCGCGCTCACGGCGCAACCGGGCGAGTCGCAGAGGCGGCCAGCTACTAACTCGAGCTCTCGGCTCATCGAATGCATCGGCCTGCCCGCACTTCGTGCTCCCGGTGCCTCTGTCCCGATGCTCGCACCATACGCCACGATGTCAGAATGTCGCAGCGGAACGTCGGCACCGAGCATCTCATACCAGTTACCAACCCCATCGAAAGCACCTTCGCCATCGTGCGCCACCGCACCATCTGATCGAAGGGTTCTCTGTCGAACGGGACCGCGATCGCCATGGTCTTCAAATTGGTCGAGGGCGCACAGAAAAGCTGGCGCCGTCTCGATGGCCGCAACCAGTTGCCAAAAATCGTTCTTGGTGTGACATTCAACGACGGGTTCGAGGTCATCGCCAAGCCGACCGACCGTCAGCCCATAATCGCCGCCGTCTGACCGGCCCCGCCGTTTGATAATGTTATCTTTGGACACGGCATATCGCTCCTTCGGTGGAGAAGTGGAGGCGTCAAGCACCCCCACGATATGCCGCCTTTCCGATTCCCTCCGTCACCAACTTTCGGGGATAGCTCTGCAATCTGCGTTGTTCGGCAATGATTCCCGCTGTACGCTTCTCGCGCAAGTCATGAAAGTTCGAGGCATTTAGAGTTTCCATTGGACTTAGATACGAGAAATAAAAGCTTCAATTTCTCTAGTGAGTTCTCCACTGGCTGCATTGTCAGCGCATAATCTCTCAATAAATTTCTGAGAGAGATACCGAACCTCGTTCTTATCGGATGCCGGGCCTTTTGCCGAGACATTGATCGTTGCCTCGCGCCCATCTCCCCACATGAGCCCGATTGACAACCTCTGACGAAGTTGTCAGCGAGGATACTCCCTGGAGTATGAATGTGAGGGGCCCATCTTCTCCATATCGTAAGCATTCGGGAGCTTTCAATTACCCATAACTTTGACCACTCGGGCTGATCCGCTGATCGGCGAAATCTTGAATCGAAAGAATCACTTGTGATTCCTTTCTGAGCACCTGATTCGCAAGGGGTGCTCTATGGGGCTGACATTAACGGATCGATCGGCAAAAGGCTGTTTGCGGTCCTTGGAAGGTGAATGTTGGATTGATCGAGAGAGTAGTGGATGCAAGTTTAGGGACGCGCGGCTCGGCGACAGATTCCGCAAACTGCTCACGCAGATTGGAAGCGCCAGGGGACAAAGCATTCCGCTCGTCTGCCAGGATTGGGCGAATACCAAGGCAGCCTACCGCTTCTTCTCTAATGACCGGGTCAACGAAGCGGACATTCTGGCCGGCCATTTCCAATCGACACGTGATCGTGCCGCCGCCACTGAAGGTCTCGTTCTTGTGCTGCATGATACAACCGAGTTCAGCTATCAACGCGGGAAGTCAGAAGCGATCGGCATCACCAAGAGCATAAACAGTGGACGGGACAAGGCGGGTCGCCTCAGATCGCACACGGTTTGCGGCATCCTGATGCATTCGAGCCTCGCGGTTACAATCGAGGGCGTGCCGCTGGGGTTGGCGGCCGTTAAGTTCTGGACCCGGAAGAAATTCAAGGGGACGGCGGCGCTTAAAAAGAAGATCAATCCGACCCGGATTCCCATCGAGAAAAAGGAAAGCGTCCGGTGGTTGGAAAATCTCAAGCAGTCTACGCAACTCTTGGATCATCCGGGACGATGCATCCATATTGGTGATCGCGAGAGTGACATCTACGAGCTCTTCTGCAGCACAGGAGATCGGAACCCATTTCCTGATCAGGACCTGCGTCGACCGCTTGGCTGGAGACGGGGATCACACGATCGCCGACGAAATGGACGAGGTCGCCGTCAAAGGGCTCCATCGCATCGAAGTCAGAGACAGCAACGGCGATCCCGACCAGGCCGTTCTTGAGATCAGGTATCGCAAGATTCGCGTCCTGCCGCCGATCGGAAAGCAGAAGCGCTATCCCGCTCTGACCCTGACGGTGATCCATGCCGAAGAGCGCGGGACGCCGAAAAACAGAAAGAAGATCGATTGGAGGCTGATCACCGACCTGCCTGTTGGTTCCCGCACGTCGAAGCTCAGGACCGCCCAGCGTCTGACCAATCTGATCTCGCTCTTTTGCATCCTGAGTTGGCGGGTCTTCCGGATGACGATGCTCAACCGTTCCGCCCCAGACGCGCCACCAACCCTCGCGTTGACTGCGACTGAACTCGGCGTGCTCGATCGCCTCGTCAACGACAAATCAAAAGCAAGACAGAAAACGCTTTCGCACTATCTGATCAAGATCGCCCGGCTCGGCGGTTATCTCGCCCGCGCCAGCGATCCGCCGCCCGGCAATACCGTCATGTGGCGCGGGCGGTCACGCCTCACCGACATCGCGCTGGGCGCCATGGTCGGAGGAGAATTTGTGGGTAATTGAAAGCCTCACCGGAGGGTTACTCCAGATCGAGCCGATTTCGAAAATCAAATTGTGCTTCAATGTCGCGGGGCACCAACTTCAGACGCCGCATTGGATGTCATCTTGCTTAAGTGCCCAAAATAAGTTGGCAAGCGAAGTTACAGCTGCAAATAGAAGTAATTCGTTACAAGAGTGCGAAAGATGGCTGCGCGTCTGGCGGCCTCGACATGCTTCTAAGCGCTGACTTCAGCTGGCCGACCGATCCGCCTCGCTCGAATCTTCTAGCGAGGGAAAATCGAGACTTGAAATCTCGGGCATTGCTTACCAGCGATTGCCTGTAGTCTCCCACCATACCAACTGTAGAGTCGACGACTGCGACGATTTGAGCTTCGCCTTTGCCCGTTGCCGATTTATGAATTTTCGCACTTTGTCGAGGTCCTCGCGCATATCATTGAATTTCTCGACAACAGCTTCCACCCTCCCGAAACTTCATGCCGGTTAGATATTGGTAGATCTGGTCCATCTTGGTTTGTTGTCCCTGCTGCGCCAGGCGAGATCCACTGGCCTCGATGAGGGTCTGACGGAGCGCCACAGCAACAGTGAGAGCATAGCGCGGGTGGCCAACCAATACGCCGTCGAGAAGATCGAAATGCTTGAGGTGCTTCGGTAGGGTCTGCGAGATGATAAGGACAATATCGGCCCCACAACGCCGCCGATCATCGCGCAGCTTTCGCTTCTGCGGGAGGCGCATCCAGTGCTTGATCTTGGCGAAGGCCTGCTCGATGGGGGTTGAGGTCGGGTGAGTAGGGCGGCGGGAACCAAAGCCTGGCTCCGGCCGCGCGGATCATCTGCGCGATAGCGGCTCCGAGATTGTCCATGACGACGATGTCACGGGCACGAGGACGGGGACGAGTTGCTGCTCGACGTAAGCCCGGAAGCATTGGCCGTTGATCCGAAAACGCAAGGCGCCGTGAGCTGGTTGCAGCGCAAGGCACCGAGAAGGTCAGCGTGCGCCAGCGGCCATGCGGAGCAAAGCGGCGTGGGTGTTGGCCGCATGGTCCCAGCTGCGGCGCGATCTTGATCTTGATGGATGGAGCCCGCAAGACCAATTACCGGCATCGTCCGGCAGCAGTGAAGTCGCTGTTAACCGAAGCCTCCGCTCGGCCTCGGCGAGTTCTGCTTTTGCTTCGACGGTCCCCGCATAGTCACGCGCCGCTTCTTCCCGACATGTGACCAAGATCCCTCTTCATAACCTAAGCCAGCAATGGCGGGCGACACTTATGCCAGTCGGTTTCCTGTTGATAGGCGTCAGCTAACTTGAGAATGTCTACCTCTGCGAATGGGCGGCCGGTAAAGGAGAGGCCGATCGGCAGCCCGTTTGGATCGAAGCCGCAATTCACGCTAATTGTCGGAAGGCCTAAGTAATTGAAGACGATGGTGTTGGCCGAAAGCGCCCTCGATTTGGCTTCGGCGTCGACTGCCTGCCCCTCCACGTCAGTCTCCGCCAAAGTCGGGACGCAGGAAGGGATGGTAGGCGTCGCAAGCATGTCGACGCGGCCGAACACCTCTTTTGCAAACTCCTTCAGGAGCGGTCCGCGCCGGGACAAGGCCTCCAAATAGTAGGTTGCAGGAATAGCATAGCCCCCATAAAGCCATGAGACATCCTGAGTGTAATCCTGCGGGCGCTTGCGCATCCATTCGGCATGGCTGGTGGCCGATTCGACTCGGCACAGGATCAAGGCATAGGCCAATATGTCGTCGATCAAGGGCACTGGGATGCGCTCGACCTTGACGCCAAGCTTGGCCAGCATCCGGACTGCCTCGTCAAATGCGAGGCCCACCGGCTGATCCGCGTCGTCCAGGAAATACGTCGTCGGGACACCGATCTTGAGGCCGTCGAGCTTGCCGTTAAGTGCCTCCTCATAGTGGGGCACATCCTCAGTCGCGCTGGTTGGGTCCAATGGATCATGCCCTGCGATCACCGACAGAATGCGAGCGCAATCTCGGGCGGTGCGCGCAAGGGGCCCCACATTATCGAGCGAGAAGGAGAGCGGCATCACGCCGGCGCGGCTGACCCGCGTCTGGGTCGGCTTGATGCCCGTGATGCCGCAGGCGGCGGCCGGAAGCCGGATTGAACCACCGGTGTCGGATCCAAGAGCCGCATAAGTCATGCACGCAGCCACCGCCGCACCTGAGCCCGAGGAAGAACCGCCTGCGACATAGGGCAGATTCCAAGGGTTGTGACAGTTCCCGAATTCCTTATTGTGTCCGGTTCCATTCCAAGCGAATTCAGCCATGTTGAGCCCACCGAAGCTGTAGGCACCCGCCGCATCCATACGGGCAAGCACAGTCGCCGTCACCTCGGGCACAAAGTTTTTACGGATGCGCGAGCCGCAGGTGCAAGGCTTACCCTTTCGATAAAACATGTCTTTGTGCGCCATAGGGATCCCATGCAGGAGGCCGAGCTTGCCACCTTTCTTTGTTGCCTGGTCGGCCCTGAGCGCAGACTGGCGAGCATCTTCGTAGTCAAGCCAGATAACGGCATTGAGTTCTTTCCGCGCGCGGATGTGAGCGAAGCAAGCGTCAAGGAGTTCGAGCGAAGAGACATTGCCCGCACGGATGGCGTCTGCGGCCTCGGTCAAGGTAAGTTCGGCCAGGTTGCTCATTGCGCCTTCCCTTTCGCCTCGATGAGCGCTGCGTTGAAGCTTGCTGGCTCGTCCTCGAAACGAAGAGTCCCACGCATGCTCTCGACCTTGCGGATCGTCTCAGCCAGCGGGGCGACCCCACGCCTTGCATGTGCGTTCGGCGCTGAGATGGCGTGCCAGGTAGCGATCCACCATTCGACGCAATCAGGAAACTCGTTCATCCCTTCCCTCCTAACATGGCTTAGATCGCCTTGCTTGCCCGATTCGTCCTGCTCGGTTCTGTACCCATGACCGGCCATTCTTTTGCCTGCGAATTCGTAAAGATCCGCGAGTGTGGCTTAGGAGGGTCGCGTCAGAAAGCTGGTAATCCTCCCTGTTAAAGCTTTGTGCGCATCAGGGCGGGTCTGCTTTTCCCGATGCGATCGAGCCTCGAGCGAGCTAGGGCTTCGCAGGTCAATTGCCCTATCCGGCGTATAGTGTCCAGCGTCTTAAAATCCTTCAAGCTATCCTCGCTCGACGCCGATGCATACTAAGAGCAGCGATACGCGGGATAGCTGCAAATGTCAGCCCGAAAGCGTGGAAATGCTGCAGGGACTCTGGGACCGTATTCTATTGCTGACGGCGCGGGATTACGGAGGCCCGTTCGGGGTCCGCAGCGAGACCGCACCGAGCTGGGTTCGGAGCGGCGGCTGCCGGCTGAGCTGCAAAACGCTGAAAATGGATCTTCGCAGTTGGTGCCTATTTCATACTCTGCACTGATGGCGACCGGCAGCATCCGCAGGGAGAGAAAGCCTACAGAAGATCGCGAGAAGCGCGGCATGTTCCATGCCCTCAAGCTCGGGCCTGGCCCCACGTGGGTGACGGCGTGCGAGCTCAGCCACTCCTGAAGTTCGATCAAGGCCCCTGTCGTCGTGGCAAAGCTGCGCGTTTCATCCACCGCCGGCTCGCTCACGCAACGCACACGCGCCATCACCATGTCTTTGTGCACATCCAACCCTGCACAGCGCGGATACAGTATTTCCATGAATCTCCCTCCATAACCGTCTGGCGGCGGGAGAGACCCCTGTCGTCGAAATCTATTAACCGTGCTCCGGGGCCTTGGCCCATGGCAACAATTCGCGGTGCTCGCAGGGCCTCGGAGGCCTTGCCGTGTCAAGAAGTTTTTTTCGCGATCAACATTTTCTTCTCTTCTTACGTTTCAAGAGCGGGCTCGTGCGAGCGCGGTTCTGCATTGATGGGCACGGCAGGCCCCTTTGCTTGGCCGCGCTGAGCGGTCAACCCTCGGAGCCCGGAGGGTCGCGCCGGAAGGCGCGAGGGGTTGACGGCGAAAGCGCGCGCCGAGCTACGATTGGCGTCCCCGGCCATTACGCTGCAAACGTAGCTGCGTTTCTGTTGATCCTTTCCTCCGTTTTGACGTTCCGATGACGTTTGTTCAATTGACCCAAGGCGGAGCCCTTTCGCTATGCGGCGCTCACCGCATCAACTTATATCCGGTCGGGACGAACCCGTACCAAGGTCCCTCATGCAACAGTGCGAGGGCACAGGGCTCCAAGGAGGATGGGACCATTCTACTTTGCGGCGTATTGCAGCCAGGCTAGGCAACCGGTCACACACCGCCTTGGAATCGGTAATGTTCCTTTCGTCCTCTTTCAGCTCATCTAGTCACACCTTCAGAGCGGCGCCTTCAGGCACCAGACCTGTCTCGAGATAGCGCCAGAGCGCAATCAGCAGCTTGCGTGCGACGGCGACAATCGTAATCCGCCGGATGCGGCCCTTGAGTTTGCCAACACGATCGCGGAACCAGATACTCAAGGGGCTGTCAGGCTGATGCCGCAACCACAGCCAGGCGAGCTCAATCATGACCGTGCGAGCCTTGGCGTTGCCAGCCTTGCTGATCCCCTGATCACGGCACGTCGCACCGCTCTGGAAATGCGCTGGCGTCAGACCGACATAGCTCGCCAATTGTTTGCGATTGTCAAATGAGCGGTAGAACACTTCGCCGACAAGTGTGTTCGCAAATTCGGGGCCGATGCACTTAATTATGGCCAGATCCTGGATCTTCTTTGCGCTCGTATGCTCCGCCTCAGTCTTGGCCGATGCAATGGCATCGCGCTCCGCCTCGATCGTTTTGATCATTCCGATGACAAGCTCCAACCGCTGCAGTTCGCGCTGGATTTCCGCCATGAGCCGCGGCGGCAACGATCGACCATCAGCGGTGCGCAACCTTTCCAGCTGCTGCATCCGATCGCGGCGCAGCGGTTGGTACTCATAGGTGCCATGGATCGCGAGCAGTCCCTTGATCCGGTTGACATGTTGGATACGTTCGTTAATCAACCGACCACGCTCACGATGGAGCCGACGGTCGTCCTCTTCGGCGACACTTGGCACGCGCACAACGCTCCAAACCTTCGGCTCACCCCGCAGATACGCCATCAGTGATCGGAGCAATCGCTCGACATCGACGTGGTCAGTCTTCGCGCGACGCGCTCGACGATCAACCTGCAGACTTGCCGGATCGATGACGTGGTTGCGGATGTCATGTGCTTGGAGCAGACGGTGGAGCCAGAAGCCGTCGTAGCCAGCTTCGTAGCAAGAAACGATTTCCACGCGCTGCTTTGTTTCTCTGGCAACTCGCGTCCGGATTCGCTCACACAGATCCAACAGCTCCTTCCCATCGCAGGGCTTCAACGTGTGGCGACTGACCTTGTCCGACAAGGGCGTGTTGACGGCAACAATCCAACTTTTCTTGCTTAATTCGATTGCAAGAAGACAGCGTACGGCGTCATCATGGGTTGCGGCGGGCGGCAGGTTGTTCACTGTCCGGGCTTCCATCAGCGTCTCTCCTATGCACACCTGGTGGGAAGGTAGAAACCGAAGCGGTAACACAACCCTCCTGTCCGTCGCGCCTGCATAGGATCTACTTTCCGGCGCAAAATTAGCGATTTCGGGATTGTGGCCGATGAGGTGCGCAAAGCAAGACCCGCCGGGACTGCCGGCAGGGGATATTTGAGAGCCTGATTGGTTGAGGAGCCGGCGCTTAGGACGCTGCCCGCTTTTCCATGGCACGGCCGACGTTGATGATGTTGTCGGCGATCACGCCGAGCCCGACCCAACGCTTCATTCCGGCGTCGCCCTTGTATCGGCAGCGGTTGAGACCGTGCCGCCGCTTGGAGACGCTGATGCGTCCCTCGCAGCCGGTCCGCCACTTCTGGCCATTGCGGAACCAGGGTTTCCTTTGCTCACGCTTGCGCTCGGGACTCTTGGTCGAGCGGTTGGGAATGCAGACGCGTTTTACGCCCTGGGCCTTCGCTGCTGCCTCGTTCTTGGCGGAGTAGAATGCGGCATCCGCTGCCACCATGTGCGGCGGACGCCCCAGCATTGCTCGATGCGTCTCGATGGCGGCAATCAGCAGGTCCGAATCGTTCGGACGCCGATCATAGACCTCGTAATCAATCACGATCTGGTCCTCGGCCTCCTGCAACTTCACCATCTTGCCGAACTCGTTCGGCTTGCCGGCCTTGCCCTTGCGAATGATCTCCGTCGATGGCTCGAACACGCTGAGGAGCTTGCCTTCGGCGTGTGTGTCGCCACGGAAGATACGCGCTCTCGTCTGCTTCATCACTTGCTTGACCAGCGGCACCATCGCGTCGAGCTCTTGGCGCAGGCCTTCGAGCACCAATTGCTGCGGAACGCCCCTCGCGCGCTTCGTTCCTCCAACAATTTCTTTGGAGAACCGCTTCGCCTGTCCAACCACTCGACTTGTCGCATTGAGTAGCTGGCCATAGGCTCGATTGAGCCTTTCTCGGCTCTGCTTGGCTCTGGAACGCGCCGCCCGGGCGATGTCCAGGACCCGCAGCTTCACGCTGCGTCCGCGGTCGCACAGCTTGGCGCCAGTCTCTCCGGCGACCTTGCCGATCCTTTTCATGGTGCGGATCAGAACCCGCACGCCGTCGCCCAACAAGCTGGAATCCGTCGGATAGTGCACGTTGGTCTCCACCACGGTGGTGTCCACGCGCATTCTGCGCCCCGCCGCCAACCCGTTGGCCTGAGCCAGCTTCACAAGCCTTTGGTGAATCTGCTTGACCACTTCGGGCCCCACCGCCACCCCCCAACGTCCCATCTTCTTTGCATCAGGTGTCTTGCCGGCGCCGACGCGCGTGAAGTCGCGGTACACAATTGGCGCACACTTCGCGCTCGAGCACTTGGTAGCTCCAGTTGCGGATGTGCTTGAGGATCAGTAGCCGCAACACCACCTCGGCTGAGGCACCGCGCCGGCCGCGGCTGCGGCTCTTGGCATGTCGTCTGGCCAGAGCCTCATACATGGCTGCGACGATGTCCTCATCCGCGAGCAGCGCGTCGGCATGTTTCATCCAGTCTTCGCGAAGATCGCTCACTTCCTCGGCGATCAGCCCGTCGCCGAAGCTGAGCTGCGCCCGCCGCATCTCAATCATGCCGCTTCCTCCGCCTCTTCGATGCGGCCTGGTCCGGACGCAGCAGATCATGATTGAGCTCGCAAACGGTCTCGATCGCCTCCTTCAGGTCCTGATAATTGCTCAGCCAGCGGCGCACCTCGGCAACCCGCTCGCGCCGCACGCTGAACTGGCGCGTACGTCCTCCCGGGTAGGTCACCGTCAAGACAAACACCTGATGCCCTTCGCCACGCGCGCATTTCGGGCATCCTTTGGGCGGATGGTGCGTTCCAGCAGCGAGCCGCGCAGCAACTCGCCGGTGATTGGCAACTTGCCGACCAGCTTCTGGCGCGCTCGGAGGGTCCGCTCTCGAATCATTCATAAGAATGAATCAATGGGTCAACCCAAATCCGTCCGATCTTGCAGTTTTCCGCAAACCAGCCGATTCTATCCAAATGCCAACGCCGTCGAATTTTGCGCCGGAAAGTAGCTAGTGTCGCGAGTCACAAGTTCGCAATCATAGATTCGCAATAGATTCGCGTCGCTGTGCCAAGGATGGAGGCAAACAGCGACGGAGTCTCCAATGGCTATCCAGCAACTTGCTTCCCTGATACTGAGCGATGATGAGCGTGCCGAACTGACGTCGCCGATGCGGCGGAAGACAGCGCAGGCGCTGGCTCTGAGAGCCCGGATTGTGCTGACCTGTGCGAAGGTGGCCAGAACACGGAAGTGCCGGCCAGGCTGGGGCTAGACCGGCAGACGATAGGCAAGTGGCGGCGGCGTTTTATGGAGCAGCGCATAGCCGGGCTGCACGACGAGCCGCGCTCCGGCGGGCGCACGATTGACGATGCCCGCATCGAAGCCGTGATCGTGAGGACGTTGGAGAGTTGCCCTGAGAACGCCACTCATTGGAGCTCCCGCGCCATGGCGAAGACCAGCGGCCTATCGGTATCGACGGTACAACGCATCTGGTGGGCTTTCGGGCTCCGGCCGCACCGGATGGAGACGTTCAAGCTCTCGACCGATCCGAACTTCGGGGCCAAAGTGTGCGATGTCGTGGGCCTCTATGTCTCACCGCCGGAGCACGCCATCGTTTTGTGTGTGGATGAGAAGTCCCAAATCCAGCGTTGGACCGCAGCCAGCCGATGCTGCCGATGCGTCCCGGCCAGGCGGCCCGAAGGAGCCATGACTACAAAAGGCATGGCACCACATCGCTGTTCGCCGCCCTCGATATTGCGACCGGGCGGGTCATCAGCAAGTGCTACGGGCGCCACCGCACCCCGCGTGGCCCCGACCGCAGCCTGCTGACGATGCTGGTCGAATGCCAATGGATCGACGACCACGCCAACCTTTTGATCTGCGAGCCGTCCGGCGTCGGCAAGAGCTGGCTCGCCTCGGCGCTCGGCAACAAGGCCTGCCACGACAATCGTTCCGTGCTCTATCAGTGCGTCCCGCGGCTGTTCACCGATCTCGCTCTGGCGCGCGGCGACGGCCGCCACCCCCCCCTCGGCTGCGTGCGCTCGGCCGCGTCGATCTTCTCATTCTTGATGGTGTGGACGGCCTCACCTCAACGGCATCATAGTGCCAAGCGTGGCCGCCAGGGCGCCACAAAGAAGGGAAACCGTCCGCGATGAAGTTTGTCAGAATAGGCGTTGATCTCGCCAAGAACTATTTTCAGGTTCACGCGCTATCTAGCGAGAATGCACCAGCCGTAAAGCGCAAGCTGACGCGCCGGACAATGCGCGAGTTTTTCTCGAAGATCGAGCCGTGCCGCGTTGGCATGGAAGCTTGCGGCTCAGCGCGCTACTGGGCGCGCGAATTGAAGGCCATGGGGCATGATGTGTCACTGATGCCGCCGGCCTGCACAAAGCCCTATGTCAAGCGGGGTAAGAACGATGCCGTCGATGCGGAGGCCATCTGTGAAGCGTCTCGCGCATCCCATGCGTTTTGTGCCGATCAAGAGCGCTGATCAGCAAGCGACCCTGATGCTGCACAAGACGCGCGAGCTGCTCGTCAAACAGCGAACGATGAGCGTGAACGCTCTACGCGGCCAACTAGCCGAATTCGGTCTTGTCGTCGCCAAGGGCACCGGCCGCGTCAACGAGCTTTTAGGCCACGCAGAAGGCGACACGACTCTTCGGGGCGCCGCTGTCATGGCTGCAAGGGTTCTCGGTCAGCAAATTGATGCGCTCGGAAGCGCGCTCGATGATTTAGAGAAGGAGATCGCCAAGGCCCACGCGCGAAGCGAGACGAGCCGTTCGCTCGGAGAAATTCCCGGCATTGGCAAGCTTGTTGCCTCGGTAATTGCAGCCAGTGTACCGGACCCAAGCGTATTCAATTCGGGGCGGAAATTTGCTGCCTGGCTCGGGCTGACGCCCAGGAAAAGTTCGAGTGGGGGTAAACCGACTCTCGGAAGCATCACCAAGGCGGATAATCGATATATAAGGAAGCTACTGGTTCTCGGAGCAACATCGCTTCTAAACGTTGTGGAAAAACGCCGCGGCGGTTTGCGCGACTGAATTGTCGGGCTCTTGGCGAAAAAGCCGGCGCGGCTTGTGACCGTCGCTCTTGCCAACAAGTTGGTTCGGATCATCTGGGCAATGATGAGAACCGGAGAATGCTTCCGCACCGAGATGTTCGCCAAACCCTGAGCGTCAGTTTCGGCCAGCCGCATCCAAATCAAAGAGTTCTAAGCTTGGAGGCATGATGAAGACAACGGTCGCCACCGAAAACCAGGAAAACCCGACCAGTCGCGTGAGCTCTAAAGCTCGCATCCTTGATGTGACCCCTTGGTTGTCGGACTTCATCAGGGCCAGCGGAGATATGATCCGCGCTAAAGGCCGGATTATACGATCGCAGCCGTCCAAGTCGTTCGAAGTGCCAAATTGTGCTTGCCATCAGAGGCCGTCCGTCACGACCTCCTGGAGATCCTCGAGGACCGCTGCCGTTGATCAATGGCACGCGCTAATCGGCGCCGATGACTTCATGATGCCTCCTTCTTCGAACGCTTGGTGCGTCGTACATGGTTGCGAAGCTGAGTAATCTGTTTGTCTGAGAGCTCGATCTGCCATGGCTGGCCCTTGGCCAACTGATGACCCGTCAGCAATCCGCGCGCGAGATAATCGAAGATTGTTTGCGGGGTTGCTCCAACCTCAGCCGCTGCCCCCTGAATCGAGAAGCTCCCGTCGGGCCAGCGCATCGGTTTCTTCTCCATGCCGTTGATTTTGACGGTGAAAATGCCCCAGCGGGTGCGTAACACCCAGACGTTTTCGCCTTTGAAGACGCAGCCTCGGGCCGCGACGAAGCCTTCTTGAACCCATCCAGATCCAGCAGAGCCGCGGCAAAGGCACGCAGCTCGGCTGGATCGCTCGGCAGCTCATCAGGCAAATCACTCATTGGCCCGATTCTGCCATGCTTCGCGCCCCGATGCAGCGAAGATTTTATTTCCTAAGCAAGTGCTTTCGGCTGCGGGATTCGAGGCGCGTGCATGCGTGTCCAATCCATGCCGGCCAGAACCGCGGACAACTGCGCGGTGTTCATCCGCATGATACC
The DNA here is from genome assembly GCF_029714405.1 of Bradyrhizobium sp. CB82. Lineage (NCBI taxonomy): Bacteria > Pseudomonadati > Pseudomonadota > Alphaproteobacteria > Hyphomicrobiales > Nitrobacteraceae > Bradyrhizobium > Bradyrhizobium sp. CB82. The sequence continues at coordinate 7,850,110 of NZ_CP121650.1, read as the reverse complement.
CGCCACAAAGGGAGGCCATTTGAAAGCCGCTGCCATCGAACCGCTTCCAATACATCACAAGGCCGCTGCCATCCCAGACGACAATCTTCACCCGGTCGGCGCGCTTTGCACGGAAGACTACCGTCACGTCCTTCATCGGGTCGTGGCCTAGTGTCTCCTTCGCCAAGCGCCAAGCCATCCGCGCACTTCCTGAAGCCCACAGGCTGCTTCGCAATGTAAATCGTGAGGCAAGCGGGTGGCGTCAGCATGAATGTGACCGTCGGAGTGCCATGAACACATCATTTAGCACCGCAAGGCCAGGCGTCCCGCGTATCTCTACCCGTGCACCCAGGAGCTCCGTGATAGCGGATTCCGGCGATCCGGAGGGCTCCTCGGCCGCCGGTACCGACGATTCCGACACCACCGATAGTGTATCCGCCGAAGCTGGCGGCACCAATTGACCTAAACGCGCCCGGCGCCGCCAGTCGTGCACCTGCTGTGGCCGGCAGCCGTGGTGGCGTGCGATATCTGTTACAACCGCACCCGACCGAAGGCTTTCCGCAACAATCTGCGCCTTCAAATCATCCCGCCAGTCCTTTCGACCTACGCGCATACACTTCGATACGCGGCGACAACGGTCGTCTTGTGTCGTCGGAATGGTCGTCCATTATGAGCACCCTTGCTGAAGATGACTCTTCTAACGATGCTCCCAAGACTGCGCACAAATAATCTGAACGGCCTCGGCGCTGCGCTTACGATCAGGTTCTCCATGGCGTGCGATGATCGGCATCGGTGTCTCAGCTGCAGCAATGGCTGGGCTGAAGGCCATTGTCACCTCGTTTCCAAGGGACCGCGTCGCCCTGGTTGGGCTACATGATGATAGTCGGTGCCACTATATTCAGTGACTGCAACAACGCCAACCCAGTGGCTGTTAGAATATACGGCGTGGGCTGTCTGAACTATTACCTCTTGCGACCTCCGCTTCGGCCTTCGTAGCGGTTCCTGAGGCCGGGCGACCACAGGCGACCTAGTCTTACTGCGTCACAAAAGAAGACGCTGTTTGATCGGGCGAATGCAACAGGGACAGCGTGAGAGGTTGCGGACGATGGCAACGAGCAGTCTTCGCCGCATCGTCGCAATCGAGTTCGGGATGTGACGTTCGGGTCGCAGCAGCGGAGCCTCTGGGTCGGTAACCGTTGGAAACCGCAAGTCTCTTGAACGGCCTGGTGGAACGAGATCCCGAGGGGGGAATCGTCTCCCTCTCGGAGACCGGGAATCCGTAGGCTGCGATGCACAGCGTAGCGTGGTGGTGGAAGCCACGCCAACCTCGCCCTTCGAAATGCCCGAGCCCGACCTCTTGTTTGAGATCCTGATAATCGCGCTCGATGCGCCAGCGCAGCTTGGTTAGATCGACTAGCCTTCCAAAAGTGATCGTTTCCGGCAACGTTGAAAGCCAGTATTTGGTCGGCTCGTCCTCACCTTCTGGCCATTCGATCAAAAGCCATTCTTCCGGTCGGCTTTCGGTGAGTTGGTAATCTCGATGCGCGACGCAAACGCGCGCGCGAGCGAAACGCGACGATAGCCGCTCGGCCGCGCCCTCTCGCCACTTGATCGTGCGCCAGACCCGCTTAGGAAGGCAAAGAGCAAGCTCCTTGACCGAAATCGGTTGATGCTTGTGGTCGCGGCGCAGCAGCTTTGGTGGTCCGCCCTTTGCCCGACCATTTTTTCGGCGGTAGCGGCGCCGTGTCGGATGTCCACACCGTGGTGTTTGGCAAGATACCAGCCACATAGGTCAACGCCAACGCGCTGATGCTGGTCCGCAGGTCCGTGTTGCAGCCATATCCGGCATCCATCAGCGCCACGCCGAGAGGAAGCCCGGCTCTGCAGGCTGCTTCGATCTGTTCAAGCGCGATCTCTGGCTTGGTCTTAAAGCTGATCTCCTTGGGCACGCCCGCTTTGCGCCGACGTTTCTTATCTGCCGCCCATTCCTGCGGCAGATAGAGACGATACATCGCCGGCAGACTGGCGTGGTGATTGGCAAGCGACAGGGATACCGCGACTTGGCAGTTATCCTGCTTGCCGAGCTGCCCGCAATATTGACGCGCCATACCGACCGAGTGCGCTCCCTTTTTGGGAAAACCGGTGTCATCGATGATCCACGCTTCGATCGGTCCATGGCGCTCTATCGCCGGCAGTACCATCTCACCCACTTTGGCCAAAACACCCTCGTCAGACCAAGGCGATTGGCCGACGAAGTGCAGCAGCGACTGATGCTGCGCCGCCGTCCGATCAGGTGCCGTTACCGCTGCCACAGGCTCAACGCTTTTACGCCCCCCGGTATGATTAAGCCGATGCAATAATCAAACAACGGCTGGGCCCGGTCCGCATGTCCGATCACACTCACAAGTTTCTCGACAAAAGCCGAAAATCGCGATTCACTGCCGCCTGATGTCCGGAGATCCATATCAGCCCCCGTTGCCGATGCCTGAATCTCAACCGGTAACTGATTCTCACAGGATCTCGCCCGCGATCTTTTGAATCAGACACTTTTCTGACTCAGTAGTACTAGCAAGCTGCCTTAAAACTAAGTGCGATCTACACAGATCGGCGCTTCTGGCAGACAGCACGCTTTCAGCAAGCCGCATTGGGTCGGCTTGGTCATTGCAAGCCTTGAGGGCAGCACCTTGGCTGACGAATGTCGAAGGGCTCACTCCTCGATCACGCAGCTATCATCGTGGCATTAGGAAGCAGCGCCGGGGTGTTGCTACTCGGTACGTTGGCTGATCGTCTACGCAGACGTGGGATAGGGTCGGAAATTCTGCTCGCGACAGTGACAGTGTTGTTTGTAGGGCTGAACTTGCATTGATCCTGCGCCTGACGTTGCCATCGCGATTGCCGTGGCTCGTCATCTCGATTGTCGTCGCAGCGACAGTCCTCAGTTGTGCAATCCTTGCGGAATATTTCCCAAGCGAGCTCACCGGCAGCAAATGCCGGCTTGTACGTTCTTCACTTCGGCTGGTGTTTCATCGTCCAATCCGGGGCCGGACTCATCTTGACCAATGGTCCGTTCAGGATGGTCAGGACCACTGTCTACCAGCTTGCGTTCGCATCCGCCAGTTGGGCTACAGATTCTGGCGCTCGGCCGGTTTATAATCCCATAGCTTGAACTTTTGGGCAGTTCTTCCTCCGCGATCCCGAAACTAAATAGAGACCCGCTTGAGGTATCCGCGATGTCAGCAGAAGCTGGTGTACTCGAGCCTTAACACGAGAAATGGTAGCGCGAGCCGTATCGGCTAATTCCACTCCCTCGCCTACGCCAACCTACGATCGCCGCGCGTTGCAGGGGGTTGGCGCGCCACAAGCGTTCGACGGGCATTCCCTCTGCCGTGGTCCCGCCTCCGCCACTGCATGATGATAAGAAGGGCATCATCAGGCTATCTGCAACTTGCCTGGCGATCGCCCACATTAACCCGAAGAGTTCACGTGCGATCGCAGTGCAGACCACCGTCGAAATGCACACGGTCAAACTGGTCGGCGATCCGCAGTATGACGCGGGGCATGCCGGTTGCCGTAGCATCGAGCTCACCGAACAAGTGAACATCTCCCCGGGCCGCTTCCGGAATCGCGACGGCGTCTCTCAGCTTGGTAACATCCATTCCGACAGATGCTTACCTATTATCTGCCAAGGCTCGTCCTCCGATAAGGAATAGTTCGGATCGCCCGAGCACCTCTGGACGCGCAGTGTAGGACGAGCACCTCACTGGCAGCGGCGGAGATAAATCTTGCGCTGGAGCAGCTAATATGGGCACTTCCTACAAGACGCAATTGCGTCCGGCCCTGAATCGGATCGATACCTATGTGGTCCCGTGGTTGCGTCGCAAGTTCAAGCGACTGGGTCACCTGACCAAAGGCGCAAAAGATTGGTGTGACCGGCAATGCCATGCCAACACACGCTCTTTACGCTATGCCATGGCAACGGCCGAGCATCGGGAGCCGTGTGCCTCGTCGTCGCCGAAAGTCTGCTGCTCGGCGCAGGTGGCGGAGGTGGCGGGCAAGCACGGGGCGACGCGCTTGCAAATTTACGATTGGCGACGACGCTTCCGACAGCGCGGCGAATTGCCGTCGTGCGAGGCTCCGCAGCCGCCGTTCGCGCCGCTGGTCGTGGAGGGGCCGTTAGAGGAGCGTCACGTTCTTGCAGTCAAGCTCGAGATTGCGATTGGCGACGTCGTCGTGCGGACGGACGCGGCGATAGATGGGGAGCAGCTATCTCGAGTGATCCGTGCGGTGCGGGCGTCACGATGATTGTCCCCGGCGCCGAGCTGAAGATTTACATCGCGACGCGGCCCGTCGACTTCCGCTGTGGGCACGATGGGCTTGCTGCAAAGGTGCAGGAGACGCTTGGTCTCGATCCGTTCAGCGGTGCAGCCTTTGTGTTCCGGTCGAAACGGGCGGACCGGATCAAGATTTTGGTGTGGGATCGAACGGGCCTGGTGCTGGTGCACAAACGCCTCGAGGGTTGCAAGTCCGTGTCGCCAAAGATTGCGAACGGCGTGATGCGGATATCGCCGGCGATGTTGGCCGCGCTGTTCGAGGGCCTGGATTGGCGGTTGGTCCGCCCGGAGGAAGCGCGGCGTCCACAGGTCGCTGCATAAGTGCGGCAGAATGACTCTGTACCGAGTTGGCCATGGCGCCGGCGGCGCAGATGTGCTCGACATGGCGCATGAGCACCGCGACGCTTCGCGACGAGAATGAACGCCTGAAGGCGCTTTTAGCGCAAACGCAGGCAGCATTGAGCGAACATCAAGCGGCGCTGGCAACGTCGGAAGAAGCGCGGTGCCGGGTGGAGATTATTCTCGGGGAACTACGCCGAGAGAAGTTCGGAGCGAAGTCCGAGAAGCTGCGGCCAGATCAATATCATTTGCCGCTCGAAGACGTGGAGATCGCGCAAGGCGTCCTGGACGCGGCACAGGAGAAGGCGGCCGTGATCATCCAGGGCCGATCGCGCGGCGGATCGGATCAAGCCCGTCGCAATCGGGGCTGCATTTGCCGCGGGTGGAGCGGATCATCGAGCCTGCGAGCACGCTTTGTCCGTGCGGTTGCGGGGCGATGACGAAGATCGGCGAGGACGTCAGCAAACGGCTCGACGTGATCCCGGCGCAATGGCGCGTGCTGGTCACACGCCGCCCGAAATACATCTGCCGCCGCTGCTCGGGCCCTGTCGTGCAGGCGCACGCACTGGAGCATGTCGTGCCTGGCGGACTACCGACCGAAAGCCGCGATTGCGCAGGTGATCGTCTCCAAGTTTGGCGACCATACGCCGTTTTACCGTCAGGCCGAGATCTATGCGCGCCAGGGGATCCGGCTTGATCGGGCGACACTGGGCAATTGGTCAGGCCGCGCCTGCTTCCATCTGCAGCCCGTTGCCGACCACATGCGCCGCCATCTGGCAGCGGCGGATCGCCTGTTCATGGATGAAACCACGGCGCCGGTGCTCGATCCCGGGCGTGGTCAAACGAAGAAGGGCTTACTTCTGGGCGATCGTCTCCGACGACCGCGGCCATAGCGGCCCAAGTCCGCCCATCGTGCTGTTCCGATATGCCCCCGGTCGCAGCGGCGCCTTCGCTGAGCAGTTCCTGGACGGCTTCAACGGACGCTTCCTGCAATGCGATGCCTATGACCGTTATGATCGGCTGATCGAAGTCGCCCGACCGCAAGGGCCGTGGACGCTCGTACATTGCTGGAGCCATTTGCGCAGGCGCTTCGTCAAATTGGCCCGCAACAGTAAATCGCCGATCGCCGGGGCTGCCGTCCGGCAGATCGCACAGCTCTACGCCATCGAAGCCATGGTACGCGGTTCATCGTAGCCGGATATCAGGCTGGCCGCGCGCAAGGAACACTCGCTGCCGCTCGTCGAGGCGTTGAAGCCGTGGTTCGCGAAACAGCTATCGATGATCTCCAGCGGCTCGACGCTCGCTGATGACATCCGCTACGCGCTCAATCATTGGCAGGGGCTGACGCGCTTCCTCGATGACGGGCGTCTCGAGCTCGACACCAACCCGGTTGAGAACGCGATCCGGCCAATCTGCTTGACCAGAAAAAACGCGCTCTTCGCCGGTCATGAGGTCGGAGCCGAAAACTGGGCCTTGCTCGCATCCACCGTGGCGATTGTAAGCTCAACGACGTCAACCCGGTCGCCTACATCGCCGAAACGCTCACGGCGATCATTGCCGGCCATCCCCAAAGCGAAATCGACGACCTCATGCCATGGCGGTTCCGCAAAAGGTCAAGCCAGCATCAATAGGGTTGCTGCTAAGCGCTTACGATCGATACGGAAGACCCACTGCATGAAGACGTTATCAATGGCTTCGATGCATTATGCCGGCAGCGATCGAAGGCTACCTATCGCGCAAGTTGGAATTAGTCGTGAATCCTCGGAATTCTGAAGGCTGGTGCAGAATTTCGGCGATGCAAGCCCTACATCAGGGAAAATCGGCATTGGAGATTCTTAATACTTATTGAGCGGCTAGGAGATCCGCTCAAAGGGGGACATCCATGAAACTTACGAAGAGTATTATACTTGGCTCTGCAGCAATCTTTGCGAGTGCCGGGGCGCAGGCGGCCGATCTTCCAGTGAAAGCGAAGCCGGTCGAGTATGTAAAGGTCTGTTCGCTGTATGGTGCTGGATTCTACTACGTCCCGGGGACCGACACCTGCATCAGGCTGGGTGGTTATCTGCGCGCCCATGCCAACCTTAACACAAACGTTGATTCTAACCCTAACGACAGCGGTGTGGGTGCCGCACGGAATCGTCTCAGCAACTACTATACGTCGCGTGTTCGCGCAGACCTGCAGATCGACACACGTACCGCAACCGAATATGGGTTGCTCCGTACGTACGCCGAAATGTGGTTCACTTTGACGACGCCCGGTGTTGCGGGTGCCGGTACCACTGCCACGAATGGTTCGACAGTTTCGCCCGCACCCGCCACTGCATTGAACATTACCTACGGCTTTATCCAGTTCGCTGGTTTCACGTTCGGCAAGGCCGCCTCGCAATTCTCCACGCCTTGGGGCGAATATCCGGGGAATTTCGCCGAATTGCCGGGCAGTAGTGGTTGGGACCCCGTTAGCCAGGTCAGCTACACCGCTGACTTCGGTCAAGGCATTACAGCTTCATTCTCCGCTCAGGATCCCGTTCAACATGATATGGCCAACATTTGGAACGTGAGCGGTGCTACGGCTGCAGGTCTCGCCACCGGCACGTACGGCGCCAATGACTTTGGCGGTACGCGAGCTCCAGATCTCATCGCGGCAGTTCGTGTTGACCAGGCTTGGGGCCTTTTCCAGGCGTCGGTCGCGGCCCACGACAATCATGCTGCCTACTACGGTGCCACAGAGCTCACCGGCTTTCCGAGCGATAAGTGGGGCTGGGCAGGTCAGCTCGCATTGTCGATCAATAATCTCCCGACCGGGCCGGGTGACTCGATCAACTTGACAGGCGTATATGCGAACGGTGCAAGTCGTTACGTCTTCAACGATTATATGTCGACCAACTGGGCTAGGTATGGCGGTACGAACTTGGCTGGTGCTTACCAGAGCGTCGGAATTGCTGGTCTTTCTGATTCTGTGTTCGTTACAGGCGCTGGCCAAGAATTGACCACGACATACGGCTTCAACGGCGCGTTCAACCACAATTGGAATGAGTACTGGCATACCAGCATCTACGGTGGTTGGGGCGCTATGCGCTATAACGGTACGGCCAAAGGCTACATCTGCGGCGCCGTCGTCACAGGCCTCGCCTTGTCGAGCGGTCTTGCAGGCTGTAACCCTGACTTCAACTTTGCGGTCATCGGTACATACATCACTTGGACCCCGGTCAAAAAACTGACCTTCGGGGCCGACATCGCTTACAATATCGTGGACCAGAAATACGCGGGCGGAAGTACCGTGACGTTGCCGGTGCAGGCGGGCATTGCAAAGCCGGGTGCTGTGTATGAGCTGAAGGACCAGGGCGCCCTCTCGCTGCTGCTCCGTGCTCAGCGCAACTTTTGAGACTGATCAAGCTAGGAAACTAGAAAGGAAAACGGCTCTGTACTAAGTTTGATCTCCAAGAAGGCCTCCGGGATGTCCCCCCGGAGGCTCTTTTGCGTTCCGGAATGAGTTTTGACCATGAAACTGGGTGGCGTCATACGATGGCGCCGCCGGGAGATGCTATCCATATCGAAACTGAAAACCAGGCAGGCAGTCCTAGTCCTGCTAAATAGCCTGAGCCGTGGCAGAGGCCGCGAGCACCGAGCGAAAATCTCTTCCCGAAAGATATTCATGCTCAGTCGAAAAGCGTCGGTCTGCCCGCATTGTGGCGGCACCATGCGGCGCGTCGATGTCGTCCCGCGAGCCTACCACGACCATCCGTTTCGTTGTGATACGTCATGACCAACGCCGGCACTATCCACCCCTTCCGTGATCACCTTCGCGGTGGCAACGTCCGAAGTCGCCGTGGCCGCGCTCGTCACCGAACACCCGGCCGATCGTTCGACCACGCATCCCAGCGCAGCAAATCGCTCGCTGGATTGCGCCCTCGGCCCGATCAATCGGGCCCCTCACATCAGCTGAATGTCTCGCCGACGCGCGGCGACCACAGGCGCGCCTTCTCTGCACCTGCGCCGGCTGCACTATCGCCATAGCGCCCACAACTCCGCGGCTTCGTTCAATCCGGCTTCTATGAGGTCGCACGCTACGACAGAGCGCGCGGCTGGCCTTTGCCCGCGACCTCATAGAACCCTCAAGATTTCCCAAATCATCCTGTTTCTGATTCACCATGCTGGCTGGACGGAGGCCAGCATGGATGGGCAAGCCTTACTCTCTGGATCTTCGCAAACGCGTGGTGGCGGTGATTGAGGGCGGGATGTCCCGCAATCAGGCAGCCAAGCAGTTTGGGGTTGCGATCAGCACCGCAATTGGTTGGATGAAGCGGGTCGATGAGACCGGCAGCGTTATTCCGGGCCAGATGGGCGGTCACAAGCCGAAGGCGGTTTCGGGAGATCACGCGATCTGGCTGTCGCAGCGGATCAAGGACGGCGATTTCACCATACGCGGTCTCGTTGCCGAGCTTGCCGGTCGCGGCCTGAAGGTCGACTACCAGTCGGTGTGCAGCTTCAAAAAAAGCGTGGTGGCCGGCGAACGCGATCGTCCCGAAGTGGCGCGACGGCGAGCCCAGTGGGAGTATCAAGGTCGCGTTGAAGCTGAGCGGCTAGTCTTCATCGACGAGAGTGTGCTGCAGACAGCGGAAGGAGTTCAACATGAACTAGGACCGATGGTGAAGCTGCGGGAAAGATGGGGGCCGGCCCCCCGAGATCGGCTTTCAGGAGCGGGTCTCAAACCAATCCGAGCCGCTGCGGTAAAGAGCCGTGGTGGTGAGCGTCGGATCAGAAGTCCGGAATAAACCGAGCAGGTGAGTGCCCGAAAGACGAACGAAAGTGAACCCTCCGAAGACACGTCGTTATGAATCCAAGTGTCGTCAAAACCAGGACCGTCTCGTCATCCTGGGACAAGTCCGCCAGATGCCTGACGACTGGGCGGGCGGCGACCGGCGTAGAGGGGGCGTGAGTCGGACACAGGCTTTCGCGTGGAACTGCAGGAACCAGGCTCTTGATGCCAAGGGAGAAGCGCAAGCGGCGCCAGCCGTGAGGCGAGAGTACCGATGCAAGAGACTGGGGCGGACCGATCCGTAGGAGCGTCGAGGGCCCTGTAATGGGGTCGGAGCAAAGGGATCGGGTCAGGTAGTCGTACTCTTGAACCAACTGGAAACAGGATGACTTCGAACGGTGCGACAAACAAGTCGTTCTCGATTGAGAAGCGGCGAGTGTACGAAGCCTACAAGGCGGTCAAATCCAATCGCGGTGCGGCCGGAGTGGACGGACAGACCTTCGAGATGTTCGAGACAGATCTGGCAGGGAATCTCTACAAGATCTGGAATCGGATGTCGTCAGGGACCTACTTTCCACCTCCGGTGCGCGCCGTCTCCATTCCAAAGAAGACGGGCGGCGAAAGGATTTTAGGTGTGCCCACTATCAGCGATCGGATCGCGCAGATGGTGGTTAAACAGATGATTGAGCCGGAACTGGAATCCATCTTCCTGCCGGACTCTTACGGCTACAGACCGGGAAAATCCGCTCTGGACGCCGTGGGCGTCACGCGTCAGCGGTGCTGGAAATATGATTGGGTTCTAGAGTTCGACATCAAAGGACTGTTTGACAATCTTCCGCATGATCTTCTGCTGAAGGCGGTCCGGAGACACGTGCAATGCAAATGGGCGCTGCTCTACATCGAAAGGTGGCTGACGGCGCCAATTGAAAAGGACGGGAAGCTTGTTGAGCGGACTCGCGGAACCCCGCAAGGGGGCGTGAGGGCTCCCTGAACGCAAAAGATAACTTCCGCTTTGAACGCGTCATCACCGGCTGGCGCGATGGAGCCGTTGTTGATTTGAGACGCAAAAGATAATACCATTATGTCATATGATTCGATCGACGCAAGCGCAGAAAGCCGAGCGGCTGAGGGCGGCGCGACGCTTGCTCGCGAAGAAGATCGGCATGGCGGAGGCGGCCTTGGCGCTGTCGCGCGAAAGCGGCTTGTCGCTGCGGCAAGCCTATCGCTATCTCGAAGTGGCCAAAAGGAAGGAGCCGCTCCTTTCCGCGCCGCAGCCGTCTGTGACGCTCTCCCTGAAGATGCCGGCCGATCTCGCCCAAAAACTCCAGGCGCATGCGGCGGCTTCCAGGCTTTCGGCAAGCGAGGTGATGCGCCGAGCGGTGGCCGCTTATCTCGCGTCTGTCCGCGAAGATGGCTGAGCGGCGAAAAAAGCGCGACGTTCGACTCGAATTTGCGTTCGATCGCCTCGTCGCCGTCAAACTTGAACAGGTTTACGAAATTCTCGTTCCAGATCAGGTGCGCTTCGCGCGCGCCGGCGCCGATGTGACGGGAGGCGAAGATGAAAACCGCCGCGATTTACGCCAGAGTGTCGTCGGACAAACAGAAGGAGGAGAACACGATCGCCAGTCAGACGAGCGCGCTGATCGCTTTCGCGCGCGAGCAGGATTGCGACGTGCCGGCGGAATGGGTGATCGAAGACGACGGCTATAGCGGCGCGAGCTTGTTGCGCCCTGGGCTTGAACGACTGCGCGATCTCGCCGCAGAAGGACGGATCCAAGCCGTGCTCGTCTATGCTCCCGATCGGCTGAGCCGGCGCTATGCGCATCAAATCCTTCTTATCGAAGAGTTCGCGCGCGCCGGCGTCGAGGTCTTGTTCATTCGCTCGAGACGGGCGGCGACGCCGGAAGACGAGCTCCTGCTGCAGTTTCAGGGCATGATCGCCGAGTATGAACGCGCCCAAATCCTGGAGCGGTCGCGGCGAGGGAAGCGCCATCGCGCCCTTCAAGGCCAAGTGAGCGTGCTTTCTGGCGCTCCGTTTGGCTATCGCTACAAGCGCAAGACCGATCACTCTGCCGCCTATTATGAGATCGACGAGCGACAGGCCGGTGTCGTGCGCTGGGTCTACGAGCCTTACACCGCAAAAAACCACAGCATCGGCGCCATCACGCGCCTGCTCAATGAGCGCCAGATTCCGACAGCCAAAGAAACAGGCCGCTGGAGCGCTCGACGGTCTGGGCGATGCTGCGCAATCCCGCGTATAAAGGAACGGCCTGCTTTGGCAAGACGCGGATCGCGCCGCGCATGCGTGTGACGCGGCCGTTGCGATTGCGCGGCGGCGTCGCGCCTCGCAACAGCGCCAATCATGAACTTCCTCGCACAGAGTGGATCGAAATCCCTGTGCCGACCATCATCAGCGAAGAGACCTTCGCATTGGCGAACGAGCTTTTGGAAGCCAACAAGAAGCATGCCCCGCGACGCACGATCACGCCGAGCGCCCTGCAAGGATTGTTGAGCTGCGCCAAATGCGGCTATGGGCTCTATCGCACCTCCACCAGGTCGAGCGCTCGAACCATCCATTACTACCGCTGCTTGGGCTCGGATGGCTGGCGCCGGCTCGGCGGGCCGGTCTGCGACAGTCGCCCGATGCGCCAGGATTTGCTGGACGAGGTGGTATGGAAAGAGATCGCGCGTTTACTTGAAGACCGACACCTCATCGAAGACGAACTTGAGCGCCGGCTCAAGGCGGCGCGCAACGCCGATCCCACGCAGCGCCGGGAGGAAACGCTTCGCCGCGATCTTGCGCGCTCCCGGAAAAGCATCGAGCGTCTCCTCACGGCCTATCAGGAGAGCCTCCTCTCACTTGAAGAGCTGCGCAGTCGCATGCCCGATTTGCGCAGCCGCGAACAGGCTTGCCTGTTGGAGCTGCAAGCGATCGAAGACCAATCGAAGGAGCAGGAAGTTTGTCTGCGTCTCGCCGAATCCGTGACGAGCTTCCTCGACCGCCTGCGTTGGTCCGTCGACGCGCTCGATATAATCGAACGCCGACGCGTGCTGCGCCTTCTCGTGAAGGAAGTCCTCGTCGGCGACGACAAGATCATCATCCGCCACTCCATCCCCCTCCCACCCACCCCTCCGGGTGGAAAGGCGCCTGGCGCCACCGATAGTTCCGTGACCGCTCCTCCACCGCAAAGTTATCTTTTGCGTTCAGGGAGCCATCAGCCCAATACTGGCCAATCTGTTCCTGCATTATACGTTTGATTTATGGATGGCGCGGACACATCCCGACCTCCCTTGGTGTCGGTATGCCGACGACGGTGCGCCACGACGGCGCGAAGGAGGTGTGATGTAGAGCACCTTTGAGCAGCCTTGCTGCACAGAAGATGGGGGTTGGCCCCTCGAACTCGGGTTGCAGGATCAGGGTTCAAACCACCGGCTGCTGCTTCGGCCCAATGGTCGAGGTGGTGAGCGAGACCGGAAAAGGCAGAGCAAGACTCTGTCAGGTAAGGATCGAGGAGACGAGCGCAAGCGAACCACCGAAGAACTGTCGAAAGCGTAGGGAAGACGTCAAAACCAAGGGGTAGTCGTTATCTTGGGATCAGTCTGAGCGATACCTGTTTACGGCTCAGGCGGCGTCCGGCAGGCGAGGTGGCGTGACCTCGGTTCAGGCTTCTGTGCGGAACGTGGGAACCTGTATCGCGATGCCAAGGGAATGGTTCAAGTGGAAGCCCCACAAGAGTCTGAGTACCAATGCGCGATGCAGGGACGGAGCCGTGTGTAGTAGTGACGAAGACACTGTAATGGTGGCGGAGCGAAGGCACGGCACTGTCCCGCTTGATTGGAAGAACAACCGGAAACGGGAGGACTCTTTTGAGCCAAGCAAAGCCGTATGACATCCCCAAGCGCTGGGTTTGGGAGGCGTACAAACGGGTTAAAGCAAATCGGGGCGCAGCCGGTGTGGACGAGCAGTCGATCGAGGTGTTCGAGGCAGACTTGCAGAGCAATCTGTACAAGCTCTGGAATCGAATGTCTTCGGGCAGCTACTTTCCACCGCCGGTCAAGCGTGTGCAGATCGACAAGCGCGACGGCGGGAAGAGGCCGCTAGGAATTCCTACGGTGTCGGATCGCGTTGCTCAGGCGGTCGTCAAAGGATATCTGGAGCCGGATTTGGAGAAACACTTTCATCCAGACTCGTTCGGATATCGACCCGGAAAATCGGCGCTCGATGCCGTTGGGGTTGCTCGCCAGCGATGCTGGCGGCATCCCTTCGTGCTCGATCTCGACATTCGGGCTTACTTTGACTCGATATCGCATGAGCTTTTGCTCAAGGCGATTCGAAAGCACACGGACTGCGCTTGGGCGTTGTTGTACATTGAACGGTGGCTTAAAGCTCCCGTTCAACTGGAAGACGGCACCCCTGAACCCCGAGAGAAGGGCACGCCGCAGGGCTCGGTGGTATCACCGCTGATGGCGAATCTCTTTCTCCACTATGCGTTCGACATGTGGATGCGAAGAAATCATCCGAGCATCCCGTTCGAGCGTTATGCCGATGATATTCTCTGCCATTGCGACAGTGAGCGGCAGGCACAAGAACTGAAGGAGGCGCTTGCGAAGCGCTTTGCCGAATGCGGACTGGAGCTTCATCCGGACAAGACGAAGATCGTCTATTGTAAGGATGACGACCGGCGAGGTGATTATCCTGAACAGAAATTCGACTTTTTGGGCTACACGTTCCGCGCCCGTCGGTCGAAGAACCGTTGGGGGAAGCACTTCGTCAACTTCAGCCCCGGTGTCAGCAATGCCGCGACGAAGGCAATCCGACAGGAAATCCGTGCCTGGCAACTACGCTGCCGGGTGGATAAGAGGATCGACGACCTGGCGAGGATGTTCAACCCGATCATTCGAGGTTGGATGAACTACTATGGTCGGTACTACAAGTCGGCGCTTTACCCGACACTACGCCATCTCGACCGATGTCTCGCGCGATGGGCGATGTCGAAATACAAACGTCTGCGGCGACATCGAAGACGGGCAGAGCACTGGGTACGGGACATTGCTTGCCGCACCCCCACGCTGTTGGCCCATTGGCCGATGCTGCACAAGACGGCGGCTGGACGGTAAGAGCCGGATGAGCGGAGACGTTCACGTCCGGATCTGTGAGCGCCTGGGGGTGAAACTCCCCCGGGCGACTCGACTGGTGGTCTTGATCGACGCCTACAAACGTCATGACTGGCTGATTGGAGCCGTGACCAAACGACTCCGGGAGGAGTTCGCCAAGCTGCAGGTGGAAATCAATGATGAAAAGAGCCGAACCGTGAACCTGGAACGAGGCGAGAGCTTCAGCTTCCTGGGGTTCGACTTCCGCTACCTCCGCAGTCTGCGCGGAGCGATGCGGCCGCATTACACGCCCAAGCTCAAAAAGCGGACGGCCCTTTTGCGGGAGCTCAAAGAGGTGTTTCGCCGATACCGGTCGCAACCGATTGACAGGGCAATAAGCCTGATCAATCCGATGCTCAGGGGGTGGGTGAACTACTTCGCGGTTGGACACTCCAGTGAGTGCTTCAGCTACATCAAAGATTGGGTGGAGAAGAAGGTCAGGCGCCAACTGGCGCAGGCTCGGAAACGAAAGGGCTTCTGCTGGAAGCGGTGGAATAGATCGTGGCTGTACGACACTCTCAGGCTGTTCAACGGCTATCGAGTGCGACGCGATGGACCGAAAGCTGCTCCGGCCGGATAGGTCCCATAAGCCTTGGAGTGAAGCAAATGGGAGCGCGCAGTGCGGGAAATCCGCACGCTGCGTGCGACGTGGCGGGGACTGGAAACGTGGCACGGTCGAGAGGCCTGTCGGCGCGCCAGTCCTCGACCCTACCTGTGAGCGCCTGGGGGTGAAACTCCCCCGGGCGACTCGACGACTGGTGCACTGCCGGACGGAGCGAGAAGCAGAAGCCATTAAGGCGAAGCTTCAAGCGAGGCTGGAGGTGTGCGGACTTCAGATGCACCCGACAAAGACGCAGATCGTCTATTGCAAGGACAACAGGCGTCGGCAAACGTATCCGAAGGTCAAGTTTGACTTTCTCGGATATCAGTTCAGGCCGCGGCAGGTGGCAACGCACAGCGGAAGGAATTCTTCTGTGGATACACCCCGGCGGTCAGTCCGACAGCCTTGAAGGCCATGCGAGCAACGATCCGAAGCTTGCACATTCCCCGGCAAACGCCGGCGACGCTGGCTGAAATCGCCCAACAGATCAATCCGCTCCTCCGGGGTGGATAGGTTATTATGGCCGGTTCAGTCGCTCGGCGCTGTTCTCTCTGGTCGATTACGTCAACCAGAAGCTGAAGGCGTGGATCATGCGAAAGTACAAGCGCTTTCGGCTCCACAAAACCGGTGCTTCGCTGTTCTTGCGAAGGCTGGCTCGGACTAATGCGGAGCTGTTCGTACACTGGCAGTTGTTCTGGGCGGAACGACGACGTTCACCTGATGGGAGCGGTGTGAATCGAGAGGTTCACGCACCGTTCTGCTTGGGTTGCGCCTTGCAAGCGCGTTGAAGTCTGCCGTCTGCGATGACGGCCGCGGCAAAGCCTAGCGAGCAGCCGCGAACCGAGTCTTGCGTGGCGTCCGGTAACGGCCGCTACGAAGCGTAGACAGGGAGATTGCAGGCCGGAATCAAGTGAACGGGAAGATAGCCCCGAAATCGAACGTGATCGGAGTAGCCGACCCTGTCTCTCAAAGGGGAAGGCGGAATCGCAACCCGCGTCATCGCGAGCGGGGCTGAGGTGCTCCCGGGGTTCGTACCGCCAGCATGCAACCAAAGGAAGCAACGTGAACAAGGGAGATCCATCCGGTTCAAGCGCAAACTTGTAGGACCTGCCAAGCCGATGAGGTGAGAAGGGTCTGATGACCGGGTGGAAGTCAGACTGACTGATAGTGTGCGCTGGGCAGCGCATGAATCATTGGGGTTGAAGTCCCCTCGGCGCTCGGATGAGGGGCGCTGTATCCAAAAGCGGGGGTAATGCCTCGCTGGCCGGGAGAGCAAGAGGGTATGGAGAAGTCTAAACGGGCACGCAGGCGAAAGCCGGAAACAGCCAAGACGGACCTGGAGCCAGTTGCTCGGCGTATCCCGGAGGACAGGGTGTCCGGAGCGATCCGGAATCCGAAGGGTTTGAGGAGAAGTATCGGGCTGTAATCAATGGGGGCCACCCCGACGATGAACAGGTCGGCCAAAGATGGGGCAAGGTCGAGTCCGCACTATTGGGACGAAGGCACTACTCATTCACCCATCGCACCAAGGTGTTTGCTGGCGGCACGATACGGAAGATTCATGTGTGACCCCAGGAGACCTGCATCAGTCCCGGCCCAAATCCGGGTAAACGACCCTATAAGCGCAAACGAAGTGGGAAGTGATGCTGAGGCAGGAGTCGGAGAACGTAACGGTACCTGAAGCGCGAAACGAATAACTCGCGTGACCGGAAACGGCGGATCGAGAGTGGTCCGGGGAAGGACGTTCGTGAATGGATCGAGCAAGGATCAATTGAGGCTGATGAGAAAGGAGCGTGCAGATGGAAAGTTCCCTTTGTGAAAAACCCGAACGACACGCTTCCAGGAGACTGTCCGATTATCTGACGCTCGAAGGTCAGAAGCAGAAGGTCCACTCTCTGGTGGACAAGGTTTACGCACGCAAGAACTTGCACCTTGCGTGGGAGCGCGTTCGCGCCAATCGAGGGGCAAGCGGAACCGATAGGATCACGATCGAAGAATTCGAGGCCAATCTGGAAGCAAATCTAGAACGGCTGCATCGAGAGCTCCGCGACGACACCTATCAGCCGCTGCCTGTGCGACGGTTGGAGATCCCGAAAAGAGGAGCCCCGGCAAGACCAGACCTTTGGGCATACCCTCGATCTATGATCGAGTGTGCCAACAGGCACTGGCCAATCGCTTAGAGCCGATCTTTGAGAAGGTCTTTGATCCCAGCAGTTTTGGGTATCGGAAGGGTCGAAAGACAGCCGATGCGCTGACCAAGATCTGGCGCGAAATACAGGCTGGAAACGAGTGGATCGTAGATGCGGATCTGAAAGATTATTTCGGGTCTGTCGATCACGACAAACTCCTGACTCTGGTTGGAAAGCAGATCGCCGACAGCAGAGTGCTGAAGCTAATTCAGCAAACTCTCAAGGCAGGCTACGAAGACAAGGGCCGGAGGTTTGAAACGCCACAGGGAACCCCGCAAGGGGGTGTCGTTTCGCCGATGCTGAGCAACATCCTGCTGACTCCCTTCGATAAGGAGATGAGGCGACATGGATACCAGCTCACGCGATGGGCGGACGACTGGGTTGTGACCTGTCGGACTCGAGCTGAGGCGCAAAACGTCTTGGCCCGAGCAGAAAAGATTCTCGAAGAGCTCGGTGTGACGCTCAACCGGGAGAAGACCCGGATTGTGCACATTGCGCAAGGCTTCGAGTTTCTCGGATTCAAAATCCAACGTGGGAAAGGACAGTTTAAACTGGCCCACGACCGGATCAAATCCAAACTGAACCGGCAGAATCTCTATGCCATTCCCACACAGAAGTCGGTGGACCGATTCAAGGATCAGATCAGGGCCTTGACCAAGAGGCGTATACCTCTGCGTCTGGGCGAATTGATCAATGCGATCAACCGATCATCCGAGGATGGGGACACTACTACTGTCGCTCCCGGGTCAGGACACGCTTCCACCAGCTGGACGGGTGGATAGTCCGCCGGCTGTGGTCGCACCGCGCCAAGCGGTGGCGGAACGCAGGCTGGAAGAAATATCCCACCCAACGGCTGCGTGCGGAGTTCAAGCTAGTTGGCCTTGTCTCACTGATCCCTTCACTTCAGATCACGAAAGCCCATTCATGAAAGCGGCTTGCGGGAAAACTGCACGAGCCGTTTGAGCGGCGGGCGGAGGCAAGCCCTTCAATGGGCGCCTCCCCCGACCCGACACTCGGAGGTCGGGAGAGCCGACTACATGGGGAAGCGGTCAGCGGTAGTTGAATTGTTCTTGGGCGACATGGGCTCCATTCAACGGGAGTCACGGCCTTCTATTCTAAGAGAAGATCAGCTGACCATGGAAACGAAACTTGAACAAATAGCAGTGAAAGCTCGGCGCGAGCCAAATCTTTGCTTCACCTCGTTGGCCCATCACATCACGCGCGATCGAGTGCAAAAGAATCTATTACAGATTCCGAAGCGCTCCGCCGCCGGGGTGGACGGACAGACGGTGGAGGCGGCGAGGGAGAGCTTCGACGGATGGATCGAGCCGATGCTCCAATCCATCCACCGACAGGGATATCGGGCGCCGAACATTCGGCGTGTCTATATCCCCAAGCCCGGTAAGACGGAGAAGCGCCCCCTCGGGGTTCCAACTGTCGCCGACCGGGCGCTCCAGCGCAGCACGGCTGCGGTGTTGTCCGCCATCTACGAGCAGGACTTCTTGCCCTGCTCGTTCGGCGGCAGGCCGAAGCTCAGCGCCCATCACGCCTTGGCGACCCTCAATGAGGTCATCGCCGGCGGCATGATCAGCTGGGTGTTGGAGGCGGATTTGAAGAACTTCTTCGGGAGTCTCGATCATGATTGGGTCCTCCGGTTTGTCGAACCGCGCCTGATCAGCTTGATCCGGCGCTGGTTGAAAGCGGGTGTCTTGGAAGACGGAGCGGTGCATCCGAGCGAACAAGGAACGCCACAAGGCGGATCGATCAGTGTGCTTTTGAGCAACCTCTACCTTCATTACGTTCTCGACCTCTGGTTCGAACGCGTGGTGAAGGGCCGGTTGCGGGGCGAAGCCCGACTGGTGCGCTATATCGACGACTTTGTGATCTGCTTCCAATATCGATCGGACGCCATCCGCGTACAGGAGGCCTTGCGTCTTCGGTTGGGGAAGTTCGGCCTCACTCTAGAGCCGACCAAGACCAAGTTGGTCGAGTTTGGTCGGTTCGCGCAAAGACACGCGGGCAAACGCGGCAGAAACCGCCCGGAAACAATCTACTTTCTGGGTCTAACGCTCTATTGCACGCGAAACCAACGAGGCAACTTCAAGGTTGGGATGCGTACCGAGAAATCTCGGCTAAAGCGCAGCCTTATGTCTCTGCAGGAGCTGATGCGGCGAATACGGCATTACAAGATCAGTGACCAGGCCGATGAAATCAACGTCGTCCTGCGCGGCCACTATGGCTATTACGGTGTCGCCGGAAATCTCCGGAGCCTCGTAAAAGTCTATCGGGTCGTCGAGCGTTACTGGCGCAAGATGTTGTGCAGCCGCAGCTGGGCGGGTCGTCGCCTCACTTGGGACGCCTTCCACCAAATCAAAGAACGGACACCGGTGCTGAAGCCTAAGCTGCGCTTATCGGGAGCTGCAGGCGCTTGCAGTGCTGTGAACCAACTGTCGAAGAGCGTCGGTGCGGGAAATCCGCACGCCACGTTCTGTGGGAACCGGGGGCGGGCGACCGCCTCCGGTGACCCGGTGCCGGGGGTGAAAATCCTCCGGCCTACTCACCCCTGGACCAGGCCCGACATGGCTCCCTTGCGGGGATGGGCACCGCGCGCGCGCAGCCTCCCTGCCAAGGTGCCCCACGGGCGCTGGAAGACCATGACCTTCCTGGCAGCCCTGCGCCATGACCGGATCGATGCGCCATGGTTCATCGAGGGGCCGATCGACGGCGTGAGCTTTCGGACCTATGTCGAGAAGGTTCTTCTGCCGACCCTTCGTCCCGGCGACATCGTGGTCATGGACAATCTCGGCAGCCACAAAAGCAAGCTCGTGCGCCAGCTCATTCGTTCCGCCGGCGCCAAACTCTTCTTCCTGCCAAAATACTCGCCCGACCTGAACCCGATCGAACAGATCTTTGCCAAGCTCAAGCACCTGCTCGGCAGTGGCCCGGATCGTCGCTGCCTTAGCTACTTTCCGGCGCAAAATTCGACGGCGTTGGCATTTGGATAGAATCGGCTGGTTTGCGGAAAACTGCAAGATCGGACGGATTTGGGTTGACCCATTGATTCATTCTTATGAATGATTCGAGAGCGGACCCTCCGAGCGCGCCAGAAGCTGGTCGGCAAGTTGCCAATCACCGGCGAGTTGCTGCGCGGCTCGCTGCTGGAACGCACCATCCGCCCAAAGGATGCCCGAAATGCGCGCGTGGCGAAGGGCATCAGGTGTTTGTCTTGACGGTGACCTACCCGGGAGGACGTACGCGCCAGTTCAGCGTGCGGCGCGAGCGGGTTGCCGAGGTGCGCCGCTGGCTGAGCAATTATCAGGACCTGAAGGAGGCGATCGAGACCGTTTGCGAGCTCAATCATGATCTGCTGCGTCCGGACCAGGCCGCATCGAAGAGGCGGAGGAAGCGGCATGATTGAGATGCGGCGGGCGCAGCTCAGCTTCGGCGACGGGCTGATCGCCGAGGAAGTGAGCGATCTTCGCGAAGACTGGATGAAACATGCCGACGCGCTGCTCGCGGATGAGGACATCGTCGCAGCCATGTATGAGGCTCTGGCCAGACGACATGCCAAGAGCCGCAGCCGCGGCCGGCGCGGTGCCTCAGCCGAGGTGGTGTTGCGGCTACTGATCCTCAAGCACATCCGCAACTGGAGCTACCAAGTGCTCGAGCGCGAAGTGCGCGCCAATTGTGTACCGCGACTTCACGCGCGTCGGCGCCGGCAAGACACCTGATGCAAAGAAGATGGGACGTTGGGGGGTGGCGGTGGGGCCCGAAGTGGTCAAGCAGATTCACCAAAGGCTTGTGAAGCTGGCTCAGGCCAACGGGTTGGCGGCGGGGCGCAGAATGCGCGTGGACACCACCGTGGTGGAGACCAACGTGCACTATCCGACGGATTCCAGCTTGTTGGGCGACGGCGTGCGGGTTCTGATCCGCACCATGAAAAGGATCGGCAAGGTCGCCGGAGAGACTGGCGCCAAGCTGTGCGACCGCGGACGCAGCGTGAAGCTGCGGGTCCTGGACATCGCCCGGGCGGCGCGTTCCAGAGCCAAGCAGAGCCGAGAAAGGCTCAATCGAGCCTATGGCCAGCTACTCAATGCGACAAGTCGAGTGGTTGGACAGGCGAAGCGGTTCTCCAAAGAAATTGTTGGAGGAACGAAGCGCGCGAGGGGCGTTCCGCAGCAATTGGTGCTCGAAGGCCTGCGCCAAGAGCTCGACGCGATGGTGCCGCTGGTCAAGCAAGTGATGAAGCAGACGAGAGCGCGTATCTTCCGTGGCGACACACACGCCGAAGGCAAGCTCCTCAGCGTGTTCGAGCCATCGACGGAGATCATTCGCAAGGGCAAGGCCGGCAAGCCGAACGAGTTCGGCAAGATGGTGAAGTTGCAGGAGGCCGAGAATCAGGCTCTCAAATATCCCCTGCCGGCAGTCCCGGCGGGTCTTGCTTTGCGCACCTCATCGGCCACAATCCCGAAATCGCTAATTTTGCGCCGGAAAGTAGCTAGCTCGCGTCAACCGGACTTTGGACGCCTATTCACCTGAAATCATCGCATCGACCCGGTCGAACGCAGAATTCCGGCGAAATATTGCTTGGTTTAGAAAGATTCGACCTCAAGCATCGGATACTTCTCGAAAGAGAAGCTTCCGGTGAGCTGAATGACGAAAGCGGGATAATTAGGGAAGGAAAACAATGCGATTGGTGAACTCCGAGTGTGCGCGCCGCTACTTTGTGTGCGTGCAGCATCCGGTCTTGGGTGTCAAGCCGAGACTTCGTGTGCGCTTTTGGAGTGCGGGGCGGCTCGCGGCTCGGCGCTTGAACATTGAGAACGAAGCGAGCGTCCCGTGCCTTGCCGGTTCGTAGGTGCGGTCATGACGGTGGCGGTCGAAGATCGTGGGGCAGGCGGGATTGACCGTCCGACCAGTGAAGCTCGGCCAACCGAGAGGCTCGCAATCGGGACCAGCGGGCGCTCCGCGGGGGGGCGTAAAACCGACGACCGTAATGAGAATGTCCCGGCGGTCCGCCTTGACCGGATCACGCATCGTTTCGGCGGCTTTACCGCGCTCGACGATGTCTCGCTCGAGGTTCGGCGAGGCGAGTTCGTAACACTGGGGCAGAGTTGGTCGGGGAAGTCGACTTTGCTGCGCAGCATCGCCGGGCTGACGACTGCCAGTGAAGGTGACTTCCGATCGAGGAACCAGCCCGCCCGACCCTGCTTCTTCTGCCCGCATCACCATTCCATCCATGAGGCCTATAGGTGGCAGTTCGACATCGCGACCTGCAATTTGATGAAAGTCTGTGAGCCTGATCAATGACAAATGTATCGGAAGACATCCAAACTCTGTATCGAAAGAGCGACGCGCTCGCTCTTTCGGCTCTCGTCAGGGACAAGGAAGTAACGGCGTCAGAGCTCATGGAGTGCGCGATAGCCGCAACTGAAAAGCTCAACCCTGCGCTCAATGCGGTGGTCAATACCAACTATGCCGATGCTCGCGGTCGTGCAGCACAGTGCGACTCCACGGGACTATTTGCCGGTGTGCCATTTCTCGCGAAAGATCTGGGTACTCGGGTGACCGGTCTGCGGACCACCAACGGTTCGCGTTTTTTTCAGCGTCACGCGCAGCCGGCGACCGAGGACAATGAAGTCATCCGACGGCTGCGCAAATCGGGGATGATTCCGTTTGGAAACACGAATGTGCCGGAATACGGCGAGTCGGGGACAACCGAACCCAAGCTGTATGGTCCTGCACGGAATCCGTGGAATCCTGCCTATTCGCCAGGCGGTTCAAGCGGCGGTGCGGCTTCCGCCGTCGCAGCCAGGATCGTGCCGATCGCAGGTGCGAGCGATGGCGGAGGTTCCACGCGTCAACCCGCCAGTTGGTGCGGGCTTGTCGGACTCATGCCTTCTCGCGGACGCGTCCCCACATATCCGGGGGTGGACCTGTGGTACGGCGGTTCGGCTTTGTGTGTATCGCGAACTGTTCGCGATACGGCCGCCTATCTAGACGCGGTGAGCGGTCCCTGCGCAGGCGATTCATACATACCGCCGCGGAGCGCCGAGTCTTTTCTGCAGTTGTCGTCGCAGGAACCGAAGCGCTTGCGCATTGGATTCTCGACCTCTCTCCCATTTGGAAACAAGCTCGACAGTGAGAATGCCACAACCTTGGCGGATACGGCTCGCCTGCTTGAGGGCATGGGCCATAATCTCGAACCCTACGATCTCGCATTTGACATCGAAACGTGCTGGCGAGCGCGAGCCCGCATGAGAAGGGTAATGGCAGCCTTCGGAGTTCAGGCGGCCGAGAAGACGCTCGGCGCAACTCTGACCCACGACGATATCGAACCCTTCACAAGAGCCTATATCGAAGAAGGTAAAGCCATCGACGCGGTTACACACGCGAAGGACATCGAAATCGTGCGGTATGCCGGTCGTGACATCGCCGCCGAGCTCGTACCATTCGATGCGTTTTTGTGTCCGGTCTTTGCAGGTCGCACCTACCGCATAGGCGAATGGGATACGATGTACGATACGGCTCCTGATCCGGCAAAGATTTCAACTCACGCGTATCTTTTCCCCTTCAACGTAAGCGGGTTGCCGGCCATTTCGTTGCCTTTGCATGAGTCGCACGACTGCCTTCCCATGGGCGTGCAACTGGTGGCGCGATACGGTGACGAGGCCACGCTGCTCCAGATCGCGAATGCGCTCGAACGACACGTGCGCTGGGACAAGCGACAGCCGTCAATCATCGATTGCTTAGCGCGCTAACCCATTCGCCCTTTTGAGAGAACAGCCTGGCGATCGGCCCTTGTTTTGGTGCGGGACGAACATGCCGATATCGATGAACTGAAGCGTGCAGTGAGGGCGGGATGTCGGAGTGAATGCGTCAAACCGCAACATTCCGGCAAGCCTCTGCTTCATTCGGCTCTGCGCATCACGTCCAATTTTGCCGCTGCTTGCACATTCCCCCGGCGATTGGCGTGGATTGATGCGGGTGAATTTGCACGAGACCGAAGACATTCTTGGCTAACTCGAGTTGCACTCGATCGGTATCTCGGCCGGATGCACATACCGGCTCACGGTGGCGGCCGATGTAGAGATTTTGGCTCCATCTCGCGAACGAGACGCTGAGAAACGCCGCTAATTTAGTGAAATTATAGCGAATCTCACAGTTTTTCGGCGCAAAAAAGGTCTTACAGATTTGTTATCGCCGCTTGCTGCGCGGGCGGCTCCTCACGGTAGAGAGGCTCCAAGATGCCTCCGCCGTCCCAACCCAACCTGGAATCTGAGATGATAATATTTGCAGCCCGGCAGGTTGACCAAATTCGCCACGGGCACATGCATCAGTCGTCGCCGTAAGCCGCGACTTGGTACCTCAGTAGGTCAATCAACCTGCTTCGCAGATACTCGGCAGTTTGCCTATGCGAAATAATCCATTCGATCTCGATGAAGGTGCGATGACCAAACACAAAGCTAGAAGCCGTTCACCCGGTCAACTATGATATCCACTGGAATCCAGTGCGCATCATCCAGGGCTTCGGCCGTGGTGAACTACTGGCCAGACATTACCCTGGATGAGTACATCGAGCTAAAGGAGCGGGTCGAGAACCGCATGGTCATCGCCGATGTCAGCGCGACCGGCGACGATAATGTCCTGACCGCCAAGAACAGCGACATTGCCTACCGCAAGGAGCAACTGAAGCGGCTTCAGGAACAAGTCGTCGAACTGGAGGACGTCA
Organism: Bradyrhizobium sp. CB82; assembly: GCF_029714405.1. NCBI lineage: Bacteria > Pseudomonadati > Pseudomonadota > Alphaproteobacteria > Hyphomicrobiales > Nitrobacteraceae > Bradyrhizobium > Bradyrhizobium sp. CB82. The sequence goes on along the minus strand of NZ_CP121650.1, from coordinate 7,825,029 downwards.
ACACTGGCATCTCAATCACCGATCTCGGGCTCAATGACTTCCGGATGGACCTGCTCAACTAGGTCAAGGAACATGGCGAGTTGAATAATTTGCCGAATGGGCTCCACGCAGTCGTGCCTGCTCAGCTCGAGCTGGGTCTCCACCCCGGCGTGATTTTCGCGCTCAAGAAATGCTAGCCGCATTGTTGCGGATCACGAACTCCTTGGTCTCTCAAGCGCATCAGGCAGTAATTTATATCTCAATCAGCCATTGAAGCATCGTATTCCAACAGAAGCTGAACGGACGCTCGTTTCAGCGCTCCTCTCTCGACATCGGGAGGCTGTTCGGAGGCCGATCTTGAAAAAGCACTGGAAGTGTCTCCGGCATTTGCCGCAACCTTTGGAAGGGGTATGCGCCAATAACCCGTTGGCCTGTTTCTCGATAAAGTTGCGAATGGTGAAAATCGAATCTTTACAGGCGGCAAAAGCGCCATTGACCTGATTGGAATTCGAGATGACCAGCTTGCACTGGTCGAACTGAAGAAAGACGGGAATCGCAAGGTCGGAGCACTATCGGAATTGTTTTTTTATTCCTGTTTGATGCGCGACGCTCTGCTGAACAATTTTAAATTCGAGGATCGGTCGCCGAGGCAAAACTGCTCGATAAGTACGGAGGACATCAGGAGGTGTTCGAAAAGTCTGGCGGTCCTTCTGGCGCCAGCGATGCATCCTCTGATTAACGCAAAAATCATTTCAGAGCTGAACTCAGCGCTCGCGCATCATTGGCCAAGCTTCCCTGTGAAGTTTAAGGCGGTTCATCTTCGAGGTGTGCCAAAATCTATAACTGAGGATTTCGTGTTCAACTGACGGTGCCCCGCGGGTGTTTCCGCGATGACTACTTGAGTTCGGCTCCCGTGCTCGTCGAATTTCGCGGACTGCGACATTGCGGGAGCGGGAAGAGTGCGTACTATGCCATTCGCAGCGGTCGGTGATTGAGGATCACTGGCTGGTTGCGAAACAACTGCATAGCCATAACTGATAATCATGACCAATGATTTCCAGAGTGGCCACGCTGGAGGAGCCCGTGATGCTCGTTAAACGGATGGCGAGCTACGAGTTTGCTGATGCGGTCTGCTCCTCTCAAAGTAAATTTACATGGCCAAGATGACCAAGAAGCAGCTCATTGACGCGATTGCTGAAGGAAGACAGATTTCCAAGGCTGACGTAAAGGCCGTCATCGAGCAGCTGACGACTGTAGGCTACAAGGAGTTGAACCAGTCAGGTGAGTTCGTCATTCCCGGCTTCGTCAAAATGTCGGTCGTGAACAAACCCGCTACCGAAGCCCGTAGCGGAGTTAATCCCTTCACGAAGGAGCCGATGGAATTCGCGGCCAAGCCGGCCAGCAAATCGTCAAGGCGTCACCGCTTAAGGTTGCTAAGAGGCGGGCGCGGTTTGACGAAATTGTCGCTCTCTGTGGATTAATTGCAACCGGGTTAGACGGCGTGGGTCGTTGGCACACGGAGCCGAGGCAATGCTCAAGAGAGCCAAACGGGTTGTACGACCAAAAAGGCCAGCGAAGTCCGACAGGCCGCTATCGAAAGACGGTCGCAACTTCAAGGTCTGTCACATCCCGCGAGATGCCGGCGAGGTAAGGGAGTCCGGCGATTGGTATCGACCAGGTGACGCGGAAAGGGGCCATCGAGATCGAAGCCGGTGAGATTGAGCCCGATCATCTGCCGGAGCTGGGGCAGCGAAAATTCCGGCTGGATCAGCGCGTTGAATTCTTCCTGCAGCCGGTCAGCCTCGACCTGCGTGCTGGCGATGAAGGTAGAGATGCCGGGCACGATCTTGATCTGACCGGGACTGCGATCGAACGCGCGCGCCTGATGCTTCATGTCGGCATAGTACTCGTGCGCACTCGCCAATGTCTGGTGCGCGGTGAAGATGGCTTTCGCAAAGCGCGCCGCAAAAGTCCGTCCGTCCTCGGATGAGCCGACCTGGACGTAGATCGCCCGGCGGCGACCGCAAGACATTGAGTGGACCGCGCACGCGGAAATGCTCGCCGATGTGGCCTATCGCGTGGATCTTGCTGGTGTCGGCGAAAATGCCGGAGACGGGATCGTTGACCAGCGCGTCGTCTTCCCAACTGTGCCACAGCTTGGTGATGACATCGAGACATTCCCGCGCCCGCTCGTAGCCTTCGTGATGTGGGGATGCTCGGGCAGCCCAAAATTCTGCGCGACGTGCGGCAAGGCCGTCGTCACGATGTTCCACCCCGCACGCCCGCCGCTGATGTGATCGAGCGAGGCGAACAGCCGCGCAAGATTGTAGGGTTCGGTGTAGGTCGTTGTCGCCGTCGCGATCATGCGATGGAAGGCACCGGTGACGACATGAGTGTGCAGACAGTTGCGGATATTTCAGCCCGGCAACCGTTACGAAAATTACTGCGATCAGCTCCAGTTCTGGCGCGAGATATTCCTTGGCGCCGGCATGGATCGCGGCGGCCGCGGCGCGGGCGTCGTTGGTGATGCCGCAGGATCGGCACGTGAGTGTGCTCGGCCTCGAGCCGCATTACGAGGTCGCGGATGTCGAGCCCGACATGGACCAAGAGCAGGTCGGCGCCCTTGCCGCCGCGCAATACTCACATCGCCAGTTCATGATCCTCGGTCTGGGCGACGCGCCATGGTAGATGGCGATCTTGATAGCCGTCGCGTGCTGGCCCTTCAAGGTGCCAACAATGAGAAGCCGCATGCTATTATCTTATACGTCTGTTCGCGTTGTCCACGAGGCGAGTCTATGAAATGTCACAATAGCTTTGCATCGTCATGCTGACGCCGAGCTTGTCTTGGCGCGGAGGAGACGAATGACCGTCAGCAAACGAGCTGCGGCAGCTGATCGAGAAGCACAACAGCGCGTCGAGCCCGTTTGAAGACTCCGTCCTTATCACCGGTCAGTTAGAAGAGGCGCGGTACATGTTGGACCTGGAGGCCAAGAAGTTTCCGGACGAGTAGGTCGACGCCTTCGAATTGTAGCGAGCGCTTCGCGCTAGCCTCGAGGATAGTGCCCACGGCGGACGGAGACATGACCCGGACCGTCGTCTTCGTCTTTGGCTGGAGGTGCTGGAATACACTGGATAAGCCGGAAAAATGCAGGATTTTGGCGCGAACGTGGGTCTTGTTGCATTAATCGATCAAACAAAACGCTCCACATGTGAAGCCGAGACGATACAGTCAGGTAAGAAAGGAGATTGCTCGTTCGTACAGTGTTGGTCGGAGCAAAGGCGTCCAAAGCGCTGGCAAAGTCAGTGTGCCGCCCTAGCCCGAACAGGGGACAACGCGGATGTGAGATATAATGTTCGAACGCGATGGTGACTTGATCGCTCAACTTCTGCTTTACGCAATCCTGTTGCTTATTCTCGCGTCTCTGATGATTGCTGCATGGCAGACCGCAGGATGACCGAAACCGATCGCCGGATGACTAGAACCGATCGCTGCGAGTTGCTGGGGGGTGATCGAGCGCGATCGTGGCAGGGAATTTGGGTTCGGGCGGCAACACTCTCTGCTGCGTAACAATCGGTCCGTGCCCCGTAGATGCAATTTCAGGTTCGGGCCCGAATGTCAGCCCCGAACAAGGTCGCGCTCTTCATCGACGGCGCCCATCTCCATGCAACCGCGAACCAGAGCTGTGAAAGCTGGCATGGCCCCATGCGTGCGGCCTTCTAACTGTCCAGGCAGCCTCGTTCACAGACTTTACAAACTTGCATTTTAGAGGGGTCCAAGGGCACAGCCCCAGCCGGGGATTAACCCAGGCTCAACGAACTGTGACGGGTATTGGTGCCGGCCGGCTACGCGTTGCAACTAGAAATGCAGATGGGAGCGGCGGATGCGAAGTCATCCGGTACCCTTTCGAAGAAAGGTGGATTCGCGCAATTATGGCGCAGGGCAGGAGGGAGCTTTCGATCAAAGTCGGGTTGATGATCAATGTGTGTGTCATTATCGCTTGGGAGCCGGCCTACGCGGCGCGTAGAACACCAGTTTTGCGCAAACGCCGCAGGCAAACAGTGCCCACGCGAGGTGGGCAAGGTGCCACACGGCGGTCGCGATTCGATCGGGGCGCACCCGCGCCCAGATCTGGGCCGCGTGTCTTGGTGGATGATGGTCGCTTGACTCCCTGCACGAGCCTCGAAATGCCCACGAATTATCAACGTTCGCGGAGGGAGGCTAGATCAGTCGTCCGTTAAGAGCGGCTAAGCGATTGAGTTGGAATCGCATTTGTCGTTGGTGGACTGTTGCGATTGCAGGGTTTTGATGCTTCGGTCGTCGGAACCTTGCAGTTTCCTTTTCAAGATTCCGTCGAATCGCCAATCATGATTCCATCGTCGCATCGGAGGTGGCGATGCGATCGAAGAAGCACAGGACGACGGGATCGGGCGATCTGTTCCGGGCCAGGCTGGACCAGATCTTCAATATGAAGCATGAGCTGGTTCAACTCGCCGGCAAGGTCGATTGGGACTGGATCGACGGCGAGATCGCGTCGCTCTATAGCGAGAATGGTCGGCCGGGCATCGCGACCCGCTTCATGATCGGCTGCTGCTGCTCAAGCACATTTACGGCCTGTCCGATGAGGGGGTGTGCGAGCGCTGGGTGCACGACCCGTATTTCCAGTACTTCACCGGCGAAGAGTTCTTTCAGCACGCGTTCCCGCACGAGCGCTCGGACCTAAGCCGCAAGCGGCTCGGCGACAAGCTGGAGCTGTTGCTGGCCGAGAGCTTGCGGGTGGCGCACGAGGCCGGCGCGTTACGCAGCCAGAACCTCAAGCGGGTCAGGGTCGATACCACCGTGCAGCCGAAGGCCATCACCTTCCCGCGGATGCCAAGCTGCTGCACGCGGATCAAGGGGCTCAGTCGCCTGGCGAGGAAGCATCGGGTCAAGTTGCGGCAGTCCTATCTTCGCATTACCAAGACCGCGGCGATGATGGCGGGGCGCTACGCCCATGCCAAGCAATTCAAGCGGCATCAGCGGCAGTTGCGCATCCTGCGCAGCCGGCTGGGCAGGATCATCCGCGATATCCGATCGAAGGTCAGGCCGTGCTCGAGAACGCCTTCGCCCTCCCGCTCAGCCGGGCCTCGCAGATCCGCTCGCAGCAGCAGCGCCAGCGCGGCTGGAAGCTCTATTCCTTTCACGCCCCGGAGGTGGAGTGCATCGGCAAGGGTAAAGCAGCCGCGCCTTGCGAGTTAATGGCATGGACCACGCCCGCTCTCAGCGGCAACATAGAGCCCCGGCAAGAGAAGGAGCGCGTACCATGTCCCATACGAACATTGTCACGATCGGCATCGATCTAGGCAAGAACACATTCCATGTGGTGGGGTTCGATGCCACGGGTGCAATCATCCTACGCAAGAAGCGATCGAGAAATCAGCTTGAGCAGTCGCTGGCTAATGTTCCGCCCTGCCTGATCGGAATGGAGGCCTGTGCAGGAGCACACCACCTCGGTCGCAAGCTCGAGAAATTAGGCCATCAAGTACGGCTCTTGCCGGCACAGTATGTGAAGCCATACCTCAAGGGCCACAAAAATGACTTCCGTGATGCCGAAGCCATCGCAGAGGCGGCGCAGCGCCCGACCATGCGTTTCGTCCCGTTGAAATCGGCCGAGCAACTTGACTTGCAAGCGCTGCACAGAGTTCGCAGTCGATTGGTGACAGAGAGAACCGCGGTCATCAATCAAATCCGAGGTTTTTTGCTTGAGCGAGGGCTGCCAGTTCGGCAGGGAGCGGCAGCACTCCGATTGGCACTTCCACAGATTCTCTCGATGCTCTCGGATAACCTGTCGCCTCGAGTGGTTCGGCTCATTCAGGACCTGGCCGAAGACTGGTGCTTTCTCGAGCGGCGGGTCGCATCGATCACGAAGGAAATCGACGAACTCGCTGATCAAGACGCACACTGTCGCCGCCTGATGAGTGCGCCGGGTGTCGGACCAATTATCTCAAGTGCGATGATCGCCGCGATCGGAACTGGTGATGCCTTCCATAAGGGCCGCGACTTTGCAGCATGTCTTGGCCTCGTAGCGAAACAAATCTCGACCGGCGATCGAACCATTCTCGGCCGCATATCGAGGCGTGGCAACCGGTACCTGCGAACGCTGTTCATTCAAGGGGCCAGAGCCGTACTTCTAAGGCGTCAGAGTTGGCCCAGGCATGGCTTCGGAGCCTGGTTGGAAGCAGCATCCAAGCGGCTCCACTCGAATGTACTGGTTGTCGCCCTGGCCGCAAAACTCGCGCGCCTAGCCTGGAGTATCCTCGCAAAGGGCCGTGATTACGACGCCAACTTCGTGGGCCACGCCGCGTAAGACACGGCCGGGAAGGAAGAAGATCCCACGGTCCAACCGGAAAGGCACAATATCCCGCCGAGGTTTGCGAGACGGAAAGGACGAATGGAGCAACGGTTGCACCGACACTTCTGAAGCCTGGTTCGACGCCATGGCCCTTCTTGAGGCCGGCGAGTTATTGAGGACAGAAGTGGGCGGATATCCATAATGGCTCGAGGCGAGAGCCTCAAATCGAAGCCGGATAGATTGGCGCAGACCGCTACATCCCTTTGTCGATTCCTCTTGCAACGCGGGCGTGGTCCATAGATCGGCGTCAAAGCCTCCATCGTCACCAACAACCGCCGTGCTCCCGGTGACCTGTTCGTGCTGCGCGCCAGGGCGCTACCCGATAACCCGTACGACGGTCACACCTTGCGGGACGTCATCGACCACACGACACTCACCGGCTGCGCGATCGAGCGGGCCTATGTCGACAAAGGATACCGCGGCCACGACGCACAAAATCCCCGCCGAATCTTCATCTCTGGCCAGAAGCGCGGCGTCTTCGGTGCCATCAAAGCGAGCTGCGGCGCCGCTCCCCCGGATGGGCTCAATCGTCCGCCGAATTGCTCGTCAAGAACGGATACTGGCGGCGAAATAGGACGTCCAACCGCAGCTCAGCGTTCGGACCGTTCGCTTAGCAGACTTTGGTTTTGAAGGTAAGTACTGACGGCCGCTTACGGTCACTACTAATTCTAGTAATTGCCCTAGACAACGAAAGCATTCCATCTATCGCTCGATAAAGGACGGCCGGTCAGACGCGACTAATACAAGGACTTCGGCATACAACATCAACCACATTCTGTCCTCGCTAAGACCCAGATCGCTGCCCTGGCTCGTAAGGTAAAAATCAGGCGAGCTCAGGTCGGAGATGGCATCCGTTTCAGCTCCTTGGAATCTGCAGCTGCTGTCGGAAAGCACACTTCGAGATCTGAATTGGCGGCGAAAAGTTGAGCGTTGAAGCATGTAGGGCCAATAAACGCGACCCACCAGTTGAATACCGTCGCGAGAATAGTCCAATTCAAGGAAGGTACGATATGCGGCGTAACGATGAAATGAAGCTCGGACTGTTGCTCGCTCAGGCGGGAGCTCACGAAGGTGCATGGCGCGCTCCCGGCGTGCCTGCAAACGGCGGAGTCGATATCGACCATTATGCTCATCTGACAGCACTCGCTGAGGGTGCGGCATTTCATTTCGTATTTCTTGCCGATAGCCCATGCATATCAGAGAGAGACTACCTACAGATAGCTCGCGTAGGTCGAAACGATGGGTTCGAGCCGATTACGCTTTTGTCGGCGCTTTCATCGAAAACACAGAACATCGGCCTCGTGGGGACGGCGACAACCACGTACCACCAGCCATATCATCTTGCACGCATGTTCGCATCACTCGACCACCTGTCGAGAGGACGTGCGGCCTGGAATATTGTTATCTCGGAAGTGAAGTTCGAAGCCCCCAATTTTGGCGATGACGAGCTAGCAGATCATGACGCGCGCTTTGCTCGAGCGAGAGAATTTGTAGAAGTCGTGCAGGGGCTTTGGGACTCGTGGGAAGACGACGCTTTCATTCGCGACAAACAAAGTGGTATTTTCGCTGACCCCACGAAGCTGCATTTGCTTGATCACCGTGGGAACCATTTCTCGGTCAGAGGCCCGCTGAACATCGCGCGGCCGCCTCAAGGGTATCCCGTGTTGGTTCAGGCTGGCGCATCGGATGACGGAATGCAGTTCGGTGCAGAAGTCGGCGAGGTCGTGTTCACCGCCGCGCCTTTTTTAGAGAACGCAAAAAGATATTACGCAACTCTCAAGGAGAAGGCCCGCGGACTGGGGCGGGAGGACGATCAGGTGATCGTCATGCCGGGCATTGTCCCAATTGTCGGGCGGACTAAGCAAGAAGCGTCTGAGAAGCTTCAAAGATTACAATCGGACACGCACATCGACGTGGAGATTGGATTGGCCGAGCATTTGCTGGGGTTTGACGTACGTTTAATGGACCTCGATTCGTTGGTCCCGGAGACTTTACCGCAGACGAATTTCATCCAGAGTACTCAGAAGCTGATCCTTGACTTGGCCGTACGCGAGAGATTCACCTGGAGACAACTGTTCCGTTGGGTATCGGACAGCAAAGGCCAGCTCATGGTCGTTGGAACGCCAGACGAAATCGCTAACGTCATGGTGGATGGATTTGATCAACGTGCCGCTGATGGATTCAATGTGATGCCGGCGGCCGTTCCCGGCGGACTCAAAGATTTTGTTGATCTTGTCATTCCCGAATTGCGACGACGAGGCAAATTCAGGTCCAGATATGCCGGACAAACACTAAGAGAGAATCTCTGTCTCAAGCGACCACTCAATCGGTTCGAGCTGGCAGGCGTAAGTACTCGTCGGTGAACGTGCGCAGAGGATCACGGCCGTAGGCTTTGACGCTGCAAGCATTGCCGGATTGGATAATCGAAATTAAAAACTTTGGAGGCCGGAGGTCGGCAGCGGAGCTGTCTGCTGGCAGCGCGACACGCCCAACCCCATGACATCCGAGGTCTGTTCTCGCGCGCGACGTCGGACATGTATCGAGCCCCGGGTTCCGCAACACGGGAGGCTCATGAAGCTCGTTGATGGCGTAACCAGCATGAGCGCGCGAACTCAGCTCCTGCTACCCTGCCTGACGCCAGGGACAGCAATAAGGAAAGAGCACATGCCAATTGACTATCCCGCGGTACTCCATCTCAAAACCCAAGCCGCTAACTATTCGTGGACCGATCGTGAGGTGATGCTTTATGCGCTTGGCATCGGCATGGGTTCAGATCCCCTAAACGAAAGGGAGCTGCAGTTTGTCAACGAGGTATATGCAACGCCCAAGGCGCTGAAGGTGGTTCCGACATTCGCCTCGGTCTGCGTTTGGGGGGCTCGACCCGGAGTCATCGACCTGAACCGCGTCATGGCGGTTGATGGCGAACGGGATATCATATTTCACAAGACGATACCTGTAGCTGCCAGCGTTACGGCGGATGCGTGCGTACGCGGCGTGTACGACAAGGGCAAGGCGAAAGGCGCCATCATTCAGGACGAAGTCGTCGTCCGAGATTGCGATGGCGATAAGATTGTTACTATACTCTCTTCGACCTTCGCCAGGGGCGACGGTGGTTTTGGCGGACCATCAGAGGGAATGCCCGAGCCGCACCAGGTACCCTGTCGAGCGCCGGACAGATCCATCGATGTACGGATCCGGCACGACCTAGCGCTGCTCTATCGTTTGTCGGGTGATCGAAATCCCTTGCATAGCGATCCGGAATTCGCGCGTCTGGCCGGTTTTCCCAATCCCGTTCTCCATGGGATGTGCACGTATGGACTGACCTGCAGGGCCGTACTGCAGACGTATGCGGACTACGATCCCTCAGCCTTCCATCGTCATCGTGTCCGCTTTACTGCCCCAGTGTTCCCGGGCGAGATCATTACGGTTAATCTGTGGAAGGATGGCAATTCGGTTTCGTTCGAAGCTTATGTTCGAGAGCGTCAAGTTACAATCGCCAGGCATGGGCAGACGCTGCTGAACTGAGCCTTTCCGAACGCGCTTCGGAAAAAAGAGTGCACCTCGCAGCGTTTCTGGGCGTCCCACAAGGCTGAGGAACCACTGGGTGTTCAGCCGCGGAAGGTGAACCGTGGCTGCAGCGCCGGCGAGAAGCAGGAAAAGATATCGACAATCGTGAGCTCGCGGAGGTTGTCCCGTCCTGATAGTGAATAAAATCATCGCCCAGGTCTCGTTCGACCGTGTTGCAGGCCTGCGATGATCCTGCAATTTGGTCTTGACCCGACGCTTCGGCGATTTGTTGCGTAATTGCAGGCCCAATTCGCGCTAGATGCGGCGTGTCCTGTTCTTGACATGGCCCCAACCCTCATTGCGAAGCCGGACGTGAACACGACGATAGCCGCAGCCGACGCGGACATAGCAGACCTCCTTGATCCGTTGCAGCCGAGCCGGAGCGACGCGACTTGCAGTAGGAGATCGATCTTCGCGCAGGCCCGGCGGATCGACACCTCTCGTTCACTGCAAACCTCGTCGAGGCGTGCGCTTCCCGCCAGGCTTCTAACTTTCGGCGGATCACTGCAGAATCCCTTTGTCGAGCGACAAACCGGGCACCAACTTCTTCAACTTCGCGTTCTCGTTCTCGAGATTCTTCAGCCGTCGTATCTCGGTCGGTAGAAGCCCGTCATACTTCCGCGGTTCTGGTCCATCCGAGCACCGCACCTTTCTCGCCGTCAGTCGACTGGAGCGGCACTCCCATTGTGTATGTAGCACGATGGCTACGTAGACCGTGCCACCGATGCGCCGGAAGTCGGCAAACGTGGCGGTCCCGATCGGATTTTCTAGTCACCAAACTCCTCGCAGCGCACACCGGGAAAGCGGCAATCATCCATTGCGCAGAAGAACTGGAGCGCGCCGGACTGCGGCTCCCCTGTTTTTCGAATGCGACGTGAGCCGCCCAGATTCTCTCCTGTTAAAAAAATCATTACTAATCCGACTGCCTTGCTCGCCTTTGAAAAAGTGCTGCGCGTCGCCATCGGCGTTTCGCTTGCCATGCTTTACGCGCTGGATCAGCCCATCCTATCCCCCTGTCATGCCGACGATTTGGGGAGAAACGAGTTCAGATCAGCCGCGTCCGATTGGCATTGATGAGCGGAGCGTCACTGCGGTCCAACATCTCGGAACGGTACGTGCAGGCGGCTCACTACAAGCAGGTCGTAGTGTTCAGCATGTGCATAGCACGTCGTTATTGACATGGCACGAAACTACTTATCTTCTGTCGGTCTGGCCGCAGCTTCATGGTGGAATTGATGAGTCTGGAGCTAGCTGCGCGCTACGATTGATTGCGACCACCCGCTACGATGGATCGCGACCAGCCGCTACGATTGATCGCGACCACCCATTCCGGGCGATCGCGACCAGCCTGTGGACGGGTGTGATGGAGGCCGTTGGGTAATCCGCGAATCGGCATGGCTTCGCTCCTTTTCCACAAGGAGCGGGGGGCAATGCCTAGACCGAGATTACCCATGCGCAAGATCCGTGACGTGCTGCGGCTGTCCGCAGCCGGTATGTCCAAACGCAAGATCGCCGCCAGCCTCGGGGTGAGCGCGACGGCCGCCGGGGAGTGCATCCGGCGGGCGCGGCGTGCCGGCCTCGCCTGGCCGCTGCCGGACGGCCTGAGTGACGAAGCTCTGGAGCGCCAGCTCTTCCCGCCGCCTGCGGTCGTGGCCAAGGATCGGCGGCCGCAGCCGGACTGGGCGGCTATTCACCGCGAACTGCGCCGGCCGGGGGTGACGCTGCAGCTGTTATGGGAGGAGCATCGCGCCGTCCACCCCGATGGTTACGGCATCAGCCGCTACTGTGAACTCTATCGCGCCTGGGAGGCGCGGCTGTCGCCGACCATGCGGCAGAGCCACGTCGCTGGCGAGCGCATGTTTGTCGATTACGCCGGCACGACGCTTGCGGTGATCGACGCATCGACCGGCGAAGCGATGACGGCGCAGCTGTTCGTCGCCGTGCTCGGTGCATCGAGCCTCACATACGCCGAGGCCAGCTGGACGCAGGGGCTGTCCGACTGGATCGGTTCGCACACGCGCACTTTTGCATTCATGGGCGGGGTTCCGGCGACGGTGGTGTGCGACAATCTGCGATCGGGCATCACCAAAGCGTGCTTCTATGAACCGGCGGTCAATCGCAGCTACGCCGAGATGGCGGCTCACTACAGCACCACAATTCTGCCGGCGCGGCCGTATCGGCCTCGGGATAAAGCTAAGGCCGAAGTTGGAGTCCAAGTCGCGACCCGCTTCATCATCGCCAAGCTACGCAACCGGCAATTCTTCTCGCTCACGGCATTGAACGCGGCCATTGCCGAGCTGGTCACGCAGATCAATGACCGCATGTCGCGGCACCTCGGTGCGAGCCGCCGCGCGCTCTTCGAGGAGCTGGAGCGCCCAGCCCTCAAGCCGTTGCCGGCCGAGCTCTATGTTTTTGCCGAATGGAAGGAATGCAGGGTCGGGCTCGACTACCACGTCGAGATCGAGAAGCACTACTACTCGGTGCCGCACCAGTTGCTGCGCGAGACGATTTGGGCGCGTATCACCGCACGCACGATCGAAGTCTTCCACCGCGGCCAACGCGTCGCCGCCCATGTGCGCTCATCCTCGAATCGCAAGCACACGACGGTGCGCGAGCACATGCCATCGAGCCATCGACGCTATGCCGACTGGACGCCGGAGCGACTGCGGCGGCAGGCCGAAGAGATCGGGCGCCACACCTCGGCGCTCGTCGAGATCATCCTGCAGGAGCGCACGCATCCCGAGCAAGGCTTCCGCGCCTGCGTCGGCATCCTGCGGCTCGCCAAAAGCTATGGCCGCGAACGGCTCGAAGCCGCCTGCAGTCGTGCGCTCGAGATCGGTGCGCGCTCCTATAGCTCAGTCAACTCGATCCTGAAGAACAACCTCGATCGCCAGCGGCCTGCAACGTCCGCGGACGGGCCGGCGATAGCGCACGACAATATCCGCGGCCCAACCTACTTCCATTGAGGAGATGACGACTGATGCTCACACACCCCACCCTCGACCAGCTCAGAGCGCTCAAGCTCGACGGCATGGCGCAGGCTTTCGTCGAGCTCGAAGCGCAAGAGGAGACCCGCGATCTCGCGCACGCCGAATGGTTGGCGCTGCTGCTCGACCGCGAGGCCGCCAATCGCAACACCCGCCGCTTCCAGACCCGACTGCGTGCCGCTCGGCTGCGTCACAGCCAAGCCGCAATCGAGGACGTCGATTACCGGACGCCGCGCCGGCTCGACAAAGCGCTGTTCCAGCAATTGGCAACGTGCCGCTGGATCGCCGAGCACCGCGGATTGCTGATCAGCGGCCCGTGCGGCGTGGGCAAGTCGTGGCTATCCTGCGCGCTCGCGCAGAAGGCCTGCCGCGATGGCTACACAGTCCACTACGCCCGCGTGCCACGGCTGTTCGCCGATCTCGATCTCGCCCACGGTGACGGCCGCTTCGCGCGGCTATTCCGGATGCTGGTCAAGGTCGATTTGCTCGTCCTTGACGATTGGGGACCCGACCGCCTCTCAGCCAGCCAGCGGCGCGATCTCATGGAGATCGTCGAGGACCGTCATGGCCGCGGCTCCATCCTCATCACCAGCCAACTCCCCGTGGCAACTTGGCATGAGGTTATTGGCGAGCCCACTCTTGGCGATGCGATATTGGATCGCATTGTCCACAATGCCTACCGGCTCGAACTCGACGGCCCGTCGATGCGCAAGATCAAAGTCGCCGAAGCAATCGAGCCGCTGGCGCAGCCCGCGACACCAACCGCAGCGGATGGCATACCGTCGAGGGGAGCCAAGAAATGACACGCAGATCCGTCATCCCGGCCGCCCCCGTGGGTCAACAGGGACCTCCCGCGCGCGCCGCTGCGTCAGCCGTGGGGGCACTCCGCAGCGCGCGCGGGTCCCTCCTGTTGACTACGGGGACCGCCTCCACCCCGCTTGACGCCACGCGAGAATACTGAGAATCACCAAGTGTTGCCCAACGGCGCCTTCATACTGGGTAGCGGGTGGTCGCGATGCGTCGTAGCGGGTGGTCGCGATCGTCGTAATGCGCAGCTAGCAGTTCTCCCGGAAGAATCACCTGAGAGGGTACGGCTTTCCCGTGCTTTCGGCTACTTTTTGCAAGATCGCGTCGCACAGTCGCTCTATGTCGCGAACCTCATGCTCCGCTGTAATGCACAACCAAAGTCCCGCCTTTCCATGCCTGACACTTGGGATGGTATGGAAGCCGCAGTCGAGAAGCCCTCTAGCGATTGCAATCGCATTGGCCTCCGATCCGACAGTGATGTTTCTGATCGGAAGTGCATTGCCCTGCTCGGCGGTCGCAATGCGACGGTCGAAGACGTGGATCCGTTGCGCCAACCGCCGCTGCCGCCGGCCGAGTTCTGCCGAGCGGTGAATTTTACACGACCCAAGCGCCGCACCAACTGCAGCAAGATTTGGCGCCTCAGAAAATGCATACGGAATGGAATATCGTCGAAACAGCGCCTCGTGATCCGCCACTCCAAGCATCAATACGCCGCCCGATGCGCCGAATCCCTTGGCGAGAGAGGCTGCTATAATCGTTCGGCCACCGAGCACTTCAGGAAACTGAGAGCGAGCAAATCCTTCGCCTTTGCGTCCGAAGATCGATATACCGTGAGCATCGTCAATATAGAGAAAGAGACCATACCGTTCCTGGAGCTGACGCAGTTCCTTCATCGGTGAATAGCCTCCCATGGAGTAAACACCATCGCACACATAGGCCACCACGGGATTTTCGCGGCACAAGCGTTCAAGAGCGTCTAGGTCGTTGTGCAAGATCGCTTTCACCCGGGTTTCATCAGTCGCCAACGGCTTGTGATAGGCAAGCGAGATGCGTGCAGATCGATCGAACACGATGAGCGGCCTCCTGCCGCCCGTCAATTGACCCGAAGCAAGGATGGGCATCGCCCCCAGATTGGCGAGCATGCCACTGGAAAAAGCGAGCACACGGGCGCGAAAAATCTCAGAGAGGCCTTCTTCAAGCTCTCCCAGAAGATCGAAATTGAGTCGCGTCCGGGCGCTGGGCCAATGCAATGACCGATGCGACTCGATCGCCTCGATTGCTCCGGCGACGATCATCGGATGATTGTCGAGGCCAAGGTAAGAGCATCGCGCAAAATCAATCACACGCGGACAGCCGTCAAGTAGACCGTTGCCCCAGGCAACAGCGCATCCGGTCGCAGAGCGTCCATGGGCGGCCATGAGACTAGCGATCGGGACTGTATCGAAATATGGCCTGCTCTCGCTGATCGCGTGGGCAGTGTTCCGAAACAGTCCACTTGGGCGACCGCCTTCGGTGGGAGCGATCGGCTGTTGCATTTCATTCTTCATTGTTAATGTGTTCCGACCGCTCAGCTGCGCCCGCTCGCCGTCAGGCTTAGCGGCTGGACTGCAGGTCTCTGTACAAATCTTATGGGCAGCTCGTTCGGCCCTTGGTTCCAACGAACTAAATCACCAGGCTGCCTCGCTTGGGTAGCTACCAAATCAAGCAGGGCGAAGTCGCGTGGCCACTTATCGCAACCATAGCACCGTCGAGCGATCGCGAAGGATTGTTTGGTATGCGGCTTGGCGCCTTTTCTCGGCAGCAGCATCGTGGATGCGATCCGGATCGTAAGGAGTACGAATTTCACTTTCAAAGGAGTGCAGCCGGCGCGTCATCGCCTTTCTGACGGGCTGTGATGACGAAGCGGACGAGAGATCCCAGAGCTGGTCCCGGTTGTCTGAACTTAGTTTCCGCGTCGATAGGTGGAGCCTGTGCCGGGGTTAGGCGGCCATGCGGAGTGGCAGCGAGGTGAACTAGGCTTGATCCGGCGTGCTGCCGTCAAGACTCGAATGGGGACGCCTGCTGTTATAGAAGTGTCAATGGAGTAAGAAGCGCATAAGCGCTTCTCCTCCCCGAACCGTACGGGCACCTTTCAGCGCATACGGCTCTCCGTTCAGGTCTGGCCCATAGCCATTGCGACATCCTGATATCGCGAGGTAATGGTCTTCCTGGGCTCCTCCCTGAAGATGTAGGGATTTGCTTCCGGATTCACCATCGGAACTGCCCCTTTGGAATGGAAACCAATCGGTGCAATGCTTTCCCGACACGATGGCCTCGTTCCCTGACCCCGTGGACAAACCAGGTCTTGGCCTGCCCAGCGACTGGTGCTCGATACCAGCTCCGCATCAATGGTTTGATGCGGCTCCGACACTTTCTCGCCAGCCAGTGCGCCATTTTCCAGAACACGACATGATCGACGTGCCGGAACGTGGTTGCAGTGAAGTCCGTGTACTTGTAGAAGGCCGCCCGGCCCCGCAGTTGGCGGTTCAGGCGGTCCACCATATCGACCTTGGCAAGATCATGGTCACCATCGAAGCGCAAGCTGCGAGAGATCTACTGCACGCTTGATCCGGTAGTATTGCTGGCAAGCATGCGCGAGGCACAAAACGAACTAGGGAACCGCCTCGATGAGCGGGCTGGAATGCCAGGGATAACGGCCGCACCACGGCAGATTGATTTGGTAGCCTTTGCCCGAGAGCTTGGCGAGGGCGAGCAGCGCAGTAGCGAGCAGCGGCTTGCGGTGATTGGGCAAGGACACTTGTCGCGATTGGAATCCAGGACACGGAGCGTGCGTCGGCACCTAGTAGTTCATCACAGTGATTTTGACGTTTTGATGCCGAGCCATTCGAGGATGAGCAAGTTTTCGGGTGGCAAAAGAATCTCGATGCTCCGGGGAACACCGGGCTGACGGCGAATGAAGCCGTTTCGTTCGAGGGTGACGATCATCTGGTGGACCGACGGCGGGCTGACGCGGAAATGGCGCTGCATGTCGGTTTCGGCGGGTGGGCGTCCGAACATGTGCGCGTAGGTGTAGATAAAGGCCAGGTAGTGCCCCTGCTTCTCCGTGAAGCGCGTGCCTGATTTTTGACTCATCGCTGGATTCGTCCGGGCCTCCGACAAGGAGGCGAAGCATGAATGTACGTTATCGGGTCGAATTGAGCCAAATCGAGCGGGACGAACTGACGGCGATGCGCGGCGGCGGCAAGCATGCCGCCCGCAAGCTCAAGCGGGCGCAGATTTTGCTGGCGGCCGATGCCGGTAGTTGCGACGCGGAGATTGTCCGAACCGTCCGGGTCAGCCTGTCCAGCGTCGGCCGGACCAAGCGCCGCTTCGTGGAAGGCAATCTGGAGCGGGCCTTGAGCGAGGAGCCGCGTCCGGGCGCAGAGCGCAAGCTGACCGGCAGGGAGGAGGCCCTGCTGGTGGCGACGGCATGCGCCAAGCCGCCCGCCGACCGCAAACGTTGGACGCTGACGCTGCTGGCCGACACGATCGTCAAGCTCACCGATCATGACAGCCTGTCGGGCGAGACCGTGCGTCGCCGGCTGGCCGAGAACGACCTCAAGCCATGGCGCAGGGACATGTGGTGCATCCCCCATGTCGATGGCGAATACGTCGCCCGCATGGAGGACGTGCTCGACCTCTACGCCGAGGCGCCGGATCCCGTCCGGCCGCTGGTCTGCTTCGACGAGACCCCCGTCCAGCTCATCGGCGAGGTCCGTCAGCCGATTCCAGCCGAGCCGGGACAGCGCGAGCGCTACGATTACGAGTACCGCCGCAACGGCACCGTCAATCTCTTCGTTACCTTCGACCCGCATCGTGGCTGGCGCAACGTCAAGGTTACAGACCGCCGCGCCGACGTGGACTACGCGCACTGCATGCGTGAACTCGTCGACATCCATTATCCCGACGCCGCCTGCATCCGTGTCGTTCAGGACAATCTGTCGATTCATACCGCCGGCGCGCTGTATCAAGCATTTGCGCCTGCCGAGGCCCGTCGCATCCTGCGCCGCCTCGAATTCCACTACACCCCGAAACACGCAAGTTGGCTCAACATGGTCGAGTGCGAGATCAGCGTGCTGCAGCGTCAATGTCTCGGCCGTCGCATCGACGACCCCAAAAGGCTCCGAAACGAGATCGCTGCATGGCAACGGCCGCGAAATAAAACCCGACAACGCATCAAGTGGATGTTCACAACCGACAAAGCCCGCGCCAAACTCCGCCGCGCCTATCCAACGACCTCCAAAGAGTCAAAACCACTGTGATAAACCACTAGTGTGAGCTCCGCGCTGCTAATCAGCTGTCGAGCGGCGTTCGATTGCCAGTTCTTCAGGCGACATAGAAAATTGCCACCCATATTGCCTCAGGTGAGAATGGAGGGCGCGCGTGTCGCGAGCGGCTTGCTCCTACTCGCGGCCACGATCCGCGTCATTCATCGGCACCGTATGTAAGGCGTAAGCCTGTCCACATCGGCCATCGATGCTCGACCCCTACGTTCTTATGATCCAAGAATGGCTCGCCCCGGTTCCGCACTATCCGCGGTCGACATCCTCTCCCGGCTCGAAACGCACGCATCCGGCCGGATCGCACGCCGACAGCTGCGCACCGGTTGGTAGACGCCTTTTGCAATCTGATGTCATCTGGTCATCCTTTGCGTAGTGACAGGTACACGCCTTATTGAATTTGATCGCGGACCCAGGGGCGATAATGCCGGCCGAGATGATTCGCGCGACGAAGGTTGTGCCCTTCCAATGACCGTGCATCGCAAGCCTCTTCTCCGTGTGCGCCTCAATGCAACTGGACCGCCGATCTCCACGAAGGGCTTCTCGATGCGCGTCGCCCCCGCTAGCGTTCGCGCGTCCGCAGCCGGCTTACACTCGCCGCCCGCACCCCATACAGTTCGTCCGCCTCTCGGTGTGCTGCGCCCGCCAAAACCGCGGTCAGAACCCGAACGCGTCCAGCGAAAAGAGCCTTCGACATCCCTGCCGGCCTCCGCCCCTGCAGGCGCATCGAATCAACTCGGCGCGAGGGAATCAGAGTTCGCTAATTAGGTACAGACCCTAATCTAATCTAAGTGAATCGAAAGGGATACCATAATCGGGCGGGCAGTCGCGCCAGCGTGCGCCGCACTGAAGCATGTGAATGATACCGCTGATGATCGGGGGACTTCGATGCGCAAAGGACTGTTCTGGCTCAACGACAAGCAGTGGGCTCAGATTGAGCCACATCTGCCGACGAACCAGACCGGCCCGGCGCGCGATGACGATCGACGCATCATTACTTCTCGATGCGCCACCGTCCGCGCCCGGCTTGCGAGAAGGACCCCTCTAGATCGGTTGCGCCGCCGAGACGTGGTGATCATCGTACGAAGGGCATCGGCCTGTCATCGTGCGGGCGGACCTTCTCTGCGCACAACTGTAGGTCGACGATCGCGTGATCGTTACCGATTACAAGCCGGCCTCACCCACACCGCACGCCGATCGAGAGACCGAGGCGAACTGACTCGGCCATCGCTCAATGCCGCAGTTGAATGCCAATACCGTCCAATAGTCTTTCTCAGCTCTCAACTATACTAAATCTCCTCACCAGAGTAGGTAGTGCCTCGATCACTTGCTAATGGCGTAGGATCGGCTGACGATCTGAGCGATGATGCGGCTCAGCCGGTACAATGAGCAATAACGTGGAGAAATCGTTGCACGTCTCACGATGCGGGCTTTCGTTCTTTCTTCAGGCGCGGCATGGCCCAATTCGGAGGCCAGAGGCTGGAGCATTAGCTACCGCCTGGTTGCCGGCGCCGACGGAGGGCGTTGCAGCAACAAAGTTGCAGAGCGTGCGCCGACGGCACCTCCATATCTTGTCGCATCTACAGGTCGGCGAGTTCGCCCAGAAGACAGCGTTGGAAAAGACTCTGCGTTCGGTTCTGGCGCCTCCAGCTTATGGCCGATTGCAAGCAGGCAGTGTGCCGTGCCCCGCATCGCGCAATAGACCATAATTCAGACTATCAAAATGGAGGCCTTGATGGGAGTGTTGTCGCATCTGCGGGTGGTCGAAATCGGTAGCTCGGCATCAACCAGTTATTGTGCGCGACTGTTCGCAGATTTTGGTGCCGATGTTCTGAAGATCGAGCCGCCAAAAGGGGATCCACTTAGAAGAAGCCTGCCACTCACGCCGAGCGCGCAGAGCGCCTGGTTCGCTTTTCTGAACTTCAACAAGTCAAGCATCGTAATCGATCCCATCGCACGACAGGCAAGCAGACGACTGACAGCGTTAATCGAGGACTGTGACATTCTGATCGATGGTCGCGACGTCGATCCCGCAGACTGCCCGTTCATTGATTTGGCCGCGATCCGGCAGCTCCGTCCTGGGTTGATTTGCCTTCAAGGGAGCTGGTTCGGCCCGAAGGGGCCCTATTCTGGATTTGCCGCAACGGATTCAACCGTTCGCGCGCTTGCCGGCCTTATCAGCTTGGTTGGCCCCGTCGAGGGCCCGCCGATGCACGCACCGGATTTCCAAACGGGCATCCTTGCCGGCCTGTGGGGATTCATTGCCGCGGCTTCCTCGGTGGTTGCGCAGGCGCAAGGCGGAGGGGGACGGTCGTGGTCGCTCAGTATTTTCGAATCCAGCCTTTCTCTCAGTGAGTATCTCATGTCAGAGGCGTTTGCGCACGGTGACGTGATGCGTCGGATCGGCATTAACCGTTTTTGGCCAGGCTCTCCGGTTGGCATTTACGAAACCAGAAAGGGTTGGCTCGGCGTTACGGTGGCAACACCGGCACAATGGCGGGCATTCTGTGACATGCTCGGCCTATCGGAATTGCGTGATCAGTCCGCTTTGGTCCTCGGCGAAGATCGTCTGAAAAACCTGGAACAGATTGAACAAGCGTTTACGCCGAGGTTGAAGTCGCGGACTGCCCAGGAATGGTTCGCAGATGGGCGAAAACGAAGGATACCGATCGTGCCAGTCCCGGAAATATCCGATTTGCTCCAGGACATGGAGAAGAAAGTGCGAGGGGCGATTGTGCCTGTCTGGCTTGGCGAAGAGGAGGGCTTAGCGGTCGGTTCGGCGCAACGGTTGACATTGACGCCGCCGCGTCGGGGCGGAAAGGTTCCCGCCCTCGGCGAGCGGCAGAGCGCGCAGAATATGCCAAGAGATCTGGCCGGCACTGGGTTGCCATCACCCAGCCGTATCGACACGACCCGGCCGCCATTGCAGGGAATTCGGGTCATCGACTTCTCGATGGGTTGGGCAGGTCCGTTGTGTACGCGCACGCTGGCTGATCTCGGAGCGGACGTCATCAAGGTTGAGGCTATCCAATATCCAGACTGGTGGCGCGGCGTTGATCGAGGGCGGGCCTATATCGATGCGCAGATGTACGAAAAGCTAGTGCGGTTCTGTACTATGAACCGCAACAAGCGCGGAATCACGCTCGACCTCACGCGGCAGCAGGGCCTTGCTCTCGCCAAACGGCTTGTGGCGAGAGCTGATATTGTCGTCGACAATTATTCGGTCGATGTGCTTCCGAAGTTCGGACTTGGTTATGACGTACTAAAAACGCTTAACCCGCGGCTAGTCATGATGTCAATGTCAGCGTTTGGCGCAAATAGCGTCAATCGCGATTGCCGGGCCTACGGCTCGACTCTCGAGCAGGGTTCAGGATTACCAAGCGTGATCGGAAATGCCGACGGCCCACCAGTGATGAGCCACATTGCGTTTGGGGATGCCGTCGGTGGGTTAAACGGCTGCGCTGCAGTTCTGGTCGCCCTGATCCACGCCCGCAACACAGGGCAGGGACAGTTCATCGATCTTGCCCAGATCGAATGCATGATGCCATTTGCGGCGCCGTGGATCACCGCTCATTCACTCGACAGCACGTCGCTGAGAAGGCTTGGCAATCGGCATCCGCAATTCGTGCCGCATGGCTGCTTCCGATGCGCCGGTGAAGACAATTGGATCATGGTAGCCGCGACGAACGAAAACATGTGGCACAGGCTTGCCCACGTAATTGGCCGCCCTGACTGGGCCGCGGACCCGTCGCTCAAATCCGAGGAAATTCGTCGGAGCATCGAAGATGTTCTCGAGAGAGGCATTGAAGCATGGACACTCACTCGGGACGCCGATCTGGCCATGTATGAGTTACAAGCCGCAGGCGTTGCCGCCGGCGTAGCCCGTCTGCCAATTGATCTGCTCGAGGATCGACATCTCCAGTCGCGTGCGTTTCTGCAGGAAGTCGAACGCGCTTTCATAGGCCGGCATCCGCAGCTATCATTGCCGATTCGCGAAGGTTCTGAGCCCTATCCTATCCGCGCTGCAGCGCCGACGTTGGGACAGCACAACATAGAGGTTTTATCGGGACTTCTTGGCTTGTCTGACGCAGCGATGGCGCAATTAGCGAGGGAGGGAATCATCGGTACAAATGTACTTCCCGAAGGAAGCTCGCAACAACAAAGAAGGCCTGCTTAGACTGACGAGCAAAGCTGCGCCGTAAAATATAGGGGGTTCTCTATTAAGTCCAAAAGTCAGTCTATCGAGCTGATGTTAAAACACTTAAAAGCGTCAAATCTGCCCCCTTTGTTTAGCGGCGACACCAGCAAGGCTCCGACACCTGGAGTTGACCCCGTTAGACCGGACACTCGGCTGGTTTGAGTGATGCAATGTACTCCCGCGGCGAGCGGTAGCCCAGCCGGGAATGCGGGTGTTCTGAGTTGTAATCCTCCATCCAGTGGTCGATCCGCAGCAGCGCGGTGCGCGCATCGGGGATCGGGTTGACACGAACATGGTCGCGCTTGAAGGTCTTCACGAACGCCTCGACCATGCCGTTGCTCTCGCGGCTTTCGACCGGCGTGAAGCAAGGTTCGAGGTTCAGGGCCGCGGCGATCTCAAGGGTGCGATAGGCAGCGAAGATGGAGCCATTGTCGCTCAGCCATTGCACCTTGCGTGGAGCGCGCATGTCGCCGAACCGCTGCTCGACACAGTGGACCATCATGTTCCGGATCATCTCGCCGGAGATCCCGGCCGTTGTGGCCACCCAGCTGATGACCTCGCGGTCATGGCTGTCCAGGGCAAAGGCAACCCGCACGATTTCGCCATTCCAGCAGGTGAACTCCAGCGCGTCCGAACACCAACGCTCGTTGGAATGGCTCGTCATGATCGTTCCATCATGGGCCCGCGGGATGCGGCGCCCTGAGCCAGCAACAAGCCGCCCTTCTTCATCAGCCGGTAGACGCGCTTGGCGTTGACGGGATCGTGGCCGGCGGGTCGCCGCGCGCGCTTGAGGAGCGCGGCGATCCGCCGGTATCCATAGCTCGGCCGGGCGTCCACCAGGCGCCGGATATCAGACGTGAGCTCCACATCCCCGGCGCGGATCTGGGGACCGCGCTTCGGACGCTTGCCGTCAACTCGCTCAACCAGGTTGGAGCGGGCCACCCCGAGGGTCTCTGCGATCCGCTTCACGGGGTATCCTCCGGCGCTTGCGATCGCGACAGCAAGGTCGGTTTTTTTACCCGCGCAAGGTCAAGAGCCTCCTTGAGGATCTCGACCTCCAGGGTCTTGCGGCCGAGCATGCGTTCGAGGTCCCGAACCCGTTCCTCCAGCCGCCGGACCTCCGATGCGGCGACCACATCCTCATCCGCCCGCACTGCTTCCTTGCCCCCTTCGCTCATCAGCCGCCTCCATCGGAAGACCAGGCTCGGGGAGAGCCCATGGACGGGCAACATAGCTGATCGACATGCCCGGTTGCAGCGTCTCGTTAACGACCAGGAGCTTCTGCTCCGTCGTAAACCGTCGCCGGCGGGCAACGCCGGTGATGACTTCCACCTTTGAAAACGTCTCGGACATAGGCGTATGCCTAGGACTAGGCCTAGCTCCTCCGCCTAACGCCGGTGTCCGGTCAAAACAGGGAGCAGTTCACACCTCATCAGATGGGTCGTAGAGCACCCGCTATTCGTTCAAGCGGCGCGATATGCTTTGCCTATCCTCACCGAACCGAGCTCTTGTCCTCAGCATCGATGAGAAAAGTAGGATTCAGGCGCTCGATCGCGAGCGGCCGGTCTTGCCATGACGCCCGGCGGGCCGGAGCGCCGTACGTACAGCGATGTGCGGCATGGTACGACCTCGCTCTTTGCCGCGCTCGATGTCGCCTCGGGCTCGTTATCGGCAAATGCTTCAAGCGCCCCCAAGGCAATCGAGTTCTTGAAGTGTTTAGAAGAGATTGATGCGCACGTTCAAGGGCTCGATCTCCATATCATCGTAACTACGTCATTCCCCAGATTAAACGTGGCTCGCTCGCCGGTCCATATCATGTCCACTTTACGCAGACTTCCGCGTCATGGATGGATCACGGCTCTTAGGCTAGCACTACTTTGGCAGATTATTAGATTCCGCTGATTTATTGGGATTCTCGAATCGATTTTTCAATGATTCATGGGTGGTCGGCTCTTGGAGGGCTGACCATGGCGGATTGGGAAGACGAACTCGAACGCTGGCTGAAGCCATTCTTGGATCGGTTGGGTCATAAGTCCCGGCAGCGGATGTGCCCCCTATACGTTGCGGGATTGATCGGTCCTGGCGACCGCAAAAGCGTTCAGCCGATGGCGATACGCCTGGCAACGGGCAACTATGATCAGCTGCACCATTTCATCGCCGATGGTGTCTGGGACGCGGCACCGCTGGAATCGGAATTGCTCAATCAGGCCGACCGGCTTGTCGGCGGCAAGGACGCGGTGCTGGTTATTGACGACACGGCGATGCCGAAGAAGGGTGAACGCTCGGTTGGTGTCGCGGCTCAATATGCGTCCACTCAACGGCGATGGCGACGACCATGGGCCGACGCCGTTCAAGCAGGGCTTCGATCCAACCGCTTCCAACCCGGGAGCGTGCCTTTGGGTACCGAACGACGTTGCGGGCTCCGATGACAAGCAAGTGCCTGAGATAGGAATCGCCCTGTTTGGTTATGCGGCCGAGCCGGTCCTTCCCGTCGGTGGAATTCTGCTTAGGCGTCAGGCCCAGCCCAGCGGCGAACTCTCGCCCGGAGCCGAACATGGTCGCGTCGGGCGCGGTTGCGGCGAGAGCCGCGGCGGTTATGGGACCGATGCCGGTAATCAAGGACAGCAACTTCGCCATCGGATTTACTCGCTGGATCTGAGCCAGCTCGCGCTCGATGGCCTCGACGTGCCGGTCCAATTCCTTCAGTTGGATCACAAGAACGGCTAGTGCGATGCGGGCATGGGCCGGTAGCGTCAGCCCCTCGTCATCCAACAAGTCCACCAGACCATCCACCCGTTGCCGGCCTTGTCCGACAATGATTCCGAACTCAGCAAAGCGAGCCCGAATGGCGGCCGAGCTCAGGATTGGAGACTTGAGGGCAAGATCAAACGTTCGAAGATTCATAGACAGCGGTTCCTCCATGCTCGCCGGGCTCCGGCCCCGGCGAGCAGTTTGAAGCACTCACAGACCTTGATTGGGAATTCCCAACTATTCAGTCAGATGGGCTAAGGCTCTACGCGCTCTTGCGGTGCGGCGCCTCAACTGCTTAATCCGCCTCGCGACCGCATTTTGATGAGAAGCGCGCCACTTAAAAAAGAACACAGCTTGAGCCGCTGCATCAACGCACCACCAGCCAGAATGTCATGATGCCGAGGGGCATCATCATCAAGCAGCGTTCAAGCGCGGATAGGGCGATCCGATAGCGTGCACTCCGTGTTCGGTTTACTACGGCAAGGACGGAACTCCGACAGCCCGCAGCGTCATTCCAAGAGCGGGCTGTTAGTTGCACGTCTCCTGAGGCAGCTCCGCATAGGATTCCCCGAGTGGCACGCGGATTGCTGGAATTAAGGCCTGCCTGGCCAAGGTGTTCGCCACGGGCCTTTGGTCAGGAGTTCCGATGAGACGTGGTCGACTGATCCTGGCCAATGCGCTGACGCTCCAAAATCGACATCATGACATGAACCCGTCTGGTTGGCTTC
Source organism: Bradyrhizobium sp. CB82 (assembly GCF_029714405.1). Lineage (NCBI taxonomy): Bacteria > Pseudomonadati > Pseudomonadota > Alphaproteobacteria > Hyphomicrobiales > Nitrobacteraceae > Bradyrhizobium > Bradyrhizobium sp. CB82. The sequence continues at coordinate 7,799,304 of NZ_CP121650.1, read as the reverse complement.
GGACAGGTCAAGCTTTCAGCGAAAGGAGAAGTGGATGATTTCCGAAGTGTTTATCACGTGTGCCCTTACGGGCGGTGGAAATAGACCGAAATATACGAATGTGCCAGTAACCCCGGAGCAGATCGCCGACTCAGCGATCGAGGCGGCGCGGGCAGGGGCGGCGGTGCTGCACATCCACGTGCGTGATCCTGAGACGGGGCGGGGTTCGCGGGATCCGGCGCTCTATCGGGAAGTGGTGCAGCGCATTCGGAAGTCGGATGTGAATCCGGTAATCAACCTGACCACGGGAATGGGCTGCGCTCTAGTACTGGGCGGGGCGGAATCTCCACTGCCGCTGGCGGCGGGGACGGACATGGCGGGCGTGCTTGAGCGGCTGCTGCATGTCGAAGAGCTGCGCCCCGAAATCTGCACGTTAGATTGCGGGACCTTGAACTATGGCAGCAGCAGCGAGTTGATCTCGGTCAACACGCCCGCGACGGTGCGCGCGATGGCAGCACGCCTGCAAGAGCTCGGTGTGCATCCCGAGCTCGAGGTGTTCGATACCGGTGATCTCGTGATGGTGCACGATTTGATCAGGGAGGGGTTGATCGAGGATCCGCCATTGATCCAGCTGTGCATGGGGATTCCCTATGGCGCGCCCGCCGATCCGACCACGCTGATGGCGCTAGTGCACCGTCTCCCGCCCTCC